>NZ_JAWCUA010000009.1:0-148031 GCF_032461525.1 Psychrosphaera aquimarina | reverse complement strand
CGGGAATGATTTAATAATATCAGTGTTGATTTATATTTTGGCATAATAATATCATTTTAGCATTAACAATAGGCTCTATTTCAGTTGCGGTAGTATGTTTCGTTAGTTGCAAATACCATTAAATTCAATACGACGACGGGAGGTTCTATGATTGACTAATAGCGACATTTATTTTTTTGCCGTAATAGACCTACTGGTACTGTGCCCGTTTTTATAGTTGTCACCAACAACATGACGTTGTACCAGAAGACGTATTTTCAGTTACTTAGCGTCTTCCGCGACATTTTGCTGCTTTAGCATATTACGGCTTACATACGGCGATGAAGATTCCCATACAGTACTTGAACGTAGGTAATGGGATCTTCATTGCCGTTAATATAAATTTCCCGGCAACCACAAAAAACAACAAAATACTCGCAGACGCTAAAGTGGCTAACAGTGCAATACGTCTTCTGGTTTTAGCATCATGTTGTTGAGTGACAGCTATAAAAACAGGCACAGTACCAATTGGGTCTATTACGGCAAAAAAGAAAATAAATGTCGCTATTAAGTCAATCATGGAACCTCCCATCTAATTCATATCGTATTGATTTTAATGAATTATTATTTACAACTAACAAACATACTACCGCAACTAAGAATGGCGACCTAATTGTTAATGCTAAAATGAGTATTATTATGCAAAAATATAAATCAACACTTGATATTGTAAATCGTTCAAACTCAGGCTCACCTTACAAACAAAAAAACCTTTATAGACAATAACTTAATACCATATAAACAAGTACTAAATGCTACATATTCATACCTTAAATTTATTAACTATTGATTAAAGATTAACTATATTTATCCGATAAAATGTAATAGTTATGACGATAGGTAAATCCACATGGCAAATAGATCAATTAAATTTAAAGTGTTATCGGTAGCCTTACTACCTTTAGTGCTCACAGCAATTGCAATCACTTTTTTGGCAACGTCACAGTCAGAACAAATGAGTGAAAAGAACCAAGAGCAATTACGAGCCTCTTTATTTACTGAGAAAAAAGCCCAACTCGACTCCTTTATTGAATTAGCGATTACTTCCGTTGCAAATGCCAAATCGGATGAAGCCAAAAAAACGATTCTAAGAAACTTAAGATACCAACAAGGTAGTAATTACTTTTTTGTTTACGACACTAAAGGAAATCAAGTTGTTAGTGCCGACAGTCCTGAACGTGAAGGGAAAAACTTTTTAAACTCTAAAAGTCCACAAGGTCGATATTTAGTTAAAGAATATATCGAACAAGCACGAAACGGTGGCGGCTATGTTGAATATACTTGGCCTAAACCGAATTCCAGTAAACCATCACCAAAACTAGCAAAAGCGGTCATGATCCCTAGCACAAACTGGATCATCGCTACTGGCTTCTACATTGATGAATTAGAACAAACTTTAGCCGTGTTAAAAACTGAAAATCAAGAAATGCTTTCAACCAGTATTTTTAAAATAATCAGTTTAGCGATTGTGTTATTAGTGATCATGTCAGCTATTTCGATAAAGTTAGTGCAAACCATTACTAAGCCGATTAACCACGCAGTGAGTGCCTTAGATGAAATTGCTAACGGTGATGGCGATTTAACCAAACGATTAGATGAATCTAAAGGGCATGAACTAGGTGCGCTTTCTGCCGCCTTTAACTTATTTGCCACCAAAATTGCCGATATGGTCAAACAGATTAATGGCTCTACTCAAATCTTATCAAGCTCAAGTGTCAAGCTGACCCAACTAATGGACCAAGCAGAGTCCGGCGTTCAACGCCAGCATTCTGAGAGTGACCAAGTTGCCACCGCCATGAATGAAATGTCAGCCACAGCATTAGACGTTGCCCAAAGTGCAAGTAATGCCGCAAGAGCAGCCCATGAAGCTGAAGACCAAGTAACCGATGCATCTAAAATATTAGATGGCGCCATTGAAGTAATTAATGGTCTTGGTGATCAGGTCAATATTGGTGTTGAAGTTATCGGTAACTTAGGTGAAGAATCTAAAAATATTGGTGGTGTCATAGAAGTTATACGAGGCATAGCAGAACAAACCAATCTACTTGCCCTCAATGCCGCAATTGAAGCAGCAAGAGCCGGTGAGCAAGGTAGAGGCTTCTCAGTGGTTGCCGATGAAGTAAGAACCTTAGCGGCAAGAACGGCCAGTAGCACAGAAGAAATTCAACGTATGATCGTTAAGCTTCAAGGCGGCACCGATGAAGCCGTACACGCAATCACCGAAATCAATGAAAAATGTATTCACACGGTCACTGAAGCTGAAAGAGTTGACTCTGCGTTAAAAGCCATACGCCATTCAGTTACGACAATCAATGACATGAACAGTCAAATCGCAACCGCAGCAGAAGAACAAACCATGGTTTCTGAAACTATCAATCAAAACGTCCATCAGATAGTTGCTGTTGCACAAGAAACCGCAGATGGCACTGCAGAAGCCACAAGCATCAGTAAACAACTTAATGATGTTGCACTAGATATGTCTAAACTGGTGGGACAATATAGAACGTAAATGGGGCAATGATTAATTACATCGCCTGATGACTGGATCATAGTATCGTGTCTGCATATACATGCAACCAACAAAAAACCGCCAATTTGGCGGTTTTCATCATTAGATAAATTTATGTTAATAATTAATCGTCTAACAATATTCTAGCAATCGTACGAACACCAAGGCCTGTTGCACCTGGCGCGTATTTGTCTGTTCCACTTGCAACAAAGGCACCAGCTAAATCAAAGTGTAACCAATTTTGACCTTCATTAGCGACAAATCTTGATAAGAAACCTGCTGCATTAGATGCGCCCCCCATGCCACCACCTTTTTGTGGACGACTGTTGGCAGTATCAGCATAAGCGGATGGACATGATTGCTGATGAAATTTCTCTAAAGGCAATGCCCATGCGCCTTCAAACTCTAATTCAGCGGCATGTAATCCTTGTGAAACGAATGGTTTGTCTAAGCCAAATACTGCATTGTATTCACTGCCTACAGCCATCATGGCTGCCCCTGTTAATGTCGCGGCATCGATTACACGTTCGGCTTTAAGCTCTCCGGCATGTAACAAACCGTCGGCTAATACAATACGCCCTTCGGCATCGGTATTCACTATCTCAACAGTAGTACCATTTTTATAAGTTAAGATGTCACCTAGTTTATAAGCATTGCCACCAATTAAGTTTTCTGCACAACACAGAATTAACTTAACGCGTTTATTAAGACCACGAGAAATGGCTAACGCCAGCGCTGCAGTCACTGTTGCAGCCCCCCCATATCACACTTCATGGTTAACATGCCTTCTGAGGCTTTAATTGAATAACCACCACTGTCAAACGTAATCCCTTTACCCACCAAAGCTGTTGAAATTGGCGCTTGTGGATCTTTGCTTGGGTTATAATCTAACGTTAACATCACAGGAGGGTGAATACTGGCACGACCTACAGAGTGAAGTCCTACCCATCCAGCTTCTAACAAATCATCACCCATGACAATTTCATGTGTTACGCAATCTGGTGCTAATTCAGTGATCAGGTTGATTGCACTATTAGCTAACGCCAACGGGTACATATCTTGTGGAGATAAGTTCGTTACTTTTTTAGACCAGTCAAAAGTCAGTTTTCTGTTATCTAACTCTTTAGTATCGCCTTCTGCCCATACAACAGTTTGACCACCTTTTGCGGTCACAAAACCTAGGTAAAAACTCCATTGTTGTTCAATATCCCACGTTTCTGCGAGTGCAACCGCATTTACGCCCATAGACTGAATTTTACGAGCTGATGCTTGAATAGTGCTTAATTGCGACTTGTAATCAGTGTGAGTGATATGAATGACATGGCCATCAGCATTCATACTAATTGCCGTATTTATCCCCCATTGGGCAGGTGCAGCTTGTTTAGAAACGTTTACGTTTAGGATATCTGACATGGGTTACTCTCATAGTTAAAATAATTGGAGATAGGATAATGGGTTCATAATAGAAAATTAATTCTAATTAGTCAGTTTATTCCTTGTTTTATCATTAATATAGTTATTGAATACATCTCATTAATTAAGTCGTTTTACAATTTTAATCAAATTTTTTAATCGTTCTTATGAAGGAAAATACCTATGGCTGGCGCTAGCTTTTTTGCCTTATTTGATGACATCGCTCTGATCTTAGATGACGTTGCGGCAATGACAAAAGTTGCTGCAAAAAAAACAGCAGGCGTACTTGGTGATGATTTAGCCGTTAACGCTGAAAAAGTTTCGGGGGTTTCCGCAAGCAGAGAGTTACCAGTAGTATGGGCTGTAGCAAAAGGCTCTTTTATCAATAAGTTTATTCTTGTTCCCGCGGCATTATTAATTAGCTTTTTTGCTAACTGGTTAATTGTCCCTTTGCTAATTTTAGGTGGTTTATATTTATCTTTCGAAGGCGCTGAAAAAATCCTAGAAATGGCCGCCAATCGAAAATCAAAAAATAAACAACAAGAAAAGTTATTGTCTGCATTATCCCAGCCAGACTTAGATATGGTGCAATATGAAAAAGACAAAATTAAAGGTGCGATAAAAACAGACTTTGTGTTATCAGCCGAAATTATCATTATCGCCCTTGGTACCATAGCCAATGTTCCGCTTAACGAACAAATTATGGTGCTGTCTGTCATCGCGATTGCTATGACTATTGGGGTTTATGGCTTAGTTGCTGTCATTGTTAAGCTTGATGATGTTGGTTTATTCTGGCAATCGCTTAAACCCACCAATGTTTTCAACAAAATTTTAAACAAACTAGGAGCTGGTTTACTGGTATTCGCACCAAGATTAATGCAAAGCCTGAGCTGGATTGGTTTGGTAGCTATGTTCTTAGTTGGCGGCGGCATGTTAACCCACAATATAGAATGGTTACACCACGCCTCCACTTTCTTATTAAGCATAATCCCTGCGACAAGTGGTTTATTGCTTGGCATAACAAGCGTCATATTAGATGGTCTTTATGGCATCATAGGCGGCTTAATTGTGGCAGGATTACTTCATTTGAAACCCAATAAATCTAAGGATTAATAAACTAAGTTATGCAACATAACTCTGCATTATCCCAAGGAAAATTAATTAAACGCTATAAACGTTTCTTGGCCGACGTCACCACCACCTCTGGTGAAGAGATCACCATTCATTGCCCCAATACCGGGGCGATGACAGGTTGTGCTGAGCCTGGTTTCAACGTTTATTTTAGTACCAGTGATAACCCTAAACGAAAATACCCTAACACTTTTGAGTTAGCACAAAATCAATTAGGTCACTTTATTGGCATTAACACGATTAAAGCCAATAACGTTGTCGTTGAAGCTATCAATAATGGTTTATTGCCAACGGTCTCCAATTACGCAAAGCTGGCAACAGAAGTAAAGTACGGTAATGAAAATAGTCGAATTGACATATTGCTCACGGATAATGATCTTAGGGGCGATACAAAACCTAACTGTTTTATAGAAGTAAAATCTACAACTTTGTTGTTAGATGAACAAACAGGGTTAGGAGCATTTCCAGATGCGGTGACGACTCGGGGACAAAAACACATCCGAGAATTAGCAGAAATGATCCAACAAGGCCATCGAGCCGTATTGGTGTTTTTGGTGCAACATACTGGCATTAAGTCAATGACAGTGGCTGATCATATTGATCCTAAATACGCTGATGAACTAAAACGAGCTCATACTGACGGGTTAGAAATTATCGTATTACATACACATATCGATTTAGATGGAATTGTTGCCACCAAAACGAGTGAATTTCAGTGGTCTTAATTAATATTTATTTTGGCCATTTTAGATAAATAAATTGCGGTAGGCGCTAATTTTTGCTATAGATAGCGCCGTTTTTTAAAGCAGTAACGCCACTGGTTGCTGGATAAAAATACTATAACGCGCTAACCAGTTGAATTATCAGGAGAAAACAACGCATGGCAGATAAAAAATCATTAGGATTGCTAGCCCTCGCAGGCGTTGAGCCGTATGTTGAGTCAAAAAATGAAGAGTACATGTCAGATGAACAGTACGATCATTTTAGAAAGATTTTAGAAGCTTGGCGTAATCAATTACGTGAAGAAGTTGATCGTACTATGTCTCATATGCAAGACGAAGCGGCAAACTTCCCAGATCCGGTTGATCGTGCCTCGCAAGAAGAAGAATTTGCATTAGAATTACGTACCCGTGACCGTGAACGTAAATTAATTAAGAAAATTGAAAAAACACTAACTCTAATAAAGAGTGGTGATTTTGGTTTTTGTAAGACATGTGGCATCGAGATTGGTATTCGTCGTTTGGAAGCTCGTCCAACCGCTGATCAATGTATCGATTGCAAAACATTGTCTGAAATTAAAGAGAAACAATTAGGTGGTTAAGGCATAAGCCTTAACCCTTTTTTCTTTTGTGAAATCATCATTTCAACTGCAACACCAATTTCAACAATCTAATACTCAATATCGTGGGCGTTTTGCGCCATCCCCATCAGGACCATTACATTTTGGTTCTCTCGTGGCGGCTCTTGGCAGTTATTTACAAGCTAAATCGCAAAATGGCCTTTGGTTTGTTCGCATAGAAGATATAGACAAACCAAGAGAAGTCCCAGGCTCTGTTGATACCATCTTAGATGGCTTGCAACGTTTTGGCTTATTTTGGGATCAAGATCCAAATACAACAAGCGAACAACAATATCGCCAATGTTTGGTTCAATCTTCTCGGCAAGAGCGCTACCAGCACATATTTGATCAGTTAAAAAAACACAACCATCTATACACTTGCCACTGCACACGCAAAGGCATTAAAAAATTAGGTGGTATTTATCTTGGTCAATGCCGCGATAAAAACCATGAATTTGACCAACATGCTGTTCGATTAAAACAACACTTTGAACATGGTCAATTTGAAGATTTGTTGCAAGGTCATATCGAGGTAGATAAACATCTTGTAAATGAAGATTACATTATAAAACGTACTGGTGGATTATTTGCGTATCAACTGGTGGTTGTGATTGATGATATTGATCAAGGCATTACGGAAGTTGTACGTGGTGCAGATATTATGGAGTTAACCCCAAGGCAAATAAACTTGTTTAATTTAATTGGAGTTACGCCTCCTAGCTATTTACATCTTCCTTTGATAGTCAGTGAAGATGGTAAAAAACTAAGTAAACAAAACCATGCTCCCGCACTAAACTGCGACGATCCCATTCCTGAATTAATAAAAGCATTAACTTGTTTAGGCTTGCCCACTGAGAATACAACTTGGTTAAGTTCAAGCTCAGTGACTGAAATCATTGAATGGGCGATAAAAAATTGGGATATAAAACATATCCCAACTCAATTAGATATCTTAATTTAATCGACAATTTATTTCATCAATCTAGGGTGGTACAGACATCACCACACTGCAATAATAATACAAACCACTAAGGTATAAATTGCGCGGTAACCACCTTCAATAAGTGCCAACTTTGTACTTTGGTTATTATACAATCCATCCGAATAACGAGTTGCCAACATAACTCCTACACCTAACAACAAACCTAACTGGACACCTTCCATTAATGTATCTACACCTAAACCTGAAGCAATAACCGCAATCACCCAAGCGGTAATTGTAGATGTTATAAAAGTCAGCCCCATCGCTTTAACAGGGTTACCTAGCGAATCTAAAGTATGGCCATGTTCATCCATCCAGCTTTGTCCAAAGACTTTAGGGTTATACCAAACACCACCAATGACAAATGCCACTACGCTGCTCACTAATATTGCCCACCCGTTTACATTCATTAAATCCAACATTTTTATCTCTTTTTTATTGTTATACATTGCGAATTTGCCGAGATTAACTACCTGTAATCGCTTGAATTTATCTCGCTTTTACTGAGTAAACATAGTGTAGCTTTAATAATTAAAAATTAAAGGTGTTTGATTCGCAGTTAACTTATTTATATTTATTGGTATTTGCTGTAAAATGCGCCGCATTCGCAGCTTTCGCTGCATGTTTCGAACTTCAAACAACAAAATTGGATAAATCTCTTAGTGGTTTTTAAAAAAGTAATTTCTTGGTTTAGTAAAAGTGACACTCCATCACCAGCAATTAATCCAAATACGTCAACGGCACCGACCAAACAATATGTCGCTAGAGTTCCTAAAGTGATAGAAGGCGCCACGACAATTCCACGTAGCGAACACCCGGTTTCTAGAAAAGACATCAGCCCAAGCGCTCTCAAAGTTTTGTATCGATTAAAAGACAACGGCTATGACGCTTACTTAGTCGGTGGCTGTATACGCGATATTTTATTAGGCTTAGAACCTAAAGATTTTGATGTAGTGACCAATGCAACGCCAGAACAAGTTAAGCGTTGTTTTAATAACTGCCGTTTGATTGGCCGACGTTTCCGTTTAGCCCATATTATGTTTGGTCGTGAAATTATCGAAGTGGCGACTTTCCGTGGTCATCATGAAGTAGAAGTTGAATCAGAAGAAAATGTTAGCAAAGAAGACTTAGCTAAAAAAATCTCTCGTCAAAGTGACGAAGGTCAATTATTACGTGACAATGTTTTTGGTTCAATGAATGAAGATGCTGAGCGTCGTGACTTTACCATCAACGCGTTATATTACGACATCAAAGACTTCTCCATTTATGACTTCGCCAACGGCATGGCCGACATAGATAAAGGCTTAATTGACCTAATTGGCGATCCAGAAACTCGTTATCGTGAAGACCCAGTGAGAATGTTACGCGCTGTACGTTTTTCTAATAAATTGAGAATGCAGATAGCGGAACGTACCGAAGCCCCTATATTTGAATTGGCTCATTTATTAAAGAATATTCCACCTGCGCGTTTGTTTGATGAATCTTTAAAACTAATGTTAGCTGGTAAAGCACAAGTCAATTATCAATCATTAAGAGAATATGGTTTATTCCGTTATTTCTTCCCTGCTGTGGATCAAGAATTAACAGGTAACCCTGACGATAAAGAAGAACGTTTATTGTCAATTATGTTTGGTAACACAGATACACGTATCAACTCGGGCAAATCGGTATCGCCTGCCTATATTTTAGCGGCTATGTTTTGGTATCCATTGGAAGCGCTTGCCACGTCATTAGAATTGGAAGGTGGTTTACATCCTTATGATGCTTTCCAAGTCGCGACCAACGACATTTTACAACGTGCTGTACAAACTATTGCCATTCCGAAACGCTTTACCACAGCCGTGCGTGAAATATGGACTTTCCAACACAGATTAACAAAAACCACAGGTAAACGTCCTTCGGTGTTAGTCGAAAACCCTAGATTTAGAGCCGCTTATGATTTCTTGTTATTACGAGCTGAAGTTGAAGGTGGGGAGTTAACCCAGTTAGCGCGGTGGTGGACTGATTATCAGCAGTCGGCCGAAGGCAAAAAACACGCCTACTCGAACCCAAACCATGGCAAACCTGAGTTTAAATCAAAGTCTTCAAGTACGCCTTACCCTAAGAAAAAGCGCAGACCTCGTCAATACGATAAACCGAAAGGCAAAAACTAAGGACGTTTGACATGACTGAATTAGTTTATGTTGGTTTAGGTGCGAATTTAAAATCGCCATTAGAGACCATAAAATTAGCCATTAATGAATTAACGGTATTACCTCACTCTGAGCTAGTTGGGGTATCTAAAATATACAGCAGCAAACCAATGGGGCCTGCTGATCAACCAGATTATATTAATGCGGTTGCGTTAATTCGAACGGAATTAACGCCTCATCAATTGTTTAGCCACACTTGTGCCATAGAAGACAAACACGGTAGAACCCGCGTAGGCGAACACTGGGGCCCACGCACTTTAGACTTAGATATATTGTTATATGGCCAACATCAAATTAATGATGAACAGCTCGTTGTACCTCATTACGGTTTACAGCAACGCGAGTTTGTAATTTATCCATTATTAGATATCACGCCCGATTTAGTTCTGCCTTGTGGCACTATTGTTGAGTCATTGACTAAAAACATTCCATTAAATGGCATGACTCCGTTATTATCGACTCACTAACAGTCGTAATTGAAAACTTATTCGTTTCAAACAACTGATAACATTAAACGTTAGACTTATTACAAAGGTTTTATCATGGCAAAGATCACAACTTCAACGTTATTGAAGATGAAACAAAACGGCGAAAAGATAGCGGCACTGACAGCTTACGACGCAAGTTTTGCTCAATTATTTGACGCACAAGGTGTTCATGTTTTATTGATTGGTGATTCAATGGGTATGGTATTACACGGTGCCGATAGCACCTTAAGTGTGACCAATGAACAAATTGCTTACCACACCCGTTGTGTAAGAGCTGGCGCCGATAACGCATTAGTCATTGCCGACATGCCGTTTATGACCTATTACAACGCAGAAAAAACCTTAGAAAATGCTCATGAATTAATGGCCGCCGGTGCCAATATGATCAAAATGGAAGGCGGTGATTGGTTATACGACACCATTAAAAAGCTGACTCAAAATGGCATTCCAGTCTGTGGACATTTAGGTTTAACGCCACAATCGGTAAACGTATTCGGTGGTTTTAAAGTACAAGGTCGTGACAACGACAAAGCACAACAGATGATTGAACACGCTAAAGGGTTAGAAGCAGCGGGTGCGCAACTTTTGGTTTTAGAGTGTGTGCCAACTGATTTAGCTAAAGCCATTACCGATGCTATTTCAATCCCAACGATTGGCATAGGAGCTGGTAACGTCACTGACGGTCAAATCTTAGTTATGCACGATATGTTTGGCATCAGCTCAGGTTACATTCCTAAGTTCTCAAAAAACTATATTGCCCTAACAGGTAATATGCGTGAGGCTGTTGACCTATACGTTTCTGAAGTACAGTCAGGTGAGTTCCCTGACGAGTCTCGTTCTTTTAATTAAGGGTTATTACATTGTTAATCTTTAATCAACTTTCTGAGCTGCGCTTATGGCGTAAAGAATTAGCGAAACAAGGCAAGTCATTAGCGTTTGTGCCAACCATGGGTAACTTACACGAAGGACATATTAAGCTTGTTGAAGAAGCACATAAATACGCCGATATCGTGATCACATCGATTTTTGTTAATCCAATGCAATTTGGCCAAAATGAAGATCTTGATGCTTATCCACGCACATTTGAAGCCGATTGTGACAAGTTAAAAGCAGCTGACAATCATGCTGTGTTTTATCCAAAAGCAACCGACGTTTACCCAAACGGTTTAGATGCACAAACGTATGTTGAAGTACCGGATACTGAACATACGTTATGTGCCGAAGCGACGCAAAGACCCGGGCATTTTCGTGGTGTATCTACTGTTGTCGCAAAGCTGTTTAACTTAGTCCAACCTGATGTTGCGGTTTTTGGAGAAAAGGATTTTCAACAATTACGTTTAATTAAAACCATGGTTTCTGACTTAAATATGCCAATCGAGATCATCGGAGTTGCAACATTCAGAGAAGAAACAGGTTTAGCTAAAAGCTCACGTAATGGTTATTTAACTACTGAGCAAAAAATGATTGCACCAGCATTAAACCAAGCACTTAACTTGATCAAAAATGCATTATTGGATGGCTCATCTGATATTGCAGGGTTACAAAATTTAGCCACTGAATTTATTAATGAAGCCGGACTAAAAACGGATTATGTGCTGATTAGAGATGCCAAGACGATGGAACCTGTGACTGAAAACAGCAGTGATATTGTTATTTTAGGTGCTGCTTACCTGGGTAAAGCTCGATTAATTGATAACCTTTGTTTTCAACGATAGCTACCTGTTAACACTAAACTGAGCCAGATTAATTCTGGCTCCAGCTTTTATACATTAACCTTGTTGCACTACTTTTTTCAAAATAGCTGGCAGACTTCGCCAACTTTCCTTAGCTATTTCTCTTTGCTCCTGCAAAATATCTTTCAAAATATCATGAGTCGTTAATGGATTTGCTAAAACCGTTCTAAATACAGTTATGGTTTGCCCACCATACATTTTGGGGGTTAAACGCGTTCGCGATACAAACGACTTACCTGACTCACGTTGTTTCTTTTGGATAAAACGTGTTAAGTCATTTAACAAATCGTTAATAATAATCTTCTCATCGGTGGAACATGTTGCCATAAAATCTTTAACCACTTTAGGCACATAACGGTAGGTTAACAAACATAACTCTGGTGCTGTGATCAATTCAAAATCATCATCTTCACGAATAAGTTCGGCAAAGTAGTTAGCTGTGTTAATGCTACGATCAATCAGCATTTGATAGCCTTTACGGCCCATGACTTTTAAACAAGCATATACCAACATCGACATACCAGGACGGCTGCCCTCAAGGGTATGTGAGCCTAAATCTTTAGACCCTTTACGTAATATATATTCAGCGTGGTGTTCAATAACATCAGTAGAATGTGGGTCTTTAAATAACACCATACCGGCGCCCATAGGCACATACATTTGTTTATGAGCGTCAATGGTAATTGAGTCCGCTCTTTCGATTCCAGCAAGCTTAGGGCGTTGATTTTCAGATAATAATGTTGCCCCGCCCCATGCGGCATCGACATGGAAATGGATCTTGTGTAACTCAGCTAAATCAGCCATAGCTGTAAGTGGATCGACACTGCCAGTTTCGGTGGTACCCGCAATGCCAACAATGGCCATGATACCGGCATTTTGCTGTTTTAGTTCTGTAATGGTTTGTGCAAGTAAGTCTATGCGAATTTTGTTATCGTCATCCGTAGGTACCGTGACGATATCTTGTCGCCCTATTCCTAAAATATCGGCGGATTTACTTAACGAATAATGTCCACGTTCAGAAACGAGTACCACAACACGGTCATAACCATAATGTAACATGGCGCGGTATAAACCTTCTTTGGCTACCCCTTTGAAATTCCCATTTGGGCCTAACATGGTATTACGCGCAATCCACAAAGCGCTGATATTGGCAACCGTACCACCAGAACAAAATGCACCTAATGAGTTATTTGCACTGTGCATATAATGTTCGTAATAGCCGTCGTTATTTTCTCTGGTGCTGCCGTATGCAATACGATGCAACATTCCTATAACTTGGCGTTCTAAAGGCGTAAATGCTTTGGAAGTTTCTATTTTTACCAAGTTCTGGTTTAACCCCACCATCAATTTAGACAGAGGTAATAAGAAGTATGGTAATGCAGAAGTCATGTGGCCAATAAAACTTGGCGAAGACGTATGGACTGACTGAGCAACTAATTTATGCAGTAATTCATCGGCAATGTCTGATACAAATTGCGGTTCTTCGGGCATAGCCGAGTCTAGAAAGTCTTTTTCGATCTCAGACAAGGGTTTTTCAACCGCTACGATATGATCACGTAAAAAACCATCTAGGTTTTGAGATACTTCTTGTTCAATCCGTGACAGAGTTGAGTCTGGCTCTTCAGGAATGGTGAATATCCGATATAAATTTTCTTCTGTTGCCGCAGCAATACGTTTATCAGGCATAGCTAAATTTAAGCCAATTTAAGTTGCCTGTACTTTACTGTAACTGACTTAAAATGTCTTCATTTTATAGTCACCAAACGCTTTTAAACTTTGTCATTTAGCAAATAATTCACGCTAAGTGTGATGGTTCGTCGCCAATTAACAGCTTAGATTTAATTATATTGATGGCAATACTCAGCATTTCATTATTCAACTGACGCCAATCAAAATAAGGTGTGACTAAACAGTGATGTTGCTCAGACCATTTTAGTTTTTCAAAATTATGATGAGACACCAAAGAAGAAGTGTCTAACTGTGTTTGTGCATAATTAAATCCACAAGTGATTGAAACGCTCGTGTGTTTAGTTAAATCTAATTGACTGCGAGTATCTTTAAGCTCAGAAAAACAGATATATTCAAATCCATCTTCTGTTAATAGCTTAGTATCTCGGTACTCTTGCCATGTCTTACATTGGGTATCAAATAATGCAAAAGAGATTTTAGCTAATATAGAAAACACCTTACGCCAATGATTTCCCGTTTTTTGAATAATATCCGCTGCTTCTGTTAGCTGAAACGGCCTATTAATATCGTGTTCAAAACCATCCAATGGCGGACGATTAGCAATATGCAATACAGTCCTTGGCGCACTCGACCCAACACCAATTAACTTACTTTTATTCATCTACTTTATACAACTTAGTTCACCTTACGTTTTACCTTTAACCTATATTACACACATAAAAAAACCGAGCTAGGCTCGGTTTTATCTAAATCTAATCGATTAAATATCGTTAGGCTTAGGACGTGAGTTACGTTTACGTTCGTTTTCAGTAAGGAACTTCTTACGGATACGAATGCTTTCTGGCGTCACTTCTACTAATTCGTCATCATCAATGAATTCTAACGCTTGTTCCAATGTCATTACGATATGAGGAGTAAGTGTTTGAGCTTCATCTGTACCAGATGAACGTACGTTAGTTAATTGCTTACCTTTAAGTACGTTAACGGTTAAGTCGTTATCACGGCTATGGATACCAACAACTTGACCTTCATAGATGTCCGTTGCGTGTCCAATCATCATACGACCACGAGATTGTAAGTTAAAGATTGCATTTGTTAACGCTTTACCCGTTGCATTGGCAATCAATACACCATTCAAACGTTGACCAATTTCGCCACCTTTAAATGGACCATATTCGTAGAATGTATGATAAATCAAACCAGAACCAGACGTTAACGTCATAAATTCAGTTTGGAAACCAATTAAACCACGGCTAGGCATGATGAAGTCCATACGAATACGGCCTTTTCCATCTGGTGCCATGTCAGTAAGTTCAGCCTTACGTACACCCATTTTTTCCATGATAGAACCCTGATGTTGTTCTTCAACATCAATCGTTACTGTTTCATAAGGTTCTTGTTTCTCACCGTCTACTTCACGCATGATAACTTCTGGACGAGATACGGCTAACTCATAACCTTCACGACGCATGTTTTCAATTAGGATACCTAAGTGTAATTCACCACGACCTGAAACTTTAAATTTATCTGGATCATCAAGTTGCTCAACACGTAATGCAACATTATGAACCAATTCTTTTTCCAAACGCTCTTTGATGTTACGAGACGTTACATACTTACCTTCTTGACCAGCAAAAGGAGATGTATTTACTTGGAATGTCATTGTTACTGTTGGTTCATCAACAGACAATAAAGGCAAACCTTGTACTTCTGTAGGACAACAAACTGTGTCAGAGATTTTTAATTCACCAAGACCTGTAAGCGCGATGATATCACCAGCATGTGCGCCTTCAGCTTCGTAACGGTCAAGACCTAAGTAACCAAATACTTTACCTACTTTAGCGTTATGAACTGGACCAGCAGCAGTTTGGATTGTTACTTGTTGGTTTGGTTTAACCGTACCACGTGTAACACGACCAATACCGATAACACCTAAGTATGAGCTGTAATCTAATTGAGAGATCTGCATTTGGAATGGACCATCAATGTCCGCAGCCGGAGGTGGTACTTGGTCAATAATAGTTTCAAACAATGGAGTCATGTCTGTACCAGTTACGCCTTCTTCATGAGAAGCCCAACCGTTTAATGCAGAAGCATATACTACTTGGAAGTCTAACTGTTCATCTGTTGCACCAAGATTATCAAACAAGTCAAATACTTGATCCATAACCCAGTCAGGACGAGAACCTGGTTTATCAATTTTGTTGATAACTAGAATTGGTTTAAGACCTTGAGCAAATGCTTTTTGTGTTACAAAGCGAGTTTGCGGCATTGGACCTTCTTGAGCATCAACAATCAATAATACAGAGTCAACCATTGACATTACACGTTCAACTTCGCCACCAAAGTCGGCATGTCCTGGAGTGTCTACGATATTTACACGGTAGTCTTTCCAATCAATCGCTGTGTTTTTAGCTAAGATTGTAATCCCACGCTCTTTCTCAATATCATTTGAGTCCATTACACGTTCTTCGGCATCACCACGAGTCTCTAGTGTTCCAGACTGTGCTAATAATTTGTCAACCAAAGTTGTTTTACCGTGGTCAACGTGAGCAATAATAGCAATATTGCGTAAGTGAGCAGCATCAGCTGGTTTGTTCATTTAATTTCTCTCAAATTCATATTTCTTGGGGACCATGCGATTAAAATAAGCCAGTTAAAACACATATATTGCTTTAACTTTTAACTTCAACCACATTAAAATTTGCGCGCATTATACACGAATAAAAAAATAGTGGGTAACAAAAGAACAAAGTTAATGCCTCTTCTTTTGCAAATTTACTAACTAATAACCAAATCAAAGCTGAATAATTTACATTTACGGTTGTTTTTCATTTTAACTTCAATAGACTAACCATCGTTCAAAATTTAGCTACTTGGTGTTAACATGGAAAAAAATGCCTTTTACAAAGAGGTGTTCTCGACAGTCTTAGGATACAGCCTAGATTTATTTGCTTACATAGATATTAATTATCGTTATCAATATGTAAGTAACAGTTATGCTCATTTTTATGGATTTTCTTCTGATGAGCTAATTGGTCGAACTCCAGATCAAGTTTTTGACTCAACGACTTACCAAGCCGTTATCAATCCATACTTAAATAAGTGTGTAAAAGAAAAGAAACCCGTTAACTTTGAAACGTGGATCACGGCAACCAAATTACAAGAACCTCATTTTTTATATATGTCTTACCTACCTCATATTTCTCGTGAGACGGGTGAAGTGGTAGGGGTAATTGTCATTGCCAAAGACGTCACTGAATTCAAACGTGCTGAAGGCATATTATCGACCTCGGCGAATACCGATCCATTAACCGACATCCCGAACCGACTATTTTTAGAACGAAAGTTAGATTCATTAACAAAAGGTACGGGCCGTTCAACGGATAAGTTTGCACTTCTGTTTTGTGATTTAGATGGATTTAAGCAAGTTAACGATTCTCATGGTCATGCCGTTGGCGATAAAGTGCTTTATCAAGTGGCAAAACGGTTAAGAAAACATATTCGAAGTGAAGATATCATTGCGCGTTACGGTGGTGATGAATTTATTATTTTGGTCTCACCTTTGGTAGATATCAGCGTTGTTTCTATTATCAAAGAAAAAATTGACCGATCTATCTCTCAGCCTTTTGATGTTTCAGGCATTAAGATTAATATAGGCGTCAGTATTGGCACTTCTATTTACCCAGACGAAGCGACGGATGTATTAGAATTAATTAACCAAGCTGACCGTAGAATGTATCAAAATAAGAATAATAAATCAGTCGGATAAATTCATTAATCATTTCTATATCCCGTTAATTTTTAACTGATATAATCAAATTCACTTAAACATTGAATTCAGTGGAATATAGTTCTAAGTTTATTACTGATCCGAAACTAATTTAATAATCCATCAACTATAAGTAACCAAAACCTCCTATGAACGTAAAATTTATAAATCCATTTTTATCGTCTTTAATGAATGTGCTTGAAACCATGGCTATGACTAAATTAGTTCCGGGTAAACCATCACTCAAAAGAGAACAACAAGCCCGTGGTGATGTTTCAGGTTTAATCGGTATGGCAAGCCCACAAACGAAAGGCTCATTATCCATCACTTTTGAAGAGTCTTTGGCATTGTCCATTATGGAAAAAATGTTGGGGGAAAGACCGGACTCAATCGATGCTGACGTTACCGATATGGTTGGTGAAATAACCAATATGGTTACTGGTGGTGCAAAAAACATTCTTGAAAAAAATGGCTATGACTTCGACATGGCAACCCCTATGGTTGTTTCAGGTAAAGGTCATACGATTAATCATAAATGTGAAGCTGCGGCGCTGATCATTCCATTTGACTCTGAATTTGGTAAAGCATTTATTGAAGTTTCTTTTGACGTTTTAGATGTTTAATCTAGCCTGTTATTGATTAATGAATAATTGGCAAACTGAAATTACATTAGAACCTCGAAAACGCGGTTTTCATCTAATTGATCCTGAGATACTCAAGCAACTCCCTCAATTACATAATTGTCATATCGGAGTTTTAAATTTATTTATTCAGCACAGTTCCGCTTCTTTAACGATTAATGAAAATGCAGATCCCACAGTAAGAATCGATATGGAATCACATTTTAATCAATATGTTCCAGAAAACGCTGCATATTATTTACATACTTTTGAAGGGGCCGATGACATGCCAGCCCATATAAAAGCGTCAATTTTGGGAAGTGCGGTTCAAATCCCAGTCAATAATGGCAAGCTGTTATTAGGTGTTTGGCAAGGAATCTATTTGGGCGAGCATAGAGATCACGCGTGTAAGCGTAATATTATCGCAACTTATGTTGGCTCCTAATCTCAAAACTTTATCACAGAGCAAAATGTTCTGTGATATTGTCACACACTTGTTGTAATAATCGTTGGCGGGCTTCAACACTTGCCCACGCAATATGCGGTGTGATAATTAAATTATCCAAAGGAGTGTTTAGCATTAAATGATCTGCACGAGGCGGTTCTACCGTTAATACGTCCACCCCTGCACCTAATATCTTATTCTGTTGCAAGGCTTCGATTAAATCAGCCTCATTAATAATGCCACCTCTAGCTGTATTGATTATTACCGCATTAGATTTCATTAAATTCAATTCAGCGGCACTGATTAAGTTAGTCGTTTTTGCTGTTAACGGACAATGAATACTAATGACGTCAGAGGTTTTGAGCACTTCATCAAAACTAACTCTGCCTTCTCTCACTGTGTTGGCATCTTTATGATCAGAAATAATAACCTTCATATCAAATGCCGCAGCAATTTTCTCTACTGATTTAGCTAAAGTGCCATAACCTATTAAACCTAAAGTTTTATTTGTTAATTCAGATATCGGGAAGTCCAATAAACAAAAAGATTTACTCTTGCTCCAATAGCCCTGTTGTACACGTTGACTGTACTTACTTGTATTATTCAGCAACTCTAATATTAAACTAAACACTAACTGTGCAACTGAATTACCTGCATAATTTTTGGCATTCTTAACAGCAACACCAAGGGCATCCGCAGCGATTAAATCAATATTATCCATGCCGGTGGCCGCGACACATATCAACTTTAAATCTGGTAATTGTGATAAAACGGATGCATCCAATTTAACTTTATTGGTAATGATAACCTGTGCATTATTACTGCGCTCGAGCACTTCATTTGGAGATGTGTAAGGATATGAAATCCAATCTAGGGGTAAGGCGTTTAACAGCTCAAGATCTATATCCTGCCCCATGGTTGCTGCATCTAAAAAAACACCCGTTAATTGAGACGCTTTCATTTTAAAATCTATTTATCATAAAGGTTAATATTCGATTTGTGGTAAGTTATATTTTTTCTTAATTAATCTACGTTCACTAGCCACATTATCCAATGACTTTTGATAGGCTTGAATCACTTTATCCGGTGTTTTTTTGTTAAACGCTAAATAATTGCCAATTTGATTTACTCGCCAAACTTGCTCATATTTACTTGCATCTGCGTTTAATCGATCCGTTAAATGTTGAAATCCATGCATAGAGACCATCATCATATCCACACGCCCAGATTGCAGCATAATAAATGCACGTTCTAAATTTTGCACTTTCGCCATATTAAAATCAGGGAAGCCCATTTGTAATAACGAAATTTCAGATATATCACCTTGGATTGTCGCAATTTTATGATTTAACACATCACCAAAATTATCAAACTTAAGGTTTGAACTTTTTTCGCCATCAATACATGCACCGATTTAAAAAATGGTCCTACCCATTTAAATAGATCTTCTCTTGCTTCAATTTTAGACATAGTAAATAAGGCTGAATTGGGTTGTTTTAACACATTTCGATAACCCCTTGTCCAAGGAACAATAGTCACTTCCTGATCGGGTAAGTTTAAATCGGCCCATATAAGTTTTAATGAATCAACGGTAATACCGACTAATTCATTATCTTCCATATAGTTTGCAGGAGGGAAGTTTTCTGTATAAAAAGTGATGACTGGCAGTTTAGTAGGCTTTAAATTAAATTTATTGGCCGCGAATCCTACACTCGAAAAAACAAATATCGTTAGCGCTAAACATAAACATATAATTTTATTCATTGGGACTCTGATAACCTAAATTTCGCTTAATAACGAAACTCAGAAGTAATTAAACACGTTCTGATTATCAGGAAATTTATATTTAATTCAAGCCTAGGCTTTGTTTATCTTTTATTTTTCGCAACGTGGAGATGAAAATCATTCCCAATTGAGAGATAAATAGCTAATTACTTAAATAACAGCTTAAATCGTTTGAATCTTGATTTGAGGCGGTCTGGTTTTGGTTGTTGTTGACTGATAGGCGCTTTTTTATGATAACGGCCGATGACTGAGGTTAATACTAACGAAGCAACCACTGAATACAGAACTTGATGTGCAGAATACACTTGGAATGCCAACGTAAGCACCGTCATATCAATCACAAAAATAACTTTACCGGTATGAATACCATAATGTTTCTCTAAATAGAGAGCCAGAATATTCACCCCTCCTAATGACGCACCATGTCGAAATACCAACAAAAGCCCTATCCCCATTAACCCACCGCCGATGAAAGCCGCTAACCAAAGAGGAATGGTGTCAATGACAATTAATGATGACAACGTATCGGATAAGGTTGAAACAAGCGCTATCGCAAATATACTTTTGAACGTGAATGACTTGCCCATTTGTTTATAGGCAATAATAAAGAAAGGTAAATTAATTAAGAAAAACCAAGTACCTAAGCTTATTTCATAGACATGGTTAGATAT
Organism: Psychrosphaera aquimarina; assembly: GCF_032461525.1. Classification (NCBI taxonomy): domain Bacteria; kingdom Pseudomonadati; phylum Pseudomonadota; class Gammaproteobacteria; order Alteromonadales; family Pseudoalteromonadaceae; genus Psychrosphaera; species Psychrosphaera aquimarina. Next base: position 127,223 of record NZ_JAWCUA010000009.1, on the reverse strand, counting down.
GGCAGCTAGTCCACCAGTACCACCGACCAATAACTGGCTGGACTGCAAAAAGAAAAAGCCCAACGCAACCAAGAAGCAACCTTCTATTATCGCGTACCATTCAAATGCTATCTTTTTCATTTTCACCTCAAATTTTGTGGTGCGTAGTATATATTTTTACCAGTTATATTTCGAGTATTAACTCTAATTGACTATTTTCATAATTCTAGCAAAAGGTAACTTTACTTTACTACCTTGCACCGAATCGGGGATAAGCGACAAATTCCCTCTACTTACGTTGATATATTTTAGGCATAAAAAAACACCGTCCTTAGACGGTGTTTTTATTCATCAATTCATAACCGCAAGCGGTGTATGAATTAAGCTTCAGCGATTACTACAATTTTAATTGTTGCAGTAACTTCTGGGTGTAATTGGATAGCAATATCAAATTCACCAACTTCACGGATAACGCCTTCAGGCATTTTAACTTCCGCTTTAGCAACTTCAACACCAGCATCAGTGATTGCTAATGCAATATCACGAGTACCGATTGAACCGAATAATTTGCCTTCTTCACCAGCTTTAGAAGCGATAGTCACTTCACCAAGACCAGTTACTTTGTCAGCACGAGCTTCAGCAGATGCTAATTCAGCAGCAACTTTCTTCTCTAATTCAGCGCGACGCGCTTCAAACTGTTCAGTGTTAGCTTTAGTTGCTGGAACTGCTTTTCCTTGAGGGAAAAGGAAGTTACGAGCAAAACCAGACTTAACGTTTACGTTGTCGCCTAGTGAACCTAAGTTAGCAACTTTATCTAAAAGGATAACGTTCATATTTATTATTCCTCTTATTGATGTAAGTCAGTGTAAGGTAACAATGCTACATAGCGTGCGCGTTTGATTGCACGAGCTAGTTGGCGTTGATACTTTGCGCTTATACCAGTAATACGACTTGGTACGATTTTGCCACTTTCTGTAACATAGTTACGTAATGTTGCTAGATCTTTATAATCTATCTCTTTTACGCCATCAGCTTTGAAACGGCATACTTTACGACGTCTGAAATAACGTGCCATTTGAATTCTCCTAATTGAGTATTTCTATTTGTTGAGCATGCAAGGCAATAATGGGAGTCCCTTTATTACTTTCGTGACGGTTTAAAAAACCACTCACTTGAACTGCATCACCAACAATAAAATTTTTAATTAACTGTTGTTGCTCTTTGCCACAGGTGACAACATGAATTCGAATATAAGCATTTCTACTAAACTCTGACTCTTGCTGTATGGATTTATGTTCAATTGAAAATTGACCATGCACCACCCCTGCTGGGCTTTCTGAAAACTTAGGTGCTTTGCAAATCAGGCCACTTAATACAACTTGATTAAACACTTAAGACTTACTCCAGCGCAAATTAAGCAGCTTGTTCTTTCTTCTCTTCTTTAGCTAAAGGAGAAGCTTCTGTAACTGCGCTATCTTTACGGATAGTTAAGCTACGTAAAACCGCATCGTTATAGCGGAAAGATTCTTCTAGCTCAGCAACTACTTCACTTGGCGCTTCAATGTTCAAAAGAACATAATGTGCTTTGTGTAGTTTCTCAATTGGATAAGCTAATTGACGACGGCCCCAGTCTTCAAGACGGTGGATTTGTCCATTTGCTTCTGTGATAGTACCAGTATAACGTTCAATCATACCTGTAACTTGTTCACTCTGATCAGGGTGAACCATTAGAACGATTTCGTAATGACGCATCGTTTGATTCCTTATGGATTTTTAGCCTCAAAATCAAGCTCAGCCACACTTGAACAAAGGCAAGGAATTATAATTAATGGCTGATTTGGGCGCGAATTATACGGGGATTAGCTAATAAAACAAGAACAATGTGATTAATTATCAAACTATTTGCTATCGTCCTCTTCTTCTTTCTTTTTCGCAGCGGCTAGAGCGGCAGCTTCGGCTAAATCTCTTTTTCTTGTTCTATTTCATCAATCAAAGTTTCGTACGCTAACCTAAGTTGAGGATCATTAGGATCAGAGAGCATATATTTAAAAGAAACTTCGCCTTTATGGTTCACAAATATTGTTGTGGGAGTACTTTGAACGCCAAGTAATTTAGCAACATCATCGCCTTTTTCCAGCACTTTAAATGACAAACCTCGACTTTCCATTTCTTGTGTAGGTTTTGCTCGAGGGTTTTCCCAAAAACTAATAGCGTACGTTTCAATACCTTTATCAACATATTCTATTGCTATGGTCTCTAAACCAGGTTGCAGACGTTTACAATATGGACACCAGGTTGCCCAAAAGTGCAAAACATAAGCCTTGCCTATCAAAGCATCAGACGACAGTTCTATGTTTTTATTTTTAATACTCCAAGTGGGAACCGCTTCCGATACCACTATAGGGTTTCCATCTTCATCCAACTCAGCATCATCAATAGCAAATACTGTGAAACTGCATAAAAACAGTATTAGGAACAACTTAACTTTTAACATCATGTTTTACTAATACCCTTCAATTAATCTTAATCATTATAAATTAATTCTTAACTTCTCTGTCGAACTGCTTCAAACAAAATCACACCCGTTGCCACAGATACATTTAAACTTGAAACTGTGCCAGCCATTGGAATTTTCACCAATTGGTCACAATGTTCTCTGGTTAAACGTCGCATGCCTGAACCTTCTGCACCCATTACAATCGCTAATGGACCGTCAAATTTCATCTGGAATACATCTTGTTCCGCTTCACCTGCGGTGCCAATGATCCAGACTTGTTCATCCTGCAACATTTTTAATGTTCTTGCCAAATTAGTCACCACAATTAACGGCATCACCTCTGCCGCTCCACAAGCAACCTTACGAGTCACTGAGGTTAATTTGGCAGATTTATCTTTAGGTACAATTACCGCATCAATACCTGCAGCATCAGCAGTTCGGATCACTGCCCCTAAATTATGTGGGTCAGTAACCCCATCTAATACTAATAAAAATGGGGCTTTACCGACTGCAACTTTGGCATCGATAATGTCTTTCAAGTCAGATTCGTCTTTTTGCTTTCCGGCTTTTACTTTTGCCATGATGCCTTGATGTTGTTCACCTTCACTTTTATCATCTAATGCTTTTCTAGACATATACTGAATGGAGACACCTAAACTTTGAGCATCCGCCACGATAGGTACAACACGGTCGTCATCGCGACCTTTTAATACATAGACTTCAATAACTCGTTCTGGTTCATGCTGTAAGATAGCTGCAACTGAATGGATACCGTATGCTAATTCAACGCTCATTTTTTGACTTACCTACTTTTTATTACTGCTATTAGATTTTGCTTTGCCCGACTTGGGGCCTGAACCAGATTTTTTCGCTGCGATTCTTTTACCTGCACGTGACTTAGGTTTTTTCTTACCACTTTTTAGCGCTTTTTTACGGCCGTCACCTTTAGGCGTTTTTTCATCTTTGCTTTTATTGCTATTCCGTTTACCCGAACTATCCGATTTAGTAGACGCACCTGCTTTTTCTGCACCTTTATCTAAAGGCACATCACCTTTGCGTAAACGTTCTCTAATAGACGTTGCTGTATTTTGTGTTCTTGCTTCGTTTGCTTTGCTGCGACCTCTTGAGCCTTTATTAGCAGCTCGACCGTTAGAAGCCCTGCCACCTTGAGTCGGTAATTCAGCCAATTCAAAATCGATTTGTTTCTCATCAAGGTCGACCGCTTTCACTCTCACTTCTAGTTTATCGCCTAAACGAAATACTCTGCGGTTACGCTCACCAACTAACACATGACGATCACCATCATATTGATAGTAATCATTACCTAGTGCTGTGATATGAACTAAACCTTCAATGTGCAAATCAATTAAACGCACAAAAATACCAAATGAAGTTACAGATGAAATAACACCGTCGTGTTCAGACCCAATATGGTCTTGCATAAACTCACATTTCAACCAAGACTCAACATCTCTGGTGGCTTCATCTGCTCGACGTTCTGTCATTGAACATTGTTCACCAAGCTCATCTAACTCTTGTGCATTATAAGCATAATGACCTGATGTTTGTTGCCCTTGTTTATTGATAATCGCCTTAATTGCGCGATGCACAATTAAGTCAGGGTAACGACGAATTGGTGAAGTAAAATGGGCATACCCTTCAAGTGCTAAACCAAAATGACCGATATTATCGGCTTGATATACGGCCTGGCGCATAGAGCGGATCATCATAGTTTGAATTAATTCACCATCGGGTCTTGATAAATACTTATTAACTTGGCTACTTAATTCTTTTGGCGTTGGTTCATCACTAAAGGTCAGTTCACCACCTAATTCAGCGATGAAGGACCTGAAAGTCGCTAACTTGCTTGGATCTGGTTTGTCATGCACGCGGAATAATGCTTCGGCATTATTCTGTTCAATAAATTGTGCCGCTGACACGTTCGCTAAAATCATACATTCTTCGATGATCTTATGCGCGTCATTACGCACAACAGTTTCGACTGATTCTATTTTACGCTGAGCGTTGAAGATAAATTTAGGTTCAATGGTTTCGAACTCAAATGCACCACGCTGAGCGCGTACTTTTTTCAGTACGGTATACAGTTCATATAAATCAACGATATGCGGATAAACATGCTGATAGCGATCTCTTTGCTCTTCATCACCGTCTAACATTGCCGCTACTTTTGTATAGGTTAAACGAGCGTGGGAGTGCATTACGGCTTGATAAAATTTGTGCTCAGACAATTCACCATTAGCATTTATGGTCATTTCACACACTAAACACAAACGGTCTACTTGTGGGTTTAATGAACACAAACCATTAGATAACTCTTCTGGCAACATAGGCACAACTTGATCAGGAAAATAGACTGAATTTCCTCGTTCAATTGCTTCTTTGTCCATTGCTGAATTATGTTTTACATAATGAGATACATCGGCAATGGCTACATATAATCGCCAACCACCGGTTTCTAATTTTTCGCTGTAAACCGCATCGTCAAAATCACGTGAGCTTTCACCATCTATGGTGACCAATGGTAATTTACGAAGATCAACACGGCCTTCTTTGTCTTGCTCTAATACTTCTGCGGATAAATTTTTCGCAAAATCACTAACTTGTTTTGGCCACTCGTGCGGGATCTCGTAGTTTCTCAGTGCAATTTCAATTTCAACTCCAGGCGCCATATGCTCGCCAAGTACTTCAACTACTTTACCAATGCCACTAGAGCGTTTATCAGGTCGAGTCACTAATTCAACCACCGCCATTTGACCATGACGAGCGCCTAACTCTTGACCTTGGGGAATGATAATCTCTTGTTTAATGCGGCTGTCATCCGGGATCACAACCTGAACCCCCATTTCAACAAAGTATCGACCTATTATTGGAGCGGTTCTTGGCTCTAATACATTAACCACTCTTGCTTCGGTTTTACCTTTGTATTCGCCAATCTCTTGAGCACGCACTACGTCACCGTGGAATAATTTACGCATTTGACTGTGGCTAATATACCAATCATTTTTGCCTGGTTTGGTGCCTTCAAGTTGCAAGAAACCGAACCCATCACGATGGCCAATAACCTTGCCTTTAACAAAGTCACTTTCTAGGGGAATTTCATATTTGTTGTGTCGATTATATAAAAGCTGCCCTTCACGCTCCATGGCACGAAGTCTGCGTTTTAACGCTACTTTTAAATCATCATTGGGGATGTGACACAATTTTACCAGTTCGCCAAAACCTAACGGCCCACCATTTTTGTTGATTTGTTCAAGGATAAACTCTCGACTTGCAATTGGTGTGTCGTATTTTTCTTGTTCCCGTGAGAAGTTCGGGTCGTGTTTTGGCATTAAAGCTCGCTTAATAATAATATGAATTTAAAAGGTGTTATGTGTGTATTATAACTCGGTGGTTTTATTGAACAATGTTTAGTTTTGTTTCTTAGCCCAAGACTAGTGTAAAAACGATCAATTACAAGCGGATGACAGTGAAACAAGAGCCTGCACACGCTATAACACAGGCTCTTTATAATAAACGAACTAGGCAGGATAAGCTGACTTGAGACCTTGATAAACAGACTCTTTAAAATCAGGTTTAGAGGCATCAGTGGAGCGTAAAACATCCATTAATACTTCGTTATCTTCTTTGCCATTCCAGATTTTAATATATTCACCGGTTTTGTAACCATGATCTTGGCGGAAAAAGTTTAATACGTTTTTACCTACATAATGTCTAAACAGCTCATCAAAACTTAATTCTGTTTGTTCCATTAAGCCTGCAAAGGTAGTCACATCGAAATTTTTTGTTGCTAATGTATTGCTCACCATCACTTCGATGGTTTCGGCAAATGTTGCTTGCGTTAGTGGATGACTCAAACCTTTTTCAATATCGGCGGCTATTTCTGCCACATCTTGGCCTGACACCAAACGTGCACTTAAACCAAAGTGAAAAATGTCGATTAACTCTAAATGAACTTGTTCGATATCGGGTTCTTGGTGTTTCCACCATTTCCAACCGTAGTGATCTAACATTTCAGCCAGTTCTACCCATATAGCTCTATGCCATGAAAAGCCTTGTTCACGCCATTGTGGGTGAACTTTAGTGTTCATGTCATCTTGCATTTGTAACATGGTTAATAATTGTTGTTGCATTATATTCACGCTCAAAAAATTGAATTTAGTTATTATGGCTCATCATAACAGAGTATTTTTTAATTTTCCGTTCAAATTAACACTACCTAAAACATTCTAAATGATTACAATTGATAACAATTAATGCGTTTGTTTTTTTGACTAATTACGCTCCAATGTTAACTAACTTCTCGTTTGTATTATTTACTCTTTTAGGAATTGCAGTATGAAATCTTTTATTAAATCCAGTTTGGTAATTACCTTATTGACTCTACTTTCAGCTTGTTCAGATGATAACGATGCGGACGAAGTACTAAATTACCCTGTGTTAGATAATGATTCAAACGTGCCATTTGACTTATCTCGTGGAGAATATGCTTGTTATGAAATGGTGACCAGTTTAGGTAACGTAGAGTTAGCGTTAGATGAAAGATATGCACCCGCCACCAGCTTAAATTTCAAAAACTATGTTGAAACCAGTTTCTATGATGGTTTGATATTTCATCGAGTCATCCCTAACTTTATGATCCAAGGTGGTGGGCTGGAACCTGGACTCATTAAAAAATCGACTCAATTGCCAATTGAAATAGAATCAAAAAATGGACTAAAAAATTACCGAGGCCGCATTGCAATGGCTAGGACGGCAGCACCAAACTCTGCAACATCACAATTTTTTATTAATACAGTGAACAACTCATTTTTAGATTATGGTAATGCTTCAGATGGGTATGGATACACAGTATTTGGTGCCGTCATTGCAGGTATGGATGTGGTTGATGCGATAGAATCTGTGCCTACAGAAACAGTAAGTCCCTATGCTGATGTCCCTGTTACGGACGTTACCATTGATACAATAACCGCCATGGATTGCCCAGCGTCTTAACATTGTGATGATTCAAATTGTTTGATCCTCATAAAAAAACGAGTCCACAATGTGCACTCGTTTTTTATATATCAATCACTAGCTGATGAAATTAATCGCTACTCTGTTCAAGTTCTAAATCATGCTGTTCAGCTACCATCACCTGTAATGTCTTATCAAACCAATCGGTGAGAATACGTTTCTCATAAAAATATGAGTCATGACTAAGTCTGAAGCTACCCCCTCTGTCCATGAAAAACATATCTTTTAACTTTACGGTGTCGCTTGTTATTAATTGATTACCTTTGTTGAGTTGATATTCAAACTCAATCATTGGCCAATAAGTATGTTTAACTATTCGGATCTCTCTGTGCATAGCAAAACTGTAACGAACATCACCAGCCAAATTAAGGTTTGTCACTTTGATTTTTAGCTCAACATCATCAGGTAAATCTTGTGCTAATTTGCTAAAGTGCTTTTCAAATTGATTAAACAAACTTTTCCTAAATTGTAACTTGCCAGAGTTTGAGTGACGGATATCTAAATAACTATCAGGGTCTTGCCACTCTACCGATGCAGTACCTGCATGAGTCGCACTAATAAATATAAGACAGGTAACTAATATTAATTGGCTCATAAATTTAATCATTTTATTCATACTTATTTTGTGTCGAGAATTCAAAGTATAACGCCAGTTCCAGAAATCTCACGTTAGTTTTAAATAAATGCTGAATTAATGTGGTCATTTCTATAACCTATTGGAATATCTTGAGTTGTCATATTTTAAAAGGCAAAACGTTAGTGCCAATTTTTAATACCAAATCTAATATCCATCCTAATGTATGGTTATTAATGTTCGCGCAAGCTTTGATAGGCTCTATTGGCCCTGTTATTGTATTTGTTGGTGGGTTTATTGGGTTGAAACTTGCTCCAACAAAAGTGTTAGCCACTTTACCTATCGCTTTAATGGTCGTTGGTATCGCTATATTTATGTTACCTGTGATTAAAGCTTTATCTATTGTTGGGCGTAAAAAAGGGTTTATCATTGCCATCGTATCAGGTTCCATAAACTGTTTATTTGCGGCGTACACCATTGAAGCTGGTAACTTTTGGTTATTTTGTCTTAGCATCTTGTTATTCGGCATCATGATCGCTGCGGTACAACAATTTCGTTTTGCCGCAATGGAATCAGTCCCGGATGAATTAGCCGGTAAAGCGGTTTCCATCTTATTAGTCGCGGGACTCATAGCCGCGTTTATTGGACCAGAAGTCGCCTTTGTTGGTAAAGATTGGTTTGAAACCGAATTTGTTGGTTCCTTTATTGGTGTCTCCGTTTTATTGATGTTGTCTGTTATTTTTATTGCATTTTACAAACCGCTATCAAAGCCTAAAGATGAAATACAAGCACCTAAACGTGAACTAAAAGAGATTATTAAACAACCTGTATTTTTAGCGTCGATTATCAGTGCTACCGTCGGTTTTAGTGTCATGAGCTTTATTATGACCGCGACACCGATAAGCATGCATGTCCATAGTGGATTTGATATGCAAGACACAAAGTGGGTAATTCAAAGTCACATCATCGCCATGTATTTACCTTCTTTTTTACCGGCCGACTTATCCAACGTTTTGGCCAAGCTAATATTTTATATAGCGGTATGGTTGCTTTATTCGCTTGTATTATTATCGGCTTCGCTGGGCATCAATATGTACACTATTGGGGCGCTTTGGTATTACTGGGCATTGGTTGGAATTTTATGTTTATTACCGCCACGTCGTTATTACCAAGAAGTTATACACCATCAGAGAAATTTAAAATCCAAGGGTTAAATGACCTTGTAATGTTCACCTGCCAAGCGGTAGCATCCTTATCCGCGGGATGGGTTATAAACACACTTGGTTGGAATGCTATGCTGGTTATTTGCATTCCATTATTACTCGTTGCAGCTGTTGTTGTAACGAATTGGCGCGCTTCAGAATTGAAGATCAATTCCGCATTTTTAAACACAAAATCACAACCGAATACTTTAGAGGAATAATTATGGATTGGCTTGGTTCACTCATGTCGGCGTTTTCAAACTTTGTTTGGGGCATGCCGATGATTTTTTTATTAGTGGGTGGAGGTATATTTTTTACCATTTATTCAAGACTGGTTCCTTTTCGATATATAGGACATGGTTTATCCCTGTTAACCGGAAAACACGATAACGATTCAGAAAAAGGTCAACTGACACATGCACAAGCTTTGTCCGCCGCACTAGCAGGTACTGTTGGCATGGGCAATATATCAGGCGTTGCCTTGGCGATTACCGCTGGCGGCCCTGGCGCTGTATTTTGGATGTGGTTAACCGCGTTATTAGGTGTTTCGACTAAGTTTTTTACTTGTTCACTTGGGGTTATGTTTAGAAAAACGGATGAAAATGGTGAAGTGCATGGCGGTCCTATGTTTGTGATCACCGAAGGATTAGGACAGAAATGGAAACCACTTGCCTTATTGTTTGCCTTTGCAGGTTTATGGGGAACAATACCGTCTTTTCAAGCTAATCAATTAACCGCTGCGTTACGTGAAGAATTAATTCCTAAATCTTGGTTTTCATCGCCAGACATGTTCAACATTATTGTGGCCGTAGTGATCACACTGTTAGTGGCTGGCGTCATTCTAGGTGGATTAAAACGTGTTGCATATGTGACCACTCGATTAGTACCAAGTATGGCAATTATGTACGTATTAATGACTTTAGCTGTGCTGTTTAATCACTTACCTGAACTTCCACAATTGATTCAGTCTATTTTTGTTGAGGCTTTCCAACCTCAAGCCGTAACAGGTGGCATTCTGGGTGTACTTATCATAGGCGTTTCAAGAGGCGTATTTTCTAATGAAGCGGGGATTGGTACTGAAGTGCTTGCCCATGGAGCCGTGAAAACAGACGAACCGATTCGTGAAGGGTTAGTTGGCATGTTAGGACCAATTGTTGACACACTTATTATGTGTACTTGTACAGCACTCGTTATTCTCGCTTCTGGCATGTGGCAAGATGTTGAAGGGGTTAAAGGCGTAGAATTAACCATGCAAGTATTTGGTCAAGAGCTTGGGGTTATTGGTCAAGTATTACTGGCGATTCAAATTTTATTTTTAGCCGCCAGCACCATGTTTACTTATTGGTACTACGGTGAGAAATGTTTTGTTTATCTGTTTGGAGAACAAAATGGTAAATATTACAAACCATTTTATTTAACTACTATCGTGATTGGTTGTTTAGTGACATTAGATGTCATCTTTAATTTTATGATGGGCATGTATGGCTTAATGGCAATACCAACTATGTTGTCGGCTATTTTATTAGCGCCTAAGGTTAAAGCCGCCGCAAAAGTCTATTTTGCTAAGCTCAACTAACCAAATATTTTATTTAAAATAATCATCGTTATCAGGCGAACGTTTTATGGCTATGAAAAAGAATACTAAATCAACACTCTACATTCTTGCGCTCTTAACCGCTGCATTGATTGCCATGTATGAGTGGAGTTCATATTTATCCAAAGACGTTTCTTATGATGATTTGCCTGAGTTTAATCAGTGCGAAAAAGTATTTGTGGGGAAAATCCCTTATGCCTGTAATCAGGGTGAATTAATTTACGTTGATGAAGATGTGGCTGATGAGTTTTGTACGGACAAAGTGTTTGTCCGTGCTAATGGCAGCGTTTACTGTGAGTACAATGGTAATCGACCAGATAGAACGAGGCCAATAAAACAATTTAATACCCGTAATGAAAAAGAATGATATTGGTGATTAATATCATTCTTATTACGACTTCTGTTTTAAAACTTAGCTAAAAACTTAAATGCTTTTTGTTTCCAACCGGAATATGGCGCGTATCGAACAGGCGCATCGGCAAAGAAGCTTTTATGCAATACCGGTTTTAAATGGCTGAACGAATCAAATCCCCACTTGCCATGATAAGACCCCATTCCTGAGTTCCCTACCCCACCAAACGGAAATTCTGAATTCACCATAAAGACAACCGTATCGTTAATACTTAATGTACCTGCGCTGGTTTCATTGGTTACTTTTTTAATCGTTAGTTCATCATTACTAAATAAATATAATGCTAATGGTTTTTCTCTGTCGTTAATAAAGTTAACGGCTTTGTCCATGGAAGCCACTTCGATGATAGGCAACAAAGGGCCAAATATTTCTTCTTGCATCACAGGACTGGTTAGCTCAGGACCAAAGATGAGCGTTGGCGCAATATACTTTTGCTCGGCATCCGTCTGTCCGCCAACAATTAATTTATCTTCAATCCCATTTAAGTAACCGGTTATACGCTGAAAGTGACGGTCGTTGATAATCCTTCCATAATCTGGTGACTGTTTGGGATCATGACCATATTGTTTAATTAATGACAATTGTAATGCTTTAATTAAAGGTTCACGTTGCTTCGGTGTTACTAAGATATAGTCTGGTGCTATACAGGTTTGTCCTGCGTTAATAAATTTGCCCCAAACGATTCTATCTGCGGTTACTTTGATATTTGTATTATCATCTACAATGCATGGGCTTTTCCCACCAAGCTCTAAAGTCACAGGGGTTAAATATTCACTAGCCGCACGCATGACTATTTTCCCAACAGCTTCACTGCCAGTGTACATTATGTGATCAAAACGTTGTTTCAATAATTCAGTGGTAGCCGCAACATCACCTTCATAAACTACAATCGCATTTGGGTCTAAATATTTAGGGACTAAGTCAGCCAATAAATTTGAGGTCGCCTGCGAAAGCTCAGAAGGTTTAAGTACAATACAATTACCTGCTGCAAGTGCCGCCACCATAGGGCTTAACACAAGTTGCAGAGGATAATTCCAAGCCCCCATAATTAACACAGTACCTAAAGGCTCAGGTGTTATTTTGCTTTTACCAGGTTGTAACAATAAAGGGGTTTTTACATTTCTTGGTTTGGCCCATTGTTTTGTTTTCTTAAGAAACAAAGCGATGTCTTTTAATACAAAGCCATATTCGGAAACATGGGATTCAAATTGGCATTTTCCTAAATCATCAAACAGCGCTTTGTAAATGGTCTTTTCATTTTCTTCCAACATTTGCTTTAACGCTAACAACTGGCCTTGGCGCCATTCTAAAGATTTAGTTTTACCACTAGCAAATGTGTGTCTTAATTGAGAAATGAATTCCATTTTAATTAACCTTAACTACGAATTTTCTGCATCGAAGATAACTTGATTTATTAATGTTGGCAACTTGGGCAATAAAATGAATTTCTTTGACCAATTTTAATTGACTTTAATATGCTGTCACACGATAAACACGCTTTTCCTGCTCGGCCATAAACCAATAATTCTTGAGCAAAATATCCGGGGTTACCATCTGACTGAGTAAAGTCTTTTAAAGTGGTGCCTCCTTGTTTGATTGCCTCTGCTAACGTCTGTTTGATATGCGCAGTTAAAGCGACATATTTTTGTTTTGATATTTTCCCAGCTGGCTTTCTTGGGTCGATTCCCGCTTTAAACAAACTTTCATTAGCGTATATATTGCCAACGCCCACCACCACATGGTTATCCATAATAAAGTTTTTAACTACTGTGGATTTACCTCTGGATTTTTCGAATAACCAAGTAGAGTCAAATTCGTCCGTTAAAGGCTCTGGGCCTAATTTTGTTAACAACGCGTGGGTAGTGTTAGGTTGTTGCCATAAAAATGCCCCAAAGCGACGAGGATCGTTATATCTAAGTACTTTTCCGTTACTAAACTCGATATCAATATGATCGTGTTTTACAAGCGCTACGTCTTTATCAACAACACGTAATTTACCAGACATGCCCAAATGCAAAATAGCACTGCCGGCTTGGGTATCGATAAACAAATATTTTGCTCTGCGTGACACCCCCATTACCGTTTGACCAACTAATAATTGAACCTCTTCAGGAACCGGCCAGCGCAACTGACCATTTCTAACGACAACTTGAGTGATTATTTGATTTTCAATATGTGGAGTAATACCTAAACGGCTTACTTCTACTTCTGGTAATTCAGGCATTATGGTTAACTTAATTATTTAGATTGAGTAAAACGGCAGGGATAAACAAGGCTAACTGTGATTGATCGATTATCAACCACTGCGCAATGTTATGATCAAAAATGTAAACTACACCTGCATTATTATCGATAATAAATTCAAACACTTGGGTTTGCTGTTGGCCGATCATATCCAGGGATATTGGAAATCGACTGTTTGAGCTATTAATTGCAGGTTCATTTTCCAATATTTCTAACGGCTGTTCAGCCCAGTGTTGAATAATAGTTTCAGGACTCATTTTAGTCTGAATGTCTACTTGTGTTAACGTGCGCCACCCTGACCCAATACGTTCAAACCGTAAACCGTTAAAGTCTATATTCTGCAATAAACTTGATGATTCAATTAACGTACGTTTGATCTTGTCATTGTCGTTGGAGACAAATCGTTGATGTGTACTGTTAAACAATACAATCATAAATAGCGATGCAAAAATTAATACGTTATTCCAACCTCGTTGGGTTAACCCTGTTTTCATACTAGTCCTATCAAACTACTGGTATAACTGTGACTTTACAATTTATAGTGATTAATTGTGCTAATCAATGTTATTGAATTTTGGACATAAAAAAACCTGACTAATAAGCCAGGTTTTTTAAACTTTTGCAAAAGTTTCAATAGAATTCAAAAAGCTTACTTAATTTTAGCTTCTTTGAAGATCACGTGTTTACGGATCTTTGGATCAAATTTTTTGATTTCCATCTTTTCAGGCATTAGCTTCTTATTTTTATCAGTAGTATAAAAATAACCAGTTCCAGCCGTTGAAACTAAACGAATTTTATCACGCATGATTTAGTTCCTTAGATTTTTTGACCAGCTGCACGCATATCTGCTAGCACTGTATCAATACCTTTTTTATCAATTATACGCATACCTTTAGTAGATAAACGTAATTTCACAAATCGCTTCTCACTTTCAACCCAAAAACGGTGTGTTTGTAGGTTAGGTAAGAAACGACGTCTAGTAGCGTTACGCGCGTGTGAACGATTGTTACCAACCGTTGGGCGCTTACCTGTTACTTGGCAAACTTTAGCCATGTCATTTACTCCAAAACAAAAATTCTGACGTCAATCTAATTAGCCCTATTGGCCAATTAATTTGTCCGGGCATTCGAAAGGGCGCAATTTATACAGAATTTGAGGGTCAAGATCAAGTTTTTGTTGTAAATAAGACGTTTTTTTACCAGTTATTTTTATTTGAGTTTGTTTTTTGTACAAACTAAGGATTTAGGGTGAATTCATTACTGCGAATAAACAAAACATCACCCCTTTGATATTTCCCTTTTATCACGTCCAAAACATGAATTGTTAAGTCCGCACAACTCATCACATTATTATTGGCAATATCGAATTTATCTCTGAATTTTGTATCTATGGCTCCAGGGCATAAACAATAAGAATCAAAGCCATCATTAGCCAAACTTAAGGCTAATGTTTTCACTCCAGCTTTAGACGCACAATACGAAGACCAATCCGCATAAGCGTTGTACGCTGCCGTTGACGATATATGTATTAACTTTGTTTTGCGATTTGATTGTAATGCAGCTTTGCTCACATAAAAACTACCAATCAAATTGACATTAATGTCATTAACCCATGCACTGCTATCCGACTCTAAAATGCGCTTAGGGTGGATACATCCCGCATTATTGATGACCACATCAAATGGCGTTGTTTGACGTTCAAAATATGCAATGACGGATGGCTCAGATGTCACATCTAACTCGCCTCTACTCGGCGTGTGAATATCATAAGTATCTTGGTGACTTTGTTTAAAGCTTTGTGCCCAATCACCACCACCACCTGTGATTAATATTTTTAACATCTACACAACCTCTGGATTGATATGATCATCGGCCGTTTTCTTCAATTCAGTGTATTGTTTGGTAATTTGTTGTTTTAATTTAGAGCTACTAACACCAGCACCGTAAGGAAAATAGAAAACTTGTACACCTAAGTCTCTTAAATAATCATACTTTCCACGCCAGTCATCACCTACGACAAAGATATCAATATTCAAATCTTGCACTCTTTGGGTATGCTCCAAAGAACGCTGCGGTATAACAATATGTGGATACTTTAAAGCCGAAATTATGGCCTGACGCTCTTCAAATGGCACACTAGGCGGATTTTTATAGGTACTCACCAATTCATCAGTACTTACGCCCACAATGAGCGTACCGCCAAGCCCAGCCCCATATTCAATCATTTTTAAGTGATTGCTGTGAAATAAATCAAATGTTCCAGAAACATATACTACAGGTTTCATTTCCATCACCTCATTAATTGTTTGTTAAATAATCCACGACACGATTAGCTGATTGACCATCAACTCGACCAGCGAGTTGGCTAATGACCTTAGCCCTTTGCTGTACTTTAGCGTCAGTCTCTTTTAATGAACCCACTATGGTATCAACTAATTCAGTTGGTGACTGGATCCGCCAACCAACTTGTTCAAAATATTGTATATCTGAGTCCACGCGTTGCTTGAATCGATAACTAAATATCCCACGATAACTCCAACGTAATTTATAAAAATCACACCAAATTACAGGTTTATTTAACGCAGCAAATTCGAAAATGGCCGAAGAGGCATCGGATAACATAACATCGGCCACTCCCATAAAAGGGACAAGATTATAATCTTCAACGTCACATAAATAGACGTTATCAGCTTGTTGCCAACGTTTAAGTATTTTACTGTGTTTTTTGTATTTTGTTTTAATTAAGCTAAAAAAATGAGGCTTTAAAATTAGATTATATTCAGACAGCATTTGCGGTAAATTTTTAGGCATGCACTCTAATGAACTAGGGTAAAACGTCGGCGCATACAAAATTGTTTTTTTGTTTGGGTCTAAACCTAAATCACTTAAATTGACGCCGTTATTATCAGACTGAATGGCAGGGTCTAATTTGGCATAACCGGTATCGATAAACTTATCATTTGGGTGCATACCTTTAAGTCTATTTAGACGATACTCTCCCTCGACAAACCTTACTGTCATTGGCTTTTTAGGCATTTCATAGTATACCGCTTTCGGCCCAATACCATGCAACATCATTGCAGTTTTACTGACACTGTGGATGACATCAATTTGCTCAACCGCATTGCCAAATATAATCCAACTCGCTTTTTGTTCTAAGTAAAAAGATAACGCCTGCGACCAATCATCGGCGAGAAAACAGTCTAAATTTTCTTTATTAATTACGGATTGACAAATTTCATTTAATGATGGATCAGACGTTTTATAAAAAACAAAATAAACTTGGTGCCCTGCTTTAATCAGTTCATCCCTAACTGGTAAATATTGTGGCAAGTAGTATAAATGTAAAACATCAAAAATTATTTTCATAACCAACCAGTTAAAGGAACATATTAAAGGATAAGTACTAAATTAATTTTTGATTATAAGGATATGTAGTAAAAATTACATCAAATTGTAAAACTAATGTAATAATGCGCTAGATGGTTAATTTTACTATGGTAATGACAAATGCGAATTTTGCTTTTCATCTCACAAAACTATTCATTTGAGATCTTGCGCCCCATTCAAGAATACGCGTTAAAAAATAACGACCAAGTCATGTGGATGTTATATGGCAATAACGTTGACCAATCATACTTTTTAGCAAACGAATCCTTTACCGACAGTATTCAAGAAGTGCAAAACTTTAAGCCTGATGCCGTATTTGTTCCGGGTAATGTGGTGCCTAGTTTTATTCAAGGCTTAAAAGTGCAAGTGTTTCATGGATTTGAATGGAAGAAAAAAGGACACTTTAAAGTTAGAGGTTGTTTTGACTTATATTGTACACAAGGCCCATTTTTTACTGAAAAATTTGCAAAGCTAAGTGAAAAACATCAATTTTTTGATGTGGTTGAAACCGGTTAGACAAAATTAGATAAATTATTTAACGCCGAACCTATGCCGGTTAATAACCTAGGTTTGCCTATCGTATTATACGCCCCAACCTTTTCCCCTTCGTTATCAAGCGCGGTTGAATTAAAAGATGAGATTGTGGCATTAAGCAAACAAAATAAATTTCACTGGATAGTCAAGTTCCACCCTAAGATGGACAAAAAGATCATTGAGCAATATATGCAGTTACAGCATGAACACTTAGTGGTGTTGGAAACTTCAAACTTAAGCGGACTATTACAAACATCGAATGTCATTGTCTCTGACACATCTTCTGTCATTACCGAATTTATGCTGTTAAATAAACCAGCGATTACCTATAACAATGCCTCTCCAGAGTCAGCATTAATAAACATAACGGAGCCAGAGCAGCTTAACGATGCATTAAATACAGCATTTAACCCCACGGCAGAACGCATGGCGTTGATAACTGCTTATCGAGAACAATACCACCCCAGTCATGATGCAAAGGCAACCCAGCGTGTATACGAGGCTGTAAAATCAAGAGTGATAAACGGGAAATTAGCGCCTAAAGCACTTCCTTTTAACCTGATCAGACAAATCAAAATGCGCAAGAAATTCAATTATTGGAAGTTATAAAACTAAAAACAAAGCTAAAACGTCTCCAATCGACGCTTAACTTCAGTTAAATGAGCAAAAGAGGATGCGTTAACATCTTGCCAAGCATCCGGAATTAAATACTCAGAGTTCAAATAAGTTAAGAATTGACGAACAAAGGTTTCATCTACAATAACATCATCAATATTGGCTAATAACTTGGTGAATTCTTGTTGATTGTCAGCGTGCCACACCAAGCCTTCTACATTAAAAAATGTATTGCCTAATGTGATCACTTTTTTGTTTAACAAAAGCGCTTCTATCCCTACGGTGGAATTAATCGTAACGACAGCTGTCGATCGTTCTACCAAGTCTTGGGTATTCATGTTATTCGCGAAGATAATTCGAGGATTTTTATCATGTAAATGTTTAAAGCTTCTTGGCCATGAAGGGTGCTCTTTAATAACGAAACATAAATCAGGTTTAGAATCTAATTCGATCAATGCTTGTTCCAATACTTGGTGAAATGCTTCCATTGAATCGATCCAAGGGGAGTGACAAACTATTTGAGTATCGTTGGGCACTTGAAATGGCACGAAAATGAACAATTCAGGCAAAACCACATTTTGTTCATCTAACTTCCGATTTTTATGTGGTTGTCTAACAACCAATTTTTTAGTTATCTCACTGTCATCAATATTTATATCGCGATAAAAATGCGGTTCTCGTGGCACTGAATTTAATGCATTTACCCCTTTAGCATCTAAAACGGTCGTATTTGGCAACAATCCATTCTCAAATAACATGGTTTTTTTTCCGCAAACTTTAGCTACTTGGTATGGGGTTTTATTTGGCTGCTTCATGCCATTCCATAAAATAACCGTGTCATACTCGCCGTTTAGAAATAACTTAAAGTAATAACTCGCTCTTAACTTTTCCAATAAGATATAACTAGATTTAACAACACTGAGTAATGGTTTGAACGTAACTAACCATGGATGGCGAACTATTTTGCGGCGCACATGGACATCAACTAACTCATCAAAATTCAATTTTTCTAGGTGCTTCCAATATGCGATATGGGGTAAAGATATCAATTTTAATTGATGTAGTTCAGCCGATCCTCCAATAAACGCCACTAACTTTTGGTAGTAACGATAATGTGAAGACTTCCTAGATATAAATAAAAATTTCTTTTGAATATTATTTGACTTCAAATGAGCTAATCCTGTTGCCTAAATTTTATGAAGCACCTTATCTTCAGAATGTTACAGTGATATTATCGAAAAGTTAATGAAATAGTGAATTTCAAATTTAAAGCCTTTACACTACGCCTACTTTTAGACAGCCTTAAACATCTATTGTGATAATAAAAAATTACCTAGTACTGTTATTCTTCATATCCTCATCTGCACTGGCTGGAACATCTGGTTATTTACCTTTAAAACAATCCGCAAAGCTTGAACGGAACATTGACCAATTATTATTAATGGCGAATATGACGTCATTAAAAAAACCGCTTTCTGTTAGTCAAGTTAAACAAGCACTCAATAAAGTCTGTTTTACTCGTGTTACTCCTCTTTGTACTGAAATAACAACACATCTAAAAAAATACCAATCACCTGCAAGTATAGTGGACGGGCGTATCGCGGTTCAATTGTCTGACCGCACAGACTCTACCTTAGCTAACCAAAGAGGGATTGAATACCAGTCTAATGTCTATGGCCATATCACTGGATATAGCCAACTAACGGAATATTTATCTTTTACTGCTGGTGCTCAACTGAATGGCAGCGATACATCATTAGAAAATACCTATATTTCCGTTGGTACTGACTGGATGCAATTAGATATTGGCACCAAACCACATTGGTTATCACCAATGGAAAACTCCGCCATGTTACTTAGTACACATGCTCCGACACTCCCAACGCTCTCCATTAGCAATTCAATACCATTAACTGACTTTGGGGTAAATTATGAACTCTTTGTCGGTGAGCTATCAAATTCTGACAATATTTATTATCAAGGTGAATACATTAGCGGGAAGCCGATTATCACTGGCTTTCATCTATCCGTCTCTCCTTGGCAAGGGTTTAGTTTAGGCGTTAATAGAATATTACAGTCTGGCGGAGGTCAACGAGGTTCTAATTCATTCAGTGATTTAATTGGTGCTTTTTTTGACCCTAGCGGTAGCGATAATACCAGCGCAGATTTATCCGTAGACGAACAATTTGGCAATCAAGCAGCTTCATTAGTCAGCCAATTTACCTTCTCAGGTGATACTCCATTTTCTTTATATTTTGAATATGCAGGAGAAGATACAAGTCGAGGTTTTAACTACAAACTAGGTAACTCAGCTTTATCTGCAGGCCTTTATATTCCGTATTTAACAGACAATATTGGTCTTCGCGTAGAGTTATCTGAATGGCAAAATGCTTGGTATGTGCATCATGTTTACGGCGATGGTTTAACTCATGAAGGAAGTATAATAGGTCACTGGGCGGCAGAGTCTAGAAATCGTGACAATTCTTTCTCTGGTGATGGTGTTGGAGCGTATAACGCTATGGCAAAGTTATATTGGTTACAGAGCAATGGAGATGACATCACCCTTTCAGCCAATGTTACTCAAAATGAATCCTATACATCTTACGATTATCATACTAGTTATCAGGTTAAAGCTGAATGGTTTACCATCATGAATGAATATCAATGGGTCTCTTCTATTGAGTATGGTAAAGATATTTTTAACGAGTCTTATTATTCAATTTCGACCTCTCTGGCTTGGTAATAACAATGAAAAAAACAATCTTTCTTCTCCAGTTTATTTTAATATACTTTTCGACCAAGGCTGTCGGTGCTGAACCTTATCAATTAAGATTAGATCTAGGCATAGATCAATATATCAGCCGAGCAAATGAATCTGTAACCGAAGAGTTACCGGATTATAGCTCTGTCAAAACTGGCCAATACTTAGCGATTGCGGTACAGAAGCCTATTTCATTCTCCAGTTCTATTGGTTCTCGTATCGATATACAAGGTTATGATGACCATACTTTAATCAGTGTCAGAGCAATTGATTATCACTTAACGTTATCCGAGTCGTTTTCCACAAATATTTTTTTAGGGGCCGCTCGTTATCAATTTAGAACCCCTGCTTACGGATACGCTGGAGGCTTAGGGTTATTATACCACCCAAGTAAATGGGGAAACTGGGGGCTTCAGTTAGAGGCGCGTTATTTTGATGCCTTAGCAAGAGATAAACTAAGCATAAACGATCCTCCAAGCATAGATTCAACACCAGACTCATTTTATTCTATACAAGCCCTTTCCATTGGCATCAATTACTATTTTTAAGGACAAATGATGATAGAGAAAAATATCGCCATATTTATTGATAGCCTTGGCGGCGGCGGAGCAGAGAAAGTAATGCTGACTCTTGCTTCTGGTTTAGTAGATAAAGGGCATCAAGTACACTTTTTTTGTTAGAACCTCGGATTGAATATATCGCTTCTAACGATTTTTTTGTTCATGTGTTATATGACAATATTAAACACCGTAAAAGTACCAATTGGTTAAATATCAAGAAAACCGCGGCTGACATGGTACAACTAGTCAATCAAGTTACAGCTTCACACGGCCCATTTGATTTGCACTTAGTTAATTTAGATCCAAGCAGTAAAGTGATATCTCGCTGTGATTTCAACAATACATTTTACATACTACATAATGCGATGGCGCAAGAATTAAAACGAGAAGCGAAGTTAGGTCCATTAAAATACTGGCGTAAATTGAGAGAGAAAAAAAGCTACAACAATAAAAATTTGATAGCAGTGTCGGAAGGTGTCAAAAATGAAGCACTCTCAAAACAATACATAACCCCCAAATCTGTGGTTAGAATCTATAATCCAACTGATATCACAACAGTTCAAGAGTTAGCAACTGTATTAAATCCCGATATTCCTGAAGAGCCATACTTAATTCATGCAGGAAGAGTTGTTAAACAAAAACGACATGACATATTGTTTCAAGCGCTCGCCTTAGTGCCCGACATTAAACTTGTATTACTTTGTAAATATGACAAAAAAGCCCGAAAACTTGCTGCAAAATATGGCGTAGAACACCGAATTATCACCCCTGGTTTTCAAGAAAATCCTTATAATTGGTTTGCTAAGGCCCAGCTATTAATTTCAAGTTCTGAATTTGAGGGATTGGGCATGAATATTATTGATAGTCTGATTTGCCAAACTCCCGTTGTCAGCACAAATTGTGATTATGGTCCAAGTGAGATCTTAATTGGGGAACAAGCCGACTTCCTAACTCCAGTAAATGACCCAGAAACTCTTGCTATTAAAATTATACAAGCGCTAGAAAAACCACCTAAAATCGACCTATTACATATTAAACAAAACTTCTCAGTGGAAGCCGCAGTGGAGCATTACCTAAAATTAGCCCAGCAAAAACCTTAGTTATATATCCTTTAACTTAGATATAAGACCAGTATGTTAGTAGCTGCTAAAATACGTTTTTATAATTTATGCTAGGTACTAACACATGGTTGAATTGACCTTCACTGACTTTACGTTAGCCATAATTGGCGGCTGTTTTATTGGTGTGTCTGCTGTATTAATGCTGTTATTTGTTGGGCGAATCGCTGGCATCTGTGGCATTACTTTTTCATTATTAGATCCTAATCAGGTCAAAAAACCTTGGCGTTGGATATTCTTACTTGGCTTAATACTTGGCCCAATGCTCGTGCATCATGTATACAATTTACCAATTCCTGAAGCGCCAACTGACAATTTGCCCTTATTGATCATTGCCGGTCTTATTACTGGTTTTGGTACCAAGTTGGGTAATGGCTGTACAAGTGGTCATGGCGTCTGTGGCATTGCTCGGTTTTCTACCCGCTCAATAGTCGCGACTATCACTTTTATGATATTTGGCTTTATTTCCGTATTTTTACTTAAACAAGTAGGGGGATTCTAATGACTAAATTAGCAGAATATTTAATCGTATTGTTAGCAGGATTATTGTTTGGTATTGGACTGGCCTTGTCAGGCATGAACGACACCAAAATAGTACAAGGCTTTTTAGATATATTTGGTTTATGGGACAGTCGTCTTATTTTTGTGATGTTAGGAGCTTTGATTGTCACTATTGTGGTTTTTCCTTTGATATTAAAACGCAAACAGCCATTATTCGATTCGTCATTTCATTTACCAACGTTTATAAAAATTGATCGGAAACTAGTTATTGGCTCGGCCATGTTTGGTATTGGTTGGGGATTAGTTGGTTATTGTCCAGGCCCAGCTATTGCCTCAATAAGCTATGGTTATTGGCAAACCATGGTCTTTATTGTCAGTATGTTAGCAGGGGCGTTTATTTGTAGTAAAACAACCGATTAACACACTTACTGTTATAACAAGCCACGCTCGGCAAAACTAACAACATGATCATAACCCACCACAAAATGATCCAATGTTCTCACATCGATTAGGGTTAATGCTTGTTTTAACTTGTTGGTCAGGTTGATGTCCGCATGGCTAGGCTCCGATATACCCGACGGATGATTATGGGCGAATATTACAGCCGCTGTTTTGTGCTTTATAACCGAATCTATTACGACTCTAGGGTACACGGCGGCAGAATCAATGGTTCCGGTAAACAAAACTTCATCGTTAATGACTCTGTGTTGATTATCCAAGTGAATAAGTAAAAATTTCTCGTATGTTTCATCTCTTAATAACTGGTGTAAATAGGTTTTAACCGCTCCCGGCGAATCTAATACATTTTCCCTAAACATAGATTCTTGAAAATACCGTTTGGACATTTCTAATACAGCTTGTAATTGAGCATATTTGGCCTCTCCCATACCTTTCGTTTGGCAAAAAGAAATGACATCCGCGTTAAACAATCTATTTAGCGAACCAAAGTGATCCAGCAGATGAGTTGCCAACTTAACCACGTCCATCCCAGCGGTGCCGGTACGCAAAAATATCGCTAACAATTCCGCATCAGTTAACGATGTTGCGCCTTTTGTTAATAGTTTTTCTCGAGGTTTTAAATGTTCCGGCCAATCGTTTAGTGACATACTGCCTCCGTGCAATAATAAATTGATTGCTTTTAAGCAAGATTATTTAGTTTAAGAATGGTTTCCGTTGCTGAAAACCGTTAAGGTATAGGCCTAAAAATTATAGTGTTCGTTTTCATTTTTACCAATTTTGGCTACAAGATATGACCATGCTGTTACAAGAACATTCCAATAAAAACATTTTGCTCATTATTAGCGGGGGAATTGCCGCTTATAAAATGCCTGAATTTGTTCGCCGTATTAAAGAACAAGGTGCTAACGTCAAAGTAGTCATGACATCCGGTGCTAAGGCGTTTATTACTCCATTAACATTACAAGCGGTAAGTGGTGAGTCGGTAGCAGAAGATTTATTAGATCCTCAAGCGGAAGCTTCTATGGGCCACATCGAGTTTGCAAAATGGGCCGACCTAGTAGTGGTTGCCCCAGCGACGGCAGACATTATTGCGAAAATGGCAGCTGGATTAGCCAATGACTTAGCCACAACTTTATTATTAGCGACCCCTGCTCCGGTAATTGTATGCCCAGCGATGAATCAACAAATGTTTGCTCACCCAGCAACACAGGATAACTTAAAATTATTAACACAACGTGGTGTTACATTATGTGGGCCGGCAAGTGGTGAACAAGCTTGTGGTGATGTAGGTTTAGGACGTATGGTTGAACCTGCAGAAATAGTTGCAACTTGTGTGCAACACTTCGACAATCTATTGGACACTGCATTGCCAATTTGGCAAGGTAAGACAATTACCATTACGGCAGGCCCTACTCGTGAAGGTATAGATCCTGTTAGATATATATCCAATCACTCTAGCGGTAAAATGGGCTTTGCTATTGCTCAAGCTGCGGCTCAGTTAGGCGCTAAAGTTAATTTGATTTCTGGTCCTGTAAATCTAACTACACCAAATAATGTTTCAAGAACAGATGTAGTAAGTGCGTGCGACATGCACCTAGCCAGTCTTAATCTAGCAACTCAATCTGATGTGTTTATTGCTTGTGCCGCTGTAGCTGATTATCGCCCAGATAACCTCGCGACACAGAAGATAAAAAAAGATAATGATGTCATGCAGATCACCATGACCAAAAATCCAGATATTGTAAAAGATGTCGCCGCTTTAACAGAAAATAGACCGTTTGTTGTTGGTTTTGCGGCTGAAACCCAAGATGTTGAACAATATGCAAAATCAAAAATGTTACGAAAAAATTTGGATATGATTTGTGCAAATGACGTATCAGTTTCAGGTCAAGGCTTTAATTCTGATCAAAATGCGCTTAAAGTATACTGGGATGATGGAAGTAAGGACTTACCTCTTGAGAACAAAAGTGTTTTAGCTAAACATTTGTTGTCATTAATTCATCAAACATATAACCGCTAAAACTTTAAATTTCGAGGAAAGTTATGCCAGCAGGTAAAAAAGGAAACCGTAAAGAGCAAATATTACAATGCCTTGCGGAAATGTTGGAAAGTCATTCAGGTCAAAGGATCACAACAGCTAAATTAGCTGAAAAAGTAGGTGTGTCTGAAGCAGCTTTATATCGTCATTTTCCGAGTAAAGCGAGAATGTATGAAGGTTTAATCGAGTTCATCGAAGGCACATTGTTATCCCGCATAAATATAATATTAGAAAAAGATAAATCTACCGAAGGTCGCATTTCTAATATTATGAAGCTGATTTTAGGTTTTGCCGAAATGAACCGAGGTATTACCGCTATACTCACCGGTGATGCATTAATGGGTGAACACGATCGTTTAAGAGAGCGTGTTGCCGCACTGTTTGAAAAACTTGAGACTCAATTTAAACAGGTATTACGTGAACGTAAATTACGTGAAGGAAAAAACTTCCCTATCGATGAAGCTGCCCTTGCTAATATGTTATTAGCTTATACCGAAGGTAAGATGAATCAGTTTGTCCGTTCAGGCTTTACTCGAAGCCCAATGGAAGGATTTGATGCACAGTGGAAAGGCTGGCAACTGTTCTGGTAAAAAAGACAACAGCAACATAAGCTCTTATGTAACAGAGCTTATGTTGTCATATTTAAATTCGTAAAGCTTAACTCTTTAAATTATTAAAAGTTACATTCAACTCAGTGCTTTTTTGACCACTCGCCCAATATTTTCGTTCAAATGGCGTCATCGCCGTATCACGTTTATAATCAGATATTTCAGCTTTCACATTCATATGTGTCAACGCTTGAGTAAATTCTTCAATATATATAGCCCAGTTACTTCTCACCGTTAACTTTTCACTTAATTGAGGTATGTATTTAAATACGGGGGCTCCGTGCCAACGCCTTTGTAGGTGTTTGCTTTTAGGCCACGGATTTGGATATAAAATATAGTGGTGTGAAATTGGCCAATCTGCCTCTGCAATTAAACGCCATAAATCATTTAAATCACCACGGATCAAAATAAAATTATCTATTGTTTGTTGGTGATGGTGTTCGTACTTTTCTATCCTGTGTTCAGATTTATCTATACCAATAACCAAAGCATCAGGATTATTAACCGCTAAATGATAAGTACTTTCACCCACTCCACAGCATGAATCTAAAATAATTGTGCCATTTGGGTTAAATAACAAGAACGTAGAAACTCGCATCTTTATTTGCTCAAAACCTGACAGTGAATGGGGTGCATATGGTTTTTTAAAATCTGAACTTAAGTGTTTTTTTACAACTTTATCAAGATCATCGTGAACGCCTAATTGATTTGACGTAATACTTCTAGAGTTACCTTCAATCATAAAGATCTCTGTGGGGTTAACTGGATATTCAAAGAGGAGCCTCTGAGCAGATAAACTTTCCGCTCAGAGTTATATGGACTTAAACTTTTTTAACGAACTTTGTTAAAATAACTATTTTTTGACCGTTCACGCGCCCTTCAACATGTTCAGGGTTTGAAGTTAAAGAAATTCCACGAACCGTTGTGCCTTGTTTTGCGGTAAAACCAGCACCTTTAACTTGAAGGTCTTTGATCAGGTATACATTATCACCCGCTGACAATTTTACACCGTTTGAATCAAATGCTTCAGCATCATCTTCTGATAATAAATGCGCAACGCCTGACTCAGCCCATGCTTTAGCATCGTCTTCCATGTACATCATATCTAACAAGTCTTGAGCCCAGGTTTCACCGGCTTTAGTCAACACAGTTAGCTGCTGCCATGATAATACTTGAACCGCAGGTGTCGTGCTCCACATGCTGTCATTTAAACAACGCCAATGTGTTATATTTAAAGGCTCATCGCCATTCAATTGAGAAACACATGTACTACAGACTAAAACACAATGATCAGAATTTGAGGCATCTTTTGGTGCAACTGATTGAACCGTTAACCCATCATTAGAGCCACATAATTCGCACACATCATTACTTCTTTGTTTTAATGTAGTTTCAATCGTCATTGATATTCCTTAGAGTGAATATAACTGGATAAATTACCCACTTATTTTGTGCGGGATTATGCCTATTTTTAGTTTAAATTTAAAGTACCACGTTACTTTTAAGCTAATTTAATTAAGCTATATTTAATCTGTTGTTGGGGTTTTTACTACATCTATTA
Organism: Psychrosphaera aquimarina; assembly: GCF_032461525.1. NCBI lineage: Bacteria > Pseudomonadati > Pseudomonadota > Gammaproteobacteria > Alteromonadales > Pseudoalteromonadaceae > Psychrosphaera > Psychrosphaera aquimarina. The sequence goes on along the minus strand of NZ_JAWCUA010000009.1, from coordinate 99,543 downwards.
TAGCTGAGACCCACTCTCCAATATAAGGAATAAACTCAAACTGGGCCAACACGTAAACCAAAGCTGATAATACAACAGTTGCGCCTAATACACTGCCCAATCCAAATGCAACCCCTTTTAATAAATGAAACCATAATAATTGAGGTATTGAGTTATAAGCTTTAATTAATTTGTGTTCATTTAATTGCTGTAATTGCAGCGAAATGCTTTTACTTTCAGCTAGCAATTCATCTATCTTTTTAGGGTGATTATTATCTTCCTTCACTATTAACGTCCAAACACTAATTCAGTAATATCTTCTTTTAAATCGTTATAAATATCATCAGTAAACCCTAATGTATCCAATACGGCGTCTTTTAACATAGGCCAATCTGGAGCTGCTATATGTCTTCTTTCGACATGCACAATATTTTCTGCCATTTTCAATACAGAGTAATTTATTTGCTCTATATCACCTTCAATTTTGTCTAAAAAATTTAAGTCATGATGCCTTAATATCAACTGACAAATATCTTTTGGTAAGTGCCAGCTTGAACCGAGATAATATCCAATAATTGCATGATTAGTATTATAGGTAGCCTCTTCTATGTTGACCAAAGTACGCTCATAGTTTTTATTTGATTCAGTCAGAACCTTTATATAGTCATCATATTTAGCGGCCATAACAGGTATTCCACAGTCATGAAATAACCCTATTGTATAAAGATTTTCGACCGGCACTTTACTCTTAACTTCACCACCTATGACCAGCGCTACTTGAGCTATTTCTTCTGCCGTATCCCAGAATCTATCTAAATTAATAGAACGCTTCCCTACAGCAAATGCTTCTTTTAATTTTATACCTTGAACTAATGTATATATCCCATCAAATCCTAAAAACATAACCGCTTGTTTAATATCTGAAACGGTTCGAGCTAAGCCATATGCAGGAGAGTTAATTAACTTAAGTATTGCTGCAGATAAACCAACATCTTTGGCTATCACATTGCCCATATCCATTAATGATGGGTCTTTTTCCGACATAATATCTTTGAGTTCGGTTAATAAATCGGGTCTAGGAGGTATAACAAACGTTTTATTAATATTTGATAATATTTCGTCATTTACTACTATCATTTCATGCCCTAATAAATGTAATGACTCTAAATTGTTTTATCGATGACTAAGACTAATACAATTTAAACTCTAAATGTGCCCATTCCTGTTTTGTCAAAACTTTCCTACCTTACATTATGTAGTAGTAAATATGTTTATAACTATGTGCTCGCAGTCAATTTGATAACTAAGAAGTTAATTTACAATATAGTATATTTTTGAATGTAACACTGTATGGATGTTATTTTTAGTTAACAGGGGGATCAAGGTCAAACTGAAGGCTAGAGAAAAAGAGCCAACGATAAGTTGACTCTTTATAATTTAAACGGTTGGACGCACACCTAACATATGGCAAATGGCATAACTTAATTCACTACGATTGAGTGTATAAAAATGGAAATCCGTTACCCCTTCTTTTGATAAGACTTTAACCATGTCCATTGCGATAGAAGCACCGACCATATTTCGTGTTGTAGGATCGTTGTCTAAACCTTGGAATGAGTCATGAATCCAATTTGGCACATGAACATTGGTTAATCCAGCAAAGCGTTTTAACGTATTAAAATTAGTTACCGGTAATATCCCAGGAATAATATCCGCTTCAATACCAGCTGCAGCACAACGGTCTCTAAATCGTAAATAAGAGTCCACATCAAAAAAGAATTGGGTGATAGCACGGTTAGCGCCAGCATCAATTTTACGTTTTAAATTAATAAGGTCAGCCTGCGCGTTGCGGGCATCTGGATGCACTTCTGGATACGCAGCAACTGAGATATCAAAATCAGCAACTGATTTTAATAACGTGACCAAATCAGAAGCATACATGTGCGGTTTTGCTGAATTATCTGGTAAATCACCGCGTAAGGCGACAATGTGACGCACATCATGTTCCCAATAATCTTTAGCAACTTGTATAAGTTCTTCTTTACTGGCATCGATACAAGTTAAATGAGCAGCCGTTGATAGATTGGTATCTTTTTGAATGCGTTTTATCACATCATGCGTTCTATCGCGTGTTCCAGAACCTGCACCATAAGTAACCGAAACAAACTTAGGGTTTAAAGGAGTTAAGCGCTCAATTGAATTCCAAAGTGTCGTTTCCATCTCTTCTGAGTTTGGTGGAAAAAACTCGAATGAAACATCAATTTTACCTTTAATATCTAGTAGGTTGTTGTTTATAGACTCTAAGTGCTGTGCTCGCTGAAAACTCATGTTGTGCTCTCTATTTATTTTTTATTGTTGGCTATCTCATTGGCTACGGCCAATTGAGTTACAAATTTGTTTAAATCAATATTCACTGCTGTTGCGGTTATGATTGCACCCGCTCCCGGACCTCTAATGATCAATGGGTTGTCGTTATAAAAATCAGTTTTCAGAGTAAATACATTATCAGTAGGTGATAACTGAGTTACGGCATTCGCTGCTGGTAATGCCGTTAATTCTACTGATGGAAATGCAACTTTATCGACAAAAGATACTTTTGCTTCGTATACTAATTTACTGCTTTTTTGCTCTGCGTCTGCAAATTTTTGCGACATATATAAATCAATTTTATCTTTCTTATCCCAAAAATCAGCCACACTTCCCTGTAATAGTTCTTGCGGTAATAAAGGCTGAACAGAAATATCATCTAAATTAATAATATAACCCGCTAATCTGGATAAAATTAATAATTTCTTTTGTACATCTGCACCTGATAAATCTTCTCTTGGGTCTGGTTCGGTAAACCCAGCATCTTTAGCTTGTTTAACTAACTCAGTGAAACTTTGCTTTCCGTCATAATTGACTAATAAATAGGATAAACTTCCTGAAAAAACGCCATTTATTGATAACACTCTATCGCCAGATTGAATTAATTCAACCAAGCTAGATTGCACAGGCAATGCAGCACCTACCGTAGCATTTATTCCCCAATAACAACCATTACTTTTTAACAAGCTCACTAATCGTTTATAACGCTCAGATGACACCGACATTGGAATTTTATTGGCCGATATAATATTCCAGCCTAATGACGCAAACTCAGGATAACTATGAGTAACTTGTTGACTAGCGGTAACATCAATCACAAGAACATTATCTAATTTCGCTTGTTCAACTTGCTCAATTAACCCAGCTAAATCATTTACAGTTGAATCTTCAGCAAAGTTATTAAATTGATTTGATGTTAACCCTTCAAGGTTAACTATCGCTCTAGTTGAATTGGCAACGACAATCAGTTTAACCTCTACAGTTTGCGCAAAACGTGCTTTTTGTTCATTAAACAAAGATAACCACGCATTGCCCACGTTCCCCTTACCAAGCAATATAATATTCACTTCTGCCATGCTTGATTTACTCACGCCGCTATCTTTTATTTTCAGAGTCATTTATACCGTTCCGTTCCCTATTAATAAAACCTACAGTTACCACAATGCTGCTAAAGCAGGACTTAATCGGCAAGTGGCGATGGTTTCAAGTTCTATTGACGTTTCATTTTCAGAACAAAATGCGGAAGCAACTTTTAAACTATTCAACGAGTCTAATGCTTGCACTAAATCGTTGATTAAGTCTTGTTTAGCTTCTATCCCCACCGACAACCTAATTAATTGTGGGGTAATACCCGCTTCTTTTTGTGCTTCTGCGTCCATAGCTGCATGTGTCATGTTAGCTGGATGACAAATTAAACTTTCTGTGCCACCTAATGATTCAGCAAGAGTAAATAAATTTAATTTTTTCACAAATGCATCAATTTGGCTGTCATCTGCATTTATTTCAAAACTCACCATGCCACCATGCTGCTTATGTTGGCGAAGTGCTAATTGATGATCAGGGTGCTGAGGTAGCCCAGGGTAATTAACGCTCGTTACATTTTTGTGCGCTAATAAGGTCTCCGCAATGGCAAGTGCATTTTCACTATGCTGCTTTATTCGAATTGGTAAGGTTCTGATACCACGTAAAATCAAATAACTATCAAATGGCGCTCCGGTTACGCCAGTATTATTGGCCCACCAACTAATTTGTTCGTGTGTTTCTTCATCCGCTGAAATAACTGCCCCAGAAATAACATCACTGTGACCATTGAGATATTTAGTACAAGAATGAACAACTATATCAGCCCCTAACGCAATTGGTGATTGCCCTAGTGGAGATAAAAAGGTGTTATCTACAACAACTTTTGCATTAACTTGTTTTGCCACTTGGCAAAACTGTTTTATATCAGTTAAACGTAATAATGGATTACTTGGGGTTTCTAACCAGATCATTTGAGGTTTTGTTTGAAGTAACTGTTTCTCAATGTCTTCTGCGTAAAAGTCCAGCCAAACTAAATTAAATCCACCGCGTTTAGCTAAACTGGTAAATAATCGATGAGTTCCACCATAACAATCTTTAGGAGCCACTAGAGTGTCGTTAGGCGTGAGTAACTGTAAAACCAAATTAATAGCAGCCATGCCTGAAGATGTAACGACTGCACCTTTACCACGCTCTAATTCTGCAAGTGCTTGGGCTAATAGATCTCTAGTTGGATTGCCACCACGACTATAATCAAAATTTGGTTTGTTAGTAATCGTGTCAAATTCGAAGTTGGTTGCCAAATAAATAGGGGCAACAACTGAATTGTGACTTTGGTCAGAATTTAAACCGGATTGCACTGCAATTGTTTCAGCATCAAGGTTATTTATTGACTGGTTTGACATATCACCCTCGGACATTTACACGTTTAGATGGCTAAACTATAAACTGATTATTAGTATTGTCAACCATCTAGACGTCTAAACTTTTAGAATGCGATAATTTGACTAAATAAATAAATTCAATACAATTTCACAGTCTCAAAAATTTAGTACCTGGTTGTTAATAATATTAATAGCTGGATTCACAACAAATAGGTTTGTTATGGCAAAGTGGAACGGTGAGTATATTCACCCATATGCAGAACATGGGAAAAAATCTGAGCAAGTAAAAAAGATCACAGTATCTATACCGCTCAATGTTTTAAAGGTGTTGACCGACGAACGAACTCGTCGTCAAGTGCAAAATCTGCGACACGCTACAAATAGTGAATTACTGTGTGAAGCATTTTTACATGCATTTACAGGTCAACCATTACCAGCAGATAATGACTTAGCGAAAGAAAATCCTGAGCAGATCCCAGAAGAAGTAAGAAACATTCTTATTAAAATGGGTAAAGAAATACCAACTATTGAAGAATAAAATAAATTAATTTTAATTTTTATTTAATTTTTCAAATAAATAACGCAGCCTCATTAAGCTGCGTTTTTTTATTGCTCTAATAAATTAGGTTAAATCAAATCCTTGAAACCCCAGATTTAATTGCTGCATCAGCAACGGCTTTTGAAACCTTTTCTAGTAAACGAGGATCCATTGGTTTTGGGATTATGTAATCTGCACCAAAATGTAATTCGCTAACATTGGCCGCTTTTAATACACTCTCAGGCACCGGCTCTTTCGCTAATTGTCTAATCGCTTCGACTGCCGCAATTTTCATCTCGTCATTTATCACCGTTGCCCTAACATCGAGCGCTCCACGAAATATAAACGGAAAACATAAAACATTATTAACTTGATTTGGATAATCTGAACGGCCTGTTGCCATAATTAAATCGTCGCGAACAGACATAGCTAATTCAGGCTGAATTTCTGGATCAGGATTAGAACACGCAAAAACAACAGGATTTGGGGCCATCAACTTTAACGCTTCCGCGGTTAATAGATTGGCACCTGACACACCAACAAATATATCAGCACCTGTGATTGCTTCTTCTAATGTGCGTTTGTCCGTATTATTAGCAAAACGCATTTTATATTCATTCAAATCATCGCGACGAGTGTGAATGACACCTTGACGGTCTAACATGTATATTCGCTCACGTTGCGCACCACATTTAATCAACAACTCCATACACGCGATAGCGGCTGCACCTGCACCAAGACATACAATAGTACAATCGTGCAAAGCCTTGCCTTGAATTTCCAACGCATTTAACATACCAGCGGATGTAACGATTGCAGTTCCATGTTGGTCATCATGAAACACAGGAATGTTGCAACGGCTGATTAATTCTTTTTCAATTTCAAAACATTCTGGGGCTTTGATATCCTCTAAATTAATTCCGCCAAACGAATCGGCAATACTGGCAACTGTATTAATAAACTCATCGGTCGTATTGTGGGTAACTTCAATATCAAACGAATCAATATTAGCGAAACGTTTAAACAATAATGCTTTACCTTCCATTACCGGTTTTGAAGCTAACGGTCCAAGATTACCTAAGCCCAGGATGGCAGTGCCATTACTGATCACGGCAACTGTATTTCCTTTGGCTGTATATTTATAAGCATTATCTGGATCTAGCGCTATTTCTCTTACTGGTTCAGCAACCCCTGGACTATAAGCGAGTGATAAATCATCAACGGTCTCTGCCGACGTGGTTAAAGCTACTTCTATTTTCCCCGGCTTTGGATATTGGTGATATTCCAAAGCTCGTTTTTTAAATCAGACATTTAGTTACTTCCTGATATTTAGCTATTAACAGCAATAAAGTGGGCTCTTGAGTGCAATTGATAGCTAAAACTCAGCTACTTATTTAAACAATCAAGAGACTGTATATTAGAGTTAATGTACTACTAAAGTCTTAGATAAAAAACCACATGCGTGTAATAAGTTATAAGGTTTGATGCTGTTCATACCAGTAAGATGTAATTTAACAACATTTAGACTCAAAGAACAAAAAGTTGAAAATATCACCCAAATGATAGATGAAAACATTTAAGGTGTATTTCTTAAGCAATTGACTAAGATCAAAGCAGATTCGACCTGTTGAATACACTTTATAAAGAGACGAGTAAATTGATGCGTTGATTACTTACAACAAAATTAAAAATAAATTGTTTTTATTACAGGCATAAAAAAAGCACCCTAAGGTGCTTTTTTTGCGTATTAAGCAATTATTACTTTTTGCCCAACATGCCAAAACGATTTTTGAACTTGTCAACACGGCCACCAGTAGTAGCTTGTTTTTGTTGACCAGTATAGAAAGGGTGACAAGCAGAACATACGTCTAAGTGTAAGTCTTTACATACTGTTGAACGAGTTACGAATTTGTTACCACATGAACAAGATACGTTAATTTCTTCATACTGTGGGTGGATGTCTTTTTGCATGGGATTACCTCATTAGGCCGTATCGCCATCCGGTCATTGCCGAATACCATACGAAGTTTAAATAAATTTAGGGCGCGAATTATAATCGGTATCGACTAAAGATCAAGCAATAACAGTATTAATTCAAAAGATAATTTAATTATCGACGAACTTGCCTATGTTTTTCTCTCGCTTGGATAATTTTTTCAACTTGATTGGGGTTTAAATAAATACTACTGCCAGGGTAAGGCTGACCATATTGGTAATTCCAACTGGCTGGTTGAAACTCAGCTACTAAGCGATTTACTCGGTTGCACAATTTAACTTTTGGGCGAAAACCAAGTCGACTTTCGTATTGTTTTAAGTAATCATTGTCTACTTGCTCAAACGCCAGAATACAATATCCTTCGGTAGAATAGGTTCTTGCTTCTTTTGCAAATATGTTAATATTAACGCTTAACATTAAGCTGAAAAATATAATCTTATACATTTTGGGTAAACACAATTTCATCTGTTTTTACTAGTTTTAATATTAATAGTTACTTAAGCCTTAACAAAAGTAAGTGATTGCTTTCATTTTGTCAACTTATCCATATGGGTCACAGAGTTTAATGTCATTATTTAATCATCAAGTTCTGCAAGTAGCCTTACCGCTACCATTAAGAAAACTCTTCGATTATCTATATATAGCACCAACTGACATTATAGATATCAGCAATAAACCTCAGCAAGGTCAAAGAGTTATCGTTCCATTTGGGCGTCAAACTCTGGTTGGGACAGTGATAAACATTACCGATAAATCGGAATATCCAATAGAAAAACTGAAACCAATTATTGCGTTAATAGAAAATGAGACAAGTTTCACTTCAGAGCAATTAAATCTATTACTTTGGGCGGCAGAATATTACAAACATCCAATTGGTGAAGTCTTTTCAGCGGCGTTACCCGGTGTTTTGCGTGAAAATAAAACCATTGGTCAACTTGCACCGCAAAGATTGACACTCAGTCAAAAACACAATGTAGATAAAAAAATACCTAAAAATGCCAAGCAATTACATAAGTTATTATCACTATTATCGGAGCAGTCTTATACCCGCTCTGAATTAACCAACAAAGACATGAAATCTACCTCAATAAAACGTTTTGTTGATGAAGGCTGGGCAAATTGGAAAACCTCGTCCATTTATATTAAACCTGTAACGGCGGACGATATTACCGGGCAACTTTCACTTAATACCGAACAAGCAATTGCGGTTTCCGCGATTAACAGTTCAAGCAATAATAACAACCTACCCAGATGCTTTTTACTCGATGGTGTCACCGGCAGTGGAAAAACTGAAGTTTATTTACAAGCCATCGAACACATCCTATTAAAGCAGCAACAGGTACTTGTTTGTGTGCCAGAAATTGGGTTAACACCACAGACCATTAGTCGCTTTAAACAAAGATTTAACCTAGATGTCGAACTTTGGCATTCTGGTATGACGGATAAACAAAGATTTAATACTTGGTATAAGGCACGCAGTGGCCAAGCAAAAATAGTCATCGCCACTCGTTCTGGGGTATTTTTACCGTTTGCCAGTTTGGGCATGATAGTTATAGATGAAGAACATGATGCATCATTTAAGCAACAGGAAGGCTTTAAATACCATTGCCGTTCATTAGCCCTTTATCGTGCTAAAGTGGCAAATATCCCGGTTATATTAGGCTCTGCAACCCCCAGTTTGGAAACGTTACAGAATGCATTAGTGGGTAAGTTTCATCACTTAGAGTTAAAAAGTCGAGCAGCTGGTAGCCAACTGCCAGCAATGAAATTATTAGACCTAAATCAATGCCGTGTTGACTCTGGTATAGGTGAACCTTTACTTGAAAAAGTAAAGTCCTGCTTAGCTGCGGGTCAACAAGTTATGTTGTTTATTAATCGCAGAGGGTTTGCTCCCGTTCTTATGTGTGAAGAGTGCCGTTGGTTAACAGAATGCAGCCGATGTAGTAGCTATACTACATTTCATAAAAGTAAAAATCAGCTCATCTGTCACCATTGTGGTGATCAACAACCAACGATTCATCAGTGTAAAGGTTGTGGCTCGACTCGTTTATCCACTGTCGGTGTTGGTACCGAACAGCTTCATTTAGCTTTGCAAGACGCAATACCTGATTATCCAGTGATTAGATTAGACAGAGATAGCACAAGCAAAAAGGGCGAGTTTGAAGCAATACTCGAACAAATCAATCAAGGTAATCCTTCCATTGTTGTAGGTACTCAAATGGTTGCTAAAGGGCATCATTTTCCAAATGTTAGCTTAGTAGGTGTTGTTGATGTTGATGGCTCCTTGTTTAGTAGCGACTTTAGAGCTCCAGAAAAACTTGCCCAATTAATTGTTCAGGTCAGTGGACGAGCCGGTAGAGGAAGTATAAAAGGTGAAGTATGGTTACAAACTAAATTTCCAGAACATCCGGTGATCCAAGATCTCATCAATAATAAATATTCAGACTTTGCTAGCTTTGCATTAACTGAGCGTGAAATGTTAAATCTTCCTCCATACTCACATCAAGCTTTGATAAGAGCTGAGGCGACTAATGAAAACTACGCGAGCCAATGGCTACAGTCTATCAGTCCTCACCTTAGTCAGTTTGCTGATTTATTAGTATTAGGACCGAGCCCAGCCCCTATGATGAAAAAAGCTGGGAAATACCGTCATATGCTGACTATTCAATGCAAATCTAGACCTTATCTACATAAAGTCGTCGATTGGTTAATTGAAAACTTGGATAGTGTGCAAAAGGATAATAGAATCCGCTGGTCAATTGACATCGATCCCTTGGATTTGAGTTAACGTATAAAACAATTAAGGTTCTCTACCCCAATATGAAAAATAAAGATTATGTAAGTCAAAATAAAAATAAGAAACAACCAAGACGAACAACCAAAACCAAAGAGAAAAAACCGTTCCCTGTGCTAAAGCTTGCAATTATCGTGTTAGCGGTTTCTGGTTTTGGTTATTTTTTATCCCAATTAAGTGACCAACCCACTATTGATACAGTTGACCAAAAACAACCTATTGAAAAGAAAAGCAAACAATCGGTGCCACCCCCACCTGATGACGAAGAGTGGCAATTTATTGAAGAGTTAGAAAATAAACAAGTAAAAGTCAGCACAGAAGAATTAGAAGCAAAAGGTCCCTTTATTGTACGTTGTACTACAGTACGTTCAAGAGATAGAGCGGAAGCCCTTAAAGCTAAAATTGCTTTTGCTGGTTTCGAGTCTGAAGTTAAAGAGTATCAAGGCACATCAGGGATTTGGTACCGAGTAGATCTTGGGCCATACGAGAAAAAAAGAACAGCTGAAAAGACACGCCACGAATTAAAACGTAATAATATTCACGGTTGTGTATTTAGATAGATCAAATTAGGTTAAAACAGTTTAAAACTAACTATTCTTGTCACGTTTTAAACTGTTTTAACAATTGATTTAGTCCTGTTACCAATTGCCCCAGTGAGTTTGACGCTTGTCTGGTTTCGTCACTGGTTTGTCTAACTTGTTCAACAGAGCCACTAATATCATCTATATCAGCACGGATCTGAGAGACATCACTTTGACTGGCTTTGCCAAAGTCGGCTAATTGATTATTTTCATCACTTAACCTAATCACGGTAGATTTAATTTCATTTAGCGATTGAACCGTAACTTCTGCCGCATTTACCGCTTCGTTCGCTTTACTCTTATTCGTTTCCATTGACTCTACCGTTAACGAAATTGCACTAACAATTTCAGCTAAAATAGAATTAATTTCATAAGTAGACGCATGAGTGCGGGAAGCCAACGTTCGAACTTCACCGGCAACAACAGCAAAGCCTCTGCCCGTTTCACCAGCTCTCGCAGCTTCTATCGCCGCATTAAGTGCTAATAAATTCGTTTGTTCAGCGATCTCTGCAATCGTTTTAACCACAGAACTAACTTTATCGCCTGAGTGTTTCAAACTTAATAACATGTCTGAGGAAATATCGATATCGGTAGAAAGCTCGGCAATAATGTCAGCGGTTTGTTGAATGTCTGATGACCCTTGCTCCACTTGCTCTGCCCCTAAACGTGCTTGTTCAGACGCAGACAGCGAACGATTAGCACCATCACCAATGCTATGTTCCAATTGAGACAGGCTATTAAGCATAGTTACCATAGTGGCTGATAACTTTCTTATTTGCTCGTCTGACAAACCCGCACTGTGATTTAACAGCTCAATTGATTGGTATAACACGTCGGCAGAATTGCTAATCTCACCATTTACTTTACGAAATGCTCTTAATAATTGGTTAACACTATTCGCTGTGATATTGATCTCATCACCACTATTTATGCTGACGTCTTTACTTAAATCATGATCATCAACAATATAATCAAGTTGAGATGACAAGGATTTCACAGGTTTGACAATTGTATTTTTAGCTAATAACAGTGCCAGTAATGTAATCACAAAGATAATTATGATGCTCAAAATTAACCAAGTCAGCATATTGTCGATATTAACAGTGACATGATTCACTTTTTCATTTGCCTGATTAGACACTGACGATTCTGCTTGATTTAGTATTGATTCAACTTTTAAAGATTGAGTTTGTAACTTTGTTAACAAATCTCTGGCCACATCCCAATCAACAGAATCAGCCGTCATTTGATTTTTAAGCTCTGTGAGAAGTGCAGATAATTCCGTTAATTTGATATTAGGCTTATTTAGATGTTGGCTTACTTTTGGTAAAGCCGCAGCCAAGCGTTTCAATTCGCTATCGACCTCTGAACTAAACTCATCCGCCGTTAACGTGTAACCATATAAACCATATGCCGCGATTGATAATTTACTTAAACTCGAAATGGCCTGATTAGCAGACTGTAAGGTAGGTAATGTGTCAGTAACAAATTGATCGCTAATGGATTTAATCGTGATTAACTTCGAAAACAAGGTGCTCGTGGTTAAACCTAAAACAATTAAAATTGATAAATAACCGATAACCACTTTTTTACTAATTGAATTTAACAAAGGCAACCCTTTTGTAATAACGTGTTTAACTTACGCTTATGAAGAACGGATATAAGGAAAAGAACTTTCATAACACCTATATTTAATATCGGCATACTGTCACTTTTATTGAATTAAAACCGACCATATTTATTAATAATAGATAACTATTAAAAACTCGGGCTTGAATTCATAGAAAAAAACATTACATAGACGTTAATCTAGGTTTTTAGGAGTGGACAATGACCACTATAGTCTCAGTTCGTCGCGGTAACAATGTTGTATTAGGTGGAGATGGTCAAGTATCACTTGGCAACACAGTAATGAAAGGCAATGCCGTAAAAGTTAGACGTTTATATCGCAATAAAGTGATTGCTGGTTTTGCCGGTGGAACCGCCGACGCTTTTACTTTATTTGAAAAATTTGAAGCTAAATTAGAGATGCACCAGGGTCATTTAACCAAAGCTGCGGTAGAATTAGCAAAAGATTGGCGTACCGACAAAATGTTAAGAAAGCTAGAAGCATTATTAGCCGTAGCAGATGAAACCGCTTCGCTCATTATTTCTGGTAATGGTGATGTAATACAGCCAGAAAATGATTTAATCGCCATTGGTTCTGGTGGACCTTACGCCCAAGCTTCCGCTACCGCTTTGTTAGAAAACACAGAATTATCAGCCCGAGACATTGTAGAAAAAAGTTTAAACATTGCAGGCAATATTTGTGTTTACACTAATACCAATTTAACCATCGAAGAATTATAGAATTTTTAAAAGGTAATCAAATGTCAGCAATGACCCCAAGAGAAATTGTTCACGAATTAGATCAGCATATCATTGGTCAAAATGATGCCAAACGAGCTGTCGCAATCGCCCTTAGAAATAGATGGCGTCGTATGCAACTTGAAGCTGAATTACGTGCTGAAGTCACACCAAAAAACATCTTAATGATTGGCCCAACAGGTGTGGGTAAAACGGAAATAGCACGCAGATTGGCTAAATTGGCCAATGCTCCTTTTATCAAAGTAGAAGCGACCAAATTTACCGAAGTAGGTTATGTTGGTAAAGAAGTTGAGTCCATCATCAGGGATTTAACTGAGATATCCATTAAGATAACCCGCGAAGCGGCAATGGAAAAGAACAAACACCGAGCTGAAGAAGCTGCAGAAGAGCGTATATTAGATGCTTTATTACCTAAACCTAGAGATACCTATGGCCAAGTAATTGAGTCTGATGAACCTGAAAGCAATACCCGTCAAGTATTACGTAAACGTTTACGTCAAGGGGAATTAGACGACAAAGAAGTTGAAATTGACGTTGCACAAAAAGAAATTGGTGTTGAAATCATGGCACCTCCAGGCATGGAAGAAATGACATCACAATTACAAGGTATGTTCCAAAACTTATCTGGTGATAAAACTAAACCTCGTAAATTAAAAGTCAAAGTTGCACTTAAAATGCTAATCGACGAAGAATCGGCAAAATTAGTCAACAATGATGATTTAAAAGAAAAAGCGTTAGAAGCCGTTGAACAAAACGGTATCGTTTTTATCGATGAAATCGATAAAATTTGTAAACGTGAAGGCGCCAATAGCGCAGATGTTTCTCGTGAAGGTGTACAACGTGATTTATTGCCGTTAGTTGAAGGCAGTACGGTATCAACTAAATACGGTATGGTAAAAACGGATCATATGTTATTCATCGCATCCGGTGCATTCCAAATGAGCAAACCATCAGACTTAATTCCTGAGTTACAAGGCCGTCTACCTATTCGTGTTGAATTGAGTGCATTAACGCCAGAAGACTTTGAACGAATTTTAACTGAACCCAATGCATCGTTAACGGAGCAATACATTGCTTTATTAGCAACAGAAGGTTTGGCCATTGAGTTCACAGAAGATGGAATTAAAGAGATTGCTCAGGTAGCATTTAAAGTAAATGAGCGTAATGAAAACATTGGAGCCAGACGTTTACATACTGTTCTAGAACGACTAATGGAAGAGATTTCATTCACAGCTTCAGAAAGCAGTGGTAACTCAGTCATCATTGATCAGAGCTTTGTAAAAGCAAACCTAGATGAAATTGCCGAAGATGAAGATTTGAGTAAATTTATTCTTTAACGATAGGTTTGTATAAACGTATTGATTAATAAATAAAAAAGCCCGTTTATGACTTAGCATCAACGGGCTTTTTGATGTAATAACTTTACGCTTAACTAGCTGTTTTATAACGTTCTATCTCTTGATGTAAAATAGCAGCTTGTTTCGCTATGTCTCGGCTAGCATCTGCATTGATAGCAGCACGTTCTTGTGAGTCACTCGCAATATCACGAATTTTAATAACATGTTTACTCATTTCTGTCGCTACCATATCTTGCTCTTGTAGTGATGCTGAAATTTGGCTATTCATGCCAACCACTTCATCTACATGGCTTGCAATCCGGCCTAACGACTCACCCGCACTTTGTGCTTGTTCAGAACATTCAATACCATTTTTATAACATTGATTAACCACATCAACGATGGTTTGAGTACTTGATTGCAATGAGGAAATAATCGTTTCAATCTCACTAGTAGATTCTTGAGTTCGCATAGCTAAACTTCGTACTTCATCTGCAACCACCGCAAAACCTCGACCTTGCTCTCCAGCACGAGCTGCCTCAATCGCAGCATTTAGCGCTAACAAATTAGTTTGTTCAGCAATTCCGCGAATCGCATCAGATACGGTTCCAATTAATTGGCTGTCTTTTTCTAATTTCTCTATTTGAGTTAAAGCATTTTTTAACTGATTAGCTAACTCACTAATATTGGCAACGGTTTGTCCAACCTCTTTAGCACCAGCCTGAGCCATCTCACCCGTTTTATTCGCAGTCGCTGTGGCAAGTTGTGTATTCTGACTAATATCCGCAACCGTTGCTTGCATCTCTGCACCAGAGGTAGCAACCATATCACTCTCACTAAACTGCAACTCCATACCCTCTAGCGTATTTTGTGTGTTGGAGGCTAATTCATCAGTAGAATTATCTAAGGTGTTAAGTGCCGTATTAACGTTCATTATTAAGTTTCTGAAATCGGCAACTAATGAGTTCACATCGGTGGATAACTCAACAAGCTCATCTTTACCTTTTGACTTAACCAACCAAGTTAAATCATTGTTTCTACGTATATGTGAAATTGCATTTCTGACCGCTAAAATTGGCATTAATATGCTACGACTCGTTGTGTAGACAATGAATAAAGTGAAAATCATGGCAACAATGAAAACGATTGTGGCATTACGAATGGTTGAATCCACTCTTTCTGCTAACTCAACTTCCAAACTATTGATTATTGAGTCTAATGAAGATTCCGTTTGATGAATGGTTGCCCTTAACTTACCTAATGCGCCTGACTTAGCGTCCAGTCCAATATCGGTTTCAGCTTTAGCAAGCTGCTTAAACTTGGACTCGTAAATTGCTAAGTAACTCTGAATATTACTCAATTCACTCGCTGGCATAGACTCCAGGATTAGTTGTTGCCTAAATGTTTGCATTCCAGCATCAAACTTATCTAGGTATTTTACATCTCTACGCAACATAAAATCTTTTTCTGCGCGTCTCAATTGCAACATGTAAGTTAATAATTTGTAAGAATTACTATTTTTTAACTCTTCTTCTGCTTCATGCACCGAACTTCTTAACTCACCATAAAGTCCCGTGGTCGGAGTTAAACCAATTTGTACTTGCAGTGCACTAACCGTATCAAATTGAATGGCATAATCTTTGACTGACTTAGCGAAGTTGCTTAACTCTGGAACTTCAAAATTCAACTCATCCGCTATCAGTTGTAAATCCACCGTATTTTTTTGCAGTTTTTTTACCGTACTTTGAAATTCTTTTACGTACTTCATGTCTTTTCGGGCTAAAAAGTCCTTTTCATGTTTTCGTAACGTCAGCACCTGCGCTTCCAACTTTTCAACTTTAGCTAAGGATAAACCGAGTGTATTTAGGACATTTGAGTTCACTAACATCATGCCAAATAAAATTGATAGAGCAATTGCTACAACAATAGCATTAGCAAACAAACGATTTTTGATCGTCAAATTTGTTAAAATTTTCATTTTTTATCCTACTTATTTAAAAGGAAAACTCACTTTCCACTGCAATATACACGACGGTAAAGATGTATATAGTTATCGGCCGCCAAGTTAGATTTGTGACTCTTTTTTTATCTTGTTAATTTACATAAAGTTATAGTTACCTATCACTAAGCGTAATAGAAAATTTAGTATTTACAAAAAATGATCCTAGCAAAACCAGATAAATTGGACCTTGCATGTTTTGTTCTTGCTTATTTTTACTGATAAATTGTAAATTTTGCTTATTTAACGTATAAAACTGGATGATAAATAATCAACGTTGTTCATCATGAAAGTAACCTTTTACGGAGTCAGAGGCTCCATCCCCACACCCGGACCTGATACTGCAAGATACGGGGGTAATACGCCCTGTGTTGTATTACAAAGCGATAGTGGACAAAAGCTAATTTTAGATGCTGGCACAGGTTTGCGACTTGCCAGTAAAGAATTTGAAAACTATAACGACACCATCCACATCTTATTAAGCCATCACCATTGGGACCATTTACAGGGATTTCCTTTTTTCACGCCTATTTTTAAAAAAGGAGTAAACATAACGATTTACCCTGGAAGTACGACTCTAAATCATGATACTGCGATTTTAGATCAGATGAGTAAAAGTTATTTCCCAGTAAAATTTCATCAGCTTCCGTCGACCATTACATTAAAGAAAACCAACTTTTCTGTCGATGAAGGTATTGAGGTAGGTGACTTTATAATTCAAGCCATGGATATGAATCACCCTGATGGTGGCTCAGCTTATCGGATAAAGTGTGATAATCAAATCTTAGTTTATGCGACAGATCATGAACTTGTAGCCCCAGAGAGTCATCATTTTCGCACTGTACAACAATGGGCCGGGTTTTGCGCTAATGCCGACTTATTAATACATGATGCCCAATATTTAGATCATGAAATGACACAAAAATTCGGTTGGGGACATTCCTCTATATCAGAGACATTAAATTTAGCCCATAATGCAAATGTTAAAATGTTATCTTTGTTTAGTCATGACCCTTTAAGAACAGACGAAGAAATTGATGATTTAACTGCTAAAATATTAAAAACTGACCCTGACTTCAGTTTCTTTTTTGCTAAAGAAGGTCAAAGTTTAATTTTAAGAGAATAATGCCCTTTTTATATACCAAGCGTACACCAAAGGAACGAAAACAAAAATGAGCCGGATTTTCACATTTTTAATAAGTTTGTTGTTGATACTAAGTTTTACAACTTATGCCAAGGTTATGCCCTATCCAGACGTTATAAAACAGCTTAATGCCTTATTAACCAACAAACAGTATGCACAAGCATTCCAATTGTCGGATGAATATACCTTTGAATATGGTGGTTTGCCTGAGTTCGACTTATTAAGTGGTTTTTCAGCTTACGGACATAAACAATACCAAGAGGCTGTATTTGCATTTGAACGAGTAGTAATCGAAGTGCCTAACTCTTATTTAGCACGATTTTATCTGGCTCAAACCTACCAAAAATTAGATAACCTGCAAGCGGCTGTGGCTGAATTAAACCGTTTACTCAAAAGACCCCTATTAGATAATCAGCGCGACAGTGCAACTAAATTATTAAATCGAATTAATAAAATTATTATTAATAAAAATAAAACGTGGGGCCATTTTATATCTGGCATGATGGCATTTGACGACAACATTAATAGCGGCACCGCAGAAGAGCAAATATTCATTCCCAATTTAGGCGAAATTCAATTATTTGATAACTCTCGACAAACGCGCGACCTAACATATTCATTTAATTACAAAGCAAACTATCAACACCCTATTAGCCAAAATCAATGGTTAAAAGTCAACATTGGTGCAAATTACGTAGATTATTTAGAGTTTAATGAATACCAAAGACACATGGTTAATTTTGACTTAGCTTATGCACAAAAATCTAAAGTGGGTACATTATCAGTATCCGGCTTCGCTCGTCCTTTATGGTTAAATGGTACGCATTACCGAACCGAAGCTGGTGCAAGCTCTAATTGGCAAAGTGAATTATCTAAAAGTAGTGGCATCATGTCTAGCCTCAGCTATTCAGTAATCAGCAACGAATTAAATTCTGCACTAGACTTATCTCGTACTAAGTTATCCGTTTCATACCTTTTAAAATCAAGCCAAGTTCACACGATAATGGCTCATTGGCAACAGGATGTTAGTGATGATTCGCGTTATGTGTTTAATGATAAAGATGTAATTGGCGCAATGTACCAATTAACTTGGCCAATTACAGATTCCGTCATTAGTAATAATTCGTTTATGGTTGAACAGCATACCTATAAAGGTGTTCATCCGTTATTTTTGCAAGAGCGTGATGAGACAATGTCGATGTTTTCATCACAGTTAATGTTTAATTCCACAGATAGATTGAACTTAAAACTGCATTTAAATGTGCAGAATAAAAGCAGTAACATAAAATTGTATAGTTATGACCGAGTTGAGCTTGGTGCTAGCTGGCAATATGAGCTGTAGGGAAGTTTATGAATATTTATAAGATAGTACTAGTCATCAGCCTTGTCACTGCAAACAGTGTTAATGCACAAACAACCGCAGGAAAAACACTTATTTCTAAAGGTAAAGTAAGTGCCATCGCCAATGATAAAACCAGGGCGCTTAAACGACGTTCCATCATTTATGACAACGATGTGGTTACCACAGGTAAAAAAAGTAAAGCACAACTTCGTATGGCTGATGGAGGCATGATTGCCCTCAAAGAAAGTACCGAGCTACTCATTTCCGATTACCGCTTTTCTGATGACAACGGAAGAGGTTCTGTTGTTATGGAACTGGTCAAAGGTGGTTTGCGCTCAGTAACAGGTGCAATAAAAGCTGAAAACGGTGATTACAACCTAAAAACACCTACGGGCAGTATCGGCATTCGAGGCACCCATTATGAAATTGAATTAATTAATGGTGATATGTTTCTTGCTGTTTGGGACGGTGCTATAGATGTCACTGTTGATACTGGTGGTAGTGAAAGCACAGTTTCTTTTGGTGATGGAGAAGATTATTCATTTGGCGTTGTGAGTGAAGAAGGTGAAGTGACTCAATTATTAGAAGCTCCTGAAAACTTTAATGAAGGGCATAGTACAGACGATAGTGAAGAGGAGGATGAAGAGTCTGAATCAAATAATTCAGAATCAACCGACGATGAAGGTGATTCGGAAGACGGTGAAAGCTCGGATGAAAATAACGATGAAGGCAATGAAGAAAATTCAGAAGAGAGTAACGATGAAGCGACTGATGAAAATCTAGAAGACTCCTCTGAATCTGATGAAAATAGCCAAATTGCGACAGATGCTGATTCGTCTGACACCTCAAATTCAGAAGACAATGATGATTCAGAAGGGTCTTTGATTGCCGTAGATACAAACGACACTAGTACTCTTGAAGAACCTGAAAATGTAGCAGAAGATGTAGCAATATCTGAACAAACGGAGCTCGTTACCAGCACCATATCTGAAGAATTCCAACAAATTGAAGATAACGCACCAACAACGGTAGAAGATGACTTTAATTCAATTGATACCTCAACAACTGAGGAATTATTATCACAACGCAGTGGCAGCTTTGATTACAACAATGTAGAAAGTTTCTCAGTGACGTCTAGCGCCGGTGCAATTTCAAATTTCAATATGAATATGAACATTAACTTTGATAATGGCACGATCCCTACTGGTCAAATATCTTTTGATGATGAAGGTGGAGAATGGTTTGCGGCCTTCAGTGGGATTATTTCAGTTGATCAATTAAATTTAGATATAAGTTTCGCTTCACATGGTAATAACCTCGCTGATGGGGATATTAACGCATCGTTTTTTGACGGTTTAAACTCTGTTGTTGGAGAGTTTGATTTCCATGAAATACACAACCCCAATAATAAAGTGAATGGCAGCTTCTTGCTTAAGTAGTAAATATTATGAAATTAGCCAAATATCAAATTAGTAAGATAAACAAAACGTTAATTTTGTTTATGAGCATATTACTTACCACGGCCTGTGGTAAGTTCAACTCAGAGGCTGAACAATCAACGCCTGACACAGATCAAATCTCTGACAACGTCATAGATGCATCCAAAGCGACATTAGTACAGCAAAAGGTTGCTCACAAAGTGGCTGGGGTTGTATACCAAACTAATTCCGTTGCAACAGCGAGTGTTTTTAATGCTACGGGCGGATTTAACTACCCTTCAGCAGCGACGGAATTCTCAGGCAACATATCGGTTTCTCTAGATGTAGCCGATGAACAAGGTATCAAACAAGTATTGATTGGCTTTGTTGGCTCTGATATGACATTAACAGTTTGTGAGATCGATTGTGGAACGGAATTTTCTGCATTTGTAAACGGCATTAATCCTAAGTTGTTTGCCTTGTCTAGTGGTGAACAAACAATAACATTATGGGTTGAAGATAATGACGGCAACTTATCCCAAGTAAATAACCTAAATATCAATTGGCGTGAATTAGTTATAACAGGTGTTTCAGCAACGTTAAATCCAGATAGTGAGGAGTTATCAATTAGTTGGAGTCCGTTAACAACGGCTTTACGTTATAATGTTTACGTTAGTAATGATGTCGCTCTAACCGGTCAAAATTATATTGACCTCTCCGGTGGTGAAGCGAAATTAGCATTGACGGAAACCTCTACCGTTTTTACACAAAAAACAGTCACTGCTGACTATTACATATTAGTTACTGGAATCGATGGTAGTGGAGAAAGTGCATTTAGCGACAAATTAATTTTAATTAATGGCAACAAATCGGTTGTGCCTATTGCCGCCGCAGATACGTTTTCGACTGATGAAGACCAAATTTTAAGCAATAACTTATTACTTAATGACAGCGCTGAAGGTGATATTATTGTTGCGATTACCACCCCCGTCACTTTGCCAACAGATGGTACGGTTACCATTACTGAAAATGGCGATTTTACTTACACTCCAAATGAAAACTTTAATGGAACTGATCAATTTAGTTACAGCATCATAAACTCTCATGGCTTAACCAGTAGCAACAACGTCACTATTACAATAAACGCAGTAAATGACTTACCTTCAGCAATCAATGACACTTTTGTGATTGAAGCCGACACATTAACAATCACTTCGCCAGGTGTGTTAACCAACGATACGGATATAGATAATGATCCGCTAACCGTTATAACCGAGTTACTACAACAACCTAAATTTGGTGAAGTGACCATCAACGCTGATGGCAGCTTTGAGTATAAAAAAGGAGTTAACTTTACCAGTTATGATAACTTTACATACTCTATTTCCGATGGTTCTGATTCCTCACAATCTGCAACGGTAACCATAACAAGCCCAGAATTTAATGGGTATCCACCGGTAACAATAAACGATTCGTATGAAACTAATGAAGATGCACAACTAATTGTATCTGAAGATAAAGGCATTTTAATCAACGACTTTGATGAAGATAATGCAACGGACGAATTAACGTTAAGTGTAACAACAGAACCCAATAATGGCGCTTTAGTCATTGCCGACGACGGCAGTTTCACTTACCAACCCAATCCAAATTATTTTGGTAACGACCAGTTTAGCTATAGCCTGACCGATGATAACAACAATTCCGCAACTGCGATTGTTACTATAAATGTAATCGCTCAAAACGATGCTCCTACGCCATTAAACGATAGTTATATAGTCCAAGCGAATAGCCCAAATGATTTGCCGCCCTTTTTTGGAATTTTAGCCAATGATAAGGATGTAGATAATGATGAGATTTCTGTTGTACTTGACTCAGTTTCTGAGCCAACGTCAGGCTCTTTAGTCGTATTAGAAGACGGTAGTTTTAGTTATACCCCCAATTCAGAGTTTATCGGAACGGATAGTTTTACTTATAAAATTACAGACGGTAAGTTAAATAGTGTTGATGCCACTGTACAACTATTTGTCAGTGAAGTTATCGCAACGACCGATGATCTAAGTCCAATTACGATCAGTATTTCTGAACTCACGAATGGATTTGATACTCTTTATGAAATCAATGACATTAACGCAGAACACGGCGAAATAACGATTGATGGTGATACCATCACCTATACTCCTGCAAAAGGTTTCGGTGGCTTTGACACAATAACTATTGTGTATTTAATCGATGATGAAGAATATACGGTTTCATTTTATCTTCAGGTTAATTTAACTAATGTTGCACCGACTATCACGTCTTTAGCGCCTATAACAGCGAAGCATAATACACTCTATTCATACCCCCCAACCGCATCCGATCCTAACAACACTCAATCAGAGTTAACATGGACGCTAACCAATGCGCCTGTTGGAATGAGTATATCTGAGGTTGGTAAAATAACTTGGATACCGACAACCGATATTTCTACCTCCGGATTAATTACGTTAAGCGTTTCTGATCTTGACTCGACAACCGATCAACAATTTGAAATAACGGTTAGCGCACAAGACACAGATAACGACGGTCAACCAAATGAAGTTGACACTGACGACGATAACGACGGTATCTTAGATAACATTGACAGCCATCCGTTAGTTGCTGAATTTACAGACGGCGACACACATTTAGGCTTTTCCAATAAAGGCATGATATCTAATGGAATGTTAGATAATGTTCAATCGTTAGCTATTCATCCTAATGGTCGTTATGCATATATAGGCTCAAATAACGGTCTTATGATTGCCGACTTAAATGACGATGGTTCAGTAACGGGTACTTATAACCAACTCACAACAACCCAACTAGGTAACCGTAATTCGACTCAAGGGAATTATATAAAATTTGCTGATGACGGTAATTTATACTGGGCATCAATCATTGAATTAAATGGTGAAGCAACCTTTGGCATAAGAGTCTTTAATGTTGACCCTATTACGGGGGAGGCAAAATTATCTCAAACTATGCCGCTTATGTTAAAAGCGGATGCGGCTGCTGAATCGAATCAGCCTGAAATATTTGAGTTTTCACCTAACGGTCAATTCTTATATACAACGGTTCATTATAGTTCTGCTGGAAACTACTTATTAATTTACAAAATTGATCAAACCAATGGTCACCTTAGTTATGCCGGAGAATTTGATTTAAACCCATTTGGGTATCCAGATTACGAGCATAACTTTGCTATTTCTTCAGACAGCAAATTTATTTATTACGCCCATGATGACTCTAAAATTGCAATATTAAAAACGGATACCGACACCGGTTTAGTCGTTTCTACAACAGTACAATCTTTAGCGGATAGTATTCCTTACAGCATCGCAATCAAAGCATCGTCATCCAACCAAATGTACGTCGCCCATCTCGGTGTGCTCAAAGTCATGTCTATTAATGGGAGTGATGGCAGGTTATCTGAGGATCACTCAATAAATTATGGCACTGATATAACCAATGCTTATGTCATGTCCATCAACGATGATGAGTCTAAGTTAATAGTTATTGATGAAGATGAAAGTCGTAAGTATCAATTAAGCCAATTTTCTTTGGGTAACAATATAGAGCTGATTGGACAAACCACGATAGACAGCATTACCTTGGATGTTCGTTTTAACCCACAAAACAATTACATTTATTGGAGCAACTGGTCAAAAGAATCAATACTTTACAGTACATCGTTGCCTTTAATTACAAATGAATTAAACCAAAATGAATTCGGCAATCAAGGAGCTAGGATTTCATCAAACAGCCTTTCATCTCAATTTAGCTTGCTTGGTTTAAACGATAGTTCAAATTACAAAAGAATCAGAGATAACGGACACGGTTACTTAGAGCACACTGAATTGTGGCCAGAAGATACTGAACAATTAACATCTTATTTCCGTGGCTCAATATTAGTTGATGAACATACGGCGATGTTGTTCGGTGACAAAATGTACAATACCGAAGGGGGTTATACCGGAACCCCTTATGCGGGTACAGAAGTGTTGGTCAATAAATTATTAGATGACGACACTGTAGAGTCAACACGTTATACACTAGGTACTGGCTCAACCACCTATCGAGTAATTTATGTTAAAAGCCTTGATAATAATAAAATATTATCTTTTGAGATTAGCGATAACCATTCAAATGACTCAAGTTTAGGTGGGTCTCCTTACGGCTTAACTATATACAATATCGAAGATGATTATAGCTTAACTGTCTATGCCGCTATTCCAGCTTACGGGTTTCTAGATATTCGTAATATGGATGCACGATTAGACGATGATACACTGGCATTAGGTACAAGTGTGTACCAAATTACTAATGGTATTGGCGATTATATTCGCAGTACGGACAGCAGTTTTTACAATTCTGATAATTTTTGGTCAGAGACAATTGATGTCACCTTATTTACTGATTCAAAAACCGTTAAATCATTTATCTCCCCTTCAATAACGCCAGAATTCTCGATTAACGCTGGTGAACATGAGTCACTTTTAAAGATTGATGATAAACGGTTTGCTCTACTTTCAAACGCTGAAGCTGGTTTTGTTTCAATTGAAGTTTATCAAGTGACTAACGAAGGTGACTTTATTCCTTTAGCTCACTCTAAGTTACCATTACAAACACAAAGCACAGAGAAAGTTAAATTCAATTACGATCTCAGTTCTTACACGTTATGGTTAACTATTGCTTCTGGTTACGATGAAACCTTCAAATTAACCTTTGGACCTGTCATTGACTCTGACAATGATGGTTATTTTGATAACAATGATGTTTTCCCTGCCGATCCATCAGAATGGAGTGATTACGATCGTGATGGCGTTGGTGACAATAGCGACGATGACTTAGACAATGATGGTATACACAACGATTCAGATGCGTTTCCATATGATTATACTGAATCCGCCGATACGGACTCTGATGGTGTTGGTGATAACAAAGATGCTTTCCCTAATGACAATACAGAACAACAAGATAGTGATTTAGATGGTATAGGCGATAACTCAGATGCGTTCCCTTATGATGCAACTGAAAGTGAAGACTCAGACTCGGATGGTGTTGGTGATAATGCCGATGTGTTCCCTAACGATAATTCTGAGCACTCAGATAGTGATTTAGATGGTGTTGGTGACAATAGTGATGCGTATCCGTTTGATAATACACAAAGCACCTTCGTAGAGTTAAACTCTTACGTAGAAGTGAGTGATTTCAGTATTAGTTCGGCCTATACGCAAAGCACATCCAGTTGGTTCGCTCAGTCTGAATATTATACCGCCGGAGGGTCTGCATTAAGATCTGGTGCAATATCTAAAGACCAGTTTTCAATATTAAAAACAACTATTGATGCTGGTTCTGAAGGAGCGTCCTTGTCTTTTGACTGGAAAGTTTCCACCCAAGAATACAACGCCCAACTGGCTTTATATGTAGATGCACAACATTGGAATGCCATTACCGGTGAGCATGATTGGCATAATCAAACCATTGAGTTGTCGCCAGGTACCCATGAAATTGAATGGCATTACATTAAATATGACAGCGTAGACTCCAACTACGATGACGCTGGATTTATAGATAATGTTGTTTTGTCTGAAAATCAAAAGCTGGCCAATATTAATTGGGATGATCCTAATTTAGGCCAATGTATTATGGACAACCATAGCTTTACAAATGCTAATGTTAACGATGTGCATTATATTTCGTGCGCTGGTACATTTGAAACCTTAACTGACCTTGTTAGGTTCCCTAATCTTAATCAAGTCAATTTTACTGAAACAACGGTTAACGATTGGACCGCCCTAGTTGCGTTAGATTTGTTTAATTTTAGCTTGCATGGTAATACTAATTTTGACGACTTTAGCTTATTACAAAATCACAGTAATCTATCAACACTCACCTTATACGGAGTCAATCTTGCCTCTTGGGACTTCTTATATGACTTTGATTTAAGTTACCTAAATTTAGATGACAGTAACTTTACTGATTTAAATTTAGTCACGCATATGTCCAAGTTGGACACTCTCCTGTTAACCAACAATAACATTAGTGACTGGTTAGTTTTAAGCCAACTTGATTTACAATATTTATCTGTTTCTAACACTGATTTTAGTGATGTAAGTTTAGTTACACAAATGACTAACTTAACAGGGTTAAATGTTAATTATGTAAACTTAGACCCGACTAATTGGGCGTTAATCACCAACCTTGAAACTTTATGGTCATTACAAGCGAGTGGAAGCAATATTTCATCGTTAGAAGGGTTAACTAATCTAAGCTCTTTAGCATTAGATCACACTTACGTTTATGACTTTACTCCACTTAAAAATTTACAATTAGGCTACTTTACGGCCAATAACACCACTTTTGATGACTTTGATAACTTAGCTGGAAGTCAAAATACCTTACATCAATTGAACATCAGCTATACCAATATAACTGAGCTTACACCGATATATTCATTTACAAATTTAAGTTATTTACACGCCAACGTTCCTAGTTTTGGAACTATTGAAAATGGAATATTGTTTGATTTGTACAACAATGGCATGACCATCTATGAAGCGCCGGATAACAACGCAAACGGTATTTTTGACTTTTTGGAAGATATAGACGGCGATGGTGAATTCAACGATATTGATTCTGATGATGATGGCGATGGCGTATTAGATATAAATGATGCCTATCCAAATGAAGTTGATGTTCATGAATTAATTGATTTAGCAGACGCAGTTGAATACTCTGAAAGCATAGTTACATCAGGATTTACCGATGGCTTTGCCCGTTGGTTTGAACAAAATGATAATTTCACTACTGGTAATTCAGCACTTCAATCCGGTTCAGTCAGAAATAATAACCGCTCTATTTTAACAACTGATATTGTTGCTGGGGATGATGGTGCTACGCTTTCATTTGACTGGAAAATAAACTCTGACAATAGCAATGGCTCACTACAACTATATGTGGATGGAAGCCAGGTGGCGCAAATAAACGGAAATAAACTTTGGCAACAAATGTCATATTTATTGTCAGCGGGTTCACATGTTATTGAATGGCATTTTCAAAATTGGCAAGGCGAAAATAATTCAGGTTTTATTGATAATATTAGTGTTGATCAACTTATAATTAATGATAGTCCTCAAATCACTAGTTCTGCGCCAACTAATGCCACTGAGGATATTTTATATACCTACAGCCCCACCGTTGTTGATTTAGACGATGTTAATAATGGCTCAGATTTAATCTGGACTTTAACCGATGAACCCGCGGGCATGGTTATATCTTCTACTGGCGAAGTTACTTGGACGCCACTCGAAGGAGTTTATACCTCAGGCTTAGTCACCCTGACAGTTTCGGATGGAGGTGAAGATAATTCTATACCTTATTCAGAAACTTTTACTGTAACAGTGACTAGCGTGAACGATGCTCCTGAATTCACGAGCTCAAATAACATTACGTTAGATGAAAATAGTAAATCAGGCTCATTAGTTTATTCACCTGTCATAATCGATCCAGATACAGGCCAGAGCCATACATTCAGTTTATTTGATTCAAGTGGTGCGTTCACAATAGACACACAAAATGGATTAGTTTTTGTCGCAAATGAAAGCCTGTTAAATTTTGAAACAACACCAAACTTTACCTTTGAAATCGTAGTAACCGATGAGGATGGACTTTGGGATACTCACTCAATATCTCTTACTTTAAATGACATAAATGACAGCCCATCTATCTCAAGTTCCGCACCAGCCAGTGCAACCGAAGACCTGATTTATACTTATACCCCCTCTGTAATTGATGAAGACGATGCCAACAATGGCTCTGATTTATATTGGAGTTTAGATAATGCCCCTATTGGTATGACAATATCAGCTACTGGTGTAGTTTCTTGGACACCCGTTGAAGGTGAATATACCTCAGGTATTGTGACTATCACTGTAGAAGATGGTGGTGAGGATGGATCTGGGCCTTTCTCAGAACAATTCACGATAACTGTAACTGCAGTTAACGATCCACCTACCTTTACTAGCAGTAACAACATTGCATTTGATGAAAATAGCAAACCTGGCGCAATTGTATTTACGGCAGTAATCGAAGACCCAGATATTGGTCAAAGTCATACTTTTAGTTTAAACGATCCTAGCGGTACTTTTGCGATTAATTCAGCTAGCGGGGAAGTGTTTCTTGTTGATAACAGCCTGTTAAACTTCGAAACTAACTCTACCATTAATTTTGACATCACAGTCACTGATGAGAACGGGCTAACAACTACACAATCGGTTACTCTTACAGTAAACGATATTATTGAAAATACACAATTTGTCTTAGACAGTTCCTTTGCTGATGGTGGTATTACTAACATTAATACTTATGGCGACAACTCCAGTAGTGATTATTTAGCCGATGCTGCGATCGACGACAACGGCAGTAACTTCATGTTGTTGAACTCGTTTGCACTAAGCAGTGGAAAAAGTTTTATTGTCATAGCAAAAACTAATAGCAACGGTGCATACGACACTGATTTTGGTCACAATGGCATTAAGTTTATCGATTTTGAAAACCTTCACGACAATAATATTATAGATCAAAATGGTGAGTCTTTATTTGAAGACCAAAGCTTGATAGCCGCTATGACGGGTACCAAAGTCATTCCTGTTACTACCATTGGTGCCAATGATTATGGAAAGATTTATGTCACTGGAAGTCAAGACAATGGTTCCGAATTGTTACCATTTGTCATACGTTTAAACTCTGATGGCAGTTTAGACAACACCTTTAGCACTGACGGAAAATATGAACGCACAATAACGGGTGATGACACCATCGCTCTGGATCTTCTTTTGCATTCTGATGGCTACCTATACCTAGCGAGTAACAGCGCCAATACAACTGCCGCTGGTTCGAAAACCCTAAAAATAGATAAGTTAGATGTAAATGGCGATCCCGTTGTAGACAGCAATAGCAACCCTATTAGTGGCGGAATCGACCTTGCTGCACAAGGATACGATGAACAACTTATTGGTTTAGTTGAAAATTCTAGTGGCACGCTTGTAGTTCTAGGTTATTTAGAAGGTGGAAATGGTGTTTCCACGTTAGTTGCCGAGATAGATAAAGAAAGCTTAACTGGTGCTGGCAAACTGCCAGTTATCAATGACATTGCTTTCGATATTGGCCCGAATGATTATTTATATAGCTACCATCAAATAAATAGCTCTACCTTAATAGTTGCAGGCGCTACAGATGTTAACTCAGAGCTTGATAGCTTATTAGTTAAAATTAATATCGATAATATCGACCCTAACTCTCCTTCGAGTATTTTTGATACATCATTTAACACAACAGGATATTTAGTAACGAACTTTGTCAGCGGCTCTGAAGAGCAAGTAATAGATGTAACTACTGATATTGATGGTAACATTAGCTATTTAGTTCGCACCATTCGCACCATCAATAGCACGCCTTATTATGATTTATTAGTTTCTCAAGTAGAGGTAACAGGTAGCAATAACAACATCACTACATCACTTGAAGATATAGACTTTGCCACGATGACTGAGTTGAGTAATGTTGGAGATTTTGAAGCTGATCGGGTTAATGGTCGCCTAATAACCGACAATAATAATCAACTGCGGGTATTTAATTCAGTTGAGTCAACCGCAGACAACCTACAAGGTGAACTCATTAACCGTTATAGCCTATTATCGGGTGCAACTATTAACGAAACAAAAGACTATGAATTTGGTATATCTCACGATATCAACTTTGAAACAATATACCTATTAGCCCATAGTAACGGTTTATTATATAGCCAAAAAACTCGCCACGACTTCAATGCTGCCGATGGTTATGCCTTTTACGCTCATGATATTAATAGCGGCCAGCTTGCTACAAATTTAGGCGTCAATGCTAATAAAAGTTATTTACAAAATGACGGCAATTATAACGAGTGCTTAAATACTCTACCTATTGGTCTGTTTGAACTGGCTGACAACTCGATTTTAGAGTTGTCTCTTCAAGATTATGACGGTTGCACCAATAGCAATTTAGTCATAAATAAACTATCTACTGACGGCACCTCTAAGACCGGATATCCGATCATCGTAACCTTGTCGTCGGACGCCATATCGTTTAATAGCTACAGCTACAATGAAAACCAAAATAAAATAGCCTTTATTGCCAAAGTGGGAACAGAAATAAATACACCTACATTATTTATTTACGATATCGACAGCGAAACCATTTCAAATACACTAGCTCTAGACTCCAGCAATATAGGCACCGATAGCTATAGTGACATTTATTCTACCTATTTAAATGACATTAAATTATTAGACAACGGAACCGTATTCATACTTGGTTCAAAATACGATCCAGAAACCACTTCGGAAACAGGAATGTTAGTTAAGCTCGACTTTACTCCTGATAATATTAATGTACCTGCAGGTTCAGGTACATATGCAGTGGATACTAACTTTGATAACGACCAAACTGATGCAGACGATTTAGTTGAGTTTGCAATTACCGATTTCGAAGTACTGGTACCCAGTAACCTAGAGGTTTTA
This sequence comes from Psychrosphaera aquimarina, assembly GCF_032461525.1. NCBI lineage: Bacteria > Pseudomonadati > Pseudomonadota > Gammaproteobacteria > Alteromonadales > Pseudoalteromonadaceae > Psychrosphaera > Psychrosphaera aquimarina. The sequence goes on along the minus strand of NZ_JAWCUA010000009.1, from coordinate 68,693 downwards.
AGCGATGGCAGTTTAGTTGTTGCAACTATGGCATATGATTATAATTACCAGTTATATCCATTGCCAGCATCAAGTTATTTACTTAAATTTATAGATAAAGGCGGCTATTTCGAACTAGATACTGCGTTTACCGACGCGACTGACGAAAGTACCACGACTAATAACTTAGATGGCGCAATTAACATTGGCTTTAGTAGCGACACTGAGACAACAATTAGAGATATGATAGTTGATAAGTCAGACAATATTTATTTAGTTGGCAGTACGACCCCTTATGATCCAATTAGTCAATACGAATATAACAACTTTGGATTTATAGCAAAACTAAACGGCATAACGGGCGAAATGGCAGCTGAATTTAATAACCAAATTACGCCTGGATACTTCATTCCTGCAGGTGCTGAAAACTGCAACAATTTCTATTCAATTATTGATAAAAATACCATTTGTAACATCGAATCGTTTGATAACATTATAATTACTCCTGACAACACCTTTATCTTAGAGGCATTAGCAGAAGGTAACCAAGGGGTAGTGAATGTATTCTATATAAAATTTATTGAGCAACAAAATGATCTCTTGCCATTAACCAGCTATGGTGACGACTTTAGCTTTACCTTGCTAGGTCAGGGTCTAGATTAATAGTGGCGGTACGTAATAACCAAATGTATTACTGTTGTTATAGTAGATTTTGATCCAGCGCATAACTATACTGGTTTTAAATATATAACGAATTCAGTGTATTAACTAAAGCAGTTAACTTTATGAAAATCACCTTTTACGGTACTCGCGGATCTTGTCCCACACCTGGTCCTTCAACATTAAAATACGGTGGTAATACCGCTTGTGTATTAGTTGAATCTGAAGGTGGGCAAAAACTGATTTTAGACGCTGGCACTGGCATTAGAGTGGTTGGTGATGAATTTGTTAAACATAACGAAGATGTTTTTATTGTGTTATCTCATAATCATTATGATCATATTCAGGGCTTTCCTTTCTTTAAACCTATTTATCAAAAAGGTCGTAACGTCTATATATACCCAAGTGAAACCACACCTAACCAACCAAGAGCTGTTGTTGAGCAGATGAATGGGAGCTTTTTTCCTTTGGATGAACATGAATTATTGGCCAACTTAAACTTTAAACAACCTAACTGGGATATACAGCCCCTTACAATTAATGGCTTTCGAGTATATAGACGAACGATTAACCATCCAAATGGAGGCTCAGCTTACATAATTGAAAGTGGTGGTAAAAAAGTTGCTTATGTCACTGATAATGAATTAGCACCACCTGATGTTCCTTCAACAACGTCATATGAGTGGAAAGAGTTTTTATTAGGAGTGGATTTGGTTATTCATGATGGTCAATACACAGACCTAGACATGCCACTTAAACACGGCTGGGGCCATTCATTAATTGATGAAGCTGTCGATTTAGCAAAGAGTAGCCATATTAAACAATTAGCTATATATAGCCATGACCCCGATCGGACTGACGATGACATAGATGCATGGCAAGAAAAGATTGATAAAATGCAGTTAGATTGCAATATATTTTTTGCGAAAGAACAACAGATTATTCAACTTTAGGCACAAATAATCATCACTCGCATTGAGTAATAAAACACCATATACTAAATAGTAATTACGACAATGTTAGCTATTTACTCATGTACGCTAACAAGTAATAGAGAATAATAATGGCAACGGATTTCAGCGACTCAGCACTTAAACATTTAATTAATGTGGGTGTGGAATTATCAACTGAAGAAGACACTACAAAACTATTAGAGAATATTCTTCTAAGCGCAAAACAACTTTCGCAAGCTGACGGCGGAACGATATATTCTATTACCGAAAAAAATTGTCTTAAATTCGAAACACTATTAAATGACACTCTTAATATGTATATGGGTGGCACTTCTGGCAAACCTATCCCTTTCCCTGAAATCCCAATGTTTGTCGACGGCGAACCAAATTACAACGCTTTAGTCGCATACGCAGCCGCAACAGATCAAGTCATTAATATTTCAGACGCTTACGAATCTGGCAACTATGACATGAGTGCCGCTCGTAAAATGGATGAGAAAACGGGGTATCGTACTAAGTCCGTATTAACAATCCCCATGAAGAACCATGAAAAAGAGCTGATTGGTGTATTACAACTGATTAACGCTCAACAAGATGAGCAAGTCGTTGATTTCCCTCCGGCATTAGAAGAGATCATTCGCTCATTAACGTCTATGGCCGCTGTTGCCCTTACCAATAGACAACTGATTGATGGCATGGAAGTGTTATTTAAATCTCTTACGCGCCTAATCGCTCGCGCAATCGATGAAAAATCACCCTATACAGGTGGTCACTGTAATCGTGTTCCAGAATTAACCATGTTAATCGCCGACGCTGTTTGTCATACCAAGTCAGGTCCATTATCGGATTTTTACCTAGACGAAAATCAAAAATATGAACTTTCTGTTGCAGGCTGGTTACATGACTGCGGAAAAATTGCGACGCCAGAATATGTGATGGATAAAGCATCGAAACTAGAAACGATTTTCGATCGCATTGCTTTAGTTGAATGCCGAATTGAATTAGCCATTAATGAAATTAAAAATGCCCATCAGCAAAAAATAATTGACCAATTAAAACAAGGTAAAGATATTACCAAACTTGAAAGTGAGTTACCTAGTTTGATCGAAGAGCTTGAACAAGACAGATTGTTTTTATGTAAAGCGAATGTTGGTGGAGAGTTCATGAAACCTGATGATCAACAACGTGTACATGATATTGCAGCAAAACATCAAGTGACCATTGCGGGTGTGAAACAACCATTATTATCTAGCAACGAAGTATGTAATCTGGAAATTGCTAAAGGCACACTATTACCAGAAGAACGAGAGATTATTAACAACCATATGGTGGTAACCATTGACATGTTAGAGTCACTCCCGTTTCCTAAACACTTACGCAATGTACCTGAATACGCCGGTGGTCATCACGAAAAAATGGATGGTACTGGCTACCCCAACGGTTTAACACGTGAACAAATGTCTGTTCCTGCTAGAATGATGGCAATTGCTGATATATTTGAAGCATTAACTGCAGCTGATAGACCATATAAACCAGCGAAAATGTTGAGTGAATGTTTAAGAATAATGGGATTCATGAAACTCGATAAACACATAGATCCAGATTTATTTGACGTATTTATAGATGAAGAAGTTTATATGCAATATGCTCAGCAATACTTATCAAGAGACCAAATTGATGAAATCGACAAAAGTAAAATTCCAGGGTACGTATTACCCGACAAAAGGGAAACGATAACTAAAAAAGTTATCATTCATAGGATATGAATAACAAGAATGAAATTTAAAGTATCGAATAGCAAAAAATCACATATTATTTTATTAATAAGTTTCTTTTTAGTTACCACTTTTTCTGCATTAGCCAGTAACCCAGCCTCTTCGCTTTCATCCAAATTACAGGATATTGAGTCAGTATATAAATCGGATAGCCAGCAAGCATTAAACTTAGCGAAAGAATTATCGGTCGAATACCCAGAGAATGCCAAAGTCATTTATTGGTTAGCCCGTTTATATCCTATATATTCTGAGTTTGAACTTGGTTATAAATATGCCACCAATGCACTTGAGTTAAATATATCTGCCCACGATAAAACCTACATGTACTTAACCTTGGCTTACTACTCCCAATTCAAACAGAACATACCGCAGCAGTATGAGTATTTAGAACAAGCCATTGATTACGCTAAAAAGACGGAAGATCCAGAGCTTATCGTTGAAATGTTATCAGTTTATAGTGGTACGTTAGCGAGTAATAATCGGGTTGATCAAGCGATGGATTATATGACTCAGTCATATGAACTAGTCGATAATGTATCCAGCCCAGATGCTTTATCTACTATGTACAATGCCTTGTGTACCATTTATTTACAAACGGGTCATCCGGATGGCGCAATCGAAGCCATGTTAAAGTCAATCGAATATGTGATGTTAACTGAAAACACACAACAACTCTCTGTGGCTTACTACAACTTAGCGGATATCTATATCCAAACCGAGGACTATGAACAAGCTATAAATGCTTATAAAAACTCAGAACGTTATAGCCGTACTAGTGGCGATATAATAGGTATTGCTTATGCCTATATGGGGCTAGGGCGCAGTTATTTACATGCCAAGCAATACGATCAAGCCTTAGCGGTTTTATTAGACGCAAAACAACGTTTTTTACCTGAGAATCATATCGGAAATTTAATTCAAATATACGGCGATCTCGCTAGCGTACAATTAAACTTAAATATGTATGAAGACGCACAAGACTCTTTAACCAAATTAGAAGCGCTTAAACCATATAAAACAGAAAGGTCGTTTGAAACTTATGTCCAGTCAGCTGAAACTCAAGCTAATGTCTTTTTTGCATTAGGCAAAATAAAAGAAGCCTATCAAGTGCAACAAAACTATATAGATCAACTTAGGGCTTACCATAAACAACAATTAGAAATTTCTAGAGAATCCGTTTTTGAGAAACTAAAAAACTCAATTTACGCTAAAGATAACCAATTATTAATATTAGAAAATCAGCTTAAGAAAGTGGAGCTAGATAAACATAAGAAACAAACAGATTTATTAATATTGACATCTCTATTTTCAATCTGCATTGCTATTTTTGTGACCTTTATTCTGTCACGCAATATTCGATTACAGAAACAGCTGGATAAACTCGCCACCACAGATGATTTAACCGGTTTATATAATCGCAGAAAAATAATGGCTATTTTATCTCAAAGATTCAACGACTTTAAAAAATCAAAACAATCCTTGTATGTGTGTATGTTTGATTTAGATTTGTTCAAAAACATTAATGACCAATTTGGTCATGTGATGGGAGATGCCGTTTTAAAACATATTGCGGACTGCGCAATCAATATATTTGGTGAAGCGCAACCCGTTGGCCGATATGGCGGCGAAGAGTTCTTAATCATATTGAATTCCAAAAGTTATCAAGCAGCGCATGCTCAATTAGAAGAATTTAGGTTAGCGATTGAAGACTTGGATATTCCAGGGCTAGTTCAGCCAGTCACGATCAGTTTAGGTCTATCAGAAGCCTCTATAAATGACGCTTATCAAACAGATATAATCCAACGAGCAGATACGGCTCTTTATGATGCGAAAAAATCTGGCCGAAATAGGTTATGCGGAAAGTAAACCCAATTATTTCGTAAACGTGTAACCAATTGATATTTTATATAGCCATTTAAGCTTTTTACTTTTGCAAAAACCCGTATTATTTTAATTAATATCAATACTATAAGGACTTACCTAAATGTCACAATTTGACAATGTGTCTATAAAACAAAGTGCCAACATATACTTTGATGGCAAAGTAACAAGTCGTAGCTTGACCTTTTCAGATGGCACCACTAAATCGCTAGGAGTCATGTTACCGGGTGCCTATGAGTTTGGCGCCAATGAAGAAGAGTTAATGGAAATAGTTTCAGGAAAGTTAGAGTTATTATTACCAGGTTCAGAGTGGCAAACCATCATTGGCGGTGAAAGTTTTGGCGTACCAGCTAACTCATCTTTTAAAGTAAAAGTAATCGAAATAACTGACTATACTTGTCACTACATAAAATAAAGTCCGTTATTTTTAACCATAAAAAAACCAGTTAAGTTAACTGGTTTTTTCTTATTGAAAGCAAGCTCAACTACTCTGATTTTGGATCTCTAGCTAATAAAGCCAAAGCGGCATCATGGGCTGACTTTCCTTTATAAAGAACTTCAAAGATTTGTTCGGTTATCGGCATTTCAACATGATTTTCATTAGCTAACATGTGAACTTCTTTGGTATTACGATACCCTTCAACAACCTGGCCGATCTCTTCCATTGCCGTTTCTACTGATTTACCTTGACCTAATGCTAAACCAAAACGACGATTACGAGATTGATTATCGGTACAGGTTAATACTAAGTCACCAAGTCCAGCCATTCCCATTAACGATTGAGGTTCGGCACCTAATGCCATCCCTAATCGCATCATTTCTGCTAATCCACGAGTGATCAACGCCGTTCTTGCATTGGCACCATATCCAATACCATCAGCCATACCCGCACCGATAGCGATTACATTTTTAACTGCGCCCCCCAGTTGTACCGCAACAAAGTCTGAGTTGGTATAAACTCGGAACTTCCTTTCACAATGCAATAATTTACTTATGGTATCAACAAACGCTTGGTCATCAGATGACAACGAGATTGCCGTCGGTAAACCTTGCACCATTTCTTTAGCAAATGTAGGACCAGACAACACAGCTAAAGAAGCCTCATCGCCAAGTATATCTCTTGCTACCGTATGTAATAAACGTCCAGTATTAGGATCTAATCCCTTAGTTGCCCAACAAATTTTAGGCTTATTAGGCAGTAATGGTTTTATTTGAGTTAATACATTGGAAAATACATGACTAGGTACAACCACTAAATGTAACTCGGATTGTGTGACGGCTTGATTGAGATCGTCGGTGACATGAAGCGTATCTGGGAAATCAGCCCCAGGTAAGTACTTACGGTTTTGACGATGTAATTGCATATCCGCCATTTGTTCTTTATCTCGCCCCCACATGATCACATCATGTCCATTGCGAGCAAAACAAAAAGCGAGGGCGGTGCCATAAGAGCCAGCCCCTAAAATTGCAATTCTGAATTTTTTATCAGAACTCATATTGTCTCCACTTTAAGCGACAAAAAGTTTATAACAAGTTATAAACTTACGCGTCTAACTTTTGACCTTCACTTTTTGCTTGAGCTTGCGCCTGTTGCATATACTGGGCAAACAACGCATCAAAGTTAACAGGAGAAAGGTTTAACGCTGGGAAAGTACCACGGTTAACTAAGTTAGAGATTGTTTCACGTGCGTATGGGAATAATGTATTTGGGCAGAAAGCACCTAACATATGTGCAATTTGACCTTCAGGCATGTTGCCGATTACAAAAACACCAGCTTGCTGAACTTCACATAAAAATGCAGTCTGACCTTCAACTGTAGCTGTTACCGTCACTGACAAAGTAACGTCATAAACACCATCTTCTAATTTTACACTTTTATTATCTAAGTCTAATTTTACTTCAGGTTGCCATTCTTTAGTGAAAATAGCCGGAGAGTTAGGCGTTTCAAACGAAATGTCTTTTACATAAATTCTTTGGATTGAAAATTGAGCCGTTGCTTCGTTTGTTGGAGTTGCTGCTTGTTCTGTCATTTTAATTATTCCTGAATATTATTTATTTTGATAACAGCGTGTCTAGTTTATTTGCACGCTCTAGAGCCATTAAGTCGTCACATCCGCCAATATGCTGGTCGCCAATGAAAATCTGAGGAACGGTATACGCGCCTTTAGTTCGAGCTATCATTGGCGCTCGTAATTCTGGATGTTCGTCTATTTTTATTTCAGTAAATTCAACTTGTTTCATTTTTAATAAACCAAGTGCTCTAACACAAAAAGGACAATAAGCCTTTGTGTAAATATCGATTTTAGCCATATATAAGAGTCTTATTTACTTTTTAACAACGGGTAAGCTTGCACTTATCCAACTTTGAATACCACCTTGCAATACTGATACTTGCTCGAAACCCGCTTTATGCATTAATTTAGCTGCACTTTTAGCCGTCATTCCAGCGTTGCAAACAACTACTATGGGGTCAGCCTTTTTATTTTCAAGCGCTCCAAATTGGCCACTTGTTATTTTATCCATTGGTAAGTTAACCGAATCCGTAATGCGACCTTTATTAAAGTCCGCAACCGAACGGATATCAACCACATGACCATTTGAACGATTTACTAACATAGTTAGATCATGACTTGAAATAGACTTAACGCTAGATGTTGCACCAGATAACCAACTCATGACTAACATTAAAAATAATAGAGCCCACGCAGCTCCTAACATATAGTGGTTGCCAATAAACTCAACAAACTGTTCCATAGATAAATTACCTAAATATTATTCTCTGAAATGTATTCAGAATTTGTTTTGAAGTGGCGGGATTATACCTGCTTAATCTAAAGATACCAAAAGCTTATAAGATGATCTTAAAAATTGTTAAACACTGGGTTTAAAACAGGTTAGAATCTTGGCATACATCATCGCATTAACTCAAAAATACGGAAACCTTCATGTCGGATAAAAAACCATTTGTTTTAGTTATTATGGATGGTTGGGGTCATCGTGTCTCAACAGAAAACAATGCTATTGCCGCGGCTAATACGCCTAACTTAGATAACCTTTGGAAGACCAAACCACGTACGCTAATTTCTGGCAGTGGTTTTGATGTTGGATTACCAGACGGTCAAATGGGCAACTCTGAAGTGGGTCATGTAAACTTAGGCGCCGGTCGGATTGTTTATCAAGATTTCACTCGTATTACGAAAGCCATTGAAGATGGTTCATTTAATCAAAATCCAGCGTTAGTTAATGCGGTGGATTCTGCTGTACAAAACGATAAAGCGGTTCATATTATGGGGCTTATGTCTCCCGGTGGCGTACATAGTCACGACGAACATATTTTAGCTATGGTAAAAATGGCTGAACAACAAGGTTGTAATAAAGTTTATGTACATGCTTTTCTTGATGGACGTGATACGCCACCACGCAGTGCAAAAAACGTTTTAGAAACGTTTGAACAACACTTTGCGACTTCTGGCAAAGGTAAAGTAGCTTCGCTAATTGGTCGTTATTATGCCATGGACCGAGATAATCGATGGGATCGTGTAGAAAAAGCATATGAATTGTTAACCTCCGCTCAAAGCGAATTTACTGCTGATTCAGCAATAAAAGGGTTAGAAGATGCCTATGCACGTGATGAAAATGACGAGTTTGTTAAACCGACTATCATAGGTAATGCCGTACCTATGGTTGATGGTGACGCTGTTATTTTTATGAACTTTAGAGCAGACAGAGCACGCGAATTAACACGTAGTTTTGTAGATAACGACTTCTCAGGTTTTGAGCGTAAACATGCACCTAAACTAACTGACTTTGTCATGTTGACCCAATACGCTGCGGATATAAATACCACTGCGGCTTTCCCTCCAACACCATTGAATAATGTACTGGGTGAATGGCTAGAAAAACATGGGAAAACACAGTTACGTATATCTGAAACAGAAAAATACGCTCATGTAACTTTCTTCTTTTCTGGTGGCCGTGAAGACTTATTTATGGGTGAAAAACGTGAATTAATACCATCTCCACAAGTGGCTACTTACGACCTTCAACCAGAAATGAACTCTGAGTTATTAACCGATAAATTAGTTGCGGCTATTGAGTCTAAAGAGTTTGACTTCATCGTTGTTAATTACCCAAATGGTGATATGGTCGGCCACACTGGTGTATTTGATGCTGCAGTGAAAGCATGTGAAGCTGTCGATCATTGTATTGGACGTATTGTTGCGTCTCTGGAAAAAGTGGGCGGAGAATGTTTAATCACCGCTGACCATGGTAATGCAGAGAAAATGGCTAATGTTGAAACAGGCCAAGCTCACACAGCACATACTAGTGAACCTGTACCATTCATCTACGTAGGTCGAGACGCCAAAGTGGTTGAAGGGGGTAAGCTAAGTGATGTCGCACCAACCATACTTAATTTGATTGGTATGGAGTTACCAGCAGAAATGTCTGGTAAACCTTTGATGTTAGTCGATTAATCTGATTAGATAGACAGGGATGTTTAAATTATCAGAATAACTGTGAATCTACCTTTTAAAATTATCAAAAATCTAATTATAAAGTCGGCTGTTATTTCAATCTCAGCCGCTTTATGTTTCTGCGCCTCGGTTTTAGCTTCCCCAAGTAATAATTCAAATAACAACATTACAAAAAATAATGAAAAGCTCAAACAAGTACAACTTAGTATCAAGCAGCAACGAGAAGCGTTAGATAAACAAATTAGCAAAAAATCAAATCTTGAAGACTCGTTTAAGTCAGCAGAGCTAAAAGTCGCTGAAATTGCAATCCAACTGACACAAACCAATAACCAGTTAGATGACGTAAACGACAAGATATCTAAGCTAAAACAAGAACAACATAAGTTGAATAAAGAAAAAAAGATTCAACAAACTCTGTTAGCTTCTATGGTCAAAATTGCTTATTTAAATGGCAAACATGACTACACCAAATTATTACTCAATCAAAACGAACCTGCACAGCTAGAGCGATTAATTACTTACTACAAGTCTATTAATGACGCTAGGGTTAAACAACTTGAAGATATACAAAGAGTATTAACAAGATTAAGTGAAATTGATCAAGAATTGGTGCAGCAACAAATTGATTTGCTCGCATTACAGAAACATCAAAAAGATGAACGTCAACAATTAGCTCTCTCTCAAAAAGAGCGAAAATCAGCATTACGTCAGCTCAACAAAAACATTAAATCCGATCAAGACAAATTAAAACAGTTACAAGCTAATCAACAGAGACTGACAAATGCAATTGCCGCAGCACAAAGTAAAATGGCCGTTGATCCAGCAAAATTAGCTGGGTTATATACATTGAAAAAATTAGTTTGGCCAACTAAAGGCAGGTTAAAAAGTAAGTTTGGTCAAAGACGTAATGGCGCGTTACGCTGGAAAGGAGTGATGATTGACTCCGCGTTAGGTAATAGGGTTAATAGTATAGCCGAAGGTATTATTTTATACGCAGATTGGTTAAAAGGCTTTGGTTGGGTGACCGTCATAGACCACGGTAAAGGCTATATGAGTTTATATGGACATAACCAAGCATTATTAAAACGTGCTGGTGATTATGTAGAACCAAATGAACCTATCGCCTTAGTTGGTCAAAGTGGTGGGCAAGCGGAAGCTGGGTTGTATTTTGAAATCCGTTATAAAGGCAAAACGGTTAATCCAGCTCGCTGGTGTAGATAAAATACGCAATTGACTTATATTTCAGTTAATTGACAGTACAAACACGGATCATGTCGATATACTGCTTAATATCACTGAACATGAATTTGTTAACTCAATAACAATTAAGACGATTTTGCGAATTTTAAGACTAATAACTTTTTTTTAATAATCTATGTTTTGATGGCAAGTAATGCTCATGCTGGAAAAATTGCTATTGTCATTGATGACATTGGTAATCAAGCAAGCGATAAAAAATTACTTACATTAAATCAGGCTTTAACCTTCGCTATTTTACCTCACACGCCTTATAGCACCGCATTCTCAAAACAAGCGACCGAACAAAAAAGAGATGTGATCATACATTTACCCATGCAGGCCAATAAAAGAAACCAGTATTTAGGGCCTGGTGCATTAACTATGGATATGACCAAGCAACAATTTCAACAAACCTTAATTGCAGCTATTGAGGATGTCCCCTATGCCGTAGGTATAAACAACCATATGGGAAGCTTGTTAACTCGATTAGATCAGCCTATGCGATGGACTATGGAATTGTTAAGACAACATAATATGTTCTTTTTAGACAGTAAAACAACTGTCCTTAGCAAGGTCGAGCCTATCGCAGATCAATATGGTGTGAATGCATTACACCGTAATATTTTCTTAGACCACGTTAGAAAGCCAGAGATTATGGCGTTTCAATTTCAACGTCTTATTAACATTGCTAGAGAGTATGGTTCAGCCATCGCAATAGGCCACCCTTACCCTGAAACTTACCAACTATTGCAACAGAATTTGCCTTTGTTAACTAGTATGGGCGTTGAGTTAGTGCCATTATCTAAGCTGTTACCTAGTAATATTTCTATACTGGATAACTTGGCTACAAGAGATGGAGATGGAGATGGAGAAGAAATTAAGCATAAAGCAAAAACTAAAATCGCAGTTGATTTCATAAAACCAACTGCGAATAAAGTAGCTGAAAGTGCACTATAAATGTTCTTAAGAATGTGTATTAATATTCAGCACTTATCTCATAGGAAGTGAATTTTCTTATATTAATGACACCTGTATCAAAAATTAAATACTGCCCTTTTATACCTTGTAATACACCCGATACGCCCAATTCTTTGTCAAAGTTATAAGAGCTAATTTTAACTGGGTAATTTAATACCGGGTAGTCGATATTAACAACATCGTCATCGAGTATCTCGATACAATCTTCACCAAATTCAAGTTTTATAGCTGCCAAACGTTCTGTAATTTGTGGCAATAATTCAGCGGCCTTCACTTTTAAATCAATTGCTTCATTACCTCCTTTTAACATGGCTCGCCAATTTGTTTTATCGGCAATAAAATCAGCCAATACAGTTTCAACTAAACCGGATTGATATCGGGTTTTAACTTTTATGATTGGTAATGCTTGTGTAGCGCCTTGATCTATCCAACGGGTAGGTACTTGAGTATGACGCGTGATACCCACTTTTAATCCTGAGGTATTTGCTAAATATACATAGTGTTCAATCATGCAATTTTTCTCGCCCCATTCAGGCTCTCTGCATGTACCTTGATCATAGTGACATGTTTCAGGTTTCATAATACACATGTCACAAGCGGCGAGTTTTCTCATGCATGGAAAACAAAACCCTTGAGAAAAACTTTTTTTCGTTTTTTTATGGCAATTCAAACAACTTATGTTGCCCGTATAAGTTAAGGTTAACGGTTTACCTATTAACTCATTAAGTGGTAACAACTCATCACCAATTGGTAATTTATAATCTACTTCTCCAGTTTCCATATTCAAGTTGGAAACCATTTTTTTTACAAAACCGATCATATTATTATTCTTATTAATTAACTCTAAATGAACTTTAACACAGAGCCTCAAAATTCCATTGTGGAATATGAGTTTTCATCTGTAGATTCTTTATCTCTAAATATTTTGCATAAAAAAACCAGCCTTCAGGCTGGTCCTTTAAGAGTGTTCGTGTTTAGGCTGCTAACAAACCTTGAATTTTCTTCATTGCATTTTTTTCTAACTGACGAACTCGTTCAGCAGAAACGCTGTATTTGTCGGCAAGTTCTTGCAAAGTGGTTTTATTATTATCATCCAACCAACGGCTATGCAAAATGTCTTGGCTACGTTCATCTAACGTTTTAATCGCAGAGAAAAGACGTTTATTTGTATGTTCTTCCCACTGTTTATTAGCAACGTTTTCAGCTACGTCTGAGTTATCACGCTCCAAATATAATGATGGAGAATATGCCGCTGAATCTGAGTCTTCATCATCATTACCCATGTCAAATGCCATGTCGTAATTACTCATACGAGATTCCATTTCCAATACTTCTTTTTTGGAAACACCTAACGTTTCTGCAACATTTGACACTTCGTCATTGCTAAACCAACCTAAACGCTTTTTAGATTTACGTAAATTAAAAAACAATTTACGTTGAGCTTTAGTTGTTGCAACTTTAACAATACGCCAGTTTTTAAGTACAAACTCATGTATTTCGGCTTTAATCCAATGAACGGCAAAAGATACTAATCGTACGCCAACTTCAGGATTAAAACGTTTTACTGCTTTCATAAGGCCGATGTTACCTTCTTGGATTAAATCCGCTTGAGGTAAACCGTAACCTGAATAACTTCTCGCAATGTGCACCACAAAACGCAGGTGCGACATTATTAATTTTTTTGCTGCAGCTAAATTTTCATTTTCATATAAGTCAAAAGCGAGTTCACGCTCTTCTTCTGCAGTTAACATATTGATACTAGTGACAGTAGACACGTAAGACTCAATGCTACCGCTATGAGGTGTTACTGCTAAATCCATAGATTGACTTAATTTCGACATGATCAATCACTCCTTCTTAATAAGTGAAACGATACTAGCACTCTCAAAGTTAGAGTGCTAATTTTATTTTTGAGCTTTATAGATCTTTTAGTTATATTTTTTATTTCGCTTAGTTTTTTTCCTTATTTAAATACGAATAAACATCGTATTTACAATTAGTGTTTTATTATTAACCAAGTTAAAGTAGTTTTATCGGAAGTTATTTATTAAGGGAGGTATGAATGAGCGCTTATGTGGCTAGGCAACCAATTTTAAATATAAATGAAGAAACCATAGGATTTGAATTATTATTTAGAGATAGTTTAAATAACAGCTTTCCACATATTGACCCCAATGAAGCAACTTCTAAGATCATCACTCAAAACCAACTCATACTTGGGTTAGAACAAATTTGCCAAAACAAGCTGGCCTTTGTAAATTTCCATGAATTAAGTCTGTTAAATAAAACCCCGACCGCCTTAAACAAAGACACAACCGTTATTGAGATATTAGAAGATGTGACGGTCACCGACGACTTAGTTGCGGTATGTAAAGAACTCTTTGAGGAAGGTTACAAACTGGCGTTAGATGATCATGACTTTAATGAAAAATGGGAAGTGCTTTATCCTTATACCGAAATTATAAAAGTTGATATTTCACAACTTAATATTATTCAAATATCCAAATTCTCTCGCAAATTAAAAGCAACGTACCCCAATATTATTTTATTAGGGGAACGGGTAGAGACTGAGCATCAACTTCGAATGTTAAAAGAGCTAGGCTTCACGTTATTTCAAGGATTCTTTTACGCACAACCAGAAATGGTTGAACAAACAGGCCTTTCTACAGACAAAATTAAATTACTGAAATTAATCAGTTTAATGGCAAATGCCGAGGTTACCTTTGATCAGGTCGCCAGCATTATCGAAAAAGAAGCCAGTATTTCTTTTGCTTTATTACGATATATATCATCGACTGCTTTTGCGGCAGGCAAAGATGTCACCACGGTGAAACACGCTCTTACTTATTTGGGTTTTGAGGAAATTAAAAAGTTTGTCGCGTTAATTGCTTTGGCCAATTTAGGAGCCCACACAAATCCGGAGTTGCACAATATGGCAATTTTAAGGAGTAAATTTTGTGAGTTTTTGGAAGATCTTAATAATGAGAATGGACCGGTGCCGCGCGCTTACTTAACCGGTTTATTATCCTTGATATCACCTATCATCAATATCCCAATAGAAAGCATTGTGCCTAAACTGCCAATTGATAAAACAATGAAAATAGCATTGTTACATCGTAAAGGTTCGCTTGGACTTTATCTGATGTTATGTGAAGCCTATGAGATTGGTGATTGGGATGTTATTGCTTCAACCTCTGCTAAACTAGGCTTAGATAAGGATGACATTGGAAGGGTTTACCATGAAGCCCTTCTCTGGCAAAACGAATACTTACTTAAGGATAAAAGAGAGAGAAAAAGTAAGTAACTCATACTAAACAATCAAATTGTAAACGATGAGTTAACTCAGTAAACGCCAAGTAAGGTTAATCTAAGTCTGGTTCTATTTCTTTAATATGACGATGCACTGACCAAAACGCGCCCGAAAACCCTAACCCTGATGCAATTAACATTAAAGCCCCGAACTCGGATAACGTCAGACCTTCTATTAAAAAATCAGCCATATATAAGCCTGATATCTCCACAATAGCAGATTGCATCCACCAAATAACAAATGTCACTATAATAAAGGCAACAAATCCCCCCATTAGCCCATACCAAATACCGGTATAAACAAAAGGACGTTGGATAAATCCTTCCGTTGCACCCACCAGTTTCATCACTTCAATTTCTTCTTTACGGGAAATGATAGATAGACGAATAGTATTACCAATAATTAATACAACCGAGACCATGAGTAATAACGCCACCGTAATAACCGCTTCTTCTAACATGCTAACTATGGCGTTGAGGCGAGTTAACCAGTCAATATCTAACTTACCAAAATCAACTTCTCTTTCTTTTTCTAGTTTCGCTAATAATGATTTGGCGGGTTCAGCTTGGCGGTGATATTTATTTGGCGTCACTATAAATGAAGCTGGTAAGGGGTTTGACTCTAAATAGTCCAGCGCCTCACCAAATCCAGATAAAGATTTAAATTCAGCAATAGCATCTTTTTTGCTGATATAGCGTAATTCCTCTACCTCGTCGTAACTACGTATACGACGAATGGCGCTGGATATTTGTTGTTCGGATAAACTGTCATTTAAAAATAAACTTATTTCTGAGGCACTGTCCCATTCTAAGTTTATCGACTGTACATTTTTAACAATGATATGGAGGGTGGCAGGTAAGGTTAAACTTAATCCCATCACTGCAATAGTCATTGCTGACGCAACTGGGGTGCGCCAAATTTCACCAACACTGGTTATAATCTGACGTAAGTTATGTACCCAGAAATAAATAAATTTTTGAATAGGATTCACTGATTTTGAACGTGCACCTGAAGCGTCGGTTGAAAACAGAATACTCATATTAATATCCCACTTTCAGTTGATGATAAACCGTCATCATGGGCTAAACCGTCGTTAATCATACGACCCTGTTTTAAAGTGAGACTTCTATTTTTCATCCTAGCGATTAACCCTAAATCATGGGTCGCAATTAATACCGAGACCCCAACATCATTAAACTGCTCAAAAACATTGATTATTTCTTTGGATAACTCTGGATCTAAATTACCCGTAGGCTCATCTGCCAGTAACAAAGGAGGTTTATTCACAACCGCTCTAGCGATGCCAACACGCTGCTGCTCACCACCAGATAGAATTTTAGGAAATAATTTGGCTTTACTTAACAAACCAACTTTATCTAAAGCTGCGTGCACCCGTTTGGTGATTTCACCTTGAGTATATATACCTTCGATTACTAGTGGCAAAGCAACATTATCAAAAACACTATGCTCTTGTAATAATCTATGGTTTTGGAAGATCATGCCAATATCACGTCGTGCAAACGGCACTTGTTTTGCGGATATTTGATTTAAATTTTTACCATTTATAAATACATTACCAATCGATGGTCGTTCAATCATACTGATCAACTTTAATAACGTACTTTTACCTGCGCCTGAATGCCCAGTTAAAAATGCCATCTCACCTTTTTGTAGATGAAAAGACACTCTTTCTAAAGCTCGAAAGCCACCAGGATAAGTTTTACTTACCTGCTCAAACTTGATCATTTAACGCATTCCAATTTTAAATGGGATTTTTTATTATCCTAATAGATTAACTCATGCAGCAGATAGAAAAAAGCCAGAAGTTAATTTTCTGGCTTGTTAATAATTAGGAACAATTATTAGGACTCTTTATTCACTAAATAAGGCATCAATAAAGGCTTTGTGTTCAAACGTTCTTAAATCATCAACACCTTCACCTACACCAATGTAACGTATTGGAATACCAAACTGTTCTGCCACGGCAAAGATAACACCACCTTTCGCTGTACCATCTAATTTAGTCAGTGATAAACCGGTTAAACCTACCGCTTCATTAAATATTTTTGTTTGGCTAATTGCATTTTGGCCAGTAGTTGCGTCTATGGTTAACATAATTTCATGTGGCACTTCTGCATTGAATTTTTTTAATACACGAACAATCTTTTCTAGTTCCTGCATTAAATTATCTTTATTTTGTAACCGCCCTGCCGTGTCAGCAATTAATACATCGGCGTTTCTCGCTTTCGCGGCTTGATAAGCATCAAAAATAACTGATGCACTGTCAGCACCGGTATGTTGAGCAATAACGGGAACGTCATTGCGTTCGCCCCAAACTTGTAATTGCTCTACCGCCGCTGCTCTAAATGTATCTCCGGCTGCTAACATCACAGACTTACCTTGTTGCTGAAACTGTTTTGCCATCTTGCCAATAGTCGTTGTTTTACCAACACCATTAACACCGACCATTAAAATTACAAATGGACCATTGTCAGCTTTAGCCACTAAAGGTTGATCCGATTTTTTTAAGATATCGGTCATCTCTGATTTTAATAAACCATAAAGAGCATCGGCGTCTTTTAAATCTTTTCTATCCGCATGTTCCGTTAACCTATTAATTAACTTTACAGTGGTATCCATGCCCACATCAGCCATTAACAAATGTGTTTCTAATTCTTCGTATAATTCATCGTCAATGGCTTTGCCTTTAAACAACGAAATAAAACCACCACCGATTTGCTGTCGAGTTTTTGATAACCCCTTTTTAAGACGTTCAAAAAAGCCAATTTTCTTTTCTTCGATTACAACATCTGTTTCTGGTTCTGTTTCTGTTTCTGTTTCTGTTTCTGTTTCTGTTTCTGTTTCTGTTTCTGTTTCTGTTTCTGTTTCTGTTTCTGTTTCTGTTTCTGTTTCTGTTTCTGTTTCTGTTTCTGTTTCTGTTTCTGTTTCTGTTTCTGTTTCTGTTTCTGTTTCTGTTTCTGTTTCTGTTTCTGTAGACAAGCTTATTTCTTCTACGTCTTCAGGCAACTGTTCTAATGACTCAATTTCTGAAGCTTGAACTTCAGAATCAATTGGAGCGGACTCTTCTGATTTATCTTTTTTAAACCACGAAAATAAACCTGACTTCTTTGACATGAAAAAAACCTTTAAAAGACGTAAATTGCACGGGATAATACGCAAATTGATATTGCCCGTATGTTAACCTAATTCACGTGATTAATTAACCACTGAACAAGCAAATATATCTACCTAATTAATATCTTTTTTATAATTAAACTTTCAGCCATTTGGTACTTATCATTTATGCCAAGTAGCCGTCGATTAAAAAGGCCTTATTGTGAGATCTACACCTAAGTTCAAAAACAAAACCAAAGCGACGAATAAAGCGAGCACACAAACGGGAGAAATACGTATAATTGGTGGGCAGTGGCGTGGACGAAAACTTAAAGTGCATGACAAAGAAGGCCTCAGACCAACAACCGACAGATTAAAAGAGACTGTGTTTAATTGGCTCATGATGGACGTTCGTCAATCTAATGTTTTAGATTGTTTTGCAGGCGCAGGTTCTCTTGGTTTTGAGGCCGCTTCTCGCAGCGCCAACTCTGTCACTTGCATTGAAAAAAATAAACAAGCGGCTAATCAATTAAAAAACAATGTGACGATTTTAAATGCAGGTCAAAATATTAACGTCATACAAGCTGATTTTTTCACTGCAGTACAAACATTAAAGACCCAATTTGATTTAGTCTTTATAGATCCACCGTTCCATAAAGACATGGTGCAATCTTGCATAAAAGCACTATTTGATAACCAAATTATAACCTCTGGTAGCTTGTTGTATTTAGAGCAAGAAGCGAATAACCATTATGATCTTATGGCTTCTGAGTTTGCAGAACAATTTAGTCTAAAAAAAGAAAAAATAGCCGGACAAGTATCCGCACAATTATTTGAAGTGGTATAACGCTTCCCAAGTATAGAAGTGATGGCTTACTAGAACCTAGTTATTTTAAATAAAAAAGCCACTTTGAATGCTCAAAGTGGCTGCTAAAAGAGTTAATTTTCTAATCTATTTAACTGGGTATGACATTTCCCCAACAATGGCTGCCCCATTGGCTGTTAAATTAACATTTAATGTAACTGACTCTATGTAACCACTTGTTTGCAAGCTTAATGGCAACGCGTATACATAATAAACACCTTCCGATGCTATTGACGCCCCTGAAGCAACATCAATACCGTAAACCGCATCAATACCTGAATCGTCAAGAGTATGATTTGACGGTTTATCAAATAGGTACATCTTAGTCCCATTGATTAAAGTTAAATCCGACAAATCACCATCATCCTCGATGTTTTGGTCAACCAAATCTAAACGGTAAAATGCATCAGCTAAGGTGACAGTTTCAGTTGATAATTCATCACTAACAAAGTCTTTCTCTACTTGAGAGACCACTTGAATGCTACCTTCTAGTTTAGCTTTAGATACTAGGTAAAGCTTATTTCGATCAGGATCTATATTATTGGCGATATTAAAATCGTCTAATGTATCAAAAAGACTACCATCTCCATTATCATTAACTTTTAAATAACGTACTTGAGCTTTTTCAGATGTAGCTGCATTGCCGTCATAACCTACGTTGATTGCTCGATATTTATCTGTATGTAGCTTTTGATTGGCCAAATAATTTTCTGCTGTTGGATCCGTTACGTCATAACTTTCGGTATCCCCAAAGTCAAAATTATCAACCGTTAATGTTTCTAATGTGGCCGTTGCACTTGACTTAGCCATCTTACTAAAACTCATAAAGGCAACAGGGTTACTAGATAACTTACCTTTTACTGCAAGCTCGAATGTATAGTTATGATCTGCCATCAAGCTGGAAGCGTCCAACGTGATAGTTAACAAACTATTATTTGCAGAAAGGACATATTCTGTATCCGTTAACTTTCTTATTTCATCGACTGATTGTAAGTTTGTCGCATAAGTAGAAACAACTTTATCAGTATCATCTCGACCTAAATCTAATGTAGCAATATTGCCATCTTTATCTGTGTACTCATATTGATTTTGAGCATTTAATGAAATTGCAGTTTCGCCTTGGTCTGTCGTTCCATCCATTGCAATCAATACCAGCTCTTCAGTGTATAAATCTGCAGGTGACTCTAAAGCAATCGTCACTTCTTTTTCATCTATGGTTTTTACAGACAAAGTAGGGGTATGTATTAAATCAATAGGACGGTCAAAGGCAATAATGATTTCTGCAATTCCATTTGATTGAAAATTGTCATCATTACTTACAATTTCAGCCTGAATTGATTCATCATATTTTGTTTCGCTTAGTGGGTATACTAAGGTTAACTGTTTATTTTCATCAAATGATCCACGGCCAATTTGATTTTGAACATTCAAGGCTTCGTCACTATTTAAAGCAACTGAATAATCAGTGAATCCGTCACCATCAATATCCATTGGTGAAATCATTCTAATATCGGACATGTTTGATGCATCAACCGTGTAATAATACTCGTTTTGAGAATCAACTACTGGATACCAGTTCTCTGTCATGCCTGTGTTTGCATTATCAACAACCAATACAGGTCCAGCTTGTGTAAACGCATGGCCATCTTCATCTAATAAATGGTAAACAATGATGAATTCGGCATTAGTTAATGAGTTCACATAATATGTCATTGATTTCCCGGCGGTTGCCGAAGAGATGACATTATTATTAAGACTCCCTCGATAAGGTTCATACTTAACGCCGTTTATATCAACCAGTTGTTGAACCTTGATATCAATGGCATTGCCATTATCAGGTAAGGAGAAGGAATAAACCCCAGCGGTTTCTATACCTTTTACATCATTTCCTTGAATTGATACTGCTTGACCATTTGCCGCTGCGAGTACATTGGAATCATAATATAATTGAAGGCCTTCAACGGCAGCACCACTAATATCTAAAACCGTAATTGTTGTTGTAACACCTGGATAAATATCACCAAAATCAATTAAGTCACTTAAAGGCTCAATGATTGGGTTTCCATCTATGTCATTATCAAAGTCAGATGTCACATCTGAATAGAAACTTGGGGCATACACACCATTAGGATCTGTAATGGTAACAAAATATTCGGTATCAACAGGAACATTTAAAAACGTTGCTCCACCAGCAGAACTTGACGTTAGGGCGGAAAACTCAGAACCGTTAACTTTTAACGTTACCGTTAAGCCGGGTATGAATTGACGTGTATTCGCATCACGAGCGTAACCGTAGACTGTGACGCCTTGTGCATTTGACACTTGTGTTTTACTGGAGTCTATCACCGTTAGTGTGGCACTTGCTGAAGACGTACCTTCACCATCTGAAACGGTATATTGAAAACTGACATCGCCTAATTCAGTCGTGGAAGGGGTATAACTCCATTCTCCATTTGCTTCCGTTAACGTTCCGCTGCCATTGGTTAACGTTACATTCTCAAGTGTTAATGTATCGCCATCGGCGTCTGAACTTGCAGATATTAAACTACTTGATGATATTGCTATTGCGCTTTGACCACTGAACGATCCTAAGGTGACGTTACTTGCAATAGGTAATCGATTTGTTTCATCGTCATCTGAGCAACCTGTTAACATTGTCGCTCCCAAGGCTAACAATGCCAAAATACTATTTTTGTGTTCCATCATAATCTCCATTTCCAATCTATTTACTATTAGTGCTTACTCCTACACCTTAATAATGCGCTTATACTTAAACGATTCGCAACATTAAGCAAGATGTCGTCCCCAAGCCTGCACAATACTAGTACTATTTGTACAAAATTCAAACTGATAAATAGAGCGGTTAATATACAATTTTTTCATGTATGAGGATTAATGGAATATTAGAAGGAAATTTTTTAGCCGTTGTTAGCAGCTCAATTGATCTCTACCTGCGTCTTTAGCTCTATATAATGCTTTATCTGCTCGCTCAAACCAATTATGAAAGTCGCTTTTGTGATCATATTCAGCAATACCTATGCTGACAGTGACTTGCCCAACTTTATTAAAATGGTGTTCTCTTACTGCATTTAACAGTCTAGTGGCTAATTTTTTAGCAGAATCAACGGAGGTTTCAGGTAATAAAAAAACAAACTCTTCCCCTCCCCACCGAGCGGCAATATCACTTTGGCGAATAACCTCATTAAATACTTGTGATAATTGAGTTAATACTTCATCACCTACATTATGCCCTAACTCATCATTTACCTTTTTAAAGTGGTCAATATCAACCAACATTAAACAAGTTGGTGATTTCGAGCGGTTAATGTCGTGAATTTTATCTTTAATGTGTTGCGAGAAGTATGAACGATTATATAAATCGGTTAATGGATCGTGAAAGGAAATATATTCTAACTCGTGATTGGTTTTTTCTAAAACTTGAGTGAGAGATTCTAGTTCTTTATTTTTCTCACTTAGCAGGCGGTTAAAACGGTTTAATTGCCTTTGTCTTAAGATAAACAACAGCGTGATGACCAACACAATAGCTAATAGTTGAAATAATAATTTATGATCAAACTCTTTAATAATGCGTACATTATTCCACTTTTTGAAGATATCAATTCTTTGTTTCTCAGAAATTTGGGTTATAGCGTAATTAATGTCAGCTAATATCGCTTCCTTGCCTTTAATAACACCAAACCTTAATTCATCTTCAGGACCTGCCCACCCAGCCACCTTCAAATTACCGTAACCATACTGCTGCGTCCTGGCATTTAATGACAACATAGAACCAACAAATGCATCTAGTTTTTTCTCTGCAACCAGTTTTACCCCCTCCCCTTCAGACTCCACATATGTTTTTTGAATTTCGGGGTAGTACGTTTCTATATATTCAGCAATGCGATAATTTTTAACAACTCCCAAACTTCTACCATTAAGATTGGATAAGTCTTGAATAAATGGCTGTTCCCTTAACGACACTAATACATTTGGAGAACGGTAATACACATCACTAAAGGTTAAGTACTTTTCTCGCTTAGGTGATTTATTTAACATTAATACCAAGTGACATTGACCGGTCTTTAAATACTTAATGGTTTGTTGCCATGTTGATGTGGTAACTAGTGTAAACGTTAAATTGGTGTGTTGTTTAATGATTGAAAGATAGTCTGAAGATATCCCAATGTGTTTTCCATCATCAATTGCTTCATAAGGCATCCAGTCAGGATCAACACAATATGGAATACTGGAGTCACTATTATTTGGTACATTGTTATTTGAGGCAAGCGCGAAAGTTGACGCTAAAAAAATTAACGTACTTGTTAGAAGAAATAAAGTTATCTTGATGGGATAAGTTTTCCTAACAGGCATAATTAGGTTCTATATATAATGTATGGTTTTAGAATATGAATGAAACAAAATATTAATCAACCTCTTTTAGTCATGGTTTATCAAGTCTTTATCTAAAACCGTGATTTTAGATTTACTTAACTCATTTATTTCGAACAGATTGCATCTATTTTCATGTACGTATTAATAAAACCAGTTACTTTTTAAAGGTTGAATACACCTTTGTTTTTAACCGCTTTCAAACACCTATAACAATACACCTTGATGACAGCCGAGCGTACATATAAAAAAACTTCAACGAAAAAGTGTAAGTATGTATTTATATTTGTACACTTTTGTACACTTTTGTACACTTTTTATTCTTTAATATTTGCTTTTTATAAGTGAAAACTTACAACTTTGATTACGTAAATAAATTTTAATTCCTAGTATTTAATAACTCAGAGCCAAGTTTAGCTTCCTCTCGCCCCTTTACCGAACTATCAAAAAACTAACTGTATCTACATGCTAAATATCAATAACTCCTCTTACATTGTAGAAATATTGGTTAGATGCAATATTAAAAATTATGGTTTTTTATTTTAAGGCCATAAAAAAATTAAAAAATAATAAAGGGACAACATGAATTTTAATAAATCTATAATTGCTAGCTTCGTAGGTGCTGCACTTGCGACGACTTCACTTGGTGTCGTTGCATCTAATGTCAGTGCTCCATATAAAACGTTTTCTGTAGATAAAGTTGCTGAGTCAAGTGCTCGTACTCCTACAGTAAGCGGAATGAGAAATCAATACGATGCCACATTAGGAAAAACCACTTTTAACTGGGCTAGCATAAATACGCCAACGCCCGATTTAGGCCCAGTAGCAGCCGACAAAAGAGTTGCCTTTGCTGCAGATTTTTACCTAAATAAAATAACTGGATTTTCAGCAAGCAAGTCCAGCATTGCGCAACCTAAACTAGCAAACATTCATGATTTAGGTCGAGGCGCCATCATCGCCAAATACAAACAAGAAGTTGCAGGCGTAGAAGTTTTTAACCGTGAATACAACATAATGATGGACCGAGAGTTCAACTTAGTCGCATCGTCAGGTTATTTGGCCAATAAACAATCTGCCAAATCCCTTTCTTCTGCGATTAAGAATATTCCTGGTGAATTTGGTGATTCAGCTAACTCAATCACTGCAGCATTTAAAGCTATGGGTGGAGACACTGATTCTGTTGCGCTTACTGTAAAAAATGCGTCTGGAAAATATGATGAGTTTTCCGTTGTAAATACTGCAAAAGACAAATTACTCGTTGGCGCACCTCGTGCTAAAAAAGTCTTTTTGAACATAAAAATAAACTTATTCCTGCTCATTATGTAGAAATTGAAACGAGCACTATCGATAGTGTCGACTCTGAATATTTCAGTTATGTTGTTTCAACTAAAACCGGTGAAGTCTTATTCAAGAAAAACCTAACTAGCCATGCGGCTGACTTCAATTATCGTGTATACGCTGATGCCAATGGTAAACCTTGGGATAGCCCGCACGGTGAAGTCATGCCTGCACCTTCTGATGCCGATCCGTTAGCATTTTTAAGCGCAGAATATAAAGATGCTCCATTGGTGACTTTAAGCCACGGTCCAATTAGTACTATGGACCCTTGGTTAGCTGATGATGCAACAATTACTATGGGTAACAATGTTACTGCTTATGTAGATGCTGTTGCACCTCAAGGGTATTCCAATGGTGATTACACTGCTGAGTTAACCAATACTAACACCTTTGATTATAAATATGACGAAGATCAAGCAGAGTATTCTGTTAATAATCGTAAAGCGGCTATCGTTAACCTGTTTTATCTGAACAACTATTTACATGATGATTATTATGATCATGGTTTTGATGAAGCTTCAGGAAATGCACAGGCATTAAACTTTGAGCGTGGAGGTGTTGAAGGTGATGCGTTGAATGTTGAAGTTCAGGACAACTCTGGCTTTGATAATGCCAATATGTCTACACCTGCTGATGGTGCATCACCACGAATGCAAATGTATTTATGGGAAACAACACAGGCAGTTAATGGTGTTGATTATGGTTTAACAGCAACGACACATACTGACATCGGATTAGTAGACCAAGTTGGCTTTGCTGCATTTGGTCCACAAACTTTCGACGTAACCGGCGATTTAGTTCGTTATATCGACGGAACTGCACCTGTTAATGATGGTTGTGAAGTCGCAACTAACGGCGCAGATCTAACAGGAAAAATAGCTGTAATTGACCGTGGCTCATGTGCGTTTGCTATTAAAGCAAAAAGTGCACAGGACGCAGGCGCTATCGCCGTGATTATCGCAAATAATGTAGATGGTGATGCAGTTATAGGTTTAGCTGGAGATGATGCAACAATCACTATTCCAACATTGATGGTTTCACAAAATGACGGGGCAGCAATTTACGCTAAACTGGATGCGAGTGAAACGGTATCAATCAATATGTTCAAAAAAGACCTTTCCCGTGTATTCAAAGACAGTTCATTTGACAACGCTATTGTTGCTCATGAATGGGGTCATTACATCAGTAACCGCTTAGTTGGTAATGGTGCAGGTTTAAGTAGTCAACAAGCAAGAGCAATGGGTGAAGGTTTTGGTGATTTCCACGCATTAATGCTTACAACGGAAGCTGATGATAACCTAGTCTTAGGTAATGAAGAATATAATGGTGCTTACGGGGCGATTACGTATGTATCTAGCTTCTCTGAAGGTATTCGTCCATACCCTTACTCAACAGACACGGAAATTAATCCATCAACGTTTGCGGATATTGGATTATACCCTGAGCTCGTCCATGCGCCAGGTTCAATTTTTGCTAACATGTTGTGGGAAGGCTTTATCAGCATGGCAAAAGATGAACGCCATACGTTCGATTCAGCTAAAAGCTTAATTAAAGATTACTTAGTTGCCGGTTATAAAATGATGCCTATGGCACCAACCTTTACTGAAGGCCGTGATGCTATTTTAGCTGCAGCTTATGCTAATGATGAAGCCGACTATAAGCTTCTGTTAGCCGCATTTGCTAAACGTGGTATGGGTCTTGGCGCAGTATCACCAAGTCGATATGCAACGGATCATTCAGGTGCTGTAGAATCAACCAAAGTAGAATTAGCCACATTCTCAGTCTCAGAGCATGCATTAAATGCTAACTATGAAGGCGTGATGTCAGGGTATTGCTCTAATGATAACATTTTAGACAAAGGCGAAACTGGTACAGTTAGCTTTACTCTTAAAAATGGTGGTAGCTCAATATTATCAGGCCTAACAGGTACTGTGGAAGTTATGAGTAACCATACTGTAACATTTGCAAATGAAGGTAAAGTTTCATTTGGTGATATAGGATTGTATGCGACGGCAACCAGCACACCTTTAGAGTTTACTTTAGATGAGTCTGGTACTGGTGAAGAGTTAGTCCTTAAATTTGTTCCTGATCTAGAAGAAGGCATGGTTGCGGATGAATACATGGTTTCAACAACCGTTAATGTTGACTTCGAAGAACGTGAGCTTGTTGGTACAACCCAATATGAAAACTTAAATACTCTTTCTAGATTAAATGATTTCACCGAAACCGTCATGGTAGGTGGTGATATGGCGAAAGGTACTTGGGGTCTAGATCAGTGGGATGCGACAGATGGATTAATTTCATCCACCGCTCATGCCTATATTTCTGACGTTGCATATCAAACCCGTGTTATTCAAGTTGGATTTGCAGGCGAGTTTACAATTAGCTGGTGGCACTTATATAACTTAGAAGCGGACTGGGATGGTGCAGTTGTTGAAGTAAGTGTTAATGGCGGCCAATGGACCGATGTTACTGAACTTGGTGGTGAATTCTTAGGTGACGGTTATAGCAATACCTTATTAGAATATACTGAAGCGTCATTGGCTGGAAAAGAAGTATTTTCTGGCCTTAACTATGGTGCTGAAGGCGTTACTTTTGGTGAAGCGTTAAATGGTAATGAAGTGCAGTTCCGCTTCCGCCAAGCAACTGACTCAGCCTTTGTTCCTGGAGCATTCTCTGGGTTTACAGCGGGTTGGTATATTGATGATATTACCTTCACTAATACTAGTAACAGTATATTCTCAGACGTCATTGCAGGTGATACTTACGCTTGTGAAAACCGAGCGCCTGATATAACGGCAGTGTCTGAATTAACTCAAGAAGTTAATGAAGGCGATGCGGTTTCATTATCGATAACAGCAACCGATGGTAACTTGGACTCGTTAACATACAGCTGGGCTCAAACAGGCGGATTAGAGACCACTATTACTGGCGGTGATACTACAGATATATCATTTACTGCTCCAGAAGTAATATCTGGAAGTGATGAACTTACGTTTGTTGCGTCGGTATCTGATGGAACAACAACATCAACACAAACGTTCTCTGTGACGGTAAATCATGTACCTGCACCGGTAACTCCTATAGAAGAAAAGAAATCAAGTGGTGGTTCTACAGGCTTATTTGCCTTGTTGTTATTACCATTAGCGTTATTACGTCGTCGTAAATAAGTGACATAATACGTTTAAAAAAAGCTGATTGAATTTTCAATCAGCTTTTTTATTATCATAAAAAAGGTGGGATCAAATTATGAACGTTAAACTGCCCCTACTGGGCTTAACATTAGTTACCTTAATTGGTTGTAATTTAACTGAAGAAAACGAGGTACTGAATGAACCTAATAAATCAGTAACTGTATTAGCCGATAAAGCGAACACAGAAACTAAAGAGGTTAGAGAAGTTGCAGAAGTTGCAGAAGTTGCAGAAGTTGCAGAAGTTGCAGAAGTTAAAAGTAAACTACCTCAAAAACTACCAACACAAAACAGACAAACAACCAAAAGAATAAATGGTCAAAAATTTAAACTAATCAATGGTAGATTTGAAAAAGGGGCTGCGGTATTTAACTTTGCGATGCAAGAGTTTGGCGTGATAAAAGGCAGCTTCGTGATTGTAGTAACAAACAAACAGGTTGTAACAAAACAAGAGCTTGGAAAGATAGACAATATCGCACGTGACACTTATCGTATTTGGCCAAACTCAGAAGAAGATTTCTCGGTTTATTATCAAAATTTAACCAGTAATAAAGACATTACTAGGGTAGAAGTGGAAATTGATTACTCTCCCAAATCAACATATGAAATGTATTAACTTTTACTGATATTGGTACTTTTAATCTTTAACCTTAGGCAATAGAAATAAATACCAAATATACAGTCTCGATCTAGCAGACTTAATTAGCGCCAGAAAAGTCTAATTGTCTCCATGACTCATACACAAAAACAGCCACGGCATTGGATAAGTTCATGCTGCGACTTTCTGGTTGCATTGGAATTCGTAACCAATGATCTTTCGGCATACTGTTTAAAACATCATCAGGTAGTCCCCTTGTCTCAGGACCAAATACTAGACTATCACCGGCTTGGTAACTTACCTGTGTGTGAAAGTTAGAGCCTTTAGTTGTACAACTAAACAACCGAGATTCAGGGTGAGCATCTACATATGCTTGGAAATCTGGGTAACGTTTAACATTAGCAAACTCATGATAATCCAAACCAGCACGACGAACTTTCTTTTCATCTAAATCAAACCCTAAAGGCTCAATTAAGTGCAGTTTAAATCCTGTGTTAGCACACAAACGAACAATATTACCTGTATTAGGTGGGATTTCAGGCTGAAATAAAACAATGTTTAACATTATATCTCTTTGGCTATAGCTGTAATTATTGACAATAATACCAGTGCTACCGTGAATTAAGCAGCACTAATTATTAATCATTATCACTTAAAAACATAAATATCTTTGCCAACACTTCCGATCGTGGTTTATCAGATTCAATAAACAATTCATGTTTGGCATTATTTATCACAATAGGCGTATCGTTAACACATGGATTACCAAGCTTGGCTAATTCACTACAAAATGCATTTTGTGCTTCATTCTCGATGACTTCATCATTTTCAGCTTGTAACACCATAACGGGTAATTTTACTAAATTAAGTTGCTTAAACGCTGTATCAATCGCATTAACTGACGCTCTTATCCAGCCAAAGGTCACACTTCCTAACTGCAAATCAGGTTTTGCCGCATAAACAGATCTAAAATACTGATACCTTTGTTTGCTGGTTGTTAACTGATTGCTTTCAAATTCCACTGGATTATAACCTTGCCCCAAAGAAATAGGGACTTTGATCTGTCACTAGGGTTGTAAACCAATTAACAACATTAAAAATACCTTTCGCAATCGGTTTAGGAATAGCCCCCGAATTTAATCCCCACATTGGAGACGAGAACACTGCTTTGTTAAATTGATTTGGATGCTGCTGTACATACCTGAGTCCAATTGCCCCTCCCATTGAGTGACTGACTAAGTAAAGCTTTCCTTGGTGCATAGGTTTAACAATATCAGTAATAAATTGATCTAAATCCATTACATAATCATCAAAATCTTCCACATAGCCTTTTTCTTTATTGGTTAACCGACGACTAGATAACCCCTGACCTTGATGATCAATGACAAATACCGAATAACCTTGTTGGGTAAAGTCATAAACTAATTCTTGATATTTTTCATAGCCTTCTACTCTACCTGGCGATATTACGATAGCCCCTTGTGCATCAGCTACTTTGACATAGGCATAATGAATATTTAATTGCTGCCGATTAACAAAGTGCCCTTTATTCACTTTGGTCTGCCAAAATGGCGATAATGTATCAGCTAAAAATGTTGAATAAGTAGATTCACGTTGGTTCAGCTCTGACAACTCATGATTATATTCTTTACTTTCAGCAGGCACGGAAACACACACTCCAACACTCAATAATAACAATAGATAAATACATTTCATCACAGTTCCCTGTGGTTCTTTATAAGAACACATTTAATAAATTAAATTACTCACCTTCATAAAATGAACAGTCAGCTTCATTAAGGTCTACAATAACGCCCATAATAGTACTTTAATACCAGTTGTAAACTGTCAAACACTCACCGTAATTATTAATTGAGGTCGGTTAACTACCTGATAAGGTTAATAGTTAAATTTACGGTTTGTTAAATCTGTTCTCTTTTTAAAAAAATTGCTCAAGAAATAGACAAACACGCCGATACAGTTTTGGGTAGTTATATATAGTAAGTGGTGGTAGTCATGATTCAGTTAAATTCCGATTTAACACGTGGCCTTGATTTGCTCTCGTCTAAACAACGTGAGTCACAACAAAAAAATGAATCTGTTTCATTTAATAAAGTTGAATCAACGTCGGTGTCGTTAACTCAAAGTAATAAACAAAGTTTTACTTTTTTCTATCGTTCCGTACAGCAAAGTGTCGGGCAAAGTATTGATAGTGAACAAAATCAAATCCAAAAACAAATGGCTGAAAAGGCGCTTGAACAACAAGAAAAAAGAGCCGATGTTGCCGCCAATAATATTTTAAAGTTTATCGAACTTAGGTTACAACAAGACAAAAAAGATGGTGCGACATTAGAGCAATTATCTAGCCGAATAGACGCAGGGCTTGAAGGATTTGAGTTAGGTTACAAACAAGCTAACGAGGCTTTGGGGCAGCTTAACCTGTTAAACCCTGAGTTAGAAAGTGAAATCTCGTTAACACAATCAAAAGTATTAGAAGGCATTGAGCAGTTAAAACAAACCTATTTAGGGGCGGTTCCTGAAGATACAGATGTTTCAGAGGACACTAATGTCACTGATGATCCTAACAATGATATGCCTAAAAGTGCTTCTGTAACCAGTACTCAACAATTTGTACAAGGTCAGCAGTCGACTCAAGCAAACGAATTTAGTTTTGATTTAGTCACCGCTGATGGCGACAAAGTGACTATTTATACCAGTGCCTTAATGGCGCGAAAAAATGAGTCGGGTTATAGCTCGTCATTGCAAAATGGCCAATTAGTCGAAATGGCATACCAGTCTTATTCTGAAATTAAACAAAGTGAGTTTATGTTTTCGGTTGAAGGGGATTTAGACGAAGACGAACTTGTCGCTATTAATAACTTGTTAAACAATGTGAATGATCTTGCCAAAGATTTTTACAGTGGTGATGTTGAGACCGCATTTAACAAAGCATTGTCGATGGATTATGACGCTGCGGAGATCAGTGAGTTTTCAATATCGTTAACCCAAATTAAAAACTTCACCGCATATAAAGCATATCAAACTGATACGCCGTTATTTAATGCTAATGCGATAGATGACTTAAAACCATTAGCTGAATTTTCTAACGACATCAGCAATACTTTAGCCACTTTACAAAACTTGTTTGAACATCCAAGAGACTTGTTGTTTGATGTGACAAAACACATTAACGCGTTACATAAACCTCAGGATTATCCCAACTCTCAAATGGACTTTTTTGAGTTTGCTAATCAATTAATGGATAAAATAGATCAACTGTCTAATATTGAAAAGTAATTTGAATATATGCCACTTAAATTTACTTTAAGTGGCATAAAACCGACTTCAGTTCTTATTCAAACTAACATGACTTACAAACTATAAGTTAAACCAAAATACCACTTTTGACCGGCGGTATTGTAGTTATACGCTGATTGGTATTCTTCATCTAACCCATTACTTATACGGCCATTGACTGAAAGATTATCAGTAATAGGGTAGCTAACCGCTAAATTTAACAAGCTATAACTCGGTAACGTTAAACGCCCGAGCACAAAGTCTTCATCGTATGATTTACCTTTATATTGGTATTCAACATATACATCAGCATCACCAACCGTGGTGCTAAAGCTGTAATTAAAATGTTCTTTTGAACGACGGATTAATTGTTTATCTGTCGTGTCATCAACACTTTCATTTATGCTGAAATTTACGTTATGCGTTCCATATTCAGCAATATATTGTGCTTCTGCTTCTATACCTTGAATATTTACCTTGGCAATGTTTTGTGGTTTATACACAAAATTTGCATCTGCTTGCCATTGGATCAAATTTTCAACATTGGTTTTATACACACTGACACTTGCTGTTAATTTATCTTGTTGGAATTGCAAAATGAGCTCTGCAGAATCAGATGTTTCTGCTTTAAGATCTGCATTACCAGAAGAGTAAACACCAGACGGGTAATATAAATCATTAAACGTTGGCGTTTTAAATCCAGTACCGTAACTGGCAACTAGTCTTAACGTATCGGTTAATTCTTTGCCTGTACTTAAATTAAAACTGGTTTCAGAGTCTAAGTCTTCTACTTCATCAAAACGAATTGCCGCTTCTAAGTCATATGAATCTTGTTCAAGACTTGTTTGTGCAAATACACCTAACACATTTCTTTCTTCATTAACAAACGCCGTAGAGCTGTCAATTTTCTCAATATTGTAATCCACTCCCACCGTCACACTAACGCCAGAATTAAGTGCCGAGTGATTAACAACACTAAACTGATCTCGGTTCGTTTCAAATAAACTATCAAACATAGGATCAGAACCCAGTTTAAAGTTACGGCTAGAGTCTTTGTTTTCACCTAAAGAAACCGTTGTGAAGTTATTCATTCCACTCAGTTTTGTTTCATAACTAACACGGGCTAACCAAGCATAGTTGTCTGTTTCAGCTTCATTATTGCCACCATAAGCATTGTCATACTCTGAGTCATTTTGGTTAGTTTGTACTAACCAATCGACAGCTAGTTGTTTAGATAATGACTGTTGGCCCTTTAATGCAATCGATAGATAATCATATCCATCGTCATCTTCTTCAGCAGAAGCTAAAACATCAAACCCATCAGACTTTTCTTTGTTAATGGTTAATGTTGAACGACCATCACCATGAGTTAATGACGCACTAATTGCCGCTTGTTGATAACCGTCAGATCCGGTTTTTAAACTAATAGTTGTATTAGTTGATTTACGAGTAAATATTTGAATAACACCACCGATGGCGTCAGAACCCCAAATTGCCGCTCTTGGGCCTTTTACAATTTCAATTCTTTCAATTTGTTCTGGTGAAATGGTTTGTAATTCAGTTGTGCCTAATGTGGCAGAACTTAAACGAATACCGTCTAATAATACTAATGTATGATTTGAGTTAGCACCTCGAACAAATACCGAAGATTGCTGGCCAATACCACCTTGTTGAGTAAAATCAAATCCAGCTACATTTTTTAATAAATCCAAAATGGAATGAGGTTGAATTTTTTCAATATCCGTACGAGTTATCACATATTGTGATGAGAGTGATGATACCATCGCTTGCTCACTACGATTAGCTGTGACCGTGATGGTTTCTAATTCACCTTCAGCAATTGCTGCTGTTGACATGCAAGTTAATAGCGCTGATTGAATAGCGCGTGAAACATAAGTTTTTTTATTGTTAACGTTCATAATACCTCTTCCTGTTACGCCCTCCGCGTAACATTGTCAATCACATCCCTTAGATGTCATTGAATATTAAAATTAACCAGGTATCCGGACTTAATAAGCATAAACTTATACTTAAAACACCGTTGCGGGGGCAGTGCCGTAATCTAAACGACTTCCCCTGATTAATTTTTTCCATTATGATGATATAAGTTGCTCTTATACCATCGACTTATTGGCGAACTAACGTTTGCCTAGATCTTTCTATTTTCTGACACATGTCTTCTAAACCGGTTAACATTCGGCGGCTAAAACGATGGATTAAATCCGCGTCTACCTTCATAAATTGGTTGTGCTTTACGGCTGGGATCATACTCCACTGTTGCCAATCAATTACCGGTTGAGGCTTCTCTGAATTTTCTTGCGGCATAATAATCAATTGCGGTTTTGCTACGATGATATTTTCCATGCTTAATTGCGGGTAATCCGTACTGTTATCAGCAAATACATTGGTCGCGCCACAGGTTTGTATGAGTTGATGTATCCATGTATTTTTATTTACCGACATTAATGGTTCTGACCAGAGTTGATAGAACACAGATATCGGTGTTTGATGTTGGTAGGTTTGACGAAGTCGAGACAATTCTTGAGTATATTCTAAAGCTAATTTCTCAGCTTGTTGCTCATGCCCTGTTAACGCCCCAAACAATCTTAATTCAGAGGCGACACCGTCAATATTATCTGGGTCGCTGAAGGCTAACGTTAAACCTAAGTTTTCTAACTTCGCTATATCTTCAGCTTTATTGCCATTGCGCCAAACAAGAACTAAGTCGGGATTAAGTTGCAGTATTTTTTCTATTTGTAGCCCGTAATAACCACCGACTCTGGGTATGTCTAACGCTTGTTTTGGATAATCAGCATAATCAACGGTTGCGACTATTTGTCCACCAGCTCCAATATCAAATAACGACTCAACAATGTGTGGTGCAAGTGCGATAATACGTTGGGCAGGAACTGTTTTGGCTTTAACTGAAAATTCAGCGGTATAAGCTTGCGTAACAAAACCGACTAATAGTAAAAAAGTTAAACGTTTAAACATAACTAAACTCAATCTTTGGGAAGTAAAAGTATTAATAATCAAACCCTTTTTGTGCTTTTACACCTGCATCAAAGGCATGTTTTACATTTCTCACTTCGCTAACGGTGTCTGCTAATTCAGTTAACTCACGATGTGCCGCACGACCTGTGATGATCACTGATTGCATTTTAGGTCGATTTTTCAAAGCCGTTAATACATCTTCTAATTCAACATAGTCATAGGTCACCATGTAAGTCAGTTCGTCCAATAAGACTAAGTCGATAGATTCATCTGCAAGATATTGTTTAGCCACTTGCCATGTTTCTTGCGCCGCTTTTGTGTCAGATTCACGGTTTTGCGTTTCCCATGTAAATCCCGTTTCCATATAGGTAAATGGCACGCCAACTTGTTGTAATAAATTACGTTCTCCGCACTCCCATCCACCTTTAATAAACTGCACCACTGCAGCACTCATTCCATGTCCGACACAACGTGCTACAGTACCAAACCCAGAGGTTGATTTACCTTTGCCATTGCCTGTAATAACCTGAAATACACCTTGCTCTGTTTGCGCTGCGGCAATTCGCTCATCAACGCTTGCTTTAAGTTTCTTTTGTCGTTCAACGTGTTTCTGTTCTTTATCTGTCGTCATATTGTAATTCCTGCAATTTGTTTAATTTTTTCAATATCTAAATGTGTGGTTAAGGTCTTGGCCAAGTTATTTAATTGAAACTCTCTGTGTTCATTTAAATTAAAACCTTGGTCGATACTATTATTAGGGTCTATCCAATCAAAAATAGCTTTGCTCATAGCGTCACTATCAAATAAACCATGTATGTAGGTGCCGATGATTTGATTATCTGAAGAGACAAAACCGTCGTTTTGTATCACACCGCTTTTATTGATTTTAAAAGCAGGCTGCTCAAGTGCCTTGCCTGAACTTTCGCCACAATGTATTTCATACCCATTAAAAATTGTAGATTGGAAGGTAAAACAAGCGTGGCCTTGGATTTGCTCCAATTTTTTATTAGCGTTTAATTCTGTAGTGAAATCAGCCAGTCCTAATCCCTCGATTCCCCCTTGAGAAGATTCTATTCCGAGTGGATCTTGGATTGATGTACCCAACATTTGAAACCCGCCACATACACCCAATAACTTGCCACCATAACGTAAGTGTCTGTTAATTTTATTAGGCCATTGCTGCTGTTTTAAATAAGTTAAGTCACCAATCACATTTTTACTGCCAGGTAAAATAACCAGATCGCAGGCAGGTAAATCATCAAATATTTTTACATATTGTAAGTCGATATTGGGATGTAAACGCAGTGCATCAAAGTCAGTGTGATTACTAATGTGAGGTAAGATGATAACGACAATAATGAGTTGTACTTGATGTTTAACATTAGCGATACTGACTGCATCTTCCGCATCTAACGCTAACTCATGTAAATAAGGCAAAACGCCTAATACTGGAACTTTGGTGCGTTGTTCCAACCAGTCCAAACCGGATTGTAATAATGCAATATCACCACGAAAGCGATTAATTACAAAGCCTTTAACCCTTTGTTGCTCTGATTCTGACAATAACGCTAAGGTACCGACTAAGTGCGCGAACACGCCACCTTTATCAATATCGGCAATGATGATCACTGGGCAATCAACCGCTTCGGCGTACCCCATATTAGCAATATCATTTTCTCGTAAATTTATTTCAGCTGGGCTGCCTGCACCTTCAACCATTAATAAATCAAACTCGGAGGCTAGCCTGTGATGTGAGGTTAATACTGCCTCCATAGCCACTTTTTTATAGTCATGATAGCTGTCAGCTTCCATATTAGAGAGGGCTTTACCGTGCACGATCACTTGCACACCCGTGTCTGAATTTGGTTTTAATAATATTGGATTAAAATCTATTCTACATGGTTGTCTAGCCGCAACTGCTTGCAGTGCTTGAGCTCGACCTATTTCACCACCGTCTTCGGTAACCGCACTATTTAACGCCATATTCTGTGGTTTAAAAGGCGCGACATTATATTGTAAGTCTGAAAAGACTCGACATAACCCAGCCACTAATGTGCTTTTGCCTGCATCCGATGTAGTGCCTTGCACCATTAATACGTTCATGGTGTATGCTCGATATTTTTTAACGTTAACGGTAAACCTGCCATCACAAACTCTACTTTGTGCGCTATGTTCGCGATGTCCTGATGTAACCACCCCGACTCATCAACAAATACACGAGACAATTCACCAAGCGGGACTATGCCATGTCCCACTTCGTTACTCACCAAGATAACATGGCAGTTAATTTCACTGGCTCTGTGCAATACCGCTAAAAATCGTTGTTTTTGCTGTGTCCATTGCTCTAATTCATAACTTGAACATAACCAATTACTTAACCATAACGTTAAACAATCCACCAGCACACAGGTATTGGGCGCTATCATTTGATCTAATGTTTCAGCTAATAAAAGCGGAGTTTCAGTTAGCAGCCAATCACTTGGACGGCTTAATTGGTGTTGCTTAATACGAGCACGCATTTCACTATCTTTGGTTTCTGCGGTAGCAATATAGTGAACGGTTAACCCTGTCTGCTTTGCTAATTCAGCTACTAAGGATTCCGCTAATCTGCTTTTGCCAGAACGCGCACCTCCTAATATCAACTGAATATATGTTTTATTCATATTACTAAATCCACTTGCCCAATTTCATTTAGCAACTTCCTATAAGCGTTAACATAAAAATGTAGATTGCTAGCTCAAATACTTGCTGAGCCGCCCCTAATACATCACCGGTATAACCACCAATTTGTTTGTCAGTAAATTTGATAAAGAAGAAACGTACCAACCAAATAATGACGGATAATCCCAACCATTGAGTCAGGTTTATATCTAAAAATTGCATCACTAGATAAATGACTAAAACAAGACTTAACAATAATGGAGCGACACTTGAACTTGATAATGATGTAGCCACAGGTTTGGTTTTAGTTTCTCCTTCCAATTGCACATATTTTAACGAAGGTATGATGGAAACGGCTAATACTCGGCTTAACGTATGGGCCAATAACAACGAAAAAATTACATAATAAGTGTTATGTTCCGCTAACAATAATAGAGCCTGAAACTTGATAAGCAACGAAATACATAGAGCCGATGCACCATAAGTACCTAACCGACTATCTTTCATTATTGTTAACTTTTGCTCCGGTAACCAACCGCCACCAAACCCATCAGCGGTATCAGCTAAGCCATCTTCATGAAAGGCACCGGTTAACATTAACCCAAATGCCATACTTAATAAAACAGCTATAGAGATAGGAAGCACTAACATACTTAAAAATAGAACGGACGCGTTTAACGTTGCAATGAAAAAGCCAACCAAACCAAAATAACCAGTAGCTAAATTCAACGTAGCGTCATTCACTTCACGTTTGATAGAAACAGGCAGTCGAGTTAAAAATACAATGGCAAGTTTAAATAGGAAAAATTGGTGTATAACCACATTGAACATTTATATGTCACTCACTACATTGACGACATTAGCTTGCTCAAAACTTGCCATCTCATTATAAAAAGCTAATGCAGATTGAATTAATGGTAAACACAAAGCCGCCCCTGTCCCTTCGCCAAGTCTCATGTCTAAGTTTAATAACGGTTTAGCATCAAACCATTGCAACATTTTGTCGTGCCCTTGTTCTCCTGAACTATGCGCAAAAATGAAATAATCTTGTACATTAGGATCAATTAACTTGGCAATCATAGCCGCCGCGGTACAAATAAAACCATCAACTACAATAGGAATTTTGCGTTCTGCCGCGGCCAACATAGCACCACAAATTTGTACAATTTCAAATCCACCGTAGGTAGCTAAAATGTCCAACACATTTTCTTTTGGTATACGATGATGGTCGAGTGCTTGTTGAATAAGTTGTTGTTTCTTCAATAATGTTGCTTGGTCAATTCCCGTACCACTCCCTACACTTTCAACTGCTGGAAGCTCCATAATGGCACTCATAATGGCGGATGCAGAACTAGTATTACCTATCCCCATTTCTCCAAACGCGATTAAATCACAGCCTTCATTAAATTTTTCATGCACTAACGCTTTTGCAAAAACAAAACCTTGTTCCATTATGGTGTGGGACATAGCAGGCTCGATATGAAATGGTTTGGTACCGCAACCCAGTCTTTGTCGACGTATCGAGATGCTATTAATTGGCTGTAGAATTCCAGTATCAATAACATCTAATTGCCAACCGAGTTGTTTACTAAATACATTTATAGCGGCGCCATTGGCTGCAAAGTTATTAACCATTTGACCAGTGACTGCACTTGGCGCGATAGATACGCCATAATCTGCTATGCCATGATCTCCTGCAAAAACAAGCAAATGAGGATAATTTATTTGTACAGGTTTAATTAACTTACCGTGAATTTCACTTTGAATATTTAATACTTGAATTGCTAAGGTTTCTAATTGGCCTAATGCCCCCAAAGGCTTAGTTTTGTTATTTATCTCTGACCAAAACTCTGACTCGAATTGTTTCGACAACGGTTGAACATTAAACATATTTAAAACCTTAGGGTTAAATTACTGACTTTTGCTTTCGAACGTAAAGCAAAGTTAAAAAGAACAAACTACCTACAGCAGCAGTAATAATACCGATTGGTAATTCTTGATTATCTAAGATCACACGTGAGGCTATATCCACCCAAAGCATAAAAATACCACCAACTAAGGCAGTAACGACAAGACTCTTACGACTGCCTTGCCCTATAAAGAAGCGAACTATGTGCGGGATCATTAACCCGACAAAACCAATACCACCACATAAAGCGACAATACTTGCGGTTAACAAAGAGCTGAGTAACAACATAATGACACGTAACTTATTTACATTTACGCCTAACGTTACTGCCCCCTCATCTCCTAATAATATGGCATTTAACTGCCTTTGTTTGGCAAACATAAAAGCTAAACAGCTTAATACCACTAGGCAAGGGAACCACAATAAATCCCACTGTGCTCGAGAAAAACTCCCCAACGTCCAAAACAAAATAGCCGTTACCGCTTGAGGGTCACTCCAATACAACATTAAACTGGTAAAAGAACTGAACAAAAACGACAAAGCAACGCCAGCTAACAACATAGACTCAACTTGCTGTTGTCGACTAAAACCAGATATAAGTAGTAACAAACCAATGGCGAGTAAACTGCCAACAAAGGCAGCAAAAGATAAATAAAAGCCTAACCCTATTCCTGCCATGGTCATTGCCACGACCACACCAAATGAAGCACCTGATGAAATGCCAAATAAATATGGATCAGCCAATGGATTTCGGGTGATAGTTTGTAAAATAAGTCCAGCCATGGCTAAACCACTACCCGCAATAAACGCTAAAATACTGCGGGGCATTCTTAGTTGCCAAACAATACTATGAGCGAACTGCCCTGAATGTTCATTCATGCCAATAATGCTCAATAAGACTTGATAAAAAGATAAATCGGCAGCACCGATTGCTAATGCAGAAATAAAACTAACGACCAACGCCAATAAAACGACAGCTATTAAAGTAAATGACCTCACTTATCATCTCCTTGGTTAGCTGCACGGTCACTGCTGTTGTAACCATAAAAATAAGTCACATGGGGCGCATGATGTTGAGGATGTTGACTCACTTTAGTACAAACATCAAAAACGTTAGACAACATAACTTCAGTGATAACCTCTTTTGGTTGCCCCACTGCTTGTAAGCTGCCTTTTTTTAAGACTAGTAATTGATCACAAAGTGCACTAGCTAAATTTATGTCATGAAACGAAGCGATAATGGTAATGCCTAACGACTTAGCTAATTCCATGATCTGTATTTGATATTTCACATCTAAGTGACTGGTTGGCTCATCCATCAATAAAAGTTGTGGTCGTTGTACAATAGCCCGTGCAATCATGACTCTTTGTTTTTCACCACCGGATAAGGTTTCAAAGTCAACTTGGGTCTTATCGCTTAAACCAACTTGTTCTATCGCTGTTTTGATCAATGCGAGATCGTCTTTACTGTTATTACTAAACATAGTTTTATGTGGAATAAGACCTAAAGCCACCACATCAAAGACAGACAAATTAAATTGTTGCGGGGTATGTTGCAAAACTACGGCAACGTTACGAGCAAATTCTTGATTTGACAGTGACCTAATATCTTGGTTATTAAATTTAATTTGGCCGTTTGCAGGTGAGATGTATCGGTATAAGCAGCGTAATAAACTGGATTTACCTGCACCATTAGGCCCTAACATACCGGTAAAGCTACCAACGGGAACTTGAAAACTAATGTCAGACAAAATCTGAGAATTACCTGCATACCAGCTTAAGTTACTGACAGATAATAGGGGATGATTTATTTTGTTTGTTGTTGACACTAATAACTCGCTACGTTTACACATTTTTGCGGAACACGTAAGCAAACACCACCAACAAGTATGACTTGGAGATGATAGATAAGCCCATTTCGAGTATGCCCGCTCGTTTTGGTGATTGTTTCATTTTAAAACATGGAACTTGTTTAGATTAAACTTTGGTATCCTGACTTACAGCGTCTCGGCATTTCCCTTCCCAATCTTGTTCTATATTAATTAAAATACAGATCATTAAAATCAGTGGTATAAAATGCTGCTCTGTTTACAGTTGCGGGTACAGTTGTGGAATCCCTTTCATTTATTAAAACTAAAGGCCACCACATTCCCATAACGATATTAAGTTATAAATACTTAAACTTTAGTATCGTTATATTTAAGCGTTAAACACGCCTAAATAAAGTTTAATTCTCTAAGGATTGAAATACCTATTTAACATACTTAAATTGCAAGTCGTCAATGGAAATTCAATGCAAAAACTTAAGCGACCATTATCCGTATGCATGAATAAATAACAAGATAAAAGAAAGTACAATTGGCGATTAACACTTAATTAAAACTTCAACATCGGCCAAACATTACCTTGGTCATCTTGTTTAACTTCAATGTTTATGATCCCTGCGTAATCGATTTTAATTTTATTAGATAATTCAGCATAATGCATTTCATTAAGTAAGTTTGAAATTACCTGTTTAATCACCCCTGCATGTGTGAGTACAACGATATCACCCGAAGCTTGATGAATTAAACTTTGCCACCACTTATTTACTCTGGTTTGAAATGCTAAGAATGACTCTCCATTCGGTGGTGTTATGTCGATTGGGTTTTGCCAAAAATCGCCAAGAGAAGGTGTTTGTTGCCAAAGTGAGTCATAACCAAGGCCGTCCCAATCACCAAAATTCATTTCTTTGATATTCACTTCAACATCGACCGTCATTTTACGCTTAGTTGCAATGTACTCCGCCATCACCAAACATCGTTTTAATGGTGAAGAAATCAAACGCTCAAACTTCAAGTTATTAAATCGATTGATTAATTGTTGCTCCCCCAATTTAGACAAGTTCAAATCTGTGTGCCCTAACAATAGACCTAGTTGTTCAGGTTCACCGTGCCTAACAAGTGTTATATTTATGGTTTTCAATCTAATCAAGCCTATACAAAACGAAAATACCCATAAAATAGATACCACATTTATAATAAATTTAGTTACTTATATTAAACTTCAATATTTTTTATTAAAAGGTGTGCTGATTAATCAATTAATGATAGAATCCGTCGGCTTTTTTTAACCAACTTATTATTAAGAAGATAGAGTAAGACAATGGCTGACTTATCGAAGTATAGAAATATAGGTATTTTCGCTCACGTTGATGCGGGTAAAACCACTACGACAGAGCGTATTTTGAAATTAACTGGTCAAATCCACAAGACTGGTGAAGTGCACGACGGTGAGTCAACAACTGACTTCATGGAACAGGAAGCTGAGCGCGGAATTACAATCCAATCTGCTGCTGTTAGTTGTTTCTGGAAAGATCACCGCTTTAACGTAATCGATACTCCTGGACACGTTGACTTCACAGTTGAAGTATATCGTTCTCTTAAAGTATTAGACGGTGGTATCGGTGTATTCTGTGGTTCTGGTGGTGTTGAACCTCAATCAGAAACTAACTGGCGTTATGCAAATGACTCAGAAGTAGCACGTATCATTTTCGTAAATAAATTAGACCGTATGGGTGCTGATTTTTACCGTGTAGTTAAGCAAACTCAAGATGTACTAGGTGCTAACCCTCTAGTTATGGTTCTACCAATTGGTATAGAAGACGAGTTTTCTGGTGTTGTTGATCTATTAACACGTAAAGCATACATTTGGGATGACACAGGTCTTCCTGAAAACTACGAAATCACTGATGTTCCTGCGGACATGGTTGATAAAGTAGAAGAATACCGTGAAATGCTAATCGAAACTGCTGTTGAGCAAGACGATGACCTAATGGAAGCATACATGGAAGGCGAAGAGCCATCTTTAGAAGACATCAAACGTTGTATCCGTAAAGGTACTCGTACAATGGATTTCTTCCCTACTTACTGTGGTTCTGCATTTAAAAACAAAGGTGTTCAAAACGTTCTTGACGCAGTTGTTGATTATTTGCCTTCACCTACTGAAGTTGATCCTCAGCCTCTTACAGATGAAGAAGGTGAGCCTACTGGTCGTCACGCTATCGTTTCTGCTGATGAATCTTTCAAAGCATTAGCATTCAAAATAATGGATGACCGTTTTGGTGCATTAACATTCGTACGTATCTACTCAGGTAAACTGAACAAAGGTGATACGATCATGAATGCGGCTACTGGTAAAACAGAGCGTGTTGGCCGTATGGTTGAGATGCAAGCAGATGACCGTAAAGAACTTACTTCAGCACAAGCGGGCGACATCATCGCTATCGTTGGTATGAAAGGTAACGTTCAAACTGGTCACACTTTATGTGATCCTAAAGATCCAATCATCTTAGAAGCAATGGTTTTCCCTGAACCAGTAATCTCTATCTCTGTTAAGCCTAAAGATAAAGGTTCAACTGAGAAAATGGGTATTGCTATCGGTAAAATGGTTGCAGAAGATCCAACATTCCGTGTTGAAACTGACCAAGATTCTGGTGAAACAATCCTATCTGGTATGGGTGAGCTTCACTTAGACATCAAAGTTGATATCTTAAAACGTACTTACGGTGTTGAATTAGAAGTTGGTGAGCCTCAAGTTGCTTACCGTGAAACTATCACTAAGCCTGTTGAAGATACTTATACACATAAGAAACAATCTGGTGGTTCTGGTCAATTCGGTAAAATTGATTACCGTATCAAGCCTGGTGAACCTGGTTCTGGTTTCACTTTCACATCAACAGTTGTTGGTGGTAACGTACCTAAAGAATTCTTCCCTGCAATCGAAAAAGGATTTGCTGGCATGATGGAAACTGGTGTTTTAGCTGGCTTCCCTGTTCTTGACGTTGAAATCGAACTTTACGATGGTGGTTTCCACGCAGTCGATTCATCTGCTGTAGCATTTGAATTAGCAGCACGTGGCGCATTCCGTCAATCTATCCCTAAAGCAGGTGCTCAACTTCTTGAGCCTGTAATGGCGGTTGACGTATTTACTCCTGAAGATCACGTTGGTGATGTTATCGGTGACCTTAGTCGTCGTCGTGGCATGATCGCTGGTCAAGAAGCTGGTGCTACTGGCGTACGTATCAAAGCTGACGT
This sequence comes from Psychrosphaera aquimarina, assembly GCF_032461525.1. Lineage (NCBI taxonomy): Bacteria > Pseudomonadati > Pseudomonadota > Gammaproteobacteria > Alteromonadales > Pseudoalteromonadaceae > Psychrosphaera > Psychrosphaera aquimarina. Next base: position 24,011 of record NZ_JAWCUA010000009.1, on the reverse strand, counting down.
TCCTCTTTCAGAAATGTTTGGTTACATTGGTTCATTACGTACAATGACTTCTGGCCGCGGCCAATTCTCTATGGAATTCAAAAACTACATGCCTTGTCCAGGCAGTGTTTCTGATGAAGTAATTGCGAAAGCTAAAGCTGAAAAAGAAGCCGGTAAAAAGTAACCCTTTTTAGACGCAAAAAAACCCACTTTTTTAAGTGGGTTTTTTATTGCCTACGATTTTCAATATGAAACTTAACCTTAGATTATGTTAAAGTTCGTATGCAATTATTTGGAGTAAATTTGTGACTGAACAACAAGGTAAACGTCTTAATAAATTCATTAGTGAGTCAGGGTATTGCTCTCGTCGAGAAGCCGATAAATTAATAGAGCAGCAAAGAGTCAAAATCAATGGTGTTATACCGGAGTTAGGGACAAAAGTTATGCCTAACGATAAAGTCACAGTCAATGGTAAGCCTATAAGCGCGATGCCAGACAATAAATCAGACAGAGTATATATTGCTTACAATAAACCTATTGGCATCACCTGCACGACTGAGTTACATGTAAGAGGTAATATTGTGGATGCAATCAATCACAGTCAACGAATTTTTCCAATCGGCCGCTTAGATAAACCTTCTGAAGGGTTAATATTTTTAACCAGTGACGGTGATATTGTTAATAAAATACTCAGAGCTGAGAATGCCCACGAAAAAGAATACTTAGTAACGGTAGATAAACCTCTAAATGACAGGTTCAAAAATAAAATGGAAAGAGGCATACCTATTCTTGGTACGGTCACTAAACCATGCAAGGTCAAATTAGTCGGAGCAAAACAATTTAATATTATTTTAACTCAAGGACTAAACCGCCAAATTCGACGTATGTGCGAATACCTAGGTTATGACGTCGTTAAACTGAAACGAACTCGAATTATGAACGTAGATTTAAAAGGTTTAAGAGTTGGTCAATGGCGAGAGTTAAGTAAACAAGAAATGGACACCATTAACAGAGCAGTTTCAAACTCAACAAAGACGGCCGACTGATTTTTAGTTTATTAGACCAAAGATTAGTTTTTATCACTAGAGCCAATTCATACAATTTAATATTTTTCTTTTAAAACAAATAGTTAAATATTGGCTCTATTTTTGATTAATAACGCTACATTAATCGTTATTAACGCATATTAAAACCTGTATTTTGGAAGTAAACCATGAAAAAAACTTTAAAACTCATCCCACTTTTCACCTGTTTAACTCTGATCACTGGTTGTGTATACCATGTAGGAGGCAACCGAGACAATCACACCGCTAACGTAACTTTAAACGAAACCCTTGAATTAGATGCGACAGCATTAAGCCAACTTAATATTGACGCTGGGGCTGGATATTTAAATATTATTGGCAGTGACACTAACACCATCATGGTAGAAGCAAAAATAAGAACTGACGAAGAAAGACGTTACACCCTCACTTTAAAAAAGTCAGGAAACCAAGCAATGTTAGTGGCTGAGCAAAAAAGCTATGGGAGTTGGTCTGGCAGCTCTCCTTATATAGATTTAACAGTAACAGTGCCTAAAACACTCGCACTTGATATTGACGACGGCTCTGGTGACATTAGTATTTCACGTATCAATAACTCTATAACCTTAGATGACGGATCCGGCTCAATAGAAATTTCTAAAATTAATGGTGATATTCAATTACAAGATGGTTCTGGTTGGATAACGTTAGAAAATATCAATGGTAATATTAACGTTGAAGATGGCTCAGGTGATTTAACAATATCAAACACCTCTGGCAATATTTATATTGATGATGGTTCTGGTCAACTCACTGTATTAAATACCAGTGGGAAAGTAACCGTGGATGACGGCTCTGGTGATATCACCATAGAGAACGCGGGTGGGTTAAATATCATTGAATCAGGTTCTGGTGGTTTAAAAGTATCTAACATCAGTGGCCAAATGAATATAGGTTCATAATATGAATAGTTATTTATTGATCAAAAAAATACTCCTAACTATCCTAGGTGGCGCTCTAACCCTAGCAGGTTTAATATTTATTATATTGCCTGGGCCATCAGTGCTATTTTTACTACCTGGGCTATATCTATTAAGTCTAGAGTATGAACAGGCCAAAGTATGGCTTAAGAAGGTTCAAAAGATGATGACGAATACCAGCCGTTGGGTAGATAAAAAGATACGTCAAAGAAAACATTCTTACTAAAAAGAACAGGAATAATGGGAACCACAAGGTTCCCATTTTTTTATCTGTTATTATTTGTTATAACAACTGTATTAATTATTATAATAATAAAGATCTTTTTATGACGACCAATTTAGTTACGCTCAATATTCAAGACAATGGCGTTGCACAAGTAACATTAAACAGGCCTGATAAACTTAACGCACTAAATTTGGATATGTTCAAAGCCATTAATAAAACAATTTCATTGATAGATAATAATAAACGTATTCGCGTGGTTATCTTATCTGGAGCTGGAGAGGACTTCTGTAGTGGTTTAGATATTAAATCAGTAATGAGCCGGCCAATTAACGCAATAAAACTATTATTTAAATGGTTACCTGGCAACCGAAATCTCGCACAAAAAGTAACAAATGAATGGCGAAAACTAAACATTCCGGTTATTGCAGCTATTCATGGCCGTTGCTGGGGAGGTTTACAAATAGCATTAGGGGCTGACTTTAGAATAGCCCATCAAGACGCCTCATTAAGTATCATGGAAAGTAAATGGGGATTGATACCCGATATGGCGGGTAATACTCAAGTTAGAAAATTAATGCCTATTGATCAAGCAATGAAGCTCACCATGACAGCTGAAGTACTAACGGCTGAGCAAGCACTACAATATAATTTGTTAACTGAAGTAACGGACGATCCACTAGACAGAGCCAATCAGTTAGCGTTATCCCTCATAGAAAAATCGCCAGATGTATTAGCTGCGATAAAAAAATTATTCAACGATAATTGGAATGGTTCTGAAAGAGCTCTATTTGCCAAAGAAAGTTGGTATCAAGTTAAAATTTTAGCTGGGAAAAACCAATCAATAGCCACTAAAAAAGCGCTCGGTAAAGACGCGACTTATAAAAATAGAGGGAACTGGTAATCACCTAGTTTTAAATTCTCGTTCTACATTTCGTTATTACATTAAATTTTAGGCAATAAAAAAGGCCACCTAAGTGACCTTTTTCAAAGCATTAAGACGCTGTCTTAATTACGCTAAGATTGATGCTACAACACCAGCACCAACTGTACGTCCGCCTTCACGGATTGCGAAACGTAAACCTTCGTCCATCGCGATAGGAGCGATTAACTCTACTACCATCTTGATGTTATCACCAGGCATTACCATTTCTACGCCTTCTGGAAGCTCTACAGCACCAGTTACGTCAGTTGTACGGAAGTAGAACTGTGGACGGTAACCTTTGAAGAATGGAGTGTGACGTCCGCCTTCTTCTTTAGATAATACGTATACTTCTGATTCAAATTTAGTGTGCGGCTGGATTGAACCAGGCTTCGCTAATACTTGACCACGTTCTACGTCTTCACGTTTAGTACCACGTAATAATGCACCAATGTTCTCACCTGCACGACCTTCGTCTAGCAATTTACGGAACATTTCAACACCTGTACAAGTCGTAGTAGTTGTTTCTTTGATACCTACGATTTCTACTGTATCACCTGTATTTACGATACCTTGCTCAACACGACCTGTTACTACTGTACCACGACCTGAGATTGAGAATACGTCTTCGATAGGCATGATGAATGGCTTATCGATGTCACGCTCTGGCTCTGGAATGTAAGTATCTAGTGCTTCTGCAAGCTCAATGATTTTTGCTTCCCAGTCTGCTTCGCCTTCCAACGCTTTAAGCGCTGAACCTTGGATTAAAGGTAATGTCGTCTCCTGGGAAGTCATATTCTGAAAGTAGTTCACGTACTTCCATTTCTACTAATTCGATTAGCTCTTCGTCATCAACCATGTCACATTTGTTCATGAATACGATGATGTAAGGTACGCCAACCTGACGAGAAAGTAGGATGTGCTCACGAGTTTGAGGCATAGGGCCGTCTGTCGCTGCTACTACTAAGATTGCTCCGTCCATTTGCGCAGCACCTGTGATCATGTTTTTAACATAATCCGCGTGTCCTGGGCAATCTACGTGTGCGTAGTGACGTGTAGGAGTGTCATACTCGATGTGAGAAGTATTGATTGTAATACCACGCTCACGCTCTTCTGGAGCGTTATCGATTTGTGCGAAATCTCTTGATTCGCCACCGTATGTTTTAGATAGTACTGCAGAGATAGCAGCTGTTAATGTAGTTTTACCGTGGTCAACGTGACCAATTGTACCAACGTTTACATGTGGTTTAGTACGTTCAAACTTTTCTCTAGCCATTTTTAAGTTTCCTTAAATTAAATACGATCCTTTTGGATCATTGATTCAAAAATAATTAATTATCTACGTGCAGACATTATCGCGTCTGCTACATTATTTGGTGCTTCACCGTACTTCAAGAACTCCATAGAGTATGAAGCACGACCCTGAGTTGCACTACGCAAATCAGTTGAATAGCCAAACATTTCTGCTAGTGGTACTTGAGCTTTAATAGCTTTCAGACCAGCAGGTGCTTCATCCATACCCTCGATCATTCCTCGACGGCGGTTCAAATCACCTACAACATCACCCATTGACACTTCTGGCGTTATAACCTCGACTTTCATCATAGGTTCCAACAGTTTTGGAGTCGCGTCCAAAGCACCATTTTTAAATGCCATCGAAGCAGCGATTTTAAACGCCATTTCATTAGAGTCAACATCATGAAATGAGCCATCAAATAATGTGGCTTTTACACCCAATACAGGATACCCAGCAAGAACGCCATTCTTCATCTGCTCTTGAATACCTTTATCAATTGCAGGAATGTATTCTTTAGGTACTGTCCCCCCAACAATTTCATTTACGAAAATGTAAGGTTCTTCACTATCAATGCTCATCGGTTCTGAGCTTCAGCCAAACGTGACCATATTGACCACGACCACCTGACTGACGTATAAACTTACCTTCAACTTCAACGGCAGATGTTATGCACTCACGATAAGCCACTTGTGGTTTACCTACATTGCACTCTACACTAAATTCTCGACGCATACGGTCAACAATTATGTCTAAGTGAAGTTCACCCATTCCAGAAATAATGATTTGTCCGGATTCTTCGTCAGTTTCAACTTTGAATGACGGATCTTCGGCAGCTAATTTACTCAGCGCTATACCCATTTTTTCTTGATCAGGTTTCGATCTTGGTTCCACTGCTATTGAGATTACAGGTTCTGGAAATTCCATACGCTCAAGCGTAATTTTATGATTAGGATCACACAAAGTGTCACCCGTTGTCACATCTTTCAGACCAACTGCAGCAGCAATGTCTCCCGCGCGTACTTCTTTAATTTCTTCGCGGTTGTTCGAGTGCATTTGTACAATGCGCCCAAAACGTTCCTTTTTAAATTTAACTGGATTGTAAACACTGTCGCCAGTTTGTACAACGCCAGAATAAACTCTGAAAAACGTTAAGGTACCAACAAATGGGTCTGTAGCGATTTTAAAAGCCAGTGCAGCAAAAGGTGCACTGTCGTCCGCTGGACGTTCGCCTACAGATTCGTCTTCGTTAATACCTGTTATAGCTGGAACTTGAGTTGGTGCAGGCAAATACTCGACAACCATGTCCAATACAGCTTGTACGCCTTTGTTCTTAAATGCTGAACCACAAGCACAAAGTACAATCTCATTTTTTAATGTTCTTTCACGTAGACCGGACTTGATCTCTTCTTCAGTTAGCTCTTCACCTTCAAGGTATTTTTCCATCAACTCATCACTAGCTTCTGCTGCAGCGTCTATCAACTCTTGGCGATATTCTTCTGCTTCTTCTACTAATTCTGAAGGGATGTCTTCATAAGTAAAACTCATGCCTTGATCAGCTTCATTCCAGTTGATGGCCTTCATTTTTATCAGGTCAACAACACCGTTGAAATTATCTTCGCAACCTATCGGTAATTGAACAGGAACTGGCACTGCCCCGAGACGGTCTTTAATTTGACCAACTACGGAATGAAAATCAGCACCGGTGCGATCCATTTTATTGATAAATACCATACGAGGTACGGCATATTTATCCGCTTGACGCCAAACAGTTTCAGTTTGAGGTTGTACCCCCGAAGATGCACATAGAACAACAACAGCACCATCAAGAACTCGTAAAGAACGTTCAACTTCAATAGTGAAGTCAACGTGCCCAGGAGTATCGATAATATTTATTCTGTGTTCGTCAAATTGCGTATTCATCCCTTGCCAAAAACAGGTGGTAGCAGCAGACGTGATAGTAATACCACGTTCTTGCTCTTGCTCCATCCAGTCCATGGTCGCGGCGCCGTCATGCACTTCACCAATCTTGTGAGAAAGACCGGTATAAAAAGTACACGCTCCGTTGTCGTAGTTTTACCTGCGTCTACATGAGCAACAATACCGATATTACGATAACGCTCAATTGGAGTCTTACGAGCCATAAATTCCTCTTATCTGTTCCAGATATTTTATATTTACTACCAACGGTAGTGAGCAAATGCTTTGTTAGCTTCAGCCATTTTATGAACGTCTTCACGTTTCTTAACTGCTGAACCTTTGTTCTCAACTGCATCTGTCAATTCGTGAGCTAGACGTAACGCCATAGACTTCTCACCTCGCTTGCGGGCAGCTTCAACTAACCAACGCATGGCTAGCGTATTACGACGCACTGGACGAACTTCTACAGGTACTTGATAAGTAGAACCACCTACACGGCGAGATTTTACTTCCACTGTAGGACGAACGTTGTCCAAAGCTTCTTCTAATATTGCAAGGTGTTCTTTGCCTGATTTTTCAGCAGCTACATCTAACGCACCGTAGATGATTTTTTCAGCAACAGCTTTTTTACCATCTAACATTACTACGTTGATGAACTTGGTCAATAATTCCGATCCGAACTTAGGATCTGGAAGAACTTTACGTTGACCTATGACTCTTCTTCTTGGCATTTTAAATTCTCCGGTTGCTTCAGGGATATCCCAAAACTAATAAATTAAGTTTGCTTGGCCTTACTAACGGAGAACCGTTAAGACTTCGGCTTCTTCGCGCCGTATTTAGAACGGGCTTGTTTACGATCGTTAACACCTGAACAGTCAAGCGCACCACGAACAGTGTGGAAACGTACACCTGGTAAGTCTTTAACACGACCACCACGGATTAAGATTACACTGTGCTCTTGAAGATTGTGGCCTTCACCACCGATGTAAGATGTTACTTCGTTACCGTTAGTTAGACGAACACGAGCTACTTTACGTAGTGCAGAGTTCGGCTTCTTAGGTGTTGTTGTATAAACACGAGTACATACACCACGTCTTTGAGGACATGCGTCCAATGCTTCAGACATATTGCGTTTTGTCTTCTGCTGACGAGGTTTACGTACCAACTGGTTAATAGTTGCCATTTAAAGCTCCTGATTAGTTGATTTACTACCCATTTCGGCGCACAAACGCGCCTCCCTATAATTAGGGGTGGCGTATTCTAATGCTCGAAAATCAACCTGTCAACCAAGGAATGGTTGAGGGCATGGAAAAGATCGAATACAAATTGCTTATTTTTAACGGTTACAATGCACTAATTTGAGTTGGCATGTAAAACATGGGCTCATTGTAAATGAACTCCACCTGTCAAATTTGAATAAAATCCAAAAGATTTTAGTTTCAAATAATTTAGTTCAGCGTCAGTGTATTCGATTTTTGTTGCTTGTATAACGTAGGACTTAAGCCGAAAAAAGCTTTAAATGTTTTACTAAAATGGCTGATATTTTGAAAGCCTACAGCAAAGCTTGTTTCTGTAATTTGCAGCCCATGTTCTAACAGACGAGCCGCTTCTTTCAATCGTTCCTGTTGTTGGAATACGATGGGAGAGCAACCTAAATGATTTTTAAATTCGATAAAAAATTTAGTTCTGCCCATTAGCGCGATTTTTAGTAGTTGTTCCACGTCTAATGGTAACGCTAAATTAGCGAGAATATAGCTAACTACTGCATTCATTCGGTTAGCTTCTGGATCTTGTTTACAGTAGCCAACAATGAAATCTCTTGTTTGCTGTCGTAACAACCTAGCGCTTAGTTCCGTGACGGCCAAATTAATTAGAAATTGACGGTCTGGATTATTTTCAGTGTAAATTTCTACTATACGATCTAATAAGGCTTGAGTTTGAGTTGTATGATGCGTATGCATCACTTTATGTTGATATCGCCAATCGCCGAATGCACTGCTTTTAGGACTAACATGGTTGAGTTGATCTGCTACTTGATGAACTCTTTCTGGGGCAATTTCGATGGCTAAACAAGTGGTTGGAGTTTCCATCTTAGCTTCCGGGAAATCAATCTTAACCAATTGATTAGGAGCCATAACAAACGATTCGTGAGGTAAAAATACATCATGAAGGCCATCTGAGTGCATGATTTTTTTCCCAGACACCATGCCACAAAACATCAGTTGATCTGAAGATAATCCAACTTGAGAAGCTTGTTGGTATGTATCATATATATTGAGTTCTGAACCTTCAGCAGCAAAACTAACTTTATTCTCAACTAATACCTTCGGTGAGTATCTCACAATCTTATTTTGGATCATCATCTTCTCCTCGCGGACTGACAGCAAACAAAAACGAACCAGCAACACAACAAGTCCGTTTTATCCCCCCTAAACTACTCTTGGTTTGTATATAAAACCATCATAATAAAAAATAAATAATCAAAACAGGGGCAATCGCCATGATTTACGCAAAACCAGGTACACAAGATGCCATCGTACAATTTAAAGACCAATATCAAAATTTCATTGGAGGTGAATGGATAAAGCCTGTAGATGGGCAATATTTTGATAATATCAGCCCAGTTAATGGTAAACCATTTTGTCAAATACCTCGTTCCAATCAAAAAGACATTAATCTAGCGTTAGATGCAGCACATAAAATAAAAGATCAGTGGGGCACAACGTCAGTCACTGAACGTTCAAATTTGATGCTAAAAATTGCTGATAAGATGGAACAGAATCTAGAATTACTGGCTGTAGCTGAAACATGGGATAACGGTAAAGCTATTCGAGAAACGTTAGCTGCAGATATCCCTCTGGCCATCGACCATTTTCGTTACTTTGCTGGCTGTATAAGAGCCCAAGAAGGTTCATTAGCCGAGCTTGACGAAACAACCATGTCGTATCACATACACGAACCTTTAGGAGTCGTTGGCCAAATTATTCCATGGAATTTTCCAATATTAATGGCTGCGTGGAAATTATGTCCTGCATTAGCGGCAGGTAACTGTATAATACTAAAACCAGCTGAACAAACCCCTGCTTCTATATTAGTGTTAGCCGAACTTATCCAAGATATATTACCACCGGGCGTACTTAACATTGTCAACGGTTTTGGCGTCGAAGCGGGTCAGGCGCTTGCGACCAGTGACCGGATAGCTAAAATAGCATTTACAGGCTCTACACCTGTTGGTTCACACATATTAAAATGTGCTGCAGAAAACATTATTCCCTCCACGGTTGAGCTAGGTGGTAAATCACCAAATTTATATTTCCCGGATGTGCTCGATCATGAAGACGAATACCTCAGTAAATGTCTTGAAGGTGCCGTGTTGGCTTACTTCAACCAAGGTGAAGTTTGCACCTGTCCATCACGTTTGTTTATTCACGAGGATATTTACGACCAATTTATCGAGAAAGTAATAGAACGAAGTAAATTAATAAAACGAGGCAATCCATTAGATACAGAAACTATGGTAGGGGCTCAAGCATCGAAAGAACAATTTGATAAAATTTTAAAATATATTGATATTGGTAAAGAAGAAGGCGCTAAAGTCCTAATTGGCGGTAATGTAGAAACTGTCGATAGTGATATCAGCAGTGGTTATTATATTCAGCCTACATTATTAGAAGGCCATAATAAAATGAGAGTGTTCCAAGAAGAAATTTTTGGTCCTGTCATTTCTGTTTCAAAGTTCAAGGACGAAGCGGAAGCTTTAGAGTTAGCCAATCAATCTGAATTTGGTTTAGGTGCTGGTGTTTGGACAAGAGACATGAATAAAGCATTTAGAATGGGTAGAAGAATTCAAGCCGGACGAGTGTGGACTAACTGTTACCATATGTATCCAGCGCATGCTGCTTTTGGTGGCTATAAAAAATCAGGGATTGGCAGGGAAACCCATAAAATGGCATTAGAACATTATCAACAAACCAAAAACCTATTAGTAAGTTACGATATCAATCCATTAGGTTTTTTCTAATAAAAACTTGATAAGGCTAGCGATGTTAGCTCGTTATGTTTAAGCAAAAAAAAACCCGCTACAGTAGCGGGTTTTTGATATTACAAAGATTTATTACTCAACGTCAGCGTTTAACGCGTCAGCTAATGCTTGTTCAGCATCTATAGCAGTAACTGTCTCAGTTTCACCAGCCTTATCAAAAGCGGCCGCTGCGGCTGCTTTGTCTAAGTGATAGCTAAAACCAGTACCTGCTGGAATTAATCGACCAACAATTACGTTTTCTTTAAGACCGCGTAAGTCATCACGTTTGCCACTAACAGCAGCTTCAGTAAGTACTCGAGTTGTCTCTTGGAAAGAAGCCGCTGAAATAAATGATTCAGTTGCCAATGACGCTTTAGTTATACCTAAAAGGTCACGGGTAAATTTAACTAAATCTTTACCTTCTGCAGCTAATGCACGGTTAGCAATTTTAACTTTAGATACTTCAACTTGCTCTCCGACTAGGAAATCAGATTGACCTGCATCAGTAATAATTGCTTTACGTAACATTTGGCGACAGATAGCTTCGATGTGCTTGTCGTTAATTTTTACACCCTGTAAACGGTATACTTCTTGAACTTCATTAACTATGTAGTTCGAGAATGCAGTAATACCACGTAAACGTAAGATGTCATGCGGTGCTTCTGGGCCATCCGCGATAACTTCACCAGTATAAACTGACTCACCTTCGTATACGTTAAGCTGACGCCATTTAGGGATCATCTCTTCGTGAGCTTCACCTTCTTCTGGTGTGATAACTAAACGTTTCTTACCTTTAGTCTCTTTACCGTAGCTAATAGTACCGCTAATTTCTGCAAGAATAGCTGGTTCTTTAGGTTTACGAGCTTCAAACAAGTCGGCTACGCGAGGTAGACCACCCGTGATGTCTCGAGTTTTTGAACCTTCTTGAGGAATACGTGCTAATACGTCACCAGGTACAACTTCAGAGCCATCTTTCGCTTCGATAGTTGTAAATGATGGTAAGCGTATTTCCTGCATACCAGACTCACCAGAATCAACAATAAGTTTAGGCTCTTTTGCGTTAGCTAAAGAAAGATCTTTAACAACCGTACGAGTTAAACCAGTTAATTCATCAGTTTGTACTTCAGTATTCGCTTCTTCAACGTCAGAGAACTGAATCTTAGCAGCACGCTCAACGATAATTGGATGTGAATGCGGGTCCCAGTTAGCAACCGTATCGTTACCTTTAACTTCAGCACCATCAGCAATTGTCATTACAGCACCGTAAGGTAACTTATAACGCTCTTTTTCACGACCTTGGTCGTCAATGATAGTAACTTCAGCAGAACGAGAAGTGATAACTAGTTTACCGTCAGCATTAGTAACGTGTTTTGCATTATGAAGACGAACTGTACCGTCACTCTTAACTTGAACACTGTTAGCTGCTGATGCTCTTGATGCCGCACCACCGATATGGAACGTACGCATCGTAAGCTGTGTACCTGGCTCACCAATTGATTGTGCTGCAATAACACCGACTGCCTCACCTTGGTTAATCAGGTGACCACGAGCCAAGTCACGACCGTAACAAGCTGCACAAACACCAAAGTCATTCTCACAAGTAATGATTGAACGAACTTCAACTTCATCAACTGAGTTTTCTTCTAAAAGATCACACAGTTTTTCGTCTAACATTACACCAGCTTCAACTAAAACTGTTTTAGTTTTTGGAATAACGATTTCTTTAAGAGTTACACGACCCAATACGCGTTCACGTAGTGGCTCAACAACGTCACCGCCTTCAATAAGAGGTTTCATTGTTATGCCTTCTTCAGTTCCACAGTCATGTGCTGTGATAACCAAATCTTGGCCAACATCTACTAGACGACGAGTTAAGTAACCCGAGTTAGCTGTTTTAAGTGCGGTATCCGCCAAACCTTTACGCGCACCGTGAGTAGAGATGAAGTACTGTAGTACGTTCAGACCTTCACGGAAGTTTGCCGTAATTGGCGTTTCAATGATTGAGCCGTCTGGTTTTGCCATCAAGCCACGCATACCAGCTAACTGACGGATCTGAGCGGCACTACCACGAGCACCAGAGTCAGCCATCATAAATACGCTGTTAAACGAAGGTTGAGTTTCAGTTACACCATCACGGTTAACAACTTGTTCTGTAGACAAGTTGTCCATCATCGCTTTTGAAACTTTTTCGTTTGCTGTAGACCAGATATCGATAACTTTATTGTATTTCTCACCCGCTGTTACTAGACCTTGTTGGAACTGGTCTTGAATTTCAGCAACTTCTGCTTGAGAGTCTTCAATAATTTCATGTTTTGCATCTGGAATAACTAAATCGTCAATACCAATTGAGTTACCCGCTAACATCGCGTAATGGAAACCGGTATACATGATTTGGTCAGCAAACATTACTGTGTCTTTAATTCCAAGACGACGGTAACATTCATTGATTAACATTGAGATTTGTTTCTTACCAATTGCTTGGTTCATCAAATCAAAAGGGAAACCTTCTGGAGCAATCATTGATAAAATAGCACGGCCTACTGTCGTATCTTTAATAGAAGTAACATTAGAACGAGAACCGTCTTCTGCTATTACTACTTCAGTCATACGAACTTTTACACGTGCATGTAAGTCTGCGCTACCTGTACGGTATGCTTTTTCAGCTTCTTTTTTATCTTTAAAGATTGAACCTTCACCTTTAGCATTTATTCTGTCACGTGACATGTAATAAATACCTAATACAACGTCCTGTGAAGGAACGATGATAGGCTCACCATTAGCTGGTGATAAGATGTTGTTCGTCGACATCATTAATGCACGAGCTTCTAATTGAGCTTCAAGCGTTAATGGTACGTGTACAGCCATTTGGTCACCATCGAAGTCGGCGTTATATGCCGCACAAACTAATGGATGCAATTGAATAGCTTTACCTTCGATTAGAACAGGTTCGAATGCTTGGATACCAAGTCTATGAAGAGTTGGTGCACGGTTAAGCATGACTGGGTGTTGACGAATTACTTCATCTAAAATATCCCATACTTCCGGAGCTTCACGCTCAACCATTTTCTTCGCAGCTTTGATAGTCGTAGCCATACCACGTAATTCTAATTTTCCGTAGATAAATGGTTTGAATAACTCAAGTGCCATTTTCTTAGGAAGACCACATTGTTGTAGTTTAAGCGTAGGACCAACAGTGATTACAGAACGACCAGAGTAGTCAACACGTTTACCAAGTAGATTCTGACGGAAACGACCTTGTTTACCTTTGATCATATCAGCCAAAGATTTAAGAGGACGCTTGTTAGAACCAGTAATCGCACGACCACGACGACCATTATCTAATAATGCATCAACCGCTTCTTGTAACATACGTTTTTCGTTACGCACGATAATATCAGGCGCAGCTAAGTCTAATAGACGTTTCAAACGGTTATTACGGTTGATTACACGACGATATAAGTCATTCAAATCAGACGTAGCAAAACGACCGCCATCTAGAGGTACTAGTGGACGTAAATCTGGTGGTAAAACAGGAAGAACTGTCATAACCATCCATTCTGGGCGGTTACCTGAGTTACAAAATGCTTCCATTAATTTAAGACGTTTTGTTAACTTCTTACGCTTAGTTTCAGACGTTACCGTTGGTAACTCTTCTTTCATCTCAGCGTATTGTTGGTTGATATCGATGTCTTTTAAAAGTTCAAATACGGCTTCAGCACCCATTTTCGCTTCAAATTCATCGCCATGCTCTTCCAATGCATCTAAATATTCTTCTTCAGATAACATTTGACCTTTTTCAAGCGTCGTCATGCCAGACTCAGTCACAGCATAAGACTCAAAATAAAGAACACGTTCAATATCACGTAACGTCATATCTAGCATTAAACCAATACGCGACGGTAATGATTTTAAGAACCAGATATGTGCAACTGGGCTTGCTAGTTCAATGTGACCCATGCGTTCACGACGAACTTTAGTAAGCGTTACTTCAACGCCACATTTTTCACAAATTACACCACGATGCTTAAGACGTTTGTATTTACCACATAAACACTCATAGTCTTTAACTGGGCCGAAGATACGAGCACAGAACAAACCATCACGTTCAGGTTTGAACGTACGATAGTTAATTGTTTCTGGCTTTTTAACTTCACCAAATGACCAAGAACGAACAACGTCTGGTGACGCTAGGCCGATTCGAATTGAATCAAACTCTTCGCTCTTGTTTTGTTGTTTCAAAAACTTAAGTAAGTCTTTCACTTGTGTTCTCCTGTCGGAGTGAAACATTAGGGCGAACTACTATTAGAACGCCCTACCACTCAATTTCTAAGAACTTAATCGGTTACCCGACTAAGATTATTCTTCTTCCAGCTCGATGTTTAAACCTAACGAACGAATCTCTTTTAACAATACGTTAAACGATTCTGGTATCGCAGGTTCCATACGATGATCGCCGTCAACAATGCTCTTATACATTTTTGTACGACCATTAACGTCATCTGACTTAACAGTAAGCATTTCTTGAAGGGTATAAGCGGCACCATAAGCTTCTAGTGCCCATACTTCCATCTCTCCGAAACGCTGACCACCGAACTGAGCTTTACCACCAAGTGGTTGCTGAGTTACTAAGCTGTACGAACCAGTTGAACGAGCATGCATTTTGTCATCAACTAAGTGATTCAGTTTAAGCATGTACATGTAACCAACCGTTACTTTACGCTCAAATGCATTACCAGTACGGCCGTCGAACAAGGTAAATTGTCCACTACGCGGCATGTCTGCTAGTTCAAACAAGTCTTTTATTTCTGACTCTGCAGCACCATCAAATACAGGTGTAGCAATAGGAACACCAGCACGTAAGTTTTGCGCTAAACGACGAACTTCATCATCTGAGAAACTTGCGATATCAACTTCTTGACGAGAAGTACCAGAAGCATAGATCTTGCTCAAGAATTCACGAATTTCCGCTAACTCTTTTTGCTCTTTGATCATGCGATCTAATTTCTCACCTAAACCACGAGCAGC
This sequence comes from Psychrosphaera aquimarina, assembly GCF_032461525.1. NCBI lineage: Bacteria > Pseudomonadati > Pseudomonadota > Gammaproteobacteria > Alteromonadales > Pseudoalteromonadaceae > Psychrosphaera > Psychrosphaera aquimarina. Next base: position 8,625 of record NZ_JAWCUA010000009.1, on the reverse strand, counting down.
CATACCTAGATGTGTTTCTAGTATCTGTCCAACGTTCATTCGAGATGGAACGCCTAGTGGGTTAAGTACGATATCTACAGGTGTACCAAATTCGTCATGAGGCATGTCTTCCACAGGAACAATAGTAGAAATTACACCTTTGTTACCGTGACGACCAGCCATCTTATCACCAGGTTGAATACGACGTTTAACAGCAAGGTATACCTTAACAATCTTAAGAACACCTGGCGCTAAATCATCACCTTGAGTGATTTTACGACGCTTAACTTCATACTTTTTATCGTATTCCGCACGTAACTCTTCAAAACTAGTCGCTAATTGCTCTAATTCTGATTGTTGAGTTTCGTCTTTTAAGCTTTGTTGGAATAACTTCTCGCCTTCTAATGTTGCTACTTTATCAGCATCAACACCGCCAGCAATTAACAAGTCACGAGTACGTGCATGTAAGTTATTCTCTAAGATTCTGAACTCTTCATTCAAATCTTTCTTAGCTTGCGCTAATTGCATTTCTTCAATGTCTAACGCACGTTTGTCTTTCTCAACACCGTCACGTGTGAACACCTGAACGTCAATTACCGTACCTGAAACAGAGTTTGGTACACGTAAAGAACTGTCTTTAACGTCAGATGCTTTTTCACCGAAGATAGCTCGTAAAAGTTTTTCTTCTGGAGTTAGCTGTGTTTCACCTTTAGGGGTTACTTTACCAACTAAGATATCGCCGCCTTTAACTTCAGCACCGATATAAACAACACCAGAGTCATCAAGTTTACCAAGTGCTGACTCACCAACATTAGGGATATCAGAAGTAACTTCTTCTGGACCTAATTTAGTATCACGAGCCACACAACTTAATTCTTGAATATGAATTGTTGTTAAACGGTCTTCTGTTACTACACGCTCAGAAACAAGGATTGAATCCTCGAAGTTGTAACCATTCCAAGGCATGAAAGCAACACGCATGTTTTGACCAAGTGCTAATTCACCCAAATCCGTAGAAGGACCATCAGCTAATACATCGCCACGTTGAACAGGTTCACCGGCACGAACAGTAGTACGTTGGTTAATACATGTGTTTTGGTTAGAACGTGTGTACTTAGTTAAGTTATAAATGTCGATACCAGCTTCACCGGCTTTACATTCGCTTTCGCTAACTTTAACAACAATACGTGAAGCGTCAGCGTAGTCGATAACACCACCACGTTTCGCAACAACCGTTACACCAGAATCTTTAGCTACTACCGCTTCAACACCAGTACCAACAAGAGGCTTATCAGCTCTTAACGTTGGAACTGCCTGACGTTGCATGTTCGCACCCATTAGGGCACGGTTAGCATCATCGTGCTCAAGGAATGGAATTAAGCTTGCTGCAACAGATACAACCTGCTGAGGAGCCACGTCCATGTATTGAACTTGATCAATAGTAGTAATTGTAAATTCATTTTTGAAACGACAAGGAACAAGTTCGTCAGTTAGACGATTGTCTTTATCCATCTCAGCACTAGCCTGAGCGATAACAAACTTATCTTCTTCAATTGCCGATAAATAATCAATATCACCCGTCACTACACCGTCAACAACTCGACGATATGGCGTTTCTAAGAAACCATAGTGATTAACTCGTGCAAATATAGACAATGAGTTAATTAGACCAATGTTTGGTCCCTCTGGAGTTTCAATCGGACAAACACGACCATAGTGAGTTGGATGAACGTCTCGAACTTCGAAACCAGCACGTTCACGTGTCAAACCACCTGGACCTAAAGCTGAAATACGACGTTTATGCGTCACTTCAGACAATGGGTTATTTTGGTCCATGAATTGTGATAATTGGCTTGAACCAAAGAATTCTTTTATCGCTGCCGAGATAGGCTTAGCGTTAATTAAATCCTGTGGCGTTGTGCTGTCTAAATCACCAAGGCTCAAACGTTCCTTAACGGCACGTTCAACACGAACAAGACCAACACGGAATTGGTTTTCTGCCATTTCACCAACAGAACGTATACGACGGTTACCTAAGTGGTCAATATCGTCTACATCACCTTTACCATCACGGATACTAATAAGCACTTTCATAACATCAGTGATGTCTTGTTTGCTTAAAGTACCTTCACCGGTTAAATCATCACGACTAACTCGACGGTTAAACTTCATTCGACCAACGCTAGATAAATCATAACGTTCAAGAGAGAAGAATAAGTTTTCGAATAAAGCTTCCGCTGAATCTTTTGTCGGTGGCTCACCAGGACGCATCATGCGGTAAATTTCAACTAACGCTTCAAGGCGGTTAGTAGAAGAATCTACGCGTAACGTATCTGAAATGTATGAACCGTGATCTAACTCATTGGTATAAATGATTTCGAATGAACTATGTCCAGCTTCAGCCATTTTAGCTAATAGCTCTAAACTGATTAAGTCATTTGCTTCTGCAACAACTTCACCAGTTGACTCATCGATGTAGTTTTTAGCTAACACTTTATCGATGATATATTCATGTGGTACTTCAATCTGTTTGATAGCAGATTTTTCCATTGTACGAATATGACGAGCAGTAATTCTTCGGCCTGTTTCGACAACGACTTCGCCATCATCATCTTTTATATCAAATAATGCAGTCTCACCACGTAAGCGAGAAGGTTGAAGTTCCATTAAGATCTTTTCATCTTTAATTTCAACTGCAATATTATCAAAGAATAACTCTAGAATTTCTTCAGTAGAATATTCTAATGCACGTAACATGATTGTTGCCGGTAATTTACGACGACGATCGATACGAACAAATAAATTATCTTTTGGGTCAAACTCAAAGTCTAACCAAGAACCACGGTAAGGAATAACGCGAGCGTTATACAAAACTTTACCTGAAGAGTGCGTTTTACCTTTGTCATGATCAAAGAACACACCTGGAGAACGGTGTAACTGAGAAACGATTACACGCTCAGTTCCATTTATTACAAATGTTCCGTTGTCCGTCATTAAAGGCATTTCGCCCATATAAACTTCTTGCTCTTTGATATCTTTAACAGTACCAGGAGCAGCTTCTTTATCCATAAGAACTAAACGAAGTTTTACGCGCAATGGAGCCGCGTATGTAACACCTCTAATTTGACATTCTTTCACGTCGAACACAGGTTCTCCAACGCGATAACTGACAAATTGTAATTCGGCGCTACCAGAATAGCTCTTAATAGGGAATACAGAACGGAAGGCCGCTTCTATACCATTGTTACCGTCTACGTCTGCTTGAATGAATTTATTATACGATTCAAGCTGAACTTGTAGAAGATATGGCATGTCTAAAACGTGTTCACGTTTGCCAAAATCCTTACGAATTCGTTTCTTTTCAGAATAAGAGTAAGCCATGTGGTTCCTCAGCTTGCTGATTTTTGACCCTATATGCCTGCCAGTTACATACTTAGCAGACTACCTCTGACAATAAAAAACTTGTCTTAAAAGAAAGTTTTATCATCAAACTTTGCACTATAAAAGTTTTTCTACAGATATAGCGCAAAAAGGCCGGTGATAATCATCACCAGCCTATGCCTAAATTTTAGGCAGATAATCTAACAAACGTTAGATTATTTGATTTCAACAGATGCGCCTGCTTCTTCAAGAGTAGCTTTAAGTTCTTCAGCTTCTCCTTTAGATACCGCTTCTTTAACTGCAACAGGAGCAGCTTCAACCATTGCTTTTGCTTCTTTAAGGCCAAGACCTGTAGCAGCACGTACAGCTTTGATAGCAGATACTTTGTTTGCGCCAGCAGCAGTTAACATTACGTCAAATTCAGTTTGCTCTTCACCAGCTTCAGCAGCAGGACCAGCAACAACAGCAGCAGCTGCAGTTACACCGAATTTTTCTTCCATTGCTTCAACTAGTTCAACAACTTGCATTACAGACATTTCTGCAACTGCGTCTAAGATTTGCTCTTGAGTTATAGACATTTTTCTATTCCTAACTTAGTGAGTGATTTTTTCACTCTAAATACTTTAAACAAAAAACCGCTTTACGTTTATTAATAAACAGTAAAATTATGCAGCTTCTTTCGCTTCTTTTACTGCAGCTAGTGTTTTCACTAGTTTGCCTGCAGAAGCTTCTTTCATTACGCTCATCAATCGTGCAATAGCTTCGTCGTATGTAGGTAGTGACGCTAAAACGTCAACAGCTACTACGTTGCCTTCAAAAGATGCAGTTTTAAGTTCAAACTTTTCGTTTTTCTTTGCGAAATCTTTAAAGATACGCGCACCAGCACCTGGGTGCTCGTTAGAAAATGCGATTAGAGTAGGACCTATAAATGCATCAGAAAGACATTCGAAGTCAGTACCTTTAACAGCAAGTTTAGCTAAAGTGTTGCGAACAACCTTCATCCAAACACCGTTCTCACGAGCTTCTTTACGAAGTTGTGTGATAGCTGTTACTGATACACCACGAGCATCTACTACTACAGCAGATAGAGCGCCTTTGGCTGCTTCTTGGACTTCAGCAACTACTGCTTTTTTGCCATCAAGATTTAATGCCATTAGCTTTTCTCCTGGTTAAAGTTGGATTACTCCAACTCGTTTTTATTAGTCTAAGGTTTAACCCTTAAACAATTCCGGTGAAAGCCAGAAGGTAATCTTCTGGGGTCATCACCATCTGCGTAGGAAATTAAGTTTCATTGACAAGTCAAATCCACACCTACGGTCTTGGATGGAGGTGTAATAAAACACCTCAACCCGAATACGAAAGTTACTTATCTAAAGAGATAGAACTTTGGTCTAATGCAACGCCAGCACCCATAGTCGTAGAAAGGCTGATTTTCTTAATGAAAGTACCTTTTGCAGACGCAGGTTTTGCTTTAACGATTGCACTTACTAATGCTTCTAAGTTTTGCTTGATAGAGGCAACATCAAATTCAGCTTTACCAATTGAAGCGTGAACGATACCAGCTTTATCATTACGGTAACGAACCTGACCAGCTTTAGCATTTTTAACTGCTGTTGCTACGTCTGGCGTTACTGTGCCAACTTTAGGGTTAGGCATAAGTCCACGTGGACCTAAGATTTGACCTAATTGACCAACAACACGCATTGCATCAGGAGATGCAACAACTACGTCGAAGTTCATTTCGCCAGCTTTAATTTGCTCAGCTAGGTCTTCCATGCCTACGATGTCAGCGCCTGCCGCTTTTGCAGCTTCAGCGTTAGCACCTTGTGTAAATACCGCTACACGTACATCTTTACCAGTACCGTTTGGAAGTACAGTAGCACCACGAACGTTTTGGTCAGATTTACGAGGGTCGATACCCAAGTTAATTGCAACATCAACACTTTCTTTAAACTTAGCAGTAGCTAGTTCTTGAAGTAGAGATACAGCTTCTTCGATGCCGTATTCACGTGTTGCATCAACTTTTTCACGAATTAAACGTGTGCGTTTTGTTAATTTAGCCATTGATTAACCCTCTACATTCAAGCCCATTGCACGAGCTGAGCCGGCAATAGTGTGTACAGCTGCGTCCATATCGGCCGCAGTAAGATCAGGTTGTTTAGTCTTAACAATCTCTTCAAGTTGAGCACGAGTAACCGTACCTACTTTCTCAGTGTTTGGACGACCTGAACCAGACTTGATTCCAGCAGCTTTCTTAAGTAAATAAGATGCAGGTGGAGTCTTAGTTTCGAATGTGAATGAACGATCATTGTAAACAGAAATAACAACCGGCACTGGTGCGCCTTTTTCCATCTCACCAGTTTTGGCGTTGAATGCTTTACAGAATTCCATGATGTTCACACCATGTTGACCAAGTGCTGGACCAACTGGTGGACTAGGGTTTGCTGCACCAGCTGCAACTTGCAACTTGATTAGCGCTTCTACTTTTTTAGCCATTTTAGCTTCCTCATTAGTGGGTCTTTGCCTAGTAAGAACGAGGTTTCTTACTTAACGGCTTCCCGGTTAAACCATTTTGACGCTCATACAAACGCACAAACAAATGGGTCGCGCATTATATAGACAATCGCAACCCATTTCAATGATAAATTTACAGTGTTATTTATTTGTCTTTTTCTACTTGACCAAATTCTAATTCAACTGGTGTTGAACGGCCAAAGATCAAGACAGATACTTTCACGCGGCTCTTCTCGTAATCCACTTCTTCAACAACACCGTTAAAGTCAGCAAATGGACCATCAGTAACGCGAACAACTTCACCTGGTTCAAATAACGTTTTAGGTTTTGGTTTATCAACGTTTTCTTCAAGACGATTAAGAATTGCACTTGCTTCTTTATTGGTGATTGGTGCTGGACGATCCGACGTTCCACCAATAAAACCAAGTACACGAGGCGTATTTTTAACTAAATGCCATGCTTCTTCGTTCATCGCCATTTCTACCAGAACGTATCCTGGGAAAAATTTACGCTCTGAACGTCTTTTTTGACCTGCACGCATTTCTACAATTTCTTCAGTTGGAACTAAGATACGGCCGAAAAAATCTTCCATCTCTTCAATTTTAATATGTTCAACTAGAGCTTTTTGTACACGAGCTTCATAGCCAGAATAAGCTTGAACCACATACCAACGTAACTTTTCACCGGTAGATGTTTCAGTTCTAAATTCTACTTTTTCAACTGGAGCTGTTTCTTCGTTCAACTCTGCGTTTTCATTCATTTCATTATCAGACATTATTAAATTCCTACACCAGTTAAGAAGGTAACTAAAGCTCTTAAGCCCATATCGATGAAATATAACAATACAGCAATTAATGCTGTTGCTAAAAAGATGATAAACGTTGTTTGTGTCGCTTCTTGACGCGTCGGCCAAACCACTTTACGTACTTCAGTTCTAGATTCTTTAGCAAAATTTAAAAACGTTTTGCCTTTGAACGTTGTAGCGGCAAAAAAGCCAGCTATCACGACTGCACCAACAACACCCACAGCACGTATAAGCACTGATTCCTGATCGAACATGTTATTTGCGATTACGGCACCTGCTAATAAAGCAATTGCTACAATCCATTTTACTAAATCCAGTCCTTTATTTGACTGTTCAATGTTGGCACTTCATTTTTTACACCTTACTACTAAAAAAATTTAATGTATTAACGTTGTTAAATGGAAATGATCTTTTAGAAAATCACTCTCGTTTAAAAACGTATTACCCCTTCCCTTACATCAATACAAAACTAACAGTTACACCACTTTTGTGAATCAGAAGTTTAAAGGGAATCATAAAAGAGGGCGCGCTATTATACTAATCAACTCTGAACTACAAGTTGAAAGATAAATTAATTTACTTTGTCGTTTTCTACCAAACTGACAGCCAATAAAAAAGGCCACCTAAGTGACCTTTTTCAAAGCATTAAGACGCTGTCTTAATTACGCTAAGATTGATGCTACAACACCAGCACCAACTGTACGTCCGCCTTCACGGATTGCGAAACGTAAACCTTCGTCCATCGCGATAGGAGCAATTAACTCTACTACCATCTTGATGTTATCACCAGGCATTACCATTTCTACGCCTTCTGGAAGCTCTACAGCACCAGTTACGTCAGTTGTACGGAAGTAGAACTGTGGACGGTAACCTTTGAAGAATGGAGTGTGACGTCCGCCTTCTTCTTTAGATAATACGTATACTTCTGATTCAAATTTAGTGTGCGGCTGGATTGAACCAGGCTTCGCTAATACTTGACCACGTTCTACGTCTTCACGTTTAGTACCACGTAATAATGCACCAATGTTCTCACCTGCACGACCTTCGTCTAGCAATTTACGGAACATTTCAACACCTGTACAAGTCGTAGTTGTTGTTTCTTTGATACCTACGATTTCTACTGTATCACCTGTATTTACGATACCTTGCTCAACACGACCTGTTACTACTGTACCACGACCTGAGATTGAGAATACGTCTTCGATAGGCATGATGAATGGCTTATCGATGTCACGCTCTGGCTCTGGAATGTAAGTATCTAGTGCTTCTGCAAGCTCAATGATTTTTGCTTCCCAGTCTGCTTCGCCTTCCAACGCTTTAAGCGCTGAACCTTGGATTAACGGTAAGTCGTCTCCTGGGAAGTCATATTCTGAAAGTAGTTCACGTACTTCCATTTCTACTAATTCGATTAGCTCTTCGTCATCAACCATGTCACGTTGTTCCTTGAATACGATGATGTAAGGTACGCCAACCTGACGAGAAAGTAGGATGTGCTCACGAGTTTGAGGCATAGGGCCGTCTGTCGCTGCTACTACTAAAATTGCTCCGTCCATTTGCGCAGCACCTGTGATCATGTTTTTAACATAATCCGCGTGTCCTGGGCAATCTACGTGTGCGTAGTGACGTGTAGGAGTGTCATACTCGATGTGAGAAGTATTGATTGTAATACCACGCTCACGCTCTTCTGGAGCGTTATCGATTTGTGCGAAATCTCTTGATTCGCCACCGTATGTTTTCGCTTAACACTGCAGAAATTGCTGCTGTTAGAGTAGTTTTACCGTGGTCAACGTGACCAATTGTACCAACGTTAACGTGCGGTTTCGTACGTTCAAACTTTTCTCTTGCCATTGTAGTGACCTTTCTAAGTTGAGTTAACAAATCGCTTTAGATATAAAGCGTGATATATAAAATTGATTAATTTATGCAAGGATGGAAAAGAGAAAGAT
>NZ_JAWCUA010000008.1:0-2821 GCF_032461525.1 Psychrosphaera aquimarina | reverse complement strand
AAAAATTAGTAAGGCTACCGATAACACTTTAAATTTAATTGATTCTATTTGCCATGTGGATTTACCTATCGTCATAACTATTACATTTTATCGGATAAATATAGTTAATCTTTAATCAATAGTTAATAAATTTAAGGTATGAATATGTAGCATTTAGTACTTGTTTATATGGTATTAAGTTATTGTCTATAAAAGGTTTTTTTGTTTGTAAGGTGAGCCTGAGTTTGAACGATTTACAATATCAAGTGTTGATTTATATTTTTGCATAATAATACTCATTTTAGCATTAACAATTAGGTCGCCATTCTTAGTTGCGGTAGTATGTTTGTTAGTTGTAAATAATAATTCATTAAAATCAATACGATATGAATTAGATGGGAGGTTCCATGATTGACTTAATAGCGACATTTATTTTCTTTTTTGCCGTAATAGACCCAATTGGTACTGTGCCTGTTTTTATAGCTGTCACTCAACAACATGATGCTAAAACCAGAAGACGTATTGCACTGTTAGCCACTTTAGCGTCTGCGATTATTTTGTTGTTTTTTGTGGTTGCCGGGGAATTTATATTAACGGCGATGAAGATCCCATTACCTGCGTTTCAAATTGCTGGTGGCATTGTTTTATTCTTATTTGCCCTTTCTATGATTTTTGGTGAAAGTAAACCTGAACAAGAAGTTAAGTTGGCGAGTAGTGGCAATGAAACCGCCGTATTCCCTTTAGCTGTGCCTTCTATTGCAGGGCCTGGTGCAATGTTAGCCGCGGTACTGCTTACAGAGAATTCACGTTATAACTTGTGGGAACAGGCACAAACGGTTTTTGTCATGTTATCTGTATTGTTCGTGGTTTATATATTAATGCTGACAGCCAGCTGGGTTCATAAATTTGTCGGCGACAGTGGTGCAAGCGTTATAAGTCGGATAATGGGGCTTATCCTGGCCTCTGTTGCAACCAGCAATGTATTAACAGGTATTAAAGATTATTTTCTGTTGTAAGTGAGCAACAATAACAAAACCAGCATCGGCTGGTTTTGTTTTATTTAAATTCGGTTAATGACGCTTGTCTTTGTTTTTTTGTAAGAACTGTACTGCTTTATCTGGAAAGTCAGTAAAAATGCCATCTACGCCAATATCATAATAATAAATATGTAACAGCTCATCAAAGTTTTGGGCATACTTTGGAATGCGATTTATATCTGCTCTAAATGTGTAAGGATGTACGACTAACCCTGCTTGATGTGCTGCTTCTAACAATCCATTGGATTTGGGTTTTTGTTGGTTCATCTTGGTATTAATTAACATGGGTTTCCATGGGCCAATGCCATTGGCATAAGTGGCAATCTTTTCCATCGCATTAGTTTCTAACATCCAATCGTAATTGTAAGGGGTCGAGGTGCCATTATGATAAACCAAAGTTTCTTGCCAACTTGTCATCGCAATTAGTTGAACTAATTTTAGCTCCATATTTAACTTGGGCATTAAATGCTGTTTGATCCTTTTTAGTTCGGTTGGATCAAAACTTTGTACAAAAATTTTGTCATCAAGGTTATCGTAGCCAAAACGTTTTAATTCGTTTAACACCGCCAGACTGATGTCTTTACCTTGTTGTAAATGAAAGGCCGGAGATTTTATTTCTGGATAAATACCAACCTGTTTGCCGGTACTTTTATTTAAACCTTGGATCAGCTCAATTTCGTCGGCCAAAGTGTGCACGGTAAATTTTGATTTCCATAACGGAAAGCGATTGGGGTAGATCGCTTCTTGTTTGCCATTTTTAACAACAAACCCTTCAGTCATTAACAAGGATTGAATTTCAGCTAAAGTAAAATCGATAGCGTAATAACGGCCGTCAGAGCGTTTTTTATTTGGGTATACTTCTGCCACATTGGTCACGCGGTCAAGATAATGGTCATGCAAAATAAGCAGTTGACCGTCTTTACTCATGACGACATCTTGTTCTATATAATCAGCCCCCATCGCATAAGACATCGCTTTGGCAGCCATGCTATGTTCAGGGAGATAACCGCTAGCACCTCGATGCGCGATAACCAATTTGTCGTTAACACTATTGTGCTGTGAAAATACAGAAAAACAGAAACAACAAAGTAAGAGAATAGTGATGATTTTCATGACAAGTTTGAGCTTATTAACAATATAAATACTGACTTTATTCTACTTATGTTGCAGCGATATTAAACCGGTTTGTTTAGACAAAAAAATACCTCCAATCGTGGAGGTATATTCGTTAAGTTAGGTCTTGATTTTCCAAAGCAATCTCTAGTTTATGCACTTTGTAATTGACGCTCTGCTAGTTGACGCTTTTTCAGTAATCTATAGTGGTGTAACAGAGGTTCTGTATATCCACTTGGTTGCTCAACGCCTTTGATTATCAAGTCTCTTGCGGCTTGGAACGCTAAAGAGTTATCAACATTAGGTGTCATGTTTTCATATAATGGGTCAGATTCGTTTTGTTTATCTACAACCGCAGCCATACGAACAAGTACTTCGTCCACTTGTTGTTCTGTACATACACCTTGATGTAACCAATTAGCTATATGTTGGCTAGAGATACGGCACGTTGCTCTATCTTCCATTAAACCTACATTGTTGATATCCGGCACTTTTGAACACCCAACGCCTTGGTCAACCCAACGTACCACATAACCTAAAATACCCTGCGCGTTATTTTCTAACTCTTTAGTGATCTTTTTCTTGGCTCAAATCACATTCGTCATTAATCAGAGGGATAGCCAAAATAGTATCGATATCTGATGTTATGTTATGCATTAATTGTTGTTGAATATCACTGACATTAACTTGGT
>NZ_JAWCUA010000007.1:0-1047434 GCF_032461525.1 Psychrosphaera aquimarina | reverse complement strand
GATAATGCATTACATGTAAGGTTGCAGCTGTTGGTGATGGTACCCATGCGGTGTTTGCCCCCGCTTGAGGATGGCCAATTTTAACTTGCATCATTTGCGACATTTGATCCGGTATCGGCCACATGCCTTTACCTATTTGCGCTTTTCCTTTAAAACCTGTGTTAAGCCCAACGGCAACATTGGATTCTTCGTAAGCGTGGATCCATGGCTTTGCTTTTAATTCTGCTTTTGGTGCAAATACTCCGGCATCTAAACTGGTATGAATTTCATCACCGGTGCGATCTAGGAAACCGGTGTTGATAAAGACCACTCGGTGTTTCGCTTGTTCTACGCATGCTTTTAAGTTGAGAGACGTTCTACGCTCTTCATCCATAATGCCCATTTTAATGGTGTGACGTGGTAAAGATAAAATATCCTCAACCTTGTCAAATAGTGTGTTCGTAAAGGCCACTTCATCCGCACCGTGCATTTTAGGTTTTACAATATAAATTGACCCTTTTTTAGAATTTTTTATGGCTGCCGTTGACGTTTTTAACAGGTCAATTTTCCCTATTGCTGACGTCATAATTGCGTCTAAAATACCTTCAGGGATTTCCTTACCATTAACTAAAATAGCTGGATTTGTCATTAAATGACCAACATTTCGCACAAACATCAGAGCGCGGCCAGTTAAACTTGTTGGCACGCCACTTGGCGTTAAAAATTCAACGTTATCCGCTAAAGTACGGGTAAATTGTTTGCCATTTTTATTAACCGTTTCTGTTAAGTTTCCTTGCATTAACCCAAGCCAGTTACGATATACAATGCATTTGTCTTCCGCATCAACAGCCGCTACTGAGTCTTCACAATCCATAATCGTGGTTAAGGCAGACTCTAACGTAATATCTTTAATGTGAGCTTTGTCGGTTTTGCCAATGGGGTGGTTACCATCAATATTAATAATGATATGCAGCTTATTGTGCTGCAAAATAATATCAGTGGGGGCGTTAATATCACCACGGTAACCAACAAATTGTGATGTCTGCGCTAAGCTGGTATCACCTGAAGTTGTGGCAATAATTAGCTGAGCATTATCAATTCTAAAACCTGTAATATCGTTAAAATCAGCATCTAACAATGGCGTATGTGCGTTTAAAAAGTTGCGACCGTATTGAACCACTTTTTGCCCACGTATTGGGTTGTAGTTAACTTGTACTTCAGCGCCGCTTTCTGAGCTAATGACGTCGGTGCCATAGAGTGCATCATATAGACTACCCCAACGAGAATTGGCGGCATTGATGGCGTATCTTGCATTCATAACAGGCACAACAAGTTGTGGGCCAGCCATAACTGAAATTTCGTCATCGACGTTTGTACTGGTGATCTCGAAGTCTTCTGGTTGCGGTCTTAAATAGCCAATATCAACCAAAAACTGTTTATAATGGTTAGCGTCTAAGTTTGTTTTTGTTTGAGCCTGCGCTTTATGAAAATTGTTGATTTGTTGCTGTAGCGTTTCTCTGGTTTTCAGCATGGCCTGATTAATTGGCATTAACTCTTTTGTTAGTATTTCAACATCATTCCAAAAGTTTTCTTTATTGAGATCAATTTTATCTAGCACCTGAGTATTAATAAAGTTATACAACTCGGCATCTATAGATAATTTCCCAGACTTTACGTGTTCTCTACCTTGCACCATGTTATTCATAACCGCTCTCAAACTTATATTGATGTTTATTAATGTTGTCAGTGTAAAGTTAAATACCAAAATTCATCTAGTTTTGATTTTATATAACCATCATAGATTTTGTGAATAAAGGTGTATATGTCATCTGAATTGTAATTTTTAATATATTTAAAACAATGACTTAGGTCATTTATTGCCAACATCAACAATCAAGCGGCGTAACCAAATATGCCCCGCATCATGATGTAATAAAGGTGACCAAGCCATTTTTAATGCAATAGGTGGTATATCAAATGGTGGCTCTAGTACTTTTACATTGTCATTGTCGGCATACAACTCGGTCGCTTTGGTCGGTAATGTGGCAATTAAGCCTTGTTCTTTGGCTAACCACATGGCCATATGGTAATGACGGGTGAAGACGCGAATATTACGTTTTTTGCCTAACTTATCGAGCTCTACATCAACCCAACCTAACTTCTGAACCTCATTAGGATCAATGCCTACACCCACACCAAAGCCCGTTTTACTGACCCAAACATGTTGATGATCCAAGTAACTTTCCAAGTCAAAGTTGGGCAAGCAAGGGTGGTCTTTGTTCACCATACAGCTGAAAGTGTCGTACCAAATTACTTTTTGATGAAACGACATAGGTAATTCGTCAAAGCGGTTAATCGCCATGTCAACTTTACCTAATTCAACGTCATGAAAACTGACGTCAGATGGGGTTACAATGTCTAATGTAACACTAGGGGCTTTAGTTCTTAATTCCCCTAAAACCCTTGCTAATAAAGTGGTTTCTGCATAGTCACTGGCCATGATCCTAAAGGTTCGGCTTGAACTGATGGGTTCAAACTCAGTTTCGGGTTGTATAGTTGCTTCTAATTTTGCTAATACTTCACGTACTACAGGTTGTAGCTGTAACGCACGTGCTGTAGGCATCATGCCTTCGGATGTTCTTACTAAAATAGGATCTGAGAACAGATCTCTAAGTCTTTTTAGGCCATTACTCATCGCCGGTTGGGTAATAGAAAGTTGGTCAGCAGAGCGAGTTACGTTTTTCTCTCGTAATAATACATCTAGATATACCAATAAATTGAGATCTATCTTACTAATATTCATTTTGTGAATCCTATGTATGCGATTTATCTATTTTGTGAATCTTAGTATGTTCCCGTAGAGTTGTCATCAACAGATTGGCACCGACTAATAAAACTTATCAACATAAGTGCAGTTAGCGGTCAGTTATTAAATTTCAACAATTATTAGAGACAAAAAAGGGTATCAATATGTCAGCATATACAAATGAGATTGAATTATTAGAAGCAATACGTGCATCTCGTGGTGCAAGCTGGGATGCAATCGATCCTGAATCTGTTGCCCGAATGCGTGCGCAAAACAAATTCAAAACTGGACTAGATATTGCCAAATACACGGCTGGTGTTATGCGTCGCGACATGGCCGAGTTTGATAAAGATAAGACCAAATACACTCAGTCTTTAGGTTGTTGGCATGGATTTATAGGTCAACAAAAAATGATTTCTATCAAGAAACATTTTGGTGGCAAGACTGATCGTCGCTACTTGTACCTTTCAGGATGGATGGTTGCAGCTCTACGTTCTGAATTTGGCCCATTACCTGACCAGTCAATGCATGAGAAAACGGCTGTGGCTAGCTTGGTAGCAGAGCTATACACATTCTTGCGTCAAGCGGATGCTCGTGAATTAGGCGGCTTGTTCCGTGAGTTAGATGCTGCTCGTGAGGTTTGTGATAGCGTCGCTGAAGCAGTTATCCAAGATAAAATCGACAATCATGTAACTCATGTTGTACCGATTGTTGCGGACATCGATGCTGGTTTTGGTAACGCTGAAGCGACTTACCTAATGGCGAAGCAAATGATCGAAGCGGGTGCTTGTTGTTTACAAATTGAAAACCAAGTGGCTGATGAAAAGCAGTGTGGTCACCAAGACGGTAAAGTTACTGTGCCTCATGCTGACTTTCACGCTAAATTACGAGCGGTGCGTCACGCTTTCCTAGAACTAGGTGTTGATGATGGTGTTATCGTTGCCCGTACTGACTCTGAAGGTGCTGGTTTAACTAAAGAAATTGCGGTAGTTAATGAACCAGGTGATGCAGGTGATATCTATAACTCTTACCTAGATGTTGAAGAAGTTGCTCCTGAAGATACTGCTGAAGGTGATGTATTAATCAGCCGTAACGGTAAGCTTGTTCGTCCAAAACGTCTGCCTTCTGGTTTATACCAATTCCGTGAAGGAACTGGCCATGAGCGCTGCGTATTCGATTGTATTGGTGCTATTAATGCTGGCGCTGATATGTTGTGGATTGAAACTGCAGTACCAACTGTTCACGAAATCAAAGGCATGATGGATGATGTTCGTAAAGTTCATCCTGATGCGAAATTGGTTTACAATAACTCACCATCGTTCAACTGGACTCTAAATTTCCGTCAGCAAACTTACGATGCATGGGTAGCTGAAGGTAAAGACGTATCTGCATACGATCGTGCTAACTTGATGTCAGCTGAATACGATGAGTCTGAATTGTCTGCAGTTGCTGATGCTCGTATCAAGACTTTCCAAGCGGATACGGCTCGTGAAGCAAACGTTTTCCATCACTTGATCACTCTACCGACTTACCACACAGCAGCATTGTCAACTGACAACCTAGCTAAAGAGTACTTCGGTGAGCAAGGCATGTTAGGTTATGTTCAAGGTGTTCAGCGTAAAGAAATCCGTCAAGGTATCGCCTGCGTTAAACACCAAAACATGTCAGGTTCTGACATGGGTGACGACCACAAAGAATACTTTGCTGGTGAAAACGCGCTTAAAGCCGGTGGAGCTAAAAACACTTCTAACCAGTTCGGTTAATGGTTGTTAAGTCTCAAGTGGCTAGTTCTTAGCTGTTAGAAAATAAGGCGATCCTTGGGGGTCGCTTTTTTTGATTCAAAAATGCTTTTACGTTTTTCACCCTTTGGGCACCTGGAAGAACAGGGGGAAATGCTTTGAAATTTTCGATTTTTGTTACTCTTAACCTTATTTGTTGTCACTCCCGCGCAGGCGGGAATCTATAGAGATTTATTACATGTCAGTTCCCGAACATTTACAAGATTCCCAAAAACTAATATCCGATAAAGGTTTTGCTATTGGTAGTACCTGGTATCACGGCACTTCATCTGCCTTAGTGGGCTCTATCACGCAGAATGGTTTAAAACGCTCTGGTGATAAGGCACTCAATCAAGCTGCCAAGCAAACCATGGCTACGATTGGTAATGATTGTACTGAGTCGATTGAACCTGTATTTTTAACTCAGAGTAAAGAGTTGGCTTATTTCTGGGCGCAGCAAACCGTCCATGAGCGTTCGATGCGTTTTGAGACTGATGAGTTACCAGTGGTTTTGGCGGTGAATTTGCCAGCAGAATTAGCCAGCGATTTAAAAACTGATGTTGGGGCTGCTAGTTTATTGATGACCCAAAAGGGGGAAGCTTATATGGCTTTTGTGGTCTCATTGTATGAGAAGGCAGGGGTAAAGGTACCTGACGTAGATTTAATGAATGCGGATCGTATGGCTTATCTTAACCAATTAGGTATGGCTTATTACAATAAAGATATTTCGGCTGAGTATATTGAGCAATTAAAATAAGCTTAGCTATTAATTGGATTAACAGCTTTAAGTGATAACAAAGGAGAGGATATATGACTATTTCTACCCCTGATTTATGTGATGAGTATGGTGATGCTGTCCAAGTTTTAGAACCTATTTTTAATCATTACGGACAGATTCGTCGTTTTGGTGGTGAAGTTGTTACCGTTAAGTGCTTTGAAGATAACTCGAAAGTAGGTGAGTTGCTTGGTACTGAAGGTAAAGGCAGGGTTTTGGTGGTAGATGGAGGCGCTTCTTCTCGTCGTTCGTTACTGGGGGATATGCTAGTTGCTAAGGCTGTCAGCAATGGTTGGAGCGGAATTGTGATTTATGGTTATATCCGAGATATCGAAGATATTTCTGAAATGGAAATGGGAGTGATGGCAATAGGTACTATCCCTCGTAAAACTGAAAAACGTGGTGAAGGTCAGGTGAATATACCGCTGCATTTTGCTGGTGTGACAATAAGCCCAGGAGATTATCTTTATGCTGATGGTACTGGTGTTGTCATTGCATCAGAAGCGCTAGTTGGCGGACTCTAGGTGTGAGCAAAAAAAGCTAGCAACTAAAATGAACCAATACTGTTTATTTTATTGATAAAGTTTTGCAGGTAAACCGTAATAGTCCGCTATTTCTTTCACTCTTCCTTGTTGTCTTAAAATCTCAACACCTTTATCTAAAGCTATTGAAATATCTTTGGACGATGGCAAAAAAGGAGAGAATGCAATGTAACAAGGCTCTGATTTGCTGACAGAACCGACTTGTTTAACTTGATGTAATACATTTAGTTTTTTGGCGTGGTACCAAAATACAGGCCCAGTTTCAACTAACACATCTATACGTTTTTTTAATAGACGCTGAATATTTCTAGAGGATGTATTGTTACCGTATATTTGCTGGACTTTTGCGGACGCTTTGGAAAATAAATAAGAATTTAGTTTGTCTCCATAATCATACCCAGTAATGACGCCTATATTAACATCATTTAATGAATTTATATTTTGATAAACCCATTCGTTATCTTGAGTTGTAAATAGGTTATTAGGACTAATATTCAATAATGGTGTTTGCGGATAAATAAAATCAGGCGCATCATTTTTAAATGCGCCAACAATCGCATCAACTTCGCCCTTGCTAGCTAATTCAACTGCACGTGTCCAAGGCACTTCAACATATGTAACTTGATAATCTGACAAAGCTAAAGCCTCAATTGCTAGATCAATCATAAAACCTTTATCTTCACTATCTTGTGCGCAATTGATAGGGCACCAATTATCACCCGCAATAACAATGGATTTTGCCAATGCATTGTTGGAATTAACCATTAGAAATAAGGTGCTGATTAGCAAAAGGAAAAACACACATCTTAGACGGGTTAGAAAAGTCAAAGTTACGCTTAATAAGATAGATAATAAGTTGTTTGATTAAACCATATGACAATTAAATGAAAAGGCAAAGTTAATCTTTCCTTGAAAGAAACTACTTTAGGACAAGTGAATTAATAGTTAAATGACAGCGATATGACAAAAGTGTCTGATAACTAGGCAAAATTAAATATTTATGATTTAGAAGTATGTGATTGATTAGTTTCAATGGTTATGAGATTTTTGGCAGGTTACTTATAGAATTAGTCTAGGAACTAATATGAAATTCTCTACCCTTTTCACGCTTATCTCAACATCATTACTATTAACCGCATGTTCAACCCAAGAAGTTGCTAATAACAAAACAGAAAAGCTACCGAAAAATATCATATATATGATAGGTGATGGCATGAGCATGGCGCATTTAACCGCGTATCGCCATTATGCAAATAGCTCTGAACAACACATAGGGTTGGGAAATAAAGTGGTACCGCAAACCATTTTTGATGAATATTTTGTGGGTGTTGCTAGTACCTTGCCTGATGATGATACTTTAGTGACGGACTCAGCCAGTAGTGCAACCGCATTGGCATCGGGAGAAAAAACATATAATGGTGCTATTGGCTTAGATAATGACAAAAGCAACTTAACATCTATTTTGGAACATGCAAAATTCAAAGGTATGTTAACGGGCACTATTAGCACTTCACAGGTTACTCACGCCACGCCAGCAAGTTTTTTAGCTCATAACGAAAGCCGTCATAATCAGAATGAAATAGCCGATGCTATTTTTGATCAGCATATTAACTACAAAGTTAAAGCGGATTTAATGTTAGGTGGTGGTACGGATTACTTTATTCGTGAAGATAGAAACTTAGTCAAAGAGTTTAAACAAATCGGTTTTAACTATTTTTCGGAGTTATCGCAACTAAGTGATATGGATCAGTTGCCGGTCTTAGGTTTATTTGCACCTAAAGGGTTACCTTATGCAATAGACTCGCAAGATAACCCAAACCGTTTATTGGCTATGACAAAACCGGCATTAAGTTTATTAAATAAAAACAATCCAAATGGTTTCTTTTTAATGATTGAAGGCAGTCAAATAGATTGGTGTTCGCATAGCAATGATATTGCTTGTGCTATGCAAGAAATGGAAGATTTTGCACAAACCTTATCTGCTGTGATTGAGTTTGCCAAAAAAGACGGTAACACCTTAGTGGTTCTAACCGCAGATCATGGCACGGGTGGTTTATCGGTAGGCGCCAATAAACAATATAAGTGGTTACCAAACGTCATTCACAAAGTAAAAGCATCGGCAGGGGAATTAGTTAAAAGCATTTTCGCTAGCAAAGATATTGCAAAGACTTGGTTAGATTCAACGGGATTTGAGCTTACAAGTGAGCAGCTAACTTCAGTTAAAGAGTTAAAAGCTCAAGATAAATCTAAAGAGTTATACGCTAAGATAATGAAGTTTATTAATGACCAATCATTTACCGGCTGGACGACAACCGGACATGTTGGTGATGATGTAGCGGTTATCGCGTACGGACCGCAATCCAATAAATTTGTCGGTGCCCAAGATAATACAGATTTAGCTAAAAAGTTATTGTCGTACATTAAAACTAAATAGCGTTAACTGTTTTTATAATAAATAAGGCAATGACGAATGGAATTAGTCATTGCCTTTTAGATTTTTTACACTGGCTGTGTAATCGCTACATGATGTTGATAGGCAAATTAGACATTAATTAATATTGAACTAAGCTGCTTAAATATCCGTATCTAACTCATACATTTAGTTTCATTAAAACCCATTCAAGGACGATTCCATGCCTACACTCAATAAGCTTTTATTTTTCTGTTTTATTTATCTTCCTCTATTAGTGTCTAGCCACTCTAGTTATGCCAAAGCTTTGAAATTTGAACTATCACCTGAAGTTACCAATGGTATCTATCTATTAGCACAACCAGAACGAAGTGCTGCCGGACAAACTCAAAAGTTACAATTGGAGTTTGGTGAGATGAATGGTCAAACTATATTAGCCGCAGCCAGTTGCCCAAGATGCCCCGCGGCAGGTTATCGTTTGCTTGAAGTTGAAAGTGAAGAATTAGGCCGCCCTGTATTTTTCAATTCTATGGGGATTTACGTATTCGCTTATGACGCAACAACCTTTGTTACGGTAATGGCTGATGGTCCGCTAGGAAAAAAGATTTGGAAAAACTTGGCTTACGTAAACGTGTATAACAAACAAGGAACTGAAGGCATTAATTTAGAGGAAGGCAAACAGTTTGTCATTGCAGAAGCAAAACGTTTAATGACAGGTGAGGGTATCGCAAAAAGTGAAGTCACAGGCGGAAACGGAACTTATTACGCGGCAGCAGTGCAAACCATCGGTAGTGGTCAGTATGATCAAATAGACGTGGTGATATACCCAAAAGAAAAGATTGTATTAACAGGCATGAATTGCAGAAGTTGCAGCCATGACACTTATAATTTTGAAAGTGAACTAAGCCAAGCAGTCGGAAAAAATGTGTATGAAATGGGCTACATGGGACGTTTTATAATTGAACAAAAAACTGGTGAGTTGTGGTGGACAAATGCAAAGTTGGGCAAGGCTGAATGGGGTAAAAATAGTAACTTTAATGTAATTACCCAAGACAAAAACTTTGCTAGAAAATTATTAATAGATAAAACACTACAGAATAATATTGATCAAACGTTAGCGGGGTTCGCCACCAAGTCAAAAAGCGCGGTAGATGCTCGTTATAAACAACAAGACTTACAACGCACAGCAAATAACAAATTACCAACAAAGGGAATGCAAGATAATTCATTAGACCAAGACTCTTTCATCGCTGCTACTGCGTGGGCAAACTCTTACGGTTGGAAAGAAACCTTAATGTACACTTATATCACTAGCCGTGATTGGCGCATTTTAAGACATCCATTAACCGGTATACAAACAGGTCGTCGCATTTCAGGCGTGATCACCATGAAGCGAGATGATGGGTTATGCAGTTACCAAGGTGCTGTATTTGAACAGGCGTATAATGGCACTGACTATCAGAAAACGGTGATGGTTGGGGTTGTTCCGGGACAAAACAAATTAGACTGCAGCAAGTTATGAGGTAGTAGCGGGCAGTCGATTAAAATCGTTTCTTCCCCAAATTGAGTAGTAAGGAAAGAACAAGCTGTAAGGACAGAGTAAGCTGTAAGAATGACTAAGTCACAAGCTGTAAGTTATAAATTAAATGTTATGGCTTAAATTTACAGCTTATCTTTGTCGATTGTGAGTTGTTACCTGACTCGTTTCTGCCCCATAACCCGTTAACGTAAATACTCTAAGGACTGCTTTGAGCGAAAAGCGGACGTTGAATTTATAAAATATCTTCTGTAATTTAGTGTGTATTGAACTTCAAGGAAAGGAATGATGTGAGAGTTTTCACGGTATTTCTAATCGTTTGTTTAACGTCAGGGTGTGTATCTTCTTCTTATTTGGCTAGCGTTGGTGCGAGAGCACAGCACGGAACGGCAACAGAGCAACAAAGTAATGTAACTCTGTTAGATTCCAAAAGAATGCCAGGTGGGTGGGCTCTGATGCATGGCGTTCCTCCGTATTCTAATTTAATTCCAGAAAAGGAAGGTGTGCTCGTTGATGAAGTAGCTGTGAATTTTCAAGATATTACGTGGTTATCTTGGAATACTGGCTTAATTACTTTAGATGTAAATGGCGAGCTTTTAGAGTTTGAAGTTAAAAAAGTGAAGGTAATTTAACCTTCACACATGATTATCGTGATTGGTATGGGTATCCAGTCCAAGCTCTAATTGTTGTTACTATTCCGTTAGATATAGCAATAATAGCAGTTGGAAGTGTTGTGGGGGTAATTGCAATGCCGTTCGTTGATTAAAGGGAAACAATTGGCACATAGCTGCTCATCGCCCAAAATCGTTTCTGTCCATAAACGTAGTAAATCGGGCTTCCGCTTTGCGATCAATTTCCTTGTTAGATCCGGTCTTAACATATTCATGTAACGGTAAGAGTAGAGACGAGACGAGTTAATAGACTTTAGGCTGTAAGTGAATTTACGTTCCACGTGATCTATCTTTTCCTCGCCACTGTTTTTACAAAAAAAACTTGAAAATAGATCAACTCAATTCAAGATTTTTTGCTTACGGCTTACGGCTTACGGCTTACGGCTTACGGCTTACGGCTTACGGCTTACGGCTTACGGCTTACGGCTTACGGCTTACGGCTTACGGCTTACGGCTTACGGCTTACGGCTTACGGCTTTTCCTCGAAACTCGTTCACTCGCAGCTCACACTCTTACTGCTTAAAATGGATTTAAGCTAAAACTCATTCGTTTTGGGTAGTGTGGTGGTTTGCCTTGTTGTGAACTGGATACCGACTCAAACAAATGAAACTCGTCAAAATTCAACTCTAATTTTGGTGGCTGAGACGTTATTGGAATTAATTCTGCGTGTTTGCGGTTTAACGTTATATGCGGCCGATAAACGTCATGTGGGCTAGGTAAATCAAGTTTGCCATTTATTGCCAAACACTGTTGCGCAAGCTGTTGTAGTGTTGGTGTTGACTCAACCCCTAAATACAATATCTTAGCTTTGTTAAACACCCCTAGTTGATTGGTTTGCGTATTAACCGTCTTAGTGGAGATCTGGTCTAGTAAGGCTTCTAACTGCTCTAGTTTATTATGTTTTACCTGACCTAAAAACGACAAGGTTATATGAAAATTCTCAACAGGAACTGGTTTGTCAGAGAGCCCAAACATTTGTTTATCTCGCCAGTTAGCAATTGCTAACTTATCTGCAACTGATAAATCCAAACCAATAAAATATCGTGATTGATTTTTTTGCATTTTGACACCTCTTGTTTTCCAGACTTTATAATTTCAAGCATTCAAGCATTCAAGCATTCAAGCATTCAAGCATTCAAGCATTCAAAGGTTTTGTTTGTTTAATAATTCCTTATAATTGTTTCTACATAACGCTGAATTTAGTCGCTGAGCAAGCAGAGTATATGACCCTACCAATAGATGATATTTTCCCGCAACTTGTTGAAACATTAAACCAAGCGCAGCGTGTTATTTTACAAGCGCCTCCCGGTGCCGGGAAATCTACTCGACTGCCGTTATTGTTATTACAAACTGGGCAATTTCACAATCAAAATAAAATTATAATATTGGAACCTCGTAGAGTGGCTGCTCGGCAAATAGCAGCGTATTTATCATCACAGTTAAATCAAAAGATTGGTCAGCAGATTGGTTTAGTTATGCGGGGTGAAAACAAAACCTCAAAAGATACCGTTATTACTATTATGACTGACGGCGTGTTGGTTAGGCAGTTACAAAATGATCCAGAGCTTAATAATATTGCTTTGGTAATATTTGATGAATACCACGAGAGAGCATTACAAACTGACTTAGCGTTAGCCTTAACTTTAGATGCCCAAGAGTTGAACGAAGGCACAAATGAAGAGACTAAAGTGCTGATCATGTCTGCAACCTTAGACTTACAAGCCTTATCAAATTCATTAAATGCGCCAATTGTCGAATCTGACGGTAGGCAATATCCAGTCACGGTTGAGTATGTTAGTGCCAGCGTTACACCAAGTATTGATGAAATATGCCGTGCTATCGATGTAGCTATCCAATCTGGTTTTAATCAAAACCAATCTTCAATTTTAGTATTATTGTCCGGTCTTAGTGAAATCAACCGTGTACAACAAAGATTAAATGCAAGTTTGCCGGCGGATATTAAGTGTTATCCGTTATTTGGTGGGCTCACCATAGACCAGCAAACTAACGCCATCAAACCAGCAGCTAAAGGTTTACGAAAGATAGTGTTAGCCACTAATATCGCCCAAACCAGTTTGACGATTGATGGTGTGGACATTGTGGTGGATGCAGGCATTGAAAAAGTAATGATGTATCAACCAAAACTTAAATCTGAGCAGTTAGTTAGTCAGCAAATTTCACAAGCATCTTCAATACAACGTATGGGACGAGCCGGACGTTTACGTGCTGGTTTATGTTATCGCTTAGGTTCGGTTGAAAACTTTGACCGCCGTAGAAAACACGATGTAGCAGAAATAGAGCGTGTTGATTTATCCCAACTGTTGTTAGAAGTGCATTTATGGGGGGCAAAGTTTGATGAGTTATTTTGGTTAACTAAACCAGAACCGTTTTTACTTAATGTTGCTCACGATAAGTTAATGGGTCTAGGGTATTTTAAGCAGGATCATTTAAACAAGAGCTATGCCGAACAAGGTAACAAAGGTGTTCAAGTTAGCCAGTTAGCCACGCAATATCAAACTATTGGGGCGGGGTTACGATTAAGTAAAATGTTACTCAAGGCAAACAGCTTGGAGAGTCAACTTAACAATAATCATTTGCTCAAAACTGCTTGTGTTTTAGCTGCGTTAATTGAGCATGGCAGATTGTCTAATAAAGACAGTGATTTAACCAGTAAAATAGACAAGATGGATCATTATACTTGGTCACAGTTAACGGAGTTTATTAACCGCTATGCCAAGCGTTTTAATCTTAAGAGCGTTAATAAATCGGAATTACAATCCGAACATATCGGTTTGTTATTAGCCCTTGCTTATCCAGATAGGATTGCCAAAAAAATAGGTAAACAATGGAAGTTGAGTAATGGCGTAGGAGTGCAGTTTCATCCTAATCAAGTTGAGCCAAAAGCCGAATTAATAGTCATAGCTCAATTTAATGCCGGGCAATATGGACATTATATACAGTCTTATGCTGCAGTGAGCTTGGCAGAAATAGAACAGTTTTTACCTGAACTCATAAGTACGGAAGATAAAACCGGTTGGTCAAATTCATTACAAAAACCTTATCAAGCAGAGCAAATTAAAATTGGCGAATTAGTCTTATCCGAAAAGACCAAGCCGTTAATGTTAACCCCAGAAGGTTGGCAAAGTATTTGGCTTGATTACATTAAACAAAAAGGGCTGAGCTGCTTAAACTTTGATGATGATACCAATACTTTAATTAGAAAATTAGAGTTAGCTTCGCAGCATTTACCTCAGTATGATTGGCCAAGTTTGTGCCAATTAGGTTCTGATAAACAAAGTTTATTTGATGATATCACTAACAATAAACAAAATTGGATAGTGAGTTATTTGGCAGAGATACGTAGCGTAGCCCAACTTAAAAAGCTCAATATCACTGAGATATTAAAAAACACTATGGACTGGTCTTTACAACAAGAACTACAAAAAGCCTGCCCAGATAGCTATAAAACCCCTGCAGGCTCTGCCCGAAAAATTGATTATCTAGCGGATACGCCAAAGCTTTCTGCTAAGTTACAAGAAATGTTTGGTGAGCCAACCAGTCCTGCAATTTGTTATGGTAGGCAACCATTGTTGATAGAGTTATTATCTCCAGCCAAAAGACCATTGCAAGTGACGCAAGATTTAGTTAATTTTTGGAACAATGCCTACCATGAAGTGAAAAAAGAGATGAAAGGGCGTTATCCAAAACATCCATGGCCGGATGATCCAATTAACTTTGTTGCCACCAGTAAAACCAAGTCACAACTTGATAGAAGTAATAAACGTAATTAATAGATAAGAGCAAAGTATGACAGAGTCGGTTGACCCTAA
The DNA here is from genome assembly GCF_032461525.1 of Psychrosphaera aquimarina. Taxonomy (NCBI): domain Bacteria; kingdom Pseudomonadati; phylum Pseudomonadota; class Gammaproteobacteria; order Alteromonadales; family Pseudoalteromonadaceae; genus Psychrosphaera; species Psychrosphaera aquimarina. The sequence goes on along the minus strand of NZ_JAWCUA010000007.1, from coordinate 1,033,106 downwards.
TCAGTTTATAAAAAAATGGAGTTATCGTTTTTTAAAGATAGGCATATTTGTATCTATTGTTTTAGCCTTTTATGTGATTTACATGGATGCTTGGGTGCAAACCCGCATGTCCGGACAGAAATGGGAAACACCAGTTAAGGTTTTTGCCCGTCCTTTGTCTTTGTATCAGCATAAGTTTTTGCCACAAAGCGAATTAGTTGCTGAATTAAAGATCTTAAATTACCGCAAAGTAAATACCGTAACTGAGCCGGGACAATACAGTGTTAGTGGCAGCAGCGTAGAGTTCTATCGTCGCGAATTTATCAATGTCGGTGAGCAATTACTGCCGCAAAAAATCAAAGTTAAGTTTGAGGATAATCGAATATTATCAGCACACCGAATGAATGATGGTGAGTGGTTACTATCAAGCATTGAAACATTAGACCCGCTATTGATCTCTCGTAAAACCAACTCTGACAACGAAGACCGTGACATCATTAACTTAGCCACCGTGCCTGAGTGGATGATAGATACTTTATTGGTGGTAGAAGACAGAGATTTTTATCATCATCATGGAGTGTCACCCTTTGCCATTATTAGAGCGTTATGGGCAAATTTAATTGCAGGACGTAAAGTGCAGGGCGGTAGCACGCTTACTCAACAGTTAGCTAAAAATTTACTGTTAAATGACTCCCGTAAAACCTACTTAAGAAAGTTTAAAGAAGCGATAACCGCATTAATTTTGGATTATCGTTTTAGTAAAGATGACATCCTTGAAGCGTATTTTAATGAAATCTACTTAGGCCAAAATGGTAATCGTGCAGTGCATGGTTTTGCGTTAGCCAGTAAGTTTTATTTCAGTAAACCGCTGGTGGAATTAGAGCAGCACGAATTTGCATTATTAGTGGCTATGGTAAAAGGCCCATCCTATTACAATCCAACCAGGCATGTTGAACGCACTAAAAAACGTCGAGATTTGGTATTGCAATTAATGGTGTCTGAAAATGTCTCTGACAGTGCAGACTACGAAAAATACATAACTAAACCTATGGTCATTACGCAGTCCAAATCCAAAGGTCGCGCCTTATATCCTGCTTATATGCAATTGGTTGAACGTGAATTAAAAGCATTAGATATAGATGAATATAACGCGAATGGTTTGTTGGTTTTTACTGGATTAGATCCGGTATTACAAAAAAATTACCAAAAATTGTTTGGTCGCAGTATTAATAAGTTAGAAAAAAAATATGGTTTAAAAGATATAAATGGCGCTGTAGTTTCAGTTGAACATGCCAGCGCAAGCATATCGGCATTAGTGGGGGATAAAAATCCAAATTCATTTGGCTTTAACCGTGCGTTAGACGCCAACCGCAATATAGGTTCGTTAGTCAAACCGGCCATATATTTAACCGCGTTAAAATCTCAAAGTTACAATTTAGCTACTGTATTGCCAAATAAAGCCATTGTAATGAAAAACAATCGAGGGCAAGAGTGGCAACCGCAAAACTACGATAAAACCACCTCTGAGTCTGTTTTGTTACAACAAGGGTTAGTCAACTCCCTTAACTTGCCGACTGTGCATTTGGGCATGGAGTTAGGATTAAATTCAGTGATCTCTACCCTTAAATCGTTAGGTGTTGAACAGCATATTCCTAAATACCCCTCTATCTTGTTAGGTGCTGTGCCTATGTCTCCTTTAAATGTCGCTAAAATGTTGCAACCTATTGCCAGTTTTGGTCAAAAGTTAACAACGTCAGCCGTTATTAGTGTAACGGATGTAAACGGTTTTGAAATTTGGAACAAACCCAAAAAAGTTACCGAGGTTGCTGATTACGCCACCAGTTACATTCTCAACGAAGGATTAAAACAAGTGACTCAGGTTGGCACCGCAAAACGCATTGGTATGTATTATCCACATGTTCAATATGCAGGGAAAACAGGCACGACAGATGACTTAAGAGACAGTTGGTTTATGGGCTTTGATCAAAACAAACTCACTACAATTTGGATAGGCAAAGATGATAATTCACCGGTTGAGCTTACTGGCAGCAATGGTGCCTTAACGGTCTTTTTAGATTTACAAGCTGCCAGAAAAGCCGAAACTATCAGTACCCCAAAACCTAATGATATTGATATTCACCCATTTGATGTAATTACCGGAGAGGCCCTGTCGGGAGAATGTGGTGAATTCATCGTGTTACCAATACAAAAATCAAAAGTGAAAGATATTAAACAATGTCCCTCGTTTTTTGATTTTTTGAAATGATGAAGAGTAGCGGCAAAGCAGCTATAAGCTGGAAAAATGGCTGCGCCACTAGCTGGAAGGAAAAGAAAAGTATAAAAGCGAATGACGAGAAATTTAGATTCGATTTAATTGAAATGCTGAATTTATCTGCTCAAAATGAGTTTTCATATAATTAGAAAGTGAGATCCCATTGGTTGGAAATAATAGATGAAATTTTTTTCAATTATCACTTTTAATTAGTATTAAATTATTTGAATAGAGGTGCTCGATGAAAGAGAATAAATATACGAAATATATTTCATTTGGCTTAGTTGTAGGTTCAGTCATCGGATTGTTTCTAGATATATATCAAATAAATGTGTTCGGGGCTGTAGGGTTAGGTATTGTATTTACGCCAATAATTGGTCTTTGCCTAGGAGCTGTTATTTGTAGCTTTAAAAATAAAAAATATAGCCCGAGTAAATAGCATATAACAAGCCATTGTAGTGCGGGACTTTTACCGTTGGTTTCCCCCATGACTTTCGTTATTTAACCAAGAATAAAATACCTTGAATGGGCGTAACTGAACGTCCGATTTCACAAGTTTTCACTATCAATCCTAGCTTGTACTAACGGCCGAAATGGCACGGAAGATAACATCGAGGTAACTCGTATTTGCCCCAAAACCAGTTATAAGCTGGAAGAATGGCTGCGCCACTAGCTGGAAGGAAAAGAAAAGTATAAAAGCGAATGACGAGAAATTTAGATTCGATTTAATTGAAATGCTGAATTTATCTGCACTAAATTGAGTTTTCATATAACTAGAAAATGAAATCAATGACACTGCCCCCATTGGCTCGTAATACAAGAAAATCTAAGTAACTGATAACTCCATTATTACCTATTGATGCAAGGTGCCTCTTCTGATGAAAATGAATATAAGCGGAAATCCAACCCAAATATGTTTCGATAGATGATTTGGCGTAATGTTTACGGTACATATATTCGACAATACTGTTTAAAAATGGCGATCTTGTTTTCATTAATCCCCCTTGTAAGCTGTTTTTATATACAGTGTTAATGAGTTTCCTACCAAGTCAAGAAAACAGGAACAATGCCCATCCTTGGGGGAACACAAAAAACGGAGTTGTTACGTAACAAAGGTGTGGTAAATGCTGTAGAGGTTTGATATTAATAGTGAAAATAAATAAGAGGAACCGTGTTGTCAGAAACTTAGGCAATCGTCCTCTGATTAAATTGTTATGAGTATCTCAAGTATTGTGAATATGGAAAGTTTGGCGGGAATGACAATAAACGAAAGACTATTCGCGTTAAATAAAATGGATAGCTTTGACCAAGCAATAACTGCTGGTGACAAAGAACGCGCTATTCAAATTCTAGAATCTTGTGATTTATCGAAAAAAGCAGCTACATCAACAGTTACGGATATATTTAGAAGTCCCCAAAAATATGGCTACTCTATCAAATAATTAAGTTATAAAGGCTCAGTGTTTTAATACTCATAACAAGTCGATAAAGAAAAGGACATAAAATCATTGGCTTGGCGCTCGTGCCTCGCTAAAGTATAACCAATTATTTTATTGCCTTTTATCGAGGCGTTAAACCTCATCGAGAGAATGGAGTCTAAATGAAATCAATTATATTGTTATGTTCAATTTTTATTAGTTTTGGTGCGCTGGCTACAGAGCTAGAAATGAAGCCAACAAAATCAGGATTATATGATGTTGGTGGATTTAAGCTTTATCTTGAGTGTTACGAAAATGACAAGCCACAATTAATACTTGAGCAGGGTTTTGGGCGTTCTGGTTCAGATGGTGTTTGGTTAGAAAATATAAAACGATTAAAAAACGATTTTAGTATTTGTTTATATGACCGAGCTGGATTGGGTAAAAGTGAAAAAGGTGTAATTCCATTCACTGTTAATGATATGGCAAGTAGGCTCAGAAATTTGCTTCAAAATGCTAATATCAAAGCACCGTATTATTTTGCTGGTGGTTCATATGCTTCTTATATAGTCGCCGCATACAATAACCTTTATCCACAAGAAGTCATGGGAGCTGTACTTATTGACCCACCACCACTTGGGTATTTTTATACAATGGGTACTAGATGGCCTATAAACTTTAAAACAGATAATGAAAAATTAGAGCGTTTTTATAAATTTGAGCAAAGTGTTTATGACCCAATGTTTGAAAGGGTTCCTGAAAATGTAGACCATATGAAAAGCTATAAAATATTAGCTGACGCCTCAAATTACGGAGACAAACCAGTAATAGTTGTACGCTCAAAGCAAACAGGTAAACGATACGATCCACCTTTTGTTCCCGATGAAATAGCAAATACCATGGATTCCTTATACGCTGGTGCAGAAGGTTACTTCAAAAATTTATCCACTAATAGCCGCATTATCTATTCGGAATCAGAAAAACACCACCTGCATATCGCAGACCGCGATTTGGTAGTAAAAAGCATTAAAGAACTTGTTGGCAAATGAGGCTTAACAAGTTGCTAAAGTTCGTTCGTAAACTCACTGGGACAATTAACAGTTGGCTTGGCGCTTCGCGCAAGTTTAGCCAACAGTCAATTGCCCCTTAGCAAAGCGTTGAGGACGTAGAATAACTCTTTTTTAAGAAAAATTGCCGATTTTATGGGTTCCAAATGCATTTACCTAGTGCAAGAAAAGCGCTTAGTATTTGATACAGGAACTCGATTTTTCATCAATTTGGGCTGTTGGAGTAATTCTACAGCCTCGTTAGTTGCCAATGGAGATCATTTTGAGCATTAGAGTTGTTGAAGTTGTTGATTACGATCCAAATTGGAAGAATACTTTTGAAACTGAAAGAGTTTTGCTAGCTAAGGCAATTGGTATTAATGCTGTCAAAATAGAACATATTGGCAGTACGTCTGTAGTTGGTTTAGCAGCCAAGCCGGTTATTGATATTCTAATAGAGGTTACCGACCTTAAAGAGTTAGATAATGTAGCGGAAAACATGGAAGCTCTTGGTTACCTAGTTAAAGGTGAAAATGGTATTGAAGGTAGACGCTATTTTCAAAAAGGTGGCAACCAACGTAGTCACCATGTTCATGCATTTCAAACTAATGACTTGCACTTGTATCGACATAGAGCATTTAAAGAATATCTAATTGAGCATTCTGAAATAGCTTCAGAATATGGAGTTCTTAAAAAAGAGGCTGCATTTAAAAGCGATAATAATATTAATGCTTATATGGCATTAAAAAATAACTTTATTCAAAAGCATGAAAAAATAGCTATTGAGTGGTTTGGCAACTAACAAGGCAATTATGCATGGGACGTTACTGTACGTCCGATTTTACTAGTTTTTCCTATCAACTCTAATTTGTTCGAAAGGCAGTTCTTGGCACGGAACAGATCATAGAGGTAACGCATTTCTGTCCATAAACATGCTAGAGCGAATTTCTGCTTTGCGTTCAAACTCCAATCAGTTGGGGTTTAAACATATTCACGTAACTGTAAAATAGATATGAGAAGTGCACTTTAACTTGTAGTTGAAATGACGTGCTACGAAGGCACTGCTTTTATCTAGAAGCTCGCCACTTCCTTCAGCAACGAGAATCGAGTCTCGAGGTACGAGTCAAAGCTCAAACTGGTTTTGTACTCGAAACAGCCCTATCTTTTCCTCGCCACTCGTAACTCGAAACTGCTTTTATCTCGCAACTCGTTGCTTGAAACTGTTTTTCACGCACCAGCAAATTCTTCTCCTACTTCTAAAGTAGCATGTACGCACAATTCTAGTGCACTACTCTTGTTGCTGTTCAAACAATGAACAATCAACAAGGTAAATAAAATGATAAAAACAATAATAAATAGAATCACGGCTTATTCGTTAATAAGCATCAGTCTGTTGTTAACAACAGAAGTGTCAGCGGGTAGTTGGCAACAAAATGTAAGTATTGGCGGTTTTACGAGCGTTAATATTTATACTCCAGATAGCAATTCATCGATAGGTAATGGTAAGTCCTTGCTTATTGTTTTGCATGGTTGTGTGCAACCGATTAGTAATTATTTAACTGCTAATCTTGAAGATGCTGCCGAAGCTCATGGAATGGTCGTTGCCGTTCCTGATGCCAAAAACAAGGCTGGCTTTAGTTGTTGGTCGTATTGGCAGGGGGCTATTAATAGAACGTCTGGTGACTATAAAAATTTAGTCAGTTTAGCCAATACGATGAGTAGTGATGTAAACAGAGAAATAGATCCTAAACAGGTTTACATAACCGGTTTATCTTCAGGTGGTGCATTTGCGCAACAAGCCGCTTGTGTTGCTCCTGATGTTTTTGCAGGGGTTGCGCCAAGTGCAGGGCCAACATTAGGTACCAGTTCAAATGGTGCGTTAAACAATTGTGAAGTGGTAAGCCCCACTACTTTTAAGTCTCGGTGTGAATCTTATGCTGGGACTTATGCAAGTCATTTTTCTGATCAAATCGCCGTGGTTGCTCATGGTACTGCTGATACCACGGTTGATACTTGTTACAACCAACAAAACGCGAATGGTTTTGCAAACGTTTATGGCGTGACCCAATTGTCCGGTACTAACAGCCTTGCTGATGATGCAACTCATACAGCAACAGAGAGTTTATGGACAAACAACCGAGTTGCTATGGTGTGGTTTGATGGTTTAGATCATTCATGGTCTGGTGGGGAGGGTGCATCAGGTAGTTATATCGCGGGTAATAGTATTAATTTTGCGACTTATCTAGGTGAATTTTTTGCTGAGAATAATCAAAGAGTGGATAGAAACTCAGGGCCTGTCATTAACAATTTGATTGTTAGTGATAATTCGAATCGTTTATCCATATCGGGTAATGCCATCGATGCAGAAGGAAGTGTTAACAACATTAGTATTAACATTTTCGCCTTGGATACTGGCAGTTCAGTATTAATGGATACCATTATGGTTTCATCTGTGCCTTCTGATGGTTATTTTAACGTTAATTCTTCAATATTAAGCGATGGTTTATATTTAGTTGAAGTACAAGGTACGGATAACGAAAGTAAACAAGGCGATATTACGTCAAACATCGTTAGGGTTGGTCCAGAACCCGCCGATACCGCCCCAACACTCAGTGGTATTGCCGTGGATGTTGTAGGTCAATGCGCTACCGTATCAGGCACTGTCATCGACATTAATCAGAATTTGCAATCAGTCACCGCTGCTTTCTCTAATGCCTCGAATACGGCTGCCGTTTCGAATAATCAGTTCTCGGTTGAGCAATGTAACTTATCTGGCGGTGTTAATGTGGTGACGATCACTGCGACCGATGATACCAACTTATCTTCGTCGGCCTCAGCTAGTTTCACAATAGATGCGGGGCAAACGGGAGATTATAACTATCATATTAATGAAGGTCATATCACTTGGGGAAGTGGATATTCGGCTTGTTATTTAGCCTTTAGTGCAAACGATTTCACTATGCGAGAGTATCCCGCAGGAACAGGGCAATGTAATTGGATTGCCGACGGTGAACCAAGCTGTAAAGGACCGACTCAAGCTTGTTCAGCACCAAGCTCGCCTGTAGACAGTGATAATGATGGGGTATCTGACAGCACAGATAATTGTCCAAACCTTGCCAACAGTGATCAATTAGATAACGACGGCGATGGTATAGGTAATGTTTGTGATTCAACACCAGATGGTAATGTCTTAGATGCAGATAATGACGGTATTCATGATGATATAGATAATTGCCCAAATGTTGCCAATAGTGATCAGTTAGATAATGACGGCGATGGTATAGGCAATGTATGTGATTCAACACCAAATGGTAATTTCAACTGTATTGATTATACCGACAGTAATTATGATCATGTCACTGCTGGTAGAGCAACGGCATCTTATGGGTCGGCATACGCAAAAGGCTCAAATGATTATTTAGGTTGGTGGAATATTTATGTAACGACCACAATTAAACAAACAAGTAGTGGATATTTTGAATTAGGCAGTTGCCCAGCTAGTTAACCTTGTTTGAACGTTAAATTGTAAATTTAGAAAGCCCGCTTCAATTCCTGCGGGCTTTTTATATTGGAGTTAAGAGTTATGGGCTACGAGTTATGAGTCACGAGCTTCGAGTTATGGGCTAGGAGTTACGAGTCACGAGCTTCGTGCTTTTTCTCGAATCTCGCCACTCGTTGCTCGAAACTGCTTTTATCTCGAAACTGCTTTCTCTATAGCTAACCGCAATTTTTCAATCTAGCGTGAAAGCAATGGATTTCCATACAAACGTAAATATTCTTTTGCCATCATAGTTGCGCCACTTACGTTAAGGTGATCGGTATTCCTATACACTATACTGTCGTTGAGTGAAGCCGTACATTTGCCATTTCTGCATAAAACCTTTTTAAAATCAATGTAGTTAATATCAGGAAAGCGTCGTTTCATTTCGTTGACAATATGATCGTCTGCATAATTTGGAAAAGGTGTTTCGAGTTCAATTGGTTTGAAAAAAACAGTTTCACTGCCTTTTAATAACTTTAACTTATGCAGATGATGTTTATCGATTACAGGTGCACTAATGATCACTGACACTTTATTACCATTAGAGATTAAGTCAGATACGGACTGTAACAAGTACTCATAATTGTTGTTGTCGGGGGAACTATAGTTATCCCAGTTTACACCTAAGATAATGTGGTCAAATTGTTTGGCATATTCAAAACGCTGTAACGCGTACTCAGGGGAGTATCTGAGTTTATTGTTTGACAGCTTTGCGGTTAAAATAGGGTGGCCACCAGATGCAGAGTCATGGAGGAAAAGTCCCGCATTTTTGGCAAGTACATCAATAAATGCCGCACTATGATTGGCAAAAGAGTCACCTATCAATACACCATCTAAAGCCTCTTTTTTAACTCCAAGCCAGCATTGCTCAATATTTCCAATTTTATCCGCATCAAAACAATGCTTTCTAACACTACTTGGAAAGTTTAAATCTTTATTAAATTCTGACAGATTTTTAAAGCGTTCAGGAAAACCATTATTAATATCTATCACTGCATAAATACTGGTTAGTAAAATAAAACCGGGTAAAAGAATACGCATAAAGGCCATCTTTAGACTTGTTAATTTAAGTCTTTGCCCCGGTTGTTCTATAAACTTCCACGAAAGGTAAGCACAGAAAATGGCTGCGATAATAGCTATGATTCTAGTCGCTCCGGTTAACTCTAAACCTACATATTGAATGAAGGTAAAAATTGGCCAATGCCATAAGTATAAGGAGTATGAGATTAAGCCTATGAATACAAACGTTTTTAAGCTCAGTAATTTATTAATAATGCCGAGTTGCTGTTGATTTTTCCCGGTATAAATAAGGAGAACCGTACCAAAGCATGGCCAAAAAGCGTTAAGTCCTGGAAATACATCTTGTTTTGAAATCGTAAACGCGGGAACCAAGATTAAAATTAAAGCCAATACAGACAGGGTATCGTTCTGCCACTTAGGTAAGTTTGGAAGTCTTGCATAATTGATAGCGAGTAATGCGCCCATCAATAATTCGAATGCTCGGGACGGTAATAAAAAGTATGCAGAGTCCGGTGATGTGTTAGATAAGTAAATAGATAAGCCAAATAAACACAAAAATAATAAATATATAGTCCTAGATAACACCTTTTCGCGACAAAACTTATGTAGAAAAATAAATAAAGTCGGCCATATGAAATAAAACTGTTCTTCAACGGCTAATGACCACGTATGTAAAAGTGGTAACAAGTCAGTGTCTGGAGAGAAATAGCCACTCGTATTTTGCCAAAGATAAAAGTTACTGGTTGCTATAAATGCATGGATTAGATTTCGAGCAAATATTTCTAAGTCATAAGAAAATAAAAAGAGGTATGCAGGAACCGTAGTTATAAGGAGTAGAAATATAAGTGCCGGAGCAAGGCGTTTAACCCTTCGAATGTAAAAGGATTTATAAGAAAAATTATTTTGTTGAACTTCAGAAAATATTATTTTTGTGATCAAAAAACCAGAAATCACAAAAAATATATCGACTCCAATAAATCCGCCGCTAAAAGCTGAAAATTTGGCATGATAAAAGAGAACTAACAGAACCGCTAATGCTCTTAATCCGTCAATATCAGGACGGTACTTAAAAAGAGTCGACATATGTATACACTTTATAAACTTATGGTTAGTTTAATTGGGCTAATACCAAATCAATTTTGGATATTGTTGTGTCAAGTTGCTCATAAGTGTGAGCTGCCGATACAAACCCAGCTTCAAATGCTGATGGCGCTAAGTACACACCTTGTTCTAAACATAAGTGGAAGAAACGTTTAAATTTATCCGCATCACAAGTTAATACTTCTGCAAAGCTTTGTACTTTTTCTTTGTCGGTAAAGAATAAACCAAACATGCCGCCAACTTGTGAGGTTGTCATTGCCACATTGTGTTTAGCTGCTTTGGCTTTAATGCCATCTAATAAGTAGGTTGTTTTTGCAGTTAGGTCTTGGTAAAAACCTTCCACTTCTAACTGTTCTAATGCAGCCAAGCCTGCTGCCATAGCAACAGGATTACCCGATAATGTGCCCGCTTGATAGACAGGTCCATCTGGTGCTAAGTGACCCATGATGTCTGCTCGGCCACCAAATGCGCCCACAGGCATGCCGCCACCAATGATTTTACCTAATGTGGTTAAATCAGGTGTTACGTTAAATAGAGTCTGACAGCTGCCTTTGGCAACACGGAATCCGGTCATCACTTCATCAAAAATTAGAACGGCTTTAAATTCATCACATAAATCTCTAAGGCCTTGTAAAAAACCATCGTTTGGTGGAATACAGTTCATGTTGCCAGCTACTGGCTCAACAATAATACAAGCAACGTCTTCTGGATGTGCTTCAAATAAGGCACGAACCGAGTCTAAGTTATTAAACTCAGCGGTTAGAGTATGAGCTGCCACATCAGCAGGAATGCCTGGAGAGCTAGGTACACCCATAGTTAATAAACCAGAACCCGCTTTTACTAATAACGAGTCGGCGTGGCCATGATAACAGCCTTCAAATTTCAATAGCTTATTACGACCGGTAAACCCACGAGCTAAACGAATTGCACTCATAGTGGCTTCTGTACCTGAATTCACCATACGTACTTTTTCTATCGAAGGTAAAAATTCAGAGACCTTGTTTGCCATGGTCACTTCAACTTCCGTTGGTGCGCCAAAACTTAAGCCGTTTTCAACCGCTTCTAATACTGCATTTTTTATAGCAGGGTGGTTATGACCTAAGATCATAGGTCCCCAAGAACCTACGTAATCTATATATTCTTTGCCGTCTACGTCATAGATGCATGCGCCATCCGCTTTTGCAAAAAAGACTGGTGTACCGCCTACGCCATTAAATGCACGTACTGGTGAGTTAACGCCACCTGGGATATGTTTTTTTGCTTGTTCAAATAGTTCTGATGATTTATTCATAGGAATTCTTTATTAATTTGTTAGTTATAAAGACCTCAGTAGTCCACTGAGGTTTAGACGAATGTTTTATGTTTTAGCTCTGTATTAAAAAGCTTATTTAGCGCTATACCAAGGTACTGGACATTGGTATTTATCCACTTGATCAGCAACCCCTAACGTCATGGCAAATAACGCCATACGGATCAAAATGCCGTTGTCGGCTTGGCGGAAAATAGCCAAATTAGGGTTTTGATTTAAATCGTTATCCAGTTCATTGGCATCCGCACGTGAGTCACGTGGTAATGGATGCATGATGACGGTATTCGATTTACAAAAACGGGTATAGATATCACTGTTTAATCTAAATTGACCACGATACTTATTGGCTTCATCTTGATTTTCAAAACGCTCTTCTTGAATGCGTGTTTGATAAACAATATCAGCATTTAAGTTATGTTCCATATCATCAGAAATAGTGACTTTATGTCCTGCATTTTCTAGTGTATCTATTACATAATCTGGCATGGCTAATTCAGTTGGTGAAATGAGACTTAAATGCACATTGTTATATTGAGCTAATAACTTAGATAAAGAATGAACGGTACGACCATTTTTTAAATCACCCACCATGGCGATGTGCATACCATCAATTTTTTGTTCAAATGCGCGTAATTCCGACTGAATAGTATAGAGGTCTAATAAAGCTTGGGTAGGATGTTCATTGGCACCGTCGCCACCATTTATAACAGGGACACGGCTACCTTCAGCAAACTCGGCTACTGAACCGGCTTGTGGGTGACGCATAGCAATCACATCGCTGTAGCTGCTGATCACTCTAGCAGTATCGTATAAGGATTCACCCTTGGCTAAAGCTGACGTTTCCATGCCTGTGGTTTCTCTAACTTCACCACCTAACAAGTTAAATGCACAACCAAAGCTAACTCGGGTACGCGTTGATGGTTCAAAAAATAAGTTACCTAAGATGGCACCATCTAATACTTTAGTGCGGAATTTACGCTTAGCGTAAGGCTCCATTTTTTCAGCAATATTAAATATGTATTCTAAATTGTCGCGTTCAAATTGATTAACCGACAGTACATGTTGACCAGAAAAATTCATGCAGAGATCCACGCTAAAAAGGACTGAAAAAAGTTGGTGCGATTATAACCGAGCAAGTGCAAAGACCAAAGCTAAGATTGCTGGTATAAACAATAATATACCCATGTTATTTCACACCGATAAATCTAGCTAAATGTTGGTTTTAATACCGCTAATAAAATGATGGCTAATAACACCAGTACAGGCACTTCATTAAATATGCGGTAGAACTTACTGCTTCTGGTATTACGGTTGTGTTTAAAGTCGTTTAATAATTTAAAACAATAACCATGATAGACATATAAGCCCGTTACCAAGAGCAATTTTGCATGTAACCAATGTGCCTGTTTAAACCAAGCCAAACCATATTGGTGGATGAGTAACAAGCCAAACAATAAAGTGAAAATGGCAAACGGGGTAACAAAATACAATAATCGTCTTTCCATCACTTTTAAGGTGTCGGAGGTATGTGAATTTGAATGTTCTGCACTGTTATTTTCACTGTGGTATACAAATAATCTTGGTAAATAAAAGATACCTGCAAACCATGCCACCATAAAAAATATATGAAATGCTTTTAACCACAAAATAGTCATTATGCTAACGCGTTCCTCTTCATTAAAATGCTATGTAATTGTTCCCACAATACGATGCCCACCACTTTTTCGCCGCTAATCGATGTGATCAATGCCGCGCCATCTCTTTGTTCTTCTAAAATTTCATAGACATGAGCCATAGTCGAACGGGTATTTAATGTTTGCAGTGGAGTGTATTTAATTTTACTTACATCACCAGTAAAAGTGGGTTCTGTTTCAGCCAAAGAATAATCTGTGCCTAAATCATGTTTGATTGACACTATGACTATCTCTTCGTCTTTGGCTTGTTTTAAATGGAAACGAACGTCCTGTTCGGTTCGGTATTCAATAAGATTGATGTTCGTTTTCATCTCGGCTAACACCCCTGTTTTTGACAACACGTCAATAACCGGAGGGGTTTGAAAAGCCAACTGTTGGTATTCAAGTTGTTGCAAGAAAATAGAACGATTTTTTAACACTTGCGCACTGGTTATATAAGACGAAACAATCACTATTATTGCCGGTGTGATTGCCTCGGATGAGCCTGTTAATTCAACAACTGCAACCAATGCCGCTAATGGGGCATGTAAACATGAAGCCATTAACCCGGCCATGCCTAATACGCCATAAGTGCTCATAAAGTGAAGGCTAGGGTCAAAGATCATAACAATATTAGCAATGCATAAACCGAGTAATAACCCCAAACCAAATACTGGACCAATAATCCCGCCTGGAATACCTAACCCTAATGCAACCCAGGTAAGGATTAATTTTGAAAACAATAAAATGATGATCAGTTGGGTATCGGTGGGGGATAACATAGCTTGATTGATTGCACTGGTTCCATCCCCTAACGCTTCAGGTACAAAATAGCCAAATAAAGCCGTTATAATCCCAGCGATTAATAAACGAGGGAACATAGATACATGACGGAATGTACGCATCATTCGCATTAAATTAGTGTTGAAAATAAAGGCCGAAGCGCCAAGGGTCATGCCTAATAAAATCAAAAATGGATAATGATTAATTGGTAAGTTAAAGACGCTCATATAAGCAAATTCAACCTGAGGACCAAAGACAGCTTGAGTAATAATCGAACCGGCAGAAGAGGCTAACATTACAGGAATAAATATATGGATTTTGTATTCTCTAAGAACCACTTCCATCACAAAAATTACCGCAGCGAGTGGCGTGTTAAATGATGCGGAGATCCCTGCTGCAATACCACATGAAGTTAACGTTCTTACTGCATTGTGAGGTAAGCGTAACCAATGACCCAACCAGCTAGAGCCTGATGCCCCTATATGTACGGAAGGGCCTTCTCGACCAACAGAAAACCCGCTAGATAAAGCTAATATGCCACCAATAAACTGATTGATGGCATTGCCCAAAGGCATATTGCCGTAATGTGCTTTAACTCGATGTAATACAAAAGGAATACCTAAGCGGTAATGTCTAAAGCCGGTAAAGTCAGCAACCACGACGATTAATACAGCGGCCAGTATAGGAAGTGAAGGAATAAGGTAAGGTGAAATGTCACCAAAAGCGCCACTTGGGCTGAAAGAAAATTGAACAAATTCAATGGATAAACGGAACAGCACGATGAGACATGCAGCAACAATTCCACCCAATAGTCCTAAAATACTAAGTTGGATACTAGTGTAGGGAACAGCCAGTCGTTTCCTTAACGCATACAGGCTATCAGATAGCATCAAAATTCCGATTAATTAGTGGTAAATCAATAGGTCAAAAGTGTACCATAAAGTTTAGACGTGTAATTAAAATTATCCGATAACAAACAACACCTTGTTTAATGGTTAAGTGGCAGGACTCAGTGTTGGTTTTTATTAGATTTGTGTAGGTAATGTATGACTCCTTGGTGGAGCTTTAGTGGTCTAAAACAAAAACTAGGCCGATTTAAATTTATGTTGTTTTTGTTAGTGATTATTATATCTGTGGGATTAACTGGATATAAAATTGGCGGCGGATTTGCGACTTGGCAACAAAATAAAATATCTGATCAAGAATATCGTTTAAGTAATTTATATAGTGAGCTTGATCAAAAGATAAGACAGATTAACTATTTAAGTGTTGAGCTTGAAGTAGAGCAGCGCGCCAACGAACAAATCCAGCAAGAGTTATTACAAATACGCGAAGAGTCATTTGCCTTACGTAGAGAATTAAATTTTTACCAAAAAGTATTAGCACCTGAGTTAGTGGCTGATGGTATTTCGGTAGAACAATTTAATGTTGAGCCGACCAATATTGAAAATCGATATATCTTTAGGTTTGCTTTGGTACAAACTAATTCGGCAAAACGTTATGCAAAAGGTTATATTCGACTGAATTTGATTGTTAGCCAAAACGAAGAAAAATTAGAACTGGATTTAGCTGAATTAGCACAGTTATCAAAAAATGATCTCAAGTTTAGTTTTCACTTCTTTCAGTACTTCGAAGGGGAGTTTGAACTGGCTCCTGGCATGATAGCCGAACAACTGGCCGTTAAGGTTGTACAACCTAAAACCAAATGGCAGTCTTATAAGGCATTCACGCAAAAATTAGATTGGCCAAATTTAGAGTTATAAACAGCATTATTTGGACATCTTACTGATTATGAATACTTGACTAAAACTGTCGGGTATTACATAATGCCGCCCTCAATTTTTAGAGGTTTTTTTCATGACTGAACTCGTTACTCCAGCTGAAGCATCAGCCGATATTCCTGAACTGCCAATCCAGTTTTCAGATGCCGCCGCGACTAAAGTAAAACAGTTAGTGGACGAAGAAGAAAATCCAGCATTAAAACTAAGAGTTTATGTCACCGGTGGTGGTTGTTCTGGTTTCCAATATGGGTTTACCTTTGATGAAGAGGTTAATCCTGGTGATATGGAAATTGAAAAGCAAGGTGTCAGTATGGTTATTGACCCTATGAGCTTACAATACTTAGTTGGCGGTGTTGTTGATTACACTGAAGGCTTAGAAGGATCTCGCTTTTTTGTGAACAACCCTAACGCAACAACAACTTGTGGTTGTGGCGCTAGCTTCAGCGTTTAATCTGCAAAAAATAAATTTTTACAAATAAGGTCGTTATAAAACGGCCTTTTTTTGTACATTTTTCTACCTAATCTAATCCGCTTGCTTTAGAATGACTGCACTAAAATATCAAGACAATTAGTATGTTGTGGCTTCTTGATAACCAGTGAAACTAACTATAGGAATTAGGATGAGCGTTTTCTCGGGTATTAAAAAAACAGTTGAACAAAAGCCTTATATCTTGGCAATCCTTGTTTGCATTTTATTAACAGCGTGGATGTTATCAGGGAACTCAAATGCTGAAGAGCAAATGGTCAGGAAAAATGCAACTTCTGCAGAAGTTGAAGACACAATCCCCTCGGTAGAAGTGACAACGTTTACCCCTAGTGCAGTCAGTCGTAGTATCGAATTATATGGCAGAACTGAGCCAAAAAGAACATTGGATCTGAGTTCAGAGTTAGAAGGCAGTGTAGATAAAATCTTGGCGATGGAAGGTGATTTTGTTAAACAGGGTCAAATCATACTTGAATTGAACAAAGACGATAGAATTGAGCAATTAGCATCAGCTAAAGCGCTGGTGATACAACGTAGAATTGAATACCGAGGCGCGAGATCATTATCTGACAAAGGCCTGCAAGGTAAGTCTAATTTAGAACAAGCTTATGCCGCATTAACCGAAGCCAAAGCATTGGTCAAAAGTCGTGAAGTTTTATTAGAAAAAGCACAATACGCGCGCCTTTTTCTGGTTTTTTAAATACACGAAAAGTTGAAGTTGGGACTTATGTTCATAAAGGCGATGCCTTATTCCAAATTGTCGATTTAACTAAGTTAGTTGTTAAAGCCAGTATCACTGAAAAATATATAGATGACCTCAATAATGATACCGCAGTGACGGTTGAATTAGTGGACGGTAGTAAAGTAAAAGGCAAGATTAGATACATTGCCAGTGTATCGGACAAAGGCACCAATACTTTCCCAATTGAAGTTGAAATTGAAAACCCAAATCAAAAAATGAAAGCGGGTGTTAGCACAGAAATGTTAATCGAATTCAAATCAGAACAAGCCATTAAAGTAACGCCTGCATTATTATCCCTTGATGCATTAGGTAACTTAGGTGTTAAAACAGTTATAGATGAACATGTTGTGTTTACGCCAATTGACTTAATCAAAGCCGAAAACGATGGCGTTTGGTTGGGTGGATTCGAAGGCGAAACGGATGTGATTACTTTAGGGCAAGGTTTTGTTCGCCCGGGTGATAAAGTTTTAGCAAGTTACAAACAACAATAAGGCGGAACGTAGATGAGAGCCTTAATTGATGCATCGTTAGATAGCACTCGTACGGTATTAATGGTCTTCGTATTATTAATTATTTCTGGTGCAGTGACGTATAACAATATTCCAAAAGAATCCAACCCTGACGTAAACATTCCAATTATTTACGTTTCAATTATTCATGATGGTATTTCCCCTGAAGATGCGGAACGCATGTTAGTACGCCCAATGGAAAATGAGCTACGAGCAATTGAGGGGGTAAAAGAAATGACCTCGAATGCAAGTGAAGGTCATGCCTCAGTTCAGTTAGAGTTTTTAGCTGGGTGGGATACCAAAAGTGCCTTAGCCGACGTACGTGACAAAGTGACACTAGCCAAAGCGAAACTGCCGGCAGAGACAGAAGAACCCGTGATTAAACAAGTGAGTATGGCAGATGAACAAGCTGTAATTACCGTTGTTTTGTCTGGTCCTGCACCAGAGCGTGCGCTGGTTACCATTGCCCGTGAACTTAAAGATGTGATTGAGGGATTAAAAGAAGTTTTAGAAGTTGAAGTCGGTGGCGATCGTGAGGACATAGTTGAAATCGTTGTTGATCCACTCCTGATGGAAAGTTACAGCTTAGATCAAAGTGATATTTTAAACCTGTTAGAGCGCAATAACCGTTTGGTTGCTGCAGGTACATTAGATAATGGCGCAGGACGTTTTGCAGTAAAAGTTCCTTCTGTATATGAAAGTGTAAAAGACGTTTACGACCAACCAATTAAGATTGATGGTGATCGAGTCATTACCTTTGGCGACGTGGCTGAAGTGCGTCGTTCGTATAAAGATCCAAGTAGCTTTGCCCGTTTAGATACTCATCCTGCGGTGTCGCTGGAAATCAAAAAACGCCCTGGTGAAAACATCATTGAAACCATTGATAAAGTAAAAGAGATAGTTGAGAAAGGCAAAAGCTTATGGCCTGAACATATTGAAGTTACGTACACAGGTGATCAATCTAAAGACGTAAAACAGATGTTAAAAGATCTGCAAAATAATGTGTTATCGGCTGTGTTGTTAGTGGTAATCGTTATTATCGCAGCGCTAGGGGTTCGTTCTGCAACCTTAGTTGGTATTGCGATCCCTGGCTCATTCTTAACCGGTATCTTAGTTATTTCACTCATGGGGTTAACGGTCAACATGGTGGTGTTATTTGCCTTAATCATGGCCGTAGGTATGTTGGTTGACGGTGCTATCGTTGTCACCGAATTTGCTGACCGTATGATGAGTGAAGGCAAAAACAGAAAAGAGGCATATCGTTTAGCAGCTAAACGTATGGCTTGGCCAATTATTGCGTCTACTGCTACCACGTTAGCAGCGTTTGCGCCGCTTATCTTCTGGCCGGGAATGATGGGTGAGTTCATGAAATACTTGCCTATTACTTTGATAGCGGTATTAACGGCATCGTTAGTGATGGCCTTGATTTTTGTACCTGCGATGGGCTCTTTAATCGGTAAAATTAGACCGATGTCAGCCAAAGATAAAGCACAAATGCATGAAGCGGAAGAAGGTGATATCACTAAAATCAGTGGGTTCACTGGTAAATATATTCGTGTATTAGCGGTGGCGATTAAACACCCTTGGAAATCGTTGGGTCTATCTTTTGTTATTGCATTTTTGGTATTTAAAGGTTTTGCCGACAGTGGGTTAGGCGCTGAGTTTTTCCCAAATGTAGAACCGGTTGGGGCAAACATTACAGTGCGTTCCCATGGTGATCTTTCTATTTTTGAAAAAGATAAGATCATGCAAAAAGTTGAACAACGATTAGTTAATTTAAAAGAAATCGAAACCTTATATGCTCGCACCGGTGGCAGTGATCAAGTGGGTTACATGCGAATGAATCTAGTTGATTGGCAATTGCGTAAAAAAGCCGATGACATCATAAAAGACGTTTATGCACTCACCGATGATATTGCCGGTGTAGAACTAGAAGTTCGTAAAGATGAAAGCGGCCCAGGTGGCGGTAAAGCATTAGTGTTAGAACTTAGCTCTAGGTTCCCTGATGAACTCACTGATGCAGTGCGTACTATTCGTCACGCGTTAGAGAAAACCGGTAGTTTTGTAAATATTAGTGACACCGCCAATAAAGACGGAATAGAGTGGCAATTATTAATCGATAGAAGTAATGCCGCACGTTTTGGCGCAGATGCGACATTATTAGGCAGTACTATCTCCATGGTTACCAATGGATTGAAAATAGGCGAGTATCGTCCCGATGATGTTGATGACGAATTAGATATTCGTGTGCGTTATCCAGAAGATAAACGTGATATTGGTAAATTAGATTCTGTTCGTGTGAAAACTCAAGCTGGTATGGTGCCAGCAAGTAACTTTGTAGAACAAAAAGCCGTACCTAAAGTGGATGTTATACGTCGTGTGGATAGTCGCCGAGTAGTACAGATTGCAGCAGACATGGCTCCGGGTGTGTTGTTAACGCAACAACTGCCAATCTTAATGGAAAAACTGCCTTCACTTAATTTAAGTCAAACCGTCAATATTAAAGTGCGTGGTGAAAACGAAGACCAGCAAGAGTCAGAAACCTTTTTACAAAATGCGTTCTTAGTTGCTTTGTTTGTTATGGCGATAATATTAGTCACTCAATTTAATAGTTTTTACCAAGCAGGTTTAATATTAAGTGCAGTATTGTTTTCAACGGTTGGCGTGTTCTTAGGTTTATTAATTGTACAAAAACCGTTTGGTATTGTGATGTCGGGTATTGGTGTTATTTCATTGGCGGGAATTGTAGTAAATAACAACATAGTACTTATTGATACTTTTAACGTGTTACGTAAACAAGGAATGAATATTACTGAGTCAATATTACGGACCGGCGCACAACGTTTGCGACCTGTAATGTTAACAACAGTAACGACTATTTTAGGATTAATGCCAATGGTATTAGAGCTAAATATCGACTTGGTTGACCGTTTAGTTGAACATGGCGCACCATCTACACAATGGTGGTCACAGTTGTCTATTGCGGTTGCTGGTGGGTTAGCCTTTGCGACCTTATTGACCTTAATACTCACACCATGTTTGTTAGCCTTGGGTGAAGGGTTTAAAGCCAAACGTGCAGCTAAAAAAGCATTTAAAGAAGAGCAAGCTGCTGAACTCGCAGAACAACAACTGACATAATCTATTCAATCAGTACACTTGTCATTGTTGAGTGATACAAATACTAAAATGCCGGTCATTGACCGGCATTTTTATTTTTAGCATAAAATAAATATTTTATTTAAACATTAATTTTCAAATACAGTGATTACTTTAATTACCCCAGTTACTTGAGAGGCCACAGTTGCGGCTTGCCCAGATTGTTCTTTGCTCACTAACCCCATCAAATAAACTTCTTTATTCTCAGTGACGACTTTAATGTTGTGACCTTTTACCGTGTCGTCAGTCAGTAATTCTGATTTAACTTTTGCGGTGATCCAGGCGTCAGAAGTTTGGGTTGTAATAGAAGCTGGAGTGCCTAATTTGATTTGATTATGGATTTTTTTAACGCCATCAATGCCTTTAATAATATTAATCGCGGTATCAATTAGAAATTTATTGGGCGATTGACCAACCACTAAGACGACGCCGTTATAACTGACCACATTGATATTGGTGTGTTTGCTAACACCATCGTCTTTCATCAGTTCTAAAATCGCTGTTACTTCGATACTACTGTCGTCTATTTGTTTACCTATGGTACGAGGGTCATTGGCTGCTGAGACTGCGGTAACGGTACCCGCGACAATGGCTGTTGCACAGCCTTGTAACGTTGACAGAGATAAAGCCAATATTAATAACTTTTTGGTAAATGTCATATATGCATATTCTCGTTATTATTGTGGTTACATTGAAAAGATAACTTCATCTATTAATTCACTTAATACATGAACAGTAAACAATTGAATTTCTAACGTTCTACTTGGCTTGTTGGTTGGGAGGCGAATTTCGATATCGTTTTCCCCTAATAAACCCGCAATTTCACCACCGTCATCAGATGTAAAGGCGATGACTTGTATATCGTTAGTCAGTGCAGCTTCGATTGCTGACTTAATTGAAAGTTCCCGATTATTAAGTGAAAACACCACTAAAATGTCTTGCTCATTACCGATGGCTCGAATTTGTCGAGCGAATACTTCGACCATTAAGCTGTTATCAACTTGTTCTAACGAACAATGCTGTGCGGTATTAGACAGTGCGATGGCTGGCAAACATGGGCGCTCAATTTCATAATAATTAACTAAAATCCCAGCAAAGTGTTGAGCAATCATAGAGCACAAGGTATCGCCACAAGTTAACACCTTATTGCCTGACAATAAGGTTTGCGAGATCAAGGCGGCTGAAAGCGCCAGAAAATCTGCGTTTTGTTCACCTGACGCCATTAGGTTTTGGATATTGCTTGTATATAATTGTTTTATTTTATTATCAGTCATGAAAATGCAGATTGAATCCAGTTTATTTGTTCATTGTCAAAAGCAACAACATCGAATCGGATAGATGGGCTAATTTTACGTTGCGATAAGTAAAAAAGCGCGGCTTTTTTTATTTTTTGTTGTTTAGTCTCTGTCACTGATGCTGCAGCTCCACCAAATTTACTGTTGGAGCGGTATCTTACTTCTACAAATATTAAAATGTCGGTTGAGGGATCGGAGAAAATCAGATCAATCTCACCTAATTTACAATTAAAATTTTGCTCAATAAACGTCAGGTTTTGAGACTGTAAATAGGTCTTAGCTTGTTGCTCTTTTATGTCACCTACAGAGCGTTTATTGAGTAAGTTTTTTAAGAACAACGATTTTCCCTTGTTGGTATCTGGACCAATCTAAATATCGTTTAATTGTATTTTGCTTATTTAAACTAAGCTTTCCTGTCAGGCCTTCAACTTCTAAACCCGTTAATATTTTTAATTGCTTAAGTAACGGAATTAACTGTTTTGCATCGTAACCAAAGGCAAATAACTTTTTAAGTTGAGTATGGTTCTCACTGACTTGTAAGTAAATGTCGGTGGCTTGTTTATTGGTGTCTTTCACCAACCACGGCATTTCGGTAAAGGTTAAATCGTTTAAGTCACGTTTTTGTGAACTGGTTTCACCTATCAGGTAACTGCGGCTAGAGGCATAAATTGGCAATAGTTTATTAAACACACTCACGTTGGTATCAAAAAACGGCTTAATCAATCGAGTTTGTTGTGAGTTAGCAATGACGTATATTGCATCTATGTCATTTCTACTGCGATTTTCTGCTTTTAATTGAGAACCAAATAGTTTTTCCATTTCTTTAACCCGGCGCTCACTATGATTTACATCCAATAAGTTCTTAACCGCGATGCCCAATTTGGATTTATTTTTAAACGCGATGGTTTCAATTTTTTTATCAGTGTGGAATAACCACTGTTGTTCAAACTGTTCCGCTAAACGTCTGCCCAAAGAGTTATCAGCATAAATAAGCGCAGGGTATTCAATACGTTTACTAATAAAATACTCAACGGCTTGGTTAATCTCATCTTCTGGAGCAAGAGAGAAATAATACTGTTCTTGGTTTTCATACTGCTCTAGTTCAATAGAGTTTAAATACAAGGTTGGTATGTTTTTTAATACTTCACTCTTTTGAAATTCTGTGATCTTTTCTTTTTTCAACGGGCCTACAATAAATTCAATA
Organism: Psychrosphaera aquimarina; assembly: GCF_032461525.1. Lineage (NCBI taxonomy): Bacteria > Pseudomonadati > Pseudomonadota > Gammaproteobacteria > Alteromonadales > Pseudoalteromonadaceae > Psychrosphaera > Psychrosphaera aquimarina. The sequence goes on along the minus strand of NZ_JAWCUA010000007.1, from coordinate 1,009,793 downwards.
TTCTGATCAATTAACTGCTTTTCTATACTTTCCAACGTTTCCGTTTCTGTGTTTAAAACTATGACTTCGATGTTATCGTCAAAGTCGACATTAGCTAAAAAGCCATTTCGGATGGTTTTTGCTTGAGTTGCAATAGAGCCAGTAAGCGGCAATAACAAGGCCATTTTTTTTGGCGCATAAGGCTGTACTGAAATAAGTTGTTTGATTTGGTCTGGTAAGTATTCGTAGTCATTAAACGATGCATAGTTTTTATGCCAACGCTTTAACTCTATTGGGAATTGGCTTGGTGCACCAATGTAGTTTTGTACAATTTTAGCCAATTGCACCCAACTGGCAGCTTGACTGCCAAAGTCTTGTACAAACTTATTTAATGACGACGCTGGAATTTGAACAATGTGTTTCCAAATAAGCTCATTAACTAATAACTTATCAAGTGAGGTTAAACGTTCTGGGTATAATTCCTTGATCCTAAATAATGTTCTTACCGTATCAATATGCTGATCGTTATATGAGCTTACTTGTGCGGTCAATAACCACATAGGTACTTGATAATGAACCGGTAATACACCTTGTTTTAACCGTTCCAATATTCGTTCTGCGTCTTGATTATTCTTAACATGTAATAGAATTTTTATTAAAGAGATGTCGTCGTCTATTGATCCAAATACTTCTAAATCAATATTAAGCAATATTTTCTTAATGTAACCAATGCTGTGTTGTTCTTGAATGGCGAGCTCAGCCGCTTTAATTCTGTATTGACGGCCTTGAGTAATATCTACTTCATCAGCCTTATTGATGAAATATTCGCTATTATAATCAGGTGAAACTACCGCTTGTTCTTGTGATTGCTTGCCCTCATTAGACTTAGTTACTTTAGATGGGCCAGAAGACGAGCAGCCAACGATAATAACCATACAAATAGAGAGTTGAGTTAAGCGTAACCAATTACCAAATATTAATTTGGTTGTTTGTCCAAGAGTCACTAATTTCCACCTTAAATGTGCTAAACGGTATTACTTATTCGTTCAATAAAAAGGTATCATACAAGCCAATTATCATCCGCACAACGGCCAAGAGACACTAAACATGATAGAAACTGGAACTCTTTATATTGTCGCCACACCAATTGGTAACTTATCTGACATTACTCAACGTGCGTTGGACATATTAAACAGTGCCGATCTTATTGCGGCTGAAGATACTCGTCATAGTGGCAAGCTGTTATCCCATTACGGTATTAAAACCAAAATGTTTGCCCTGCATGATCATAATGAAAAACAGAAAGCACAATATTTAATAGATTTAATCAACGAAGGTAAAAACATTGCTTTAATTAGTGATGCTGGTACGCCGCTTATTTCCGATCCGGGATATAACTTAGTGAATATAGCGAGAGCGCAAAATGTCACTGTTAACCCTATACCGGGACCTAGTGCCGTAATAACAGCATTAAGTGCTGCAGGTTTACCAACCGATAAGTTTTTGTTTGCCGGTTTTTTACCGGTAAAACAGCAAGCTAGAGTGGCCGAAATAGAAAAGTACAAAAATGCCGATTTCACTACTGTATTTTACGAAAGCCCACGTCGTATTATCGACACGTTGGAATACATTAAACTAACATTAGGCGAAGACAAAGAAATCGTGTTAGCGAAAGAGCTAACCAAACACTTTGAAAGTTTTGTCAAAGGCAATGCGCAACACGTTTTAGATTGGTTTGCTGAAGATAAAGATCGTCAGCAAGGTGAAATGGTTCTGATGATAGCGCCAAATAAAACCGAACAAACATTGTCGCCAGAAGCCGAAAAACTAATGAAGGTATTAATGACCGAATTACCAACCAAAAAAGCCGCCGCAATCACTGCACAAATACATGATTTAAAGAAGAATGATTTGTATAAATTAGCGCTGACATGGCAGGAAGATTAAAAGGCAGCTATAAGCTATAAGCTATAAGCTATAAGCTATAAGAGGTAAGACACTAGAGTAGTTAAAGTGGGTGCAAAGTGTCCAAGATTAGTTGACCATTACAAAGTGAGTTAAACCGTTTGTAACTCACTTATCCTCAATTTGAAATTGTTTTAAAATATCTTAAATTCTAGGACGAAAATGCTTTTCGTTTTTACTTACAGCTTACAGCTTCAAACTTACGGCTGTTTTATCTTTTCCTCGCAACTAGGAATTAGCCACTCGAAGCTGTTTCATATTAACTCGCTTTATTGCTTTACATCCATTATAATCCGCGCCGCGAGATGGCTAGACAATCGCCGCTATATCGTTGTACTTTTACTTTCGGGTTTGAGTAGACGGATGTAGGGGAGGAAAGTCCGGGCTCCAAATGGACAGGTTGCCAGATAACTTCTGGGAGGCGTGAGCCTACAACTAGTGCAGCAGAGAGCAAACCGCCGATGGCCGCTTTTATTTATAAGAGTGTGCACAGGTAAGGGTGAAAGGGTGCGGTAAGAGCGCACCGCGCGACTAGTAATAGTTCGTGGCACGGTAAACTTCAACCGGAGCAATTTCAAATAGGGTTCCTCGATCCTTAGAGGTCAACGCGTGGTCCGCGCGGGAACCGGGTAGAAAGCTTGAGCCTTAGAGTGATTTAAGGCCTAGACGAATGATTGTCCTAGACAAAACCCGGCTTATCGGCCATCTCGCACCTTCTTTTTTATATCAATTTAGACGAATGATTGCCCTATCCGCTAACACAAGAATGCGGCTAAGCGGCCATCTCGCACCTTCTTTCAGCATCGAGTTTGTAGTGACGAGCTATAAGCTCAAACCTCGTTTTGCTTTGGAAACTGGCAGCTCGAAACTATCCCAATTGTCCTATCCGCTAACACAAGAACGCGGCTTAGCGGCCATCTCGCACCTTCTTTCAGCATCGAGTTTGTAGTGACGAGCTATAAGCTCAAAGCTCGTTTTGCTTTGGAAACTCGCAGCTCGAAACTATCCCAATTGTCCTATCCGCTAACACAAGATCGCGGCTTATCGGCCATCTCGCACTTTTTCAGCAACGAGTCTCGAGTCACGATCTACGAGTAAAAGTAAAAGTAAAAGTAAAAGCAAAAGCCCGTTTTGCTCTCGCATCTCGCTACTCGCAACTGACCTGTCTCTTTCTCGAAACTCGCCACTCGCAACTGCTATTTTCTTCCAACGGCTTCATATTTTTAAATCAAAAACTGCACTGTATATGCAGTGAGCCTTAAATCCATGCTAAGCTCAAAGATAATTGTATTAAATTTAAAGGTTACATAACTTCACGTGCGGAATTTAAAGTCGACGCTGTCATTGTTATTTTTTTTAGCGGTTTCTTTGCCTGTAATCTTAATTACTGGCTTTTCTGCTCTCATCATAGAAGACGATTCTAAACAAAAAATAAATCAAAGGTTTATTTCCGAGGTTGAGCATTTAGAGCGGCATATTAATTTCATTTTTGAACAAGTCGAAGTCCGGGTAAGATTTTTAAGTGATAGCGCACCTGTATTAAATCGTGTTGGTAATCTGGATAGATTTTATCAAAGTACCAATAACACCGTCGAAAATATTACTGCCAGGGGCATAAAAGAAAAACCAATCTATAAGTTGTTTGAAAGCATCGGCAAAAGCATGGATGACATCGCTTATGTGTATATTGGTGATAGTAATAAAGGTTATATTCAGTGGCCTTTAGGTTCATTAACAGACAACTACGATCCCACTATAAGACCTTGGTTTAAATCTGCAATAAATGCCAAAGGTGCATCGGTTCGTCCCCCCGCATATTATTGGTCAGCCGATGACACAGTGATTTTATCTACGGTGAAATCTATAGAAACAGAGCATGGCGTAGGTGTGTTAGGTGTCGATATTACACTAACTCAAATGGACTCGATAATTCGCGGTATGAAATTAGGGTTTAAAGAGCGGTTGTTGTTAGTTGAATCGACAGGCACAGTGTTAGTTGATACCGCAAATAATAATAATCAGTTCCGCGCAATGGAAGAGGTATTGCCAGAGAACACCTTACTCAAGCTCAACGGTTTGAAACATTTAGACAATATACTGGTCGAAATAGATCAAACGTCTTTTTTAGCCTCTAAGTTCAAATTCGACAAAATGGATTGGACCTTTTACATATTAACGCCACAACACGCACTCACTGACCAATTTAAAAAGATAAACAAATTTACAATTCCTCTGGCCATTTTCTGCATCTTAATTTTTAGTGCATTAGGGTTAATCATTTCTCGGAAGATCACTAAGGTAATTCGTGACAGGGAGAAGCAACTACTTGAAGCAAAAGAACAAGCTGAAGCCGCGGTCGTCGCAAAATCTCAGTTTCTGGCCAACATGAGCCATGAAATAAGAACGCCATTAAATGGTGTTATCGGCATGACTCAATTGTTGTCTCTTACCAAGTTGTCAAACGAACAATCCGGTAAAGTTGAAACGATTTTGAGTTCAGGTAATCGACTTATGCACCTGATCAATGAGATATTGGATTTATCTAAAGCTGAAGCTAACGAATTGGTACTAAATCCGCAGTTAATAGATTTAGAAGAAACCATCAGTATTATTTCGAAGTCGTTCAGCGCTAATGTTGCTGATAGAGGTCTTGATCTTATATTGGAATTACACACGTTAGAAAACGTGTGGGCAAAAGTTGATGATTTACGCTTAGGCCAAGTTATTGGTAATTTACTGTCGAATGCGATTAAGTTTACCGAACAAGGTTTTGTTGCCATAAAAGGCAGCATATCAGAAAACAAATCTGAGCTAACTATAGAAATACAAGATTCAGGCATAGGTTTATCTGAAGAACAACAAACTCTTATCTTTGACAAATTCAAACAAGCAGACAATACAACAACCAGAAAATACGGTGGCACCGGGTTAGGTTTAGCACTTTCCTCCACTTTGGTCGAGATGATGGGGGAAACTACAAGTACGTTCGGCGTTAGGTAAAGGCTCTACTTTCTATTTCTCAATTCCAATAGACGTTCAACGAAATGGCGATAAAATCGATGACAAAAATCGGTCCTTATGGAAAGGATTGAATGTCATGATCTTGGATGATATTAACCTCAATATTGACGTATTGGACTCCATCTTAACTGAGTTGGGTGCTAACACGTTTTGTTATACTGAGCCCAAATTGGCACTGCATGATGTTAACCAAGGTAAATCATTCGATATGGTTATTTGTGACTTTATGATGCCGGAAATGGACGGGTTAATGTGGATAAAACAAGCCAAGTTATCAAACGATTGCATTACCGTTATGCTTACATCCGTAGACGATTTGACAGTGATTGACGAATCAAAAAACTACTTTGATAAAGTGCTCTACAAACCAATATTAATAAGGGAAATCGTAGGCCTTATTAGTGCTAGAGTGACCGATCAGCAAGATGATTTAAACTCAGCAGATGGGAGCGAAACTCCAAAGTTAACAACGGACACACCGTTAATTAAAACTTTACAAGGTAAGGTGTTAATCGTGGAGGACAACAAAATAAATTTTGCCATTCTCAGTAAGTTTTTACAAAACTATGGTGTAACGTTTGAGTGGGCTGTTGATGGTAGGCAAGCGATATCCTTATTTGAACAGCAAAACTTTGACCTTGTGTTAATGGATTGTATGTTACCGGACATCGACGGTTATGAAGCAACTGAAGCGATTAGAGCAAGTACGAAACCAAACGCCAAAACCATTCCTATTATTGCTTTAACGGCTGATTCCACTAAAGAAAATGAAGATAAATGTTATGCCGTTGGTATGAATGATTATCTGAGCAAGCCATTCGATTTAACCGTGTTATACGACAAGCTTAAACAACATTTGTGAGAAAATAACAACGAAAGAAAATAACAAGGCCACCCACCTCAATTTGACAGTTACTTAAACTGCGCTAGACTTGTTTGTACCTATATTGATACATGGGGGTTATTATGCCTAGACCCAGAGAATTTCAAATTAGCTTATCGGATACGCCGTATTATCACTGTATCTCTCGTTGTGTTCGTAAGGCATTTTTATGTGGTGAAGATAAACAAACCCATCAATCTTATGAGCACAGAAGACAATGGGTAGAAGATAAGCTGTTATTTCTCCCTCAAATATTTGCTATTGAAGTCTGTGCTTATGCAGTCATGAGTAACCACACACACCTTGTATTGCATGTAAATGAACAGCAAGCACTTAACTGGAATACAACAGAAGTTCTAACTCGTTGGCATAAGGTGTTTAAAGGCACATTACTGACACAAAAATATCAGTCCTTAGCAGAAAATGAACGTGATACGTTAAGTCAATCAGAGCTTCTAGCCATAGAGCAAACCACCGTTATTTACAGAAAACGCCTAATGGACATAAGTTGGTTTATGCGCGTGTTAAATGAAGGTATAGCAAGACAAGCGAATAAAGAAGATAACTGCACAGGGCGATTCTGGGAAGGACGTTTCAAATGCCAAGCCCTCTTAGATGAGTCAGCCTTACTTGCCTGTATGGCATATGTAGATTTAAACCCAGTAAGAGCCAAAATAGCAACCACACCAGAAAACTCTAATTACACCAGCGTAAAGCAACGCATTAAACATATAATCCAAAACCAACAACAACCAAGCACATTAAAACCATTTGTTGGTAACTCAAGAAAAGATATGCCAAACGGTATTCCTTTTGAACTAAATGAATACATAGAATTAGTAGAGGTGACAGGACGTTGCATAAGAGAAGATAAAGCAGGGCATATAAACAACAACCTACCAAGTATACTCACACGCTTAAGCATAGAGCCTGAGAGCTGGTTAATAATGACCAAGCAATTCACCAAAGTATTCCATGGTGCAGTAGGTAATGAGCATGTATTACAAAACTTCAGTGAGAACTTACAACTAAAACGACGACCAAACTTATCGAGTTGTAGAAGATTGCTAGCTTAATACCCAAAAAAGCCTGTAAAAAAAATAACCAAAAAGACAAAATATCAAATCAGAATCCACTGAGATAAGTGCATATCTAGCATTCAACCCAAAAGTTAAAACAAGCCAAAAATACGAGTAAAAGCGTAGAATTACACTCAATATTTCAAATTAAACTTCGATTAAAAATCTAGAACTTATTTTAAGTTTACAAATTGTCTAAGTTTAATTTAAAGTGGGTGGCACGTTATTTCACGTTATTTTCACTGTCCAATTATGAGTTAGTGTGAGTATTTAACCTTGCTCTGTCTTATCGGTTTTAGGGGGCAGCTCAAACTTAATATTTTTACTTCGCCCCCATCAGATCTTAATTTTTCCGTACAGCATGCAGCTGCTTCCCTCATCAAGCCTCAGTTATTTGGAGCGATTATTTAATATGGCTTCATAAACAAGGGATATGACACTGCCATAACGACCAGTTTCAAATAACTTACCTTGAAAAGCATAATGCTTTTCGTCCCCTTCAATAACACTGTGACGGGCGTTGGTTAATAAGATAATAGCTAAGTCATACTCTGGGTCTATAACAGTAACTGTACCTGTCCAGCCGGTATGTCCGTAAGCTAATGGACTTGCGTAAGGACCAAAGTGAAATTTTCTATTGCCATTGTTGGCTCGGCGCCAGCCTAAGCCATAAGTGCCATTTTTATCCGATGGCTTAACAAATTGATCGATAACACTAGAACTAATCATAGACAAGTCGCCGTATCCACCGCGGTTTAGTAATAACTGGGTCAAAACTGCTAAATCACCAGTTGTTGAGAACAACCCAGCATGACCAGCTACGCCACCTAAAGAATAAAACGCTTTTTCATCATGCACTTCACCTTGGAGCACCTCAGTTCTAATATTTGGAAAACTAATGCGGCCGCTTCTACTGTTGCCAAATATTTCCGTTGCTGCCGTTTGTGATTTGTTAAATCCCTTCTTTAAAGGGTTAAATTTTGTGTGTGATAATCCTAATGGTCTATAGATCTCCATTTCCGAATATTGATCTAATGGCATACCTGTAATTCTTTCGACCAATACACCTAAAAGCATATAATCAGTATCGCTATAAACTTGGCGCACGTTTCTGCCTATTTGCAGCGGTACCTTATTGATTAATAGTCTTTTGGTTCGTTCAGGTGTTTGTGAGTAAAATCGTTCACCTAGTTTATTGTCCGGTTTAAAAAACTTAACTTCAGGTGCATACCCGGCAGAGTGGGTGAGTAGATCTTTGACTAAAATACTATCTTTACCTTTTCCTTGGTATTCAGGTAAATAGTGTTGAATAGTCTGATTGAAATCTAACTTTCCTTCGGTATTTAACTTCATTAATGCCAAGTTAGTAGCAAACATCTTTGTATTAGAGGCGATATCAAATAAATGTTGTGTCGTCATGGTTTCTGGCGACGTTAATTCATTGCCACCATCTTCAAACTTACGGGCGTAACCATAAGATGAGTGCTTAATGATTTCGCCATTTCTTACTACCATTAACACAGCACCAGGAAAGCCATCTTCTATATCTTTCTCAATTAACTTATCAACCGCTTCAAACTGTTTTTTATGCTCAGCGGTTTTATCAACTAAGGTTGTAAATGGAATAGTAATATTAACCTGGCTATTTTCTGGCAATACATTCTCGACTTTTAATGTGTTCACGCCATTGACTGAATACCCTGCCATAGGGAATGTATATTGTTTTCCATCAGATAAGTTTTCAGTCATTTTTAATAATTTACCATTAATAAAAATGTCAGCGGAACGTGCGTCGATATTATTAAGTGTTAAATGACCTTTATCTTTATAACCTTTAAAAGTGGTACGATTGTTTACTAAGCTATTTTTAAGCAGTTTAGGTTGAGGGAAGATTTGATCAACTTGACCTAATTTAACAATATGCTCTTGTTCAGGTTGATAACGACTCTCTCTTTCATAACGTGCTAATAACCATTCTGCATGTTTAGGAAAGTACTTATCTAATAAGGCGAATAACGTAGCTGCAAATTGTTCATCCGCTTTGCCTGTTACTTGCCAAGGTATAAAATGCGCCTGAAACGCTGAAACAACGTCTTGTGTTTGTTTGTCCCAAATACCAGTCTCAATTATTTGATAACCGTATGTTTTTAATGCAGCTTGTATTAAACCTGTATTAGGTATCTCAGTTGATATAAATATATCCCAATACTTCTGAACATCATCTTTATCATACCAAGCCCCGATGCCAGCTTGATACAATTGTTGCCATGGGAATCTTGGGCCAGGATCACTTTTTCTAGCTGGCGCAATATCAGAATGACCAACAATTTGAGTTGGCCCTATGTCAGGATTCCGTTCTAAGATGTCTTGGGTTAACTTGATTAACGTTTCAATTTGCTCAGGATCGTAATCTGGGTAATAACACATTGATTCAAGGGGTAGTTGATGCTGTTGAGTTACTTGCTCTTCAACTTCAGCCTCAGAATCAGTATCAATTTCTATGCTTTGTTGATGACAAGTTGGTACATTAACAATCTCTATACCGATTGACTGATCATTTAAATCGGTCCTACCTTGCCAATAACTTGATCCAGCATGCCAAGCTCGTTCAGATTCGTCTACTAATTGCAAAACCTTGATGTCACTCTCATTGTAACTCTCATCATTACGCTCAGGAATTAAATAATGTGAACTTACTCCACTGCCTTTATTAACTAAGGCTGAAAGGGATTTCTTATAGTCTATTGCCGTATAATGCATGACCAAAAGCTTGATTCGGTTGCTCTTATTGTTGGACTCTATGAAATCGACATTTAAAGAACTACATGAGACTAAAAATAAAATAGCGATGAGTAATACATACTTACTATTTTTATTAAGTGATGAAAAATGACGATTTGAAACAACATTTTTTACGGAAAACATAAATATAACCACATTGATTTTTAAGTACACTTTTACTAAGTAAGCGCCATCTTACTCATTTGACTCCAATATAATTTGCCAAAATTGCGCAAAGTCTCCGCATTTAATACGCAAAGCACACATTAGGATAATCAGGCCTTTAATTTTGTTAAATCTTGAAGCCAAATTAAAACAAGCTTGCACATAAAATGCGCAAAATTGGCAAAGTAAAGACTCTATTTTTAAACAAATAAGGCTGTTTTTTGTATATTATCAATTAACTTAGAATGGCTAAATTGGCTTTATATGTAATGGTTATTTGAATCTTGGCAAAACATAGTCTGCAAGGGTTAGGATAGACAATAATTAACCAGCATTCTCTCAAGTGTGCCACTAACACTCTGTTTTCTAGTAGAGGACGTCCATGAAATATATGATAGTTAATGTTGTTACAATCTTGTTTTTGTTTAGCTCTCAGTTGGTCGCTAAGACTGAGCTATCCATCGACGATATTTTGCAGGAGTTGTCAGCACTTGAATCCTGCGAGTCGACAAACTCATGCCCCCAAGATCTCAACAATCCAAGAAACACCTTTTATTTGCTCGGTGACAAAATTAGCCAACAAATAAACAGAGCAATTGAGCTGCAGAAAAATATAGGGGAAAGCCTAGAATTTGTTGAACTAGGTCAGTATTGGTATCAGTACCCAAATCAGTCAGTACAACAAGCTGCTTTATCATTATTGTCTCCACAAACTGCAAAAATCAGCACTGGAAAAGTAATATTGAGACAGTTTGGGAACCTTAGAGATGCGTCGTTAGTAATAATGAGCCTTGATGAACTAGCAAGATATCCTGAGTTGGAACAAGAAACTTTTGAAGTGATAAGTGGTGTATTAACATCGGGGAGTTTTAGTGCAGCTAAAGCCGTCGCTAAAAATATCTCAGTGCTTCTTAATGAAGATAACATTGCCTCTTATCAATCATTGTTAACGCAATTACCTCCTAAAAGTGCCAAGGCACGTTTTTTATCACAAAGCCTAAATAACTATAAAATAAGGTAAGTCATGAGTAATAAAATTCTAATAACCCTTGGATTAGTCCTAGTTACCGTTATCGCGTTAGAAACGCTTAAAACGAAACCGAATGATTTAAAAACAGAGATTATAGAAAATAACTCTGAGCCAGAAAGTCATATCCAAAATAAATTAACAGACCAAAATTCAGTTCAGGACGTAGTTATTGAACCTAAGGTAGACGAATTGCCATTAAAAGAAACTGGGAAAGCAACCGAACCTTTATTAACGCAAAATCAAGAGCTTCAAAGACAAGCACTGATCAAGGAATTAAACGATTTAAAAACATGCCATTTAAATAATTCATGCCCTGTTGATAATAGTGACTCAAGAGCGTCAGAGCTTTTACGAGGACAAAAAATAAAAGAAAAATTAGAAGCATATAAACAACTTACGATAGAAAATGGCTATGTAGATGCAGAAACTAATGAATTAATTCGTTTGTTTATTGATTACCCAGACGGCCATGTGCAGGAAGAAGTGATTAATATGATGCGTGCAAGTGCATTAAATACAGAAAATGCCTTAGCCTTGATTGAAAGCCTAGAAAAAAGTTATGACGCTAAGATTATGAACCAAGCAATGGATGAATTGCTTCGCTATCCTAATCTAAGCGCTCAAACAGATCAGTTATTTACTCAATCACTGCAAACGGGCAGTTTTTATGTAGCTCAAGAAATAGCTCAGAAAATATTGCCTTATTTAAATGCCAATAATATAGCTTTGTATGAGTCTATTGCAAAAACGCTACCACAGAATAGTAAACGAGCTAACGCGTTGTGGTCGAATATTAATGAATATAAAAAGAAAACGTCAGGAGGGTAACCTAACTCTGATAATTAAATAGCTCATAAATCTTAGGTGACATTTGAGGGTGGCTATTTATCAGTATTGTGCAGATGTACTAGCTTAGACTGTTGTTTTTTTATTATTGGCAGAGTACGAATATGGTTAACACAAGACTATTTTCCCCCTGCATATTACGTTGAAGGGGGTGATAGCGAATAGCCCGTGACCGCATTATGCAGAGTGTTGCTGAACTTCTCGGTTCTGTTTAGCCTAACCTTAGTCCTATTTATCTTTAGAGCAGCGATAAAGGTTAATATTCATTAACCGTTTCTATCTAGACCGTTAATTAAATTTGTTCAAATAATATAGAGGCCAATGCGTCAAGAGCAGGGGATTTATAACGTTTATTAGATTTATCAAAGTAAGTTGAATCGTCAAACGTTGTGATGACCCAGTCGGCATATTGTGTAATGGCTTCGTTCTGTATTGGCAGATTCATACTGACTAGAATGGTTGATTTACCTTTTTCTTTTGCCAGTTTAAGTAGTTCTAGAATGTTTGTTTTGTTGTTATCAAGGTGTTCTTGCTGGTGATCTTCAGCGCCACCAACCATCACTAAACTTTTCATACCATCAATGGCGACAATCACCACTTCGCTTTGGATCACATTCATCAATTGCTGTTCTTTAGGGGCTTTAATCGAAAGTGCAGACACTTTTTTATTCGGCATAGTCGTAATTTTGTCGTTGATAAACTGCTCTAAGGCTTTGGCTTGCCTATATTTAGCTGCGACGATATGAATACTTTTTGAATTTTTAAGAGCTGCAACTATTTTGTTGTTTTTAATATTAGAATCTAATCCACGCTGCGCTAATTGTTTTTCCAACGCCTGATGTTTTTCATTACCTAGAGTTTGATTTGCCTGGTTAATTTTTATTTCCATTGGCGTTTCAAGGTTTGAGTTTGCAATAAATTTATTTTTGACTTTGATCACCCTAAGCACAGATTCTCTGATGGTATTTTTTATCCCTGACTCTTCATTAACTCGCAGCGCTAATGACTTAAGTAACGATTTGAACCCTTCTATATCAGATCGAGTTCGTATTTTCATTGGCATCATGGCAATGTCTGTACCGGCTTCAAACGTATTTAAAGTGGCTTCGACTGGAGTGAAAAAATCTGCGATTCCGGCCATATCCAGCGCGTCGGTAATAATAAGCCCTTTATAACCCATTTTATCTCTCAGAAGGTCGGTTAGGATTGCTTTTGATATTGTTGCGGGGCGCATCATTTTTTGCCCAAATTTATTAATAACCATAGAGTTATCTAATTTAGGGTACTGAATGTGTGCAGTCATAATCATGTTAATATCAGATTTATCAATGGCTTGCTGGAATGGGTATAAATCAACATTGGTAATCGTTTCATTATCGTGGTGAACAATTGGAAGGCCATGATGGCTGTCTATATCAGTATCACCATGACCAGGAAAGTGTTTAAGTGTTGCAAGCACCCCTTGAGATTGCATTCCATTGACCGTAGCTATGCCTAAATCAGCGACGACTTTTGGATCGTTACTAAAAGATCTAACGTTAATAACTGGATTTCTCGGATTGACATTGACATCAACGCTAGGTGCATGATTTACATTTATCCCAAGCACATTAAGCTCAGAACCAATGGCTTTACCTACCTGAGTTGCTAGGGTTGTGCCGTCTGTTTTATAAGTATTCCCTATAGACATATTACCCGTAAATGAGGTTGCGAGGGTACGTGGCAGCCTTACCACTCGGCCTCCTTCTTGGTCGACGGAAATAAACAGAGGTTGTTGTAATTCTGATATTGCAGCTGCTTGTTGTAAGTCTGTAGTTAGTTGAATTATCTGCTCAACAGACTGAAGGTTTTCTGCAAATAATATGACCCCTCCCAAAGAGGTTTCACTTATTAATTCAGCTATTTCCTCAGGCAATTCCGTGATGGGGGTTTTGCACTTTTCTTCTCCAGAAGCTATTTTCGCTGAATCCATGTCTGGGCAATAATAACGGATATCTAACATTATCTTTTGAGCCAAGTTTTGCTCTAAATAACCCATATCAGATTGAAATAATTTCCAAGTCCAGAAACTGATAAATATAAGCGTTACCGCAATAAAGGTTTTTTTCATACTTTTTATACCCACAATAAACGCTGTATTTATAAAGTTTAAAGAAGCTGATACTTAGAAACGTTTTAAAATTCAAAGTACCACCTTATTAAAAGGCGCCTTCCAACCGAATCCATTTCAGAAGGAAGACTAATAGCTACAGCCAACTTTACGTCTAAAGTTAATTAATGATGTGCAGCTTGCACCATCAATCTGAAGCTAAATTCAGTAAGGAGTCATCCAAACTCACTATTTAAATAATATTTACAGTTTGTGTTTTGCAAATAGCTTGAGAACAAAACAAACTTTGTACTCACGTTGATCTTGTTGAGTTAACATTTTCAAGTGTAAGCTTGGTTCAATGATGCAGGCGTAAAAGTCAAGGGGCTGTATTCTATACCTATGAAATTCAACACTTCTTTTTAACAAGCTTACTTGTAACTAAACTCACTCAGAGTCAATATGTACAATAAATTTGTCGATAGAAGTGAAAAATAAAGTAATTACAAATCATATTTTGTGCAAAAGGTATGCAAACACTATACAGTGCATAATCTAAGAAATTTTAATTCCTGATTAATAAATAACTTGAATAAATTATCGTAATTGCAGATATTAGATTTTGAGTTCTTTTATTAGAAATTCTAACTTCCTGACGTAGGTGACTAATTAAAAAAATGAAGAATAAAATACTAGTTGTAGATGATGACCATCATATAGTTGAAATTATTACATTTGCTTTAACCAAAGCTAACTTTGATGTTATTGAAGCTTCTGATGGAAATTCTGCTTTATTGCAATTTAAAGAACACAAGCCAGACCTAATAGTATTAGATGTGGGGATGCCAGAACTTGATGGGTTAGAGGTTTGTAAGGAAATTAAAAGAATCTCAGACACTCCGGTTTTATTTTTATCTGCCAAAGATGAAGAAATAGATAGGATTTTAGGGTTAGAAATCGGGGCTGATGATTACGTTGCTAAGCCATTTAGTCCAAGAGAGTTAATTGCCAGAATAAAAGCTATTTTAAGAAGAAGTCAGGTCATAGTAGAAACAAAAGATGTAGACTGCGAAATTAGTCATGGGCATCTTCGCATCAATACCAGTACGCATGTGGTGACTTGGTCATCACAGCAAGTCGAGTTAACGGCGACAGAATTTTCTATGTTAAAAACAATGGCTTCTCGTCCTGCCCATGTTTTTTCTCGTGAGCAGTTAATGGAAAACAGTTATCAAAATAATATAGCGGTTAGCGACCGAACAATCGACAGTCACTTAAGGCGAATTCGGAATAAGTTTAAAGAAGTGAATGGTTGTCCTATCGATACCGTGCATGGTGTCGGTTATAGGGTCAACGCATGCGAAACATTACTTTAAATTAATTATGAAAGTATTAAAGCTCAGTCACATTTTACTCATCATTAATTTGATTATTTTAGCTTTACCAATTACTGGAATTGCATTATTTAATTTATACGACAGTAATTTAGTTCGTGAAACCGAAAATGAATTAATCACACAAGGTGTTATTATTTCGAATGTGTTTAAGCGGTCACTCATAGAACAAAACCCGGATGTTGATTTTAACAATTACGGTGTTGCTCAAGAAGAAAAATATTGGATAAAAGAGGATCCTTCTCTAGGCAAGTGGCGACCTTTGCCGGCCTCTCTCGACCTTTTCAGTGATGAAGTATTAGAGCAAGCTCCACCTCCTATTCCTGTTGATATAAAACCAGACAAATTAGCATTAGATTTAGGTCCTAGGTTTGATGACTTGCTGCAAGAAACCCAACTTACGACTTTATCCGGCATAAGAATTCTTGATTATAATGGTATTATCATCGCGTCCACCGGTTGGACTAAGTTATTGGCATTGAACAATCAGAACGATGTAAAACAAGCACTCAAAGGCGTTACGACTAAAGTCATTCGTCGCAAGTCCCCCCAAGAAGACAGCTTTTTTCTCCCATTAGCCGAAGCAGTAATATCCGCGTTCATGTGACCCACCCTATAGTCATTAATAAGAGGGTCATTGGAGCCGTTCACATATTAAGGACACCTCCAAATACATTTCAGCATCTTTATCAAAATAGAAAAATGTACCTATCTTTTTTAGTCTTGGTTATGTTGGGAATTCTAGCCATCACGATTTTCTCAGCCTACACGATAGCTATGCCAATTAGAGCACTCGTGACCCAAGCTAAAAATGCAACAGATGGTCGTTGGCTTAAGTTAACCCCTTTAAAATCACCTATTACGGCTGAGTTTGAACTCTTATCAAATACCATAGTACAAATGTCCAATAAACAAATGGATAGAGCTGAACATATAAAGAAATTTGCGTCATATGTTTCTCATGAATTTAAAACGCCTATAACGTCTATCAATGGTGCGGTTGATATTTTGTCCGACCATCACGGCGAGTTGTCAAAAAAAGAGAGTTGTCGTTTTTATCAGATCATCTCTGACAATTGTTCACGTATGAACCTGTTGATGGCTCAATTGACCGAGTTAGCTAAGGCGGACAATATGAAAGTTTCAAGCAAAAAGAATGACTTAATTACCATTTTATCCAAGCAAATAAAGCATTATGAATCTACTTTTTCTGCGATACATTTCGATGTAGATGGCAATGAGTTTTCAATTCATATGGAGGATGAATTAATCACGAGTGTTTTTGTAAATTTATTTGAAAATGTGATTCAACATGGGGGAGATGAAATAACAATTAAGTTAATTAAATTAAAAAATAATATTGTTTTATCTTTTTCAGACAATGGCAAAGGCATTACAGAACAAAACGCTAAACGAATTTTTGAACCTTTTTTTACCACGGCTAAACAAAGTGGGGGCACGGGGTTAGGTTTGGCAATATTAAAGACATTATTAAAAGCTCATGGCGGCGATATACAGTTGGAACCTTCAACTACCGGTTGTCATTTTAGGATAACTTTTCCACTTTTAAATGACTCTAATAAAGGTGCTCAATAAAAAATTGTCGTTTTTTGAGCCTTGCTTATATTTTGCACAAAATTAACTAAAAAAGATTCATAAACCCAGCAAATTAACAGCTTGTATTCAATATTATTTACTCAATTCAGCCCATGTTTTGGAGTTCAAATATGAATAACAACCGTTTCTTAAAATACACCATCGCCTATCTCGCTTTTATTTTTATACTTTGTGGTGCGCCACCCAGTGTAAAAGCCGCGCCATGGGATACAGAAGATTATTATCTGTGTTTCAACCAAACTCCTTGGGGAGGTGGATTCGGTAGTTTTGCAATCGCTTGTGATGTCGAGCCTTGGGGGCAACCCCATTTCGTACTTGAAAACTTCAGTGCCATCATGTTTGACCATCAGGTGGAAGCAGGTGAACGTGCTAGATTCATGAACGAACTATATGCCGTGCTTAAAGCGACAACCCGATATTATATTCAATCTCGCCAGCCTGGAGCTTCAGAAGATGAAATTGAAGCGTGGCAATTAGCTAATTTTGCTAAAGCACATCAAGAATCTTACTGGACACACTATCGTTATAGCCAAAGTGGGCTCGTTCAAATGTTACGAGGTGATTCTGGCCATGGTCATGGCTTGGTTCAAATTGATGATAGGTGGCATTTTACCAAAATAGAAGAAGGCGCCGGTTGGCATATTTTTAAAAATATCACTTATGGTATGGAAATATTCTTTGCTGAATGGCAAAACGCAGCAAATGCAAGCTGTGTAGAGTCCGAAACATCTTGGTTACAACGTTCAAGAGCCGCTTACTCTGCATATAACGGTGGACCAAGTAAGGTTTGCCGCTGGACAGATCCTAGTGACGTTTGGGCACAAAACGATCAGGGCTATTTGGAGAAAATTCAAAACGCAGATTGGCTGACTCATATCACTAATCAAGAGTTAGTCACTGCCCTTGATATTCAATGTTATATGGAAGAAGAAAGAGGATGCAGTGCCGCCGAAGGGATGGTTGAAGTAGACTCTGACGACCCTGCTAACTGGGTTAACCGCGAAATAACGTTGGAGTCAGGCGAACACTGTCTATTAGTTGATGATGCGTTAGAGTGTGTAGAAAATGCTAAAGATCTATTATGTCTAAACTTACAATATGGTGCGACCAAAGGTAATGTATTTCCTTCAAGTAGTGTGACTGATGAATACAGTAAAGTCATTAATGAAGCCAAAGCTTGTTACCAAGATGCTTCGCCACATTTGGCATTCACTGGCAATGCAATGAAATATGTGGCCAAAACGAATGGATTTGCTACATCGACTCCAGATATATATGACACTGTCGGAGGAACAAAAACAGGAAGTTCAATTACGTGGGGTAAACCATATCAAGTGTTAGACATAATCGTTAACGGTTTATCAGAAAGTAATTCAGGCCAAGTTTATTACAAAGTAAAGGATACGTTCTCACAAGGTTACATTCTAGTAGGAGACTTTGACAAACTTGAGCAAACAACCCAGTTAGTGGATGTTAATTCTTTGCCAAAAGAATATATCAGTATTGCACGCGTAGATGATGAAATTATCGTATTGAACCCTGATGGTATTTCAATGTTAGAAGCGTTGAATTCTGACAATGTTCTTGCAACTGTAGAGTATGAAACCACCTTGAGCGTATTGTCAGTTACCATGAGTGGAGATGACAACGAAATTTACTATGGTGTTGAGTACAACGGTCAACAAGGATTTATTTATGGTGGCAAAATACTCAATGGCAATACTCAAAGTAATTGGGCAAGTATCGAGCAACTGCAAAGTGACGATAAACTAACAACCTTAATCAAGACCGCTTTTAAACCAGAAGGAACGGCAGATGATGATAATAGTCAAAATGTCGTTATCCCTGCCAATACCTTACTTTCAGTGTTAGATAAAGTGCTAAAATTTAAAGGTGAAGAACACGAGCTTTGGGACTATAAAGTTGAATATAATAATAGAATTGGAACATTATTTGGCGGCTTTACAAAACCATCTAAACAGGAAAGTGCATTTACTGAATCTAATGCGCTTCATCCAGAGTTAGTTGGCTTATCAAGATATTACACAGACCGTATAACCTTTACTGAGGGAGATACGGATTTGGATGATGATGGTCTGCCAAATGAATGGGAATTAACCTATGGCTTGGATATCTTTGATCCAAATGATGCTCAATCCGACACAGATTTAGATGGTGCCAACAATTTACAAGAGTTCACCAACTCAACTAGCCCTTTAAACCCTGACAGTGATAGCGACGGAATATTAGACGGCAATGACAATGAATTTACACCATCGGGGGCAATTGGATTCTCAATTAGTGAAATTCAAGTCAATGAAAATGAACCAACATTTACATTAACCCTTAATAGAACGGGGAATTTTATTGGTGAAATTGCAATCCTCGTTGAAGGCGTTGATGATACCGCAACATTAAATCAAGATTATACTATCGTTGAAACTGAATTTACTTTCCTACCGGAGGACAGTAAAAAGGTAGTAACTCTAAATATTATAAATAATGATACCTACAGCGGAGACCGTACATTTAGCATTAAATTAACCGTCCCAACAGATTCTCATGCGACATTAGGTGAGATAAGCTCTGTAAGTGTCGTTATTATAGAAGATGAAGAGAAACCGGCCGAAAGCGGCAGTGACGGTGATGGCACGAGTGAACCAGTTGAAGAAGATACAAGCAGCGATGAAGAAGAAGCGAAAAGCAGTGGTGGTAGCGTTAGTATGATCACGCTTATTATGCTTATTCTAATCCGTTGTTTTGGAGCTGTGCGAATCTATAAACGTAAATCCATAGTATAAGCCAGTAACGTTAATTTATATCAGCGAAATTATGTAATCCACTTAGCAAGGTGATGATTATTGTTAAGGACAGAGTTCTTACTTTTTATCCTTATTAATATAGCCTTGCTACATTCCCTTTATTTTCACTTCTATTTCTTCGCATTGGTATTATTCATTACTAAGCTCGAAGCTCGAAGCTCGAAGCTCGAAGCTCGAAGCTCGAAGCTCGAAGCTCGAAGCTCGAAGCTCGAAGCTCGAAACTCGAAGCTCAAAACTCAAAACTCATCTCAAAAGCGTGTTTAGGACTCTTCTTGCCAAAACCGATATTAGGCACTTAGATACCACTGTTCTTTCTGTATTTTACTTCTGCGGCGCGATAGATGGCCGTCAGTAATACTGAAAATCCAAAGTTATCAGATCGTAAGGCTCTGTTCTGTCAAAGGGAACAAGTTCTGTATAACCACGACTGTGGCATTTGAGGTTGTTGTTAGTGTGTTATAGATGCAAATGCAATGCTGGTTTAGTTCTATAGGTTAGTTGGTGTAGTTTGTTTAATAGTGAGGGGGGAGGCTTGCCTAATTGGGGGGATTGGTTAAGAATAGCGACTGTAGTTAGTCAGCTACAAAAGAAAAAACGGTCTTGTATCAATTAAAAATAAATACAAAGACCGTTTAAAATTAAATTTTATGACCCATCACTGTAAAAGAGATGATGAGCCATAAATTGTGTTTATTAGAATGTCCAGTTTATTCCTGCATAGAAACGACGACCATTAGTCCATTCGTTAACATATATCTTGTTTAAATGGTTTTCATAGTACGGTTTAAGTTCTGCCACTGGTACACCACTAGCTTCAGATAACATAGTAAATGCTTCTTCACCTGTAATAGTAGATTCAATGATACCAACACCATCTTCATCAGTCGCGATGACACGATTACCGGTAGCAACACCACTTTCGTCAACTTCGTCAATCCATTTCATCTTGTTAATAACTGGGTCATTAACAATCTGTGAAGATTCAATGTATTGAACAACATTTTCGTTAGTTAAGTTAGTAATAGCGAACGTGGCTACTACATTATCAGTAATCGCATAAGTTGCTTTTGCATCGAACTGCTGACGTGCATCAGTATATTGAATACCTTTTAGTGAACCGCCACTAGCAAACTCACTACGGTAGTTGTATGAAAGACGTACTGAGAAATCGTCATTTTCATAGTAAACCGACGCATTTAATGTGTCTTCAGATTGACCATACATAGGTTCTGTTTGAGTCGTTGTTTCAGTTAAGAAACCTGTTACACGGTAGTATTCACGTTGTTCCGGATCGGCTTGGTGAGTTTCAAAACTACTCTCATCCAAGATGGTAGAAAATGAATTTTGAGTAAACTTCTGATCAGGTACATCGGTATAAGTGTAGTTAATTAATGAACCAAATCCGTTGCCAAAGTCGTGTTGTAATTGGAATTCTAAACCTTTAACTAGTTGTTCACCGGTATTAAAGTAAGAACTTACAATGTAATCCCCCGACACTTCATAACCGTTATTGTCAGTTACTCCAGCTTCACCAAGATACGATAGGTCTTGAACGCTAGACGTTGAACGAACCATATTTGTTATATCTTTTTGGAATGCCGTTACTGCAAACAATGATGACTCAGAGAAATACCACTCTAAACCTAATTCACTATTGATTGACTGGTAAGAACCTAAATCAGCGTTACCAACAGAGCCACGACGTTGAGAGTCTGGGTTGATTCTTTCAGCGTTGCCTTCAGGTGTTAAATCTTGAGGGCGGCCATCATCGTATAATCTGAATCTCTCAGTAACCAAGCTAAAGTTACTTCTCATTTGCGTTAAGCTAGGATGTGAAATATTTTTAGACCATGCGGCTCTTAATATAAGGTCTTCAGCTAAGTCCACAGATAAGTTAAAGCTTGGTAATACATCTTGAGTGCTACTCTTTTGAACTAGCGGCTCATACATATTAAAGCCAGCTTTTTCAGCGATATACCCATCGGCATTCTCATCCGTTGGATATGACATAAGTACACCATTTTCATCTTTCGCTACTTCGTAACTCGTTGATTCACGTTGTGTATCAACAACACGTACACCAACATTACCTCGGAAGTTTTCACCGCTGAAGTTTGTCATAGCGTAAAAAGAAGCAATCTCTTCAGTTACGTCATAAGCTGAAGCTTTAGATTCAGTCATACCTGAGCGACAACCTACATAATTTGAAGAACCTGAGTCAGCAATTGCTTGCTCACAGAAGCCTTGGTTTGGTGTGCCTTCAGAGTGATACAGTAAGAAATTATTTTCTAGTAATGCGTCACGCTTAGATTGGTCAATATCAAAATATTCAGTTGGAGTATCATGACCTGCACTGTCTAAGCCTGAAACGGTTCCACCAACAAGATCTTCGGCTAAAACTAGTGGGAATGGGCTAGATTCATTCGCATAACCATGATGACGAACACTTTCTGAGAAGTAAGTTTGATCACGCTGAATGTTGCGATATTTCGCCCCCATTTTTACGCTATCAATATAAAAAGTATTGTCTAGCTCATAACTAACATCAGCTTGCAAAAAGTTTTCAACATTTTCGCGATATCTTGCTGTATTTGTTAAACCACCTTGAAGAAGGTAGAACTCATTTGTTGGTGCTAATAAGAAGTTCTCTGCACGTGCTTGTGCAGCAGCTAATGCGTCCCCTGTTAATGATGGATCAGCTTCAACGCCCCAATAAACTTTACCTGTATCTGGGTTGTAACCATAACCTAAGTTAACGCCTTCATAAGTAGGTAGTTTCACATCATGTAGGTCACCAGAATATGGGTCCGCATAATCACCATAACGACTCGCAAGTACAGTACCTCGGTCTAAAGCGGTACTTTCTGCACGCGTTTGACCCGCTTGAACTTTAGCAGTAACTACATCTCCCGCGTAATCCATAGTTAAGTGGAATCTATTTTGTTCAGTACCTGAGCCGGTTCTGTCATTTGACCCTCTACGGATCATTTCGCCCCAGATTGCTTGGCCAGCATAATAACCACCACCATCACGTAGATCACCAGGACCCGTTATAAGGTGAACGCCATCAATAGGACCAGTTGCAGAGTAAACAATATCTTTTTCTGCATCCATTACTAAGCGAGGGTCTATACCTTCAACTTCGTTAGAATATAAATATTGAACCAATCTGTGTGGTTGAGCATAAAGGTTGTCGCTCTTATTATCAGAATCAGTTTTGTTGCTGTTTAACTCTAAATTAAAGCTTAATTCATCAGTAGGAGCCCACTGAAGATTTACCGTTGCATCTAAACGTTTTTCTTGTTTTTCAAAAGCTGGCGCATAAACATAGTCACCCAATGTTCTACCTGGAGTTTGGCCTAAACCTGCAGATCGGCGACTGTTCCAAAATAGTGCCCAAAGTGGATCTATATAGTTTGGATCTATTGCTTCATCTAAGTCACCATAGTTTCTTGTGAAGTTATTCCATGGAACGGATGTTGAACCTGCAGCATTCATTAGGTCACCATAGGTGTAACCGTTTAAGGCCATATGACGAGTAATGATTAAGTTATGATTGCTCATGTCTCGTAACTTTATATCGGTACTTAAACATTCTTCTGTAGGACAAGTAATGGCATCTGTTTGCGCAAAACCTGTGCTTGTTGCACCAGCAGAACCTGACATGCCATCAGATTCAAAACCGGTACGGAATGAATTACGCTCTTGTAAACTAATCGCGATAGAAGCACCAAATGTTTCATCTTCATTTTTGAAGTTGTAAGCTGTTGAAATTTGAGGGGACGATTTTTCAGATGAATCGTTATATTCACCTTCTATATTGAAGTAACCATAACCATTTTCTTGTTCAAGTGGCTTTTTAGTATGCAAGATTACGGTACCACCGATACCACCGGCATCTATATCAGCACGTGCAGATTTGTGAACTTCAATTTTTGAAACACTTTCAGCAGGAATATTAGAAAAGTTAAAACCGTTACTTTCTGAACGACCTGGTAAATACTCAGCCGATTTAGCTGATTGACCATTTACCAATGTATTGGTTAATTCCGGAGATGTACCACGGATAGAGATTTTAGCACCTTCGCCAAATTCACGTTCAATTTGCACGCCTGGAATACGTTGTAACGCTTCAGCCATGTTTTTATCTGGGTTTTTAGAAATGTCTTCGGTATTAATTGAATCAACAATCGTGTCTGAAAAACGTTTATTGTTCAAATTTTCTCGTAGTGAAGATCGGATGCCAACGACATTAATGACTTCAATTTCTTTTTCTTTAGCTTCTTTTTTAGCGTTTTTATCCGCTTCATCAGCGGCAAGCGCTGAAGAAGAAAGTAAAGCTGCTGAAACTAGAAGACTTAACTTTGTTTTTCTATATGATTCCATGTTTATCCCCTTTAAATAGGTGTTGTCAATTTATTATTCTAATTTTTATTTTTCGGTGTAATTATTTATTCTGAGATTAGCATGGAGAAAAATTATGGCAAGTGGGATTTAATCATTGGTTTCTTTATCTAAACGATCGATTTTTGGCCTAATTGCATAAGAAGGGGAGTGGATATTTTAATCTTAATGAGGTCGCTAAGTGAACACTTTTTAATAAATAGCCTTGTAACCCTTATTTAAAAAGGAAAGTAACATTTTTGATTGTAGAGTTAAAATGAAATGATAAGTAAGCCATGACGTTAACGCTGATTTGGTAATCAATTTTTTCGCTGAAATCTAGGGTCATACTACTGAAACATTCCTGTGTTTTTGCAAAGAAATTGCAAATATCAAAAGCAATAAAAAAGCATTTATTTACCTAAAAGGCGATCTGTTTAACTAATAGTATTAGGATTGGGTACATATAGGGATCTCAAAATATTACTTAAAGCGACCAAAATGCGATTTGTATATCAGCGCTATATTTGCATCTCCATCACTTGCCAATTTTGTAATCAACTCAACTTACGTTTATAAGGGCGGATAATTGGCATTTCTTATATTTAATAAGTTCTATTCAGTTTTCACGTTTCAACGTATGATCCCCCTTCACCGCCTATTTTTATTGGATATGGGCGCCATTGATAAAGTAAAAGTGAATCTCCTTAAAAGGCTTAGATATTGTGTCCTGCTTATTAAAAATACGCGCATTAAGAGATAATTTTTCTGCCAACGAACGTCGAATTGTCGACTTCATTTTGGAGAACAGTCAATTGATGCGAGATTATTCATCTCAGCAACTTGCTAGTGCCGTTAATGTCAGTCAATCGAGCATTGTTAAATTTAGTCAAAAGTTAGCTTACAAAGGTTATCCAGACTTAAAAATGGCAATCAATGAGGCTGTCGTTATTGATCAAACTAATTATGCCAATACTCCAAGTAATCAGCTGCAAGAATCCCAAAGTCAAAGTTTAACTACAGTACAAAACGTAATTTCAGATGCGTTAAACCATTTTCAAGCGGTTAATAGTCAATTAGATATCACCGAGTTTGCACGTGAACTAATTGCGGCAAATAAAACGGTAATTTTATCGACCAGTTTTGGTAAAACCGCAGCGGCGAGTTTGGTGAATATTTTGTTAGATTTAGGCAAGGTAAGCCGAACAATTGCGTCAGATTTCCCCCATGATTTAAATACCCTACAGGGATTAAATAAGGGCGATGTGCTTTTGATTATTGAAGATAACCCGCTTTCAAATTCGCTAATTAGTGCAATAACAAGTTTGAACCGACAGGGGGTTGTTAGTTTATTGGTAAATCGTATGGGGCATTCTGTTCTTCATGGTGTAACGACTAAACAAATTGAATGGGTAGTGACAGAAAGTACTCCCTCCTTAATGAAGTGCCAAGCACAGGCGTGTTTATTAAGTTTGATGTATTCCCTTGAATTAGAGATTGCTAACCAAGGGAAGTGTTAAAACTCAGACTAATCTTTAAGGCAGTTCCCATTCCTTTTTTAATCTTTCATAATCCGCTTGAGTTAAGGCAACCATAACTGGTTTTTTACTCTTATCTAACCAAGAGAGTAGCTGATCCATATTAAACTCATCCATGGCTGTGCAACCCGCGGTTGGTTTGGTTTCACCTCGCCACAAGTGAACAAATATACAACTGCCTTGGTCAGAAATATTTTTAGGGTTGTGAGCAACAAAAATCCCTTTTTTGTACAAGTGATCTTTACTGTGAATATCTCGGCGCATAGGTTCACTTGAGCCTTTTATCGCTTCCTCACCGACAACCGAACGATCGACCGTTTGGTTGTAAAACTGCGATCCTCTGACATCTATGCAAAAATTATCAGAACTCATTTGTTGATAATCAAGTTTGGTCGATATGTTATCTAAATAGCCAAAAGACGAGGTTAAATTAAATATCCCCGCAGGTGCTTTACCATCACCTTCTTGTTTGTGATAACCGTCTTGTTTTGGATGTAAACCTAAGCCCCATGCTAAGCCAGTTCGACCAACAACTATATCGTGTGACTCTGATTGTTGTTGCCATTGACCATTCTGTTTCTCAAACCGTGTTAATCGACCTTGAATAGCACTGTCAATATCAGTAATCACTAAAACCACTTGTTCAGTGCCTAAATCAGATAGGCTAAATGATGACTGAATAGGCGTGACTTGCCACTGCATGTCGTAATCCCATTGGTCAAAATACACATTGCCACCTGACCACTCAACTTCGCCTCTTTGTGAGTCTACAGTCTCAGATCGGAAGTGTTGTTTGGCAGGATATAATGGTTGTGAATAGTCGTCGTTAAAAATGAGTCGGTAACTGTCGAGACCGCCTAAATAAAACCATTTTAAACGTTCATCGCTACTGTCTAATATGCCATGGGTAACATCCATTGGAACCCAACCATATGGTTCAAAATAGACCATTCCCCAGTCATGCATCGTATTAAACGCGTCTGCTGAAAACTCCCAACCTGATTGCCATTTTGCTGGAATGCCATTCATTCTGAGTAACGTAATAAGTAACATGGTTTGCTGCCCACAATCTGCATATGGTGCTGCAAGCGCGTGTTGACTTAAGTTGCGTATAGTTGAGTATTCAATAGATGTTCCCCATTTTTTACTGTCCACATATTGAAACAGTTTTTGGGCAATTTTATATGGATTTGTTTCGTCGCCAATTAAACGTTTATTAAGTTGTTTAAGTTCAGGTGTAAACTCTATGTGGGGTAATTGTTCTGTGACATATTGTTGTAAATGGTCAGGTATATTAGTGAATGGTTTAACGTTATTCGCATCTATATTGTGGCTAACTCCGTTGGTTTCATAACTGTATTCAACCCAAAATTGTTCAGCCATATCTGCTTGAGCTTTAGCTTGCAAATAGATAGTACGTTGTAAGTTGTCATCTGAGGCGATAATTGGGTTTTGATGTGAACTGGCCGTTAGTTTTATGTTGGTTTGCCTATCCTTTATTTCTCTTGGAAAAGGGAGCCAAACACGAATAAGCTCACCTGCTGGTACTGCATTAGCATCAACCGTTAACGTGTACTTAATGGTGATTTGGTTGCTTTGAGCAAACTCACTTTTCGTTTTTAATGTGTCGTTGACGATATCAACATGATGTTGGTTAATTTTGTATAAAGGCCCTCTGTCGATAAAACGGGTATAGCCTTCTCGTAGGGAAACAGCATCGTCATTCAATTGAAATAAGTTGTAACCCGCATTTTTAAAATAACGTTTTTTGCCGTCTATAACACGAAATTCTAATTCGCCATTTTCATCCCATTTAGCGATTTGTTTGTCGGTCACATCAGTAGCGTATTTTTTTAAGTAGCTTTTAATATCGGCAAAACTAGATACAAAATCTTTTTCAATTCTAACCATACGCTCCAGTTCAAAACTCAGCTGTGCTGTTTGTTTTTCATTAAGAGTGCCATCACTGAGTAACGTTGTTATTTCTACTTTACTTGTACTGAATTGACCCTGGTCAATTTGTGTATTTATACGATTCAGCATTTCCGAAAACTCTTGATTTGATACCCCAGAGCAAGCCGCCAAAGTGAAACTAAGGAAAAGTATTGATAAATATTTCAAGCGATTGTGCTCCTAAGTTAAATCAAAATTAAATCTTTCACCGATTTAATTCCTAAGCCAGGTGAGTTATTAAGAGTGATATCTGATCTGTCAAATATGACACCGCCTTCAATGGATGGGTATTGACATAACATAGGGCCGTCTAGGTCGATTTTTTGTATTGAGGTTGATTTTGCTGAAGCCACATGTGCGGCAGCAGAAACACTAATTGAGCTTTCCAACATACAACCCATCATACATTCAACGCCAAAGTTAGCAGCGATATCGGCGATATGAATGGCACGTGAAATACCACCGGTTTTCATTAATTTAATATTAATAATGTCCGCGGCCTGATTTTGAATTAACTCGATAACTTGCCTAGGATCAAATGAGCTTTCATCGGCCATAATAGGTGTATTTACTCTATCGTAAACATATTTAAGACCTTGAATATCACGACCTTTTACCGGTTGTTCAACTAATTCTAAGTGTATGCCTGCATTTTCTAAGGTTTGAATAGCATGAACCGATTGTTTCGCTGTCCAACCTTGATTAGCGTCTAAGCGGATAAGGGCTTTGCCATCAATGGCTGCATGTATTGCTTTTACGCGTTCAATATCTAACCCTATGTCTTTACCCACTTTAATTTTTAATGTTTCGTAACCTTGTTCTATCGCAATCACCGCATCTGAAACCATCTTGTCGATATAGTCGACGCTGATGGTGAGATCGGTTGTTAATTTTGACTCTCCACCACCTAGCGCTTTGTATAATGGCAAGTTCAACATTTGAGCCCAAAGGTCGTAAATGGCAATTTCAACGGCGGCTTTTGCGCTTAAATTATTGACCATAGCACTCTGTATTGTTTCACATAGAAAGTTTAAGTTTTCTATGTCGACACCTAATATCTTAGGTTTAATATGATTGTTGATGGCATCTTGCATGGAGGCCAACGTATCGCCCGTAATGACTGAAGTAGGTGGCGCTTCTCCGTATCCAAGGTGACCCGTGTCGGTTTCAATAATAATCACTAAGTCTTCAACTGAATCAACCGTTCTAATTGCCGTTTTAAATGGCGTTGTTAGCGGTACTTTTATTATGCCGATTTTTATATCTTTTATTTTCATAGTGATTATTTAATCTTCTTAATGTTGTAAATACCTTTAAGGTAACTTTCAAAAGCTAAAAGTGGTGTAACGGAAACGCCATTTAAAATACCGCTGACTTTTTCGCCCTGACTGTTGTGATAACCTAAACCATGTACATCATGAATTAAAAATGGCTTATCATCGTCATAACCTAATACCATAGCCACATGACCTGGTAAATACACTAAGTCGCCTGCTTCCATAGACATAAACTTTGGCATTTTGGTGTTGATAGGGGTTCCTTTGTCAAAACGTATATTTTCGCCAAATTCAGCTTTGCCTTGTTGACCTGAGTTTCTAGGCATTAAAAAACCAAATGTTTTATAAATTTCACCAACAAAGCCTGTGCAATCACGAGCATTGAAGTCATGGCCCCAACCGTATCTTTCGCCTAAAAATTTAAAACTTTGTTTGATAATATTTTCTTTGGTGTGAGCTAAGTAACCAATATTTACATCAGCGCTTCTTGGTATTAATGATGGTTTGATGGTTAATGTACCGTCAGCATTCCTTGTTGGTAATTGCACTATGTGACCTGTATATGGGTTAAGTCTGTCTAATTCATGTTTTTCAAAATCTTCATAACTTACTAGTGGCAGAGTCACGCCCATATCCAATTGAACCTCAGATGTAGACTCGTCATAAGGGTTAAACGTTGTGAACTCCTTTGCCCCTGTAATTAATAGAAAGTCTTTACTGTGTTTAAACTTTTCTATGTCGGCCTTTTCACCAACAGCTAAATGTTTAGTTTGGATCCAAGCTCGGTAGTTATAATTTTGAACGAACATCCATTCGCCAGATTTGCTTGTATGCAATATGGCTAAAGCTTCACCTGGGAAGGCAGCGGTTTCTTGAAATCTATCTATGTCGTAATCCATTCCAGAATTTAACACTCTATCCAGAGTAGGTAACATCCGCATAACGGCGCGCTTTGTAACTAATGCAAAACCAATAGTTTGTTCAGCGCTGATTTTATCCAACGCCATTTCATCTAAATATGGTTGATAATGTGCCTGCGTCAACTTGGTGCCATCGGGATAAAATCGGTCGTATTTTGACGGCTTGCTGATCTCTTTAATTAACGCGGTGACTTCTGTTCCCACCATAGTAGAGGGGTAGGTTAACGGATCAGTTAGATATTTTTTTGACTGAAACTGCAACGCATTAAATTCATTTATTTTCTCAGCTGACATAATGACTTTTGAAGGCTGTGTCGCTTTAGCTATCCAATATTCAGGGTGTAACTTTTGTTCTGTAACGCCTTCAACATTGTGATAAAACGATTGTTCTAACACATCTTGGTTTGTATTTTTTTGACAACCTGCAATTTGAAACGCAGTGATCAATAAACATAATTTTAAATAAGGTTTTAGACTAAGCATGAATTTATAACTTTTGTATGATTATTATTCTTATTATTGTTATAACAGGAATAATATTTTCTTCAACTTTTTATTTTTTGAAATAAATTATTCCTTTAAGTTTGATCCAATTCTGATTATCATCAATTACTATCATTTGCCATTTTAGAGCGTTTAGTAAACAGGTCGTTTTATTCTTTAAGAATATAGTTAACTAACCATAACTTAATCGATCTCATATGGGTTTGATGCTTTATCAGCAATCAAACTTTAAAATTAAGATAGGAACCAGCATGAAAAAATTAACTTATTTGCTAATAAGCAGTCTTTTATTTAGTGCGTTTATACATGCTGAAGTATCTGGATATATTATTAATAATGTGCAATTAGTGGATGGCAGTGGCGCAGAGCCAAGGTTGGCATCGGTGATAATCACTAACGATAAAATTCAACATATAGCTTGGGGGAAATCAAAACTCCCCAACCCCAATAATTATAAAAGCATAGATGGTAAAAATCGGGTGTTGACCCCTGGGTTTATTGATTTACACGCGCATGGAAACCCATTAACCCATGGCCAGTTTGCTAATTTTATTGCTATGGGAGTCACCAGCATTAGCTTAGGACAAGATGGTTTTTCAAGGTATATAGAAGATTTTGAAGGATGGCGTGGTCAGGTCGCTGATAGCGGTGTTGGGGTTAATCTTATTCCATTTATTGGTCATGGTAGTTTGCGAGTTATTGCTGGCATCGGACAAAATCCAGAGCCAAAAGCAGCACAGTTAAATAATATGCTAGATGTTTTAGACAAATTTTTACCCCACACGTTTGGCATGTCTACAGGGCTAGAATATAACCCTGCTTTGTTCGCAAAAACCGATGAGCTACTCGCGTTAGCCAAAAAAGTGGGTGAGCATAACCGCGTGATCATGAGCCATATGCGTAATGAAGATGATGATCAGTTATTTAAATCTATTGATGAATTAGTGCAGCAGAGTGAGTTTGCTCGGGTACATATCTCTCATTTAAAATCGGTTTATGGCAAAGGCGCTTTCCGTGCTCAAGAGATAATAAAATATATTAACCAATACAAAATGACAGCCGATTTGTATCCTTATAATGCCAGTTATACAGGAATCGCTTTGTTATTTCCTAAGTGGGCAAAAACTCAGGAACAAGTGAACAAGTTAAACCGCACACAAAAACAAGCATTATTAGAGCACCTAAAAAATAGAGTATTAAGCCGTAATGGACCTGAAGCAACGTTATTGGGCTCGGGGAAATTTGCAGGTTTAACGTTAAAACAAGTTGCAGATAAGCTTAATAAACCGTTTGAGTCAGTATTGTTAGAAGACATTGGTCCACATGGCGCATCTGCAGCTTACTTCATTATGGATAACGAATTACAACAACATTTAATTAGGGCGCCATGGTTAAGTTTTAGTTCTGATGGTAGCCCAACTATGTTTCATCCAAGAGGGTATGGCAGCTTTGCTAAAGTGA
The DNA here is from genome assembly GCF_032461525.1 of Psychrosphaera aquimarina. Lineage (NCBI taxonomy): Bacteria > Pseudomonadati > Pseudomonadota > Gammaproteobacteria > Alteromonadales > Pseudoalteromonadaceae > Psychrosphaera > Psychrosphaera aquimarina. The sequence goes on along the minus strand of NZ_JAWCUA010000007.1, from coordinate 978,086 downwards.
TTGATGAATATGTAAATAAATTAGGTTTATTAAGCCTACCCCAAGCTATTAATAAAATGACAGGGCAAGCCGCTGAGATCTTGAGACTTAATAAACGAGGCCTGATTAAAGAAGGGCATTACGCAGACTTGTTATTATTCGATCCTAAACAAGTCAAAGCAATGGCCAGTTATGAGAACCCACATCAGTTGTCACAAGGTTTTGAGTATGTCTGGGTTAATGGCCAATTGATTAAACAAGGGTCTGATATCAAAGGTTTGGCAGGGAAAGTACTGAGCCCAAAAAGCAATTGATTGCACGGTTAATTGCAGGGGCAATTGCACGGTTAATTGCAGGATCAGTAGCTACTTTTTGTATCACCATTAAAAGTGATGGCTCCTAATGGTAACTTGAGTTGTGTGGATAATTTGAGGATATAACCGAGTTGCTTGAACTTATTTGTCGGGACATTAGATCAACATTGTAATTAAGCAGCCATGCACACCATGTTTCTATCTCGGATCAGACGAACGACTAATTTTCACGCCATATTAGTTGGTTCTGACTTAATAAAGTGATTATTAACATTTTCACTTAATTTAAATGTTTTGAATGACGCATCATAAGTATTAAAGATACGATCCCAAAAACTGCTGGTGTTTCCATAGTTCTTGTTCCATCTTTTTTGGTGATGATATAAATGATAATTTTGAATACTGCGCAAGTATCCTCTGGAATGCCTTTTATAATGTATTTGAAAATGAACAAATTCATAAAATAAGTTGCCCATTAATATACCTAGAGCAAACTGGTAAAATAACTCTGGTTGTGGAGTTAAATTAAATATCAAATAAAATGGAGGTAGTATCAATGCAGAAACCAAATATAACGTAAGAAAGCCTGCATTTAAGACTCTTCTATCATTCATAATATGGTGATGGTAAAAATGAAAGCCATCAATGACGAAACGTAATTTACGACTATTTATGTTTATATGGTATATCCATCTATGGATCACATACTCTAAAAAAGTCCAAAAAACCAAGCCCAATGTGATACAAATAATACTTAGCCAGTTAATGGCCTCAATTTGACTCAAGAAGTAAAATAATAAAGGTGAAGCACCGACAAAAACCCAAAAAGGATTTTTTGCTGCAAAAAAAACCAGCAAAAAAGGGTATTTAACAACTATGTTATTTTTTAATCTTTTAATATCATCCATAGAGTTTAATGCTATCCATATTTAACAAGGAACTTAATATGTGGCTTACTAAAAATGTACAATACAAATCGTCCAAACCTATCTCACCTTGGCGTAAAATATCTCTTGGTTCTTGGAGACCTACTGGAGATTCAAGTACTCACACAACCTTAGAACTCAATATAGAGCCAGTACAAGCCTTTTTGAAAGAGTTCAATGAAAACAATAATTGCCAATGCAATGTATTACAATATTTTTCTTGGGTCATGGCTCAAACTATTAAAAAATATCCATATATAAACCAGTCCGTTAGGTTTGGTCGTTTATACCAACGAAAAGATGTCGACATATTTTTACATGTAGCCATTGATAAAGTTAAAGGAGATAACTTATCAGGAATTGTGATCAGAACAGCCCAAGATTTATCCTTATTACAATTTTCCAAGGAAGTAGAAGGTAAGCTAAAAATATTAACAGAATTGGATGATCCAGAGTTTAAAGTTATTAAAAACGTGTTTAATAGAATGCCTGGGATATTTAGCCGAACCTTTTTAAACATTTCTAAGTTTGTTCAATACAAGTTAAACCTGTGGTCTCCATTATTCGGTAGTCCGCGAGATGTATTTGGCAGCATTCAAATATCCAATGTAGGTTCATTTGGTATCGACAACGCTATTGTACCTATCGCACCTTACACCAACATTCCAATGGTCGTTGCTTTAGGAAGTCTTAAAAAAAGGCCTTTTGTAATTAATGATAAAGTTGAAGCCATCAAAACAGTAAAGGCGGGTTTTACCGGTGACCACCGATTAATGGATGGCGTTCAATTTGGGCAGATGCAAAAAGAAATTATTCGCTACTTTAATCACCCCTCCTCAACTTGTGAGAGAACTTACTGACAACTCCATTAGCCACTTGCTGTTAGACGTGCGTATATTTTTGAGTCGTTTTAACATTTGAGTGTCCTAGTTGAGATTGCACAGTGCTTATATCAGCGCCACTTAGTAACTAGTGCTGCTTTTTTAATGAAATTTTGGACCTATGAAAGATCAAAATTATGTCGTCTTATTTAGTTTAGACAGTAGTCGAGTTTTTATCTTGATTGTGTTTATACACAGTTTTCGAGGGTTTCATACCAAGTCAAGAAAACAGGAACAATGCCCATCCTTTGGGGATCTCAAAAAACCGAGTTGTTACGTAACAAAGGTGTAGTAAATGCGGTAGAGGTTTGTTACTAATAGTGAAAATAAATAAGAGGAACCGCGTTGTCAGAAACTTAGGCAATCGTCCTCTGATTAAGTTGTTTCGATGGAATTGGAAAGGTTAAGACCTAGATATTATAGTCCATATAGAGAATTTAACTGTATATTAAATCAGCATTAAATTTCTATTTTTATAGCTATAAAATCTAACAAAGAAACTTGACGGAACTATACTGTTTTTCAATCCCTTAAGCTTAGATAGAGGCCTTTGAAAATCGACGTCATTTTTCATTGGCCTCTATCTAAGCTTAAGGATCTGAACTCCCGTTCAAGTACCACTTAATTTTGGAGTTTCCAATCTACGCAGCCAAAACGACTAAGGTCTGGCTACCACGAAACAAAGTTAAAGCAGAGGATTATTTAAAATCGCTACGCGAACTGCTATAAATAACCTCTGTTTAACGACGTTAGCTGCCAATCAAGGTGAGGAGCTATGTTCTCAGAGTTGGAAAAAATTTCAGAGGTTGATGAAAACGCCCTCATTTTATACGCACGCCTTCGGCAACTTGAAAAGTGGCTGAGGGAAATGGTGTATGTTGAATTAAAAACGAAGAAAGGTAGAAATTGGTTCAATTTTAATAAAACTAAAAAAACCTATGAGTCAGATAAAGCCGTTACTCATATGCCAACAGTCGATGATAACCCGCTAAGTTTTACCACATTTACTGAGCTCGTTAAACTTATTCAGAATAACTGGGATCTATTCTCCGAATACTTGCCTCCGAAGAACGTATGGGAAGTGAAGTTAGATGAAATTGTACACATAAGGAACAGAGTTGCTCATTTCAGAAGTGGCCACACGGATGACATTGAACGTTTATTACAACTCATGAGGGATATTGATAACGGATTCTGGAAGTTTTGTACTGATTATAATGATTTGCAGCCGATACTGCCTCCTGATAGGGATGCAGTTGCAAAAACATATGTTGATCTGGATCCATTTTCGTTCAAAGAAGTTGCTCCTAACGAATGGGCTCAAATCGGATCGGCTCCCCGAGACTTGAGATACATTGTATCTATCTCTTCACTGAGAAGGAGATGGGCCGAAAAATCGGCAGTAATTGATGGAACGTCAGGCTATATATATGACGTTAGCATTCATCTACGAGATAGCAGACAGTTCGACTACTCTAGGTTTTTAGCGACAGCAAGTAAGTATAAGGCAGAATTAATTCATATTTGCCTGGATACATTTTCGAGTACGGTTCGAGTAACTATTCCAGCAATACTTGGTAGTGATAAAGTTTGTGAAATCGTTGATGGCCTGATCAATCTCGCTGAGAATTCAATGACAACACATCGTCCTATCAATAGTGATGATCATACTGTACAAAAATTGTCTGAAGAATGGCCTGAATATGTACTTGGCCCCAAGAATCCTTTAACTTTTCTTGGGCCTGACATGCCATGCTCATTTTTCAACGTAATAAAAAGCAGCTAACAAACGCGTCAATTAGGACGCTCGCAAGCTCGCGCCTATTACGCGGGCGTTAGCATTAAGGAATTATCGAGAAATGTCTATTTCAGTGGAAGAAATTAAAACGCTTTGTGATAACTGGTGTGAGGCTGCATTACAACCTGGTGGTGGTTTTGTAATGGGGCATGAAACCGAAAAAAATAGATTGTTGGCGAATGGCCTTCAATTTCATGAAGTTGGTTTTGAAGAGTTGGTGGCTGCAATAAATGGTCTCTCAAAAGTCTTGTTACTACCAGGAATGAATACGGTTATTAATCAAGATCACTATGGATTATGGTCATGGTGTGGAGAGGTAATATTTTCTTATCACTCTGAATATTTTTCTCTAGAAGAAAGGGAAATAAGGTCACTCTTTGAAACATGCATAAGGGCTTCTTTATGTGGTTGTCGAAACCCATCATTGAATCATGAAGAATGGGAGAGACAAAACAACATTGCTCAGCAAATTCCACATAATACTCAGTATTTTATTCAAAACTCATCTCTATCCCTAGCATATTTAGCTTTTCCATTATTGGAAGCAGTCGTTAAAAGAGTCTGTCATCAATATATCGGTCTAGACGGAAAGGTGAAAGCTGAATTTACAATCGTTGGTAAAAATGGAAGAGATAGAAACTATGGGATTCAAGGAAAAGTTAGTAAGCAATGTTCAAGCCTTAGAGATTTGCTCTTTTTACTATATAACTATGTCGCTGATGATGAGTTAATTTGGCTACTAGATGAATTCAGATCCAGCATACAAAGATTAGATGAAGATACTGATCCATTTGACCTAATATACAAATGGAGAAATCAATCTTTGCATGGTACAACGAATTTCCAAACGATTGGCGGAACGCTTTTGAACTTGTCCCTTCTTATTTGTATATTCGATTTAAAAGAAGGATACACTGAGCTTAGGGATGTTATTCTACAGCAGTGTATTAGAGACTCGGAGTTCGGACATAGAAGCCCAAATTCCTTTTATCCGCCGTACTAAAAATGCTAACAAGGCAAGGCACAAGACCTCCGGTTACTGTCACCTTTTTTGCGGAGCAAAAAAAGCGCCATTAACCTCCGGCGTGTGCTTGCGGCGTTTGGCATACAAGGAGAGTTCAGTGAAAAAGTTAACTTTAGTATTTATATTCCTTATTTTGTCTTTTTCAATTTCTGCAAATGAGAAGTTCACTGCAGAACAGTTAATCGAAAAAGCAAAGGCATTTGTATCAGCCAAAAATGCACGTCAACAACCAAATACAACCATTAAAGAAATAGACCATTTTTTATCGCTATTATCTGATAATTTCATTGATGAGCATGTTAAATATAATTTTACGTATACTGATAAGTCGAAACTCCGTTCAGATTTGGTTGGTAAACTAAAAGATGAAATTATAAACAGCAATATTGAGATAAACGAAATTATGGTAGGGGCTAATGTTGTTTTTATTAAAATGACTGAAATAGGTAAAGTTAAGCCAGCACATCTAGATAAAACCATTGAATATAGTAAAACTAATATTGTCTCATTAGAGTTTAACGAATCAGGTTTAGTAAAGCATATCCGTCGACACCACGGTTGATGTATGCCATACAAGCGTCTTAACACCGACAATTTTTTGTTGTCATGGTTTTGTCAAACAACGCAAAAAGCCACCAAACTTGCTCACACATTATTCAGGCGTTAAATTTCAAACTCACTTTTGTCCATAAATTAATTAGAGTAAAGATATATCTTCGCTCTGTATTATCGGTCTGATTAGGGCGTTGCTTTCTCGAGGCTCGAGACTCGAAACTCCCAACTGCTCTTCGCTTTTCCTTACAGCTTACAGCTTACAGCTTACAGCTTACAGCTTACAGCTTATAGCTTCCAACTGCCCTTAACTCATATGCCTTTGTTGTCTTTGCAGTAACTTACTTTGGCTTTTTGATGCTACCTTTTCAACCGCGTATAAATCTAAGGTTTGGAAGTGGCTTTTTAGTTTTGACGCTGCGTAATCCAGTTCAATTTTTTCAATTACTTGTAAGTGTCTTTCAGGGAATAAAGCTTCTACCGCTTGGGAAATTAGCTCGTATAACTTTTTAAGATTGATCTTATGAGTTTGCCCTGTTTTTTCAAATATCCATTCAGCAATCGCAATAAAGTGATCAAATGGTTGATCAGCAATAATGATAGGTAGTGAATGTTTAAAGCGGCCTGAATTGCCAATCATGTCCCAGAAACGAGCAAAGCGATTTATGCGCTGCATGGTGGCAAAGTCTACTCTGTCTGTGCTTAATATATTAAACGGTGGCAAAGGGTTAAAACGTAAATCAAAGGTATTGGTATGCCTAATAATAGGACTGCCTTTTAACCGTTTTAATATCCCCAATTGAATTTCATGAGGGTAACAATGATACAGCTGATCAAAGCTATCTCTGAAGGTATCAAAGGTTTCACCTGGCAACCCAAAGATAAGATCCGCATGGATGTGCGCCGTTGTATTTTCTTTTAACCAAATTAGGTTTTCTTTAGATTTAGGGTTGTTTTGTTTACGACTTATATTGGCCTGAACCTCTTGATTAAAGGTTTGAATGCCAATTTCAAACTGCAAACTGTTCTCTGGGAACTGACTTAACAACTCTTTTAATTTTCTTGGTAGATGATCCGGTACCACTTCAAAATGCAGGTAAAGATTGTCATCCATTTTATCTAAGAAAAACTGCATGATCTGCATGGTGGTTTTTATGTTTAAGTTAAAGGTTCGGTCGATAAACTTAAAGTTTCTAGCGCCACGCTGATATAAAATTTCCATTTGGCCAAGAAACAAATCTAAATCAAATGGGTTGGAGGCGGTGTCTAAAGACGATAAACAAAACTCACACTTAAACGGGCAGCCGCGAGATGCTTCCACGTAAAGTAAACGGTTTTTTAAATCTTCATCGGTATAATATTGGTATGGCAGTTCAATATCATTTAATTCAATAGGCTTGGATTTTAAGATCTTTTGTTTAGGTTCATTGTTATTAATGATGTCTTTACATAGTTGATAAAAACTTAAATCAGCAGGGCCAGTTAATACGAAATCAGCAGTATTAACGATAGGTTGACCTTCCGTTTCATAACTCACTTCTGGGCCGCCTAATACGACTTTAACTTCTGGTGCGATGACTTTTAATAAGTTAACCACATCTGTGGTTTCGACTATGTTCCAAATATATACACCAAAACCAACAATGTCGGGTTTAGACTCTAATATTTGCTCAACAATATCCAACGGGCGTGCATTAATAACAAATTCTTGAATTTCACAAAACTCTTGTAATTCTTGTAAGTTAGCGTACAGATAACGTAAACCAAAACTAGCGTGGATATATTTGGCATTCAGGGTAGAAAGCACTATTTTGGGCGCAGATGGATCTATTTTGTGGCTAGTTACCGCACGTTGTTGTGCTGAATCTATTGAATCTCCGTCATTAACGCCAACTTGGGTGATGGTTAATTCTGGAGCATATTGTTGCACTGCCATGCTGAGCCTTAAGTACTTAGTATAATCTGGGTGGGATGATAAAGTTTTCTTACTGATTCAGCAATTAGACATTGCATAAGATCGCCTGAACTAGGCGATTATTATGGTGTATTGATGTTTTAAGTGAGTACAGGCTTATTTATTGGTGAGATGAAATTTTGCTTAGTCTCTATTTCATAAGCCTTTTTTATTAATCTTTTTTGTTTATGACCACTTCAATATTTTTAGTATCACCGGCAAACCATTTTTGCACATATATACTGCCGATAATTGGTGGCATGCCTTCTTCTGGCACTTCTTTGTAACGAACACTGTTCTTAGTTGCTTTTTCAAACTCAAATGTAACTTTTTTCTCAGACATCTTTTTTCCTAAGTATTCAATTAAAAAAGGTTAGGGTCATTTAGTACGAATATATTATGACAAATGCAGCAGGCACACAAAATCCAGCAAGCACTAATAATCCCCGTAAGCTTTTCACTCCATTTTTGCCTTTGACCATAAATAGGGCTGACAAGGCCAAATAAATCAGCATAGCGGCATACAGATCTGAAAAATAAGTCCAAGCGCTTTTGGCTTCGTTTAAGTGTAAGAAATTAAAGCTTTTTAATAAAAAACGAGGGGTAACTTGCTCTATAACGACATTGTTTTTTTGGGTATCAATAAGCAATGTATGATTGTGTTTGGTGAATATTTTGTACTTTTTAGGTGATTCCCAAAACCGAGCTTTGACCGAGGTATCAAGCTTCAGTTCTGACAATAACCAAGATTCAAAATCGTCATTGTCAATTTTGGTATTAATATCAGGAATGAAATGCCGTTGTTGGGTGACTTGATAATTAGGGTTCCAGTCATCCACATGATTAAGGGCGATACCTGATATGGCAAAAATAAGGGTTAAGCCAATACAAAAATAACCAATATCTCTGTGTAAACTGCGATTTAATTTAAACCAATTTATTTTAATAGCCATTAGTCTTTAATGGTGACACCCGTTGGCGACAATTCATAAATGGTCATAGCTTGGGTGACCGAATTAGCGTCAAATTGTTCGTCGTTTTCTTGGGCTAAATAGGCTAAATATTTTTTTGATTGTTCTAGGCTAAGTTCTAATGCTTTTAACTGACCAGTGGCATAAGCTACTTTGCCCATCGCCGCCATAGGAAACACCATATCGCCGTCACGGACTTTAATTCTTAAGGTTTGAAATTTTTTATCCGACGCTAACTCCATCCAACAACCACGTTTGCTACACACTTTAACAATGGCGCCTTCAACCGTAATCGGTGAACTCATGTAACGCTCTGGAGCGGCTAATATGCTCGATATTTTAGCGAGTTGTGTCATATCTGCGCCAGTACCAAAATTACGTTCAGCGTACGCCACATTGATTAACGATAAAGTAACGATGAGTATTACAGCAAGGGCCGTGTTTAAAAAGCGCATTTTATTTACCTTGTATAAAGTCGGTAGGTAATGAACGGCAAATCAATATTAGCCTTAAATTAAGAGAGCTGATTAATTAACAAATTACTTAACTAAAAGGGTAATAGGAAGTGCGTAGATTAATATTAACAGCCATATTAATCTTTTTTGCTTTGATTGCAAATGAGAATAGTTATCACCTTATGGTGCTAAATCGATAAATATAACTGCGCCTTATTTCTATAAGGTTTTTGAATAAAACTCACTTATATACTTGCCACCTTTAATCTCAGCAATCAGTCTTAATTTATATTGCTGACCTTTGTTGGCAATGAATTGGCGAAGTTGGGTTTCGTGTTTCCAGTAAAAGGGATTGTCGTGCATTTGCAGTTTTACACCAGTAGCCATTCCATTTTCATCCACCAAAAACAAGGTTGCTTTGGTCAGCTGGAAGGTTGAATTAATAAAGGTGGTCCCGTTTTCGTCATAAATACTGACTTGTAAATCGTCTGCTTCTAATACACATGATTTATTAATGATATCGCAATTATCAATAGGTAATAGTTGTACAACTTTATCTTCGTAGGCTTTGGTCTCAACATAAATGTCCGACAATATATAACCTAAAACGATTAACACTGGGGCAACAAATAACGCGACTTTTGTATGTTTGTTCATATTAAATCCATCAACTACTTATACCAAAAAAGGCCTCTATAAAGAGGCCAAAGATAGAAAAGGTAAACCTTAAATTTTAGTGATCATGTGCGCTAGCGACTTCGCCAACTGGTGATCTAAAGTTATCCACCATGTCTTGGATCTCTTTTGGCGCATCATCAGTAAATTGAAGGATAGCAAAGGCAACAGCAAAGTTTACGATTGCACCTACAGCACCAAATGCGTTAGGAGAAATTCCGAAGAACCAGTTTGGATCTAGGCTTCCTAAGAAGTCTGTTCCTTGGATAAACATAATGCCTTTATGTTGGAATACATACAACATAGTCACACCGATACCAGAACACATACCCCAGATAGCGGCTTGGCTATTCATGCGTTTAGAGAATATACCCATCATAAGTGCAGGGAATATCGACGACGCTGCTAAACCAAATGCCAATGCCACGGTTCCTGCTGCAAATCCGGGCGGATTGAGGCCGAGGTAACCGGCCACCAGTATAGATATTGTCATAACAACCCTACCCGCTAACAGTTCGGATTTTTCGGAAATGTCAGGGGTTAATACACCTTTCATTAAATCGTGTGACACGGACGAGGATATGGCTAACAATAATCCGGCTGCGGTTGAGAGTGCAGCGGCAATACCACCTGCAGCAACCAATGCAATAACCCAATTTGGTAAGTTAGCAATAGCAGGATTAGCAAGAACCATAATGTCACGGTCAACTTTCACCATTTCATTAGTTTCTTTGCTTGCCGTGTATTGAATTTTACCGTCGCCATTTTTATCTTCGTATTTTAATAGACCTGTTTTTTCCCAATCTTTAAACCATTGAGGGCGTGCTTCATATTCCAAATTTTGGCCTGCAACTGGTTCAATTGTATTCATAAGGTTTAAACGAGCCATCGCACCTACTGCCGGAGCAACAGTGTAAAGTAACGCGATAAATACTAGTGCATAACCTGCTGAAGAACGTGCAGCTTTAACAGATGGTACCGTAAAGAAGCGCATGATTACGTGAGGAAGACCCGCAGTACCAATCATTAGAGATAAGGTATAAGCGAACATGTTTAATGTGCCGCCCATGTTGTCTGTGGTGTACTCTTTAAAGCCTAAGTCAGTGACAACTAAATCAAGTTTGTCGAGTAAATACATACCGCTGCCGTCAGCTAAAGTACTGCCTAAACCAAGTTGTGGAATAGGGTTACCGGTTAGTTGTAACGAGATAAATACTGCTGGAATTGTATATGCAAAAATTAGTACACAGTACTGAGCTATTTGCGTGTAAGTAATACCTTTCATGCCACCTAAAACCGCATAGACCCAAACAACGCCCATACCTATGTATAAACCGTTATCATATTCCACTTCTAAGAAACGAGAGAAGGCAACGCCCACCCCTTTCATTTGACCTATGATATAAGTTAACGATGCAATTATTAAACAAGCAACCGCAACAATACGTGCAGTTTTAGAATAATAACGGTCAGCAATAAATTCAGGTACCGTGAACTTGCCGTGCTTACGCATATAAGGCGCAAGTAACATAGCGAGTAATACATAACCACCGGTCCAACCCATTAAAAATACAGAACCACCATAACCAAGGAAAGCGATTAAACCTGCCATTGATATAAACGACGCGGCACTCATCCAGTCGGCACCAATGGCCATGCCATTTTGCATTGGTGTAATGCCACCACCGGCAACATAAAAGTCACTGGTTGATTTTGCTCGTGCCATCCAGGCAATGGCAAAATACATTGCGAAGGATCCGAATACGGCGATATAGGTAAAGAGTTTTAACTGTTCCATTATTCTTCCTCCACATTATATTTTTTATCTAAGTCATTCATTTTCTTGGTATACCAAAAAATTAGACCTAAAAATGTATAGATAGAACCTTGTTGTGCAAACCAAAATCCAAGCTTGTAACCACCTAATCTAAATTCGTTTAATTGTTCTACTAGCAGTATTCCAAAACCAAATGAAACTACAAACCAGACAATTAAACAGATGAATATTAGGCGAAGATTTTCCTGCCAATATGACGTTTTATTTTCCACGACTCACTCCAAATTAATCTTTGTTAACTTCAAAGAGAAAATTCGTATATTAATTGTCGTAGAAAATTAACCTGTGACTTTCAACAACATCAATACACCAACCAACTAAAATTACATTAACAACGGCATTGAGTATGCGGTATTAAACTTTAGTCTAAAGTGATGATTTAATTGTTGTATATCAAACTAGAACCCTTTAAAAATAAAGCATGTGTAAAAATACATATAATGAAAATGTGTATATAAATTGTTTTAGGGAAGGGTTATGGGTAATGAACTGATAGAGCACTTAATGTTTGTACAGCAAATTCCGCCGTTTGATACTTTACCCAAAGCCACCGTACAGCAACTGGTCAAAAACATAACGATAACCTATGTTACTGCTGAACAAGAATTAACCACGACAGCTTCACTAAAAGGCACTATCTTATTAGTTAAAAAAGGGGTGTTAGCAAAAAAACAGAGTGGAGAAGAGTCCTCTGGTTCTGATCATCCTATAGAGACAATAGAAAAGTATTCGGATGGCGATCTTTGTCGTCAGCTTATCTTAAATGACGATGCTATCTTAGTCGTTGAGGAAGATGCGTTATTATATTGTTTATCACTAGATTCAATTCTACCGTTATTAAATGACTTTCCAGAGGTACTGCAATTTTTAACAGCATCGCCTGAAACTCGATTAAAACAAACCATTATTAGTCAACACGCTACAGAGTTAAGTGCCTCACCATTAAATAACTCATTGGTGGGTGATCTACTTTCTAAGTCAGCAGCGACCATTCCACAACATCACTCTATCGTGCAAGCAGCTGAAAAAATGACGGAGTTAGGTTATTCCAGTTTAGTGGTATTAAAAAATGAAGGCGCAACCCATTTAAGTGACTTAGGGATCATTACCGACCGAGATATACGGGTCAGATGTGTGGCTAAAAGTTTGCCTTTCACTTCACCGGTTAATGAGATTATGACCAGCAACGTCATCAGTATTGATGCCAATAGCCTTGCTTTTGATGCATTGATTATGATGATTGATAAAAACATTCATCACCTGCCAGTGACTAAAAACGGTCACTTATTTGGTGTGATCACAATTACCGACTTAATGCACAAAGAAGCGCAAAATGCAGCACATTTAATTAGTGTGATCCGCCGCGCAAAAACGGTGGATGAATTGGTTAAAGTGGGCGTTATGTTACCTGATCTTCAACTTAAAATGACCAAGTTGGGTATAGCGGGCTTACAAATAGGTAAAAGTATTAGTGCGCTCAGTAAAGCATTAACCATTCAGCTAATTGAGTTGGCTCAACAAGAATTGGGGAATGCCCCTGTGCCCTTTGCTTGGTTCTCCGCTGGTTCATTAGCAAGGCAAGAACAGTTGGCTTATTCCGACCAAGATAATGGCTTGATTATTAGTGACTCAGTATCACCGGAACAACTTGATTGGTTTAAACAGTTGGCGGACTTTGTTTGTGATGGGTTAAATTTATGTGGTTTTGTTTATTGTCCAGGCAATGTCATGGCCAGTAACGATAAATGGCGACAGACCGCCAGTGTGTGGCGTGAGTATTTTAGAACTTGGATAGACACGCCATCGCCTCAGGCGTTATTAAACTCAAGCATCTTTTTTGATTTGAGTTTGGTTTACGGAGACTCACAATTAATTGATGATATAAAACAATATGTATTGTCTAAAACCTCGAAGAGCACTTTGTTCTTGGCACATTTAAGTAAAAATATGCAGAGCAATAGACCACCATTGGGCTTTATTAGAGATTTTGTTTTAATCTCCAGTGGCGAAAATAAATCTACCATGGATTTAAAACATAACGCCATTGCACCTATTGTTGATCTGGCTCGAATATACGCACTGGCACTGGGTATTGAAGAGACGTCGACTATCGAAAGGCTAAAAAAAGTGTCGGAGCATAAGTTAGGTAATAGTGTGGTGAGCCGTTCTTCCGCGCTTAGTTTAATTGATGCCTTTGAGTTTTTAGTGCAATTAAAGTTAAGTTTGTATCTGAAAAAACATGGATCAAACTTACCGGTTAATAATTACCTGTCACCTAAGGATATTTCTCGGTTGGAACGCACACATTTAAAAGATGCGTTTAAGGTTATTAAATCATTACAAGATGTAAGACAGGCGGTACTCTAGTGTTTTTGGATTGGCTATTTACTCCGGCGAGCCATCAGTATGAGGCACGAAGAGTCGAGTTATTAAATAAAATAGATAAAAGCAATAATTTGTATGCGTTTTTGTCAGTGCCTATGCCCGCATTAAACAGCGAATTGTCTTCGGTGGAAATAGTGTCTGTGGATTTTGAAACAACTGGATTGGATGCGGTAAAAGATAAACTGTTAAGCATAGGTTGTGTAAACATGGCTCAAGGACAAATCCAACTTGGCAGTTGTTTTCATGAGATCATCGCAATAGAACAACCTTTGTCGGCTGATAATGTAGCAATACATACAATTACAGATAATGAAACTCAAAATGGCAAGTCACTAAAACAGGTTTTTGATGCATTTTTAATGAAGATTGCAGGAAAAGTTTTATTGGTTCATTTTAATCAAATTGAACGCGAATTTATTAAACAAGCCTGTATTGAATTATATGGTGTTGCGCCCGTTATACCTATGATAGATACTTTGTGTTTGGCTAAAAAAGAGTTTGCTCGTCAGGACTTTCCATTTGATCCACAAGATTTAACATTAGAGAATTTAAGAAAACGAGCTCAATTGCCATTTTACCAGCAACATCATGCACTTTCTGATGCGATTGCAACCGCAGAGCTTTATCTCACTATGATAAAGCCAAAGTGCGCCGCCAACATGCAATTAAAAGATGTGTTAATTTAATTGCGTTTTTAAATGTGTAATCAATTGTGTGTGCAATATTTTAAGGAAGCATGAATGACCATTTTGATAATAATTGCATCAAGTATATATGCAGGGCTGATGTTTATTATCGCTCGATGGGGCGACAGAACTAATAATCCGTTATCACAAAAGATCACACATCATCCTTTTATCTATGCGTTAGCACTTGGCATTTATTGCACAAGTTGGACGTATTTTGGCGCGGTAGGTACTGCATCAACAGACGGTTGGCAGTTCTTACCTATCTTGTTGGGGCCTATTTTATTGTTATTGTTTGGGTATCCGGTTTTAGAAAAGCTGGTGCAAGTATCCAAAAAACAAAATGTGACTTCTATTGCCGACTTTATTTCAGCCCGTTATGGTAAACGCCAACAAACCGCTTTATTAGTCACGGCGATAGCGACGTTAGCGATCATTCCATACATAGCACTACAACTTAAATCCATTAACGCCAGTTTCTCTGGGTTAACCTTGGCTAACGACAGTGTTGGTACTGGCGAATCAAACTCTGCATTTTTAGCCACCTTGATCATTGCGCTCTTTGCTATTTTATACGGAGCCAGAAAAGCAGATGTGACAGAATATCGGTCTGGGCTTATATTTGCGATTGCGTTTGAGTCCTTGTTTAAATTATTAGGATTGGTGGTTTCTGCGAGTATTGCGTTAACCTTATTTTATGATTTTGAAATTGTAAATCTTCCTCCCATGCCTGAGGAGATCTGGTCAGTCGATCGATTTTTTACCACTGACTTTATTGTTCAAACCTTTATGGCAGGTGCTGCAATATTATGTTTACCACGTCAGTTCCATGTCATGGTGGTGGACAATAGTGATTCTCAAAACTTACATACCGCCCGTTGGTTGTTCTCTTTGTATTTAATTTTGACCGCTGTGGCGATTATTCCTATTGCATTAGCGGGTCATTACTTCTTATTAGATACTGGGGTTAATAAAGACATTTATACAATGCAGTTGCCTATGTTCGTGAATAGTAACTGGGCTACCTTGTTTGTATTTTTAGGGGGGATATCGGCGGCCAGTGCGATGATCATTGTCGCGACGTTAACGCTCAGTACCATGATCACAAATGACGTGTTTATGCCCTTGTTGTTAAAACGAGACAGCCGTCAAATCATTGCTCAAGGGCGTTATCAATCTAGGGTTGTGCGATTGCGTCAGTTTACCATAGGTGCCATTTTACTCTTGTCTTATGCTTATTATCAGTCGTGGGCAAATCAGGCAACGTTACATAGTATTGGTTTGATTGCATTTTCTTTGGTGATCCAATTATTACCACCTATTGTGGGAGGCTTATATTGGCGAAAAGGCCATGCTAATGGTGTTTATGCTGGTTTGTTATTAGGCTTTTTAAGTTGGATGATGTTTTTACTTATGCCATTGGCCTCAGCCAGTGATGTGGTTGATCACAGCGGTATTATTAGCCAAGGGGTTATCATCAGTTTAATTGTGAATGCGCTTGCTTATTATGTATTTTCGTTAATGGCTACTGAGCGATTAATTGACAAAATACAGGCTGCTGCTTTTGTTCATCCCAATGTTAAAGTGCCAATTGGCCGCCAAAAGTTAGTTCATACCAGCGCCAGTGTAAAAGACTTAACCGACTTATTGTTAACTTTCTTGGGGAACAGTCGGTGCGAGCAATTGCTGATGGAATATGAACAAGACCAAGAAGAGCTTGCCGCAAAAGAAGGTACGGTAGCGGTTAAGTTAAAAGACCAAGAAGAACTCACCCATCATTTTGTGGAATATTGTGAGCGGATGTTAGCTGGGGTATTAGGGGCATCATCAGCACAGTCATTAGTAAACATTTTGTTATCCGGCAAGCAGTTAGATGTGGAAGATGTGGTTAACTTTTTTGATGACACCACCTTAGCGTTAAAAACCAATCAGGCTATTTTATTTAGCTCGTTGGAAAACTTAAGTCAGGGTGTCAGTGTTATTGACCGTGACTTGAACTTAGTGGCTTGGAATAAACAATATTTAGAACTATTCGATTACCCAAAAGAAATGGTCAAAGTGGGGTTGCCTATTAGAAATCTCATTCAGTTTAACGCAGAACGGGGAGAATGTGGTCACGGTGATATAGATGAATTAGTCAATAAACGCCTTTCACATTTAAAGAGCAGTCAAAAACACAGCTTTATTCGTAGACGCGGTGATGGGCGAGTTATTGAAATGAACGGTAACCCACTACCTAACGGCGGTTTTGTAACGAGTTTTAATGACATAACCAGTTTCGTTGAAACCGAACAGGCACTGAAAGACGCCAATATCAACTTAGAACATAAAGTGAAACGCCGTGTTGATCAAATAAGCGAAATCACTCAAGAGTTAAAATTAGCCAAACAAGAAGCCGAACAAGCAAACGCATCTAAAACGCGATTTTTAGCCCTTGCCAGTCACGATGTTTTACAGCCGCTTAATGCTGCTCGTTTGTATTTATCGTCGTTAAGTGAAGACTCACTGACAACAACACAACATCAAACCTTAGATAAAGTTGATCAATCATTAAATGCGATGGAAGGGTTGTTAGCAACCTTGTTAGAGATTTCAAAACTAGAACAAGGTGCGTTGATCCCCACGTTTAGTCATTTTAAATTGAGTACGGTATTGCGGCCACTATGTGATGAAATTGCACAACAGTGCCAACAAAAAAACATCAAGTTTATAGAGCATTGGCGTGACGTAGTTGTGTTTTGTGATGCAACTTACTTGCGACGAATATTACAAAATTTCCTTTCTAATGCGGTTAAGTACACCGAAAAAGGTAAAGTTCTCATTGGTATGCGCTTGGAAAAAAATGCGATTAGAATAGAAGTTTGGGATACCGGAGAAGGGATTTCTATACCGGATCAAAAACACGTTTTCCAAGATTTTTCAGAACTCATTCGGGCAGCATTAAAGGGTTAGGCTTGGGGTTAGGTGTGGTCGACCGTATGAGTGAACAACTAAAATGTCCAATAAAATTAAACTCAACATTGGGGAAAGGTTCTTGTTTTGGTGTGTCTATTCAATTGGGTCAGGCTAACCAAGCAGAAGAAACACCTCAGTTTGCCTTACACGAGTCGAGTCAGTTTAATAAAATGAACGTGATTTGTGTGGATGATGAATTACAGAACTTAGATGCGATGAAGTCATTATTAGGGAAATGGAACTGCCAATGTTTATGTTTTTCTAGTGTTGAGCAATTGAGTGAATATTTACAATTACCGGATTGTGTTCGCCCAGACGTGTTACTGATTGATTACCAACTTGAACCGTCGACAACATCGGGATTAGATCTTATCCAACAAATGCGTTTGCATTGGCAATTGGATATTCCTGCGGCACTGATCACTGCGGTGAAAGAAGAAAGTCTAAAAGAAACATGCAAAGGTTTAGACGTACGTTATATGCCAAAACCATTAAAGCCGGCCGCGCTTAAATCTTGGTTAAAGAGTTTAGTACAAAGGTAGGACTGAGTCATAAGTGGTAACTAAGAGTTGTGTCTTGGTGGATTAATTGCTGACTCGATATACCCTTATATAAACTTGGTTTGTCGATTTGTTGCGCTACTAACGACTGAGGAAGTTTGGGGGTTAATAAGTCATTAAATACCTCTACATTACTGAACGAGCTATCCAACCACAGGTCTATAGTATTGTCATTTTGCGGCAAGATCAGAGGCATCGCCTTTGAGTGTATATGTTTAAGATTGTCATGCGGCGGAAGTGTAATGACTGAACAGGAGGTTGTTGTTTGTCCTGTTTGTGGGTGAGTCCATGTTCGGTATAAACCACCAAAAGCGATTGCTTCACCTTCCATTGCGGTCATGTCGTAATAATGTATTGGTTTTTTATTAACAAATTCGGTTTCACCAAAACCGGTTGCTGGAATGATGCAACGACTTTCTCTAAAAGGTATAAAACCTGCAGTTCTTGGGGTATTTAGTTTGTCGTATCGGGTATTAAAAGACGTGTATTTGGACGGCTTAAACCCGGTATCAGTTTTATCCAGCAATAACCACCATGTGGCACTTTCTGCACACCTTTGTCTTGTTCCATCTTTTACCGTTTCATGCACTATGGAGACTTGATCGGTTGCTCTTACAAAACGTTGGTTAATCACAGGTGCAGCGTAAAAATTAATATTAAGTTGCTGGTATAACTTTTCTAATCCATTTGAGTAATTAAGGTTTAATCGACCGCACATATTTTATTCTCTTTTCTGTTTTATCATTAGCATGTCATTGCATACTTTAGCACTGAATTTTGGGAATATCGCTCCAGCGAGTAGTGTATCTTGGACTTAAAAAGGCACGTTTCATTTCCCATGTTTTGGTTTGTTGTTCGCTGGCTAATTTAATTGTGCCTTTACCAAACATTTTGTTGATTGAATCTATACTCCCCATTAACTTTTTGTTATCTAAAGTTGGGCTAAATAAATCCCCTTGCATATATTGTTCAGAAACCAGTTCAATGGCCCCTATCCCTGCTTTATAAAAACGCACACCTGGGGCAAAGATATGAGGCAATATTTCATTAACCGCATTGGCTAATACTCTAGAGTCACTGGTTGGTACTGGAAAGTCGTATAAAAAGCTGCGTTTATAAAAGTTGCCTTCGTGTTGTGAGCTATGGGCAAATACGACCAAACGTTTAGTCATTGAACCTTGTTGCCTCAGCTTTTTAGCAACAATAGAGCAATGAGTGGAAAGCGCGGCTTTTAAGTCGTGAATGTTCGTGACTCGTTCACCAAAACTTCTTGTACTGAATATTTCTTGTTTTGCCTGCTTAACGTCATCCCACGATAAACAGACTTGCCCATTTAATTCCTCAACGGTGCGTTCAACCACCACGGAAAACTGTTTACGCATGTGTTTAGGGTTTTGTTTTTTTAAATCTAACGCGGTATGAATATGCATCATGTTGAGCTTTTTACCGAGTCGGCCACCAATTCCCCACACATCGGTTACGCTCATTTTGGCAAGTATTTCATTGGCAGAGTGGTCATCGTCAATAACGGCAACCCCATTATAACCCGCTAACTTTTTAGCGGCGTGATTGGCGGCTTTTGATAATGTTGGCGTAATACCAAACCCGACACCAACAGGCAGTTTGGTTTCGCGCCAAACTGCTAATCTAATCTCTTGACCATAAGCGTACCAATCATTAATGATGGATTGAAATCCTGTAAACTGTAGAAAGCTTTCATCAATAGAATATATGTATTGGTTGTCACAGAAACGACCAATTACACTCATCATTCGACTGCTTAAATCGGCGTATAATTCATAGTTTGAAGAACGAATTACAACCTGATGTTGTTGTAAAAAATTTCGTAATTTGAAGTAAGGTTCAAATTTAGGCACATTCAGTTTTCTTGCTTCTGGGCTCACGGCACATACACAGCCGTCGTTGTTGGTTAATACAACAACTGGGCGTTTTCGTATACTTGGATCAAACACCTTTTCCGCGCTCGCGTAGAAAGCAACAGCATCAACTAAAGCAAACAAGATAATAACTCTCGGCTTTTACGATGTAACCTGACAGAGCGGGTGACTACACCTTCGATTTGAAATTCATCCGCATCGGATATGGAAACAGGACGATGTTTTGCTGAAGCTGATAAAAGCTGTTTTCGTTGTTTATCAATGATTTTACAAACAAAGTTACCGTTGTAATTGGCAACAACAATATCACCTTGAGTGGTAGTCTCTGATCTATCAACAATTAATAAATCACCATCAAAAATACCAACGCCTTGCATAGAGTCGCCATTTGCCACACCGATAAAGGTAGCGTTAGGGTGTGTGATCAGTAACTCATCTAGGGATAAGCTAAGTTCTGTGTATTCAGCTGCTGGAGATTCGAATCCGGATATTCCTGCTTCTGCATAAATGGGGATGACTTTCATTTTTAACTCATAGAACTGTTCATACATACAGTATAATATAAGTTACAATTTATGGATAAGAAAATAACAGAGACACCCACTCAAATTTGACAGTCATAGAAACTAGGCTACATTCCTTGTACCTATATCGATACATGATATTTTAGAGGTTACAGTAAAATAACAGAGACACCCACTCAATTTGACAGTTATAGAAACTAGGCTATATTCTCTGTACCTATATCGATACATGGTATTTAAGAGGTTACAGTGCCTAAACCAAGAAAAAGCCAAATAAGCTTAGAGGATACGCCTTATTATCATTGTATATCTCGTTGTGTCCGTAGGGCATTTTTATGCGGTGAAGATAAATTAACTCATCAATCTTATGAGCACAGAAGGCAATGGGTAAAAGATAAAATTGAACAACTCACACAAGTCTTTGCTATTGAAGTTTGTGCCTATGCGATTATGAGTAACCACACACATCTTGTGTTGCACATCAACAACCAAGTTACATGCCATTGGACGACCGATGAAGTACTCAGGCGTTGGCATAAACTGTTTAAAGGCACATTGTTAACACAACAATACCTATCTCAATGTCAACTAAATTCAGACGAGTTAAGTCATAACACTTTAACCCAGCTCACCAAATCTGAGCTATTAACCATAGAGCAAACGGCACAAGTGTATAGGCAACGGCTAATGGATATCAGTTGGTTTATGCGAGTATTAAATGAAGGCATCGCGAGACAAGCCAATAAAGAAGATAGCTGCACAGGCCGTTTCTGGGAAGGGCGCTTTAAATGCCAAGCTCTACTGGATGAAACCGCATTACTCGCATGTATGGCTTATGTTGATTTAAACCCAATCAGAGCAAAAGCCGCAACCACGCCGGAAACATCGGATTTCACAAGCATACAAGAACGCATCAAACAGGCAATTCATAATCAACAACCAAATAAATTAATGCCCTTTAGTTGTAACCCTCAAATCGATATACCAAACATATTGCCATTTGAATTAAGTGAATACATCGAACTCATAGAAACAACGGGACGGTGCATAAGAGAAGATAAAGCAGGGCATATAGACAAACAACTTCCCGCCTTAGTAACGCGTTTAAACATAAGGCCAGAGAACTGGCTTACCATCACGAAGAAGTTCACCAAAGTATTCCATGGGGCGGTAGGACATGAGGATGCATTACAACACTTTTGTGAGAGCCAACAACTAAAACGACGGCCAAATGTATCAAGCTGTCAAAGGTTGTTGTCTTAAACCTTTATACTTAAAACATATCAGGAATAACACCTTATCAGAACACTCTGAGATAACTTAACACCTACCATTTAGGACGAGCGTTAAAAGTTACTCAAAATTCTAAATTCAAGTAGACGATAAAGCTTAAAATCCAGGATGTCATAGAAATACAAAAGCGATTACACCATTTGGGTAAACACATGCTTGAATTTGAAATTAAAGTGGGTGTCTCTGTTAATTTGAGCCTTCTGATTTAGTTACTAGATACACTTGGTTCTAATTGTAACTTTTCAGCTAACAGTACCGCTTGTGTTCTATTATTTATACGTAATTTACGGAATATTGCGGTTATATGCGCTTTAATCGTTGCTTCTGTAACATTTAATTCGTATGCGATTTGTTTGTTTAACAAACCTTCGTGTAATAAGTACAACACTCGGTATTGTTGTGGTGTTAGTTGTGCAACACGGTTAGCTAAGTCGAGATCATCGCTAGATAAGGCCTGAATTTGATGAGCAATTCCTGGTGGAAGCCAAGTATCACCTTCTAAAATATTGTTGATCGCTTGGGCTATTTGCACCGAAGATGAGGATTTCGAAATAAATCCCATCGCACCAAACCCCATGACTTTTGAAATAATATCAAGTTGATCTGAACCAGAAATTACCGCAACAGGTAATTCCGGATAGTCTTCTCTAATTCGAATTATGCCATATAAATCACCGCTACCAGGCATGTGTAAATCGAGTAATACTAAATCTAAATCGTCGTGATTTTCTATTTGTTGGATAGTTGACTCAAGGGAGTCTGATTCAACGATACTCAATTCAGAAAATTGAGTTCGTAAGGCGCCAATTAGCGCCTCACGAAATAATGGATGGTCATCTGCTATTAAAAAGTTAGCCATATTTTCATCGATTTAGTCGATTCTCGATGATGGTATCCACCACACTTGGATCGGCTAAAGTAGATGTATCTCCTAATTGAGCATAATCATTTGCTGCGATTTTTCGTAATATCCGGCGCATAATTTTGCCACTTCTGGTTTTTGGTAAACCATTAGTCCATTGGATCATATCTGGCGTTGCAATTGGGCTGAGATCATGGCGAACCCATTCACGTATTGCTTTGGTTAAGTCTTCCGTTACTTCTGTTCCAGATATTGGCGTTATGTATACGTAGATACCCTGACCTTTAATGTCATGAGGATAACCAACAACAGCTGCTTCTGCGATTTTTTCGTGTGCCACTAGTGAACTTTCAATTTCAGCTGTGCCTAGTCGGTGGCCTGAAACATTAAGTACATCATCAACACGACCTGTTATCCAATAATAACCATCATTGTCGCGTTTACAACCATCACCGGTGAAATAGACATTTTCATAAGCAGAAAAATAGGTTTCTTCAAAGCGTTTATGATCACCATATATAGTTCTGGCTTGTCCTGGCCAAGAATCTTTAATGATTAAGTTACCTTCGTTTTCACCTTCAAGTTCATTACCTTCAGCATCGACTAAGGCGGGTTGAATACCGAAAAATGGGAAGGTTGCCGATCCTGGTTTTAATTTTGTTGTGCCCGCAAGTGGAGTGATCATGGCGCCACCGGTTTCGGTTTGCCACCAAGTATCGATAATTTCACATTTAGACTTACCAACCACATCGTTATACCAATGCCAAGCTTCAGGATTAATCGGCTCGCCGACGCTGCCCAAAATACGCAAAGTATCACGGTGTGAATCTTGAGCCGCTAAGTTCCCTTTTGCCATCAAGGCACGTATTGCGGTAGGGGCGGTGTATAAAATATTTACTTTATGGTTATCAATGATTTGACCAATACGTCGTTCGTCAGGGTAGGTTGGAACCCCTTCAAACATAAGGGTTGTTGCTCTATTCGCAAGAGGGCCGTAAACAATATATGTATGCCCTGTAACCCAACCAACATCGGCGGCACACCAATACACTTCACCTGGTTTGTAATCAAAAATCATTTGGTGAGTCAGTGATGCATAAACTAAATAACCGCCAGTAGTATGCACTAACCCTTTTGGCTGACCAGTTGAACCTGAGGTGTATAAAATGAAAAGGGGATCTTCTGCATCCATTGGTTCTGCAGGACAGGTCACAGCACAATTTTCTGTTAGTTTATGCCACCAAATTTGTTTATCTAATAATGGCATTTCTACATCGTCGTGATTAAAAATAATTGTCTGTTCAACACACGTCACGTCATCTCTTGCTAAAGCTTCATCAACATTTGCTTTTAATGGCAAACTTTTCCCGCCACGTTTACTAATGTCAGAGGTGATCACGATTTTTGCTTCACAATCAATAATACGGTCAGCAATGGCATGTGGAGAGAAACCGGCAAAAATAACAGAATGAATTGCACCTAATCTGGCACAAGCTAACATAGCGTATGCTGCTTCTGGCACCATTGGCATATAAATAACAACACGGTCACCTTTATTAACACCAAGTGATTTTAAACCGTTAGCTAATTTACATACTTCATCGTGAAGTTGTTGATAACTAATGTGTTGGCTATGACCAGGACTGTCAGCTTCCCAAATGATGGCCGTTTCATCAGCATGTTGTGATAAATGACGGTCAATGCAGTTGCTCGACACGTTAAGTTTGCCGCCAGCATACCAATCAATATTAACATTGCCTTTATTAAAGCGGGTTTGTTTAACTTTAGTGTATGGCGTCATCCAATCTAAACGTTGCCCTTGGGCATCCCAGAATTCATCTGGGGTTTCAATAGAAGCTTTATATAACTCTTTATATTGCTCCATTGTTAAAGGGTTTGATTGATTATGATTAATCTTTGGAATTGAATATGATTTAGAGGTCATAATATTGCACCTGATGAGTAAATTTAGATTACGTGTATTTTTAGACACTCGGCCATTTTTATGAATTAGACCTTAGTCGAATTGGGCATTGCGATGGTATTAGACCTTAGTCGAATAGACTAATAGCTAATTGCTCAATTAATGTTCTTTTCAAATAATGAATCTCGAAAAAGATAACTAAATGGCTGCGTAATGACTTCTGTTGGCAGCTCATCAGTTCATAATCAATGACTAGGGATGCAACAATGAAAAAAATAATAAATGTATTAACGTCAGCCAGTTTACTATTTAGTGGCCTTTCTTATGCTGCTTACGAATTTAAAGTAAATGATGAAGAAACCATTAAATTTGGTGGTTTTGTTAAAATTGATGGCCGACATGTAGATGGTAACGTGGCGTATCGAGATTTTTGGATAGGCAGTGGTTCAGTATTGGCTGAAGATGCCGCCCAAACTAAATTTTTTGCGAACGAATCTAGATTTAATACGACTTACACTAATAATGGTGTGACCGCATTTATTGAAATGGATTTTTATGGCGGTGGCGGCACTGAAACCATTTCTAACTCTTCACATCCTAGACTACGCCACGCGATGATTAAGTATGAAGACTTTGTAATAGGCCAAACTTGGACCACCTTTATGAATACCAGTGCGTTGGCTGAAACCGTTGATTTTGCAGGTGCAATGGTTGGCGAAGCCTTTGTACGAAATACTCAGGTGAGATACAGCAAAAATGGTTGGTCAGTCGCATTAGAGAATCCAGAATCATATGGTGGCGATACAGCCAATGATTCTATGCCTGATATGATTGCAAAATATCAACATAACGCCGACTGGGGTAATGTGTCAGTGGCCGGTTTAGTGAGACAGTTAACAACCACTATGGGTGAAACTGAAAGCGCTTTTGGCGTTTCAGTTGCGGGTAAAGTCAAAGTAGCAGATAAAGACGATTTTAGATTTCAATTCCATCAAGGTAATTTAGGTCGTTATGTTGGTGTTGCAGCCGCACAAGACTTGGTTGGTGAAGAAGTAGAAGAATCGACCAGCTTTATGGTTGCGTATCGTCATTTTTGGACTGAATCAACTCGTAGTTCTGTATTTTATGGCAACATAACCACAACAGAAAGCGATGTCGATAGATCTCATTGGGGTATCAATGTATTCAAAAACTACACACCTAAGTTTTCTGTTGGGGCCGAGTTAGGCAACTTTGAAATGGCTGAAGCAGATGCGGATTCAACTTATATGCAAGTATCTGCAAAATTTGCATTTTAATTTGTTAGCTGAATTGGCCAGTGTTTGTTAACAGTGGCTACCGCTTTATAAAGATCACAAGTCGTTTGAAATACTCACTCAACTTGTGATCTTTTCTATTCATATCTTTTTTCTTTGGATTGTTCGATTTGTTCTGTATTTTGTGTGGTAATAAAATACTATGGAATTAAATATGAAATCCCTAATATCAAGTCTATTCATTCTCCTTATATCCAGTACTGCATTTGCAAAAGATTCAACGCCTACTGAAAGTTTTGCGTGGCAAAAATTAGTTGAATTAACCGATGAAACGATAGGCATTGGTGCAAGGCCTGCAGGTTCAGATAAAGAAAAAGAAACTGCAGCTTGGATAAAGGAGCAATGGCAAACATTAGGATATACCGTCAACGAGTTTCCATTTGAATTCACGTTAAGAAAAAAGTCGTTTACCTCCTCAAACTTATCCATGGTGATCAAAGGCCAATCAGACAAAACCATTATTATTGGCGCGCATTATGACTCCACAGGCGAGAAACAAGGTAGTTTAGGCACCACGGATAATGGCTCTGGTGTTGCGGCTATTTTGGCGTTAGCAAAACGATTAAAAGGTCAAACCTTGCCTTATACGATTAAGTTAATCGCTTTTGGTGCTGAGGAGTACGGTTTGCAAGGTTCAAAAGCTTATGTTGGTAAACAACAAGAGTCGCTTGAAAACGTAATTGGCATGATTAACTTAGATACTATTATCGGTGGTGACAAACTCTATATTCATAATGCCCATGAAAAATCATATAAATGTAACGCAGTTGAGAACCCGAAATACAACTCGTCATCGGTATTGAGAGACGGATTGTTAACCACATCTAAAGCCTTATTTGCTGACCATAGTCACATGTTACACCCTGCCTATGACGGTTACCCAGAAGGACAAACAGGAAGTTGGTCAGATCACGCACCTTTTGCATGCAGTGGGATGCCAATTGCTTATTTGGAAGCCACTAACTTTGCAATAAATGGACATTCAGGTAATGACGGATATTCTCAAACGACACATAGTGATGTATGGAGCTGTTATAAAGAAGATGGAAAAACCGCCTGCGATAGAGACTCAGAGAAAAAGTGGGGCATGATCTGGCACACTGAGTTTGACCGACTAGACAAATTAACCACGCTGTTCAAAAACAAATTGAAACATCAATTAATCCAAAATGTTGATGTACTAGAAACTTTTGTAAAACAGGCTGATAAAAGTATTTAGCATAGAATCATTTGAACAATAGTAAAAAATAGCGCCTAAAAGGCGCTATTTTTTTATCTATGAATTTACAAATCGGAGAGGTGAAATAAAAAAACAACAATCTAATTGATAATCGTTCTCATTTGTATTGACTTAAGTGTTAATAAGTTTATTATGTTTGCAAATAAGAATCATTATCATTTAAATAATATGTCGCGCTTTAATCTCTATCTGTTACTAACCTTATTATCACCCGCTTTAACCCAATCTGTTTTTGCCAAAGAAATAGAAACCTTAGTTGTATCTGGAACGAGAACGCCAAAGTTGTTGAGTAACTCGCCAGTGTCTGTAGACGTAATTGAAGGTGAAACTATTCAACTGTTAAGCCAAGGTACGTTAGCCAATGTTTTAGACTTTATACCTGGCGTTGTTATTACTCGAAGTGCTAAAGATGGTTATAACGTTCAGATGCAAGGTTTTTATAGTAAACATGTACTTATCTTAATTGATAGCTTGCCTGTCGTTTCACCAACGGGATCCTCAGTAGATTTAGATCAAATTAGCGCCAGTGACATAGCACAAATAGAGATAATTAAAGGGGCTGCGTCTGTTATGTATGGCAGTTCGGCATTAGGTGGTGTGATCAACATCATCACTAACAAAGACAGTTCAGCCGCAACGTCACTGAGTTATCAAATATCACAATATATAGACCGTGAATACGAAGGTTCAGCACCGTTTTCAAATACATTAAAATTTAATACGGGTGCGTATGTTTTTGGTTGGGATCATAAAGTTAATGTGCAACTCATCCAAGATACAGGGTTTGATTACGACCTCAATACGGTTGCTGTGGATGCTGCAGAACTGGATAAAACTTTTCTAAACTACTCTACCAGCAAAACATTAAGTCAGTTGATTGCTCAATTTAAATATCAGTATTTTGATGAATATAAAAAGCGTGATGTTTCTGTGTTACCGGGACAATCTGATATCGTATTTTATTCTTCAGACGTTCATCAACATCAATTCGACTTTTCACTAAATAACCCCGAAAGTGGTAAAAATTGGCGCACGAATACACGTTATATTAGTCATCAAGAAACCAGTGGCCAGACAGGGAGCTTACGTGAAACCACAATAACGTTAGCTGAAATTGATGGTCAAAAAGTATGGCAACATGGAAGCATTAATCCTAAGTCTACAGGCGAATCTGGTTCAGAAACGGTTGCTGGTTGGTTATTACATCAAGATCAATTAGACCAATATAAACCTGCTGATGGCAGTGTTGAAATTAACGATGAATCTCGCAGTAGCATTGAAGCCTATGTTCAGCATAACTTTATTTATAAAAATGCTCAGTACCTAGCCGGTTTTCGCGCACAACAAGATTCGGATTTTGGGACACATACCGCATTTAGAATTAGCTCAATGCTGAACTTAGGTAAAAGTGGTACTCCAATAAAATGGCGTGTAGGACTTGGACAAGCTTACCGAGTACCTGATTTAAAAGAACGTTTTTATGTATTTGACCACAGTAACTTAGGTTACATGGTGTTGGGTAATGAAAACTTAATGCCTGAAACAGCTACTAGCTTGAACACCAGTTTGTCTGTACGTACTAGCTTATTTGATCACTTTGCGGACGTATCATTAGAAATTGCAGGTCATTATTCTGAAACGGAAGACTTGATCAATACGGTACATAACGCACAGTTATCTGCTGAAACAGGTTTGGATATTTCAGAATATAGCAATGTCGAACAAACCAAGATTTATGGCTTTGATGTGAGTTCAGAAGTCACTTTTGAGCAGTGGAGTTGGCAAGTAAATTATGCTTACAACGACAGCAAAGATGACAATAAACAGCGCCTTCAAGGCCGACCTCGTCATCAAGCTAAAGTCAGTGTTAACTATCAATTTGATCAACCTTCAATTAATGCCATTTTATATGCCGTTTATCAAGCGGACGAAGTGATCCCTAGTTCGTACGACGGAGCCGTTGTAACAGATTACACCATTGTAAAATTTAGCTTATCCCATGCATTAACTGAGCAATTGTCATTACGTTTTTCAGTAAACAATTTATTTGATGAACATAAAGATCTTGCCGCTCAAAAAATAAACCATTTTGATCCACGCCCAATATCAAGCCGAGAGCTGGTGTTTGGTGTGAATTACCAATTTTAAAAATAAAACTATTAATACTTTCAAGGAGTTTGTTATGAAAAACCTATTTAAACTATCCCTATTATCTCTTGCTGTTGTGTTGGCTGGTTGTAGTGATGACGATAAAAAAGTGATTGAAGAAGACGTGGTTGTAGAAGGCGAGATCTTTGGTCCATTCTCAACGGGTTCTAGTCAAGAGTCACACTTCGCGTATTTTGATTTAAATACTCAATCTTTGCTTGAACTTACCGCAGAAGAAGCCGCAACAAACACAGAATGGGATATAGCGTTTAAACGTACAGGTGTGTACTTGAATGAAGCACAAGATACGCCTGTTTCAGTTTATTTCACAGGTAATAACGCTGACTTTTATGATGCTAATGGTGCGGCTGTTGTAGATACATTTGTCGCTGCAACACCAGATTCAGAACTTGCTGATTACACTGCGGTAACATTTGCTGACATTCCATCTGATGAGAATATGTTTGTATCTGATGTAACTGAGCGCATTTTAGATGGTTTTTATAACTATGACTTCACAACACATGTAGTGACAGCTGCAGATGATAAATATTTCATCGTGCAGTCGGATGACTTATTCACAAAATACAGTGTGACCGACTTAGTACAAGATGGTATGGCAATGACAAGCGTAACCTTAAGCGTTGCTGTACAAGATAATACAACGGAAGAATTTGGTGAAACAACAGACGTTGTTGTTGATCTAACTTCATGTGTGGCAGGTGAATCCAAATACATTGACTTAGATGGTCAGTCGGTTGTTACTGCCACTGCTGCATACGATTTAACCATTGAGTGTGCCGATGGCGGTGCTGATTTCGCTATTGATTTAGTTGACGATGCATCAGCAATTCAAGATTTCACTAACGCGTTTAGTGGAGTGGCCGTTGCAGCAGCAACCCATTATGGTTTCCAACCAAATCAATATACGGTTCGTGCCTTTTCTGAAAATAACTGGTATGCCTACAACCTACAAAGTGGCCACAAATTATGGTCACAATACGGCGTTTATATTGTTAAAACCGGTGAACAATACTTCAAGATCCAGTTCACTAGTTATTACGATGCAGAAGGTACTTCAGGCAGTTATAGCTTACGTGCAGACGAATTAACGTCTGACTAATTACAGCTAACATTAAATACATTAATCAAAATAGAGTCAGGTATTTCAGTACCTGTCTCTTTTTGGTTTTAAATAGATTGGTATAAAAAGACAATTAATTATGTTGAATATTCGATTAAATAAGTTTGTTTCTTTGGTCACAGTTGCGCTGTTATTCCTGAACAATCAAGCAAGCGCAAAAACGTCAGAAACTACAGCTGATCCTGCAACATCTACAAAGATTTTATTTATCAGTGCTGCACACAGTAATAGAGCCAAAGTGACTTTATTAAAAGATGCCGCTAAAACTCATGAAGCAAAATGGAGCATCACCCATAAATCGACTCGTGATTTAAAAGATGTAAAACAAGTAGAGCAGTTGTTTAATCAGCACCAATTTATAGTATTAGATGGTGTATCAAAAAATGAATCCGAGAAAAGTTACCAGGCCTACCTAGGGCTGATAGCAAAGAGCGATAAGGTGTTTTTTGCGCCAGGTTGGTTGTTTCAGCAGGCTGCTCAAAAAGGCATTAACAAAGAGCAACAAATTAACTTACGTGACTATTGGAAAAACGGTGGTCGAGTAAACTTAACCAATATGTTGAGTTATATCAGTGTTAACGTATTAGATTCTGGTAAGTCAGATTTAGAGTTTGCCAAACCTATTATTTTTCCAGAAAAAGGCATCTATCATCCAACATTACCTAATCTAATTGTTGATAATTTAGATGATTACTTTGCATGGAAAAAGCCAGCGGCTAATCAACCTAAAATAGCGTTATTGTTTCAACGTGCCAATATAGAAATTGAACAAACCACACTGATAGATGAAACCATCAAACGTTTCGAAAACAAAGGCGTACATGTGGTTCCGTTTTTCTTTAAGTTAAGTCCAGGTGAAAAGAATTACAACGAACTCTTGTACACAGGTATAGATCAAACAACACCTGCGGTTGATTTAATTATTAACTTTAGAAATATTCACTGGGCTAATCAGCGTAAATTAGAATTTGAGCAGTTTGGGGTTCCAGTATTACAAGCATTAACGTATTACAGCGGTAATAAAGCGGCATGGGAAGCGGATGAACAAGGCATTGATGCTGGCATGATGGCGTTTACTTTAGTCTTGCCAGAAAGTGCAGGGGTTACCGACCCTATGGTGGTTGCTGCAATGGATAGACGTACTGCTAAAGTTGAAGTTATCGACTATCAGTTAGAACACTTAGTAAACAAAGCGTTTAATTTAACTCAGTTAAAATACAAAAAGAATCAAGACAAAAAGATCACTGTATTTGTATGGGGCGACCAAGATGTTGGGGCGTCATTTATGAATATCCCAACCACATTAAGTGCCATAACTAATACATTAGATTCAGAAGGTTATGCAATCCCAAGCCAAGACGACACTTTTTTCAGTGACAAAGTTAAAAACATATTAGACCCATTTTATCGTGACTATCAGCTTGATGAATTGTTGAAAAATGACTTAGCTGAATTAATGCCAATTGCTGAATATAAGCGTTGGTATGCCACTTTACCTAAAGCAATAACGGATAAGATCACCGAGCATTGGGGACAGCCTGAAGATAACTTTATGGCGGTTCAACGTGAGGGGACAGATTGGTTCGTATTGCCACGTATACGTAACGGCAATATGTTAGTCATGCGTCAGCCACCTCGTTCTGATAACAAAGAGAAAGAGTCGGGTATTTTCCATGAAGGCCTAGTGCCAATTAATCACTTCTATCTAGCCGCGTACTTTTATGCGCGTGATTATTGGAAAAGTGATGCCATAGTGCATTTAGGAACTCATGGATCTCAAGAGTATTTAGGCGGTAAAGAACGTGGTTTGTCTATGTATGACCAAGGCAATTTAGCGGTTTGGGATACACCGGTTGTCTATCCATTTATTGTTGATGATGTTGGTGAAGCCATGCAAACCAAACGTCGTGGACGCGCTACTGTCATTTCACATATGACACCTCCTTTTGCTGCTGCTGGCTTACATGGTGATATTTCGGTATTACATGAATTAATGCATCAATATAAACAACTTGATGAAGGTGGTGTAAAACAAAAAACAGCTAAACAAATTGAAGCTAAGTGTATTGAAGCTAATTTATGTAAAGACATAGCTTGGGATGAAGCTCAAATAGCGGCTGATTTTGAAGGGTTTTATGATGCCTTACATACCCACATGGAATCGATTGCTACAGCCAATCAACCATTAGGTTTACATACCTTTGGCGAGTTAGCTGAAACCCGTTTGTTAGTTTCAACCTTAGTGCAAATGTTAGGTGTTGAGTTCACCAACTTAGCATCTGAATTTGAACATGATGAGTTTGTCTCCGAAGAGCATGGCTCACACGATGATCACGATGAGGATGACAAAGACAAACACAGTCATAATTTCCATGAAACGGGAACGTCTGAAAAAGATGACGTTAACGACTTATTACCAGAGCAAGAGCTTGAGCAATTAGCTGGTTACCAAACAGTTTATAATTATATTGTATTGCCTGTAATAGACGCTAAAGAAGCACAACAACCTGTTGAATTTGACGATTTATCTGATGAGTTAAAGACGTTTATTGAAACGGGTAAAAATATGTATGCCAGCATGACAGGTATTCGTGAGTTAACCAGCATGTCTGACTTTTTATCAGGTAAGTATATTCCAGTTAAAACCGGCGGTGATCCAATCCGTAACCCAGAGTCATTAGCTACAGGTTACAACTTATATGGTTTTGATCCGTCAAAAGTACCAACCAAAGCAGCCTACGAACAAGGTAAAGAATTAATTCAACAAATGATTTCAGATCATGTTGCTAAAAATGGTTCTTATCCAGATAAAATGGCCTTTTCTTTGTGGTCTATTGAGACGATGCGCCATTATGGTGTACTAGAAGCGCAAGCGTTATATGCTATGGGTGTAAGGCCAATCTGGACTGAAACTGGGCGTGTAGTCGGTTCTGAGATCATTCCTTATTCAGAGTTAGGTCGTCCGCGTGTGGATGTGGTGTTATCTGCAACAGCACTATACCGTGATGCTTTTCCAAATGTTATGCAGCGTTTAGCCAAAGCGGTTGAACAAGTAGCACAGTTAAAAGAAGACTCAAATCCTATCTGGCGTAACAGTGTCCGCATTAAACAAGAACTATTAGACCAAGGTGTATCAGAAGACGATGCACAATATATGTCTACGGTTCGTGTGTTTTCCAATAAATCTGGGGATTACGGTTCTACAGTGGATACCATTGCTTGGGATAGTGGTTCTTGGGAATCAGACTCAGTGATTGCTGATAGTTACATGAACAAGATGGGTTATGCATTTGGTGCTGACCGCAGCCGTTGGGGTCAAAAACTGACGAATGAAAATGGCGAAAGAGTTAACTTATATGGTAAACAGTTATCAGGCACTGACATAGCCTTATTCTCTCGCTCATCTAACTTATATGGCATGTTGTCATCAGATGATCCGTTTGAATACTTTGGCGCATTAAGTTTAGCGGTAAGAAACTTAGATGGTAAAAGCCCTAACATGGTGGTGTCTAACTTAAGAAATGCTAACAATGCAAAAGCAGAAGATGCTGGAATATTTTTAGCAAAAGAATTAAGAACCCGTGTATTCCATCCTCGTTGGATCAAAGAAATGCAGAAAGAGGGATACTCAGGTGCGGTAGCCATGAGTTCGCGTATGGATAATTTCTTTGGTTGGCAAGTTGTTGATCCTACCCTTATCCGAGATGATCAATGGGATGAATTCTTTGATGTCTATGTTGATGACAAACTAGAGCTTGGTTTAGATGAATGGTTTGAGAAAACCAATCCACAAGCGTTAGCGCGAATGATGCAACGTATGTTGGAAGCAGAACGTAAAGAATATTGGGAAACCTCACCAGAGCGTCTTAAAAAGTTAGTGGAAACCTATAGTGAGTTTGTTGAAAAATATAACTTGTTTGTAGATAACGAAAAACTGAAAGAAAACGTGACTGAATTAGCGACCGGTTTTGGTTTAACGCCACCTAACTTTAATGCACAAGCTGCACAAGTTGAAGCGGATGCAAATCCGGCGCAAGATCAATCACAAGGGCAAACGGAACAAGTCACGGGACAGAAATTAGAACAACAAAAACCAACGGAATCAGACGTATTAGACAATACGGTTTGGTATTCAATCGTGGGTCTGTTGTTTATTTTCTTTGCTGGTTTTGTTGTTGAATGGTTTAAAGTTAGCCGCACTGAAAGTAGCGAAAAACCCGAGGTTACTGAACTAAATTAGCCTCCAATATAAAGGAGAGTTGAACCAATAAGTTCAACTATCTCAAACGACTAAAAGCGTAAGTTGATCGTTCAACTTACGCTTTTTTATTAGCATTACTCGTTATTGTGTCTAGTAATCTCATACAATTCAGACATAATCCAATAGGATAAATAAGAATAAAAAAATTAGGGAAAAGTATGAACGCTGTAGTTATTGCGGTATTGCTTATGGTGGGTCTTAGTTTAGCGCGAGTAAATATTGTTATTGCGTTAGTATTAAGTGCTTTATTAGGCGGTGTTGTTGGTGGATTGCCATTGTTAGAAACCGTCAATGTATTCACTCAAGGTTTGGGTGGAGGGGCTGCCATTGCATTAAATTATGCCATGTTAGGTGCATTTGCTGTGACCATATCTCGCTCTGGTATAACCGATGTATTAGCCAATAAAGTTATTACAAGAATTAGCGGGAAAAATGCAACCGCAGGCAGTACCATTTGGGTTAAGAGCATATTATTTGGTGTGATTTTGCTTGCTGCCATTGCTTCACAAAATATAGTCCCTGTACATATTGCCTTTATCCCAATTCTTATCCCTCCTTTGTTACATGTAATGGCTCAGCTCAAATTAGACAGACGCGCTGTTGCTTGTATTTTAACCTTTGGTTTAACTTCAACTTATATGTTGTTGCCAGTTGGCTTTGGTAAAATATTCCTTAATACCTTGCTGTACACAAACTTAGTGGATAATGGCGTAAGTATTCAAGCAGACCAATTACCTTTGGTAATGGCAATCCCTGTGTTTGGCATGTTTTTAGGCTTGTTAGTTGCCTTGTTTGTTACTTATCGTGGTAAACGCGAGTACTCGTTAGATAAAATTTTAGAATCAGAACCTGAAAGCCATACTATAAAAACGAAACACCTATGGGTTGCTGTGATTGCAATTATCAGTGCACTGTCAACTCAATTAGCCACAGACTCTGTGATCATAGGTTCATTAACGGGGCTGGTTGTCTTTGTTATTGGCGGTGTATTAAAAGTTGAAGAAACCCAAGATGTATTTACCAAAGGGGTTTATATGATGGGCTTATTTGGATTTATTATGATCTCAGCCGCGGGTTTTGCCGAGGTAATGAAAGCCACTCATGCGATAGACTCATTAGTATTAACTACCACAGATTTAGTTGGTGACAATAAAGTATTAGCGGCATTTTTAATGTTGTTAACAGGATTGTTGGTCACTATGGGCATTGGCTCTTCATTTTCCACCATTCCAATTATTGCCTCTATATACGTACCATTAGCATTAGGGTTTGGTTTCTCTCCAATGGCAACGGCTGCGTTAGTTGGTGCTGCAGCAGCATTAGGTGATGCGGGATCGCCTGCATCTGATTCAACCTTAGGGCCAACATCAGGTTTAAATGCAGACGGACAACACGATCATATTTGGGATTCAGTCGTACCCACTTTCTTGCACTACAATATTCCACTGATAATCTTTGGTGTTATTGCAGCGATGGTGTTGTAAACAAGCAAGCTATAAGAATGGCTTCGCCACAAGTTTTAAGCTTTAAGTAAGAGCAAAGAAAGTATGTATCTATCATTCAATAAATATTCAAAAATT
Organism: Psychrosphaera aquimarina; assembly: GCF_032461525.1. Classification (NCBI taxonomy): domain Bacteria; kingdom Pseudomonadati; phylum Pseudomonadota; class Gammaproteobacteria; order Alteromonadales; family Pseudoalteromonadaceae; genus Psychrosphaera; species Psychrosphaera aquimarina. The sequence goes on along the minus strand of NZ_JAWCUA010000007.1, from coordinate 941,944 downwards.
CTGAGGTTAATTGGTTTTGTATTTGTCTGTTTTGGCTTATTTAAGGGGTACTCTGCGATTGAGAGCATGCAAGATAAAACAGTTAATGTTGTTTTAAACGGCGTAAGTCGCAATGATATTTTAGCTAAGCTAATGGGACTATTTATCCCATTTATACTTATTTCTGTTGGTTTGTGGCTTACAATGACTAAATCAAAAACGTTAATTAACGTTCATAAAATTAGGGAACAGTTCTGGGATATTTTTCACGGCAAATAAATAATATTAATGTGAATGTTTATCTCAAGTCTAAGTTGAAAAGTCGATGATTATCGGTTTTAAGAAAAACTTAAAACTTCTCCCACCTTTGTTGGGCGATTTCATCTTTAACTTCAGCTTCTACCCAACGGGTGCCTAGGTCTGTGTTTTCTTTTTTCCAAAACGGCGCGCGGTTTTTAAGAAAATCCATAATAAACTGCGCGGCTTCAAATGCGGCTTCGCGATGTTTACTGGTGACGCCAACAAATACGATTTGATCAGATAAGTTTAGTTGACCAACACGATGAATAACTCTCACTTTACCTAACGGCCATTTTGCACGAGCGTTAAGGACAATATCTTCTAATGCTTTTTCTGTCATGCCCGGGTAATGCTCTAAAGTGAGTCCTTGCACATGATTACCTTGATTGTAGTCTCGTACTAATCCCACAAACGTCACGACCGCACCATCAGCGCTATTAATCGTACTGTCGGTATTAGTCAGTAGGGCGTGGTATTCAGTTGCCATATCAAAGTCGTGTGTTTGCACCGATATCATTTTATCCGCCTGTTACCGGAGGGAAAAAAGCAACTTCATCACCATCTTGCAAAATATGCTCACCATTCACTATGGTTTGGTTTACTGCCATTAATAACTTGCCGTTTTGCATATTTAATTGCCAAGTATCGTCGGTGTTTGCTAGTTGCTCACGTAATTGTTCAAGTGTGAACGCTGATTTTAATGTTGAAGCAAACTTTGGATCGTTAAGGTCAATTCTTAACTCGGCACAGTTTAGTGATTCTCTCAGTTGGGCGAAAAATAGGACTTTGATCATTGTGAATCGCTTTCATCAATTTGTTTATTTTCATGTCGCCAATGGCCTGTTTTACCACCGACTTTTTCTAATACTTTAATGCCTTGAATTTCCATATAAGGATCAGCCGCTTTGCACATATCAAATAAGGTTAATGTGGCAACACTTACAGCCGTCAATGCTTCCATTTCAACCCCCGTACGGCCAGTTAATTTACACATGGCTTGTACACGTATGCGGTTAAAGTCTGGTTGGATTTCAAAATCCACATCCACTTTTGATAAGGCCAATGGGTGGCACAAAGGAATTAAATCGGCACATTTTTTTGCAGCTTGAATACCGGCAATTTTTGCAGTGGTGATCACATCACCTTTTTTATTGGTGTGATTAATGACTTCTTGGATAGTAGCAGGTGACATCAAGATGTAACCCTCTGCAATTGCCGTTCTTACCGTTGGCGTTTTGTCAGTAACATCAACCATATTTGCTTGGCCGGTTTGATCTACATGAGTTAACTTTGTCATGAATTAACCTCTCGACGTGTTGCAAGTATCAACCGCTGACTTTAATTGACCTACAAAATTACAAGGACGATGTGATGCGTCTAATTGAGATTCAATTATGCCCCAAGCTGTCTTACACGCACCAGTCGAACCCGGCATACAAAATACTATGGTGCCATTGGCTAATCCGGCCACCGCACGTGATTGAATCGTGGAAGTGCCTATTTCTTGATAAGACACATGTCTAAATAATTCGCCAAATCCATCTACTACTTTATCAAACAAAGGCAGCATAGCCTCTGGTGTTGAGTCACGTTTGGTGAAGCCTGTGCCTCCGGTAATTAATACGGCTTGCACATCTGTACTGGCAATCCAGTTGGAAACAACGGCACGCATTTGATAGATATCATCTTTGATAATTTTTTTATCAATCAAGTGATGACCCGTTTGTTTTAACGTGTCTGCAAGATAACCTCCAGAAGTATCGGTCGTTTCGTCACGGGTATCGGATACGGTTAAAACTGCGATATTTAGTGGTGTAAAAGGAACGGTTTGTTTTGCTGCCATCTTGTTACCTGTACTTAATTATTATCTGTTGTTAAGCGGTGTGCCATGTTCAAATGCATCTAATTTCTGGACAAACTGTTGATTAAGTCACACCACTGCTCTGGTGTATTGGTATTGATCAACTTGTCATTTTCGCCAGTGCTTAGTTGTACAGCATCAATACGAGTTAAAAATCGTCTTATAGAACGACTCGGTTTGGTGGCCGAAATATCCGACAAAATTGCTTCCAAATATTCTCTGGTTAAATTGGAATTAGGAATAAATGCAGGAAGCGGATGTTCAATATAATGAACGGCATTATCCATAGTTAACCCGGCTTCAACCAAACATATCAATAAGTCTTCTGACAATAATGGCATATCAATTGGCAACACTATGATTGGGGCACTGTTGTAGCATAACTGACTTTGAAATAACGCACTGTGGATTCCACTAAGCGGCCCTTGATGTGGATATATATCGGGTAAGCTACCTTCTGAAAAGTCATTACGACTAACAAAAACGTCGGTTGCGCCAATTTGTTTTAATAGTTTGATGTTTCTTTGCAGTAAGGTTTCACCGTCAATTTCTAATAAGGCTTTGTCTTCCCCCATACGTGAGGAATAACCACCGGCTAATATTAAACCGACAAAAGGTCTAATTTTATTTGTGCTCATATCTATCCCCCTAACATGGCTAAGTGCGTTGTTGCACCAGTGAAATTTTTAGCGAGTTCATGACCGACTACTTTGTTCGTCATGGCGGCGAGTAAAGCATCACAAGTTTGATCAACGCCATCTTCAGTTAAGTATGGGCGTAAATCTATGCCTTGCTCGGCAAATAAACATAAGTGCAGATTACCATTGGATGCTACGCGTAAACGATTACAAGATTTACAAAAATCAGTACTGTAAGGCATGATCAAACCAAAACGGCCTTTAGACTCTGGATGGTAAAACTCTTGGGCCGGGCCAGCTAACTTGTCTTTAATGACTTGAGTCCAACCTTTTGCCAATAAGTTCTGCTTAATAAACTCTCCAGAGACATGATTATCTGCAAAATATTCTTTGTTATTGCCGGTTTCCATTAACTCAATAAAACGCACAGTGACAGGTTTGTGTTTGATCCAAGTTAAATATTGATCTATTTGCCCTAAGTTAAAGGTCTTTAATAAAACGGCATTAATTTTAACATTGTTAATACCAAGCAAAGTGGCTTTGTCTACTCCGCGTAATATAGATTCAAGGTTTTGCTGACCGGTGATAGCTTGAAACAACCTTGGATCTAAACTGTCTGCGCTTACATTTAAGTGGGTTAACCCGGCATCAATCCATTCGGCGATTTTTTTCTCTAAATTAAAACCGTTGGTGGTGATGGCTATTTGTTCTATGCCTGGCGTGTCCCGACAAATTCGAATAATGTCAGTTAAGTCTTTACGGAGTCCCGGTTCACCACCGGTAATGCGGATTTTTTTCATGCCGAGTTTGGCAAATGCGCTGACTAAGGTTTTAATCTCAGGCACAGTTAGGAAGTCACGAGCCCCTGAACAGTCATAACCGTCGGGTAAGCAATAGTTGCAACTAAAATTGCAGACATCAGTGATGGATAACCGTAAGTATTCAAACTTACGGCCAAAATTGTCTTGTAACATAACACCTTTCCAAATGTGGGAGGCCAGCAACATTTCTATTGTGACCCTGGCAGTACATTTCAAACATCGAAATGACTACGGCTAATCCGCCATATTTATCAAGTTGCTGTAAAACAATAATGTTAAACATCAGCAAGTTAATAAGGTTAGGCGATGAAACGAATGAACGTATTAGCTCGGAGTTAATTTTTGTGAATCTTCATCATAACGATTTTTACTAATTAATAAACACTTGTGATGGCTTATTTTTAGACTCAAATGAAAGTGCTAATAACCAGAAATAACAATAAAGTAACGATTGTTGATCATGAAAAATGGCAAACATTATTTGTTGTTTAAACGAAACAGGTTATGCTCGGTGGTAATCATCTCCAATAAAACAACACACCTCTAAACCATGGCAAAAATAGTAAAACCGTTATCCGATCAACAACTTCTACGTTATAGCCGTCATATCATGTTGCCAAATATGGATATTGATGGGCAAGAGAAGCTTTGGAACAGCAAAGTATTAATCATTGGCGTGGGAGGTTTAGGTTGTGCTGTGGCGCAGTATTTGGCTTGTTCTGGTATTGGAAAGTTAACGCTGGTGGATGACGATAAAGTTGATAAAACCAATTTACAGAGACAAGTGCTGCATACAGAAAATAACGTAGGCTTAAATAAGTGTGACTCGGCCAAACAAAGCCTGCAACAGTTAAATAGTGAAATAACCATAGATACACACACTATACGTTTAACAGGTGAGGTCTTATTACAGACAATACAAGAGCACGATGTTGTAGTGGATTGTTCTGACAATTTAACGACTAGAAACGAATTAAATCTATTGTGTTTTAAAACCAAAACGCCATTGGTTTCTGGTGCAGCCATTAGGATGGAAGGGCAAGTTGCTACTTTTACAATGGACAAAGATCAACCTTGTTATCAATGTATAAGTTCAATGTTTGGAGAGCAGGAATTAACCTGTTCAGAGTCAGGTATTTTATCACCTGTGGTTGGCGTTATAGGATCGTTACAAGCAACTGAAACTATTAAGTTATTAGTGCAAATTGGAGAAGTTTTATCGTCACGTTTATTGATGTTTGATGCTGTTACCATGTCATTTAATGAGTTTAAGTTGAACCAAAATCTGACTTGTTCGGTATGTAGTAAGTAATTCAAATTAATTGAAATTAGATAAATAAGAATTATGTGTTTTACTTAGAGCGTGACAGTGTTGCTCACTGTTTTAACTTTGAGGTTGTTTTGAAATTATATTTAGCATTTTTGTTACTCACAATTAGTTTAACTTGCCAAGCGCAAGTTATAAAAGTGCTCGCCACCTCTGAACAACAAATTGGCAGTATCGATTTTTTTCATCATTTATTAGCGCGTGCATTGGATGTTAGCCAAGACCGTTATGGCGATTATCAATTTGAGTACCGTCAGTTTAATTTTTCTCAAAATCGCAGTTTGAAGATGTTAGAAAACGGTGAGTTAGATGTGATGCATTCCATGACAAATAGTAATCGTGAAAAGCAATTTTTGGCCGTTAAATTTCCATTAGTTAAAGGGTTGATGGGGCATAGAGTATTGGTCATTCACAAAAAAAATAGTGCGGTTTTTGAGAATATTACGCAAAGTGAACTGGCGAAAAAAATTGCCTGCCAAGGATTACACTGGCCTGACTCTGATATATTAGAAGCAAATAAATTCACAGTAGCTAGGATTTTAAGTTTTGAAGCTATGTACGAAATGGTTGCTAAAGGGCGATGCGATTACTTTCCACGTTCAATATTAGAAATAGACAGTGAATTAGTGCGCTTTTCTAAGCTTTATCCTGAGTTAACCTCGGCCAAAAATGTGATGTTGATTTACCCTGCGCCGGTTTATTTCTTTGTAGCAAAATCAAATTTTGCATTAGCTAAACGTTTGCAGGATGGCTTAACTCAATTAGAAAAAAGTGGCGAGATTGAAAAGATATTAACCCAACAACCACTGACTAAACCAATTTTCCCGTTACATAAATGGAAAAACGCAAGGCAGATTCATCTCATTAACCCTGATTTAAATAGCAGCATTAAATCGATAATACCAACAGATCATTAAACTTAGAGTTAACTAAAGGTTTTTTAGAATGTTATTCCAACCCTAAAAAACCACCGGTTTGATGTTGCCACAATTTGGCATAAATTCCATTTAACTCAAGTAGTTCTGCATGGCTTCCCGACTCAACTATCTTGCCTTGATCTAATACTAACAATCTATCCATTTGTGCGATAGTGGATAATCGGTGAGCTATCGCAAGTACGGTTTTGTTTTCCATCAGGTTATCTAAGCTTTTTTGAATGGCTTGTTCTACTTCAGAATCAAGTGCTGAAGTGGCTTCATCTAAGATTAAGATAGGTGCATTTTTTAATATCACACGAGCAATCGCGATACGCTGGCGTTGTCCACCGGACAGTTTCACACCTCGTTCGCCCACTTGAACATCGTATGCGGTATTACCTTTATTATCACTTAACTTAGCAATAAATTCGTCAGCCTCTGCTGCTTTTGCCGCTTCAATAATCTCATCGGTTTGAGCATTTTGTTTACCGTAGGCAATGTTTTCTTTAATAGTACGATGTAACAAAGAAGTGTCTTGCGTCACCATGCTAATGTTAGCTCTAAGGCTACGTTGGCTAACTTCTGCAATGTTTTGCCCATCAATATAAATACCGCCTTTATCGAGATTATAAAAACGTAATAACAAGTTCACTAGGGTAGATTTACCAGCTCCAGAACGACCAACAATACCCACCTTTTCACCAGGTTTTATTTTGATGTCTAATTGATCAAACACTCGATTTTTTTCATCGTAATTAAATGTGATGTTTCTAAAATCTATTGCGCCTTGTTGAATGTTAAGGTCATTGGCGTTGTTAATATCTTGCACTTCTATCGGTTTGGCTAGGGTATTTATACCATCTTGTACTGTGCCTATGTTTTCAAATAAGGCCGACACTTCCCACATTACCCATTGTGACATGCTGTTTATACGTAAACATAAACTGATGGCTATTGCGATGTCCCCGGGTGTGACAACTTGTTGTAGCCACAAGTAAATAGACATTGAAGCCATTGTGAATATTAAAATGGCATTATTGATCCAAACTGCGGAATATAACCAAGTTGCTAAGCGCATTTGTGGATATACGGTTTGTAGAAAACCATCCATGCTGTCTTTGGCATACTCGGCTTCTTGGTTGGTATGAGAAAATAGTTTAACTGTTGAAATATTGGTATAACTATCGACAATACGTCCAGTCATTAAAGATCGAGCATCCGCTTGTTTTTGTGATACTTTTTTAAGTCTTGGTAATAAGGTTCTTAAGATTAAGACATATACGATGAACCAAACAAATAATGGTGTTGCTAGACGCCAGTCGATATTAAAAACCAATACCCCAATCGAGATAAAATAAACACCGATGTACACTAAAATATCGACAACTTTCATCACGGTTTCACGAACCGCTAGAGAGGTTTGCATTACTTTAGTAGCGACCCGCCCGGCAAATTCATTTTGAAAAAACGACAAGCTTTGTGCAAGCAAGTAACTATGTGCTTGCCAGCGAATTTTCATCGGGTAATTACCCATCAGAGTTTGATGCGTTACCAAAGATTGCAGAATAACGATAAATGGCAGTCCGATTAAAACTAATAAGCCCATCCAAATTAACGTAGATTCATTATTGGCAATGAAAGTGGTTCGCTCCTGAGTCGACAACCAGTCAACGAGTTGCCCTAAAAAACCAAATAAAGAGACTTCTAAAACCGCGATCAGGGCACTCATTATTGCAACGGCGAAAACAGCTAATAACATTCCTTTTGAGTAATGCATTAAAAAAGCAAATATACCTGTAGGCGGTTTTAGGTTGTCATTTTTAGGGAAAGGGGTGGTTAGTCTTTCGAAAAAAGAAAAGATCATAATAGGTTGATATCTCGTTAAATTGGGGGATGTTTGGTGTCAAACCTGCAAGTGGTAAATGGTATATGAATTACCTTTAATGCCCAACTGTTTAAGTTTATAAATTGGCAATTAAAGTTAATTAAACCGCTTTAAATTGTACAAATACGTCATCACCAACAGCCAAGTTCATTTTCTCTAAACTTAATTGTGATATTTCGGCAAGCAGGGTTTGGCCGTTAATGTCTAATGACACCAATACTAAGTGTTGCAAGTGTTGAATATCGATGATGTTAATATCGGTAACCTGTGAGGGTAAGTGATTTAACATGCTGCTGGATAAGTTAGCTTGTTTAGACAAACTAATACGATTAGCGTCAATGATAATTGTCTTGTGAGTAAGTTGGTTCTGCTCCAAACCTTTGCAATAGATGACCAATGTATTGTCTTGTTCAGAGTTAGGACCATTAGTTAACTGCCATTGAGTTAGATGATGTTGTGGCAATGGGGTTGGTGCACTGAGTTCCAATTTAGAAAATACGGTTTGGTTACTAGTGGTCGTTAATTTTGGAATTAATATTTCACTGACGCCAACTTGACTAACCTTACCGTTTTTAATCACGATTAAATTGTCTGTCGTAAGTGCGAGTTCTTTCAATGAGTGGCTCACAATGACAAAATAGAGTTGATAGTTTTGCTGTAACTGTACAAGCAAACTCAGCAGCTCTGTTCGGGTATTCCAATCTAATGCTGAAAAAGGTTCATCTAACAAAATAATAGGTTTGCCACACAATAAGCTTCGGGCTAGATTCACTCTTTGTTGTTCGCCACCAGATAAGCTCGTACTGGTTTGGTTCAACAAATGTTGAATACCACACCAATCAATCACTTGCTCAAAACTAAACGGACATGAACTAGTCCAAGATGAATGTTTAATTACAAAAGTTAAATTTGCCAGTACCGTAAGGTTAGGGAAAAGCTGCGCTTGTTGCGTTTGCAATAAACACGGATTTTGATCTGCGGGAAGTTTATCAATACGCTGATCTTGCCAATGCGCTTTGTATTCTATTTGTTTTTTTAAACCTGTATCCACACCTGCAATCGTGCGTAATAACGTAGATTTCCCCGCGCCAGAATCGCCAAATATGCCAACAATACCTTGTGATAGAGGCAGGATTACGTCGATATCTAAAGACAAATACGGAGAAACAGATTTTTGTGTATAAGCTTGTAGCGAAGTAGCTTGTAATGAAACATCTGCTTGTTTCAATGTACGCTGATCCTTGATGTGTAAATCATCATTACTAGATATATGCGAATTTTCTATTGGCGTATTCATGATTTATTTAACGTATAAAAAGATTTATTAAATTTGTATAACAAGGTCAAACTGACAAAAGAAAAACACAATAAGACTAGCGCCAAATTATGTGCTTTGTCATAACTTAACATTTCAACATGGTTATATAGGGCAATAGACAATACTTGTGTTTCGCCTGGAATATTACCACCAATCATTAACACTAAACCAAACTCACCCAAGGTATGGGCAAAGCCTAATGTTGCGGCGCTGATAATACTTGGTTTGATTAAAGGTAAGATCAAAAATACAAAACGTTTAAAGGGCGGAACCCCTAAACTCGACGCGACTTGATCGTACTGATGGCCTAATTGAGAAAAACCAACCATGAGAGGTTGTACTACAAAAGGCAATGAATAAATTAACGAACCTAACAAAATGCCACTGAAACTAAATACCAATTGTTCACCAGTTAAGCTTAACCAAAACGAGCCAAACCAAGTGTCAGGGGAAAAGGCCACAAGCAGATAAAACCCTAAAACCGTTGGGGGCAATACTAAAGGCAGGGCAACCAAAGCTTCAAATATAGGTTTTAATTTGCCTTGGTATTTAGTTAACCACCAAGCTAAAGGTATGCCAATAAATAACAATAAAATGACGGTTAAACCCGCAAGTTTGATAGTTAGCCAAAGGGCTTGTGCATCAGAAAACCAGTCGGTCATTTATTGTTTCCTGCTAATGATGTCGAAACGGCTGTATAACCCATTTTTTCTAACTTAGATTGCACGGTTGGTGATAATAAGTATTCTACTAATCGATGAACCTCATGGATATGTTTACTGCGTTTTAATATTACTAATTGCTGTTCAATGGTTTGGTAATGCTGGTTTGGGATCAACCAATAATGGTTATATTTTTCTTGTTTGAGTTGTTGCTGTGCTTGAATTAATAAAGATAAAGGAACAAGACCTAAATCCACATTATTGGTATTCACAAACTGAAACACCTGATTTACATTATTGCCTAAAATTGTATTTTTGTGTTTGAGCTTTAGTGACGCTAATACTTGTTCTGCGGCCAGTCCAAACGGAGCAAGCTTAGGATTCGCGTACGCTAATTTTCCTTTATTGGAATGTAAAACCTCAATGTAGTTAGTTTTGTTCGAGCCTGATTTATTTGAATGGTGTTTATTTAGGTTTAGTTTATTTGACCATAAGGCTAATTTACCCAGCGCATAAGTTTGTCGGAAAAGGGTGAGCTTATCTTGTTCAAGTAATTGCGGGCGAACAGTGTCGGCCGATAAAAACAAATCAAATGGCGCACCTTGTTTAATTTGAGCGTACAACATACCGCTAGAGCCGGAAGATAACTTAAACTGTATTTGTTTGTTTTTAGGGTAATTTTTTAATAATTGAGTCAAGCTGTAATGGAAGTTACTGGCTACGGCAATTTTAATGTCTGTATTAGCTTGCAGGGTCGTAGAGGATAAAATAAACAATAATATACTGCACAGGCTGAAGAATCGTTTTTGGGATACTAAGAAAGTCATCTAGCGCATATTGTTTGTCTTTAATGGTAAGAATCGTAATGTAACGGAGGTTAAATTGAAAGTGCTAATAATTAACCCAATGCACTTTAGGTCTTGATCCAATGGTTATTACTTGGCATATGTTGCTTTGTCTGGGACAATGTACAACTATTGATATTATCCACAACAAAAGCAAGGCTCAGAGATGAAAATATTAGTTCGTAACCTTTCACGTTCTACCACCGAGGACGAATTATCTGAAGTATTCTCCAAGTTTGGTGACATTGAATATTGTAATTTAGTGTTAGACAAAATGTCTGGAAAATCAAAAGGTTTTGGTTTTGTTGAGATTGCTGATGATAAAAAAGCGTTGTTAGCTATCGTTAAATTGAACGGCACTGTATTAGGCGGCAAACCTATCCGTGTGAAAAAAGCAGACGAATAGTAAAACAACAATTTAATCATTATAGAAAAGCCACTTAGTGGCTTTTTGCGTTTTTGACACATATAAACCATTTTTGGCAAATTTTATGTATCGCCTTCATACTCACGACCACATATTATAATTTAATAATAAAAATCTAACTTTTTTTGACTTCAGCAGAATCGCAGCCGATATTTTCATCTTTAAAAAAGAGACCAATAGAAACAGGTTTCATTCCCATAGCAATGTCTTTTAAAGGGACATAATCGAGGTAATTCGACAATATTTTCTGTTTGAAAGCTCGGTCAATTTTAAAGTCGTGGCTAGTGTATATTTGAGAGCTAATTATAGTACCGGTTAAAGCTCGTCTCGTTGTTTTTTTATATTTTTCTACATAATGATAAATGTCTTTATCTTGTAAACATGATCTTGCATAACCCATAGAAAATGCAACATACATTCTTTGAAGGAAACTATGGAAATAGGGAGTTAAAAAGTACTTAATGATGGTTTTGTTATTCCGTGATAGGTGGTAAGCAACCACTCTGAATGCTGAAAAGTTCTGTTTAGTAATTGCACCACTGTTGTTATCACCTTCTTCAACTCGATAAAACAAGTCGTTTGAAATGAGATATTCAGCAACTTGTTTTTCATCTCTGGTATATAGTTTGAGGTTGCAAGGGATATTGTCCGTACAATTATAAACGTCACGTGACCTTGAATAGTAGGTTTTGGTTAAATATTCAATAACGTCTTCAGTATAATCATCTTTTATTCCGTCAACAAATACACCAAATATTGTTCTATTATCTTGAACGCCCCTAGGTGGCGTTAATGATAACCTCTCAGCTTGTTCAACATATGAGGAATCTGCGATAGGTAACGTTTTCATTACTTCCTTTGCTTTTGATAAAGCCTCTGCAGGAAGTTTCATTTTTTTTGTGCCAAAGTTTAAGCCAAAAATGAAACTATTGGGGAGAGTGGTATCCGTAAAAGTAGATAAATCAAAACGCCACTTTCTGCAGGTCCCTTCAATAATATCTAAATCAAAGTCTTCATCGTCTTTATAAAGTGTTTGGCATTTTTGCACCTTTCCATAAACGTCAATGTCTAGTTTTGCAATAAGGCTTCCCGAGGTATTTTCTTGTCCTTGTTGGTACATCAAACTGATATACCTGTCTGGCTTTTTATAATTGTCTGGCCAAACACTGACACTGTTTTCGTTAATAATTAATACAGGATCAGAAATATGAAACTTGGCATACGCTTCATTAACCGTTAAAAAAAACAATAATAAGAGTTTAATATTCATAGCGCCTTAAAATCCATCTCGGTTAAGCAAGCTCATGGTATCAGTAGTAATTAATCAATTTTTTCTAACAGTGCATCGATTTCTGCTTCTCTGTTACGTTCTTTCTGTTCATATTTTTTCTTGTGTATTTCTTTTATTTTTTTATTCTTTATCGCTGCTTCTTTTCTAAGAGTTATTAATTTGATATTGAGCTTATCAATAATGCCTTCCTCTTCTAAAGCTTTGGTGATGAGCTTACTTCTTTCGTACCCTCTAAACGGGATTAATGCTGGGAATAAACCAATTGGCTTATTAATTTGTTGCACGTATATGTTAATTTCATTAGATGATGTTTTGATAATTGCTTTCATTTTCTCAAACAAGGCCTGTTCAAACTTATTAGAGTGAAAAGGCTGTGATTCAATATCTCGAATCAATTCATTACGATTGGGGTAATTAGCTAACAAATCTGGCTTCCATTTGACACAATTTGAGCTGGAGTTATATACCCCATTTTCTATGTTAGATAATGTCCTTAATCCGGATATCCCAGATTCCGTAAATGAAGTGATGTTATCAGCAGCGTTATCCAGCATAACTTGGTAGGATTTCCTGAACTCCCTATGATCTTTGACTAAGTTTCTTGGATCCAATAATTGTGCGTTTTGGATATAGTCAATCTCATATTCAATCACTTTTATTTGGTTAGCGAGTTTCAGTGCTGGCTCCCTTTTTAACCTTTCTTTGGAAAATTGGCTTATCAAGGCGTCTCTTTTTTTGTTTAGTCGGTTTAAATTGTCTTGTTTAATGTTGCTTAAACGTTTGAATGAATAATTTGATTTTTTTCTAGAGAGAAGATCAATTGCTGCATGGTATGGGCGTAATATATTAAGCACATTCTGATATTCATTTAGTGAAATAATACCTTTAAAAGAGTTAATATATTTGCACTCACTTGGCGTTATATAACGGTAAGCATTATTACCAACGGGCCTAGACTCTGGGAGTTCAATTAAGTACTTTTTTGAGTAAATTGAATAACGCTTTTCAATCTTAGTAGCTAAATTAGTCGGTACAGTAACCTATGATGCTATATCTTGATATTGATATGTTGTTGCACATGCAGTGAGAAAAAGAGATGAAAAAAATATCAAAGGTAGAACTCTAGGTATTTTTATTTTAGAAAAGTTACGCACAATTTGCCTCAACTGGAGAATACAAAAGCTGTATGTTATTTATACCAAATATAATCTTAAAATTAAATGCGTTAACAGATATGGGCAAGTTAAGCTTTATATAAGTGGAAATGGAACGTTTTTTACCAATATTATCAACTTGATACATTACAATACTCAAAAAAGCACAGATAAATTAATAAAGTTTCATTAAATTGTTTTCTTACCAAACATTAAGGAGATTATCGTTAAAACAATAAATGATTAAAAAGTAGACAATAAATTTGACAAAGTCATTTTTCATACAATAATTACCTTTATTAGGAAAATGACAGTCAGGAACAGATATGTCTTTATTTAGAAAGGAAGCTATTTCACATCAAAATGGGCGGTTAGTTGGCGCAATTGTGTTAACTCAACCTATGTCTCTTAAGCTCACCGTTATCTCAATATTGTTAATCGCTAGTTCTATTATTGTTTTTCTTTTTACTGCCGAGTACTCCCGCAAAGAAACCGTACGTGGCTTTTTAATGCCTAATAAAGGCGTGATCAAAAGCTTGGTAAATCAGAGCGGCACAATTGAAAAGGTATGGGTCAAAGAGGGTGACAAGGTAACTAAAGGGCAAATATTAGTGTCCTTGAGAGTACAACAAAATAATCATGAAGGCATTGCTGTCAGCCAACAGTTAATAGCACAGTTAAATAGACAATCCTTATTATTCGACGATGAGCTCAAGCAACATCATTCCCTGCAAAAACAGCAAGTACTTAACCTAAAACAAAATATAGAATCATTAATTAAAGAACAAGCTGCACTCGAAGAACAATTATTATTGGCTCAACAAAAATTTACGTTATTGCAGAATCAACAAGGTGACTTTCGTAAGTTAAATAATAATGGTTATTTATCTGAGTTAGAAAAAGATAACCAACTCCAGTCATTATTAAGCGTTCAGCTTGAACAAAAAAATATAACTAGATTGTTATTACAGCAAAGAAAAGAGCTGAACTTAGCGGAATATAATTTAGCAAGAGCCCCTCAGCAATACGCCTTACAAGTTAATACTATTAACCGTCAAAAAGTGGAAGTTGATCGTCAAATTTCGCAACTAACCAGTAATTACGAATATACCGTTACTGCCAGTCATAATGGCACAGTAACCGGAGTACAAGTTGTTGAAGGGCAAGCTGTGCAAACATCTAAATTACTCATGTTTATTCTACCAGCGGGAAGCGAACTAGTGGCTGAATTGTTATTACCGACTCGTTCAGTTGGTTTTGTTCAATCAGGGCAATTTGCGCGGTTACGATTTGATGCATTCCCATATCAACGTTTTGGATTTATACAAAGCCAAATTACTAGAATAGATAAAGCCTTAATTTCACCTAATGAAGCGCAGTTGCCTGTGCAATTAAATGAACCTATGTATCGCCTAAGAGCTAAGTTAGAACATCAACAATTTGTTGCTTACGGTAAGCAAATAGACCTTATCAGCGGAATGTTATTTGAAGCCGACATTATGTTAGAGCAACGCACATTAATCGAGTGGTTATTCGAACCTGTTTATAGCCTAAAAGGGCGAATCAGTTAACACATTTAAAAGGATTTTCTAAAGAGGTTGTGGGTAGTAAAACACCTGTTGGGAAATATGTGGCTGGCCTAGTTAATCTTTGGCAAGAGCAACTAATACCAGCTTAATTAAGGGCTAATTGCAGTGATTAATACTGTGTTAGTTAATAAACAACCCCGACAGACTTTTGTATAAAAGTTTATGTCGGATACAAGGAGTAAATTATGCGTGAATTAAGCGTAAATGAAGTAGAACAAGTGAATGGGGGCTTAGCTGATGTGGCTATAGTAGCGATTATAGGTATGCTTTTAATTTGGTATGACAATAGAAATTAATAAGGAGATACAAAATGCAAGAATTAACATTTGAACAAACAAAAGAAGTATCAGGCGGAATTGCAGAAACACTAGCAATTGTTTGGATTTTTTCAATTTTCGCTAATTATTATTTGAATAAATAAACGAAGATTATTTTAAAAATAGGCTTTTTATAAAAAAGCCTATTTATTTCGGAGAGAATCATGAGCAAGTTAGCCCAATTATCTTCTATTTTGTTTTTAAGTTTTCAATTATTAGCATGTAGCACCATGGGAAGTGTTGCTAAAGGAACATTTATATTTGGAACTGAGTTTTATAAAGCTCAGCCTAAAGTAGTAACAGATCAATATCCTAAATACTTTAATCAAACGTTTTATACCGCTGAATTGTTTGTAACTGATTATAATGAATGGCGGTTAAGGATAGTTTCTGAAAATGATATGAGCAATTACATTGAAAGTAACGAAATCTATGTTGACTTAGAATACGAAATGGACTTTCAAACTTATAGCAAGACAGTACCATTAGTATTTGAATCTTTTTCTATTATAAATGTTGATGATAAAGAGTTATATGCCTTTGATTTCTCTTACTCTCAAGAGGGTAAAGAGTTTTGGTCTGAATTCCATGAGCTATTTTTTCTGAGGCGGAAGCCCTGGTTTCATTACCCTGTTTCACCAACTCTCCCTATTGAAGTAAGGCGATATGTTAATTCGATTGAGTATAACTTTGTACCACATTGGGGCTACTTATCATTAAGACAATTTATGGAGTTATACAGAGGTATGCAAGGTAGGCGTTGGGATGAGTTTTGTTTTTGGAACAACTATCAATATGACGACTCTTCAGTGTGTGGAGATATCCGAATAGAGGATGATCCAGACTCAATACAAGGTGCTAAAAATTAATTTTAAGCGTTGTTAAGAATAAATGGAAAATATAGAAGGAATTATGTTTTATAAATTACTAATCAAAATACTGCTGTTACTTGTGATCAGTTCATGTAGCACAATGGGGCATGTTGCTAAAGGTACATTTAAATATGGAACTGAATTTTATAACGCACAACCAAAAGTGATAACGGATAATTATCCAACATACTTCAAGCAAACATTTTTTAAAGGTGCTCTTTTTATTACTGATTATGATGTTTGGAAATTAAGAATATTATCTATTCAGGACATTACTGAATATATTGAAAATAATAGTATTTTCGTGGATTTAGAGTATGAAATGGATTTCCAGAATTACAGTAAGTCAGTCCCTTTAATTTTTGAATCTCAATCATTATTAGAAAGTGATGGACGGGCTTTATATGCTTATGACTTTTCATTTTCCCCTGAGGGTAAAGATTTTTGGGTAACGTTTCATGATCATTTTTTTAAACGTGATCTACCTTCATTTAATTACCCTATCTCACCTGTATTACCACCGGAAATAAAACGAAATATCGATTCAATTCAATATGCATACGTTCCTAATTGGGGTTTTTTAACCCTTCGTGAATTTATGGTTCTATATAGCAGCAGGAATGGAAAACGCTGGGATGAATTCTGTTTTTGGAATAACTATGCCTACGATGATTCAACAGTGTGTGGTGATATACAAATTGAAGATGAACCTGAAATAATCAAAGTCACCACCAACTGATGGACTCTAAAGTGAACTGGAATGTATAGCTTAAACGGACGTTTTATATACAAGGTTATGATTAACGTAATACTCGTTATGTCCATCTGTGCTTGTTCAACTATGGGGAAGGTTGCAAAAGTTAGTTTTATTTCTGTAAAAGAAATATATGCAGTACAACCAGAGTCAATTAGAACTAATTACCCTGATTGGATGAAAAGAACATTTTTTACATCAGAATTGTTAACAACGGATTACGAAAAATGGAGGGTGCGTCTTCATTCAAAAGCTAATCTTGAACAGTACTTCTTGAATAATAAGACGTTTACAGAACTTGAATATGAGCTGAACTTTGAAACTCATCGAATGACTGTTGAGCTTTTATTTGAACAAAAAATAGAGGTGTTACAAGATAATGAACAATATTATGCTTATGACTTTTCATTCTCTAATAGCGGTAAGTCATTATGGAAAGATTATCAAAATCACTTTTATGAAATGGAAAAGCCTTGGTTTAACTACCCAGTTTCACCCGAATTACCTGCGAATATTAAACGTGAAATAGAGTCGATTCTTTACAATTATGCTCCTAATTGGGGATACCTTTCATTAAGAGAATTTATGGAGTTATTTGAATTAAATACAGAAAGACGCTGGGAAGACTTCTGTTTTTGGAATAACTATCAATATGACGACTCTTCAGTGTGTGGCGATATTCGGATTGAGGATGACCTTGATGCAATGCAAGGTGCGAACAATTGATTTTTTAATCTTGTAATAAATAGAAAAAGTAGAGGGAATTATGATTTATAAATTACTGATCAAAATATTACTGCTGTTTGTCATTAGCTCGTGCAGCACTATGGGGAAAGTTGCTAAAAACACCTTCATTTATGGTACTGAATTTTATCGGGCGCAACCTAAAATTGTTACAGATAACTACCCTGAGCATTTTAATAAAACGTTTTATACCGGCGCTTTGTTCATCACGGATTATAACGTTTGGCGTATTCGGATTGTCAGTGAAACAGATATGACCGAATTTATTGATGAAAACCAAATTTTAGTAGACCTGGAGTACGAATTTGAATTCCAAGATTATCGTAAAACAGTGCCGCTAATATTTGAATCTTATGAGTTAATTGAAACCGATGATGCTGAGTTACATGCATTTGATTTTGCTTTTTCACCGGAAGGGCGGCCGTTTTGGTTAACTTTCCATAATCTGATGTTTGAAATGAAAAGGCCTTGGTTTCATTATCCTATGTCTCCCCAATTGCCACTTGAAATGAAAAGAACTGTAACCTCTGTGGAATATAACTTTGTACCAGATTGGGGCTTTTTAACTTTGAGAAAATTTATGGATATGTTTGAGTTGAATACAGATAAAAAATGGGATGAATTCTGTTTTTGGAATAACTATTCATACGATGACACTTCAGTTTGTGGCGAAATTCAAATAGAAGATGATCCTGATTCGCGACAAGAATCAACAACACATGCTGACATTTAAATGCACTATTAATTCATATGTCTTAAATACGCATAGAGGGGAAGTTTTATTTTTATTGGTGTTATAGGACGTTAATTAACCTAAGGATATGGGCATGGATGACAGTCAAAATGAACCGATCAACTTAATTAAATTTTCAGTAGGACGAACAGTTCCACTTATTTTACAAGCAGAAATTGCAGAATGCGGTTTAGCTTCCATGGCGATGATTGCTAGTTATCATGGCCATAAGCTTGATTTACAAGCTATGCGTAAACGTTACAGTGCAAACTTAAAAGGCATGAATCTACAGCAGCTTATTGAAGTTGGTGACAGTTTAGGTCTAGCGAGTCGTGCGCTGCAATGTCCATTAAATGAGATTCATAAGCTGAATCTACCTTGCATCCTACATTGGGATATGAATCATTTTGTTGTGTTAACGCAAGTTTCCGGGCGAGACAAAAAAGCCAAGTTCTATATTAATGATCCAGCCAGTGGCAAGCGTACTCTGAATTTAGAACAATTTAGTAAGCACTTTACCGGAATATGTTTGGAGTTAACGCCCACAAGTAAATTTGAAATAAAACAAGAACAACAAAGGATGAAACTCTCTCAATTGTGGAGTTCAATGTCCGGGTTAAAATCTGGCCTCATTAAGTTATTAGGCCTGTCTATGGTATTACAACTATTTGTGTTGATGACCCCGTATTATATGCAGTGGGTTGTGGATGAAGTTCTGGTGAGTTTTGATAAACCGTTATTGATGGTTTTAGCCATTGGATTTGCATTAATCGCAATATTATCGGTATTCACCAATGCGGTGAGAAGTTGGCTTATCTTGCGTTTATCAAGTGTGTTAAATATGCAAATGGGCGTGAATTTGTTGTCCCATTTATTGCGTTTGCCTATGTCTTATTTTGAATCTCGCCATATTGGCGATGTTGTTTCACGATTTGGTTCGTTGGCTCAAATTAGAGAACGGATCACGACGGGTTTTGTTGAAACCTTTGTAGATGGGATCATGGCTATTACTGTGTTGATCATGATGTTGTTGTATTCCGTTAAATTAACGTTTGTCGTACTTTTGGCGGCAGGGTTATACACCATAGTGCGATTAGTTTTATATCGACCTTTGCATTTGGCCACAGAAGAACTCATTCAGAATTCAGCAAAAGAACAAACCAACTTCTTAGAAAACATACGCGCCATGCAAACCATCAAGTTATTTGGCAACGAATCTCAGCAGCAAGGGATTTGGCAAAACCGATATGCAGAAGTGATTAATAGCGAGATCCGACTTGGCCGATTAAAAATAAGTTTTGATTCCTTTAACAAGTTGTTATTTGGTTTAGAGAATGTGTTAGTGATTTATTTTGCGGCTTTGTTAGTGATTGAAAACAGCTTAACCATTGGCATGATACTGGCCTTTATTGCTTATAAAAACCAACTCACAGAACGTTATACCACACTGATTGAACAGGTAATTCAGTTTAAAATGATGCGATTACACTTAGACAGAATCGCGGATATCGCTTTATCACCACAAGAGCTAAACAGGGAAGGTATTGGTGATCTCAATAATATCAAAGGGCAATTAACACTGGAAAATGTTTGTTTTAGTTATGGCGATGAGCAACAAAGTATCTTACACAATATTAATTTAACCTTAAATTCAGGTGACTGTATCGCCATCACAGGCGTGTCGGGTGCTGGCAAAACAACCTTAATGAAGATCATGCTTGGCTTGTTACAGCCTACCAGCGGTAAAGTATTGTTGGATGGTCGAGACATTAATCAGGTTGGCCTTAAACACTATAGAAAATCTATTGCTGCGGTAATGCAAGATGACACTTTATTATCTGGTTCTATTGCCGACAATATTAGTTTTTTTGATCCACAGGCTGATTATTCTCATATAGAGCGTTGCGCTCAATTAGCCAATCTCACTGCAGATATTCAAAACATGACTATGGGTTTTAATTCAGTGGTGGGTGATATGGGGTCAAATTTATCCGGAGGCCAAATCCAACGAGTATTATTAGCCAGAGCGTTATATTGCAAACCTGCAGTATTATTTATGGATGAAGCCACAAGTCATTTAGACAGTAATAATGAAAAACAGATCAGTGAACAAATACAGCAATTAAATATGACTCGTATACTCATCGCACATCGACAAGAAACCATTAATATTGCACAAACTGTGTATACCTTAGAAGATGGTGAGTTATTTTTAAAGCGTTGACCGACGCGAGAGGAAAGCATAAAGGAATGAATATTCACCCTAACTCACAATTGGACAGAAACGCGTTAAGCCGATCAACCGCTTTTGGCACGGAGAGCCCTTCACCCTAACTGAAAACAACTCAATTATTCAGAGTATATGATTGACAACAAAACGATCGAATGAAAGAGCTTTACCTACTACAAATTAAATACATTACTTATTTAGACTCGTTTATTAATTCGCACTAAAAATTGCCCTTGTGCTGTCTCAATATTGAGGTTTAGCCCAAAGCGTTGGCAAAGTTTGCTGACTAATAACAAACCAAGCTTGAAGTTGGTTGTTGAATTGTGTTGTTTGCTTGCATCTTGATCAACAAGGTTGCTAAAGGATATGCCGTTTTCAGTAATATTAATAGTAAGCGTTTTAGTGCCATCGTCATCCTTGCCATGGCGGATTACGTTGTTTACTAAACTATAAATGATTAACTCAAATACTTCCTCTGGCACCGATAACAGCAGTTTATCTTGTTCCTCAATATTTAACGTTAAACCATGATTATTAAAGGTTTTCAGCACATCTTGTTTTATTTTAACTAAAACATGATTGACTTGTAGTGGATGATTGAATTCTGACTGTGAGTTAAGCCACAACATGGCTTCACTTATGCGTTTCATACGTCCTACTGCGCTTAGTAAGCGCACATAAACATCCTGTTGTGCGAGATTTGGATCTTTTAAACCTATAAGCTCTACCGAGTGTTCCATTACCTGTAAAGGCGTTCTCAATTCATGACTCATGCCCTGATTAAAGGTAATTTGTTGGGCTAACACTTGTTCTTTTTGCGCTAAGATCATCGCTAGTTCATTGACGAGAGTTTTTACGTCTGTTTCTTTAATTTGATGATTGATTTTTTCGAGGTCGACAGCTTGTTTATCTGGATTTAGAAAACCACTTTTTAGAGTGAAAAATGGTTTTAACGCCCGTTTACTGATCAACCTAGCGAGAAACAAGGAGAATAATAAAAAAGGAATGAAGGCTTGAGCTAACATCTTGAGTATTCTATTTATGCGAGCTTGATCAACAATTAACTCACTGCTATCAAGTAATAATACTTTACCTTCCAAAATCATAAAGTGGTAATAAGTATCATCCACTTCAAACTCGCCAAACCCACCCACCTTAGTAGCTAGTTCTTCTTTGGTCATGTACGGATATCTCATATCGATTAATTGCTGATAACTTATGCGTTTAACCTTGCCATTAAGTGGAAGCACTTTTTGATTAACCTGACGAAGAACATTGTGGATCATTGAGTCTTCAGCGCTTAATGTGACTAACAGTGTCAAAAATGAAAGGATTATAAATAAACCTAAAGACATTAAGGTAATCCATAAGGTGACTCGGCTCGCTAATGTCCGTTTATATTTCCACATCAAACTTATACCCCACACCTTTTACGTTATGAATGATATCTTGTTGGAATGTATCTTTTATTTGTTTACGAAGTGAATAAATATTGGCTCTTAGTGGGTTGCTTTGAGGTAGCTCATCGGGCCAAAGGGTATCAATTAGTGTTGAACTAGCAACTGGGTGCGGAGATGATTCCATCATTAATTTCACTAATGTATAACCAATGCTGTGTAATTGGAGTGACCTGCCTTTGTTATCAGTCAATAAGTGAGCTTTAATATCTAATTTAAAACCTTTTACTTGTATACCAGTGGATTGAGTGACCTTTACTTTACTCAGTGCAACAGTCATCCGTGCATTTAACTCGGCGTATGAAAATGGCTTTTTTAAGTAATCCCAAGCGCCTGATTCAAATCCCTTTAAAATATCAGCTTCGCTTTGATTTGCAGACATCATGATGACTGGCAAGCTGGCAAGCCCTTCAATCAATAATGACTGGCAAAGATCGTAACCACTAATGTGAGGTAAATTAATATCTAACAATACTAAGTCGTAATCATTATCACTAATCATACTGAGTGCTTGTCTCCCGGTATAAGCGAAGTCCAACTCATGATCAAAGATCTCAAGGTACTCACCAATCCCTTTTGCTATGTCAAAATCGTCTTCAACAACTAGTATGTTTGCCATCTAGTTTTCCTATTTACTCAATATTGCCAACTTAAATGCCACTATAACCTATCAATGTAAAACAAAAGTAAAACAATTTGAGGTTCAACTATTATGGGCATATTTACGCCACTTTACATTGAATTTACACAGCGACTTTAAACTCCAGTAAGTAAATATTTTGTAGAGGTGGGAAATGCTGACAATTAAAAATCTAAGTAAGCAATACAATAACGGTGTTCATGCGCTTGACGACATTAACTTAACCATTGGCAAAGGTATGTTTGGATTACTGGGGCCAAATGGCGCGGGTAAATCTAGCTTGATGCGTACTTTAGCCACCTTGCAATTACCCGACTCTGGCAGCATTACTTTTGACGGCATTGACGTGTTAACTCAGCCAAACAAGATCAAACAAGTACTTGGTTATTTACCGCAAGACTTTGGTGTTTACCCACGGGTGTCGGCTTACGAGCTACTTGATTATCTAGCTATTATGAAAGGATTAACAAATCCTAAAGTAAGAAAAGAACAAGTATTAGCTTTACTGCAACAAACTAATTTATATGAGCATAGACATAACTATGTGGCCAATTTTTCGGGCGGAATGAAAAGACGCTTTGGCATTGCGCAATCGTTATTGGCAGATCCCAAATTAATAATGGTTGACGAACCTACCGCAGGGTTGGATCCAGAGGAACGTAACCGGTTTTACAACCTGCTTAGTGAAGTGGGGAAAAATATAATACTAATTTTATCGACCCATATTATTGAAGATATACAAGACCTGTGTACAGACATGGCTATCATTAATCGTGGTCAAGTATTAAAGCAAGGTTCTCCAAAAGCCTTAATGGCCGAGCTTCAAGGTCAAGTTTGGTGTAAACAGTCTGGCAATTTAAACCTAAAGCAATTGGCCGCACAACATCAGATATTGTCGACTAAATCCAATGGTGCACAAAAAGCAGTTCATGTGCACTCTCAGCATCAACCTGACTCTGATTTTACTTTGGTTGAACCCAGTTTAGAGGATGCGTATTTCAAAGCGTTAAATTCTGAAAAAGCAATTTCATCAGCTTCAAATAATCAGGAGTGAATGATGTTTTTGTCTTTGTTGAAATTTGAATTTAGATATTTAAGTCGCCAATTATCTTGGTGGTTAGGCTTGGTAATGTTAACGGCATTCGGATTTTTTCTTTCGGGGAAAGTGGTTGCCAGTGGAAATGTACTGGCGTTATCACCGCATAACTTAACTTATGCAATGACGTTTGTAAGCCAAATAGCAATTTTCACGACCACCCTTATTACCGCAAATTCGGCGTTGCGAGACACTCAATACGACTTCATTGCATTTGTAAAAACCAAACCAGTAAACAACATAAAGTTAATGCTAAGTCGTTTTGTCAGCTTGTATGTAATGAGTTTAGTCATAGTACTCAGTGCGGTTACTGCTATGTTGCTTCCGGTCTTATTGACTGACTATGATCCTGAAATATATGGCTATTTTGATGTTAGCTACATACTGTGGCCAATAGCAGTCGTTGTTTTACCAAATTTACTTTTTACTGCGAGTTTATTATTCGCTAGCGCTTGTGTTTTCAACACCACAATCATGACCTTTGTTTCCGGCATTAGTATTTATGTCTTTTATTTATTATCCGCTGCGTTATTAGATTCCCCTATGTTTACTGGCTCCGACCCGTTGGCTCGTGGAGAAATCAATTACGCAAGCTTGTTTGATCCTTTTGCCGTTTCGGCATTTTTAGAGCAAAGTCAATATTGGACGACTATTGAAAAAAACACATTGCTGGTGAAGCTAACAGACAACTTTTTGTATAACAGACTCATTTGGTTAATGGCGTCATTGTTATTATTGACAGGGTTAGGCTTTCAACCGTTTTCAAAACTTAAAGGGAAGGTTAAAGGATATTTAAAACGTAAAAACGAGAAAAATGCCAATTGTTTGCTAATTCCTCCAGCTACCAAGACTGAGAATACAGAACAAAGCATTGATGGCGGTTATCAGCCTCAGACACCCACACCTAACCTTTGGGTAGCCTTTAAAGCCTTCGTGATGTTAGAGCTGCGTATGACATTAAGAGGCACCTCCTTTATTTTGTTATTTGTGCTGATTGCATTGTTAACCCTAGCTCAAGTTATAAACGGCATGGAAAACAATTTTTTTGTCGGCGTTCAACATGCCTATACCAGCAGCTTATTGCCGTATATGACAAAACCTCTGGAGGTGATTGGTTTATTTGTGGTGGTATTTTTCTCTGGTGAAATGATTTGGCGAGCTAAAGACATCAAATTTGATGGAGTCGTTGGCGTTGTACCAACACCAAGCTGGTTGAGTTTTATTAGCCAAATTGTGGTTATGGCTTGTATTACTTTCTTAATGTTTCTAGTCACTATCTTGATTGCCTTGGGCTACCAGATTAGTAGTGGGTTTACTCCGGATAACTTGCACTTATATTTGGCGGTGATTGGCTTAGAGGGTTTACCTTTATTATTAATGGCGATTTTATGTTTATCCATTCAGTCTATAAGCCTCAATAAATACGTTGGCTTTGTAATAACCGCAGGGATATTACTAGTGTTTAAAACCGATGTGGCAACTTTGATAGGGGTAGATCACAATCTACTGCGTTTTACTGATACAGGGCCGCACCATTATTCAGATTTTAGTGGTTATGACTTCTATAGCAAAAGCTCGTTTTGGTTTGTGGTTTATTGGACGTTAGTCACCACATGTTTCGCTTTGGTGTGTTATGTCTTATCTAAGCGCACTATTGACGAGTCATTGCTAGCGGCAACTAAAAGGTTTACCTCATTATCATCCAAGTTTGAATGGCGCGGCTTGCAGTTAACTTTGAGTTCGACCGTTTTAGTGGGTAGTTTTGTTTTTTACAATACCAATATTCTGAATCCGTATCTCACTAAGGCACAAGCGGAGCAAAACAGCCTCAGCTATGAACTGGAATTCAAGCAATACAAACAAGCATCCGCGCCTAAAATTAGCGACGTATATGTTGAAGTCGATTTTTACCCAACCCAACATAAAGTATCTATTAATGGTCATTATTGGTTAGCTAATCAAAGCGATGAATATATACAAAACTTTTTGATATCTTTGCCCAACCCAGAACAAGCGTTTGAGTTCTCCCTCGATCAAGGTTCCATCTCAAAGGTTCATGATGAGTTAAATGTAGTTGAAGTTAAGTTGAATAATGCTTTACCACCTGAGGGAAAAGTTAAACTTAATTTCACCACCCGTTTAGCTAAAATTGGTTTTAAAAATGCTGATAAAGACATCTCTTTATTAACCAATGGCAGCTACTTTCATGGTAGTAGTTTATTGCCGTTTATCGGGTATGACAGTGCTCATGAAATTCAAAACGATGACATTCGAATTGAATATGGTTTAGCTAAAAAAGACAGCTTACCAGCGTTAGTTGAAGGTAAAGAGTACAACCTACATGGCCACGAAAAAGATGCGAGTTGGATTAACTTTGAAGCAGTGATGTCTACTCAGATAGCTCAAACTGCTATTGCGCCTGGTGAGTTGCAAAATCAATGGCAGGAAAATAATCGAGCTTACTTTCACTATAAAGTTAATCAGCCAATGAGCAACTTTTTGGGATTTGCTTCAGCGCAATATCAAATAAAGTCAATTCAACCCGGCAATACTGCCATTAACGCGTATTACCTTGAACAGCATGATAAAAACATCGAACTCATGCTCAATACAGCAGCTAAATCGTTGCAGTATTTTGAACGAGAGTTTGGCGAGTATCCGTATCCTGAGCTTAATCTGGTTGAGATCCCAAATCGTGGTTTTGCCAGAGCATATCCTGCCACTATTTATATTTCAGAGCATGTCGGCTTTAAAGAAAAGATCCCACTTGACTCAGATAGCGCTGATCTTGACAACTTTTCATATCTAATTGCTCATGAAGTTGCGCATCAATGGTGGGGGCATCAACTCGCTTCGGCAAAAACCGAAGGTGAAGTGCTACTCATTGAGTCGTTAGCGGATTATTCGGCACTCATGGTTATGAAGGAAATATATGGCGATGATTATGTTAAGCAGGTTTTACAACATTCTACCCAACAATATTTAATCGGGCGCAGCAGTGATCACTTAGGCGAAACGCCACTCTTTAAAATGTTGGGGCAACGTTATTTACGTTACCACAAGGGGCCAGTTGTATTTAACGCTATTCGTCAGTTAATGGGGGAGGGCAAGTTAAATCAAGCATTAAAAAAATTACTCGAGCAAAAAGGCAGTGTTAAAAGCAATTACGCCACCAGTTTAGATCTGGTAGCCAATATCAAAGCCTTAGCTACTGAACAACATAAGAAGCAGATTGAAGAGTGGTTAACAGAAATTGTGACTTATGAACTGAGTATTAGGGATTCTTATGTTGAGCCTTTAGCCAATGGCAAATATAAGGTGACGGTAAATGTATCTGGATTAACCATCAAACAAAACACGCCTGTACAACAGTCACCCTTAGATTTTGTTCACACCGTAACCTTAGCTGTTTATTCAGAAGTATTAGGCGAGCTTTATCTACTGAAGCAACAAGCTATTCAGATGATAAATGGCCAACAGCAAGTTGAACTTATCTTAGATACAGAACCATCTAAGTTAGTGCTAGATCCAGACTATCTGTTTATCGATAGAAACCGAATTAACAATGAACAAAGATTAGGAAATTAAAATGAAATTAGTAAATAAAATCAGCTTGTTAATTATTCTCGCTATTCACATGGTTTTCAGTGCCAATGCATCTATATCAGAAAATGAATCCCTGTTACAAACGGTTAAACAGCAAATAACAGCGACTAATTGGCACACGTTAAATAGTAGTGACGAATGGGGGTTTACCGTAGAAAGTCATTTAGATAATGGCAACGGCAAGATGCAGCACAGAGTTCAAAGTTATAACCCCAACCTTGTTGCCACGAAACAGTGGCAGTTAATAGAACAAGACCAACAAAAACCAACTCCAGCCATGTTACAAGAGTATGCCAGCGTTCAAGCGTCTATCAGTAATAGCGAGCCAAAAGTGAATATAGCTGATATGGAAATTGTTCATATGGTAACGCTCAAATTAGTCGAAAACGAAAACGGTTACGCAGTGTATTCATTTAAACCGCATCTACCCATGTTTGATCAAGAAGTGAACAAGGTCTTTGATGGCCAGTTATTTTTCAACTTAAAGAATAGCCAGATTGAATCCCTGACAATCACTGCATCAGAAGCTTTTTCTCCCGGATTTTCCATCAGTGTTGAAAACTATGAAATGAAAATAATGGTGTCAAAGCTAGATGAGCAATTACACGTTACTGAAATTGTGTCAGAGAAATCAGGCACTGCCTTTGTGTTCAGTTCATTTAATGAAAAAAATATTAGAAAAATAAGCCTGTTTTTTCTGGCGGGACAAGAGAGGGGTTAACCGGTCACATGGGAAGCGACTTGGGCGTATTTAGCTCCATGTATTTTGACACAACCTCTAAAACGGGTTTTATTCTGATAATGAACCGAGATTATGATGCAAAAGCGTCTAATGCGATAACAAAAATCGCTGAACATTTAATGAATTCCAACCATAAAAAATAATCTAGTTTCAAAGGGCATTGATGAATTTAAACCAAGTAACATTGCCCAATTTAACTTGACCATTACAGAGTCGAAGGCGTTTTATTTACAGATCGGATTCATACTTATTGTTGATACACCCCATTACACGAGATTTGAGTGTCCAACGGGTTCGTCAACTTTCTCATTGTCTTTGGAGACGGAAGACTTCAGTAGTGTTGCGGTTATCTATTTCGAACATTCGGAGTTAGATAATTGGGTGCGTGAGTTAAAAAATAAAGGTATTGAATTTGAACAAGACCCGACAGATCAGCGTTATTTATGGAGAGAAGCCATTCTTCAAGACCCTTCGAGCAATAAGATTAAGCTTTATTGGGCAGGAGATAAACGCACTTTCAAGGACTGAGTAAAAGAGTAGGTTATCGAGTCAATCCAACAGAATTTTATTTTAGAGACTTAACAAACGCTCTAATTAGTATAGGTAATAAAGAAACCGCTATGTTTGCCGCTGAATTGGCAGTAGAGATATATCTAAATTCACATTTTAGTTATTTAATTTTAGCTGATGTGGAAAAAGCTAAAAAGAATACGGTTAAAGAAATTGAGTATTTAAAAAAGCTATTGAATTTTCTAAGCATGATGTGACCAGGCAGTACAAATATCAACAAAGGCTAGCAAATTTTTAAACTAAAAATGATCATTTCAGGGACGGGGGTACTTTAAAACACTTGTGCCAAAAATATAAAATACACACTTGTTTCACGGCTAAAATGAGTGAAATCGAATGTAGGCTTTTGAGAGTATCAGTATACGGTTAAATTTGCTGCTGAATGTCTGTAGTTGGCACAAAGCAAGCATTCGAGCTAACACGCTTTTGTCCAAAAACAAACTAGAGCTACCGTCCGTTCTTCGCTAAAAGCCGTCCTTCGAGTTACCTTTTTGTATCTAATGTATGCCTATATTGCTGTCTATGTAGACAATAGTCGTAATAATTTTAAACTTTGTTTTGGAATAGTGGTGAACCACGATGTTTTTTAACGAGAATTTTATTGAGTGATCTGCTTG
Organism: Psychrosphaera aquimarina; assembly: GCF_032461525.1. NCBI lineage: Bacteria > Pseudomonadati > Pseudomonadota > Gammaproteobacteria > Alteromonadales > Pseudoalteromonadaceae > Psychrosphaera > Psychrosphaera aquimarina. The sequence goes on along the minus strand of NZ_JAWCUA010000007.1, from coordinate 912,552 downwards.
CGTGTTATTGGTTGATCTCGATGGATGTTATTCGCTGATCTTCATGGATGAAAATATGCAACTAAGTCTCTTGAATGATTGGGGTATAAAGCGGAGTATCCCACATTATATTTTTTATTTTTTATCTGATTATCAAATGGTTGGGTGTTGGGTGGGCGGCATGATGTAATAGATTTTAAATCTATAACTCTAGCTCTAACCATCTAAACGAAAGCCTGAATAGTGATATTCAGGCTTTTTTATTAGCTGCTTATCAATATTTGTTAATACTTTTGTTGCTTATCAATTGTGGCAAAGTGAAAGCAGTCCCCTAGGCGAACCTAATGTCTTCTAAGATACGAAAGCAGACGTTAGCCTCAATTTATTTAGCGACAGGTGATCTGACGAATCGGTGGTTCATTGAAGCTCGTTTTTGGACATAAATGGTTTAGCACGAATACGTGCTTTGTGCACAAAGCAGACCTTGAGACAATTAGCGATTAAGACAGCAATGATACGAAAGCGGAAGTTAGCCTTGGCTTATCTAGCGACAAGTGATCCGACAAAGCGGTCACAAACCGTGTTAAGCTTTTATTCCCGTAGTTTCCTGATAGGGAACATTCTCCACAGATAAAAACATGAGTCTTTGATGATAACTTTTTGCCAATGAGTCGTTCAGCCTGGATGTGAACAAAGCCACCAAAACGGTCATTCATCATTAAACGTCAATATCATAACGACAAGCTTGTCGGATATACATTCCTTTGGTGCATTCGTTTAAATAGCTGGAGAGTGCTAGTTCAGTTTGGGATGACATCTTAGCCGGTATCTTATAGCCCTTTATTGTCACAAAGTAAGCTCCGCTGGTTAGTTATCATAAAATTTTTCCCTAATAGCTAAAAACTCATCTAAATTGTCAAAAAATATATCAATTAATTTGGGATCGAAGTGCTTTCCTTTCTCATCTTTAAATAGCTTGAATATTTTTTCGTCATCCCATGCTTTTTTATAGCAACGGTCGCTACCAAGCGCATCAAACACATCCGCCACTGCCGTTATACGTCCGTAGAGATGTATATTTTCACCGCTAAGACCTTGCGGGTAGCCGCTGCCATCATATTTCTCATGATGTTCATAAGCTACGATAGCTGCCGCCTTTAGAAGTGGCCTTGGTGAGTCCATTAGCATATCATGACCAATCTGAGCATGTGTCTGCATGATTATCCATTCTTCAGCATCAAGTTTACCGGGCTTATTTAAGATAGCATCGGGTATGCCTACTTTTCCAATATCATGCATTGGACTTGCCTGCTTGATAAGCTCAGCTTCGTCTTCACTTAAACCAAAATAAAGAGCCAGCAACTTTGAATACTCAGCAACCCTTCTTACATGATTACCTGTCTCTTTACTGCGAGTTTCACCAATTTCCCCCATCCTGAAAATAACTTCGCGCTGCGTTTCTGCTATTTCTTCGTGAAGTTGTTCGACTTCTTTTCTATCGGTAATATCGAACCTTGTGGCGATATATCCAATATGCTTCCCATCAGAATCAAATTCAGGTTCAATTTGCGAATCTACCCAATAACTATCACCACATTTCTTTCTGTTTTTCAGAACAATGTGGAAAGTTTTTTTTCGCTTTATTGTTTTCCATAAGTCTTCAAATAGTGATGAAGGTGTATCTGGATGCCTTACGATATTATGTGGCTGACCCACCAACTCCGTCAATTCGAAACCACTTATTTCGCAAAATGCCTTACTCGCATGCGTTATTTTTCCTGTTAAGTCTGTTTTTGAAAAAATAACATTCCTATCAAAATCATCAAGTGTTTTACTTAATGCTTGCTCAGTATTAAAGCGATCTTCAACGTCTTTTAACAGCATGCCGAGTAATACTGTAGCAGGTGTGAAAATAAGAATGATCGGTAAGGCGATCGTGGACATTACCCTCTCAAGAGCATCTGCGGGTAACTGAGTAAACAATAGCACTTCGACAACATGTACCAAGAGGCCAAATAACAAGAGCTGTACTATGTTAACTTTCATCAAGCCTTTATGAACACAGTAACGATAACCTAAACCAAGGCAGGTAGATGCTATAACAACTGCAACACCTACATATACACCTCCGCCACCGAGAAATAACCGGTATGCTCCCGCAAGAGCAGCAGCAATAGCTGAAACGACTGGGCCGCCGAATAAGCCCGCCATACTCAGAACTACCGTACGGGGGTCGAAAATGACTCCTGGGGTAACCTCAATCGGCAGTATCATGCCTATAATGCAAATCCCGCCAAAAATCCCCCCTGACACTATTTGTTTTGTCAGTTCATTTTTGTTTATAAAACGAATGGCAAAGCTTTGTAATAAACAAAGTGACAGTAGTAGAGCCGAAGCCTTGATGAGTTCAATTAACATAAGTGTAAGGAGGGTTTGCCGCTAAAAGGCAGATTAATTTGATTGCAAAGGACTTGTCGATGTAGTTGAGTCATTTTTCCCTGTCCGGCTGATTAAGCGATTAATCATATATCACCGAAATTTTAGTCATTTCGTACGACATGTCAATTCTATAAAAAATTAAGAGGTAACAAAGTCTTATGCCTTACCTCTTGTGAAAATATGCAGTACTATAAAGCACTGCAAAGCCATAATATTAATATATCCTTATATACATTAACTAGCTGCTCTTTATTATTTAAAGGTTGTACTTAATTTTCCTATATCCTCAGTACTTTTGTTTACGGCCATGCCATAGTTATTCACTTGCGCAGCAAGTATGGTGTTTTTCTTAGAAAGATCATCTATGGTATGTACACTACGCGTTATTTCATTGGCAACGACACTTTGCTCTTCAGCCGCCGTTGCGATTTGAACGGTCATATCTCTCACATCATTAACATTGCCGATAATGTTTTCCATGGCTTGTTTTATTTTAGTGCTATCTTCAGAGCATTCTTCGGCATCAGCTTTACTAGCAAGCATCACCTGACTCCAGTTTTCTAACGTTTTTTGTAACTCAACTACCGAGTCTTGGATCTGAACGCTGGCTCCCTGAGTTCTACTGGCAAGAGTTCTTACTTCATCAGCAGCAACAACAGCAAAGCCTCGACCCTGTTCACCCGCTCTTGCAGCTTCAATTGCAGCATTTAATATTAGCGACACGGAGTTAATAGTGAGGATTGACGGGTAGTGATCTTATTTTCTAAAGTTATGTGCGCCATAATGAGATAGAAAAATAACTTGCTTAACAACCTAATGTCAGCTTATGGCTACTTGCTGCTGTTAAAAGCTTAACGGTCAATGTCGGCTTCTCGCTCAAAGCTGCCCGTCAACATTTCAGGTTGTAAATTGTTATGGGGCAAATGTAGGTTAGCAATAATTTCACCTTCTTAACTCAACCTGTGGTTACGATTAGTCTAGTTCTGGCAAAAAGTGTTAAATGTGATTTGGGCTTATCGCGTTTATGATGTGGATATTACTGGCAAAGTGAATCTGAGTATTTAACTTCTATCGTTATGGTTTGTGCTTGGTTTTTGTCTATTAATATACTTTTTTCACCGCTATAGACTTCTGCGCAGTATGGGTCATTGTCAAACGGCACCGCATTTTCAGCAAACACTGCTATATTCCCTTCAATTTCAACAGGTAAGTACCAGCTGTCACATAACTCAGTTTTACATTCTAATTCATGTAATACGTTTGGCTCAGAATCGTAAACCCAATAGACTCGGTTTATTGGCAAGCGCTTTCCTGCGATATCGGTCGTTAAGATAGTTAGATTACTTCCGTCTCCAGAGCTACTAAGCCTATCGTCACAGCCTGTTAGAATTAGGGTGAACAATGTAATACAAACTGATTTCATAATGAATCTCTGTCATTTCATTTAATAATATGACTTTATCAAAATTGATTTGATCAAACTGTAACCTTTTGTAATCGACAAGACTTGAAGCTTTGGTTAATTAAAATAGTTAATAAAGGTTGTCTCAAAGTTTACGTTTATTCAAATGGCAAAATTATCAGCACACATAATCCGCCTTGTTCACGGTTATTAAATAATAACTTTCCATTATGGGCTTCAATGATCTCGCGACATAACGCCAAACCAAGTCCGGTGCCAGAATGTTTTGTAGAATAAAATGGTAACAAGGCGTTTTGTAAAACTTCCGCAGACATGCCGCTGCCGTTGTCGTTTACGGTCATTTCTATGGTGTTGCTGGTGGTAGAAAATCCAAGTGTAATCTTGCCGGTATTATCGGCTTCATGGGCATTTTTAAGCACATTAATAAATACTTGCTCTAGTTGTGCAATGTCTGCTTCTAGCTTTACTGTGGGTAACTCAGTAGTAAGTTCAAAGGCATACAAAACTTGTAGTTGTTCTATTAATGCCGGCCAGTTGACCGGCGCTTTGTTTGGCATTTTTACTTTGGTCAGTGTGGCGTAACCTTTAATGAAATCGTTTAGATGGTTAACTCGGCCACTTATCGTATTAAAAACACGGTTTAACCTTGGTTCGTCTAAATTCTTAGCCAGTAATTCCCCGCTGTGACACATAGAGCTTATAGGCGCTATGGAGTTGTTAAGTTCGTGGCTGATAACACTTATTACTTTTTTCCAAGTCGCCACTTCTTGTTTGGATAACTCTTGAGTGATACTTTTTAGTAAAAATAAATGATGACGAGCCTGATGAATCGTGACTTGAGAACTGGTTACATGCCAAGCTTGTTGCGCGCCTTGATTGTCCGTTAATGTGAATATGGACTCACCTTGATGGTTTAGGGCATGTTGGAACTCAGGTGCTAAAGAATTAACTAATTGAGTCCAGTTACGTCCTACAATCGAACCATTTAATTCAAACGCCTGTTGGGCACTGTTATTGGTAAATACAATAGTATCCCGATGATCCACTAATATGGTTACCATAGGGGAGGCGTTTAATACCTTGTCTAACATCATTTCGCGTTGATACAACCGTTGCCGCTCGTGTCGTAAATTGGCACTGGTTTGATTAAAGGCGTTAATGAGTGGATTGTAACTGGTTTCTTTTTGCTGACTTAAACTGATGGAAAAGTCATTGTCACGCAAACTTTGTAAGCCATGATCGAGACTTTGTAAAATGGTTTGGTGTCGTTGATATTGTCTTTTTAATAATAAATATGTGGTGATCAATGATGTTATTAATAAGGCCAAAATTGAAATAGGATATTGATTTATAAAGTAATAAGTTGCCGTCATTAACGTTAAATGCAACAAACCTAAAAATAGAATGAGGCGCATATTATTACTCTTGTGTTAGGTTATGTTTTTCAATACGACGGTACAAGGCTTGGCGACTTAATCCAAGTTCATTTGCAGCTCTTGCAATGACCCATTGGTGTTTGTCTAAGACGGATTTTACTTGCATCTTGTCATCATCAATGTGAGCAGAACTGGCTATCCTTGGGGCTTTAGCATCAAGCATAAAGTGTTCGGGCAACAATGTATCCCCATTACAAAGTACCATGGCTCGTTGGCATTGGTTTTCTAATTCTCTAACATTGCCTAACCAAGGTTGTTGGCTTAACAGCTGCTCAGTTTCATCTGCTAATATGTGACTACCTGATACAAAGTGACGAGCTAGAGGAATAATGTCATCTTTTCTTTCTCGTAGTGGTGGTAAATTTAATTCAACAACGTTAAGGCGGTAATATAAATCTTCACGGAATGAACCGTCTGCGATGGCTTGGAGTAAGTTGCTGTTAGTTGCACTAATAACACGAACATCTACACTAATAGTCTCGCTAGAACCAACACGTTCAAACTGGCCCGTTTGTAATACGCGCAGTAATTTCATTTGGCCAGCAAGAGATAAATTACCAATTTCGTCTAAAAATAATGTACCGCCATCTGCGGCTTCAAATCGGCCAACACGTGTGGTGGTTGCGCCGGTATAAGCTCCTTTTTCTGCACCAAACAACTCAGCTTCCATCAATTCACTGGCTAACGCGCCCATATTAACCTTGATAAAAGGATAGTTTTGACGTGGGGAGTGTTGATGAATGTAATCAGCAATGCGTTCTTTGCCACTGCCGTTAGCCCCCGTGATTAAAACACTAATTTCACTGACTGCAACTTTGTTTGCCATTGCAATCAGTTGCTTCATTGGTTGGCTTTCCACAATAAATTTTGGCGTATTAGTGGACCTGCTGGTTGTGCCTTGATTTTGTTTATGGCTCGATGATTTGAGATTAATATTGGCCGCAATTACTTCCAGTAATTTTTCGTCATTCCAAGGTTTCGGTAAGTAGTCGGTGGCACCTGATTTAACCAATTCAATTGCCATTTCTAACTGACTCCATGCGGTTATCAGGATAATTGGTGTTGTAGGTAATAATTCTCTTAATTGATAAAACAGTGATTTACCTTCAACACCAGAGGTCGTCCCTTGGCTAAAATTCATATCCTGAATAATTAAATCTATCGACTGGTTATTAGCGGCGATAACGGCGTCTTTCACTGTGCTTGCTGTTGTGACTTGGTAGTCATGCAAACTCAATAATAAATCCAGCGCATCTAATATATCTGGATTATCATCAACCACTAAAACCCGCTTCATTATTATTTATCCCTTACTTATTCGTTAGTCATTTTCGATGTATGCATAGCCGTTAATTCAATAACGGCTATTGAACTGTATTACCAATGGATATTACAGTGTTTTTGTGGCTATTACTGGTGATATTTTAGTGGTTTTATAAGCCGGTAACCAAGTCGCTAACGACCCAGCTGCAAATACAACAAATACCGCCAGTGCATATAATAATACGCTTGGTTTATCGATAGTAATGACTTGTGACAATGCAATGTTTAATCCAATCATAGTGGCAACGCCAATGATACTTGCCCCTAAGTTGAGTAACCAGTTTTCACTAAACACATATAACATAATGTCTTTTTTACGTGCACCAAGGGCACGGCGAATACCAATAAACTTACGTTGCTGAGTAACATGAAAATGCGCATGGGCAAAACTACTAACCACAGTTACTAGAACCATTAATAACGATAACATGGCGAATAAACTCGCTAAACCTGAGTCTTGGCTGTAATAATTTTTTAGACGTTCCGTCATGCTTTGCACTCTAATAATGTCACGTTCTGCTTGAACTGATAAAATAGTGTCACTTAATTTTGCTTGTACTTGTTCAACTTTTCCTGGCTCAACTCGCACCACGTAATGTTGTTCAAAGTCTGATTGTGAAAAGAGGAAATTACCAAATAATCCGTAATATTTTGCTTTGCCTTTATGTGAAGGACTGATCACAAAGTCTTTGGCTATACCAATAACTCGGCCATTATTGGTTAATTCACCAACTGCAGATCTCATCTGGAAATACGGCTTTAGCAAGTGACTCAGTTAGGATGATGTTTTGGACGATATCATCCCGTTTCCCCGGAGTATAAAAGTCAGCCGTAATATCGTCCATTGTGTTAAATGCTCTACCTTCGATAATTTCCACACCTAAATTAGCTAAGCCAATTTCACTGGTATAAAATTGTGGAATGTTTCTCAATTCCCTCGCTAATACGGCATCGTCAGGAAAGTCAGCGGCTTGAACATTACCATTCCAACCGCCATTTTGGATTGGCAGTTGGTTGTAATATGCGGCACTGATCACGCCGTCCATCGCGGTTATCTTAGCTATGTCTTGTTTGGTTATCGACTGATAATAATTCGTGTCTCTATAAGCACCTGATGTTGGTAACAAATCAACTGAAATAAGTTGCTCTACATCAAAACCTAATGGCTTGTTTAACTTTTCAATGGCTGAGTTAGTTAAAATGACCGTATTAACCATTAGACCTATAGTTAGACTCAATTGTAGTAATAATAATCCTGTTGCAAACTTGCGCAGGCGTAATGCTTTTAATAATGCTTTGATATTCATATTAATTCCTATTTCAACGTCGTTGATAATGGCGTTCTACAAGAACGAATTAATGGGTACAACATACTTATGAAAGAGGTCACTAGCGCCACGAAAATCCCAATGGCAATAAGTGAGAAGTCGATATCACTGGTTCGTTCTAGTGCAGGGAATAACCTTGTGGATATTTGTAAAAATAACCAACCAAAAAATAGGGAAAACACAGCGCAGACACAACCAATTAATATGCTTTCTACCAACCCTTGATAAAATACATCTTTCATTCTGGCGCCCACCGCACGTCTTAAACCCGTTTCAAAACGCGCACTGTGATAGCGGGCTAATAACAAGCTGCTAGCGTTAAATATACAAACCGCTAAAAATAGTGATGTTGCTAACGCAAAGGCTATCATGCGTTCGTCAACGACTTCATTATGATCCAACCATTGATTTACATCTAATAAACGGTTCTCATTCGCTCTTAATATCTCGCCTTGCTCTTGTCTATGTTGCGAGTAATTATCTATATACGCTTGCATCGCATTTTTTTGTTGTTGATTTTCAAGTTGTACAAACGCTTGAATAAAGTAGCCGTTTTTACCTCGATTGTCAGACACTGAGTTAATACGGTCGGTAGAGGTGCTTCTTACATTGATTGCCCATTCATTATCTAGCGCCGTTTCAATCGGTGCGTAAATATCATCCGTGGTTTTAAACTTTTGTCCATAAGCGGCATGATAATAAAGAGGTTTTAGTTCCCAGGGTTTTAATATCCCAACTACTTCAAACGCTTTACCGTCTATTTCTAAGGCTTTACCAACGTTATTTCCACCGCCAAATACTTGTTGGTTGAGTGTGTCACCTATAACGATTTGTTTAGCGTGGTCTTGTTGCCAAACGCCACCATAGGTAAAAGGAGCTTCTGTTAATGGGAAAAAGCCGGGTGTAGTGGCACGTACAACTGCTTGATGTCGCGTAAGGCTTTTTGAATTAATATCTCTGGCATAAACCTGCGATTGGTAATGCACCATAGTGTGGGTTGCGATGTCATTTTTTAAGATATGCATCGCGTCGTCGTAACGCATAACTTCAATTAACTTTGCATCTGGATTGTCTCCGGTCCAAACATTAAGTGAGACATTAAAGATACGGTCACTTTTATGCGGGATTGGGTCTGACGACATGGTTTTAATGATGGCGATATTAGCCAAAAATACGCCCACACCAATCGCTAAGGTTGAGATCATTAAAATAAAAAACAATCTGTTACGGATTAAATTGCGCACGCTTAATTTAAGATAATAGTTAAACATTTCCATGATTAGTCCTTAGTATTTAACCCTTAAACATTTACCGTAATAGTGGCATTGTCGTGAGTTGGGGCGTACACGCTGTGATCCGTAATTTGACCATCAATAACTTGTACGTTTCGACCAACAGAACGTGCCTGATCTGGGTCATGCGTTACCATGATAATCGTACTACCAGTGTCGTTTAAGGTATGTAGTAATTCCATCACTTGGCGAGCCATTAATGAATCTAGATTACCCGTCGGCTCATCGGCTAATAATATTTTAGGTTCACCAGCTAACGCTCTGGCAATCGCCACTCGTTGTTGTTGCCCACCAGATAATTGACTTGGCAGGTATTTGGCTCTGCTGGCTAACCCTACTTGTTCTAAAGCATTAACAATGCGACGTTTTCTTTCCCCAGCAGTAAAACCACGATAGCGTAATGGCATATCAATATTATCAAACAAGTTAAAGTCGGGAATGAGATTATAGTTTTGAAAAATGAAACCAATTTTTTCGTTACGTAAACGCGATAATTCGTCATCGTTAAGTCCTTTGATATTTACACCGTCTAGTTCGTAAGAACCTTCGTCGAAGCTATCTAATAACCCTGCAACATTTAAAAATGTAGATTTACCTGATCCAGACGGTCCTGTTACCGCAACAAATTCACCTTCTTTTACATCTAAATTGAAGTCACGTAATGCGTGAGTTTGAATAGTGTCGCTTCGATAAATACGGCTGATGTTTTTCATGTTAAGCATAATTTTTTTCCTAATAACTCTTTAAATTCGGTTAATTAAAATATTGGTGTTTTTCAATTTAGTAAGACACTTTGATGAGCATCAAAGGTTTCAGTGGATGAAATAATGATTTCATCACCAGCATTTAAACCAGAAGTGATTTCAATGAATTCAACACTCTGTGCGCCTACTGAAATTGGCTTTCTGTTTGCTGTATTGTCAGTGATTAAATACGCCGCTTTACCTGCGTGACTGGCTAAAAAACTACCTCGTTTAACCATTAATACATTGTCTTTTTTCTCAAATTCAATGCGTGCATTTAAGCGTTGATTTTGACGTAGTTGGATATCGTTGATATCAGCGATGGACACTCTAACGGCCACTTGGCTATTGTTTACTTCAGGCGATATTGAAATAACCTTACCTAGGAGTGTTTTGCCAGAAATAGTGATCTGTACATCCAGTCCTAAACCTAAATCGTCGGCATAAAATTCAGGGACATTTAGCTCAGCCTCATATTGGCTCAAATCAACAATAGTCATAATGGCTTGTGCATCAGTTACTCGCTCTTTCTTTTGCACCAACCAGTTACCAACCACGCCAGTAACTGGCGCTCTAACATTAAGTAATTCAACACGACGTTGTAATTCATCAACTACTAGTTGTTGGCTTTTTACAAAAAATGTACGGGTTTGGCTTTCAAAATCTAAGCGTTTTTTAGATAACTCAACACGCTTATGGGCGTGTTTTAACAACAACTCACTTTCAGTTTTTGCGTCTTGTTTGGTGACTAACTCTAATTCACTGATCACTTTTTTCTCAAACGATAACTCTGCACGAGTAAGCTCTCTAACACTGGCATTATAATAAATTTGCGCTGAGTCGAGGCTGCGTTCCAAATCAAGTAGGGCCTCGTTATCGCTTAATTCCCCACGACTGGCTTCTATCCTTAGACGTTCTAATGTTGCGGTGGCTTGTTTAATCGTGGATTGTAATTCTGGGCTAGCAATAGTGGCGACTATGGTACCTTTTTCCACTATATCACCGGGTTTTGCAATTAACGTTACTTGACCCGCTTCCGAGCTGTACAAGGTTGGTGCATTAGCGGCGACCAGTTTACCGTTTACGGCAACGTCTCTGATTAACGTCCCTTTAAACACTTTGGCTCTATTAATTATGTTTGAATCAATATTAGGTATGCCACCCATCCATTGATTTAACGTTGGCAAACTAACCCATGTAACGGCAACCATGATGGATAAAATAACCATCACCTTTTTCCAAGGCTTAGGGTTAATCGTTTTATTAATTACTTCGTCTTGTCCGCTGGTATTGTTGATCATGTTTTTCCACTGCTGTTGAACAATATAAGGAGTATATTGCGAGTCATGTGCCAAAAGCTTAAGTTGCTGTTTATATTGGTTTAATTGTATTTTTAACTTTGTGAGAGTGTCCGTTCGGACAGTTAAAAGTGTCCGCTAGTGTCCGTTTATACATAATGGACACTTGTTGATATTGGCTGAGGTTTATTAATTGAACTTCATTCAAATCAAACGTTTATGTTGAGATAAAAGCAGAGCAAAAATTAAATCTTAAGAAAACCAAGTGCAGTGGGTAAACTTGGTATAACATGTTGTTTTACCTTAGGAGTTTTTATGAAGATCTTTTTATTAGCAAGTTCGTTTTTGAGTTTAATTTCTAGCTTAGGCGTTGCTGCTCAAACGAGCATGACCGCTACAGTGACAGCGTCTACTGACTTTGTGATCACTTCTAAACAAATTTCCACAGGCAATCGTTTTCAAGCTATCTCTATTGATGAGAAAGGCGGCTTGTGGGTAAGTGGTACTAATTCTTCGGTTTATCATTCAGCGGATCTTGGCCAATCATGGAGCGCCGTTAAAACACCGGATACAGGTAAAGATTTACAGTTCAGAGACATTCAAGTTGTGGACAATAAAATCATCTTAATGAGTGCGGGTGAGGGGGCTGATTCACGTTTGTATATGTCTGATGATAAAGGTGAGTCTTGGTCATTAACCAATCAAGGGCAAACTCCTGAAACCTTTTATGACTGTTTTAGTATGTTAAACAGTACAACAGGATGGCTTTATGGAGACTCCGCTGACAAGCAGTTTTCAATATTAAAAACCACTGACGGTGCGAAAACTTGGCAGCCGATAACTATGCCATTTAAAGCTCAAGCCGACGAAGGTGGGTTTGCATCAAGTGGTACTTGTTTGAATCACAATAAACAAGGTGATATTGCAATTGGAACAGGCAATGCTGAAAACCCAAGGCTGTTAATTAAAAAGAAAGATCAAGCATGGCAGTCAATAACTTCTCCATACAAAGGTGGGGAAGCGGCAGGTATTTTTTCAGTGCAATTTGATAAAGATAATTTGTATACCTTTGGTGGCAGCTTAAAAACTAAAGGTGTTGCTACCCCGGTTTATAAATATTCTTTGAGTACCTCTAGTTGGCATTCATTGCTAGGTGCTCCATTAACTGGGGCGGTTTATGGTTCGGCGATTACCAAAGAACATGTATTCATCACTAACCCTGAAGGGATTGCCGTTCTAAACAAAAACAAAACTGCTTGGCGTAAACTATCTGACCTAGACATTTGGGCCATGGCTTGTAAAGACAATAACTGTTGGGGAGTTGGAGCCAACGGAACCGTAGTTACAATAGCTTGGTAAGGCGTCACCAACTTTATGTTTACACTGATAAATTCAGTTTAATAACGAAAGTGACGTGTGGAATAAATAACGATTTAAATACATATAATAAGGAATATTTTAATGACAAAAGTGAACATCCCGTTTAAAAAGATTGCACTAGGTGCCGCTATCGTAATATCACTACTGGGATCAGTTTATACAGTTAACGAAGGTCATATTGGTATAGTTAAGCGCTTTAGCGAAGCTAAAACCCAAGTGAATCCGGGTTTACACTTTAAAATCCCTTTCATAGATAGTGTTGAAGAGATTGAAGTAAGAACACGTAAAAATGAAGAAAAAATGGCATCAAGCACCAAAGAGCAAATGCCAGTTACAATAAGCGTGTCGGTAAACTGGACGGTTGATAAAGCGGCCGCGTTAGACTTATTCAGACAATATGGCGGTCTATCTCAGTTTGAAAATAGAATACTAGATCCAAGGTTTAGATCTGCGACTAAAGACGTGATCCCTCAATTTGATGCGGAAAAACTAATTCAAGATAGAGCAAGCGCGATACAAGCCATTGAAGCTAATTTAATTGAAGAAATGAAAAACTTCCCTGTAACGGTAGACAATATTCAAATTGAAGACATTAAACTCCCCGCTAAATACTTAACGTCGATTGAAACTAAACAAACAGAAAAAAATCTTGCGGATGCTGAAAAACATAAACTTGCGAGACAAAACTTAGAAGCGCAGCGTGACGTAAATACAGCAAAAGCCAAAGCAGACGGTATTCGTTTGATTGCTATTGCTGAAGCTGAATCTATCAGAATTAAAGGCTTGGCAGAAGCAGAGTCAATTACGGCTAAAGCAAAAGCACTTGTAAATAACCCTTTAATTGTTAAGTTAACTGAAGCCCAAAACTGGGATGGCAAATTACCTGCAACCATATTAGGCAGCAGCAATATGCCAATTTTAGATATGAGAGAAAAATCTAAAAATTAAGTTAAAAAATATAGCTATAAAAAAACGCCCTAATTTCATAATTAGGGCGTTTTTATTTATGCTTTAAGGCGATAAGGCGATAAGGCTATAAGGCGAAAAAGCTTTAAGGCTTTAAAGCTATAAGCTGTAAGGAGGTAAAGCTAAAACTTCCAGCACTCATACCTTTCAGCCTTCCAGCTCTCAGAGCTTATAAGTTCTTATCAAAATAGCGAACAATGGTTTTGGCTAAATGTAAGCCCGTTTTTTTACCACGAATACTATGTTTGCTACCCGGATAGGTCATTACATCGAAAGTCTTGCCTAAGTCTTGTAAGTGTTTAAATAACTTAGTTGAGTTGGTAAACAATACATTGTCGTCTGCCATACCATGATAAATCAATAAGTCACCAGAAAGGCCGTCGGCGTATTGGAATACATTGCTGATGTCGTAATCTTCATTGTTATTACCTGGATGTCCAGCAAAACGTTCTGTGTAGTGAGTATCATATAAACCCCAGTCTGTAACTGGTGAGCCTGATACGCCAACTTTATAAACGTCTGGCGCTTTAAACATACCCATGATAGTCATGTAACCACCGTAACTATGGCCATAAATACCAATACGCTCAGGGTCAACAAAGTCTAAGGTTTTAACGTACTCAATGCCGGTTAATTGATCTTTAAGTTCTACATCACCTAAATGTTTGTAGATAGGATCTTCAAACTTTTTACCACGATTAGCCGAACCACGATTATCTAAGGTAAATACTACATAACCTTTTTGGGTTAAGTGTTGGAATAAAGCGTTACGGCCGCTCCAACTATTAGTGATCTGTTGTGAACCTGGGCCACCGTAAACAAAGTTAATCACCGGACGTTTCCCTTCAAACCCAACCGGTTCAAAAATACGGTAATACAAAGTTTGCCCGTCTTCTGCTTTTAACGTTCCAAATCTAGGTTTAATAAAGTCAGACTTGTATGAATAAAACGGGTGATCTTTATCAACTTTATTTTCTTCCATCCAAGTGATGTGCTGCCCATTGGCTTTATGTAAGCTCACTTGAGTTGGCTGCATAATGTTGGAGTACGAATCTAGGTAGATGCTGGCATCTTTAGAAAAGCTAACTCGGTGATAGCCGTCACGTTTTGAAACACGAGTGATTTGGTTAGGTTTGTTCAGGTTTACTTTATATACATGGCTTTCAAGTGGCGTATCTTTGCGGCCAGTAAAAAAGATATCCCCTGTCTTTTTATTAACGGCTTTTAATGCATCAACAACCCAATCGCCTTTAGTCAGTTGTGCGATTAATTTACCTTTGTAATCAAATTGATAAAGGTGGTGGAAGCCGTCACGTTCAGAGCCCCAAATAAAGCTATCATCTAGATATTTAAGTGAGTCATGGATGTTCACCCAAGTATCCGATTTCTCTTGAATAACCACTTGTTGTTCTAATGTTTTAGCGTTTACAAAACGTAATTCAAGCAATTGTTGAGTACGGTTTTGCCACTGATAACTAAAGGTTTTATTATTTGGTAACCAATGACCACGCGCTAGATAAATGTCTTTATCTGCTCCCATATCGATCCAGCGAATATCATCTGTTTTACCATTAACATCCATAATTCCTAATTCAATATTAACATTAGGTGTTCCGGCAAATGGGTAACGTTGATCAACAAGCTTAATGCTATCAGCGTATATTTCGTTTCGAGTGACCACTTCTACCGGAGACATATCTACCTTGGTTAATGCAATTTTAGATTCATCGCCAGACCACCAATAACCAGTCATTCGGTCAATTTCTTCTTGGGCAACAAATTCTGCCATCGCAAATTTGATATTACCGCCACCAAGTGTGGTTAAGGCTTTCGTTTTGCCTGATTTGATATCAATAATATATAGATTTTGATCTAACACATAAGAGATGTAATTGCCTTTTGGCGAGAACTTAACGTCAGTGGCAAAACCTTCTGAGTTAGTTAACTTAACGGCTTTTTTGGTAGAGAGTTGGTAATAATATACGTCCCCCGCTAAAGGGAACATTAAGGCTTTACCGTCAGCAGACCATGTATATTGAAGAATACCTTTACCATAAATACGTAAACGTTCGCGACGTGCCTTTTCTTCATCCGATAAGTTTTCTTCACCAGACATTAATGCGGCTGAGTCAACCAACATAGAACGTTTACCTGATTGAACATTATATTCCCATAAATCGTAACGGTTATAGTCATCGGCACGAGATTGGATGTATGTTGCGCGTTGTCCATCTGGAGAAACGGTGAGGTTTCTAGGTGTTTTGCCCGACAATGATGGATCAGAGTAGATGCGTTCTAAACTTATTTTTTCGGCTTGTACAACGGATGACAATGCCATCAATGCAACAAGTAATATGTTTATAAATTGTTTCATAGTTCATTCTTATATTTGTTGATGTTTGGGTAATTCATACTTATCAGAACGCGTCGTTCTCATATTGAACTGGATGATGCCAGAGTATGTTGATAGATGAAATTACCAATATACAGATTTGAGATAATCAACACTATTTATCAGTGGAATATTTAAATTTTGGAAAAGCTTGTTCTGTATCAAGGTATTTACTGGACAAATAACACCAAGAAATTTATGTTTAGCGAATACTTAGTCGTTAAGTATCGTCGTTAATAGGAACAAGATGTTTAAGTCCTTAATTCAGGCTGTATTTCCATCCTTTGTGGATCAAGATTTTATCCCCGATTATGTGTCATTTGAACGTGGAAGAAGTTTAAGCAAGGCCGAACAATATATTGCTGAAAAACTAGCTTCAGCGGGAGATGTTCAAGCCGATAAAAGGGTGAATACCAACCCTTTTTATGACTATCTATTTGGTGATTCTAAAAAAGCGAACTCTCAAGATCAGTTGAGTTTATATGTTGCTTCTAAATTAGCTGAAGTTTTATATGATCCTACGGATGTATTAAATGCATTGCCAATTAAACCTAATTCACTGGTAAAAGTGATGTCGCTAATTGGTTCTGCTGAATTTGATTTGAGTGAATTATTAACTGTCATAGAGCAAGAGCCGAGTATGGCGGCAGAGATCATTAAATTAGCTAATTCAACTCGTTATAAACGTGGTTCAAAAGAAGTGACCGACTTAAATAAAGCTTTTATGTATATGGGAGCGGAAGGGCTGAAAGCCGGTGTTATTGAAGTTCATTTAAAACGTTTTGCTTCCAGTTCAAATTTATACTTTAAATTGTTTGGCGAGAAGATTTGGGCGCATAGCTTAAACTCAGCAACCTATGCACAACAATTAGCATTAAAAAGTTTACCAAAAGAACAAGCACCTAGTATGTACTTGGTTGGGTTATTAAAAAACTTAGGGGATATGGTGATCTTTCAGTTAATGATAGATGCATTTAAATATGTTGACCCAGATGCAAAACCTGACAGTGAACATTTTAAAATTTTAATGGCCGAAAACTCACATAAACTGACGGTGTTAATTGCTAAACATTGGCAGTTACCTCAGCACTTAATTGAAGTATTAATTGAGTTGGGCAAAGATGAATCGCAATTTAGTGATGAAGCTAAATGTATTTATGATGCAAGTAACATTAGTGAATACTGCTTGATGTTAAAAGCCAAAAGAATCACTGAAGCTAAGTTGTTAGACCTTCAACATAAAACCAAAGCCTCGGTTCAGGCTATTGAATTAGCAAAAGAAATATTAGACGAAGCCGCTTAATATTGAAGCTAGTTAAAACAATTACATTTTAACGTAGAAGGCTTTGCATAAAGCCTTATACTCGGCACTATACTGATTATTCTCATCTCTGATTGTTAGGTCGTTAGACATCACGCTCAGAGGTGATGTTGTTTTACGTAAACAAAACAATAAACGGCTGATTGGTTTTTTAGGGGTGGTCTTAACCCGAGTTTGTCTGGTTAATTGCATGTTTAACGATAAAGCCAATTCGATAACTAGCTCAGCCTGCTTTATCGGTAAGATTAAATTAAATTCTCCCTCGTCAGATAACAAATTATCAGCAGCTTGCAATAACTGTTCAAACCCCATGTGTTTAGTGTGCCTTGCTAAGTTTTTATTTGGGCTGGCGCTTAACAATGAATCTTCAAAATAAGGCGGGTTGGAAACTAAAAGATCAAAACACTGTTTTTCAATTTTTTGTTCATGTTGCCAAGTTAAAAAGTCATGGTGGAATACAGTAACTTGTGAAGCCCAAGGTGATTGATCAACATTAAATTGAGCTTGTTGATAAGCGTCTAAATCAATCTCTAATGCTGATATATTTGGTATATCCATTAACCTTTGACTGCGTTGAGCTAACATTAATGCAATCAGCCCTGTTCCGGTGCCAATATCCAAAATGTTTTTAGCATGACCAATATGGGCCCATGCGCCTAATAGAATCCCGTCGGTATTCACTTTCATTGCACATTGTTGATGCCAAATAGAAAATTGTTTAAAACAAAAGTCGGCTGGCGCAGGACTTCTCAAGATTAGGGTATCCGTCTTGTAACTAATTCCGCTATAATAGCAAAATATTTTGCATTGATGTTTTGTAAGTTAGTCGTTAGTGACAGCTTTACATCAATATTGTGTTTTATCCATCGTTTAGTTATTCAGGAATATTAATGTCGTTTAGTGAGTTTGATTTAGATCCCCGCCTTGAAAAAGGCATTCACGCAATTGGTTATAGTCAACCAACGCGGGTTCAAAAGTTAGCGATTCCTGAGGCTTTGGAAGGACTTGATATTTTAGCCAGTGCGCCAACGGGGACAGGTAAAACCGCGGCCTTTTTAATTCCAGCTATTCAATATTTGTTGGACTTCCCTCGCAATTCCCCTGGTTTTGCTCGTGTATTAGTATTAGCACCTACCCGTGAATTGGCTTATCAAATATTTGAAGTCGCACAGGAATTAACAAGTTTTACTGATTTAAAATCTGGTGTGGTTACTGGTGGAATTAATTACGGCAGCCACAGAGAAATTTTTGAAAAAAATAATGACATCTTAATTGCGACTCCTGGACGTTTAATGGAATACATGGAAGCGGAAAGCTTTCACTGTGAAAATGTTGAGATTTTAGTCTTAGACGAAGCTGACCGTATGTTAGATATGGGATTCAGAAGTTTCATGTCGACCATTGCTGAACAGTCTCGTAATCGTAAACAAGCTATGTTGTTCTCGGCCACGCTTGAAGGTCGCGGTATTATTGAGTTTAGTAACCAAGTATTAAATGAAGCAGCTCAAATTGATGCAGATGCACCACGTAGAGAGCGTGGAAAAATTGTACAGTGGACTCACTTAGCCGACAATATAGAACATAAGTTTGCTTTATTAATGAGTTACTTACAGTCTGAAGAAGTGACCAAATCCATTGTATTTGTTAAAACCAAAGAACGTCTGGAATTAGTCGTTCAGTTTTTACAATCTCAAGATATTGTTGCAACTTATTTGCAAGGCGATATGCCACAAGATAAGCGTTTAAAAGCCGTTGAGCGTGTTAAGTCAGGTCGTTCAAATATCTTAGTTGCAACAGATATAGCAGCGCGTGGGTTGGATATTGTCGATATCAGTCATGTTATTAATTTTGATATGCCACGAAGTGCCGACGTATATGTGCATAGAATTGGTCGTACCGCTCGTGCTGGCGCCAAAGGTTATGCGATAAGCTTAATTGAAGCCCATGAAATGGGTGTTGTGAAAAAAATTGAACGTTATACAGACCAAACCTTTAAACATAGAAAAATTAAAGGGTTAGAACCTAAACATAAAGAAGCAGCTGTACCGGTAAAACGTAAAAAGCCACATAAAAAGAAATTGGCTAAAGCTGCGAAAAAAGAAGAAAAAGTAAATTGAATCCAAGTGGCCTTTAATATTTATGAGTGATCAGCCTAAACAATTTGGTAAGACGTTCTCCTTTATATTTTGGGGGTTATTACTGGTTTCTTTGGTTTATTTTTTTGAAGATAAATTAGCCGAACAAATTAACCCTAATTCAGAGCCTAACTCATACCAAGTGGGGGATGTGCAGATATTGGAGTTACAACGTAATCGTTACGGCCACTATGTGACAAGTGGCTTGATAAATCAGATTGAAGTTGAATTCATGTTAGACACTGGTGCCACCAATGTTGCTGTGCCGCAAGGTGTGGCAGATAAAGTTGGGTTACGAAAAGGCAGAGCAGTGCAAGTGCATACCGCGAATGGCACTGCCACCGCTTATACAACGGTTATTAACCAGTTAAATCTGGGTGATATTCAATTGTATGATGTAAAAGCCAGTATTGTACCTGGCATGGTAGGCTCACAAATTCTATTGGGCATGAGTGTATTAAA
This sequence comes from Psychrosphaera aquimarina, assembly GCF_032461525.1. Classification (NCBI taxonomy): domain Bacteria; kingdom Pseudomonadati; phylum Pseudomonadota; class Gammaproteobacteria; order Alteromonadales; family Pseudoalteromonadaceae; genus Psychrosphaera; species Psychrosphaera aquimarina. The sequence continues at coordinate 892,635 of NZ_JAWCUA010000007.1, read as the reverse complement.
ACAAGTTGAGTTTCGACAAGTGGGCGATCAACTTACATTAAAACACCATGTTAGATAAAAAACGATAAAACACATAATCAAAAATTGTAAGTAATTGAAATGCATAAACCTTATATAGAGCAACAAGTTAGTCGCGCATTAAGTGAAGATTTAAATGGACAGAGTGCGTTTGATGGAGACATTACAGCACAACTCATTCCGCCAACTCAACAAGCCATTGGTAAAGTTATCACCCGAGAATTTGCCATCATTTGTGGTGTAGAATGGGTTAATGAAACTATGCAGCAAGTAGATTCTAGTCTTGAGGTGGAATGGTTTGTTAAAGATGGTGATGTCGCTAAGCCTAATCAAACTTTATTTATTGTAAAAGGCCCAGCTCGCGCTATTTTGACAGCAGAACGAACGGCATTAAATTTTTTACAAACCTTATCAGCTACCGCGACAACAACACATCAATATGTGTGCGAAGTTAAAGCATTAGGCAGTACGACTAAAATTTTAGACACTAGAAAAACAATACCGGGTCTGCGTTTAGCGCAAAAGTACGCGGTAAAATGTGGTGGTGGCCAAAATCATAGAATTGGCTTGTTCGACGCTTATTTGATCAAAGAAAATCATATCCAAGCCGCTGGTGGAATTAAACAAGCAGTAAGTCGTGCACAAGAGTTAAATCCTGGTAAAACCATTGAAGTGGAAGTTGAGACCGAACAAGAGTTAATTGAAGCGATTGATGCGGGTGTACATATTGTGATGTTAGATAATTTTGATGTTGAACAAACCTTACGTGCTAAAGAGTTAGCCGATGGTCGCGTTAAACTTGAAGCTTCTGGCAATATGGATGGTGAGAAATTCAAAGACTACGCTCGTTTGAATGTGGACTTTATTTCAATTGGTGGTTTAACAAAACATGTTGAAGCCATTGATTTATCTATGCGCTTTTCTGAAATATAAACAAATTCTCGCCACAAACTGGCATCTGAATAAATCTGAACTATTATCTATTTTGGGGACAGGGTAGATAATAGGGACGGTTATGTTAATTTCAAATTCAAAGGGATTTACACTCATTGAGCTTATGATAGTCGTCACTATTTTAGGCGTCCTTTCTTGGTTTGCGATTCCCAAATATCAAAATTACAGTTTAAAAGCCACGGTCTCAACTCAAGTCAACTCGGCCATCCGGCCATTACAAAATGCCATCTTCGAATACGTCGCTTATAACGGAGTATTACCTACTAGTTTTTCAGATTTGGCCAATATTGGTTTTGTTGATAACGATGGCAAACAATACGATGCAGCAAGTGACTTTGCTAATGGTTCAGTTTCCGGTATTGATGTTGATTTCCCCAGTGATACGACAAACAACATCACTTTAGGTGTGCAATTTGCGTGTACTTCTATCGGATCAGGCTGTAATAAAATAGCACCGAAAGCACTACAAACCCTGACCGCAGAAGTCTCCGTTATTCTAAGTAACAATGGGTCGGTCAATATACGATTAGATCCAAGCCGTGAAGCCAATTTAAAGTTTAAAGGTTTTTTACCTAGTTTATAAATGTTCCTGAACCATGGATTTGGGAGGAGAAAAGGAGAGCGTCATGGCAAAAATCATGGAAGGTATTTTAATAAAACACTTATTAAACCAAGGCGCGATAAATCAAAGTGACATTGAATTATTAACAAAAAATGTAGATAAATACTTAACGGTGCCATTGGCTTTGGTAACGGAACAAGTTATGACTTGTGATCAGCTTAGGCAATGGAATTGTGCTTTATTTGATATTGAAGTATTTGAGCTAAGTACATTCGATTTTAATAGTTGGCAATTTAAACATCATTCTTTATTAAAAGATCAATCGGCTTTTTTACAAGAACATCAGATTTTGCCTATTTCAATCCATAACCAAGTTGTTACGTTAGCCACGGCTGAGCCCTCCAACTTAACGGTGCAGACGACCTTCGAATTTAATAGCGGATTTCATACTGAGTTAGTGTATTGCGACCCTATTTTATTACAGCAAAAATTGAATGAGTTATTAACTGGCAAGGTGCACACGTTATCGGAATCTCAGTCTGTTCAACAGCAAGTGCCGCCAACCACTGCTTATCAAGTAAGCCAAACACAAAGTCCTTCAACAAGTAATATTAATCATGTAACAACACATAAGGAGGAAAAACATGCCGGCCAGAGTTCAAATACTCTTAATGAGCCGACAGAACCCATCATAGGTTATGTGGATAAAATATTACGACAAGCAATAAAGCAAGGTGCATCTGACTTACATTTTGAACCTTATGAACACAGTTACCGCATCAGATTCAGAGTTGATGGGGTATTACATAATAAAGGTAAGCCGCCGGAAAGTTTAAATAGTCGATTAGCGGCACGTATCAAAGTCATGGCCAATATGGATATTGCTGAGAAACGTAAACCACAAGATGGTAGGTTGAAATTCACCTTTGATAAACAACACGTTGAGTTTCGTGTCAGTACATTACCTACTATATGGGGAGAGAAAGTCGTATTAAGAATTTTAGATACCCAGGGTAACTTAGCTAATGTTAAAGCTTTAGGCTTTGATAAATATCAGGAGCAAACGTATCTAACTGCACTTTCCCAACCTCAAGGATTGATCCTAGTTACAGGGCCAACAGGCTCTGGCAAAACATTGACCTTGTACAGCGGTCTTAACGTGTTAAACACGGAAGACATTAATATATCTACTATTGAAGATCCGGTGGAATACCATTTACAAGGTATTAATCAGGTGCAAGTAAATGGCAAAGCTAAGTTAGATTTCGCCAATAGTTTGAGGGCTTTTTTACGCCAGGATCCGGATGTGGTTATGGTGGGTGAGATCAGGGATTTAGAAACGGCAGAAATAGCGATAAAAGCGGCCCATACTGGTCATTTAGTCCTTTCTACTTTGCATACTAATTCTGCGGCTGAAACATTAAATCGTTTAACCAATATGGGCATCCCAACTTACAACTTAGCAAGTGCTATCTCACTTATCATCGCACAGCGCTTGGTTCGTTGTTTGTGTGATTATTGTAAACAGCCTGAAACGGATATCCCAATTAAAGAGTTAGTGAAGCAGGGGTTTAATATGACTCAGCTAAACACAATCACTTTATATAAAGCAAAGGGATGTAAACGTTGTAATCAAGGCTATAAGGGGCGTACTTCCATAGTTGAATTATTAAAACCAAACGCAAATGTCCGACAGTTAATCATGCAACAGGCCAATGTATTAACGATACAAACAGAAGCGGTAAACGGTGGCATGGTGTCGTTAAGGCAAGCTGGTCTTAACAAAGTGATCAAAGGGGTGACCAGCTTGGAGGAAATCAACCGAGTGATCAGCTATTAACATCTGATTTATGTCACAGGTTACTAAATAGGAACAATAATCTTGTTTAATAAAAAGCGTATGTTTATTTATCAGGGGGTAAATAGTTCCGGTCAAAAAGTCACGGGAAAACTGGCAGCGCATTCAAAACGCCAAGCAAAAGAGCAACTTGTCGTTCAAGGTTTTACTTCCATCCAGTTGGGGGCTAACGCTACATTTAGGTTATTTAATAAAACACTATCTAAAGACCAGATCAGCGACTTTACAAGAAACTTAGCAACCTTATTACAAGCGGGTTTACCAATCGTCACCAGTTTGGAGATCATGAAAAAAGATGTGATGCATTATGGCTATCGGCGATTATTGTCGAGACTCATTGGGCGTTTGAAAATGGGCCATGTTTTATCTGAGGAGTTGGCGTTTTGGCCAACCTACTTTAATGAATTTTATTGTCAATTAGTTGAAGCGGGTGAGTCTGTTGGGCGCATTGATGAAAGCTTTGTTAGATTAACTCTCTATCTTGAACACAAACAGCAACTAGCGAATAAAATTAATAAAGCTTTAATGTACCCAAGCGCAGTGATCATTGTGGCACTGATTGTTGTTGGTATTTTGATGGTAAAAGTGATCCCCAGTTTTCAGGATATCTTTGCTAGTTTTGGCCGAGCGTTACCAGAACCAACCATGATGGTGATTGCTTGGTCTCAGATGATTCAACAGTATTGGCTTTATATTTTTGTCGTTGCCTTATCACTGGTCTTCATCGTAAAACTTATTTGCAGATTTTATCGGGTTAGGTTGATGAGAGATGCCATTTTATTAAAATTGCCATTATTTGGTCCTATCATCATTAAGTTTAACTACGCTAATATAAGCCAAACTTGTTATACCCTATTTGCCGCAGGGATCCCTATTCACCAAGTTTTGCAGTCCGCGGCCAAATCATCGACTAATTTGATTTATAAAAATGCACTTTTAGAGATTCAAGCTCATGTATCTTCTGGTACTATGTTGCACAGGGCAATGGAAGATAAACACTTGTTTTCAGATACATTTATTCAATTGTTGGCAATTGGTGAAGAATCGGGAAAACTAGAGTCTTGTTTATTCAAAATTAATAAGATTTATCAAAGTGAAGTTGAGTATGACATTGAAAAGTTAACTAACCTCATCGAGCCTACCATTATGCTGTTACTAGGCATATTAGTTGGCGGGTTAGTTTTGGTCATGTATTTGCCTATTTTTGACATAAGCAGCTCACTATAATAAGGCTCATTACCAGAGTGTTATAGGTTGCACATTGACCAAAATGAAAGATAAACAGAACTTAATACTAACGCGGAATATGTAAATCATATGTTTGAACCAATAATATTGTTATTACAAACCAACCTATTTTTCTTTGTAACAAGCGTGACGGTTTTGTCCTTGTTAGTGGGTAGTTTCTTAAATGTGGTGATCTACCGATTGCCTAAAATGATGGAAAATGAATGGCATTGTGATTGCCGCGAACTATTAAAAGATGAGTTAAAAAAACAATCAAAAGGGAAAGCGGAACAAACACCAGAGGTGTTCAATTTAGTTAAGCCAGATTCTCATTGTCCGAGTTGTAATGCGCCAGTAAAAGCTTGGCAAAATATCCCAGTTTTAAGTTACTTATTATTGAAAGGTCAATGTGGCACTTGCCACAATAAAATCTCTAAGCGTTATCCTGCAATCGAATTATTAACGGCGGTGGCATCTGCAGTAATTGCCTATAAATTTGGTTATTCAGCCCAGAGCTTAATGTTGATACCGATAACTTGGGTATTTGTAAGTCTTATTTTTATTGATATTGATCATATGTTATTGCCTGACCAGCTCACCTTGCCAGCTTTATGGGCTGTATTGGTTGCATCTCATTGGACTGTCTTTTTAACACCAATGGAAACCATATGGGGAGCCGTTGCCGGGTATTTATGTTTATGGACAATTTACTGGGTATTTAAACTCGTTACTGGCAAAGAAGGCATGGGGCACGGCGACTTTAAATTACTCGCAGTCATTGGAGCGATAGTTGGTGTTATTAAATTACCTATGGTGATCTTAATGTCATCTATTGTGGGGGCGGTCGTTGGTATAACTATGATGTTTATGGCTAAAGCTGGGCGTGATACACAAATTCCTTTTGGGCCATATTTGGCCATTGCCGGCTGGATTGTCATGTTATGGGGTAACGAAATATTCAATTGGTATATTGGGTATTTATAATGAATGATAAATTGGTTATAGGTGTTACAGGCGGTATTGGTTCTGGTAAGTCAGCACTTACTAGAGAGTTTGAAAAACTGAATGTGATTGTGGTTGATGCCGATGTGGTTGCCAGAGAAGTTGTTGCGGTAAATTCACCGGTACTAACGCAAGTAGCACAGCAATTTGGTGCAGATATTTTGTTATCGACGGGTGAATTAAACAGAGCTAAATTACGCGAAATTGTGTTCAGCGATGAACATAAAAAACAAACATTAAATGCCATCATGCACCCCGCGATTCGTAATGAAATGATCAACCAATTACACAATGCCCAATCACCATATGTTATTTTATCTGCGGCGTTAATTTTTGAAAATCAATTAGATAAGCTTACGGACAAAGTGGTGGTAGTGGATGTACCTGAAACTCTGCAACTAGAGCGAGCATCCTCAAGAGACAGTGTTGAGCAGCAACAAATTCAAGCCATCATGGCGAGCCAATGGACTAGGCAGAGAAGAAATGAGCAAGCCGACTATATCGTCCCTAACGATGGCGCTATTGCTCTCTTAGCTGAACAAGCTAAAAACTTAAATACCAAATTTTTACAATTAGCTGCGGATAAGCTGATTAATGTAGCGAATTAATGTGAAATGCATTAATGTGAAATGCATTAATGTTTATCTGGTTATATTTTGACCTTCACTATTAATAATAAAAGACACTAAAATGAATTTAGCGATATACGAACATCCTTTGAATGAAAGAGTACGTATTTTGATGCGCTTAGAGTTACTGTTTGGTTTATTGGATGCAAATAAAGATGTTAGTAAACCAGTAAATATTCATTCTTTTTTTAATGCCTTGTTTAACTGCATTGAAGTACTAGAGCGGAATGATATACGACCCACTTTGGCATTTTATTTAGATCTTCTAGAAAAGAACATGATCCGGTGGTCAACCCATCCTGATATTCATAATGATTCATTACAAACCAAGCTAAAAGAAGCCATTAAGTTACAAAACCAAGTGGCGACCATGAGTAAAGCTTGTCATACATTGAAAGATGATAAGTTTCTTGCCAGTTTAAGACCTCGTTTTGCTATTGCAGGTGGTACTTGTGGTTTTGATTTACCTCAGTTGGATTACTGGTGTAATAAGCCGCTGGAATTAAGAACACAAGATGTTAATGAATGGCTTGGTATTTTAGGGCCTTTACGTCAAGCGTTGGATTTTTCATTGTTGTTTTTAAGAGAATCTACGCCATTTGAGAAAAAGTCGGCGATCAACAGCTTTTATCAGGACGTGTGTGGAGAGCAAGTGTCTTTGTTAAGAGTGAAATACGATGCTAATTTAGGGGTATTCCCAATGATAAGCGGCAGTAAACATCGTTATGCAATTAGCTTTATGATGCCAGATAAAATGTTAGTTAAAACCAGCGTAGATGATACAATCGAATTTCAATTATCAACTTGTTAAAAAAGTATTATGACTACAGTAGTGAAATGCCCAACCTGTGAAACCGCCGTAATTTGGCAACCTCTTTCTGAATTCAGACCATTTTGTAGTGAGCGCTGTAAGTTAATTGACTTAGGTGAATGGGCGAGTGATTCAAGAGTTATCTCAGAGCCAATTCAAGGTGCTGTCATGTCCGAGGCTGATTTAGATGCTATGGAAGCGTCATTTGCAGAACAAGATAATCAATTCTTTAAAGAGTAGGGTGCTGTATTCCAGTGTTAGATATTTCGAGTAACGTTTCTATTCCTGATGAAGAAATTGAATTAACCGCAATAAGAGCGCAAGGCGCAGGTGGCCAAAACGTTAATAAAGTATCGTCGGCAATTCATCTAAGGTTTGATGTTAATGCTTCAAGCTTGCCTGAGTTTTATAAACAACGATTATTAAAACTCAATGATAAACGCTTAACTAAAGATGGCGTAATCGTATTAAAAGCGCAGTCGCACCGAACACAAGAAAAAAATCGTGACGACGCTCTAAAACGATTGGTCGATTTGATTAAAAGTGTAAACGTCCCCGTCAAAGCAAGAATTCAAACAAAGCCAACCAAAGCATCGAAAACTCGCCGCTTAGATAGCAAGAAAAATAAATCTCAAGTGAAGCAGCTACGCGGTAAAGTGGGTTTTGAATAATCGTTAGTTTGTTTTCAATCAACAAGAAAACGTAAATGAAGCTCATCGCAGTTTTTATTTTATTCTGCTAGTTACCAAATAACGGCTACGTTATTACTCTTTCAGGTGCTCACGGCACAGTTGAAATTAAAGCGCTTTCACTATCCCCAAAATTAGCGGTAAGATTAATCCGTGCAGAGTGTTTTATAAACATTCATTTATATGCGTGAACTAATAAAAACAATAAGGACTATTATGAAAACATTTTTTAAATGGCTCATTTACTTTATTATTACCGTGGTAATAATTGCAGTTAGCTATCACTTTTATAACAACTGGCAGCAGCAAATAGATGAACAAGAGAAAGCTCTCGCTCCACTAGGTCAGTTACCCGAAAACATAGAACCTACCCATTACGACCTAACGTTACGAGTTGACCCAGATCAAGGTACTTTTTCTGGAGAAGTGATCATAGATGTAAACCTTAAGACTCCGAGCTCTGAGCTTTGGTTACATTCCGAAGATATTACGGTTTCAACTGCAAACTTTATTACAACCGATAATCAAATAACCCCATTATCCTTTAAAGAGATGGGTCACTCAGGTGTGGCGAGGTTGACTTCAAATACTGAATTACCGGCGCAAAGTGCCAGTATTCATTTAGTTTTTAATGGCGAATTAGCCACTGATTTAGCGGGCCTTTATTTAGTAAAAGACGGTGGGTTAAACTACGCCTTTACTCAGTTTGAATCCGTATTTGCACGCATGGCATTTCCTAGTTTTGATGAGCCTAGATTTAAAACCACTTACGACATTAAGCTTGAAGTTAAAGAGCAACATAAAGGCTTTACCAATACGCCGCAAATAGCAGAAAGCCAATTATCTGATGGGTTCAAACAACTTACCTTTGCTACCACAAAACCTTTACCTACTTATTTAATTGCTTTTGCGGTGGGGGATTTAGATGTTGTGGAGTATGCCAACATACCCACAACAGCTATTCGCGATAAAGAAATTCCGTTACGGGGGATTGCGACAAAAGGCAAAGGCAAAGACTTAACTTATGCCCTTGAAAATACCGCTGACATTCTTGCAGAGCTTGAAAAGTACTTTGCTATTCCTTATCCGTATGAAAAATTAGATATCGTTGCGGTTCCTGACTTTGCGGCTGGAGCAATGGAAAATGCAGGTCTCATTACTTACCGTGAGCAACTATTATTGTTGGGTGATAATCCTACCCTTGATCAACAACGTAGCTATGCCAGTGTTCATGCGCACGAATTGGCTCATCAATGGTTTGGCAATTTAGTCACCATGCAATGGTGGGATGATATTTGGCTAAACGAGTCGTTTGCAACTTGGATGGCCGACATAACGATGAATGAATGGAACCCCGATTTTGGTTTTGCTAGGGGCATGGTACGTAGCGGTCATGGTGTGATGAAACAAGATATATTTGTTGATACTCGCCAGATCAGAGAGCCTATCAACAATAACGGTGACATTAAAAATGCATTTGACGGCATTACCTATCAAAAAGGTGGCGCTATGTTACAAATGTTAGAAGATTATGTTGGTAAGGATGACTTCAGGGAGGGCGTTCGTTATCACATGCAACGTTTTGCTTTTGGTAATGCGACGGCCATCGACTTTATTGATTCAATTGAACATTTTACTGAGAAACAAAATATCAAAGTGGCGTTTGAAAGCTTCCTTAATCAAAAGGGAGTGCCACTCATTTCAGTGGATTATCAATGTGATGACGCTGGAGTAACGGCTGATATTAGTCAAACTCGCTATCTACCAATTGGGGCACGCTCAAGCTCAGACCAAACATGGACATTGCCTGTTTGTTTAACGTTAGTGAATAACGACAACAATCGAGAAGTTTGTACATTGCTAGATCAACCTTCAGATACCTTGACCATTGCTGGAGCACAATGCCCAGTTGCGGTTATGCCGAACACGGGTGGTAAAGGTTATTATCGTTGGACAATGCCAGCGCAAAAACAGCAATCTTTAATGTCGAATTTTGGCAAACTTGATGGCTCTGAAAAATATTCGGTTGCGAGCAATTTAGTGGCTGAATTCCGGGCCGGAAGAATCAGTGTGTCGGAGTACTTGGTAGCAATTAAACCTATAGTGTCTGACACTGATTGGGACTTAGTGACACAACCTGTTGGCGAAATAGAGTTTATTTCAAATAACTTAGCCGGAGATGATGATCAAGTTAAAATATCTCAATATTTAAATTCACTGTATGACAGTAAATTGGAGTCACTAGGTTTATATGCAAATACACAAGCGGACTTAGATGATCCGGTTGCGACTAAACTGTTAAGAAAGAAGATCATTTCACTTGTGGCATTAACGCTGAAGCAGCCTGAATTACTTAACCAGTTAGCTCAAATGGGAGAGGAGGTTATTGGCTACAACAAAAGTAATCAACTCAATACCAGTGAGCTCGATCCAGAGCTTTTATTACCGGCATTAGCAAGCGGTGTAGAACTGCACGGACTGCCATTTGCTAAAGCCGTTTTAGCGCAGCTGGAGAATACAGATGACGGTACTTTACGCCAACAATTATTAACCGCGGTCGCTCGCTCGAATGACCCAGCAGTCAGTGAATTAGTATTAGATACTATTACCTCATTATCCATTAGGGTAAATGAACGTATTACGTTGTTAGTTACTCACATGAGTAGAAAAGAAAATCAACGAAATGTGTACCAATGGTTTAAAGATAAATTCTCATTTATTGAGTTGGTGATCCCTAAAAAATACTTAGGTTATACCCCTATGATAGGTTCTGGTTTTTGCAGTAAAGAAATGCGTGACGACGTTGAGGCGTTTTTTACTGCCAAATTAGAGCAACTTGCAGGAGCTGAACATCATTTGTCTACCACCCTTGAACGTATTGAAATGTGTAGCCAATTAAAGGCTCAACAACAGGGTATCAACTTATAATTTAATTTAAATAAAGACCATATGAGGCCTATTGAAAACATAGGCCTTTTTACTTCATGGAACAAAAAAAATATTAAAAACCAAACGCTCTAAGTTATTAACCTAATGCTAATATTCAAGAAAATTTATGAAAGGTACTTCAATGAAAGCACTCGTATTTGTTTTATCCATTATTTCATTTCCACTGCTGTCAACGGTGATTCCAAAACAACCTCATATTTATGTTGAAGGGCATGCTGAGCAAGAGGTTATTCCCGATCAAATTAAAATATCCGTGTCAGTCATGGCCACTCACATGGATGCTGAAATAGCTAAGATAGAAATAGATGAAAAGTCGTTAAAATTGTTCGAAGCGACCAAAGTATTAGGTATCAAACAAGAGCAGATCACGGCGACCCCAATACAAATATATCCAGCCATAGAACATCAAAACGGCAAGAGTGTAAATGTGGGTACACGAGTTAGCCGTAATATCGATATATTGCTGCAAGATCTTACCAAGTATCCAGCATTAAACGACGCCTTGGTAGAAGCTGAGATCACTTCAAAAATATCTTCTACTGTAGAATTGTCCGATGAGCGAGCGATTAAAAGGGGTATTAATGTTGGCGGTTAATGACGCCAAATTAAAAGCGAGTGAGTTAGCAGCAATACATGGAAAAGAAGTTAAAGACGTGTATTCAATATCTGAATTTAAAACAAGAACGGAAGACGCTTATAATTTACGACCAAACCAAGAAGTGTATGGTCAGTCATATAATACAGCTCAAGTAAGATATAGAGTGCCACCAGGTTCGAGTGTTTTTAAGATTGGTAAGATGAGAGTTACTGCAACGGTTTTTGTTGTTTACACAATGGAATAAGTTGGTTGTATTCATTAACATCAATTGCTAACTTGGTAATATACTTAAATATAAAGATATTTAAGACATGTGCTGAAGATGGAATTTAATCACATTTAAATTTTTATTATTAGCCAGTAATCTAATAGAACTTCATAATGATAAAGGAATAAATAATGGCGAGTTATAAATCGTTTCTAGCACTTTTATTTAGTGTATCGATTATAGGCTGTAGTGCGATCCCTGCAAATGATGAAATTAAGGCCAATCACTTCAGATTTGTAAACTTTAAAAGTGATACAGGTGCCTTGTTAGAATATGTTCATTTAATGTGTTTTCGTAAAAAGCCAACTGAATGGACAGAGCCTAAACAATTTGAAGCTGGTGAGCATAGCTTATGGGTAAAAGCGAACATATCTCGACTGGACTTTGCCAATAGTAAAACGGAAGCTTTTGTTAACTTCAAGGTAAAACTAGAAGCTAATAAAACGTATACGCTTAAGAGAAAGCTTGAAGGGCAAAAAATATTAATGTGGATTGTTGATGTTGAAACGGGACAAGCGGTATCTGAAGTGTTAGAAGGTGAATTAAAAAAAGAACCTATTTACCTTGGCAACAAACGAATAAAAACCTGTCGTTCAGGAACGATTTAACACTTATACTAATTGATAACCAAGTTTATCAGTTATAAAAAAGGCCATCTAAATAGATGGCCTTTTTGTTTTTTATGTGGGTTAAATATCTTTAACGCCCATGTTATATAGAGTAAAGCCATATATGTCGGCATATTGCTCTATTGTTTTGCTAATTGGCGTTCCTGCACCGTGACCTGCATCTGTTTCTATGCGGATCAGTGTTGGGTTTGAACCAGCTTGTTTCGCTTGTAACTCGGCGGCAAATTTAAATGAATGTGCTGGTACCACACGATCATCATGATCACCAGTGGTGACTAAGGTAGCTGGGTATTCCACGCCTGCTTTAACATTGTGGACAGGAGAGTAACCTAGTAGATAATTAAACATCTCTTTGTTATCTTCAGATGTACCATAATCGTAAGCCCAACCAGCACCAGATGTGAAGGTGTGGTATCTCAACATATCTAATACACCAACAGCCGGTAAAGCAACTTTGAACAGCTCAGGGCGTTGAGTCATCACAGCACCCACTAATAAACCACCATTAGACCCACCCATAACAGCCAGCTTTTCAGAAGAGGTTACTTTTTCTTTAATCAAGTATTCTGCGGCACCAATAAAGTCATCAAATACGTTTTGTTTTTTTAGCTGTGTACCTGCGTCATGCCATTTTTTACCATACTCACCGCCACCACGAAGGTTAGCAACAGCGTACACACCACCAAGTTCTAACCAAGCTGCACGAGTCGAGCTAAATTGAGGTTGTAAACTCACATTAAAACCACCGTAACCATAAAGAATGGTAGGGTTACTTCCGTCTAGCTTAATGCCTTTTTTGTGAGTAATGATCATAGGTACTTTGGTACCGTCTTTTGAGGTGTAGAATATTTGTTTAGACTCAAAATCATCGCTGTTGAATTTCACTTTTGATTTTAAGTGAACACTCGATTCACCAGAGTTAACATCTAAAGTTAAAATAGTGCTAGGTGTTTTTTGGTTACTAAATGAATAATAAACCTTTTCTTGACTCTTCTTGCCCCAGAAACCGCCAGCAGTGCCTACTTCTGGCAACTCAATGTCACGGATTTTTTTACCCGCTAAATCAAATTGTTGTACAAATGACGTTGCATGTCTCATGTATTTAGTAAATAAATAACCACCGCCGGTAGACACAGATAAGACGTTCTCAGTTTCTGGGATCACATCTACCCAGTTAGTTGGGGCGGGATTGGTGGCATCCATTTTAACAACACGTTTATTTGGCGCATCCATATTGGTGACTAATAATAAATCATCACCTTTACTGTCTAATAAATACGTATCTGAATGGGTATCGGTAACAACAGGGATTAATTTAGAATTAGGTTTTGTTAAATCTTTAATAAATAGTCGGTTGCCTGAAGTCGAAACGGCAGCTGAGACGATAAGATACTTTCCATCTTCAGTAGCGTTACCACCAACATAACGATGTTTCTCAGCTTCTGTACCACCAAAAATTAGGGTGTCTTGTGATTGAGGCGTGCCTAATTTATGGTAATAAAGTTTGTGTTGATCTGTTTTAGCAGACAACTCGCTGCCTTTAGGTTTGTCGTAACTAGAATAGTAAAACCCTTCATTACCTACCCAAGATAAACCACTGAATTTGATATCAATTAGCTCGCTTTCAACTTCTTTTTTAGTTTTGGTGTCGATGATCTTTGCTTTACGCCAATCACTTCCACCTTCTGAGATCATATAAACAGCTAAAGAACCATCTTTAGTAAATTCGATACTAGATAAAGAAACAGTTCCGTCATCACTAAAGGTATTAGGATCTAAGAATACTTCAGCTTCTTCACCCTCTTTTTGGCGATACAAAACATATTGATTTTGCAGACCGTCATTTTTATAGAAATAGCTATAGTCACCTTCAATAAACGGCATCCCAACTTTTTCGTAATCTAATAATGCCGATAAACGTTGTTCAATTTTTTCACGATAAGGAATATTACTTAAATACGCTTGGGTTGTTTTGTTTTGTACTTTAACCCACTCTGCGGTTTCTGCACTCATATCATCTTCCAACCAACGGTATGGGTCAGGAACTTTAGTACCGAAGTACTCATCTACAACATCACCTTTTTTAGTGACTGGGTATATCACTTTATCCATTTTCACTTCTGCTAATTGACTATTTTGTGCGGTACTTGACGTGCTAGATTGTTGACCACAACCTGCTAAAAATAAGCCTGAAATGACAGCCAAACTTAAAGAGAGTTTTTTATTATTCATTTATTCTTTATCCAGTTAAATTGGTTCCAAGGGTACGTTATTTAAATTAATTGCTAATGTCTAGGCGTAGGTCGCAAATAGACGTTAAATGCAATGTAATCATCGATAATTCGAGTAAAGCTAAAATCGTATTAAACTTTTTCTTAACTAAAGAACATCCGAAGTTAGGAATATTTTTTTGAACAAATTTAATTTGGTAAATTGGTTTTGAAAGCGAAATCGGTTTACATTTTCTTGTTTGTTTGCATTAATGAAGCGGTTGTTATTATCGAAGTGTTAAGGAATATTAAAATGGAAATATTACTGTCTACCGTACTTACGTTTGAGTTTGCGGTACTGTTATTAGTTGTTGTATTAGTCAAATCATCAATCAAGTTTGTACCGCAAAATCGAGCCTTTTTGGTTGAACGATTTGGTAAGTTTAATAAAACCATTGAAGCGGGATTAAACTTCATTGTGCCATTTATTGATAAAATTGGTTATGACCGCTCATTAAAAGAACAGGCCATTGATGTGCCAAGCCAGTCAGCCATCACTAAAGATAATATATCTTTAACCGTAGATGGTGTTTTATATTTTAGAGTACTTGACCCATATAAAGCGTCTTATGGTGTAGATGATTATATATTTGCTGTTGTGCAGTTGTCACAAACAACGATGCGAAGTGAAATTGGTAAAATGGAATTGGACAAGACCTTTGAAGAACGTGACAGTTTGAATGCTAATATCGTAGCCGCGATTAACGATGCTGCAGCACCTTGGGGCGTGCAGGTATTACGTTATGAAATAAAAGACATAGTGCCACCTTCTTCTGTAATGGAAGCAATGGAACGTCAAATGAAAGCCGAACGTGAAAAGCGTGCGCAAGTGTTAGAGTCTGAAGGCGATCGACAAGCGGCAATTAACGTAGCTGAAGGTCAAAAACAATCGCAAGTATTGGCAGCTGAAGGTGAAAAAGCAGAACAAATTTTAAGTGCGGAAGGTGAAGCTCAAGCTATTTTACAAGTTGCTAAAGCACAAGCGGAAGCCTTAGAGCTCATAGGTAATATTGCTAAAACGGAACAAGGCCAAAGCGCAATTCAATTAGACCTAGCGACAAAAGCGATTGCCGCTAAACAAGCGATAGCCAAAGAGTCTACCGTTGTTCTATTACCAGATGGTACATCAGAGGCGTCCAGTGTGGTTGCTCAAGCAATGACAATCATCAATACATTAAATACGAAACAAAGTTAATTGGGAGTCATTATGTGGTTATTTTCTGATGTGAGTCAGTCGTTAATGGCCGTAGGGTTATTGATGGCAGTGATTGATGTTTTAGTATTTGGTTTCGCTACTTTCTTTTTAACCTTAATTGGTTTGGCTATGTTAGTTTCTGGTGCCTTGATATATTTTGGTATTATTTCAGATAGTACTGCCACAGTGTTGATTTCAGTGGCCATATTAACCGCAATATTTAGTTTGTTATTATGGAAACCATTAAAACAATTACAATCACAAAGTGAGCATAAAAAAGTTACTTCAGACTTAGATGGTTATCAATTTACTCTAGAGCAGGACATAGATAATGGCGTTGTGGGTAAACATCATTATTCAGGTATAGATTGGAAAGTAGAGTCTGATCAACCCATATCAAAAGGAACTAAGGTCGAAGTACTCGAATTTAAAGTAGGGGTATTGTTAGTTAAAGCCTGTTAACTCAGATTGAATTAAATGAAGATAAATAAGACCTAATCACAATGTGGATTAGGTCTTTTTTTAATTCAATTAAAGGTCAAGCCAATCAATTCTTTACTCTTTGTTGTCGGTATCTATTTGTATTGGGAATGTTTTGGTTTCACTTCCAGCGTATAAACTGACATGTGGGAACGGAATCTCAATCCCTTGTTCATCAAAGGTTTTCTTAATTTGTTGGTACATGGAGTTTTTGAGTTGTAAGAAATTTTCCCTTTTAGCCCAAACAGAAAATTGAATATCTACAGATGAGTCGCCAAATCCAGTTAAGATAAATAGGGGGGCTGGTTCGTCTAAACAAATCACGTTTTTAGCGGCAATGTCTAATAACACTTCCCTTACACGTTCAATATCTTCTTTATAGGCAATACCTATTATTAAATCGGCACGTCTGATTGGGAATTTAGTCAGAGTAGTTACGGGGGTTTTGATCATGCTTTCGTTTGGAATACGGACAAATAGATTATCATATGTACGTAACTTTACTGACAGCAAATCAATAGAGATCACTTCTCCGGTAATATCACTTACTTTGATAACATCCGATATTGAAAACGGTCTTTCTACCATCAAAAATAAACCACTGATTAAGTTGGATGCAGAGGTTTGAGAGGCAAACCCTAATGCCACAGTAAAGAGACCCGCAGCGCCTAATAATATGCTTAAATCAAATCCTGCATGTTTTAATGCAGATAAGGTAAACAAGGTTAAAATGGTGTAAAACACCGTTCTTTTTAACAAAAACTGGCCATGTGGGGTCATTTTATTTTCAACCACTTTGGCAACAATGCCACTAATTAAACGACTCACAATATAACCAATGATCAGTAATAACAGTGCTTGTATTAAAGAGTATAAAAACGAGGTTTTTATTAACTCTATCAATTCAATAATGGATTCCATAAATATATTCTTATCCGAGTAAGTTGCTGATGTTGCGTATTAGTTTATTCGTTTCTGAGACAATACGAGGTGGGCTAATCAACTCATAGGATTGCACTTCTTTTGGGACTTTTTCATTAATGTGCATTTCAACATTGCGAGAGTGACTTTCGGTTTTAACCGTAATCCCGGATGTCCAGAATTGATTGTGGTCGTCGCAATATAAGTTTAATAAATTAACTGGCACATTAAGACGTTCTATCACCAAAGGTTTGTCTTGGTGATTAATTACAGTGATAGGGGTAATCGCTCGGTGAGAACGTTTTTCTAAGTGGGCTAGTTGTATTCTGGCCGATGTATACTTTGCATAACATAATTGACCATCAATGGTCGACGCGCCAAACCAAGAGTCAGAAGGTCGCCAGAAGGGTAAATCAATGAACTGCTGATTATTTGAAAGCGTTTTAGCGCTAAACCAAATAGGCGTGCTAATGAATAATTGTGTTTTTTCACCGGTTAATAAGGTTAACGGGGTGGCCGGACGCGTGACCACAGAACGGTCTGCCAATTTAGGTGAAATTCTAATTTTACCCTCAGAATTATTTTCTAAATATCGACCAAACATCTTTTCGGAATTATCAGTGCTTTGTTCTATATCTACTAACTCAATGGGCAGATCAATTTCATCACTGGTTTCATAGTTCCAACAATTCCATTCATTAACCGCACGTTTGATTGTGATCGCTCGTTCTCCAATTTGCCAACGTTTGATTTGTTGATCGTCGAATGTAAAGTCGCCCCACCATTGATTGTTAGACATATGTTAATCTGATCCTAAAAGCTTAATTTAAAAAATAAGTCGCCAAAACCCCAAACAAAAGTACCGGTTATCAACAAAGAAACTTCCAGAATACCTAATTGTAATCGTACTTTATTTCTAAGTTGTTCCATTTTTTGTTCGTAATCTTCTTCAATCGACTCTATTTCTTTTTCAACGTATTCTTGCGGAGCATTAATTTTGCGTAATTTAAGTTTGGCGCGGGATAACGCTATTCTTCTTTGTACATCAAACCGTTTTGTTAATATGCGTTCTTCAATTATGCCACCCATTCCAGACCAGATCCCTAACATGACGACAACACAACCACTGCGGGTTAACCACTCAATATCACAATAATTGATGAGGGTTAAATATACGCCTAAGGCGAGAAATAAGATGCTGGCGAACCAAATGATCAAAGGTTGAAATTTACGTATTGTTCCAGTGTTGATAGTTACGGTTATGTCGTTCAATGTGATCTTCTTTCGATGGATAAAAAAGTAATGATATTGGCAACATAATACATGGCTTTTCACTCATAAAGTAAGTGAATTTGTTTGTTGTATTATTACCACATCATAATTTGTTGAAACGACAAAAATATATTTAATGAAATTATAGAAAAATAGACTATATTCCCCGCTTAACTTCCTAATTAGGACATTTCTGATGTCAACAGACATAATCATTTGGTGCGCTATTGCACTTTGTATATCACAATCGGCTATATTTTCAGGCTTGAACTTAGCGCTATTTTCAATTAGCAGGTTACACCTCGAAGTTGAAGTTAAAAAGGGCAACAAAGATGCAAAGAAGATCCTTAAGTTACGTGATGACTCAAATTTCTTATTAGCCACCATTTTATGGGGCAATGTTTGTATTAATGTATTGTTAACTTTACTGTCAGATTCTGTGTTGGCTGGCGTAAGTGCCTTTTTATTCTCGACAATCGCGATAACCATAATTGGTGAAATAACCCCACAGGCTTATTTTTCACGTAATGCATTAAAAATGGGCAGTATTTTGTCACCAATCGTCCGTTTTTATCAGTTTCTATTTTATATAGTGGCGAAACCTACAGGCTTGGTACTTGATGCTTGGTTGGGTAAAGAAGGTATTACTTACTTTGAGGAAAGTGAATTACGTAACATAATTCGTTCTCATATCACTGCCGAAGAAGCCGACTTAAACCATGTTGAAGGTATTGGCGCGCTTAACTTTTTCTCAATGGATGAAATTAAAGTTATCGAAGAGGGGGAATTAATCGATCCTAAATCAATTCTAGCATTGCCCACTAAATTAGATTTACCCATTATCCCTGAAATGACCAATAAAACAGACGACCCTTTTTTAGTATTAGTAAATCAAACGGATTACAACTGGGTAATTTTAACCAACGAAGACGGTTGGCCATTGTTAGTGTTAGATGCTGATGGTTTTTCAAGAGCGGCGTTGTTTCAACCTAATGAGTTTGACCCTTATCATTATTGCCATCGTCCTGTGGTATTAACGGACGAATCTACCTCGTTAAATGAAGCGATATTAGAGATGAGAATGAATACTTCTACCGACAAGAACTATGATGGTGTTATTGAGCATGATGTGCTTTTAGTGTGGGGTGACAATAAACGCATCATCACGGGAGCTGATATATTTGGTCGACTGTTAAAAGGGATGGTTTCGCCTGTATTGAAAAAGACAGAGTGATCAAATTGAGTGGTTTAACATCGTATAAACGTATTCTGGTGTCATGATGATTAGGAATTATCAGATCAACACTTTGCTTAGTAATAACTATTTTATACTATGACCCCAAAATCGTCCCCGTTTAATCTATGAAGATAGTTCTAAGGGATATTAATCAAGGAAATATAAAATGACTTTTGTTTGTAATAAGTTGATGGGTTTAGCACTTGTTTTAATCTTGTTGTCTGGTTGCACCAGTATTAGTAAAGAGCAGTGCCAACTTGGAGATTGGTATCAAATTGGTGTTTTTGACGGCCAGCAAGGTAAAACCAGTATGGCCGCAGATTACACTAAAGATTGTGCTGAACATAAAGCAAATGTTGATCTTGCTCAGTATAATAAAGGACGTGCAGAGGGACTGAAAAGCTACTGTAGTTATGAAAACGGCACGTTAATTGGTGAGCAAGGCAAAGAATATCAAAAAGTGTGTCCTGCAAACTTGTCTTCACAATTTTTAGAGGGCTATATTCCTTACTTTAATGTGAGTGATACAGAAAATAAGATCATTAGTAAAAAGTCGGAAGCTGCTCGATATAAAGAGGAACTAAAAGACACATCGTTAGATAAAGATACTAAGTCATACATTAAATCTTCGTTCAAAACCGCCGAATTTGAACTGTCTGAATTACAAAGTAAATTGAATCAATATGAATATGAATTAGCAATCCACAAAATAGAGAGAAAAGAAGCTCAATTATTAGCGACAATCTCAGATAAATATTCATCAGATGCCGCACAAGCTCATGCTAAAGAGCAGTTAGTGGAAGTACGAGAAAACAAACAAATAATCGAAGATTTATACGTCACTGAAAAAAGCATTCGTGATATAAAAAATATTATCGACTTGTTTTAATAACAATTTAAGGTGAGTTGTTGGGACTAATCTATTGATCTGAAACTTAGTAAAAAAGCATTGAGGTAAACATACGCCAGAGTCAACTCTGGCGTATGTTATTGGTTAACCTTTCTGTTTCATTATCCAATCTTTGGTTAACTCTTCTAGGAGTGCTAAAGGTAAGCTACCATTTGTCAGAATTTGGTCATGAAAAGCTCTCACATCAAACTGTTCGCCTAACTCAGCTTCCGCTAACGTTCTTAACTCTATCATTTTTATCTCACCAATCTTGTAAGACAAAGCTTGTGCTGGCCAGCTGATATAACGATCAATTTGACCGATGACATCAGGCATACTTAAGGCGGTGTTCTCGGCTAAATAATCAATGGCTTGTTGGCGAGTCCAACCTTTAGCATGAATACCCGTATCAACCACTAAACGACAGGCTCGCCACGTTTCATAAGTTAAACGGCCAAAGTCGCTGTATGGGTCTTGGTAAAAGCCCATTTCTTTGCCTAATTTCTCAGAATATAAACCCCATCCTTCTGTGAAGGCTGAATGAGATAATATTTTTCTAAATTCCGCCATATCGACTTCTCTAGCAATAGAACCTTGTAAGTGATGCCCCGGTTCTGCTTCATGGAAAGTTAGCGCTTCTAGTGTATATAGCGGTTCTGCAGCAAGATTTTTGGTGGCTAGAAAGTAAGTGCCAGACGTTGTTCCTGTTCCATCTGAACCAACATAATACGCACCGCTTGCGCTGGATTTAATATCAAATGGCGTTCTTGGTAATAAAGAAAACCATTTAGGTAATTGAGCAGCCATCTTACGGCTGATATAACTGGCTTTTTCTAACAGGTCACGTTCAGTCGTCGCGTAGAATTGAGGATCAGTTCTTAAAAACTCAATAAAGGCTTTGAAGTCACCTTTAAAGCCAACTTGCTTGATGATCTGCTGCATTTCTTGGCGTATGCGTTTCACTTCTTCTAAACCAATTTGATGAATTTCATCTGCCGTCATATCAGTGGTTGTAAAGTAGTTAATTAAGTACTCATAGAATTCTGCGCCGCCGTCAACACTGCTAATACCTGCTATTTTTCTGCAATTGTTCATGTAGTCTTGAGTGAAAAAGGAATAAAACTTTTTATATTCAGGGATAACAACGTCAGTAATCAGTTGTTTTGCTTTAGTTTGGTAAGTCAGTTTGTCTTGTTCATTAAAATTAGCTGGGATATTGGCAAGAGGTGCCCAAAAGTTACTGTCTTCAATATTATCGACGATATGTTTGCTTATTGACTTGTGATAGTTCTTAAAGGTTTCGCAATATTGGGTATACCCTTTCTCGATAGCGACAGTTAAATCATCTATATGCTGCTGATTATAACGAGGGAAATCGGCCAAACTAATTAAGTAGTTGTCATAGTCTTTGGTGGTTAAAAACGACATGTTCCCCGGCGCACCAGCAAAATAACTGTGGTATCCCGCGTAATAATTCATTGGGAAATAATGGTCTATATTCTGGTAGCTTTTAGCTTCTGTCTCACGTTCGTATTTAAATAAACGATAAGTTACTTGGTCAGCGTCGCTCAATTTACTTAAGTCTATTTCGGCTAAGCGGTTTAACAAGGTTTGGTTATATTCAGCTCTTCTTGTTCTACCGGCTTCGGACATATCTGGCAGTTTGCCATTCATTCTGAATGTATCAGGGTCATTTCTGAAAAACACTTGTTCTTTTGTGGCATGTTGCCAATGTTCATCTAATAACTGTTGGAATTGAGTGGTTGTGCTGGCGACTGAATTGTCGGTACAGGCGTTGATAAACAACATGGTTGATATCAATAAAATGGATTTTAGCTTCATTGGAAACTCCTAGGGTCTGTTTATCTTTCATTTTACGTAACGTTGAGTTGAAAATCATTCCCAATTAAGACATAAATAGCGAGGTTTAGTCGACTAAATGAGTCTATTTATAACGAAGAGTGGGGATGATTTAACCTCAACCCGAAGGGCTGGGACTCTTTGTCACCCCAACATCGTTATCAGACACTTAAATAGAACCACTATTCGCGTATCTTCTGCCTTGTTGGCTGTAACAAATAGCCGCCAGCATTGCAGAAAATGAAAGATAAACAGACCCTAAGTTTTGATACCAAGTAGTTTAATGAATTTAAGGGGAAACACCAGAGCGCAACTAGATTAGAAGCGCTCGTTAAATACGTGGTTTAATTTGACTTTATTTGATTATCTCGACGCCAAAACTTCTGATGATCGATATCTCTTTCCCAAGGTTCTGCCGGGTTCCAATAAAAGCCAGTTGGAAATTGTTTTTTATAATACGGCGCGGCAAAGTCAGATTTTTTACGAGCGATGTCGTTAGACACTATATATTCTTCACTTGCTGAAACTTGCGTATGATCGTCAAATTTTACTTGGCGTCGTGTTAATTGTTTCACGATAGCACTTGTTGGTTTTGGCGGGTTCAAACTGGAAACCACAGCTCGTTCTGGCAAGCCTGTCTCTTTAGAAATAAAGAAAATTCCGCAACCAAGTGGATATTGGCCAACCATATTTAAAAACACTTCACCGTAAGGTGCGTATACAACATTTTTATCAATACCACTTTTTAAAATGTCGTAGGCTTTAAAACTTAATTTAAAATCATGTTGGGGTTTGGTTGATAACATAAATGAAGAGTAAATCATGGGAATACGCAACAAATTACCAATAGGGCTTTGTGATTTTGGATAATCATTCACGATGGTTTGGGTCAACTCAAACTTTTCCATTTCAAGTTCAAATTGTGTTTCGTCCATTTTTTCTTGTTGAGGTTTGCCAAAACCATAATGTAAATAATCGTTGGTGGCTGAATGAATAATATTGATTAAACTCTTACGGGCTTCCTCATCAAGCATCCTATAACGGTTACCTTTATAAATACGTTCAGCTTCAACAGAATAACTGCCAATGTTATGGATTAGTACAGCTATAATTATTGGGTTTAAAACTTCGTTAATATAATCACTTAACATCTCTTGTGGATATTCTAACTGCTCTGGGTGAGACTCACCTGGAACAAGCGGTGGAACCCGTTGTGTAATGTAATCTTCTTCAATGAGTTGCTGGCTAGTGAGTTGTTTTAACAACGAAATGGCTAAAGCCGCAATATAAATAGGTTTGTTTTTCTCATTGGTTGGACAGCGACTGCTATCGGCAGGAAGGGGAGCACGTAACATCATAGTGGCAATAAACTGACTAGCATCACGTTCACTGATCATCATTTTGGCAATGGAGTTTGCAATATCGGTTAACAAAGCTTGACGCTTTTCAAACCCTTCTAATACATCAGGCTCTACGTGATCAATTTCCGATTGCGCTCTATGTTTGATTTTCTCTAATTCTTTAATGTAAGCATCGGTACTGTCTTGCCCTTTAATTTTTGGAAAAGAGCCATGCTTTTTTTTGTAACTATGAATTGTAGATAATTGATGTTTAATCTCAATAACACGTTGAGATTCTTTTGCGTAAACGCCGTATAAAGACTCATATTGTTCATAAAACAATACAGCATCATCTAGAACAACTTGGTATTTTGCTTTTAAGGTTTTGAGTAATTCAGTTACTAACTGTGGCTGAGCCATTAAATTAAGTCCATTGTGTATAAATTTTTGTATGTGTTGTCTAGAAACAAACAGAGAATTCCAGTTTAGGCAGGGAGCAAGGATAGCGCAATTAACATAACTTTGTTAATAGTGGTTATTCCCATATTTATTTTAAAATAATTAACGTATAATTCGCGCCCTAAATTTTAGAACCCTATAATTTTTAAACATTAAACCTTGGAGTTTAACATGGCTTTAGAACGTACTTTTTCAATCATCAAACCTGACGCAGTTGCTAAAAATGTAATTGGCGCTATCTACAACCGTTTTGAATCTGCAGGCTTACGCATTGTAGCTTCTAAAATGGTTCACCTTTCAAAAGAACAAGCTGAAGGTTTTTATGCAGAACACAGCGAACGTCCTTTCTTTGGTGCTTTAGTTTCTTTCATGACTTCTGGTCCAGTAATGGTTCAAGTTTTAGAAGGCGAAAACGCAGTATTAAAAAATCGTGAAATCATGGGCGCGACTAACCCTGCTGAAGCTTTAGCTGGTACTTTACGTGCTGATTACGCTGCTTCTATCGATGAAAATGCTTGTCACGGTTCTGATGCTCCTGAATCAGCAGCTCGTGAAATTGCTTATTTCTTCACAGCTGAAGAAGTTTGCCCACGTACTCGTTAATATAAACTTAACTAAATGTTGACCTGCATAACAGGGTGAACATTTATCGTTTATTTATAGATGACGTAAAAAGGACTTAGGTAATCTGAGTCCTTTTTGTTTTTCTAATCGCTTTGATATATCGGCATTAGAGTTATTAGAAAAACAAAGTACGCGTGTAATAACGCATCCATTTCTTTAAGGACAATCTTAAAGAGAACCAAGATATAAGTTACAAAGAGGCTTTTATGACTGTTGAAACATCTACTCCTGTTACCCCCAAAATCAACCTTTTAGATTTTGACCGCAAAGGGTTGCGTAAATTTTTTGCTGATGAATTTGGCGAAAAAGGTTTTCGTGCCGACCAAGCGGTTAAATGGATTTATCAAATGGGGAAAACCGATTTTGATGAGATGACCAACTTCTCAAAAGTTCTTAGAACCAAATTAAAAGAAAAATGTGTCATAAAAGCGCCAGAGATCAGCGTTCGTCAAGAGTCGACCGACGGGACTATCAAATATGCGTTATTACTTGAAGATGGCCAAGAAGTTGAAGCGGTTTGGATCCCAGAAGGGAATCGCGCCACCTTGTGTGTTTCTTCTCAAGTTGGTTGCGCATTAGAATGCCCATTTTGTTCAACGGGTGCTCAAGGTTTTAATCGCAACTTAAAAGTGGGCGAAATCATTGGCCAAGTTTGGCGTGTAGTACAAGACATTGGTTGGGATGGTTTATCAACAAACAGAGCAGTAACCAACGTCGTTATGATGGGCATGGGTGAACCATTATTAAATGTTAATAATGTTGTTCCAGCAATGGAACTAATGATGGATGACTTTGCGTTTGGTTTGTCTAAACGCCGCGTTACGCTAAGTACTTCTGGTGTTGTTCCAGCATTGGATTTATT
This sequence comes from Psychrosphaera aquimarina, assembly GCF_032461525.1. Classification (NCBI taxonomy): domain Bacteria; kingdom Pseudomonadati; phylum Pseudomonadota; class Gammaproteobacteria; order Alteromonadales; family Pseudoalteromonadaceae; genus Psychrosphaera; species Psychrosphaera aquimarina. The sequence continues at coordinate 867,032 of NZ_JAWCUA010000007.1, read as the reverse complement.
AAAAGAAAAAATTGATGTTGCATTAGCAATTTCATTACATGCGCCTAATGATGAATTACGTGACATCTTAGTACCTGTGAATAAAAAATATAACATCGAATCATTTTTAGCAGCTTGTCGTCGTTACATTGACGGTTCTACAGCAAATCAAGATATTACCATTGAATACGTGATGTTAGACGGCATTAATGATTCCATGGATCATGCGCGAGAGCTAGCTCAAACATTACGTGGCACACCATCTAAAATTAACCTTATCCCATGGAACCCGTTCCCTGGGGCGCCGTATGGAAAATCATCAAACTCAAGAGTGGATAGGTTTGCCAAAGTCATGCAAGAAGAAGGATATACTTGTATTGTTCGCCGAACTCGTGGCGATGATATTGATGCTGCGTGTGGGCAATTAGCTGGTGATGTTGTTGATCGTACAAAACGTATGTTAAAAAAACAGGTGAAAGGTGACTCAATTTCGGTCAAGATAGTTTAAATTTAATTAACTACTTTACCAAATTATTGAGATCGACTATGCGCTTTAGGATGTTGCGAACCGCCATTTATTGCTTGGGATTAGCATTATTAACAGGTTGTGTCACCGAACAATCTTACGTGGATTCAAACCAAAAAGTTCGTGCGTTGGCATTTGATAAAGAAGATGCGGCTAAATCCAGATTATTATTAGGCTTAGGGTATTTACGTAATAATAACTACCCTCAAGCTAAATTTAATCTAGATAAAGCGTTGGAATATGCACCTAACCGGGCGGACGTGCATTACAGCTTAGCTTACTATTATCAAGCGGTTGGTGAGGTTGAACGAGCCGAACAGTCTTATCAAAGTTCATTAAAGATAGAGCCCAATAACCCAGATACATTAAACAATTATGGTGTGTTTTTATGTGAATTGGGTGATCATCAACAAGCGACGATTCAATTCAAACGAGCGATCGCGACACCAAGTTATACTCAAGTTGCCGAAAGTTACGAAAACATGGCTTTGTGTGTTTTAAAGTCTGATGATTTTGATTCAGCAGTTAGTTATCTAACAACCTCTTATCAACATAACCCCAATCGTTCTGAAACCTTAATTAACCTGATCTCATTACAATATGCATTAGGCAATATGCCTGTCGCGTTTGATTTATATGAACATCATTTATCTCATTTTGATGGTACATCTTCCAGTTTATTGCTTGGGGTATTATTAGAAAGCTCAGCCGGGCGTTATGATATTGCCGAACAGTTCCGTAAACGTTTAACCACTGAGTTTCCTTTAAGTCGTGAGAACTTATTATTAAACGCGGACTTATTAAGTGAATCTGTTTTTGAACAACGTAAACATAGATATTTGCAACTACAAAGACGAAATAACACAATCGGTGGGGTAATCGTTGCTAAAAGTAAAAAGTCATCAAGTCTAAAACCTAATACAAATGCTAGTGTTATGAATGTTAACAAGAAAAGCGAGCAAGAGGCGTCTCCAGCCTTAGTTGTTAACCCTAACAGCGTGCATTCCGTTGTGGGAATAGGCAAAGATTTATCGTTACCAGAGGAAACAATCATTTCACAACAAGGTGAAAACTCAGGAATTGAAATTATTGAACGTGTTCCAATCTTAGATATAAATGTCGATAATGTTGAAATTCCGCGGTATACAGTTCAGTATGGTGAAAATTTGTATCGAGTTTCTATTAAATTTAACGTTCAAATTTCAGCTTTGATGAAGTGGAATAAGTTAAAGAAACAGCAGATTAATGTTGGTGACAAGTTGTATGTTCGTAATCCGGATGTGTTTTATACCGTTAAAGAAACGAATAATCTGTCAACAATTGCAGATAAATTGAATGTTCCTTTGGATAAATTAATGCAGTGGAATAACGTGAAACAAGACGGTGTTGTCACCGCGGGAACTAAAATTTTAAAAGTGGAAGTGGAGCAGCTTTAGTAATGACTGAGCAAACGAACCAAGAACAAAAAGAAAAACAAAGTCCTGGACAAATTCTAGTTTCGGCTCGACAAGCTTTAAATATTGATTTGGCTGATTTAGCTGACCAAATCAAAGTGCCTCTACATGTACTAGAGGCTATTGAAAAAGATCGAATTCCTAAAAATTTACCTGAGACTTTTGTACGTGGATATATCCGTTCTTACGCTAAAAAAGTAAACGTAGCGGAAGAACTAGTACTACCTCAAGTTGAAACCATTGGTGTGGTTTATGATGAGCCTGATAAAGATATGCAGTCTTTTTCACGCCGAAATAAACGTAAAGCCGTAGAAAAAAGGTTATCGCTTATTTCTTGGGTATTTGGAGTTGTCTTAATCATAGCTCTAATTATTTGGTGGATGCAGGATAATCAATATAGTGATTTTGCCCCAGTTGCTGGCTCCGATGATCATATTGTTGTTGCCGCACATGAAGTAAAAACAGAACTTGAAGCCACGGCCGTTGTTACCGATCAAGGTGAAGATGAAAGCAATTTAAATCAAACTATTCCCCCTGCAGAATTAGCTAAAGTAGCTGAGCAGAATGAACAACCCGCTATTCAACAACCGGTTGTCTTAACGGCATCACAAAAAGCAGCCGTGGCAGATAATGGTGAAATTGATGAAGAAGGTTTTATCAAAGTTGAAATGAAGTTTGAAAATGAATGCTGGGTTGAAGTTCACGATGTTAGTGGTGACCGAATTGCGATTGGTAATAAACCTGCGGGGTATTTGATGTCGTTAAATGCGCAAGGCCCATTAAATGTATTACTTGGAAACCCAGACGGCGTTTCAATTTGGGTAAATGGCAAACCGTTTAGTATTGCTGATTTACCTAAAAATAGAGTAGCCCGATTCGAGATAGAAGCTTTATAATAGCGTCATTAAGTTTTTAAAGATTAAAGGCTGATTATTCGGCCTTTTTTAATTGTAGAGAGAAATAGATGTTTGGTGAAAACCCGATAACCCGCCGTAAATCACGACAGATAATGGTTGGTAATGTACCAGTAGGTGGCGATGCGCCTATTTCAGTACAATCAATGACCAATACCAATACATTAGATGTAGAGGCAACCGTCAATCAAATTAAAGCACTGCAAAATGCAGGTGCTGATATAGTAAGAGTGTCTGTGCCGACTATGGATGCGGCTGAAGCATTTAAACAAATCAAACAGTTAGTTGATATTCCTTTGGTTGCGGATATTCATTTTGACTATCGAATCGCCTTAAAAGTGGCAGAGTATGGTGCGGACTGTTTGCGCATAAACCCGGGTAATATTGGTAGTGAAGAAAGGATCAAAGCGGTTATTGATGCTGCCAAAGAAAAAAATATCCCAATACGTATTGGCGTAAATGGTGGCTCGTTAGAAAAAGACATTCAAGAAAAGTATCATGAACCTTGTCCAGAGGCCCTGTTAGAGTCAGCAATGCGTCATGTTAATATTCTGCAGCGATATGACTTCCACAATTTTAAAGTCAGTGTAAAGGCGTCTGATGTACATTTAGCCGTTGGCGCTTACCGTTTATTAGCAAAAGAAATAGAACAACCTATTCATCTTGGTATTACAGAAGCTGGCGGTTTCCGTTCTGGCGCTGTTAAGTCCGCTGTGGGTTTAGGCATGTTATTGTCTGAAGGTATCGGTGATACTTTACGAATTTCACTTGCCGCCGATCCTGTAGAAGAAGTGAAAGTGGGTTTTGACATATTAAAATCCCTTAGTATTCGTTCTCGTGGAATTAACTTTATTGCTTGTCCAAGTTGTTCAAGGCAAGAGTTTGATGTTGTACAAACCATGAACCAGTTAGAAGAACGTTTAGAAGATGTTATTGAACCTATCACCGTATCCGTTATTGGCTGTGTTGTGAATGGACCTGGAGAGGCCTTAGTATCCGATTTAGGTTTAGCTGGGGCAAATAAACGCAGTGGTTTTTATATTAATGGCCAACGTCAGAAAAAACGCATTGATAACGACAGTGCAGCAGACCAAATGGAAGCTGAGATCCGTGAATATTTGGCCAATAAAATTGATGTTGCTCAAATAGACTAGTTCAGTTAAATCAATATCAAGAAAACCCTTAACCTTATAGCAATGTTAAGGGTTTTCTTTTTCTATTGTTTTTATTAATCCAACAAACATACTAATCGCATTTTTTAACGCTTGAGGTTGAGTTTGATTACGAGATTGCACTCGTAGGCCTTGAAAGAAGGTCATGAAAAAATCAGTCAACGCAGTGCAACTTACGTCTGACTTCAGTAAGTCATTTTCGATGTAATGATCAAATATCGGCAAAAAGGATTGTTGCACTTTGGCAAAACGTTTAGTGGCTTCATCGTGTAACAATGGGTCACTGCCAGCTAACTCCAAAATACTGTTGGTTAGAAAACAGCCATTGGCTAAGTGTTCGTTAGCGTCATTTAAGAATATTTGGGATAACAAGCTCTCTATGTTTTCAGATAAAGAATTCGTTAAGTCTATCGTTTTCATATGCTGACTAAGATCTTTCTCAATATAAAAATCAATAGCTCGCAAAAACAAAGTCTCTTTATTACCAAAAGCATGATAAATACTGGTCTTAGTTAAGCCTGTAATCGCAGAAAGTTGGTCTACTTTTGTTGATGAATAACCGTGTTTCCAAAAATGGTCAGCAACAATCTTTAACACTTCATCTTCATCAAATTGTCTTTTTTTACCCATGCTCGTTTCTATACATAATAACGTCTTGATATAAATTGTACTCATCGGTACATTAATGTCAATTGTACTAGTGAGTACAAGTTAAAAGTAGGCAACATTATATGAATTTTTCGGCTCTGTTTGTTTCTGTTTTGGGGTTAATTATATCACTGACTGGTATTGCAATGTATTTTTCCAAGTTAATGAAAAACAAAGTACCGGTTTTCCCAATTGGGTTAATCGTATCCTTATTATTGGGAATAACCTCAGCAAGTGTGGCTATTTATATAGCTATACCGGGCTCTGTTTTGAGTGTTATACCTGTTGTTTTGTTATCGAGTATTTCGATATTTATGGGCTGTTTTTTCTTGTGGGTTTTGTCGCAGAGAAAGACACCGGTTGGTAATATAAAAGTGCGTGTTGGTGACTCTTTAATTCCTTTTAGCATTAAGGCCGCAAATGGTCATAATTTCTCAACAAACGAATTAATGGGTAAACGAGTTTTACTAAAGTTCTATCGTGGTTCATGGTGCCCATACTGCAGTAAAGAGTTAACTATGTTTGATGAAATGAAGCCTGAGTTTGATAAGTATGGGGTTCAAATTGTCGCGCTTTCTGGTGACACAGTTGAACAATCTAAATTCCATGCTAAAAGAGATAAGTTAAGCCATTTATTATTATCTGACCCAGAGCTAAATGTTGTGAAACAGTATGGCGTTGAGCATCACAAAGCATTTGGTGCAGATTCAGATAATATTATGACTTTGTTTGGTTTGCCTTTCCCTAAGCCACACCAACTTAAGTTTAAATCTATGTCAATTCCTACGTCCATTTTGGTTGACGAACATGGTGTAATACAGTGGATAGATCAATCCGACGATTATCGACTTAGAGCCAATAAAGACCGCATTATGAAAGCAATGGCACAGCATTTATCAATGGTTGATTAACTGCAACGCTGCAATAGATATATTGAGTGTTAATACAGTAATAAAAATAACACACCAGTTGACTGTCGCGACAGCCTTAATCGTTTTCATATATTTGGGGCTTATCGAAGTTAAAAACATGGAATACTGGTTTAGATTTACTTTATGAGCACGCCATACTTGTGCTATCAGGTAGACATTCAGCAACAACCACAAACTAGCAATGGACAATATGACATCTGCTTTTTCTACATTAAACAAAAAAGTGCTAAATATAAGACTGCCTAAGATTAATAAAATGATAGAAGTTAGATTGCCGTTTAAAAATAGATGAAGAATGATTTTTGTATTCGGCCAAGTTATGTTCAGCTCAGTTTTGGTGGCCAGTTTATATTTTAAATAGACAATAAAAATACATGCGTTATAAAGGTAAATCGCTGCGGTTAATAGTAGGTTAGAAACGGAAACGTCAGCTTTGATATAACCCGCCCAAATAAACAAATGCAATAAAAAACTAGATTGGAAAAAGGAAACTAACAGGTTTTTGTTAAAGTCTTTGCCGAATAAATACTTAAAAAACACCAATTCATTTTTTTGCCAAACGGACATAAATAAGTATCCCTCAAATATCCCGATAAGCGTGATGATCAGCCAACCTAAAATGTGAGAAAAGAAATGCTCAGTACCTTGGTAGATTAAATATCCAGGTAGTGGAGCTAACAATAAGAGTACAGGGCTGAACAAAACTAAGCAGAAAACAATGATCCGATATAACTGGTTTTGTTGTTTATGTATTGACTGTTTTTGACTGAATACTTGTTTAAACATTAATGGATTCGTCAAATTCTAATATATTTTCATGATCAACAAAGATGAGTATTCGGCTATCCGCTTCAATTATATTTTTAACGGTAACGTGACTGTCTTGATCTAAACTTGCAAAGGGTTCGTCAAGGATCAGAACGCCTGATTTTTGCGATAAGGCCCAAATAACAGAAAACTTCTTTTTAGTTCCGGTTGAGAGATTAACAAACTTTTTATACTCAAACTCTTTGAGATTTAACTGCTCAATGAGTTGGTGGTAATAATTTAGGTTAAAACTGCTATAACGCTCAAACAGCGAAGTGATTTCAGCAATAGTCAAAAATTCAGGTGGAATAATACTGTCGGAACTAAGTGAAACCAATTCTGATAAAGGCACTGCTGAATGTATTTGGCCTTCATCTGGCAACTCAAGTCCAGCTAACATCCTTAATAACGTGGACTTACCACTGCCATTAGCACCTGTGACTTTTGTAATACGAGCAGAAAACCTATGGTTGAATAGTTTAATAACCTCTTGCTGACCATAACGCTTAACTAAAGACGTGCATTCCAACATTGAGTTAAATACTTCTGTCAGCGTATTCACTAAAGTCAGTTGTATGAACTTGAGGTTCTTCAAACAGAGGGCTTTCAATAACAAAGTCGGCGGTGGCTAAATTACAAGCAACAACACAGTTATACATTGTAGATAAGCGCAATAAGGCTTTAATATCCACATCGTGTGGTTGGGGGGTCATCGGATCGGTAAAGAAAAATAGTATGTCTAATTTCCCTTCGCAAATCATAGCGCCAAGTTGTTGATCACCCCCTAAAGGGCCGCTCTTTAATGGCGTTATATTTAACTCAGGGGACGCATTTTTGATTAACTTACCCGTGGTGCCTGTACCAAATAAATTGTGTTGGGAAAGCTTGGCTTGGTGTTTTTTAGCCCACTCTATAATCTCTGGCTTTTTTTTGTCGTGTGCGACAAGTGCAATATTTTTAACCACTAAATTGTCTCTAATTTTATTATTATGTCTAATGAGATGTAAAAATGACTGTTTTTTGGTTTTAAATCAAATTTAATTCTGTACTTTCTTACAGCCATTGTTAAAATTGTTGAGAATAATTCTCACTTGCAACTAGTCGCATATTGGATCTTAATACTCATGAAAAAATTTGTACTCGCACTTTTAACTTTAAGCACATTTAATGTTTTAGCCGCCGCAGACGAAACGGTTAACATTTATTCATTTAGACAGTCATTTTTAATAGACCCAATTTTAGAAAAGTTTACAGCTGAAACAGGCATTAAAACCAAAGTGGTATTTGCCAAGAAAGGGCTAATAGAACGAATTAAACGTGAAGGGAAATATAGCCCTGCAGATGTTGTGCTAACGTCTAATTTTAGTAAATTACTGCAATTACAAGATGAAGGATTAACATCTGAAATCGTCAGTGAAGAAATTGAAAAAAATGTACCAGCACATTTCCGTGATGATAATGGCCAGTGGATAGCCCTCACGAAACGTGTTCGCAATATTTATGCATCAAAAGACAGAGTGGCTGACGCAAAAGCGTTAACGTACGAAGCGCTAGCGGCTCCTGAATTTAAAGGAAAAGTATGTACTCGTAGTGGTAAACATCCTTATAACTTAGGTTTAATTGCTTCAATGATTGCGCACAAAGGTGAAGCCGAAGCGCAAACTTGGTTACAAGGTGTGAAAGCTAACTTAGCTCGTAAACCTCAAGGTAACGACAGAGGCCAAGTTAAAGCCATTAAAGAAGGTTTATGTGATGTCTCTTTAGGTAACAGTTATTATTATGGCAAGATGTTAGAAAATGCAGAACAAAAACCATGGGCTGATGCGGTTAACATTGTTTACCCAAATCAAAATGACCGCGGCGCACATATTAATGTATCTGGTGCTGTAATTACCAAATACGCGCCTAATAAAGCCAATGCACTTAAGCTACTCACGTTTTTATCGTCAGTGAAAGCTCAACAGACTTATGCATCATTAAATATGGAATACCCAGTTAACCCACAAGTGAAACCTTCAGCAACGGTTCTAAGTTGGGGTGACTTTAAAGAAGATGCTTTGTCACTGACTAAAGTGGCTGAATATAGAGAAGCTGCGTTAAAGTTAGTTGATAAAGTTAAATTTGATCTGTAAATAGTGTTCACAAACTAAAAAATAGATTATTTGAATTATTAATGAATGAAACTGGGCCAACAGCGGTTATAAAAAAAGCAACGGCTGTTGGTGACTCTTCCTTAAACACCGATCATCTGGTAAAAAAATGGGCTATGCGTTGGCCTAGTTTTAAACACATCAAAATATCAAGCTTGTTGCTTGCCTTGTGCATGGCATTGCCATTATTAACCCTGCTTTTGAAGCATTAAGTACCCATGGTGATAGCTTTACTCATATTAAAGAAACGGTCTTAACCGACTATGTTATTAACACTGTGTTGTTAATGGCTGCTGTTGGCTTTTTGGTATTACTCATTGGCATTCCATTAGCATGGTTAATTGCCAATTGTGAGTTTTGGGGGAAACGTTTTTTTAATTGGGCCCTGGTTTTACCGTTAGCGATGCCAGCTTATTTGGTGGCGTACACCTACACCGATTTGTTGGACTATGCAGGCCCGATTCAAATAACCTTACGTGATTGGTTTGGTTGGACAAGTATTAATGATTATTGGTTTTTTGATATCAGAAGCTTATCCGGTGCCGCCATTATGTTGTCCTTGGTTTTGTATCCATATGTTTATCTGATGGTCAGAGCCAGCTTTCTTGAACAAAATGCCACCTTAACTCATGCGGCAAGGGTGTTAGGTAAATCGCCTTTTAAGTGCTTTATGCAAGTCTCTTTGCCGTTGGCCAGAACCGCAATTATTGCAAGTTGTGCGTTGGCGATGATGGAAAGCATGGCTGACTTCGCCACCGTAAATTATTTTGCTGTCAGTACATTAACCACTGCGGTTTATGATACTTGGTTAGGTCATTATGACTTAGCCAGTGCCGCTAAACTGTCGGCAATCATGGTGATGGGTATTTTTGTTTTGTTGTTTTTAGAACAACTGCAAAAGGGCAGACAAAAAAATAGTAATGATGCCAAGGTCAGCCAACAAACCCTTAGTTATAAACTCAGCACCAAACAAACGGTTCTGGCGGTGAGTTTTTGTAGCTTGATTTTGTTTCTTGCCTTTATTGTTCCTGTGGTCATTTTATTACAATATGCGTTTCATTATTTTGAGCAGTCTTGGACTACAGAGGTCTTTGATTTTGCACTAAACAGTGCGGGCATTGCGTTGATAACTGCGTTATTAGCCTTAGTATTATCATTAATATTAAATTACTCATATCGAGTTAAACCTACCAAAGCGCAATCGTTTTCGTTAAAAGTTGCTAGTTCTGGTTATGCGATACCGGGCACAGTAATGGCAATTGGTGTTTTAATTCCATTAACATTTTTGGACACTCAGATTAACGATATGGCTGTATGGATGGGACTGTCTGCGCCGGGATTATTATTAAGCGGTACTGTTATCGCGATTATATTTGCACACTTGGTTCGATTTATTGCGATTGCCAATAAAACATTAGAATCCAGTTATGAAAAAATTAGTCCGTCATTGGACATGGTATCTAAAACCATGGGCACCAATGGCGTTAACTTATTAAGAAAAGTCCATATACCGCTGATTCGAAAAAGCGCCTTAGTGGCCGCGCTATTAATATTTGTTGAAAGCATGAAAGAATTACCTGCGGCATTATTGTTAAGACCATTTGATTTTCAAACTCTCCCCACTTATGTGTATCAGTTTGCCAGTGATGAACAACTAGAACTAGCAGCACTTGGCGCTATTTTGATAGTATTGGTGGGCCTTATCCCTTTATTAGTATTAAATCGTTCTATTGATGCTAAATAGAATTTTTGTTTGCCTTATGGAAGTATTACTGTGCCAGTGTTAAGCCTGTCTAAATTGAATGTGAGTTATCAAACCAATAAGATCATTAAAGACCTTGAGTTACAGGTAAATGCAGGTGAGATAGTTGCGTTGTTTGGTCCATCGGGAGGCGGTAAGAGTACCGTATTAAAAGCGATTGCTGGATTATTAGAAAACGTATCTGGTGACGTATTAATTGGCGGGAAACAAGTACTAGGTGATAGTGTAAATATACCTTCCGAAGAAAGAAAGATTGGCCTTATCTTTCAAGATTATGCTTTATTTCCTCATTTGACTGTGGCTAAAAATGTGGCTTTTGGTTTAGATAAATTATCAAAAGCTGAACAGCAGCAAAAAGTAAAATCGTTATTGTCCCTTATAAAAATGTCTGAATACGCAGACCGATATCCACATGAACTGTCTGGTGGTCAACAACAACGTATTGCTATTGTAAGAGCATTGGCCTGTGAACCGGATTTATTGTTGTTTGATGAAGCCTTTTCAAACATAGATCCACAATTTCGCTTTGAGTTAATCGGTGATATACGCGCCTTGTTAAAACAGCATAATATTGCTGCTTTATTTGTGACGCATAACCAAGATGAAGCCTTTGCATTTTGTGACCGTATTGCGGTGTTACATCATGGTAAAATTGAACAGATAGATGTGGCAGAACGTTTGTTTAATACTCCAAGTACACGGTTTGTTGCGGAGTTTTTAGGGCAAGGTCTGTGGCTATCTTGTAAGGTTATTTCTGCTAACAGTCTCAGCTCTGAACTGGGTGAAATACCTTATGCAGGACAACAAGACTTAACAACTCTAATTGATAAAACGGTGGATGTGTACATTAGACCGCATCAATTAAAATTAACGTTAGCGGATAATTCTGCCCTTGTTGTTGAACAAGAGCGTTTTGCTGGCGAATTTTATGAGTCGCAAGTTAATTGGTCAGATCAAAACATCACCGTAAAAAGTACCATGGCATTTATAAATAAATCGGTAAAGATAGAGGTGAATACCTCTGTTTGGTCTGTATTTTCATAATTTAACTCCCCTTAATTTCCCTTGATGCGTGCACATTAATTGTGCACCACAAATGCACATGTAAACAAACCAATCTGGTGCAATTGATTTTATAATACGCCCCTAAAATCAGAAACAATCATATATAACAGTAACTTACATTACTGGCATTGATCTTCCTTTAGTAAGCTCGATAAGAAAAACAATATACTAAGGAATAACAATGAAATTGGTAACAGCCATAATCAAGCCATTTAAACTTGATGATGTACGTGAAGCCATCAGTGAAGTAGGTGTTGAAGGCCTAACAGTAACTGAAGTTAAAGGTTTTGGTCGTCAGAAAGGTCACACAGAACTATATCGTGGTGCGGAATATCAAGTTGATTTCCTACCAAAAGTAAAACTAGAAATAGCAACATCAGATGAGAACGCGGAACGTTTAGTTGAAGTGATCGCTGAAGCTGCTAATACAGGTAAAATCGGTGACGGTAAAATATTTGTATTAGATCTAGCGCAAGCGGTACGTATCCGTACTGGTGAAACTGACGGCGAAGCGATATAGGGGAATTACAATGGAACAAAATATATTTCATCTTCAATATGCAATGGACACTTTCTACTTCTTAGTTTGTGGTGCATTGGTTATGTGGATGGCGGCTGGTTTCGCCATGTTAGAAGCGGGTTTAGTTCGCTCTAAAAACACAACAGAAATTCTTACTAAAAACGTAGCCTTGTTTGCAATCTCATGTGTTATGTATTTAGTGGTTGGTTATTCAATCATGTATGACGGCAGCCTTTTCTTATCAGGAATTGAAGCTGTTGACGAAGCTGCAGTATTAGCAGATTTTGCTGCACGTGAAGACGGATTTGTTGGTGGCTCTATCTACTCAGGTGCTTCTGACTTCTTCTTCCAAGTTGTATTTGTAGCAACAGCAATGTCAATCGTATCTGGTGCGGTTGCTGAGCGTATGAAACTTTGGGCATTCTTAGCATTTGCAGTAGTGATGACTGGTTTCATCTACCCAATGGAAGGTGCTTGGACTTGGGGCGGTGCTTCTGTATTCGGTCTATACACATTAGGCGACTTAGGTTTCTCTGACTTTGCAGGTTCTGGTATCGTTCATATGGCAGGTGCTTCAGCAGCATTGGCGGGTGTTTTATTACTAGGTGCTCGTAAAGGTAAATATACTAAAGACGGTAAAGTAAACGCAATTCCTGGTGCAAACATGCCAATGGCAACATTAGGTACGTTCATCTTATGGATGGGTTGGTTTGGCTTTAACGGTGGCTCTGTATTAAAACTTGGTGATATCGCCAACGCTAACTCAGTTGCAATGGTATTTTTAAATACTAACGCAGCAGCAGCTGGTGGTTCAATTGCCGCTTTAGCACTAAGTGCATTATTATTCAAAAAAGCAGACTTAACGATGGCGCTTAACGGTGCACTAGCTGGTCTAGTTGCTATTACAGCAGAACCTTCAACACCAACTGCTCTAGAAGCAACTTTATTTGGTGCTCTAGGTGGTCTATTAGTAGTTGGTTCTATCTTAGCGTTAGATAAATTAAAAATTGATGATCCTGTGGGCGCTATCTCAGTTCACGGTGTAGTTGGTTTATTAGGTTTATTATTAGTACCATTAACAAACGACGGAGCTTCGTTCTCTGGTCAGTTAATTGGTGCAGCAACAATATTCGTTTGGGTATTTGTAACAAGCTTCATTGTTTGGTCAATTCTTAAAGCGGTTATTGGTATTCGAGTTACTGAAGAGCAAGAATACGAAGGTGTTGACCGTTCTGAGTGTGGTGTAGAAGCTTACCCAGAGTTCGTTAGCAACAACTAATATTAAGTAATTAATATTTGAATGAAAACCGCCTTAACGGCGGTTTTTTTGTGTCTGTAGATTAGGGTACTAAACAGGCATAATAGAGTTTATATAATAGCTCTGAGTTTAAAAACATGATTATAAAACCGCAATGGTCGATATTAACGGTGGGAGATGGTGACTTATCTTTCTCCCGATCCTTGTTCAGCCATTTCAACCCCCATAAATTAACTGCCACGGTATTAGACTCAGTAGATGAATTAACGCATAAATACGGCAATGATAATTTAGCGTTTTTAAAGCAAAATGATTGTGAAGTTATCACCGAATTTGACGTCACCCGTTCTGAGTCCATTGACCAATTGTCACCGTGTTATGACGTAGTGATATTCCAGTTTCCCCTTGTCCCTAATTTCTCAAGCCAGCAACAATTTATACAACAAACCCAGTTTGATGATATTAAGTTGAGTGTAAATACATTAAACCGTCGTTTGTTAAGGTTGTTTTTAAAACATAGTTTTAACTCTTTATTATCAGAGTCGGGAGCTCAGTTAGCTTATATCAGCTCCAAAGACGTTAAACCTTATATAGAGTGGGATATTGAGTATTCATTAACCCAAGGCCTTAAAACGCAGATTAGTGATATCCATTTTGTTGGCAGCACGCCATTTGATATAAAACAACTCCCAGGTTACAAAATTAGAAATGTAGACCGTGATAAACATGTAAAAGATACCGAATCTTTAACCTACGTTTGGACGACAAGGGATAATAGGCAAGCAGCGTTCGAACGCATTCCGTCATTAACGCCACCACCGGAATTGTTTGGTGAAAATGGTTGTGATATTTGTCATGCTGGGCCTTTTATAACTGAGGCTGAAAGACATAATCATTTAGTCGGTAAAAAACACAAACGTATGGCGGAATATGATGAACAATGGCGGAATTATTTAACATGGAGCCGTTGTTAATATGTTATGTTGCGAGGTGGTAAAACGTTTTTAGTTTGAGCAGCAAGCAAGTGCTAGTGGCTAATTTTTAGGCATAAAAAAAGTAGCCAAAGCTACTTTTTTTATATTCTCTTTGGCATCCTACCAAACAAATCCAATTTGTATGTTCATCCTTCTTGGTCCTTGCTGTCCAATCCTTAGACTCTCCACTCCTTCTACTCCCAATCCTTTATAAAGCTTCCTGCCTTCGTTATAGTCCTTTTTGCTTCCTAGCCTTCCTCTCCCTAAATTTGGTTCGACGTAATACTCGTCATCCTTTTCGCATCTTGCGATCCATGTCCTTGTTGTCCCAGTTTCCTTGTCAAAAAAGCTCCTGCTTTCCTAATTAAATCCCTTTTCGCATCCAGCGATTCCAATCCATGTTTGCTAAATCATTTAGCAGTCTCGTCGTTAAGATGAAACTATAGTACGTAATTAAATAATTGGAAAAAGGCTAAAGAGACATAAACCTAAGAAGTTTTAAGTTGTAATATTGGATGCTTTTATAAAAACTTGTTTAAAAACAGGTTGTTAGTCTATTTATTTATTTGGGGTAAGTAGAAAAGACAGTGTTTGCCCTATTAAATGTGAGATATATCTCACAAGTAATCGAGATATGTTCTATCAAATCTCTGCATATGGTATTTGCCATCCCAAATCAGAACCTCAGCCAAGCGAAATTAGAGCTGTCTTTGCTCATTTGAAATAATATTCCTATAGCTTTCTAGCCATAACGTATGGGCTAATAGAAATTACTTTTTCAGCATTTTTATTATCTTGATATGCCAGATTTAAACTAGAAGTTCTTCTTTGCATTTCTTTTTTAAGAAATTCAGGTTCGATCACTACCATTGAATCGGAAAACCCGCTTAAATAGTTTGCGACAAAAAATGGATCTGGTTCTTTGCGGTTAAAATGGTGTGGAAAACTTAATTCTAGTTCCATCAGCCAGCAGTCATCAGTTGCAAGTTTCTTAAATTTTGCTGTATTTGCTAGAGATGTAGATTCAAAGTGGTTTTTTACCCACGTGTGACATATGGCAGAGAATTTCTCTCTTGATTCATACTCGGCTTTTTTGACCTCAAGAAATGGTTCATTTGATTTTTTTACTTCGCATAATTTTCTTATCTCAAAGTACCTAGTCGTGTTGGTTTTATGCTCATATGCCAGTACTTTTAATTGCTGATTCAAAAGTACGATCCTCTGTGGCGAAAGAATCAACTTAGTAGAGTCATAATTGTCGTGAATTGAACGGTACTTTGCAGAAAAGCTTGCTTCGCTGAATGTACAATCAAATACAAATTGCCAAGTTTGTAGTTCGTTTTTGGACGCGAAATCGTGATCCAACTGGCTATGCATGTCATAACCCATAGGGTTAAAGTCTATTTTACTTAAATATTTTGTTAGCTCTAAGTCTTCAAGTACTTCTTCCGCTTTATCAAATTCTGTCTTAAGACTTTTGTATATATGAGGGGGGATCAGTTCTGGTAGATATTCTTTAATAAACGCAAATGCAAACGCTCTTTCTTCTGACATTTCAAACTGTTCAACAGCATCATCTTTATCTTTTTGTGATGCCCAGTAGTAAAAATATGCATTTCCCTTTTTTACTCTGGTAAGTCCCTCACCTTCATCGTCTAGCATCGAAGTGATAATTCGATAAGCATTTTTCTTAAACGAATCAAAGGAATCTTGGCTGTCCTTCCTAAAGCTTAAAAGTCTATTTTCAATTAAGTCTTTTAATTTAATTGCATTATATTCACCGACATCAATGCTTCGTACAATTGCATTCTTAAATTCTGAATTCGGGGTTCTCATATACCACTCTCTGCATAAGTTAGGACACTTTATGTCCTAACTTAATTGTAAATTACAGTTGCTGTCAATCAAAGGAGTAACTTTCATGTTATCTGATCAATTGTTAAACGTAATGAGAATGTTTGCTGAACCATCCATATATAAAGATTTTTCTACTAGCTCAGAGATTTCAAATGTTATTAATCAACTGTCACTCAACCGACTGACCTCGAATAGAGAAAAGTATGTTATTTCTTGTCTAAATATAGCTGTTTTAGATGCGCTTAAGTCGAGTTTAAGTAAGGTCAATGACCAAGAGGTTACACATGAACTTGCTTTACTTTTTAACGAATTGGAACAATTCCAGCTCATATTATTATCGACAGAAGCGGGGCGACACTAATGGCTAATAATTTACCAACGGTTGAGCAAATGCTTGAAAATAGACCTACGTTAAGTTCTTTGCTTGCCAAAATGCCAACACAAAATAATCAGCGTTTTGATAAAATAGACATGCTTACTTACGCAGGCTTAACCGCAGGTGCATTGTTGGTTGGTGTTATGTACGGAAACCAACTTATGCAATTAGATATTTTGGCTCTTTTAATTTTTGTATCGATGCTAACGTTGCATATAATCTGGTATAAGGCTGAAGAAAAAAGGGATTTTGAACTACAAAAGCAATGGATAAATAGGCAAGTAATATCATCAGAACTAAAAACACGATATCGGGAAGATATCGACTTTCAAAAAGAAAGTATCATATGGCTGATTATAAGGTTTTGTTTATATTTGTTATTCTTTGCTTTAATTATTGCTTTCATCAAATTGATATTTGATGAAAAGCCAAAGCGTTAAAGTCTAAAGTATTTCCCAACGATGAGTTGAAAAATTCCGGCAGGCTTTGCCTGCCCCAACACCCATATTTTGACCTGACGGACTTATAACCTGAAAAGTAAACTCTCTGCAAGTTTGATATAAAACAGCTTGGCTTAGATCTTCCAAGTAATCTAGTGCTTTCACATTGAATACATAGCAAGTTTCAATGTTCGTCCATTTATATTCTTGGTATGGGTCTCCTGAGCGGAAAACTCTAATGAGTTGTTCAAAATCCCAATATCCAAAAGCCTCATATTGATCAACTTTACCATCTTGATTGTCGTCAATAGCACCATTGTTAGGACCTCTGTCGTATTGTTTAACTTTGTTATATAAAGTCAGAGGTAACCCGCAAGTTCTATTCACAGTTGAGCAACCGAAAAGGCTTATGGCTAGCAGTAGCATTATATACTTAAGCATTCGGCGCTTCCTCATACATAAATACTTTCAGTCCGTTGACATTACAAAAGGTGTAAAACTGATTGATCAAGCATTGATAAATTTGAGAAAAGCTACCAACGGCCTCTAATGATTCGATTAGGTTAATCTGAAAGCTTGAAATGTCATGTATCTCAGCATTCACCTTTAAAAAGAGATACGTGGAGTTGTTACTAACAGGCTGAGTTTGAATATCAGTAATAGCAAGTCTGTGACTTAGGTTACTAGAAAACAAAACTCCAGTTTACGAAAGCAACTGATAGGCTGATACTCTTTTATCTGGATTTATACTTATTAGAAAGTAATCATCTAATATTTGATTTCGGTTCATTGCCTTGCCTATTCATTATTAATTTAGATAAGCCTACAGCTTTAATGAGACAAATAATGTCCTAATAAACTGTTAGTTTATTCATTTTTAGGGGGAGTATGACGAACTTAGAATTTTGCTTAATATGGGCGGGAGACCGTGTAATTCATAGCCGTGTCGAATATGAATTCCACCTCAATCAAATCGAACTCTCACTGTTAAATGTGCAACATGACGATAATTACAGTTTTATGCATTGGTCTGCTGCATGCGAAGCTTACGAAATTAAAAATAACTTACCTTCTAATATTAAGGTTGTTTATCTTAGATTCGCATAATAAATGCAAACTAGTATTTATGTTTAGCCTAATTGCCATAGCTTAGTAGATAAATTAAATTCGAATTCAATCAGGACTTAATCTGTTTTAATGCAGGTATAGGGTTATGGAAAGCGTTAAATTAAGGAACTGAATTATGAACCAGCCTAGATATTTATCGAAGTCACGATTTAAGTTGGCAACAGAATGCCCAACAAAACTATTTTATACGGGGAAAAAAGAGTATCCCGATAATAAATTAAACGATCCATTTTTGTCTTCGTTAGCTGATGGGGGCTTTCAAGTGGGGGAATTGGCAAAATGTTATTTCCCTGGTGGACACGAGATTACATCACTTGATTATGAAACATCCATTCAGCAAACCAATGAGTTATTGAAACAAGAAAAGGTTGTTATTTTTGAACCTGCTATTCGATTTGGTAATTTATTTGTTCGTGTTGATATATTGGTTAAACAAGGCAATGAATATCAACTAATTGAAGTTAAGGCCAAGTCTTATTCTGCAAAAAAAGACAAAGACTTCTTAAATAAATCAGGAAAGCTAGATTCTAAGTGGAAGCCTTATATCTTTGATGTAGCGTTCCAAAAATATGTATTAAAACAGGCAATACCTAGTGCGATTGTCAGCAGTTATTTAATGATTGTAGATAAAGATATGCCTTGCCCGGTTAATGGATTGAACCAAAAATTCAAGCTAACTCGTGATGAAAAAAATAGGCGAGGTGTGGCCGTTTCTAATTCTTTAACTGAATCAGATTTATCGGTTAAAATTCTTAAAAAAGTAAATACCGATAAAGCCGTTCAAATAGCATATGAAACAGAACTACGAACAGGAATGCCTGCTGAAGGGTTTGTTGCCAATATCGAGATATTAGCTGAGAGATATGCCAACGATGATAAGGTGCTGCCTGTTATCGGCTCAAAATGTAAAAGTTGCGAATTTAAGAGTTCTACCGAAGAAGAAAAAAATGGTTACAAGAGCGGTTTTAAAGAATGTTGGAAAGAGCAACTTCATTGGAGAGAATCCGATTTTAATGAGCCTACAGTATTAGAAATTTCCAACTTTAGAGGATCAGACAGGTGCATTGAAAGTGGTAAAGTTAAGCTTAAAGAATTAACGCCTGAAGACATCAACTATGAAGACTCGCCTACACCAGCTTTAACTCTAAAAGAAAGACAATGGCTGCAAATAGAAAAAGTACAAGATAATGATTCAAGCGTTTATTTCGATGAAGACAGCATGAGAAATGTAATGGCAACATGGACCTACCCGCTGCACTTTATAGACTTTGAAACTTGTGCGGTGGCTATTCCATTTTATAAAGGAATGTCTCCATACGAAGGAATTGCGTTCCAGTTTTCACATCATATTTTATATGCTGATGGTCAAGTTGAACATGCTGGACAGTTTTTAAGTTCAAAAGTTGGTGAGTTCCCGAACTTTAATTTCGTACGAGAATTGAAAGCTCAATTAGAAAAAGACAGTGGCACTATCTTTAGATACTCCAACCATGAGAATGCTTATCTAAACATGGTGTATCAGCAATTGAAGTCATCACCTGAGCTAGATAAAGACGAGCTTTGTGATTTCATCAAGACAATAACCAAGTCTTCCAATAACAGCAAAGACAATTGGCTGGGCGATAGAAGCATGGTTGACCAGTGGGAGCTTGTTAAGAAATATTATTATGATCCTGCCACTGGTGGCTCAAATTCTATAAAGGCTGTACTACCTGCTATTTTAAATAGCTCTCAATTCCTTCAAGAAAAGTACGCAAAAACGATTTATGGGACTGAGGAGTTACCGAGCTTTAACTTTGAAAACAAAGTTTGGATTGAATTTGATGACGTTGGAAAAGTAAAAGACCCGTATAAATCATTACCCAAAATGTTTGCGGAAGCTTCCGAGCATGACATTGAGCTACTATCTGAGTCTGATGAATTAAATAACGGAGGTCTAGCTTTAACGGCATATGCTCGACTTCAGTTCACCGAAATGTCAGATTATGAAAGAAAAGAGCTTGAACACGGACTCTTGATGTATTGTGAGCTAGATACATTAGCAATGGTAATGATTCAAGAAGCTTGGCAAGCGATGATTAATGGATAATTAAATCTAATAGGACATTATACGTCCTGTTATTGGGGCAATATGCAGGCAAATAGATTAATTAGCCAACATAAGTTGGCAGGAATAAATAATGAAAGAAATTAAATCATTGAATAAAGAAGTACTTAACCTGTTAATAAACTATTTTGAAACTGAAGTTCCTTTACTGGAAAGAAGATACAGTTGGAAGATCCCTAAGATTGATGGCTTTGTACATTCTATGGAGAAAGGTTTTTCAGCAAATGTGAAGCTAAAGTATTTTTTAAATTCATTATGGAAACAAGAAAATAAATCAGATTTTGAAGTTGCTAAAATTATTATCAAAGACTGGGGCGGGGTAAAAGGCAATAAGGACGAAACCATAAAAAAATATATCAACAGAGTTAGAAGTGGTAATTTTGAAATGCCATTTAAGGGGCTAGCAAGTTATACCAAGCTTTATTCGATTGTTGAACCAAAGCGTTTCGCGATATTTGATGCGCGTGTAGTTGTTACTCTAAATGCTCTACAGTGCAATGCAAATATTAGTTCTGGTATCGTTTTTAATTATTTGGAAGGTAGAAATAACGTTACTGGAAATAAAGAAACAAAAAAAGGTTTTTCGCAGCAAAAAGAATATTCGGTAGCAAGTTTAGTCAAAAGAGGCTGGGAGAGAATAGTAAAAGAGGATACATATCAGGTTTATTTGGATTACTTATTTGCGTGTATTAAGCATAATCCCGACTGGAAGTTATACGAACTTGAGATGGTTTTATTTGCCAACGCAGAAGAAGAAGCGAAAAAAGCAATAGAAAACATACAGGGGAACGAGAAAACTATATGCAATCTTGAACAAGCTAAAGCTAAAGAAAAAGTAAGCGCTAAGAAGCGCACTCACCATCAGGCTCTGTTTGAACATGTGACTAAGCAAAATCTGTTATCAGAAAAATTTAGTTACTCAAAAGTATTATCTATTGCACAATTAATTTTAGATGGAACCTCAAAATCAGGACAACATTACGCAGCACTGAAATTCATACAAAATTACTGTATAGCTCTTGATGAGAGTATCTCAAATCAGCTAAAGGCAGTCTCTGATCCTAGGCAAATATCAGCTCTAGAAGCAATAAAAAATAATTGTGAATTTAAGTTGGCGTAGGCATAAATTACTCAAGATTACCTACATACTTTCACACGAAGTTTTAATATTTTTTTCTAGGGTAAGCTCCTACGTAAAATTAGGAGCTGATCATGAACTAAGTGATTAACCTCAATAATATTTCTAGATATCTTCCCCCAAAAAACAATTTATTGATAAGTCCAACTGAACTTAATCAACTTCAAGTTAGTAATTTCAAATTGAGACGTTATATGTCCTATAAGTAAGGTAACTTACAGTGCTACTCAAGAAAACTTTAAGATAGTAATCATTTAAGGAAATAAAGATGGTAAAAAGCAAAATGAAATTAGCACTTTCACTAGCGTTGGGTTTAGTTCTAAGTGGTTGTGGAGGCAGTTCTTTTGATGATGAGAATGTATCAGCAGCGTCATCGGAAAAAATATTAACTGTTACAGGTAAAGCCATAGACGGCTATATTGTTGGCGGAACGGTATTTTTGGATATTAACGGCAATGGTAACGCTGAACCAAATGAACCGCAAAAAGAAACCGAAGTAGGTGGTGATTACACCTTAAATATCTCTGAAGAAGATGCTGAGTGTTTAGCATATTCTGCAATCATTGTAGATGTGCCTGTAGGTGCATGGGATGAAGGCTCTGAGGATGAAAATGTTGCAGCTCATGAAGTAACTGACCCTTATCAAATTGTATTGCAACCTACTTTTAAAGCAATCACAGAGGAAGACTTCACTAATGGTTTAGTTAGAAATATATCTCCTTTAACTACCGTTGTATGGGAAGCGATAGAACGAAGTTATCCACCATTTGCTGAAAATAAAGGTAACAACCCTAATGACAGCGAAACTAATGCTAAACATTGCCACTACTTGAAAAAACATGATGAAGCGGTTCAAGAGTTAAAACAAGAGATTGAGGACGCTGTTGTTGGCTTAGTCCAGTTTTATAATTTGTCTGCAGATCAAATGTATGCAGATTTCATAGCTGATAAAGACTCTGATGCATTTCATGTCGCACAAGACATTATGAAAGGGCTAAAGGCAGCTTATAAACGTAAAACGGATTTAAGAGAACAATATTCCGATTATCAAAATGCTGAAATTCGAGTATTTGTACATAGAACCCCAGAGCTAGATGAATATTTTCAAGTTGATAACGGCTGGTATCGTGACGAAATAGTATTTCTAGGTACTGAAGATTTGGTCGAATTTAGCAAGCTACAAGATACTGACAAGCTGGATGAAGTAGATTTTATCAGCAGTAAGTTTCACGAGTTAGGTCAAGAGTGGAATGAGCAAGATAAAAGTGGCTGGTTAAGTGTTAGAAAGGACGCTTACAGAGAAATGAATGGTACGTATCGCTGTGCTAAAAACGAAAGAGTAAGCTTCGATGTTGATGGTATTCATTATGAACTAGGTAATAGCTCAGATTCAGCCACGCTGGCTAACTCATTTGAAGAATGCAACTTTGATGATTTTAGTTCTCCTTATGAGAAAAACTATCACCTTAGATATACAGAAGGTGAGGCGTCATACAGTGCAGCGTTTTATTTTAGAGCTGAGCAAGCTCGCTTTACAGAACTAGCTGACTGGAAAGAGTTTACTGATAACCCCGAATTCAACGCACAAGACATGATAGATACCCTTATTTTAACGCCTTATAAATGGGAAGATGAAGTGACTATTGATACCGCATATTGGCGTAAACGCAAAGAGGAACCCGGTGTTCAAATAGATATCGATAATGATGACAACTGGCAGAGAGCTACTAAGCAAGATGATGGCACAACATTATATGAATGCAGTTCGGATGGTGAAAACTGGACAGAATGTACAGACTAACGTGTAAGTATACTCAGTTGAAAATGTCAGTAACGACCCTATGACTAGTTATTGACATTTTGTTTATTAACTCGCCTTAGAAAACTACTGGTATCTATTTTATTACCCATAAAATTTTGTAACTCATTTATGTCCCGAAATACCTTAGCAATTCTAAAATTTGATAAGCCTCTTTGTTCAAGGAGCAGACGCTGAAAGACTAAAGAGGTATTGTATATATTTAATTAACGTATGTTTCAATAAGTACACTAAAATACAAAAATCATTGACGATATTGATTTTGAGTTCTTTAGTAAATCCGACAGGAGTTAATTCATAAAAAAGAGCACATTGTCACTAGGTATTAAGGGTATTGAGCCGCTATTACTAACCTTCTTAAAAGACGAACCCACTTTTAACTCTATAGAAGACTCATTCACCCATGTGGTTAAAACTAGCGTATTAAAAGAAAATCAGGTTGCAACATCTGTAATCAATATTCAAGGTAACTATTTGACTTCCAAAGGTACTTTAGAGTTAGACAATGAAGCTAGCTATAAATAACGGAAAATTGGTTAAAAAATCTAATCCATAGTTTATTTATTCATTTTTATTAAACTGACTTTAAATTTATTGGGGAGTAGATTTATGGCTTTCTAATTATCGTTTTACCCTGGTTTTTTCTGCTTCATTACAATTTATAAACTTTGATTTTGATATTCCACTAAACCGTATTATCAGCGGCGACTTTCCCTGCATATCGTAAATTCTACATGGCGCTTTTGCTAGATTCACATATACTCCTCTATTCAAGAATGTGTTGAAAAAGCGCATAAAAATCAATTTGCTAAATATAACTGAGGACTCGGTATGGATTACGAATTTATCTTTGATACAAATACTAAAGTTCATAGTGTAGCCGTCGCTGGTGAACAATTTGCCGTGGGGCGTTTTTTAAATACTGAGTTTGTTCTGGATGACAACTCAGTTGAACAATTAAATGATTTAATTGAATTGTTAGAGACATCAATAGAAGGCGTTGTTGAATTTACAGAATGGTCCATTGAGATTGACCGTGACGATTTAACCATTAGCCATAGTAGTCAGCTTGAAACAAAATCTGAAAAGGAAAAAACAGCGCAATTAGAGCAAGATCTGTCTGATCTTGAATGGGATTTTCAATGTGAATGTGGCAAAGCCGATTTACTCGAATTATTGGTGGCTTGGGTCGACTTTAGATCCGAATAAGAAAGGGGTGATTGATTGCTAAAAAACATTTTACACGGTTCATTAATTCTAACGTTTCTAATTTTTGTTAGCAGTCTTGTTGCTGGCCAGTTTATTCATCAGGATGTTATTAATGTAAATACCTATCAAACCATCAACTTAATGAAGGGATTGATCTGTATTTCGGTGTTTTTGTATTGGTTATTTATACGATTCAGCCGAGTTGCACAGTCGCTCTTTAATTTGTTTAAAGCCTGGCAAACAGGCGTAGTGTTTTTATTGCAGGGGATTGATGGTTTATTGATTTTTTTTATCCCGGATCAAAGTTATCGGGTTGTCATCGTTTGTTTTAATTTAGTTGCTACAAGCTTCCTCTATATTCATTTGTATTTTACATTTTTGTCTAAACGTTTATCCGATCTCGTTGTAATTAGCCTTTTGGCGGCTGGTTTCTTTTTATTTATAGGTTATGCCTATCAATGGAATGGATATGGTTGGAATACATCGGTTTTATTTAACGACGTTCAACCCATTTTGTTAATTCTAAGTGCGGTGAGTTGCTCTTTATTATTAGCCATTGCATTGATGAGGATCCAGTACAAATTAAAACAGTATTCTGAATTTGAATTAATGCCTTTGTTAATTTTATTCAGTGGTTTTTTGACGTTAATTGCAGGCGATAACCTGATTATTTGGTCGTCAGCTGTCTTATTACATATGTTCTTTGTCGGTACGGTAATTAGTTTAATAGTTAAAGTGGATAAACATTTTGCAGCAGATTGGATGTTGTTATCTACGGGGTTAAATACATCAACCAATGCGTACTTCTATTATGACCAAACAGGCGAAATTCATTTTGTTAATCAAGCTTTTAAAAAGTTATTTGGGATAAAGGAATACACTCCCCTCAATCAGATAAAACACCCATTACATTCCCATCCTTTATTTGAAACAATTTCTAATTCATTGTCACAACAAGGTTATTGGTCTGGCGAAACCGTGATCGTTGGCGATAATGGCAACGTCATCTCGGTGCATGTTGATTTTAACGTTATCGTTATTAACGATGTTAGTTATTACCAAGCTTGGTTTTTAGATTTAGCTGAAAAAATTGCACTACGAACAAATGAACACGCCATCCAAGAGAAGCTTGAACGTTTGTCATTTAATTTAATGGATAAACAAGAAGAGGAAAGGCGATACTTTGCTAAAGAGCTGCATGACGAAATTGGACAGGGCTTAACACTATTAAAAATTCAGCAACAGTTACCTGAACCAGATAAAGAATTAATTAAGTCGGTTCTGTCTGAACTGATCGACAAAGTGCGGAACTTATCACTCAATTTAAGGCCATCAATTCTGGATGACATGGGGTTGTCAGCGGCATTGGAATGGTTAACCGATAGGCAGCGTAAGTTTAGCCAATTGGCCATTGTTAGTGACATCTCTTCCAACTTACCTAGGTTTAATGACAAATTTGAGATATCGGTATTTCGCATTGCTCAAGAAGCTTTTACTAATATACATAAATATTCGCATGCGGATCTGGTTAATATCCACTGTTCTATCCAAGATGATTATTTACAATTGACGATTGAAGATAACGGTATCGGGTTTGATGTTGGTTCTAAATTAAACAGTGCCATTAAAGGTCAAAGTTTAGGTTTATTGAGTATTCAAGAACGAGCCTTCTTAATAAATGGCCTGATAGAAATATCATCAACTCCTGAGAATGGAACACTAATCGAGCTAAGGGTACCTGTGTTTGATAATGCGCTAGATGAAACTCCTTTTGAAACTGAGGGTGGAAATGGTTTACTCTAAATGGTTGTTATTATGTTGTTTATGTTTGGGATTTTGCGTTCAAGTGAGCGCAAGTGCTGAGCAGGGCTTTAGTCAAATATATAAGTCGATTGAATCAACTAATGGACAAACGTATTTGCTGACAAATAATGGTACTTGGTTAGTAGATCAAAAGACATTAACACGCGTGGATAGTACCGAAAAAATACAACTTTATACTCAAGGTTATCAACAGCTTATCGCTAATATACATGCTGAGCCAAAAAGTTTGTTACAAAAGTTGGTTGGGGTAAGTTATATATTTGTGGCGGTCATTTTTGTGATTGTTTATCTGTATTATCAATCTTCATTAAACAAACGACGACGTTCTTATTACGAAAGAATTAAAGTTCAACAACAAATTTTAAATATTGCATCGTTAGCGACAGGTGACGAAGTATTAGATTGTGATATCGTTAACAATACGATTAACCGAATTAACAAAAATGCCACCGTTGGGTTATCAGATGAAATCTATTTTCAATCTGAATCTTTTATACGTTCGTTACATCCCGATGATAAAAGCATATTTTTGGGACACTTTAAGTCATTAATTCATGGTGGTAAAAATAACTATCAAATTGAATATCGAATTTCTGACTCAGCTAATGGGTGGATATGGTTGGTCGAGCGTGGTTGTGTGATCGAACGAGACGATAATGGCAGAGCGAAACGATTGGTATCGAGTATGAGAGATATCAGTTCCATAAAACAAGAACATGAGAATCTAATTCGCTTAATTAGTGAGTTGGAACGCCGGTTAAAAACAGCAGAAGCTGCGCTGGCTAATAGTTAAGGCTAATTATGAATAAGTACAGTATTTTATTTGCAGATGATCATACCTTGTTACGCCAAGGTTTAATCAGTTTGACCCAAAATTTCCCATTTATTGATAAAGAGAAAATATACCAAGCTGCAAATGGGCGCGAGGCTGTTAATTTTGTAAAAAAAACACAGCCTCAATTAATTGTGATGGATGTGTCAATGCCTGAAATGAATGGGCTAGAAGCGGTCGATGCGATTAAAAACCAATTTCCAGAAATTAAAGTTTTGATGTTGTCTCATTACAATAATGAACCTTATGTGATCAGAGCATTAAAAGCGGGTGCCGACGGCTATATGTTAAAAGATGCAGCGGTAGATGAGTTGCAGGATGGCTTAAAAGATATCTTAAATGGCATTATGTATATCAGCCCAGATATCGATCAAAATATTGTGACTAAGATTAAAAATGGCGAAGAAGGGGCTGTGGATGCGCTTGATATACTCACCTCACGTCAACGGAATATTTTACAGTTGATAGCGGAAGGGCATTCCACCAAAGATATCGCTGAAAAACTGTTTTTAAGTGTAAAAACGATAGAGGCACACCGTGCTAACATTATGGATAGATTAGATATTAGAGATGTACCAGGATTGGTCAGATTTGCAATTCGTGTTGGGTTAATAGAAGCATAAACATCAATACAATAACTTGACGACAAAATAAGAGGGGAATTTGTTTAACCCCTCTTCATCCATCCAGTTACCACGATACTTCTATCTTTGTTTGATTACATGCTACCAAACGAACTGAACAGCAGAACAAAATTCCCAATCACAGCGGCAAACCCCATTAATACAAAACCATTTGGTAGCGAATTGTTTTGATCAATGTGCAGTTGAATTAAGCCATTTATATTTCCGATTTTGGCATTACGGATAACATTTTGTTTCAATGGCTCAAAGATAAACTTTGATACTAAGTAACCGTATATAAAGCTAATCAAGCTAATGCCGGTGGCCGGAAATAACTCCGGTAAGGTTTCCATGTTTGACAGTAATGCTAACTGAGCAAGTAAGGTACCTAAAATTCCCGCAATGATTGCGGTATTTGATAAATGGTCAAAGAATGAAACCGCCAAAAAGAACTCTTTTTGTGATGTGACCGGCTGTGAAATATATTTGAATGCACTAAATGCATAAGTTCCATAACTTAAAAACATTACGCCAAATACCAAACCAAAGATCAACAACAGACTATAGAGGTCGATTAGAAAACTAGCGTAATCATTTAACATCAACACAGCTGCAAAAGTTAATATGAAAAATAAGTAACCAATTAATTTATTCATCTTACTTTCCTTGTGTACTCGCAGTCGCTTCGGCATCGGCTTTTAAACGATTGAGCAATATGCCATGTTTAATAGGTTGAATGATGATAAAAGAAAAAATTAAGCCATAGATGATATTTAATAAAGTCATCGCAATCGCAGGCCCCAACATTGTTAACTCACTAATATTTATTAAGATAACAATCGACGAGATAAAAAAAGCGCAGATACTAGAATAAAATGTCAGTCTGGAAATATAGTTAAAAAAGTTTAACGCGGGTAATAAATCTTTAGACGGTATCTTGTCCCTTCCGGCTAACTTAAAGTAGTAAATACTTTGTTTACCATAACCTACAATCATTCCCGCTAAGGTGATACCAAATAATAACACTAACGCCGGTATGTCGAGGTACATTCCAACACCGCCTTGTGCATCCGCAACAACCGCTATTGATGCGACGCAAATAATTAATCCAATTAGTTTAAACATATAATCTCCATAGAATGCTTAAAAATAATAACTTAATCGAGCGTAAAGTAACACCAACTCTTTATGAGGATTAGCATCAACTATAAAACTGAATGCTTTCTTTTATTGCCCGCTTTTGTTCTTCACTAATGGAAGTAAATTTAAGGCCTGCAAGGTGTTGTCCATCTTGTTGGCGACGCCATGCAATTTCAGCAGGGATCACAATTGGACTTTGCTGTTTGTAATGTTTCAGTTCACTTTTTGGGATCTTGATTTCAATATGGGCTTGTTTGGTATCCGGTAATACCTGAGTTGTCATGATACCAAGGCCGGTTTCACTAATGTCTTTTGATAAACCTTCAACACGTCCAAAGTCACCCACGATCGAAATAAGATTGTGCCCTTTGATTCTTGCGCTGCTGCGTTTGCATTGGGTTTTGGTTTGGTTGTTCAACGGTTGTGACGTTTTGCTTATTTTTAACCCAGACAATTGATTATGTAAACTTGAGGTCAGCTCGTTTAATGTTGATGATATATTGGTTGAGTTACTAATCTTAATGCCATTTTCAGTTAAGGTTTTAAACAGAGAATCAAGTTGCTGACTTAAATCATCAAAACTCTTCATTTGCTCAACAGAGGCGGTTTCTATGTTTTGATTTAACTCAGAAGTATCTAATACGTCTTTTTGCATTACGGACACAACATTAGCGGTTTCAGTAATTTGTGTTTGGCTTGAATCTATTTGTTGTACAAGGTTGTTCATTGAACCTTGAGCGACTTCAACTTTATTAGATAACTCAGTTAGTATGCTGGTGATCTGCTCAGCAGACGTTTGTGAACGCACTGCGAGTTGTCTTACTTCGTCGGCTACCACCGCAAAACCTCGGCCCTGTTCGCCAGCTCTCGCGGCTTCAATCGCTGCATTAAGGGCTAAAAGATTGGTTTGTGAGGCAATGTCTTTTATGTTTGTGAGCAGTGAATTTATGGTTTTACTAAATTCGACGATTTCTTCAACTTGCCCAGACGTTGATGAGATATCTACCGACATTTGATTTAGTTGTTCAATTGATTGCTCTAATGATTGGTAGCTCAGTTGTGCTTGTTGTTCAACGGCGACAGACTTTTGATTGGCATCGGCTGCAATGTTTTGCACTTCTAATGCTACCTGTTTTACGTTGCTGGTGGCATGGGTTATCTCGTCTTCTTTGGCTTTTTCAGCCTCACTCATTTCTTCTATTTCCTTTGAAATGGCAGCGATTTGATATGCAGATTGCCCCATATGAACAGTAGAACGTTCAACATTAATTAAAATAGAATTTAGCTTTTCTAACATTAGATTAAAATGTTGCTCAAGCTCACCAATCTCATCTTTGGAATGCACCACAACCGTTTGGGTTAAGTCACCTTCTTCAACGGCTTCTAAAGAGTGGATAAGGCTGATAATGGGCCCCACAAAAAGTTTGGCGATAAAGGCAATGATAAAAAATTGTACGGTAAATTGCAGTAATGTATCCCAAATAGAATTTACCAAAAATGTTTCGTAGTGCTGATTTAATGCGGTTAATAAGGTTTGATCATTGGTATTTGATTTAACGGTATCAATAAATAAGGTTAGTTCATTGGCAGCAATCCAACGATTGTAAAAAGTGGTGAACATAGCAATGGCCATGAAACCAATCTGTAGTTTCCAACGTAAACTTAATCGTAACCAAAATGACTTCATTGACTATTTTCTACCATAATAAAATGCTCGACAAATCTCTGTATCATTTTATCGACAAAGATTGAAATAAATGAAGAGGATAGTCGTTTTATATTGATTTTATTAAATTTGGCGCAAAAAAATGCCAGTCAAAACTGGCATCCTTTTTAAAATACGCTGTTAGTGTGAATGACCACAACCGCCAGCGCTATGTACATGACCGTGAGAAAGTTCTTCTTCCGTGGCGGCACGTACGTCAAGAATTTCAACGTCAAATTTAAGATCGATACCAGCAAGAGGATGGTTGCCGTCTACAGTAACGTAATCGTCGGTTTTGTCGATAACGATTACTGTTTGTTCGCCATTATCCGTGCCCGCTCTAAGTTGCATACCCACTTCAACGTCAAACTCTGTAAACATTTTAGATTCAATTTTTTGTACTAAACCATCAATACGTTGACCATAGGCATTATCCGCAGGGATTGATACTTCAAATGTGTCACCAGCCGCTTTGTCGTTTAACGCGTTTTCTAAATCTTCTAATAAATACTTAGTGCCGTGAAGGAACTCTAATGGCTCACCTTCATACGAACTGTCAATTAAATTACCTTCACCATCTAGTACTGAATAGTGCATTTTTACTACTGTTTTGTCTGCGATTTTCATGGGTAAACCTTGTTAGCTTTGTTCTAAAGAATATGGCAATGCCATTAATGATAGGGAGTGTGACGTTGTTTGACTTACAAATATTGGATCAGCTAAATCAGTGTCATTAGACAATACAAGTTGTAAATAGGTATTGTTGTTGGCGTGACAAAAATTAATGATTTTGCCTGCCGAACGTTTATTACCGTTTAATTCTCGGTAAACATCATCACCTATGTTTACCGATTCGATGTTATCAGAGCTAGCAATAAACAAAGCGCGTTTGTTTTTACCTAAATAGCGCATACGAGCAACCATTTCTTGTCCCATATAACAGCCTTTATTAAAGGAAATATAATCTAATGCCTGCAAATTGATCATTTGCGGAACATATTCCCCAGACGTGGCGCTATATAGATGAGCTCGTCCTGATAAGATTTCTGTTTTCCACCAAGTTTCAGAACTGGCTGTGGCCGTTATCTCTTGCTGGGATAGATGAATATAGTGGTTTTCAGCTAATGGGATATTAATATCCGCATTTATTACTTGATCTGAGCCATATATAAACCAATTGTCAGTTTCATCTGTGATATCAACCTTGGCAAAAACACCGTATTTATTTAGCTCGGCTAATGAAATCTCAGCGCTTTGTTTGGTTAACACTAAAAGTATGTCGGACTCATGTTGGACTGCGATGAACGTAGACCATGCTTTGCCTTTTGCATTACAGTGGCAACCAGGCATGATCTTTTTGTCTGCCAGTTTTGTGACATCACAACTCACTTGACCTTGCAGAAATGAAACTGCATCAACACCAGTAAGTTTGATCACCGAAAAATCAGTTAATTGGGTAATATTTTGAGTCGACATTTAATAAAACTTAAAATTTAATAAATTAGAACAGTTAATAATGGGGATAAATCGCTAAAGCTCAAGTAGTTTCCGATATTATCGCTAATCTTTTTACAGAAGTTTGTTATTATTGGCGAGTTAACTATTTATTAGACCCATAATGGCTCAGAGACAAAATGACAGATAAAAAACCAAAAGCAGAAGTAGTTTATGTTGATGTGAGTGGCAATAAGTTCATCTTAGATTCAAAACCTAAATTAAAATGGGCTTGTCGACGTGGTATGTTGGAATTAGATGTATTGTTAGAACCTTTTGTTGATGATGCTTTCGAGGCGCTTTCAACACATCAAAAAGCAATTTTTCAGCGTTTATTAGCTTGTGAAGATCCAGATTTGTTTGCCTGGTTTATGGGGCACCAAAAGTGCGAAGATGAAGAATTAAATAGTTTAGTTCAGATTATTTTAAATCGTGTCAAAGCGGATTAAATAAAAGGCGGATTAAATAAAAGGCGGATTAGATACCGCCTTTTTTTATAAACGTGTCCCGTTCTTACTTGGTTTAATGAGAACGAATTACCTTAAGAACGCGCTTTAAACTCTAACACAGTTGCGTTGATACAATATCTAGGTTGTCCATTTGGACCGTCATTAAATTTATGACCTAAATGAATATCTGATTTTTTTGCCCGGATCTCCAAACGTTTCATGCCAAAACGATTATCTTGTTTGTAATAGACGGAGTCATCAATGGCTTTGGTAAAAGACAACCAACCGGTACCTGAGTCAAATCGATCACGGGTATCAAATAACGCTGCGCCAGAAACCTTGTCGATAAATAAACCATCAGGGGTATTTTTAAAGATCTCGTATTGTTTGCAAAAACGAGAGTCTGTACCTTCCGTAAACGCCACATTAAATGCTTCACTGTTGCCTAACTTGAAATAACCCAACGCTTTATAAAACTGAGTTGCATTAACATACCCTTGTATCCCAAATTTCTCTACGCCATTTTCCATAAATAATATGGTTGGTGTTGCCCAAGTTGGTGAGGTGATTGTTAACCCATCAAGTTGTGATGCGCGGCGAAAATGCATTGGAATACTGCCTTGGTAATCATTGCTCACATCCGCTTTAAACTTGTCGCAATAAGGACAAAACTCTGAATCTATTACCACTATATGTTGCCCGGTTAGAATAGGATTATTGTCTTTATTTTCTACCTTATCAGCAGGAGAGAACACCACACCAGTTGAATGATCTGGGCAATAACCGTTAGGGTTTTTAACTAAATAATCTTGGTGGTATTCCTCAGCAGGATAAAAAGTGTCGATTAACTTTATCTGAGTGGTTATTTGTCCTAACCCAGCCTCAGTTAATAGCGTTTGATATTGTGCCGCAACGTTTTCAGCTAACGTAATTTGAGCTTGATCTGCTACTAAAATAATTGAACGGTATTGTGTACCAATATCATTACCTTGTTGGTTTAATTGTGTTGGGTCGTGTTGTTCAAAAAAGTCTTGTAGTAATACTGTAAGCGATACTTGATCCGGATTGTATGAAACTTGTATAACCTCTGCGTGATTATTTGGATTAAATCTATTTTTACGTTGTGTAATGGTTTTATAATCAGCATTCACGCCAACGCCATCAGCGTAACCCGATATCACGTCAACCACACCAGGTAATTGAGAGAAACGTTTTTCTGCTCCCCAAAAACAGCCTAAACCAAATACCACAGTTTCAATATGTGTAGTCTTTAACTCTGAATCCATCAACAGCTTTGATGTTGTTTTGGTCTCGTTACTGCAACTAGCAAAACTAAACGCCATTAAGCTAATGGCGATAATGTGTAATATTGCTCGTAAATTCATTTTGACTCCAAACTAAATGCAGTTGATATGTGTAATAGGACAGGTCGAAACCATTTTTAATTGCACGGATATTGAAAATAACGGTTTTCTGAACGAGAAAAGCAAAGACCGCAAATACGATAAAACGCTATAATCCTCCATCAGCTTCTTATATATTCTCTTTATTACCATCTTGAGACATCAATTATGGAAAAACCAGATAAACCAACCCCGAATGAATGTTGTGGCGGTGGCAGTTGTTGTCCTTGTGTTTGGGACGATTATTTTGAAAAACTAAAACTCTGGCAAGAATATATAAAAGATAATGAGTTATACGAGAAACAGTCAAAACAAGATCAACAACATATTAAAGATTAGGGGTTAGTTTTCATGGACATGGTTTATATGATGGATCTGATTGGATGCGGTGTCTTTGCGATCTCAGGTGCCATTATGGCGTATAAACGTAAAATGGATGGGGTTGGTGTGTTAGTACTTGCTGCGGTTACTGCTATTGGCGGAGGTACGGTTCGAGATTTATTATTGGACGCCCCTGTGTTTTGGTTAACGCAACCTAATTATATATACGTGATCATTACTGCCTCAATCCTTGCCATTATTTGGTTAAATTATTCAGAAAAAATACCAGAAAAAGCACTCGAAATTGCCGATGCTATTGGACTGGCGTTATTTGTTGTTATGGGCACAAGTAAAGCATTGAGTTACGGGGTGTCAGACGTGACTGCTATTATTTTAGGGATGATGACTGGCTGTTTTGGCGGCATGATCCGAGATGTGTTAGCCAATGAAGTACCTATGATATTACAAAAAGAGTTATACGCTATGTGTTGTATTGTGGGGGCTAGTTTATATGTCCTTATTATTCCTTTCCATCATGACTTAGCAATTGGTTCTGCATTTTCGGCGGTGTTATTGCTGCGTTTAGCTGCGATTAAATGGAAGTGGCAAATGTACGTGTTCAAATATTAATAATCGTTGTACTGCTATTTGGGGTTACTCAGAACTAAGACTACACTTCTTATTATCACTAAAAGATAATAAAGAAGGTTCCATTGAAATATTATTTGGTTATATTCTTATTCATTTCATTTACAGCGCTAGCTGAAAATTTAAGAGTGTTAACCGTTATGGAGCCTCCTTCTAGCTACATTTCAGAACAAGGTGTGCCAACAGGTTACGCTGTTGATATATTTAATCTTTTAGTAAAAAATACTGATTTTGAAAACGACTACACGATTGAATTTGTGCCTGAAGCACGGGTGTTGAATATTGCGGATCAGAAGTCGAATATCGTCTTTTTTGCGTTTTCTCGTACGGCTTTAAGAGAAGATAAATATCACTGGATAGGCGCGGTTGCGACCAAAAAATGGCAAGCCTATGCATTAAAACACTCTAATATTCACATTGACTCCATTGAACAGCTAAAACAATTTCCAATGATTGGTGTTGTCCGTGGTGACGTAAGAGAAGAGTGGTTAATCGATCAGGGATTTGTCAATTTAGTTTCAGTTACCCAGCATGAACAAAATGTAAAATTGTTATTAATGGGGCGACTCCCGATTATTGCATTTGAAAACCAAGGGTTGACGTTTATTACTCGTAAATTAAATGAAGATGCTTCTGTGATAAAACCCATTTTCACTCTAAACAAAGCCAACAACTATATTGCGATGTCAAAAAAGCAGACGGATATGAAAATGGTTAAGGAACTAAAGGCTCGTTATTTAGCAATCAAAAAAAATGGGGCTTTACATGCCTTGTCTGTTAAGTGGCAAAGTGAATTAGAAAATACCTATAAAATCCAATCTGAAATTGACGGTGATCTGTTAAGTTTTTAACCGTTAAGTATGATCTAATGACTTAAACGGAAGCCTAGCGTCACAAGCAGTCATGTAAGCTTTGTTATGATGCTTTTCTTGTTTACAAAAATGTTCAATCGCGTCATGAAATGGTTCTAATTCTATTTGATGATAAGAATAGGTTGTAATTGGTTTAAACCCTCTCGAAATCTTATGTTCACCTTGAGTGCCAGGGTTAAAACACTTTATTTTATGCTGAATGCAAAACTCTATACCTTGGTAATAACAAGCCTCAAAATGCAATGCCTCATTATCTTCTATACAACCCCAATAGCGCCCATACAGTGTATCGTCAGATCGTATATAAAGTGCCGCCGCTATGATGTTATTTTCACGAAAACAAAATAGGATTTGAACCTTATCTGCCATGGTAGCGCAGATCTGTTGAAAAAATTTCAGATTTAAATAACCCGTTTGTCTGCGTTTGTAATAAGTAGATTGGTAACAGTGATAAAAAGTCTCTAATTCATCAGATGAAACGTTTTTACCATTGCGCCATTCTGTGGTGATACCACTATCGTGTATTTTTTTACGCTCTTTATTTATATTTTTACGCTTTCTCGCCATCATTAATAATAAATATTGTTCAAAACTAGTTAATAAAGTTCCGTCTTCGTTTTGATTAAACCAATGAAATTGGTGACCTTCACGTTCAATCCATTGCTCATTGTGCGCTAAACGATTGGTAGGGAAAATATAATGACTACCACTGACGTTAAATTTATTTACCGCGTTGTTTTTCACCTTTTGAAACGCCTCTAACTCTGAAATTGACGAGTTTGTTAGCCATTTGTTGCACGGTATAGGTGAGAACGGAATGCCGGCTAATAATTTAGGGTAATAATTTAATCCATTACGTTGATAAGCCTCGGCCCAGGCCCAATCAAATACATATTCACCATAGGAGTGTGTTTTTAGATAACTGATAAATAAGCCAAACTTGGCAGGGACTTGAGTTTGTTCTGTTGAGGTTTGCTCCTCTGTGTATAAATAATAATGGGGTATCCAACCAGAATCACCGCCAATACACTGAGTTTGTTCTAACGCAAGTAAAAAATCTAGACTCGTGAAAGGGTTATCAGAACATGAAAAAATCAACTCGAGTAATTCAGGTTTTATTTCAGTTAGAGAGTGAATTAGTTGCCAGTTATTATTATTAGTCACAAGTTATCTTAATTAGTTGTTCAAATAGTTGTTGAAATTGTGGTTTGCAACGATGGAATTCCATAGTTAATAAGGTATGATTGCTCACTTCGTTACAGAATACCATTACCAAATAAACATCATTTTGAATTGATAGTTGAATTACGGAATTAAAGAAGAGTTTATGCAACTTGTAGTAACAAAATCAAATACTCTAAATGCCTTATCTTGGATTAAACAAGGATGGCGTTTATTTACCTTACAACCAGGTCCATTTATGGCAATGAGTGCCATCATTATCTGCGTTAGCTTATTAGCTAACCTAAATCCAATATTAGGTATCGTAGTGGTGTTTATGATGCCATTTTTATCCGCCGGATATTATCAATGTGCATCAAGAGCGGAACAGGGGGAGAAAATAACTCCTGCAGATATATTTTATTACCTTTCTCATATACGCAGTCATCGTGTTTTTATTCGTTTAGCTTTTGTAAGTATCGTATTAAGTATCCCCACGACCCAAGTCGCTGTCGGAGTGCAAGAAAGTTTATTAGCTGGCGAGATGTTCGACTTCGCTAGCGTGATCTTGTTATTGGCTTTGTTATGGTTGAACTTTATGCTGTTGGCATTTGCGTTACCTGCTGCATGGATTGCGCCTGAGACCGATGTAATGACGTTGGTAAAACAAAGTTTTAAAGCATGTTGGATTAACGTTATGCCATTAACGTTGTATGGTTTGATCATATTTGTTTTAGCCTTGATTAGCATGCCTGTTATTTTGGTGGGCTGGTTGATTATGTATTCTGTAAGTGTGTTGTCTTTTTATCAGATGTTTTTATCTATTTATCAACCTGAACACTCAGTGACAACAGACAATGTGGTTAATGATGACGAGGCAGTTATTAAAGACGTAAACGCTGATGAAGTTGTTGCGTCACAAGATGGAATAGAGAAAGACCATAACTCGGATAATCAATCAGTAACAGACGATGAATCAGTTTCAAAAAACAATACCCCTAATAACTGATCCTGCTAAGTTAAGAGCGAGAGCTTTATATTGGATAGCGAAACGAGATTATTCAATACATGACTTTAAAGTTAAGTTAGAAAAGGTTTGTGAATTACCGGAATTGATCGACGCGTTAATAACAGATTTTATTAACCGAGATTGGTTAAACGAACAAAGGTATATGGAAATGTTTGTTCGTACCAAAGTGGCGATGGGACTGGGTAACCAAAGAATCCAGCAAGAATTAAAACAGCACGGTTTAAAAACAGACGAGATTGTCTTATATATTGAATCGTTAGAAATTGATTGGTTTGAACAGGCCAAATCCACTTATCAGCGTAAATTCGCTGAAAAGCCTATGGATGTAAAACAATTAGGCAGAGACAAATTTTATAAAGAAAAAGCGAAACGTTTTCGCTATATGTCGTATCGGGGATTTAAACCCGATGAAATAAAATACTCGATGGATAGCCAGTCGGACGATTGGTAAATCCAGAGTATTGTAAATAGATATTAGAACCTAGGTATTATTGTATGTATAACACGACGGCCGGTTTACGACAGGCATTTTTTGATTTTTTTGCAGACAAACAACACCAAGTTGTTGCTTCTAGTTCATTGGTTCCGGGCAATGACCCAACGTTGTTATTTACCAATGCCGGCATGGTGCAGTTTAAAGATGTATTTTTAGGTGCAGAATCTCGACCTTACACACGTGCGACATCTGCACAACGTTGTGTTCGAGCTGGTGGTAAACACAATGACTTAGAAAATGTAGGTTATACAGCACGTCATCATACGTTTTTTGAAATGTTAGGAAACTTTAGTTTTGGTGATTATTTTAAACAAGAAGCCATGAGTTTTGCGTGGGAATTTTTGACCCAAGTGTTAAAACTACCAGCAGACAAGTTATTGGTTACTGTTTATGAAACCGACGATGAAGCATTTGACTATTGGAATAACGTTATAGGCGTACCAGCAGAAAAGATCATTCGTATTGGTGACAAGTCTCCAGACAAAAAATATGAATCAGACAACTTCTGGTCAATGGGCGACACGGGTCCGTGTGGACCATGTTCTGAAATTTTTATGATCATGGTGAACATATTTGGGGTGGTCCTCCAGGATCGCCTGAAGAAGACGGTGACCGTTTTATTGAAATTTGGAACCTTGTTTTCATGCAATTTAACCGTTCAGCTGATGGCACAATGGATAAATTACCAAAACCTTCAGTTGATACTGGTATGGGTATTGAACGTATTGCTGCGATTATGCAGGGCGTTCATTCAAACTATGAAATCGATATATTCCAAAACCTAATCAAAGCAACGGCTGATTTGTTAAACGTGACGGATTTGGAAAATAAATCACTTCGCGTTATTGCCGATCATATTCGTTCATGTTCGTTTTTAATTGTTGATGGTGTCATGCCGTCAAACGAAGGACGTGGTTACGTATTAAGACGTATAATTCGTCGTGCTATTCGTCACGGTAACAAACTAGGCGCAACGGATTTATTCTTCCACTCATTAGTAAAAACATTAGTGCAAGAAATGGGCTCAGCATACCCAGAATTAACCCAAAAACAAGCTGTTGTTGAGAAGATGTTACGCATTGAAGAAGTTCAATTTGCTAAAACATTAGAGCGCGGATTAGCATTGTTAGAGTCGTCCTTAGCTGAGTTACAAGGTACTGAAATTCCAGGTGAACTCGTATTTAAGTTATATGACACCTACGGTTTTCCAGCGGACTTAACGGCTGATATCGCTCGTGAAAAAGAATTAACGATTGATGAAGATGCATTTGCAACAGAGATGGCGGCTCAGCGTAAGAAGTCTCAAGCTGCATCTAACTTTGGTGCTGATTATGATGAACAAGTAAAGACTGAACACAGCTCTGATTTTAAAGGTTATGACAATCTAGAATATTCTGCGACCGTAATTGAGTTATTTAAAAATGGCGAATCAGTCGACGAGTTAAGTGACGGTGACGAAGGTATTGTGATCTTAGACAATACACCATTTTATGCGGAATCGGGTGGCCAATCCGGTGACCACGGTGTGCTTGATAATGAAGTGGCAGAATTTACGGTTACAGACACTCAAAAAGTGGGTAATGCGATTGGCCATTACGGTAAGATCATTGGTTCGTTAACGGTTAATTCTCGTGTGAATGCTATGGTTGATACCGCACGCCGCGATGCGATTAAACAGAACCATTCAGCGACTCACTTATTACATGCTGCGTTACGCACAGTATTAGGTGAGCATGTAGGGCAAAAAGGTTCTTTGGTTGAAGCCGATAAGTTCCGTTTTGACTTCTCTCATTACGAGGGGGTAACAGCAGAGCAATTACAACAAGCTGAACGTTTAGTGAATGAGCAAATTCAACAAAATCATGATTTAACCACGCAACTAATGCAAATTGATGCAGCGAAAGAAAAAGGCGCAATGGCATTGTTTGGTGAAAAGTACGACGATGAAGTGCGTGTGGTTAGTATGGGCGCGTTTTCTATTGAGCTTTGTGGTGGAACACATGTATCGCGTACTGGCGATATAGGATTATGTAAAATTGTTTCAGAAGCTGGTATTGCAGCTGGTGTTCGTCGTATTGAAGCCGTGACCGGCATGGCGGCATTAGCGCATTTACATGCGACGGAAAATACCATTAATACCGCCGCAAGTTTATTAAAAGGCGAAGCCAGTTCATTAGTTGAAAAGGTTGAGCAATCATTAGCGAGAAACAAATCTTTAGAAAAAGAACTGCGCCAGTTAAAAGAAAAAATTGCCAGTGAACAAGGCAGTAATTTAACTGAAAAAGTCACAGACATTGCCGGTGTTAATTGTTTAATCGCTAATCTTGAAGCGGTCGACCCTAAATCATTACGCGGTATGGTGGATGAACTTAAAAATAAATTAGGTTCGGTTGTTATCATGCTTGCTGCCGTCAATGACGGTAAGGTTAGTTTGATTGCTGGTGTGACTAAAGACTTAATTGGCAAAGTAAAATCGGGCGACTTAGTTAACCACGTTGCATCACAAGTTGGTGGTAAAGGTGGTGGTCGTCCAGACATGGCTCAAGCTGGCGGCACACAACCAGAAAATGTAGATGCTGCATTAGCGTCAGTAACTGCATTTTTAACTGAAAAACTATCTTAATGGTTCACCTTATGGATAACAGTTAATACGTATTTAATGCCGCTCTTAAGTAAGAGCGGCATTTTTATTTTCATCGTTTAAAACTGTGAATGGGTATCACCCAATGGAGTTTGTTTAATTGAATAATACAAAAAAAATAAGTGTTACAAACTTACGAATTGGCTTATGCAGCTTAATGGTAATGGTATGTTTATTAATACCCAAAGCCGTAGTAGCACAGGATGCTAATGAGTTATTTACCACCTTTAGCCCAGCGTTAGTTCAGATTAAGTCTATTAATCTAGAGTCAGGACAGAAATCCTCAATAGGCACTGGATTTTTCATCTCAGCAAGTGGTGATTTAGTCACTAACTATCACGTCATTTCTAGTTATGTGCAGTCACCAGAACAATACAAGTTAGAATACGTAGATGATCAAGAGCGCACGAGTAGTGTGTCTGTGGTTGCGGTAGATGTAATAAACGACCTTGCCTTGTTATCAAGTAATGCAAACAGCGATGTATTTTTTAAATTGTCAGAGCAAGAGCCAGAAAAAGGATCGGATTTATTTGCGTTAGGTAACCCGCATGATCTTGGAATGATCGTCGTTCCTGGTACATATAATGGTGTGCAATTAAAAAGCTTTTACCAACGTATTCACTTCACTGGGTCAATAAACCCAGGTATGTCTGGTGGGCCAACGGTTAATCAAGCTGGCAATGTGGTTGGTATTAATGTGGCTACTGCAGGTAATCAAATTGGATTCTTAGTGCCGGTTGAACGCTTATGGTTGTTAGTAAAAAAACAGAAAAAACTCGATAACCTTGTGGATCAAGATGAGTCGGGTGTATTAGAAACAGCCCCTGATTTAATTGCCGACATCCGCGACCAATTAATAGAAAACCAAACCGATTTATACCAAGAATTATTAAAAGGTGAATGGCCATCAAGTACTTTAGGTGGTGCAACAGTGCCTAAAGAAATGTCTAAATTTATGCCTTGTTGGGGTGATTCAAACCAAGACCAAGAGAAGAAACAATACAACCAAGCAACGTCAAACTGTCGTTTGGATGAAAGCATTTATATTAGTGACTCACTACGTACAGGCTTTGCTCAAATCGGCTTTAATTGGATTGAAAGTGACAAGCTGAACAATATGCAATTAAGTCATTTGTATACATTAAACCTAAACAGTCGTTACGGAAGAAACAATGCCGGCAGCGATGATGTAACGGATTTTCATTGTAATGAAAGCATTATGAATAATGCGGTCGGCGATGTGGTAAAAGGCATGACATGTATTCGAGCGTACCGTAAATATGAAGGTTTATTTGATGTACGTTTTCATTCTTTGTTGCTCGAAAAGGATAACCAAACCCTTATTGGGAAATACTTTTTGCAAGGGGTGACCCAGCAAACGGCTCATGCTTTTTATGCTAAGTTTATGGAGAATGTTCAATGGAATTAATTATTGAATTGATCACCCGTAATAACAAAGTGCAAAGTTTTCATAAGCTGTCTGGCGAAACGATCAGTATTGGGCGAGCTTACGACAATGATCTTGTACTGCAAGAAGAACATACAAGTCCGTATCACGCCAAAATAGAATATTCAGAAGAAGGCGAGCTCACCTTAATTGATAATGATTCGGTTAATGGCATCCGAGACCGTAAAAACAAAGTGTTAGGCTCAAAAGTTCAACTCAAATCGGGGGATGTGCTCACCATAGGCAAACATCTGATCCGTATTTTGTTGCCGAATCATGAAATCACTCAAACGAAAAAGCTTAACGTATTTGAAGACGTAGCAAGACATATGAATCAATGGTATTTAGCACTGTTGGCTGCATTAGTCTTCTTTTCGAGCACGATAATTAAATCATATTTATCGTCTGTGACGGAGATCATCTGGAGTAAGTTATCTGCCACCGCTTTGTTAGTGACTATCGCATTAATGTTAGTCCCTATGTTAATTGCATTGTCAGCGAGAGTATTTAAGAAAGAAGTTAAATTTTTTACTGCGGTTGTCTTTAGTTTTGCGATGTTTGTGACATGGCAGATCACCACCGCGTTTGGTCAGATACTATTATTTAACTGGGGTGACGCTGGTTTAGTAACGGTAGGTGCCGACATAGTAGAATTTGTATTAATGGTGATTTTCTTTAGTGGCTGTTTTTATCTCGCCAGTAATATGAGCTTAAAACGCATTGCGGTTATTTCTTGTGTATTGGTGGTTTCGATTGCTGCGTTGTTTCATTTTAGTGCTCAAAGCGATGGTAAAGTTCAACCATACCCAATGGCGTATGCGTTAGTTTTACCTTCGAGTATGTTGGTGAGTTCGCCAATATCCACAGAGCAATATATTGAAAATACCAATGAGCTATTTGAATCAGCACAAAACGAAGCTAACAAACGAAATAAAGAAGCGGATGACAACAAATAATACCAATTTAGAGCAGGGCGATAAGCCGGATATAAAAGATTCAGTCGGCTTTAAAAATAATTCAGTACGGGTTTTACGCGATTATCAACGCCAGTTTTCAACTCGTGAGTTTAAAGCTCGCGGCTATCTTTTAAAACGATGTGAATCTTGTTTATTAGCAGAAAGTAAATGTGTTTGTGATTTAGTGCCGCAGTTAGAGTCGGATATCGGTGTGTGTATGCTGATGTACCATGCTGAGTATTATAAACCTTCTAACACCGGACAATTAATTTGCGCGGTGATCAAAGACAATTATGCTTTTCGTTGGCAAAGGACGGAGTTGGAGTCGACACTTGAGCAACTATTAACGAATGAACTATGGTATCCCATAATTGTTTTCCCCCACGATAATGTAGAGCCTGAACGTCAATTACAACAAGTTCCAGACTCACTGCACCTACAAGGTAAGCGCCCTTTGTTAATATTTTTAGATGGCACATGGCGTCAAGCGAAAAAGATGTTTGTGAAGTCGCCATATTTGTCAAATTTGCCAGTATTGCAAGTGTCTGATATCGCTAAAGGTAATTATCAATTACGTGAGGCTTATCATGAACATCATTTAAGCACGGTGGAAGTTGCCGCTGAAATATTTAAACAAGTTGGTGAGGTTAACATTGCTGAAAATTTAAACCATTTATTTGAAGTGTTTAAAGATGGTTACAAAGAATTTAAACGGTAGTCGATTTAAATTGTAAGCAAGGATTGCTAGCGTTGACTTTAATGTAACAATCCGTAATCTAATTGAGTCTTTTTAACAGTGAGTCGTGCGCTTATAACAACTGTTAAAAATTAAAATAATAATATTGATAATTGGTTAAAGCGGAATTTAGTCAATCAATCTACCACCAGACATTTTGGAATAGTCATGAAAAAAATTAGTGTAATTGCAGCCAGTGTTGCTCTTAGTATTGGAGCGCTGTCGTTAACGGCATGTTCGCCAAAACAAGATTCTCAAGTTGAGCAAGCTGAAGTTAAAGCGTTAACGTCAGGCATCGCGCTTGAAAATATGGATAAAAGCTATAAAGCGACCGACAACTTTTATCGTCATACCAATGGTAAATGGTTAGATACTACAGAGATCCCAGGGGATAAATCTAACTATGGTTCGTTTACAAAACTCTATGACGATGCACAACAAAACCTAAAAACGATTATTGAGCGTGCTTCTACGGCAAAAAATAATAAACCAGGCTCTGACGAGCAAAAATTAGGTGATTTTTA
This sequence comes from Psychrosphaera aquimarina, assembly GCF_032461525.1. Classification (NCBI taxonomy): domain Bacteria; kingdom Pseudomonadati; phylum Pseudomonadota; class Gammaproteobacteria; order Alteromonadales; family Pseudoalteromonadaceae; genus Psychrosphaera; species Psychrosphaera aquimarina. Next base: position 822,495 of record NZ_JAWCUA010000007.1, on the reverse strand, counting down.
TAATTCATTTATGGATGAGTCAGAAGCTGAAAAAAATGGATTTGAACCATTAAAAGGTTTAGTGGCAAAGATTAATTCAGTGGAAACACATAACGACGTTGCTTCATTAATTGGCGGGCTTTATAGCGCTGGGGTTAATGGACCTTTAGGTTGGTATGTGAACAATGATGCAAAAAAATCAGACCAATATGCTGTATATGTAGTGCAATCGGGTCTAGGTTTACCGGATCGTGATTACTACCTAAAAGATGACGAAAAATCAGTTAATAACCGTGCTGCTTACGTAAGTTATATTACTGATATGTTAACAATGGCAGGTTATGAAGATGCCAATGGAGCTGCGACTCGTATCTTAGCACTAGAAACTCAAATTGCTGAAAGACAGTGGTCACGAGTTGAAAGCCGCGATGCCAATAAACGTTATAACAAATACAGCACTGAAGAATTTGCTAAATACATGGGTGATTTCCCATGGGAAATTTATGCAAAAACAACGGGTTTAGATAAAATTGATAGCTTAATTGCTTCACAAAACACGTATTTAAAAGCGTTTGGTGAAATATTTAATACCATAGACGTAAACACTTGGAAAGAGTACTTAACTCTGCATTTAGTGTCTGAATACAGTGGTAAATTGTCTAAACAGTTTGTTGATCGTAACTTTAGCTTTTATGGTACAGATTTACGCGGTATAGAAGAACAACAGCCACGTTGGAAAAAAGCCGTTAATGGCGTTAACTCGGTGTTAGGTGAATTGTTGGGACGATTATATGTCGCGGAGCACTTTAAACCTGAAGCGAAAGAACGCATGGAGCAGTTGGTTAAAAACGTAATCAAAGGCTTCGAAGTTGGCATTCAAGACCTTGAATGGATGAGTGAAGAAACAAAGAAATCGGCATTGGATAAATTATCTAAATTTGTACCTAAGATTGGCTACCCTGATGAGTGGAAAGATTACTCTTCTTTAGAAATTAAAGCGGGTGATTTGGTTGGTAACTACATGCGTTACAACCAATGGGAAATGCAAAATATGTTGGACAAATTAGGTAAGCCTATTGATCGCAACGAATGGCACATGACGCCACAAACAGTTAATGCCTATTACAACCCAGTTATGAACGAAATTGTATTCCCTGCTGCTATTTTACAACCTCCATTCTTTAACTTAGAAGCTGAAGATGCAGTGAACTACGGTGGCATCGGTGCGGTTATCGGACATGAATTAGGACATGGTTTTGACGACCAAGGTGCTAAATATGACGGTGATGGTAATTTACGTAACTGGTGGACTGATTCTGATAAAGAGCAATTTAATGCTCGTGGCCAAATGTTCTCAGAGCAATATAGCAAGTTCGAAGTATTCCCTGGTGAGTTTGTAAATGGCGATTTAACCTTAGGTGAGAATATTGGCGATTTAGGTGGATTAACTATCGCTTATAAAGCTTACTTCTTGTCACTTGATGGTAAAGAAGCTCCGGTACTTGATGGATATACGGCCGAGCAACGAATCTTCTTAGGTTGGGGACAAATCTGGCGTCGTTTGTATCGTGATAAAGAGTTACAAACACGTCTTAAAACGGATTCTCATTCACCAAGTGAATATCGCGTAAATGGCATTGTTCAAAACATGCCTGAATTTTACGAAGCTTTCGGTGTTAAAGAAGGTGATGGCCATTACTTGAAAAAAGAAGACCGTGTGAAAATTTGGTAATTAGTTTTAATTATTAAAATTTACGATTTGAAAATGCCAGCTTTTGCTGGCATTTTTTTGTTTATACCAATTATCTTTTTCATACTAAATATACCTAGACCATCTTTAACTAAAAAAGCTATATATTTAACGAGCAATACATTATTTATAATATTTGGCTTACGGCTTACGGCTTACGGCTTACGGCTTACGGCTTACGGCTTACGGCTTACGGTTTACGGTTTACGGTTTACGGCTTACGGCTTATAGCTTATTTCTCGAAACTCGCCACTAGAAACTCCCCCTACAACGCCTCCAGATCAGTCCTAATTCGAATAAAGGTAGGAAACCTAGGCAATCCAGTCTTTGTGACACCAGAGTGGCGATAGCTAATAATAGTGCCTATTTTAGGCGGATGTTGTCTTTGTGCTGTGGTGAAACCGGTACCTATCTTAAATTCTATGCCTTGTTTATTTTTTACTAACAATGCCCCCATCATATTTTGGAACTTACCTTTGCCAGTTAAATGGCTTAATACAATTGCGTCTTCATCAAGGTAGGGTTTTAGTTTTTGGATATTGTTAGTGCGGCCTGACTGATAATAAGCATCTGCTTTGTTTAGCATCAACCCCTCACCATTCTGGTTAACAATGCTTTCAAAATAGGTTTTTAGTTGGCTAAATTCAGTAAAGGATTTATGTTCGATGAGCTTTAACCAAGGAATGTTAAGAGGGCTGATTAGTGTTTGTATATAGTTTAGACGTTGGCTGAAAATCAACTCAGATTCAGGTGCATCAAACAACATAAATTTTATCTTTTTCCACTCGGCGTCCACAGGTGTTTGTTTTCTTATAATCCCAGAGACTAAATCAAACTGACCTCTTCTGATCCATAACTCACCTTCTAAAGGCACGATGGGGAAGTCATGGGTAAACCATGCCGGCGCATGAATAAGTTTACCTGTACGAGTTAACAAGTGTTTACCGTTCCAAAAGCCTCTAACACCATCAAGTTTTTCACTGACTAAATAGCCTCGATAACTAAATTGAATGCTTTGTAGGTTAGTGGTTTTCGCTAACATTAATTCTGGGGGGACGAGTTTACTATTCACATATAACGGAGTAATGATTAAGAAAATACAGATAAATAAAATAAGTAACTGAGCCATAACTATCCTTGTTAATAAATGGAAAAGGTAATTATAGATTAAGTTTCTATATTAGGTAATTTATGTAGGGAAATAAAAAAACCAGCCGAAGCTGGTTTTTAACTGTATTGTTTTAATTAGATATTAAGCGATGCCAAATGCACTCTTAAGAATTAAGAAACAAATAATTGAAAGGCCTGCACCAACTGGTAGTGTAATTACCCAAGAAACAACTATGTTTCTAACAACACCTAAGTTAAGCGCTGCAATACCACGTGCTAAACCTACACCCAATACCGCACCAACAAGTGTTTGTGTCGTAGAGATTGGAAGACCTGTACCTGATGCAATAATAACAGTAGAGGCAGCAGCTAGTTCAGCGGCAAAACCACGACTTGGTGTTAAATGCGTAATACCTGTACCTATGGTTTTCATAACTCGGTGACCGAATAACGCCAAACCAGCAACAATACCAAATCCACCAAGTGGTAATATCCACCAAGCTAACGTTGCTTTTGAAGCGATTTCACCGTTGTTACCAACAATGCTTACAACTGCAGCCAAAGGACCAATCGCGTTTGCTACGTCATTTGAACCATGGGCAAATGCCATACAACATGCTGTGATAATCATTAATACTGAGAATATTTTTTCAACATTGTTGAAATGCATCTTCTTGTCAGCTTTAGGGTCAATATTGATTTTACTAATAAAGTACTTACCAATAATCGCTACAATAACACCCACTAATATAGCGTATAAATATGTTTCAGTGGTGCTGATTGATAGGTCGCCAGACTTAACAACGTGTTTCAAGCCTTTTTGGATTGTCACAAGAGACATGATAAAACCGGCTAAGAACATGTAAAAAGGAACATACTTTTTAGCATTTGATAACGGGTCTTTAGTATCGAATATCAAACGTTGTGCAGACATAAAGATAACGTAAGCAAGTGCACCGGAAAGCGCAGGGGTTACTATCCAACTCAATACAATGCCACCAACTTTACCCCAGTTTACTGCATCAGCGCCAACACCAAAGGCAGCAAAACCAACTATTGCACCAACAATGGAGTGGGTAGTAGAGACAGGCCAGCCTAAATATGAAGCAACGGCTAACCATATTGCAGCGGCTAACAATGCTGAAATCATACCAAGCACGAGTAACTCAGGTATTGGAACAAACATCGCTGAATCTATGATGCCTTTACGAATGGTAGAAGTAACTTCACCACCGGCTAAATAAGCCCCAGCAAACTCAAATATCATCGCTATAACGATAGCTTGTTTGATAGTTAGGGCTTTAGAACCTACCGAGGTCCCCATTGCATTTGCCACGTCGTTGGCACCAATGCCCCACGCCATGAAAAAACCAACTACTGCAGCGATAATGACTAACATTACGCCGTATGCTTCAAAGAAATTTGAAATATTATCCATTGGATTAACCTAATTTATTTAGTAAATGATAATGTTTATTATCAGCGTGCAAGCATAAGCTCTAGACGCGAACCGACACGTTCAGCCAAGTCGGCTAACTCACCTATCCATTCAATCATGCGATATGTAACCATGACATCAATAGGATTTAATTCGCTTTCTAAATTTTTAAGTTGTAAACGAATTGCGATCTGCATGCTGTCAGTATCATCTTCAATAGCATCCAATTCATTGATCATCTTTTCAACTAAGTCTACTTCACGGCCTTTAAAACCAGTTTCAAGTAACTCGTCCATTTCGTTGATAGCATTTCTAGCTTGTTTAGTCGCATCGATGTTGCGTTGAACATATGCTTTAAATTCGGCTTGGATCTCTTTAGGAACCGTAAGTTCACGACCTAAAAAACGACCTGAAATGTCTTTCGCTTTATTAGCTATTTTGTCTTGTTGAGTAACAAGTTCGAGGATGTCAGTTCGTTCTACAGGAAGAAATAAACCGCGTGGTAAATTCATTCTAATATCACGTTTTAGCACATCGGCTTCTTTTTCTAATTTAGAAATGTTAGTGCGAATTTCGGCTGCTTTTTTCCAGTCTTCAGCAAATACAGCTTCAAAAAACGGAACTAACAATTTAGCGGAACTATGAACTTTATTAATATGCTCTTCTAATGCTTTTAGAGGAGATTTTGCAAATAAGCCAAGTATTGAATTTGTGGCCATATTTTTAATACCTTTTAGGGGTTGGTAAAAACGTGCGAATTGTAACTTGTGTTTGTGACCTTGTCACACCTGTTTAGTTGATAATGCCATTTAATTACATAAGCATTGCAACAAGAATAGAGTATATGACAGAAATGTTACAATTATGTGACGGGTGAGGAAATAGTGAAATAAAATAGAGTTGAAGGAGAGTTAATGAGTTAAACGCCGTTTTTCTGCGCTTAACTCATTAACTCTTAATTTGAATCAGTTAAGAATGTTATGTTTAATATCGGCTTCCGATGTATGACGAACGTCTTTACCTTTAACAAAGTAAATTACGTATTCAGAGATATTTTGACAACGGTCGCCAACACGCTCTAATGAACGGATGGACCATAATACATCCATAATTTTAGGAATAGACCGTGGGTCTTCCATCATGTAAGTCATTAATTGACGAGCAATCGCTTCGTATTCTTTGTCTAATTCTTTATCCGCTTTGTGTACTTCGAAAGCTGCATCCACGTCCATTCTAGCGAAGGCGTCCAAAACATCATTCAGCATAGCAAGCGCTTTTCGACCCATGCCATCCATAGAGACTAGAAACTCTTGCTGAGTATTACTAAATGACTCTAGTGCTACCTTAGCGATACGTTTTGCTTCATCGCCAATACGCTCTAGGTCTGTAATGGTCTTGATTATGGCAAGCACTAAACGTAAGTCAGAAGCGGCTGGTTGACGTTTTGCAATGATCCGTGTGCAATCTTCGTCAATTTTAACATCCATCTTGTTGACAAGGTAATCCGACTCTAACACTTGTTTTGCTAAATCTTTATCACGTTTATTAACGGCGTTTAAGGCATTGGTAAGTTGTTGCTCAACCAAACCACCCATTTTTAATACGTCGTTTCTGATCTGCTCTAACTCTTCGTTAAACTGACCTGATATGTGTTTGTTTAAATTTAATTCCATCGTCTTACCTTTGCTCAATTTTGCTATGCCATGTTCTCATCAAGACCCAAAAGGGTGACTTAATTCGACTAACCGTAACGACCCGTTATGTAGTCTTCTGTTTTTTTCTTACTTGGTGTTGTAAATAATGTATTTGTGTCAGCATGTTCAATTAACTGCCCCATATACATAAAGGCCGTTTGATCCGAAACTCGCGCCGCTTGTTGCATGTTATGAGTAACGATGACGACCGTGTATTTATCTTTTAATTCTGTAATTAACTCTTCAATTGTTAATGTAGAAATAGGATCAAGTGCTGAAGTTGGTTCATCAAGTAATAAAACTTCTGGCTCAATCGCAATAGCGCGAGCGATAACCAATCTTTGTTGTTGTCCACCTGAAAGGCCTAAAGCACTGTCATGTAAACGGTCTTTAACTTCATTCCAAAGTGCCGCATTTTTTAATGCGTTTTCAACCACTTCATCTAATACTCGTCTATCGTTAACACCTTGTAAACGTAATCCATAAACCACATTTTCATAAATGCTTTTTGGGAATGGGTTAGGGCGCTGAAACACCATACCAACCTTACGACGTAATGACGCAACATCAACCGACTTGTCATATATGTTTTGATTATGTAACAAGATTTGGCCGTCAATCTTACAGGTATCTACTAAGTCATTCATACGGTTGATACAACGTAATAACGTTGACTTACCACAACCAGAAGGACCGATAAACGCCGTTACCTGACCTTTTGGAATATTCATTGTGATATTTTCTAAGGCTTGTTTTTCGCTATAGAAAAGGTTCAAGTTTTTAATGCGCAGTGCAATTTGTTGATCTTGTAAATTGTTTAAATCAATTACAGATGACGTTTTGTTACTCATATCAGGTGCGACGGAAATCATGTCTTACTCACTTAATCGTTTTAATTTTGTCTTAACGAATCTTTTATTTAATTGGTATAAATACCGATTTATTCATTTATTAGTGGTCTAGTGCTTTATACTTTTCACGTAAATGATTACGTATGCCGATGGCCGTGATATTCAAAGCGACAATCACACTCACTAATAAAAAGGATGTTGCATAAACTAATGGTCTTGCCGCTTCCACATTCGGGCTCTGGAAACCAACATCATAAATGTGGAAACCTAAATGCATAAACTTACGGTCTAAATGGACAAACGGGAAGTTACCATCTAACGGTAACGTAGGTGCCATTTTTACAACACCAACTAACATTAACGGTGCAACTTCACCAGCCGCTCGCGCTACAGCCAATATCAAACCTGTCATAATTGCAGGGCTTGCCATAGGGATAACGATGCGCCATAAAGTTTCTGCCTTTGTTGCCCCTAAGGCCAACGAACCTTGACGTAATGCGCCTGGAATACGTGATAACCCTTCTTCAGTCGATACAATAACAACTGGTAGAGTTAATATGGCTAATGTAAGTGCTGACCACATAACACCTGGCGTACCAAACGTAGGACCCGGTAATGCTTCAGGGTAGAATAGTTGGTCTAATGAACCACCTAACATATAAACAAAGAAGCCTAATCCAAATACACCATAAACAATGGATGGCACACCTGCTAGGTTAATTACTGAAATTCTAATGATTTTAGTAATCGCGCCGTTGCCTGCGTATTCATGTAAATATACCGCAGCGATAACACCAAATGGTGTAACGATGACCGCCATTAACATAACCATAAAGACGGTACCGAAAATAGCAGGGAATACACCACCTTCCGTATTAGCTTCACGCGGGTCATCCATTATAAACTTGCCAATTTGGTGACCATATTGACCTAACTTAGCCAGAAATGACATGTCATTAGGAAAAGTTACGTCCAATAAATAATTGACTGGCAAAGTAACTTGCTCGCCGCGCATATCTTTGACGATAACACTGTCACGTTTAGCTAATTGACGAAATTCAAATAACTGCTTTTCATATACGAGATATTCAGTTTGCAGAGCTTGACGTTTTTCAGATAAGTCTAATTTGATTTGGTCGGTTAAATCGCCATCAAGTTCATGTTTTCTTTGTTTTAATCTTAAACGCTCTAACTCATAGTTAATTGCGCCGATTTCATTGTTTTGTAAATCTAACGCTTTTCCATTTAATTCTACGGCTCGTTCTATCGCAGCTAATAAAACTTGTTGTTTGTTTTCGGTAATGACATTGCCATCTTGGACCACACTTTCAACATATCCATAAAAGTTACCATTTTTACTACGTTCAAATACGGCTAAACCTGAAGGCGTTGATTGTTGTTTTATGTATGGCGTTAATAACCATTGGAAATCTAAATCAACATACTCACGGTTGCCGGTTTTTATTAAGTAGCGCTCTACGGTTTCACCTTGTGCTTGTTCAAACAAAACACCAGACTCAATCAACTGCTGAGTAGGTACTTGTTCTTTTTCATATATTTCACCAATAATTGTTTTGGTAGCACCGGATTGTGTGGTGATTTCAAATTGATGAATGCTCGAAGGCCAAAAATAAGATAGGCCACGACTTGCAATTAACATCAACAAACCAATTACTGATAACAAACTGATGCTCACTGCACCCGCTGTCATCCATACCCATGGTGACCCAGACTTGAACCATAATTTCATTTTAATACTCCTGATATCTTCAAGTTATGGGGTTAAAGTGAACTGTACTTTTCACGTAAACGTTGACGAACAAATTCGGCAATGGTGTTTACAACAAAGGTAAATATAAATAAGACAAATGCTGCTAAGAATAGTATTCGGTAGTGAGAACTTCCCACTTCAGATTCCGGCATTTCTACTGCAATATTCGCTGATAAGGTACGCATACCTTCAAAGATGCTCCAATCCATAATTGGTGTATTACCGGTTGCCATTAATACAATCATGGTTTCACCAACCGCACGTCCCAAGCCCATCATTACGGCTGAGAAAATACCTGGACTCGCTGTTAACAATACAACCTTTACTAGTGTCTGCCATTGAGTAGCCCCAAGTGCTAAAGAACCATTTGATAGTGTTTTTGGGACACTGAATACCGCATCTTCTGCAATCGAAAAGATGGTTGGGATTACAGCAAAGCCCATGGCTATACCAACTATTAATGAATTACGTTGGTCAAAGTTAATACCTAACTCATTGGTAATATATAAACGTGTGTTGCCGTCAAATAACCAAAGTTCTACCAGTGGACTTAAGCTAAACGAAGCGTATGAAACTAAAACAACAATAGGTAACAGGATAATGGAGTCCCATCCTTGCGGTACCATGTTTTTGATTTTTTGCGGTAAATTGTGCCAAGCAAACGCGGTGAGCAAAATAGCGATTGGCAATAATATAAGCAATAACACTACACCAGGTAAGTGCTGCTCTATTACCGGAGCTAACCAAAGTCCAGCTAAGAAACCTAAAATTACTGTTGGTAATGCTTCCATGATTTCAACTGTCGGTTTAACAATTTTACGAACGTTTGGAGCCATAAAATAAGCCGTGTAAATGGCCGCGGATAAACCAATTGGAACCGCAAATAACATGGCGTACATCGCTGCTTTTAATGTACCAAATGAGATTGGAACTAAACTGAATTTTGATTCAAAATCATCGCTGGCCGATGACGACTGCCAAACATAATCCGCTTTTGGATATCCTTCGTACCACACCTCTTGCCATAAACCCGACCAAGTTACTTCTGGGTGTTCGTTATCGACTTTTGATATATCCAATGTGTTGTTAGAAATTGAAATTACTGCATTTGAACGAGGAGAGAAAGACAGTGTATTAATCTTTCCTTGTGCAATTTGACCTTGCCATAACTCCGCTTCAGATGTGGTATGGAAAAGATTTATATGTCCTGTATTCGTGCTAGCTAAAAAAGTTCGACGATAAAACTCTGGGTAGATGGCATCAATAGCTGAACCTTGTGCTTCGCCAGTCATATTAAATTGACGAACTTTTACAAAATCACGGCCCTCATCACTATTGGTTTCAAACCATTGTTCAAGCACACCATTACTAAACCCTATGATCATAGAGTTTGCACCAGCAAGAAGGTTTGCAGCTGTGATGGTCACACCTGACTTTGACTTAGCCACTAAGTTGACTGTGTATAATAATTCAACCTCTTCAGCATCCATGGTATCGAATACATAAAGTTGCGTTTTTGTAACCACAAAAACTCGGGATAAACCAGGTGAAACAAAGGTACTGATTATTTTGCCATTAACTTGTGTTAACTCTGTTGAGTTCTTTGTCCATACAATCTCATCAGAAAACATATCTTCTTCACCTTCTAATTTAGTGAAGTAAACTTTTGAATCGGTATGTTGGTGGACTAAGCCAATTGATTGTTCTTCTGTCGCAAATGAAAACTGATCAACAGTAAATAAGTTATCAACTTCCAATGGCATAGCGGCTTCTCCAAAAGGGAAACTCATGTATGGCATTAGTTGTCGTTTGTCATTTGGAAAAGTTATTTTGACCGTGGGTTTCACAATCATTAATTCAGACTGTTGGTTGATATAGCCAAATAACCCTTGTTGCGGAGCCGCAGCATTAAAAGCTGTTACCCTGTTATATGACGGAATTGTTTCCGTTAACACTAATTGCCCGGCATCTTCACCTGAGAGAGAATAAAAATCAATTTCACCTTGTTTGGTTAAAGCAAAGGCAATTTCATTTTGCTCTTCTACCGAAACACTGACGTAATTTTTGGTTAATTCAGTTATCTCACTGATCGGTTCTATATGAGGTGCATTAAAAACGGGCTTTACAATGTAAAGCAGATAAAAGAATATAAGTAACAAGGCGCATAAAACCATTACGCCACCTACGGTTACACCATATTTTGCAACTTTATCTTTGATCAACCTAGTTGATTCAGTTTTTAAAGCGTTGTCTGAAGTTCTAGACATCTAAAAATCCAACTTATTTTCGATTGGGGGCATTATATGGCGTTAATGTTACAGTTATGTGACATTGCAGCTAGGGTAGTGTAATAATTTGATAATGTTATAAATAAAATTGATTAAAAATCAATCATGCAGCGTTGCATCAGTCTATTAATCAATTCACTTTCTGGATTATTTATTGTTTACGGTTAATACTTTGGAAAAGGTGAAAAGCAGTTGAGGATCTAAATTTTCATGAAACGACTTATTTTAACAGTTATAGGTAAAGACCGACTTGGTTTAGTAGAAATCCTTTCTAATACATTGGTTGAGCATAATGCCAATTGGTTAGTGAGCAACTTGTCTCATTTAAGTGGCTACTTTGCTGGGGTTGTAGAAATAGAAGTTGCTGAAGATAATCTTGAAATATTAACCTCTGCGTTGACTCAAATTGATGAACTTAAAATTGATATACATGATGATCTCGGTGAAGAATTACCTGAAGGGCAAGAAATTGAGTTTGTAATAACGGGTAACGATCGTAAGGGCATTGTTCAAGAGTTGGCCAGTATCATTACTCATAAAGGTGGCAGTATTATTCACTTCACCAGTAGTAGACAAACCGCACCTAATTGGGGAGGTGGATTGTTCCACGCGGTTGCGAAAGTCTATTTACCTGTGGGTATGAATGCGGATGTGATTGCTGAAGCTCTTGAAGGATTGGCTTCAGATATTATTGTCGATTTAGATGAAGCTTGTTAGTTACTCATAAACGTTAAGTTGAAAATACAAAAAAACCGAGCCTAGCTCGGTTTTTTGTATTTTAAATGCCCTTAGTTTAAACCAAGAACCTTAAGTTGCTTCTCAACGACTTTTGCAGGTAATGGAATATAACCATCTTTTTCTACAATTTTTTGGCCTTGCTGAGAAAGTACCATTTTCACGAATTCTGACTCCATTGGTGAAAGCGGTTTATTTGGGTGTTTGTTAACATAAACATATAGGAAACGTGCTAATGGGTATTTACCCGATACTGCATTTTCCATGTTTGCTTCAACATAGTTGTTACCTTTTTTAGCTAAAGCAATAGCTCTTACACCAGATGTTTTATAACCTATGCCTGAGTAACCAATACCATTAAGTGATGCTGAAACTGATTGAACAACAGATGCAGAGCCAGGTTGTTCATTTACATTGTTTTTAAAATCGCCTTTACACAATGCTTTCTTTTTAAAGTAGCCGTATGTACCAGATACTGAGTTACGTCCGTATAACTGGATGTCTTTAGCAGCCCATTGTCCAGTTAATCCAGTATCACCCCAACGTGAGATATCTTGGTCACTACCACATTTACGAGTTGCAGAGAAAATGGCATCCACTTCAGATATTTTTAAACCTTTGATAGGGTTATCTTTGTGGACAAACACAGCAAGTGCATCTATCGCAACAGGAATAGCTGTTGGCTTATAGCCAAAACGTTTTTCAAAAGATTCAATTTCTTTTGACTTCATTTTACGGCTCATAGGACCGAAATTAGATGTACCTTCCGTTAATGCAGGAGGCGCTGTAGATGAACCTGCAGCTTGTATTTGAACATTTACATTTGGGTATAAGCGTTTAAATTCTTCTGCCCAAAATGTCATCATATTAGCTAATGTATCTGAACCTACTGTAGAAAGGTTGCCAGAAATACCGCTGGTTTTTTGATATTCCGCAATTGATTTATCAACTGCTGCTGATGATGTAGATACTAACGCAGTTAAGGTTAAACCTAATACGCTGAACAAAGTTTTTAATTTCATATTTTACTCCTGCCAATTTAGTTATTTATTTGGCAATGGGTTAAAGGTTTCGTTACAAAGAATTAATGTTTCTTAAAATCTGCAGCAATCATATTGAGGTTATGTGTCAGTAATATTACAAAGTCAATTTAACTGGAAAATAATTAAAAATTCATTTGTTAGCGGCAACGTTTTTTTGTGTTTTGACAGCGGATAAGTACTCAAGGCGCACATCTCCCCAGAGTAGAAGTTTTTGATAAAAAAGTGTGCTAGTCTTGTTTTTCAATGATTTCAAAGGCAACACCTTGACCAAGATCGGCGTGGGAGTATTGCATTTGAGTTATGGTTAAAGTGCGGAACATAGCAATTAATATGGCCAAGCCTGCGGGGAATACATGTTGTCTTTCTTTATTAATATCACCTAACTGTAATGCGTCAATGGATTTAAATTCAATGATTTGTGACATTAATGTTTCTAAATTGTGAAGGGTAACTAGTTTATTCTTGTCCATCATTTCAATTACGGAAAATATACTCTCTATCGAACCTGAGGTGCCTAAACAAGTATCCCAGCCAAGTTGTTTATAAGTTTGCGCTATGTTTTTTATTTCAGTACTCGCCGCTTGAATCGCATTATTAAAATTTTCCAAGGAGACTTGCCCATCTGCAAAAAATTGGTTAGTAAAACTCACACAACCAATATTCAAACTAGTAAGTAATTTTGGCTCTAATCCATGACCAATGACAAATTCTGACGATCCTCCACCTATATCTATTACAAGCTGAACTTGCTCTGAATAAACCTGACTTATCACACCCTTATAAATCAAACGAGCTTCTTCTTTACCTTGAATGACTTCGATAGGGTAAGGAAATACGTTTTGAGCTTGTGAGATAAAGTCATTAGTGTTATTTGCACACCGTAGTGCTTGCGTGGCGATAACTCTAACGGTTTTGATTGGATAATGCTCTAATACGACTTTGACTTTTTTTAACGTTTCTAAGCCAAGAGAGAATGCATCGGGATTAATTAATCCTGTATTGACTAAGCCATCTGCAAGGCCAACTTTATACTTGGATTTATGAATAATATTTAATTTTTTATTATTGATTTGAACTATGGTCAGGTGGAAACTGTTTGAACCTATATCTAACACTGCAACATGATTGTGGGTATTCGACAGGTTGTTTTTTAAAGGAGAGATATTCAAATTGTTGTCCAGTTACCAAAAGATAACATACTGACTTTATGCATTCATCAATATGTATAGATTTGTAACATAACTGCAATTTTAGTTTTTGTCTATTAGCGGGGTACTTTTAGCAGTGAAGCGGCGCTTTATTATCCATTTGGTTTGTTATTCGTCCACTACTGTTACTTCTTTTACAATAAACCTAGCGGGTATCGTGAATGAAAAACAACTACCAACATTCAGCGTGCTGCTGATTTCTAGATCAGAGTCATGATTTGCTAATATATGTTTCACTATGGATAATCCTAATCCGGAACCGCCTGAGTCACGAGTTCGGGCTTGATTGACACGATAAAATCGTTCGGTAAGTCTTGATAAGTGCTCTGCAGGAATACCATCGCCGGTGTCCTGACAAGTAAATTTAGCACCTCCTTCTTCCGTTTTTTTCCAAGATACGTTAATACTTTGTCCTTTTGGTGTGTACCTAACGGCATTAAATATCAAATTTGAAAAAGCACTTCGTATTTGTTCTTCACTACTACGTATAAACAATTCAGAGTCGGCGTTTAAAGTAATCAGGTGTTCGTTGTCAGATAGGGTGTTCGCTTCTTCAACGATAATATTTAACAATCGTGCAACGTTAACTTTGCTTTGAGTTAATACGTATTGTTTGTTCTCTAATTTAGTCAGAGTGAGTAATTGGTTAACTAATCCTCCCATTCTAATGGTTTGTTCGTTCATCATAGTATGTGCTTTTTTCCAAATAATAGGATCGGGCACATCGGATTCGGTGAGTAATTCTAAATAACCACGCATTACCGTTAATGGAGTGCGAAGCTCATGTGAAACATTGGCTATAAAATCTTTACGCATCTGTTCCATTTGTTTGATTTGGGTTATATCTCGAGCAATTAAGGTCCATTTGTCTTTTTCAAATGGAGCTATGCGGCATTCAAGTATGATGAATTCACTTTCTGGCGATGTCAGCTCGAATGGCTTGTCGTAGTTTTTTGATTCTAAGTAGTGGATAAACTCAGGTTGGCGCAAAAAGTTATCAATGCGATTGCCCATATCTTCTGGCCATTTAAAACCTAACATACTTTGAGCTAACGAATTACACCAAACTAACGTTCTGTCATCGTTAAATACCAGCGCTGCATCTGGAAGTGATTCTGCGCCTAAACGGAAACGTCTCACTAATACACTGAGTTCGTTACGTTTTTTTCTGTGTTTACGCTGTTGTTGATAAATACCATCAAAAACGTCTGCCCAGATCCCTTTAGATGCAGGAGGGTAAGCACCACGTTTGGTCCACAACCAATTTATAAGTAAAGAGAGCTGATGATAATGCCAAACTGATAAACAGATAAATCCTAGGCATAGGCTTTCAGCTGGGACGCCAAAAAAAGTGCCTATTAAGAAAAAAGGCAGTAAAAATATTACTACCTTCGTAAATAACTTTTGACTGTTAGGTAATTGACGCATTTGTTAATTCTTTATGTCGTTTTAGAGAAACGATACCCTGAGCCTCGGACGGTTTGGATCATGGTATTAACTTCACCAATCGCTTTTCTTAATCGTCTTATTTGAACATCGACCGTGCGATCTTCTACATAAACATTGGTTCCCCAAACATGATCAAGTAGTTGTTCTCTACTGTAAACTCTGTCTGGGTGAGTCATGAAAAAGTGAAGCAATCTAAATTCAGTGGGACCTAGCTCTACTAATTTATTGTGCACAGTAACACGATGAGATACTGGATCAAGAATAATACCATCTGCTTCAACCGCTTCTTCAATTGCGGTTGGTGCAACTCGGCGAAGTACCGCTTTTATACGAGCCATTAACTCTTTAGGTGAAAAAGGTTTCGTCATGTAATCGTCAGCACCTACTTCTAACCCTTTAATTTTGTCTTCTTCTTCGCCTTTAGCGGTTAACATAATAATAGGGATATGTTTGGTTAAATCGCCTTGTTTTAACGATTTGGCAATCTGTATACCACTGATATCTGGTAACATCCAATCAAGTAAAATTAACACAGGTACAGGTTCAACTAAGTGACGCTGAGCTTCTTCAAAACTGCCAGCTTCAAGGGCTTGGTAGCCATTTTGTTCTAATATAAAGACCAACATCTCTCTAATAGGAGCTTCGTCTTCAATAATCAAAATTTTATTCATCATTGTTAATCTTTATCAATAGGTTATACAAAATTCAAATAGAATGATGCGGTAATTATCTAGTGAACTTAGTATGTCTTCTTATTGTGACAGTTTTATTACACTGAGGTTAGTTTATAACTAATATTTAATAAAACATGAATTTAAAAAGAAAAAACCGCACTAGGCGGTTTTTACATCATAAAGATTTTTGTAATTTAAGCGTTAGAATTTATGTTCTAACCCAAGTGCTACGTATGATTCGTCAGCACTCATGTCATGATTAAAGGTAGTGTAAAATACATAAGCTTTTGTGTTTTTGCCAAGCTTACGATCCGCACCAATTGAAATGCCAGCGTCATCTTCAAGGGTTTGATATTGGCCTTTTAGATTATAAGAGCCTACTTTGTATTGTGCACTTAACATCATGCCAGACTTCTCAACACCTGATAAAACCGCTTCTTGTGTTTGCAATATTAAGCCTAATACCACGCCTGATACTTTTGTACCCACAGTTAATCGTGTTGCGTCATAGCCTTTAACATCGCTGTCCATGGCAATGGCCGCATAATACTTATCTTTCTTTAATGCTTTATCACCATAAGTTGCAGAAATAGACGTCGCAGCATCATCATTATCTTCATCTAAGATGTAGCTTAAGCCAAACTGCACACCATTAAATTTAGGGCTTTTATAAGTGATAGAGTCATCGGCACGAGTTTCACCTTTCCAGCCTAAGTTTTTAATATCGCCTTCGTAATCAGAGAAAATATCGAATTTACCTTGTGACTGTTTTAATACCGTATCGTTACGTCCTAATAATACTTCACCGAAGTCACCTTTCAATCCAATGTATTGGTTTCTTGATTTTATGTTCTCTGAACCAGAGTTGTCTGCCACATCAACTTGAAACTCATATTGATAAACCAGTGATATACCACCGTCTAGTTTTGTTGAACCTTTTAAGCCAAATCGAGAAGAATTACTTTTTAACTCAGTGATTGCAGCATCGCCGTCATCTGAATTTTGAAAGGACACATTGATTTTACCGTATAAATCGGTTGCCGCTATAGCTGGACTAATCGACGCTGAGATTATGGCAGTTGCAATTAACGTTTTAAGCATTTTCATTATTATGACCCTAGGTAAGGAACTGATTAATTTAATAGATAAATAAAAGTAGTCGTTTTATTTAAGTTTAGACTATTAAAAAACACAAATGTTACAGGAATATTACATGGGTAATAAAAATGTAATAAATAAGACTAAATTTTGTAATATTTAAGGAATGTCGCTCCAATTTACTGCAGTGGCTGGAATACATTCAGGTTCGCACTGTTCTACTGATATATCATTAGGCGTGAAATTCACTTTTGTATATTTAACGTCACGTGTGTTGGCAGTTATTAAATGAGGGAGTTTAACCGAAGGTTTGTACCAATATGAAAATTTATGGCTGTGAGCATGTAACATAAGGTCAAAACCAAACGCTTTTAGTTCATCTGTAAAGGTAAAATCAATATCCCACCAAGGTTCTATGTGTGACATACCTATTGTGTGGTAACGAGTTTCAGTATCACCTATAAGCGCTTCTTGTTGAAGCCAACTCTTATTTGGGACATCTGGGAATTCGTATTTGTTGTCATTATAAGCAATGAATTTAGTGTGCTTATATGTGAATGTATATTCGTATGGACCAATGGTATTTAACCATATTTCACGTCCGTATGATAAAGCATCGTGGTTTCCTATCACAGATAAGATAGGCTTTTTGGCATGGCTAGCAGCTTTACAGGCCCAATCATATTCTTGCTTTACTCCTATTTCAGTTAAATCACCTAATAGTAATATAAAATCCACCTCTTCAATTTTATTTATTTTTGCAATTGTTAATTCAAAATCACCTACGTAATTTTGTGGATCGCCAACAATCGCAATACTAAAGTCTGGTGTGTTTACCGTTTGTTTTTCAATTTGTTTCAACCACATTAAATTTGAATCTAAATTTAATGTGTCGCACTGGAAGTCATAATCCCAAGGGGAGACCTCGAATCGACATGATGTAATGAGAATGATGAAAGCTGGGAAAAGTATAAATTTGTAAATCCTATTCATTATAAATTCACTCGAAAGCCAACGCCAACGTTAACTATGCCCGTTAACCCGAGGAAGCTATAATTGTCTTGATAAAATTGATAATTTCTTAGATAGGAGATTAGCCCGATATCTAACACGCTCCAGTCCCAATAAAGTTCGATGTTATTGGGTATTATAAAGTTGGTTTGCATACTAAATAAAAGCCTTTGATCTGTTGCAGCATAATAATCTTTGGGAGTGTTATCTGGAAATGTTTTGTAAACATCGTGATCTTTACCCTGTAAAAAGGTAAATGAAAAACTATAAGGACGCCATGTGATTGGAATGTCTTTCACATTAAAAAAATATTTGGTATCCATTGAATATCGGTACTTTACGCTAAATAAATTCATATCATCATGTGTAGAACTTTTAGGCACATAACCAGCTCCGACTGATAGAGTATGTTTTTTAAAGAAGGTTTGACTGTAAAAAACATGTCCAATACCAACAAAGCCAAACGATTGAAACTCGATCTGCGAGCTCTCAGCGTTATTGCTTAAAGGAAATAATAATATGATAAATATAGGCAGATTTCGCATGATTTAGTGAGTCAGGCTCAGACAATATTTTATTGTAAAAAATATAAAGCTAAACAACAAATGTTTGTTAGATTATTAAACAATATGAAAGTGCCTTATATTGATATCACAACATTTATTAGATAGAACAGTTTCACTGAGCCTACCGCGCTAGATCAAGTAATTACATGGGAACAGTCTTTACATTTTGTTTAAAATCAATCGCGACAGTAAAATAAACTCGATAAAAAATTGTAAAGAAATCCATTATCTATTTTGTACTGTTACAGGAACGCATTCTGGATCACATTGCTCTATTGAAATACTATCAGGTGTAATGTTCATAATGCCAAACTTAACATCTCGTGTGTCCGCGGTAATAAAGTGTGGCAGTTCTACTGAGGATTTTTGCCAATAAGCGAACTTATGGTTATGAGCATGGAGCATTTGATCGAACCCCATTAGCTTAAGTTCATCTGTTAACGTTGGCTCAACATCCCAAGGCTCAATGTGAGACATTCCAATTGTATGAAAACGTGTTTCATCACTCGAGATGAGCGCTTCATTCGCTATCCATTCTTTGTCAGGCACGTTTTCAAATTCGTATTTGTTATCGTTGTAAGCGATGAACTTTATGTTTTTATAGGTAAATGAATAATCAAATGGGCCAATAGTATCTAACCAAATAACGCGTCCATAAGCTAGAGCATCATGATTTCCAATAACGGATAAAATAGGCTTACTAGTGTGGCTCACAGCTTTGCATGTCCATTCGTATTCTTTTTCAACGCCAGTCTCTGTTAAATCACCTAACAGCAAAACAAAATCAACTTTATTTATTTTGTTAATTTTTTTTATTGTTAACTCAAGATCACCAGGGTATTGCTGCGGATCACCAATAACAGCGACACTAAAATCCGTTTTATCCTTATAACGCTTTTCGATTAGGTTGAGCCATTCTAAGTTAGCTTCAAGGTTTAACGTGTCACAATTGACATCGTTTTCCCAAGGGGATATATCAAACCGACATGAAGATATTAATAATGAAGTTATGGTTGCAAACATGATTTTTTTTATTAATGTCATTATAAATCCACCCTAAATCCAATTCCGTAACTTAAAATGCCTTCTAAGCCTAAAAACCGGTAGTTGTCTCGATAAAACTCAAAATTTCTAACGTAATTAATCAAACCAATATCTAATACACTCCAGTCCCAGTAAAACTCAACTCCATCTTGTAAAACAAAGTTTGTTTGCATACTAAAAATTACACGTCGGGCACTAGGTAAGTAGTAGTCTTTTGGGATGTCGTCAGGTAAAGTTTTATAAATATCATTGTCTTCCCCTCGTAATACAGTCACTGAAAAGCTATAAGGTTTCCACATGATTTCTTGGCCAATTGATATAAACGGGTATGACTTTGTTGGGGTATATCGGTATTTTAAACTAAGTAATGTCATATCATCATGATCAGCTAACTCAGGTACGTACCCTGCACCTATCGATAATGTGTGTTTATTTATGAATGTATAGCTATAAAAAGCATGGCCTAACCCCACAAGCCCAGAAGTTTGAAACTCTAGCTGTTGTTCACCTGACTTACTGGGCGCTGAAAATAAAAGTGATATAAATAAAAGAAGTATTCGCATCGATAATGTAAAGTATTCGTAATAAGTATTGGTAGTATAGACCAACCGGTCGGTACAATTAAGTATATTATTTTTATCAACATCATAAATGTAACTAGGAGTGATTCATGGCAAGAGAGCAATGGGGGATATGTGGTGAAGCAAATTTACACGGACTTCATTTGTTTTTTAATGCACACGATGGTTATGAACCCGTAATACGTGAAGCATTAAGTCAGTTACCAATAATATTAGAAGAGATAAACGAACAATTTTCTGAGGCGATGTTTAGTGGCGTTATCGCAATTGGATCTAGTTTTTGGGATGAGTTGTACCCGGATAAAAAACCTGAAGAATTGAGGCCTTTTCCAGCCATCCATCACGAAGACAGACACATGCCTGCTGTACCAGTCGACTTATATGTACAATTAAGGTCGGACAGACAAGATGTAAATTATATTGCTTGCAGACGGTTAATGAGCTTATTTGGTGAGATGATAGAATTAATTGAACAAGTGCCTTGTTTCCGTTATCTAGATGGGCGTGATTTAACGGGCTTTGTTGATGGCACCGAAAACCCTAAAGGCCGAAAACGAAGAGATGTAGCATTGGTAAAAGACGGTTCGTTTGCAGGGGGAAGTTACGTTCATGTGCAAAGATATCGTCATAATTTAGCCCGCTGGGAACAAGTACCTACTGAAGATCAAGAGTTAATCATTGGACGAACTAAAATTGATGACATTGAAATGTCAAAAGAAGAAATGCCGGAAACTGCTCATGTAAAAAGAGCAAATGTGAAAGACGAAGATGGCAATGGCTTAGAACTCATGCGTCAAAGTATGCCTTACGGTAATGTTTCCACCCAAGGTTTATTGTTTGTATCTTACTGTGCCAATGCCACTAATTTTGAGCGTATTTTACATAATATGGTGTTTGGTACTGATGAAGGTAATTACGATCATTTACTCGACTATACCACGGCAGAGACCGGTGCTGCCTTTTTTGCTCCTTCTATAGATTTCCTTACTTCTCAGGGAAATATAGATTAACAAGCCTTAATTACCTTCATAAACTCACTTATATATAATAAAAATTATTATGTATAAGTGAGGCAAACTCATATATTTTCTTATATGCTCCCTTTGCATAGTTAAGCTAATTGTTAGCATAACTAGTTAAATGGGTTCATATAATAATGAAAAAAATAGAAGCGATAGTTAAACCTTTTAGACTGGATGATGTGAGAGAAGCATTATCTGAAATTGGTACGGTGGGGATGACCATTACCGAAGTTAAAGGCTTTGGACGCCAAAAGGGGCATACCGAGACTTACCGTGGCGCTGAATATCAAGTTGATTTCCTTCCTAAAGTAAAAATTGATCTCATTGTCTCTGACGATGATGTTGAACGTTGCATAGAAGCCATCATAAAAGCGGCTCATACTGGTAAAGTTGGAGATGGTAAAGTATTTGTCTCTGATGTTGAACGCGTTATTCGTATACGTACGGGTGAACAAGATAACGAAGCTATTTAGGAGTATTGATTTTGGATCAAGTAAATAGTGCAGTAGAGACCTTAGTTCAGAGTTCAAATACGTTATTTATATTATTAGGTGCCATCATGGTGTTTGCTATGCATGCCGGTTTTGCTTTTTTAGAAGTAGGGACGGTTAGGCATAAAAACCAAGTAAATGCGTTAGTAAAGATCATGGCCGATTTTGGCGTTTCATGTATAGCGTACTTTTTCATTGGCTATTGGGTTGCATACGACACCACTTTTTTTGCCAGTGCAGAAGTGTTGTCACAAAATAATGGTTATGACCTAGTTAAATTTTTCTTTTTAATGACCTTTGCCGCCGCAATACCGGCTATAGTTTCTGGTGGTATCGCCGAACGTGGCCGTTTTTATCCTTTCTTATTTGCGTCTATGTTAATCGTAGGTTTGGTGTATCCATTTTTTGAAGGCCTTATCTGGAACGGCAATTTGGGTTTTCAAGCTTGGTTAGAAATGACCACTGGGGCGCAATTTCATGACTTCGCGGGTTCCGTTGTTGTACATGCTGTTGGCGGATGGTTAGCCTTTGTCGCTGTATTATTTCTAGGCATGCGCCAAGGTCGCCGCCGGGGTGGTAAATTAGTTGCGTTTGCTCCTTCCAATATACCGTTTTTAGCTTTAGGTGCATGGATCTTAAGTATTGGGTGGTTTGGTTTTAATGTGATGTCAGCCCAAACGTTGGATGGCATATCGGGCTTAGTTGCTGTCAACTCACTAATGGCTATGGTGGGGGGTATTATTGCTTCGTTATACTTTGGTAAAAACGACCCAGGTTTCATTCATAATGGGCCTCTGGCTGGGCTTGTGGCGGTATGCGCAGGTTCAGATATTATGCATCCAATCGGCTCACTAGTGGTAGGCTTAGTTGCTGGTGGGCTATTTGTTTGGTTATTTACCTATGTACAAAACAAATTTAAGTTTGATGATGTATTAGGTGTGTGGCCTTTACACGGTGTATGTGGTGCGTGGGGGGGATAGCTGCGGGTATCTTCGGCAGTGAGGCGTTTGGCGGTTTAGGTGGCGTTTCGTTCTCGGCGCAAATAATAGGGACATTAAGTGGAATTGCATTAGCTGTAGCTGGTGGGGCAATAGTCTATGGACTCATAAACTTATTATTTGGATTAAGGCTTTCTGAAGAACAAGAGTTTGATGGTGCTGATTTATCTATTCATAAAATTGCGTCAACCAATGATGAATAAACATTAGTCGTTAAAACAACGAGCGCAACACTTTTAAGTGCTGCGCTTTTTTATTTATACAGATTCAAATAATTGTCTGATGTTTTTAATTGTATGTTCGATGTCACTGACTTTCAGTGGGGCGATAAATATAGTGTCATCACCTGCAATAGTACCTAATACACCTTCTGCTTTACCGACTGAATCTAACAATCGGGCAATAAGCTGTGCTGCACCTGGGCTAGTACGTATGATCACCATAGATTCATTGTGTTCAATGTCTAATACTAACTGTCTTAATGGGCTTTTAGCCGTTGGCATGCCTAACTCAGCAGGTAAACAATACACCATTTCTAGTTTGGCATTACGTGTTCTTACTGCGCCAAATTTAGTCAATAATCTGGATACTTTTGATTGACTCACATTATCAAATCCAAGCCCTTTTAAGGCCTCGACGATATCGCCTTGAGAACCGAATCTTTCTTCTTTTAACAGCGCTTTAAATGACTTAATTAATTCTTCTTGTTTTACTTGGCTCATGGATTCCCCTTCTAACTTGGGCGCAGTTTAAAGTATTTAACTAAAATATACTAATTTAGACTAAATGCTAATTGAGTTTTTACTCATATTTAAGTATGGTTTGCCCGCAAAATGTACTCTACACAAAATGACTTCGGAGAAGAATATGAAAGTTGCAGTATTAGGTGCCGCAGGCGGTATAGGTCAAGCTCTATCTTTATTACTAAAAACTCAATTACCAGCGGGCACAGAATTAGCGCTATATGATGTTGCGCCAGTTGTTCCAGGTGTTGCTGTTGATTTGAGCCACATACCTACAGCTGTAAAAGTGGAAGGTTTTGGTGCTGATGACTTAGATAAAGCATTAACGGGTGCTGACGTTGTATTAATTCCAGCTGGCGTACCTCGTAAGCCTGGCATGGACCGTTCAGATTTATTTAACATCAATGCTGGTATCGTTAGAAACTTAATTGATGCAATTGCAGATCACGCTCCAGAAGCATGTATCGGTATCATTACTAATCCAGTTAACACGACTGTTGCAATCGCAGCAGAAGCATTAAAAGCGAAAGGTAAATATAACCCAGCTAAATTGTTTGGTGTAACAACACTAGACGTTATCCGTGCTGAAACGTTTGTTGCTGAATTAAAAGGCTTAGACGTAGAAGAAATCGTTGTTCCAGTTATCGGTGGACACAGTGGTACTACAATTCTTCCATTACTTTCACAAGTTGAAGGTGCTGATTTCACACAAGAAGAGATTGAGCAATTAACTCACCGTATCCAGAATGCGGGTACTGAAGTTGTTGAAGCTAAAGCGGGTGGCGGTTCTGCTACATTATCAATGGGACTTGCAGCTGCACGTTTCTGCTTAAGCTTAGTAGATGCATTAAACGGCGAAGACGACGTTTATGAATATACTTATGTTGAAGGCGACGGCGAAGATGCTCGTTTCTTTGCACAACCAGTATTAATTGGTAAAGACGGCGTGAAAGAAATTTTACATTACGGCGATATCAGTGAATATGAAGCTAAATGTAAAGCTGACATGTTAGACGGTCTTAAAGCTGACATTAAATTAGGCGAAGATTTTGTTAATAATCCAGCATAATAAGCTATAAGCTATAAGCTATAAGCTATAAGCTATAAGCTATAAGCTATAAGCTATAAGCTATAAGCTATAAGCTATAAGCTATAAGCTATAAGCTATAAGCTATAAGCTATAAGCTATAAGAGAAAGGTGCATATTGAATGCACCTTTTTTTATGTCCGAAATATGAGTGATAATGTTGCGAAACTGATATGACTCCATAAAAGTAGACTTTATTTTAGTTATAGTGCTTTTAATCTTGCAATTATATTTTGGTGATCTGATGTTGAAGCACTTTCAAAAAGTTCATGTTTTATTTCAAGGGTATAAGTAAAGTCACTTTGCTGTAAACTTAATTTAGGGTTAATAATTGTCCAATATATTGATAATGGCTTATCTGCAGAAAGCCCAGAGTAATTTGTGTTTGCGTAATGTTTTAGAAGTAATAGTAAGTCGATAAATAAAACATCAAAGATACAATTATGGGCTATTTCCATTGAGTAGTTTTCTTTGGGTTTTAATATTTTTCTAGCGAATTTTTTTCTAGAATTAGAAGCTGGACTTTCATATAAGCAAGCAATAGCAAGTAGTAAAATATGCGAGTGTTCTTTTAATTTATATTTTTTAGCAAGATTGAAGATTTTATCTAAGATACTATTTTTATTTTTATATGAAACTGATTGATATATAAATGGACTAACTTCCATCAAAAAACCAATGAAATCATTATAATTTTTTGTTAAAAAATCATATATTATTTTTAATTGAAAGTTAGTTAGTTCTGAAACTATTACATTTTTAAACTGTTTAGTAACAATTTGACTACACTCTTCAATATTTTTCAGAAATATGTCAAATTCAGGCAGCTTTCTTTTATCTCCCTCTAAGGCTGAAAATATAACATTGATCTCTAAGCTATCTTTATTTGACTTATGAAATGGATTGAACCACCAAGAGTTTTCAGAGTAGTGCGCTTTTCCTTTTTGGCTACCTTCAAAAGTGGATAGTATATTTCGATCAATCAAAAATGTTGGAGGTATAGTGAAGGGAGCTGGTAACCAACCATTGTCTACTAAACTGAAGACCGTTAAGTTTTCGTGAAAGTCTAAAGGGACATGTACAGTTTGATTTGCTTTTGAAGGATTGTAGTCATTTTTAGTTATTTTAGCTTTGATATTAAAAGATTTTGTATTGTTCTTTAATAAATCTGAAGTTTTTAATGGATAAAATAATTCTACGTTTAAATCTTCATAATTCCCTGTAGCTGAGTCTGTAATTTTTATCCACAAATCAATGACATTCCTATTTTTACGCGTAACTAATTTTAAAATAAATAAAAGAAAACCGTTATAGTATCCTAATAAATGCGGACAATTGTTTTACTTACAGCTTACAGCTTACAGCTTACCGCTCTTAAGCCGTTCTATTAACTGAAATATTAGCCAGTGCGATTAGTGCTTGTTTATAATCAGAATCAGGAATAATGTCTAACATCTGAATTGCTTTATCAGCTTCTTCGTTTGCTTTTTGTTTTGTGTACTCCAAAGCACCGGTTTGCTCCATAGTGGCTAAAATAGCAGTTAAATGCTCCATGCCATTACCATGTTCAATCGCATCACTGATCTGCTGCTGTTGGATACCTGAGCTATTCCACATGGCGTATAACAGCGGTAATGTCGGTTTCCCTTCAGCTAAATCGTCCCCTACGTTTTTGCCCATATCTTGTGCTTCTGACGCATAATCCATAACATCATCAATTAATTGGAACGCGGTGCCTAAGTGCATGCCATATAAACGCATAGCGTCTTCGACTTCAGGTGTACTGTTAGCAATGATGGCCGCTAGTTGTGTTGTTGCTTCAAACAAACGAGCGGTTTTTCCGTAGATGACATCAAAATAACTTTGTTCCGTTGTGCTTGGATCATTGCAATTCATTAACTGTAATACTTCGCCTTCAGATATAACATTGGTGGCATCGGCTAAAATGCTCATGACGCGCATTGAATCTAATGTCACCATCATTTGGAAGGAGCGAGTATATAAAAAGTCACCGACTAAAACGCTGGCTTGATTACCAAATACCGCGTTTGCGGTTTGTTTGCCGCGTCTTAGGGTTGATTCATCAACAACGTCGTCGTGTAATAAGGTAGCCGTATGAATAAATTCAATGATTGCGGCTAATGTATGTTGCTTTTCACCTTGGTAACCTAAGGCACTGGCAGCCAGAACTGTCAACATAGGGCGAATACGTTTCCCACCGCTATTTACGATATACATACCGAGTTGGTTTATTAACGCGACATCAGAGTTTAACTGTTTGCTAATACACTGATTAACCAACTGCATATCTTGCTCTGCTAATTCAGAAATTTGTTTGATGTTCATTTACAGTTCGACTAATTGATACTTGGACTCTAAAATTGTGCGTTATCTTACCTGAGTATCCAAACATTCTAAATAACTTAACCCAAATTCTTGATATTTAGTGGAAATAGTAATCAATGAAATTGTATTTATACTCAAATATTTAGCAACTTGGCGTGAAAATGAGAAGATTATGTAAAATAATCAAGATTAATTTAAAATTAAGTCAATTTATGCTTGCGTCTATATTTCAACTCCATTAGAATTCGCGCCCTGTTTTACAGAATTAATTTGTGCGAAGAACGCACAGGAGACGGAGTAATATGTACGCGGTATTCCAAAGTGGTGGTAAACAACACCGTGTTGCTGAAGGCCAAACTATTCGTCTTGAGAAACTTAATGTAGAAACTGGTTCTATCATTGAGTTTGATCAGGTGTTATTAGTAGCTAATGGCGACGACGTTAAAGTTGGCGCTCCATTAGTAGCTGGCGGAAAAGTTTCAGCTGAAGTTGTATCTCACGGTCGTGGTGAGAAAATTAAAATTGTTAAATTTAAGCGTCGTAAACATTCACGTAAACAAGCTGGCCATCGTCAGTGGTTTACAGAAGTGAAAGTTACTGGCATTAGCGCTTAATTAATAGAGGAACTATAAAATGGCACATAAAAAGGCTGGTGGTAGTACTCGTAACGGTCGTGATTCAGAAAGCAAACGTTTAGGTGTTAAACGTTTTGGTGGCGAATCAGTTTTATCTGGCAGCATCATCGTTCGTCAACGTGGAACAAAATTCCACGCTGGTTCTAACGTAAGCATGGGCCGCGATCACACATTGTTTGCTACTGCAGAAGGTAAAGTTAAGTTTGACGTTAAAGGTCCTCTTAACCGTAAATACGTAAGTATTGTAGCTGAATAATTTCAGTTAACCTTTTCAAAATTTGAAACCCCGCTGTTGCGGGGTTTTTTGTTTTTACACTTAATATTGAATGCGAATGGCCCATTTACTTGGCAGATGTTTGGGTTCAGTCATATAGTTGTAATTATTCAAGTTGTTATTCTCGTTTTTGTTAACAGAGTCACAAGTTGAATAGTTACAATTCTTCTTAAGATAAGAGTTATTCGTGATATGAAATTTGTAGATGAAGTAGAAATTAAAGTAGAAGCTGGCGATGGTGGCAACGGTGCCATTTCATTTCGTCGCGAGAAATATGTTCCAATGGGCGGTCCTGACGGTGGTGATGGTGGCGACGGCGGCGACGTATTCCTTGAGGCTGATGAAGGTTTAAATACTTTAGTTGATTACCGTTTTGAACGTTTTCATAAAGCGCAACGTGGCCAAAATGGAATGGGGCGTAAATGTACAGGTCAACGTGGTGTAGATTGTGTTTTACCTGTACCTATCGGTACTCGTGCCCGTGACTTAGATACAAATGAAGTTATTGGCGACTTGACTAAACATGGTCAACGTTTGTTAGTGGCTAAAGGTGGTTTCCACGGTTTAGGTAATACTCGTTTTAAAAGTAGTGTAAACCGCGCTCCACGCCAAAAAACTAATGGTTCTGAAGGTGAAGTTCGTGATCTTCAATTAGAGTTATTATTATTAGCCGATATAGGCATGTTAGGTTTACCAAATGCTGGTAAATCAACATTTATTCGTAATGTATCAGCAGCTAAACCAAAAGTGGCGGATTATCCGTTTACCACTTTAGTACCTAACTTAGGTGTAGTGAGAGCGGGGAACTCGTTTGTTATTGCTGATATTCCAGGGTTAATAGAAGGTGCGTCAGAAGGTGCGGGTCTTGGAATTCGATTCCTACGTCACTTAGAACGTTGTCGTGTACTATTACACTTGGTTGATATTCTGCCAGTTGACGGTTCAAACCCGGTTGATAATGCGAGAATCATTGTTAATGAGTTAAGACAGTACAGTGAAAAGTTAGTTGAGAAACCGCGTTGGTTAGTCTTTAATAAAATTGACTTGTTACCTGAAGATGAAGCAAATGAACTTTGTCAGAACATAGCGAAAGAGTTGGAATGGGAAGGACCTATTTACCAAATATCTGCGGTAAATGGCATCAACACCAAAGAATTGTGTAACGACATCTCTGATGCGCTTGAGTTAATGCCGAGAGAGTTAGTTACAGATGAAGAAGATAAGTTAATGTTTCAATGGGATACTCCTCAGCCTGAAGGCTTTGATGATGACCTTGACGACGAAGATTGGGATGATGAAGACGATCACCCTAATGTCATTTACACCAAAGAATAGCTTTAAAAGAATAAGAATATGACAAAGATATCTTTAATTGCCGCGATGGCAAAAGATAGAGTTATTGGCAAAGACAACGACATGCCATGGCACTTACCAGCCGATTTAAAACACTTTAAAAAGGTGACATTTGGTAAGCCTGTGATCATGGGACGAAGAACGTTCGAATCAATTGGACGTCCTTTACCCGGTCGTAAAAACATTGTTATTACACGTAATCAACAATGGACACACGAGGGAGTGGAGGTTGTATCTTCAACAGAGTTAGCGATGTCTTTAGTCGCAGGCGTTGATGAAGTTATGATCATTGGTGGTGGTAAAATATATGAACAATTTTTACCCCAGGCTGATATTTTGTATTTAACATTTATTGACTTGGACGTTGATGGCGATACTCGTTTTCCGGATTGGACAACAATCGGTGCTTGGCAACAAGTTGAATCAGAAAGCCATAAGCCGGATGAAAATAATTCTCTTGCTTATGAATTTGTTCGGTTTGACAAAAAATAGTTAAACGAAGTTTAGCTTTAAAGTTTAATAACAAAATGTTTTATGGTATTTTCAGTTCGAAAGAAACTAATGGGGTGTATTTAATGAAGTTTTTTGCAAGTATCTTAACAACTATATTGGTGATGATGGTTTTAACCTTTTCACCAGTGGTTAAATCTGCGGATGT
Organism: Psychrosphaera aquimarina; assembly: GCF_032461525.1. Taxonomy (NCBI): domain Bacteria; kingdom Pseudomonadati; phylum Pseudomonadota; class Gammaproteobacteria; order Alteromonadales; family Pseudoalteromonadaceae; genus Psychrosphaera; species Psychrosphaera aquimarina. Next base: position 792,598 of record NZ_JAWCUA010000007.1, on the reverse strand, counting down.
TGGAGCTTTGTTAGCCGGTATTTGTGACAATGTTGCAACGGATAATAAAGGTCGTTTCCGTAAAAAATTAAAAGAAGCCGGTGTTAAACTGCGTAATATATATGATGGTATTTCTTGTGGTGGTGAGCCTCTTGTTCGTTATGCGATAAAGAGCGGCGCGACAAGTACTGGTGAGTTTATTGTTAAACGTCTACCAGCATCACACTTTGCAAGTTCTGGTGATGCAGAATGGGCAGCCAGTAACGGTTTTGGTGATTCACCAATCGTTAAAGCAATAGCTGAGCGTTAATACCAGTTCGACATAAAATAAAAAAACCGCTTAAAGGCGGTTTTTTTATGTTTGATGCAAAGTGAAATTGAACTAAAAATTTATGGGTTAAATGAAAAGTCTTTTATTTGATCTATTGGTAACGGTTTACTTATATAAAAACCTTGTGCAAAGTCAGCTCCTGATTTACGTAGCTCATCAAAAGTGAGTTTATCTTCAACAAACTCAGCTACACAAACTTTTCCAAGGGTATTAGCAACACTTATTATTGCTAAAACAAGTGACCTATCCACTGAATTTGTCGCCATATCTTTCACAAAACTACCGTCAATTTTAACTGAGTTCGCGGGTAACTCTTTTAAGTAAGCAAAGGTACTAAATCCAGTGCCAAAGTCATCAATGGAAAACTGGCAGCCGAGCAGTTTTAGTTTTTCTATCATTCGCCGTGTTCCACTTACATTAGTTAAACTGGCGGATTCCGTCAATTCGAAAATGATCTTGGCACCGTCAACATTATGGAGGTTTAATTTTTCTTGAATTAACGGTAAAAGCCTTTCATCTGAAAAGGCTTGTGCAGATAAATTTATTGCCACTTTATGCAATTCTGGGTGTTGGCTGACTAATTTTATAGCTTGGTGAACCACTTGGTGATCCAACATGTTTATATCTTCTGCTCTTTCTAATGCAGGTATAAACTCGTTGGGATAGATTATTTGCCCATTTAGATTTAAACGAACTAGGGCTTCATAATAAGCCACCTCATCATTTTTAAGATCCCAAATAGGTTGGAAGTGGAGAATAATGCCATCGTTCACTACGGCTTCTTGTAAACGATGTGCCCATTGCATATTGTCATGTTGTTGTTTGGTATCGGTATCGGTTTCAGAATAACAGTGAGTTCTATTCCGGCCTTTATTTTTGGCAACATATAAAGCAATGTCAGCTCTTCGTAAATACTCTGGGGCCGTCGCATTACCATCGATTTCAGACGCGCCAATACTTGCACTTATTTTGTAACTGTTATTGCCAAATTGGAAATGGGCATTGGCAATTTGATTACAAATGCTTTGCCCAATGTTCATCGCTTGGTCTAAATGTGTCTCTGCTAATAAGATGACAAACTCATCGCCACCTACACGACATAAAATATCAGATTGGCGAACCCGTTTTGATAATAATTGCGCCACTTCCTTTAATACAAGATCGCCCATTTGATGACCTTCGGTATCGTTGATGATCTTAAAGTGATCTAAATCGATATAAAGAAGGCAATGTGCGGTTCTGCCACGTGAGGCAAGTAAGGTTAGCCTATTTAATTCGGTGTCAAAAAAGTACCTGTTGTGCAGTCCTGTTAAGGTATCGTGTAACGCAAGGTGTTGTAATTTATCCTCAGCAATTTTTCTGTCATCGATATTATCTATGGTGGCAGCAAGGCCTCTTACTTTCTTATTTTTAATCAATTGATGAAACTTAATCTCAACCCAAACACTTTTCCCTTGTGCGTTAAGCACTCGAACTTCTTCTGTTGACGAAGACGTGGTTTGCATTAATAAGTTATTTAATTGAGCAGAAAACTTTGCGGTACCAAATTCATCATTGTCGATGAATTCCATAATGTTACGACCAAGAGACTGTGCAATAGTAAAACCGGTTAAGGTTTTCCATGCGTTATTTAAAAATCGTATGTGCCCTGTTTCATCTAATTCCATGACAACGGAACTCAATTGCCCTAGTAATTGAGTATGTTCATTGGATAAGGCTTTAAATTTACGTTCACTTTTCTCTAATTGATCGACTTTGCCAGTAAATTGTTTATTACTGATCATAAAATCGTTTCGGCGGGCAGCGCGTTCACAAATGTTAAGCACTCGTGATGCATTAAAAGGATTGTATATAAAGTCACTCGCACCATTTAATACAAAGTGTTCAGCGCAGTCAAAGTCATTTCTTGGGACAAGCACAACAATAGGTAAACTAGGTACTTCATAACGAATGGTTTGCATCAATGGCATTGCCGCTTCGTTCTCAAGCTCACTGTCGATGATGACAAAATCAAAGTCTTTTTGACGGATCAGTGACAATCCACTTTTTGCTGAATCTGTGGTGTCCACATAAAATCGTTCTTTTAATATTGCTTGGAAGTCTTGAGTGGTGTCTTCCTGTGAAATAATGGTTAACCCATTTAACCTATCTTTAAGGGGTAAAGAAGTAGAAAAGGCGTCAGCTAAAATTTCATTTACACGAGCGGAGTCAGACTTAGCTAATACAGAGTTGATTCCAAATGATTTTGCAGTTGCCTCTGCGATACGTTCACTATGGGTATCGGCTAATAAAACGATGGGCGTCTTTTTATCACATTTGTAAATGTCTGAGCGGATTAAACTGGATAAACACCAAGCATCTACATCGCCGATATTTATATCAGAAATGATAAATTGATAAGGATTTTGCCTAAGTTTGTCGATTGCGTCATTACTATCAAAAGCTACGTCAACATCAAAAAGTTGAAGTTTGTTAATGTAATTTTTCAACTTTGTCCTAGTTTCTGCATCGGCAGAAATTAACAACAAGGGTAGTTGACTATTCATATAGAGTAATATCGCTCATTTTATGTAATCGGACTAAAACGTGTCCTACTTTATAAATAATATGAGTAATAAACAAGACTCTAAATCTTAAACGCTGATACAATATCTATTTGTTTGATTTTATCTAACGATCATACTTGATGAGTATGGCAATATTTCTTAATAGAGGTTTGTAGTGCAAGTAGCTGATTTTCATTTTGACTTACCAGAAACATTAATTGCCAAAGCGCCAAAGAAGCAGCGCAGTAGTAGTAAATTGATGGCGTTAGATGGGCAAACTGGCGATATTAAACATTGTCAATTTGAACAAATTTTAGATTTGGTGAATGAAGGGGATTTATTAATATTTAATAATACTCGAGTTATACCAGCAAGATTGTTTGGCCAAAAAGAAAGTGGTGGAAAGGTAGAGATTTTAGTTGAGCGCTTAGTGGATGAACATACGGTACTTGCGCATGTTCGAGCAAGCAAGTCACCAAAGCCAGGTAATATTTTAACATTAGAAAATGCCGTTAAAGTGGAAATGATAAAGCGTCACAATGATTTGTTTGAATTGAAGTTTTTATCAAATGAATCAGCATTGTCGGCGTTAGAAAACTACGGTCATATGCCGTTGCCGCCTTATATTGACCGACCTGATACGGAAGATGATAGAGAGCGTTATCAAACGGTTTACAATGAAAAACCGGGGGCAGTAGCAGCACCAACTGCTGGATTACACTTTACTGAAGAATTAATAAAAAAGTTAAAAGACAAAGGCGTAAGTACAGAGTTTGTGACTTTACATGTTGGCGCTGGAACGTTTCAGTCAATTCGAGTCGATGATGTACAAGAGCATGTGATGCATTCTGAATATGCAGAAGTGCCGGAAAACGTTGTTGAAGCTATACAGTCAACCAAAGCCAATGGTAAGCGTGTCATTGCCGTTGGTACAACCTCAGTGCGCTCAATAGAATCTGCTGCTTGGAAGTGCGCAATGCCGAGCAAACAATTTGATCAATTAGTTCCTTTTACAGGCGAAACCGACATTTTCATTTATCCAGGATATGAATTTAAGGTGGTGGATGCCATGGTGACTAATTTTCACTTGCCAGAATCGACCTTGATTATGTTAGTGTCTGCCTTTGCAGGTAAAGAGAATATATTAAAAGGTTACAATTTAGCGATTGCTAACGAGTATCGTTTTTTTAGTTACGGCGATGCCATGTTTTTAACGAATCAAGCTACGGATTAAGCTTGTTTATAGATCATAGCTAATTTCAACTAGAGGGTTACTCTTTAAACCCTCTGGTATATAATACCCGCCATTTTATTACCCATTGCTGAATGCTTAGTTATTTAAATAAAATTTGAACCTAAAGCATATTAATCAGCCCTTAGTTTTGAGACTTAGAATGAAGTTTGAATTATTAAATACAGACGGTAAAGCTCGCCGAGGCAGAATTACCTTTGACCGAGGTGTTATTGAAACACCTGCATTTATGCCTGTTGGTACCTACGGCACTGTAAAAGGGATGACACCAGAAGAAGTTAAAGAAACGGGTGCTCATATTTGTTTGGGTAATACCTTTCATTTAATGTTGCGTCCAGGCACAGAAATCATTCGTAAACATGGTGATTTACATGACTTCATGGGTTGGGATAAGCCAATCCTTACTGACTCTGGTGGTTTCCAAGTATTTAGTTTAGGTGATTTAAGAAAGATCACAGAAGCCGGTGTTGAATTCCGTTCACCAATTAATGGTGAAAAGATCATGTTAACACCTGAACGTTCAATTGCGGTTCAACGTGATTTAGGTTCAGATATTGTCATGATATTTGATGAATGTACCCCTTACCCAGCGACATTCGAAGAAGCGAAAACGTCGATGGAATTATCCCTAAGATGGGCTGAACGTTCTAAAAATGAACACGGTGATAGCAAATCAGCGTTATTCGGTATTGTGCAAGGTGGTATGTATCCAGAGTTACGCGAATCTTCGTTGGAAGGTCTAGAAGGTATCGGGTTTGACGGTTATGCAATAGGCGGATTATCTGTTGGTGAACCAAAAGAGGATATGATTAATATTCTTGATACCACAGCATATAAATTACCAGAAAATAAACCTCGTTATTTGATGGGGGTTGGTAAACCAGAAGATATCGTTGAATCAGTGCGTCGTGGTATTGATATGTTCGATTGTGTAATGCCAACTCGAAATGCGCGTAATGGACATTTATTTGTAACCAATGGGGTTATAAAAATTCGTAACGCTCGCCATAAGGATGATCCTTCAACATTGGATGATGAATGTGATTGTTACACATGTAAAAACTATTCACGTGCGTACTTACATCACTTAGACAAATGTAATGAAATCTTAGGTGCGAGATTAAACACGATTCATAATTTACGTTTTTACCAACGTGTGATGGAAGGGTTAAGAGCAGCAATAGATGAAAATAAATTAGATGAATTTGTTGCTGATTTCTACGCAAGAAGAGAATTGCCAGTTCCTAGCTTGTCTGATGAAGGTTTAGCAAGTTAAGTACATAAAATAATAAAACTAAGGGCATGCAGTTGTATCTATACGGTTTGCCCTTATATAGAATTTCAATATAAAAATTAAAATAAAATATTAAGGAAAACTAATGAGCTTATTTATTTCAAATGCATATGCAGAAGGCGGAGCAGCACCAGCAGCAGGTCCAGACATGTTAATTATGTTGTTGATCTTCGGTCTAATCTTTTATTTCATGATTTATCGTCCGCAAGCTAAACGCGTTAAAGAGCATAAAAACTTGGTTAGCTCATTAAGCAAAGGTGACGAAGTGCTTACTGCCGGTGGCATGCTTTGTAAAATCACTAAAGTATCAGATGATAAAGACTTTGTTAAAGTTGAATTAGCTGAAAATACTGAAATTATGATCCAAAAATCATCAATCAGTTCAGTACTTCCTAAAGGCACAATTAAATCAATCTAATTGTTCCAAAATGCCAGCCTTTGGGCTGGCTTTTTTTTAGTTAAATAAATTCAAAAGGGTTAACACGTGTTAAACAAGTATCCACTTTGGAAATACATAATGGTGTTGATGATATTGGCCATAGGCGCCTTATACTCAGCACCTAACTTATATGGTGAAGATCCAGCGATTCAAGTCTCAGGACTTCGTGGTGCGGAAGTTAACGCATTAGTATTAGATAGCGTTGTAGAAAAATTAGATAACGCAAATATCAGTTACAAAAAATCAGAGTTAACAACAGACCGTATATTAATTCGCCTAAAAAATTCAGATGACCAATTAAAAGCTAAAGAAGCGATTGGCGACAGTTTAGGCGACAGTTATGTTGTGGCATTAAACTTAGCGCCTGCGACACCAGCTTGGTTAGAAGCGATAGGCGCCGGACCTCTTAAGTTAGGTTTAGATTTACGTGGTGGTGTACATTTCTTGATGGAAGTGGACATGGGTGAAGCGATGAATAAGTCGTATACCCAAATGGTTGAAGATTTCAAAGCTGACTTACGTGAAGAAAAAATTCGCTATCGTACTATTAAACGTGACGTAGCAAACGAAGCAGTTCGTATCGAGCTTCGTAAAGAAGAGGATTTAGATCCGGCTCGTCGATTACTAGAAAAACGCTATCAAGGTTACAGTATTGTTGAAGACAGTAATTCTAATGGTTACGAATTACTGGTAAGAATGACACCAGAAAAGATAAAAGAAACGCGTAACTATGCTGTAGATCAAAATATTACCATCATTCGTAACCGTGTTAATGAATTGGGGGTTGCAGAGCCTTTAGTACAACGTCAAGGTCAAGACCGAATTGTTGTACAGCTTCCTGGTGTACAAGATACTGCAAGAGCAAAAGAAATTTTGGGTGCTACCGCGACACTAGAATTTAAACTGGTTGATACTAACGGAGACTTAGGTGCTGCATTAAATGGACGCGTTCCACCTCGTGCAAAATTATATGAAAAGTCAAAAGTTGGGCCGGTTTTATTAGAGAAGAAAGTGGCGTTAACTGGGGATCATATTGTTGATGCAAGTAGTTCATTTGATGAGTACGGCATGCCACAAGTAAACATTTCTTTAGATTCAAAAGGCGGCACAAAAATGTCAGCGTTTACTAAGGACAATGTTGGTAACCAAATGGCCGTTGTCTTTATTGAATACAAAAAAACAGACAAACAAGACGCGAATGGCAAATTCAAACTTAAGAAGATTGAAGAAGTAATCAGTGTTGCCACAATCCAATCTCGATTAGGCCGTAACTTCCGCATAACAGGCTCTGGTTCACAAGCTGAAGCTCATAACTTAGCGTTATTGTTACGTGCTGGTGCTTTGATTGCGCCAATTCAAATTGTTGAAGAACGTACAGTTGGTCCAAGCCTAGGTCAAGAAAACATTGATGCGGGTATGAATGCCGTATTATTAGGTTTTGGATTAGTGCTTATCTTTATGCTTATCTATTATAAAAAGTTTGGTTTAGTAGCCAATGTTGCACTGGCTGCAAACTTAATAATGATCATTGGTGTTATGTCTATGATCCCAGGCGCGACATTAACCTTGCCAGGGATAGCTGGTATCGTATTAACGGTAGGTATGGCCGTTGATGCCAATGTACTTATATTTGAACGTATTAGAGAAGAGTTGAGAGATAACCGTAGTCCACAACAAGCAATACATCATGGTTATGATAGTGCATTCTCAACGATTGCCGATGCAAACATAACTACCTTTATTGCGGCTGTGATCTTATTTGCAATTGGTACAGGTCCAATTAAAGGATTTGCCATCACGCTTGCGATTGGTATTGCGACGTCAATGTTTACTGCAATTGTAGGTACACGAGCAATTGTAAATGCCACATGGGGTGGTAAACGTATTGATAACCTTTCAATTTAAAACGACGGAATAATTACAATGCAATTATTAAATCTAAAAGACACAATTAAATTTATGTCGATACGCCGTTTTAGTATGGCCTTATCAATAATTCTAATTCTTGGAGCTTTTGCGTCATTTATGACAAAAGGGCTAAATTGGGGATTAGATTTTACTGGCGGTAGCTTGATTGAAGTTTCTTTTGATCAAAGCGCTGACTTACAAAAAATTCGTTCAGTAATGGACGAAGAAGGTTTTAGAGACGCAACCGTGCAAAATTTTGGTTCTAGTAAAGACGTATTAATTCGTTTAGCGCCAATAGAAAATGCAGATAAAACAACAGCAGACTCTAAAATGGTTGGCAACCGTATAATGCAATCATTAACGGCCATGGATGATACCGCTACAATGCGTAGAATTGAATTTGTAGGCCCAAGTGTTGGTGGTGAGCTAAGAGAGCAAGGCGGCTTAGCAATGTTAACAGCACTTATCTGCATATTAATTTATGTTGCTATGCGATTTGAATGGCGTTTTGCTTTAGGCTCTGTATCAGCGCTTGCTCACGACGTTATCATCACTGTTGGTTTGTTTAGTGTCTTAGGTATTGAGTTTGATTTAACTGTTTTAGCAGCTGTATTAGCGGTTATTGGTTATTCACTGAACGATACTATTGTTGTATCTGACCGTATCCGTGAAAACTTTATAAAATTACGACAGGGTGATGCAGAGGAAATTATTAATATTTCTTTAACACAAACCCTTAGCCGTACCATGATCACATCTATTACAACTGCTTTAGTTTTATTTGCTTTGTTGTTGATGGGTGGAGAGTTAATTAAAGGTTTTGCTATAGCATTACTGTTCGGTGTTGTTATTGGTACTTATTCATCTGTGTATGTTGCCAGTTCAATAGCACTTGGTTTAGGTATTAGTAAAGAAGATCTAATGCCGACTGTCGTTGAAAAAGAAGGCGCCGATCAAGACGCCATGATGCCTTAACGGTAAATAGTAAATTTGTTAGAAATAAAGCCTTTCTGATTCGTTTGAAAGGCTTTTTGTTAGGAGAAATACCCATGCCATCTTTTGATATAGTTTCTGAAATAGACATGAATGAAGTTCGTCATGCAGCAGAAAACAGCAAACGTGAACTGGCCACTCGATTTGACTTTCGTGGTGTTGATGCCTCGGTTGAATTTAAAGACGAAAAAGTGAAATTGACGGCTGAAGGGGAATATCAAATAAAGCAATTGTCAGATATTTTACGTTCACAATGTACTAAACGTAACTTAGATGCGAAGGCGATGAATGCGTCAGGTAAGATAGATATTACTGGCAAAACGCACACGTTATGGGTGGACTTTAAACAAGGCCTTGAACAAGATTTATCTAAGAAAATTGTAAAGATGATCAAAGAAGATAAGTTTAAAGTTCAGGCGTCTATACAAGGTGATAAAGTTCGTATTACAGGTAAAAAGCGTGATGACTTGCAGCAAGTCATGCAAATGTTACGACAAGCTGATTTAGCCCAACCATTGCAGTTTAATAACTTTAGAGATTAGTTCTATAAAGAGCACTATTGATGCAATAAAAAACCCAAACATTAGTTTGGGTTTTTTTGTACGATTTACTATTTATTAATTAATAGCTATTCGTTACTTATTTTTCATAAGTTCAGCGTCTAATTCTTCTTGAGCTTTGTACGCTTTAAATTCTTGATATAACACTTTTTCTTGATCGATCGTCACTGGACGTTCGCTTTGTTTTAAGATGTTATCAAACAATTCTTTAGTTGAAGAAGAACCTAATGCCGTTAATACGCATAGTTGGTTTTTACCATCAAAGTTTGCATAAGACGTTTTAATTACTCGAGAACCTGTTAATGATTGCTCAGTTAACTGTTTTGAAACTGAAGTGAATGTTGAGCCAACTTGCGCTTGTCCTGCTACATCAACACGCTCTTGATACGTTTTATCAAGTGCCTTAACTTTTGTTCCAATTTGCTGTGCTAAATCAACACGAGATAACGCGGTTGCTTGAGCCTTGTCAGTTGTCATGCTTCCTGAAGAAGATACACATGCCGCTGCAGCGATACCGTCTTCAACAACCGGGTTTAACACCCACTCAGGAATATTGGCATTTAGCTCATCCGGTGTCTCTGGTGTGCTTCCACAAGCAGTAATTGCCACTGAAATCGCAATAGCAGTTGATAATTTTGTAAGCTTATTCATGATTTGTCCTTATTTTCCAATAACCAAATAAATATCTCAGGTTGTAATTTGTCGTTAATTTTCATCTTCATATCAGCAATATAGGCAGACACTATAGATTCTGTGTATTGATGAGACTTGCTCATCAATGAATAATAACCATCTGTGTTAGACGTTAATTTTAGATCATTTTCCACGTTTATATTTTTTGTTTTTGCCATTTCAAACAAGCCACGTCTGACCGCTACGTTTAGCAGGTCACTGAGGCGCCCAGTTGACGTTTGACCTTTGGCATAACCAACAACTCCCAATATATTACCTAGCAAGGGTTGATCCATCCAGTTGTGAAATGCACTTATATTTGGGGTATTAAGGGTAACTTGTGAATATAAAGTTCCCTTGTCATTACACATTTCGCCAATGGTTATGGTATTTGTTTGTTGGCTTAAATCTGTAATTGAGTATCTTTGTTGAATATTTGAAATGGTAAGGTGACTGGTATCTGAATGTAACAAATCAATAACACCTACCACCTTTGCTCGATTAATGGTGTTCGCTATGCTTTGTGAATTGTCGATAATCTTTTTTATTTGATTATTTGCAAATATAGTTGGTGCGGCGACACTGATAAAAGAAACCTGTTCTGAGTGATCTTCACAAATCCAAGATGGCGAACATTGTTGAATGTTGCAGCTTGTTATAGCGCAGGCTTGAGAGGTGTTGCTAGCATTAGGGTTAGTAGAAACTAAACTATAAACTTTATTCTTTTGTTGATAGTCCGCCAAGAAATATAAGTTTTCTCCACCAAGATCGTATTTTTCAATTGTTGTTAGGTTAATATCAAATTTAATTTCTGTTTGGCCTTCAGATAATAACCAGTTATTAATCGCATTCGCTTTTGCAAAGTGAAGCGGGGGTAGGTTTGAAGCACTTATTGTACTTGCAACACCATAAATTTGTTTGTGCTCGATATTAAGATTAGATAACCAACATGGTGGATTAGCATGTGCAGAAAATGGTGGGATAATGATGAAACTAAAGACTAAAAATACAGGCGGATTTATATTACAGCCTTTTAAAAGTGCCAATTTTGCAAAAATATGACGAATTAAATGTAAGTCCATTAATTTAATTTATCCAAACCGATAAAGCATAATTGCTCTTGGTTGATACTATAAGTAAATCTTTATTTACTGCAAGCTCTGACAGAAAATAAAAACAAACATTCAGTATATAGTTATGAACAAATCACAGTATATTGTTATGAACAAATCACAGTATATTGTTATGAACAAATCACAGTATATTGTTATGCTTTGAGGCAAGTCGTTATTTTAAATTTCTAAACATTAGGAAATATTATGGAACCAGAAGTGTTATTAAATAAGTTAACTGAGTTAGTTTTAGCTAACGGACCGGACGTGCTTGCAGCCTTAGCCGTTCTTTTTGTAGGTAGCTGGATTATCAAAGGTATTATGAAAAGTGTGCAAATGGCACTGGATAAAGGCAGTATCGATCCATCGCTTAAACCGTTTTTGCTTAGCATGTTAGGTATGTTGCTTAAAGTCATGTTGGTGATTAGTGCGCTGGGCATGCTGGGTATTGAAATGACATCTTTCATTGCCATATTAGGTGCCGCTGGTCTTGCTGTCGGTATGGCATTGTCTGGAACATTACAAAACTTTGCCGGCGGAGTGATGATATTACTTTTCAAACCATTTAAGGTTGGTAATGTTATTGAAGCACAAGGATATGTTGGAACGGTTTCACAAATTCAAATATTTAATACCATTTTAAAAACGCCAGATAATAAAACGATTATTATTCCAAATGGTGGATTATCGACTTCATCAATGATCAACTATTCAACGGAAGAAAAAAGACGTGTTGATTGGACAATCGGTGTTGCGTACGGTGACGATTTAGATAAGGCTCGTCAAGTTATTAAGCAATTAGCGGATGCTGACGATAGAATACTAAAAGATCCTGAAGTTTTTATAGCGGTATCTCAATTAGCTGACAGTTCAGTGAACTTTGCAGTGAGAGCTTGGGTTAAAGCACCAGATTATTGGGGAGTATACTTCGATATGAACGAAAACGTATACAAAACATTTGGTAAAGAAGGGCTTAATATCCCATTCCCTCAAATGGATGTGCATTTACACAAGTAAACAGCGAAGCACACAATAAGTTGATAAGAACCGACATTTTTGTATTTAAAAATGTTGGTTTTTTTGTGCCCGATATCATTAACCGCAGGGTTACCCATTTACAGCTTATACAAATCAATCTAAGGTCAAAATACATAAAATTAAAGAGATAAAATTATGAAATCTAAACATTCATTAACTCGGATTATTCAGATTCTTGTTGGAATATTGCTTATCAATAACCTGACTTATGCAGACAACACTGAAACGGATAAAGCGGCAATAGAGGCTCAAGCAAAAGCCTTTTCAACAGCATTTGTTGCCGGGGATATCGATAAAATCATGGCGATTTATAGCCCTAATGCCAAGATTATTTACGGTAATAACCCCATTGAAGACAATATTAGCCGTATTCGAGCGTACTGGACCCCAAATAAAAAGAGTGAATGGAAATTACAGTGGCATAAAACGAACTCAGAAGAGTTATTAATAAGCGGAGACTTGGCCAGTGATGTTGGATATTACTCAGGTTTGAGTAAACACCCGAGCGGCAAAGAAAGTCAATTTAGAGGTACTTATGTGATCGTTTGGAAAAAAGTAAACGGCATATGGCGAATGCATCTTGATATGTGGAGCAGTATTAAAAGCTGATTACCTTTAGTTAAGTTATTAAAAATAAATAACCTCATTAGTCGATAAATACAAAGGGTGCAGCGCCATGACTTTATTAAACATTGGACTTTGCAAATAGTTGTTTAGCCACTTTTGTAGATTAGGATAAGGTGATTGTAAATACCACTGGCGTTCTACCTTAGCAAATTGGCGGATAAAAGGCAGTATTGCTAAGTCGGCCATACTCTCATTATCTGACACCAAAAATGTATGTTGTGTTAGCCTTAATTCCAAGTTGGCAATATAGCGTTCACAGTTCTGTCGGAGCTCAACTAAGTTATCTTCATGATAACGTTTGGCCGCTTTGTACCGTTCTAATGCAGCTTTAAATTCATTATCAAACTTTGCCACTAAGGCAAACATATCGCTTGAAGCGACTGAATCTTGGCTATGTAATAAATCATCAGGATCATTTTGTGTTAATGCCCAAAGCATGACATCAAAGCTTTCATCAATAACTTGCTGAGTCTTACCTTCTGGAGTTAGTAACACCAAAACGGGGACTGTGCCTTTAGGTGATGCGGTTAACATTTTGGCAGGTTTATCATTTAATACGATGGATCGTAGAATAACCGGATTCTTTGAGCGAAAAATGGCAAGTCTAGCACGCATGGCAAAAGGACAGTTTCTCAATGAGTAAAGTATTGGTAACTGGTTAGTTTTATTCATCTTATTTTCTGTCACGCCGCCCTCTTTGCAAATATGTATGTCATTGCGATTGATTGTACTAGGAATAAAACACTTTAACGATATTCATCTGCTCATTATACAGGTAAAATCCCCGCCCAAAGTTTTGCAGATAACAAGTTGTACTTATGAGCCTACAAATGAGCCCTAAAATTGAATTACTCGCCCCTGGTGGAGACGCCGAAGCCATTAAAGCCGCAATTATCGCTGGAGCCGATGCCGTTTATTGTGGGTTAAACACTTTTAATGCACGTAATCGTGCGGGTAATATCACATTTGAACAACTTGTTGGTTTAATTCGTTTGGCGCATCAGTATGAATGTCAGATCTTTTTAACCCTTAACATTGTTATTTTAGAACATGAATTTAAGGCGCTAACTAAGTTATTAAACAAGTTAGTAAACACCACGTTAGACGGCGTGATAGTGCAAGATTTTGGTTTGCTTTATATTTTAAAGAAACATTATCCAACCTTAGATATTCATGCCTCTACGCAAATGACCACGCATAATGCTGGACAAATCCCATTCTTGAAAAAGTTTGGTGCATCCCGTGTTAACTTATCCAGAGAAATGAACTTACGCGAAATCACTGCACTCACTAAAGTGGGTGTTGAACACGATGTACTAATGGAAGTATTTGTTCATGGTTCGCTTTGTGTGGCGTTTTCTGGTTTGTGTTACTCAACATCTGCCAGTGTGGGTAATTCAGGTAACCGAGGCCGTTGTAGTCAAGCGTGTCGTGAAGAATATGAAACTACTGAATCTGGCAATAACTTCCCGCTGAATATAAAAGATAATTCCGCCTTTTTTGACTTACCTGCATTAATCGAAGCTGGCGTTCATTCTTTTAAAATAGAAGGGCGCATTAAAGGCGCAAGCTATGTACACACAGTCGTAGATAGTTTCCGTAAACAGATTGACGGATTCTTGAAAACCGGTGAGTTATTAGAAGATGGCGAGCGTTTGTACAAAGTATTTAACCGCGATTTTTCCAATGCCTTTTTACGTGGTGACTTAAATCAGTCAATGTTTATCGACAACCCGAGAGATAACTCTAAAGTTTATGCATTAGAGAAAAACGGTGTAGAAAAACAAGTTGCAGAAAGTTTAGTATTAAGAAAGCCAGGTATTGAGAGCAAAGATTTAATTTCGGTCGTTCAAATTCAAAAAATTGAGAAAGACCTGAACAAAGAGAAAAGCGAACTTCAAGGCATCATGTTAGATAAAATTAAACATCTAAACATTGATAAAATACCATTAACTTTAAGCTTCTCCGGTAAACTTGGTGACGTATTTACCGTCACAGTCACCACTCAAGAGTATGTATCTAGTTTATTAACAACAGAAACTAAATCGTTTGTACTTCAATCTAGCAGTCCGTTAGCTAAAAGTGAGAAACTGAGCTTAGATGACAACGCGCTTGATAAAAGATTTAGAGGGTTAAACAACGAAGAATATGACTTACAAGCTCTAAACTCAGATGAGCTAGATGCAGGATTAACTATCCCTTATAAAGAATTGACCGCGATTAGAAATGAAATTTCAATCGTTCTTAATAAAAACGCACCAATTCATCCAGAAGTAACTTTACCACCGTTAACCAAACATCAGAAACCGCAAACAGATGGCCTTAAAAAAGCGGACTTAAGTATTCTAATTTGTGACGAAGCGGATGTGGCTTTGGCAGGTGAAACTGATGCTGATATCTATTTCAAATTACCAGATGCTTATAAACGTGATTGCACCAAGTACATAGATTTTTTGAATCAAAACCCGCGTTTAATCCCATGGTTTCCACCAGTATTAATTGGTAAAGATTACGACGTTGCGGTAAATATTTTAAAGCAGGTTAAACCTAAGCTGATTGTGACTAACAACACAGGTATCGCTTATGAAGCCAACGCGTTAGGGATTAAATGGATAGCCGGTCCGTTTTTAAATACCACTAACTCTTATGCGTTATTAGGTTTACAGCAAGAGTTTGATTGTGCCGGTGCGTTTATCTCTAACGAGATAAACTTTAAACAAATTAGGCATATTGCGCGTCCGGATAACTTTAAGATGATGTATAGCATTTATCATCCAATATTATTGATGACTAGCAGACAGTGTTTCTTCCAACAAAGTGTGGGTTGTGAAAAACCACGTATAGATAACGGTTGTATGTTGTCTTGTGATAAATCTACTAGCATCACAAATCTCAAAGGTGATTCGTTTGCCATCGACAAACAAAAAGCAGGTTATCCAAGTATTTATAATCAAGATCAGTTCTTAAACACTGAGATCATCAACGATTTATCTGACTTGTTTGATACTTTTATGATTGATTTAACTAATATTGGTGCAGGCGATAAAACCTCACCAGATAAAGTGACCTTGATCCAGCAGTTTGAACAATTACTTAGTGGTGAGACAGCGCCAATAGAAACGATTAATTCATTAGTGCCAGACTCAACCGTAGTGCAATACCATAACGGTTTGTAGTTCTATTAACGTAAGGTTAATACTAAATGTTAATAAACAAAAACAGCGCTTAAATAGCGCTGTTTTTTATTGCTTAAAATATTATACCTTGTTTCTTCTTATTTAAATTTCAGCCGCAATAATAGAAATTTCAACTAATAAAGCTTCACGAGCCATATTAGCGGTAACACAAGCTCTTGCTGGGGCAAAACCCTCAGATACCCATTTGTCCCAAACCTCGTTCATTTGAGCAAAATCTTGCATATCTTTTAAATAAATTGTGGCCGATAAGATATGTTTACGGTCACTTCCAGCTTGAATTAATAATGCATCTACTTTTTCTAACATAGTCTGTGTTTGTTCAGTGATGCCTTGAGAAGCATCAGCGCACACTTGGCCACATAAATAAATCACACCATTGTGTTTTACAATACGGCTCATTCGTTGTTTGGTTTCTAATCGTTCAATGGTCACTGCTATTCCATAAATTTATAATTAGGTTTAAACCCAGATGGTAACTGACATTTGACTTAAGTGGAAAGAAAGTGGTCGATAGTGATAGGAGTTTGCTAGGGATTATTAGATTGAATTAATCTATAAAATTTCATACATAAAAAAATGGCACTTTTTCGAAAGGGCGGCTCTTAAGGAAAGCGAATCCCCCGTGTTTACTAATTTCATAAACATCTGTGAAATTCAGACATAAAAAAACTGATACTCCCTTAAGGATATATCAGTTTAGTTTTCTCATTTAAGAGAAATGGTACCAGCGGTCGTTATTTTTGAAACTCGGGAACCGACACTTCTATCGAAAGGGCGGCTCTTATGGAAAGCGAATCCCCCGTGTATAGCAATTCTCAGGCATAAAAAAACCGACAGCTCTAATTGAGTTAGTCGGTTATGTATTTACTCGAATACTATCAAAGTAAATGGTACCAGCGGTCGGACTCGAACCGACACTTCTTTCGAAAGGGGATTTTGAATCCCCCGTGTATACCAATTTCACCACGCTGGCACTGAATTTAGCGAAGTGAATTATAACCACGGTTTGTATGCATGCAAGTGATTTATCAATATATACGCCTTGAGTGTTTATATATTGTGCAAATTACTAAATCAACACGCTCTATGTTGTTTGGATTTAATGCTTTTGTTGGTAGACTAACGCCCAGTTATTATTACTTACATTGAATATTTATGTCTGAAGTTTTCCCTCGCGCAGGTTTTTTTAAACGTTTGTCTGTCATAGTTTATGACTTATTGGCTGTAATTGCCTTATGTATGCTGTTGAGTATTATTAATTTAGGCGCGTTGTATGCGCTGCAAGCATTTGGCTTATTTGAACTTACAGGTTATCAAGATCATTCTGCCTATTTGAATCAACAATGGTGGTTTAAAGTAGAAACGGTTGCCGTTATTTGGGGATTTTATGCATGGTTTTGGCATGACGGCGGTCAGACTTTAGGCATGAGAGCATGGCGGGTTAAAATTCAAAGCACCAACGATGAGCCTGTTACCTTTATAAGAGCAGCCAAAAGAGCCTTGTTCGCGTTATTTGGTTTAGGTAATATCTTAGTGTTGCTAATGCCTAAAACTAAGTTGTCGTTACAAGACAGACTTACTAATACAGAAATGGTGGTGTTAACTAAAGAAGCTAATAAACAGGTGTATTTACGTGGAATAGAAGAGCCTTTACCAAAAAAGGCTCATATAGATGAAGCTGTACCAACAGAAAATGCAGTAAAAAAAGAACTATAAATAAAAGTTTATACTTTTTTGCTTACAGCTTACTATTTCTGTTTCTTAGTCAGCAAATGCATAGCCAACAAACTAAATACCAAGGTTGGGGTAAATGCTCCAATTACGGTTGGCACTTCATAAATTAACGACACCGAACCAAATATCTTGTCGAATAAAAAGAATGAGAAGCCGGTAATAATTCCTAAAATTACCCTAGCGCCCATCGTGACACTTCGTAACGGACCAAAGATAAAAGACAAAGCGAGTAACAACATTACAGCCACATTGATTGGCTGAAATATTTTGCGCCATAAGGCGAGTTCATACCGACTGGCACTTTGTTCATTTTTGTTTAAGTATTGTAAATACTCCACTAGGTCAGATACGGCCATACGTTCTGGTTTTATTGACACAACGCCCAGCTTTTCAGGCGATAACTCCGTTGGCCATGGTAGCCTATCTAGTAATACAGTATCGATTTTATTTTGTTGCCAACGTTTTATAATTACGTCATCTAATAACCAATTACCGTTACTAAAACTTCCTGATTTAGCCGTTATTTGTTGGACTAATTTTAAGTCATCATCAAAGTCGAAAACCGTTACGTTAATTAAATCACCATTTTCAGTCACTTCTTTGATGTTAATAAACGCGTCGGTATCTTTTGCCCACAGTCCTTGTTCTGCTGAATATAATTTACCACCAGAAACTGCTTGGGTTTTTAATTCTTTGGCTGATTGAATTGCGTAGGGCACACCCCATTCCGAAAAAATCATCATAATGAAGATGAGGATAGTACTGGATTTTAATACTGCAGAAACTACATTGGCTTTGGACATGCCGATTGCTTGCATAACCACTAATTCAGAATTACTCGCCATAGCACCCAAACCAACGAGCCCACCGATCATGGCTGCCATCGGAAAAAACGCCTCTAAGTCTTGAGGAATAAGATAGATAGTAAATAGCCCAGCAGTCAAAAAGGTAAAGTCGCCACGGCCAATATATCCAAGTTGATCTATGAATCTAAATAAAGAGCTGATGCCTACCAGTACGGCTAATGTCACGCCGATTGAGCTTAAAACAGTGCGACCAATATAACGGTCGATCAAAGTCATCATAATTAGTCACCTTTCCTTGTTAATTTTAACCATTTTTGCCTGATCAAACCGCCGGAACTTCGGTCTTTAATTAATAATAAGCAGGCGGTGACTAACCCTAATAAATGGATCCACCATAAACCGATATAAGTAGGTAAGTGACCATCTTCTATCGCAGATTTAGCTAACACTAATAGAATGTAATAGGTAAAGAATATGCCAAGACCCGGTAGAATTTTACCAAACCGTCCTTGTCTTGGGTTTACTGAACTTAATGGAACGGCAATCATAGCGAGTATTGGGATGGAAAGAGGGATGGCGATACGCCATTGGAACTCAGCAATTGCGTCTAACTCTTTGGACTTAGCTAACTCTAAAGTTGGCAGTGCGGCATAATTACGGCGACGCTTTTCAACCGCTTGGTCTTGTAATTGGATTTGATACTCAGAGAAAGTCAGACGTTGTGAAGCATCATCTTTACCAATGTAATATCTGTGACCTTGAGATAACACTAAGTCTTGTTTGCCACTGTCGTACTCAACAATTCGACCTGTTTCCGAATAAACAACATTATCAACGCCATCTTCGTTGGCATTGGCAACAAATACTTTTTTCATTATGTAGGTTTTACGTTCAATATCATGAACAAACACAACTGAATCGCCACTGCCTGCCTTTTGAAAGCGGCCAGCGGTTAAGGTAGATAATACACCATCTGCGGCGGCGGCTTCTCTGGCTTGGTATTCATATTCAGCGGCCAATGGGGCTAAGTATAAGGTCACACTGCCGCCAACAATGGCTAAGATAAATGCATAAATTAACGTAATACGAGTGACAAACCATTCGGATACACCACAGGCTTTTAAAACACTCATTTCGTGATCGCTATAAAGTCGACCATAAGCCAACATGACGCCTAAAAATATACTTAAAGGCAGTATAACGGCAGCCAGTTGAGGAAAACGAAGTCCAATAATGGACGCAACAAGATAACCTGGTATTTTGCCCTCTGAAGCATCGGCCAATACTTTGACAAATGTTTGGCTGAGGAAAATGCTCATGAAGACTAGAAAAACCGCAAACTGCGACTTAAATACTTCAGCGGTTAAATAACGCAGAATTATCACAAATAAACCTTAGAAAACTTATACTTTTACTGGAATAATGCCAATTTATAAGTAAACTTCTTATTTTCATAAGAAAACTATTTTGTAATACTTGAAGTTGATAAGTTACTTACAATTTTGGCGGCCTAATAATAACAGGCATGGAAATTATTATAATGATAAATCCATCAATCGCCGATTAATATTTCAATAAATAACAAAAAATAATCAAAATGTAGTGCAATTGGAGAAATCATGGAATTCAGTGTTAAAAGTGGCAGCCCGGAAAAACAGCGCAGCGCCTGTATAGTTGTAGGTGTTTATGAACCACGAAGACTCTCTCCCATTGCAGAACAATTAGATCAAATTAGTGATGGTTACATAAGTAACTTATTACGACGTGGTGACCTTGAAGGTAAACCAGGCCAAGTTTTATTATTACATCATGTACCTAATGTATTGAGCGAACGTGTTTTATTGGTTGGTTGTGGTAAAGAACGTGAATTAAACGAACGTCAATACCGCCAGATTATCAAAAAAACTATCGATACTTTAAACGATACAGGTTCAATGGAATCCGTCTGTTTCTTAACGGAAATGCACGTTAAGGGTCGTGATACATATTGGAAAGTTAGACAAGCGGTTGAAGCAACGTTAGACAGTCTGTATAGCTTTGATGCACTTAAAAGTAAAAAAGACGAAGCTCGTCGTCCTCTACGAAAATTAGTATTTAATGTACCTACACGACGCGAATTACCTATAGGTGAACATGCGATTGAACATAGTTTAGCTATTTCAAATGGTGCAAAACTGTGTCGTGACGTAGCAAATATGCCACCAAATATTTGTAATCCAGCGTATTTGGCCGAACAAGGTAAGTCGTTAGAGTCTTATGACAAAGTATCGGTTGAAACCGTTGGTGAAGAACAAATGGCTGCACTAGGAATGAATTCCTATTTAGCAGTTGGCCGTGGCAGTGACAACGAATCAATTATGACCATCATTAAATACAATGGTGGGGCGTCAGACGAAGCACCAATCGTATTAGTCGGCAAAGGTTTAACCTTTGACTCAGGTGGTATTTCCATTAAACCGGCCGCAGGCATGGATGAAATGAAATACGATATGGGTGGTGCCGCTGGTGTATTAGGTACCATGCGTTCTTTAGCTGAATTAGATTTACCTATCAATGTTATTGGCGTTTTAGCTGGTTGTGAAAACATGACGGGCAGTAAAGCGTATCGCCCAGGTGATGTATTAACCACTATGTCGGGTAAAACCGTTGAAGTGTTAAATACCGATGCGGAAGGACGTTTAGTTTTATGTGATGCGTTAACTTACGTTGAACGCTTTGACCCTGAACTTGTAATTGATATTGCTACGTTAACCGGCGCTTGTGTGGTTGCGTTAGGTAAACATGCATCTGGCTTATTAAGTACACATAATCCTTTGGCGCATGAGCTGTTAAATGCCTCTGAGCAAAGTGGTGACAGAGCATGGCGTTTACCTTTATGGGATGAATATCAAGACCAATTAGAAAGTCCATTTGCTGATTTTAGTAATTTAGGTGGGCGAGATGCAGGGACTATTACCGCTGCATGTTTCTTATCTAGATTTACAAAAAAATATAATTGGGCGCATTTAGACATTGCTGGAACCTCATGGGTAAGCGGTGGTGCTAAAAAAGGCGCGACAGGGCGTCCGGTTCCAATGTTGACTCAGTTCTTAATGAACCGTGCCGGTATTTCGGTTGAAAGTTAGAACGTTAGAATTAATAACAAAACGAATATAACCAATGAATGCAATTTTCTGGATATTATCAGAACAACAACAAGCGCCATTACACGCCAAAGACAGTGATGTAACGGCGCACATTCATTATGCCTGCGTGTTAGCAGCGGATTTGTATCGTCAAAATAAAAAAATACATATAGGTGTTGAAAACCAAGATCAAGCACATATTGTTGATGATTGGTTATGGCAGTTTGAGGCTGATAGATTTATCCCTCATAATTTGCCGGGAGAAGGCCCTCATTATGGATCACCAGTAGAAATTAACTGGGAGCCAAGTCAACAACGCCGGGGCTGTTTTGTTAATACCTGCCAAACATTACCTGATTACGTTTCTAAGCTAAAAGGTGTAAATGAATGGCATGATTTTGTGCCCAATGACGAAGCTGGCAAAGCGGCTGCGCGAGAGCGATACAAGTTATTGAAACAAGCTGGTTTTAATTTAACCACCAATCAAATTCCAGATTCGATCGTGTAAAACGAAGTAGACATCAAATTTAATCTTTACAGAAATTCAAGGCTAAAACCATCATGGAAACAACTTATAACCCAACCGATATCGAACAATCTTTGTATGAAGAGTGGGAATCTAAAGGTCATTTTAAACCTTCAGGTAAAGGGGACAGTTATAGCATCGTCATTCCACCACCAAACGTCACTGGTAGTTTGCACATGGGGCATGCGTTCCAACATACTATTATGGATACGTTAACGCGTTATAAACGTATGGATGGTTTTAATACCTTATGGCAAGTGGGAACGGACCATGCCGGTATTGCTACGCAAATGGTGGTAGAACGTCAACTTGCTGCACAAGGTGAGGTTACTCGTAAAGATTTAGGTCGTGAAAAATTCATCGACAAAATTTGGGATTGGAAAGCAGAGTCAGGTGGCACGATTACCAAACAAATGCGCCGCCTAGGTAACTCGGTAGATTGGGAACGTGAACGTTTCACTATGGACCCTGGGTTATCAAAAGCCGTTGAAAAAGTATTTGTCGATTTATACAACGACGATTTAATTTATCGTGGTAAACGTTTGGTTAACTGGGATCCAAAGTTACAAACGGCTATTTCTGACTTAGAAGTTGAGAACAAAGACAAAAAAGGCCACATGTGGCACTTCCGTTATCCTCTAGCGGACGGTCAAAAAACGGCAGACGGTAAAGATTATTTAGTGGTAGCGACAACACGTCCAGAAACCTTATTAGGTGATACTGCGGTTGCGGTAAATCCAGAAGATCCTCGTTATAAAGACTTAATTGGTAAATCAATTGTTTTACCTTTAGTGGGTCGTCTTATTCCTATCATTGGCGATGAACATGCTGATATGGACAAAGGTACTGGTTGTGTAAAAATCACACCTGCACACGACTTTAACGACTATGAAGTAGGTAAACGCAACAACTTACCTATGATCAATGTATTAAACTTTACTGGTCATATTCGTAATGAGTCAGAAGTTTTTAATACCAATGGTGAAGTAAGCGATGTGTATTCCACTGATCTGCCAGAGCAATTTCAAGGTTTAGAACGTTTTGCTGCACGTAAAGCGGTTGTGGCAGCCATGGAAGAGTGCGGTTATTTAGACGTAATAAAAGAACATGACTTAACTGTGCCATATGGTGATCGTGGTGGTGTTGTTATCGAGCCTATGTTGACAGACCAATGGTATGTACGTGTTGAATCTATGGCGAAAGTAGCCACAGAAGCGGTTCAAAATGGTGATATCCAGTTTGTACCAAAACAATATGAAAATATGTACTTTGCGTGGATGCGCGACATTCAAGACTGGTGTATATCACGTCAACTTTGGTGGGGACACAGAATTCCAGCTTGGTATGATGAAAACGGCAAAGTATACGTTGGTAACAGCGAAGCGGAAGTTCGTACGGCTAATGGTTTAGCGGACGACGTTAAACTACGTCAAGACGAAGATGTATTAGATACTTGGTTCTCCTCTGCGCTTTGGACTTTTTCAACGTTAGGTTGGCCTGACAATGTAGAAGATTTAAAAACCTTCCATCCTACCGATGTACTGGTAACGGGCTTTGACATCATTTTCTTCTGGGTTGCGCGTATGATCATGATGACCATGCACTTCATTAAAGATGAAGATGGCAAACCACAAGTCCCATTTAAAACGGTTTATGTTACGGGTCTTATCCGTGACGAAAATGGCGATAAAATGTCTAAATCTAAAGGTAATGTTATTGATCCTTTAGATATTATCGACGGTATCGAATTAGAAAAATTAGTACAAAAACGTACGGGCAACATGATGCAGCCAAAACTGGCGGCAAAAATTGAAAAAAGTACTCGTAAAGAATTCCCAGAAGGCATGGAAACCAGCGGAACCGACGCACTACGTTTTACCTTGTCAGCACTGGCTTCAACAGGCCGTGACATTAGCTGGGACATGAAACGTTTGGAAGGGTACCGTAATTTCTGTAATAAATTATGGAATGCTAGCCGTTACGTATTAATGAATACAGAAGAGTTTGATTGCGGTAAAAACGCAACAGATTCAGAACTTGAATATTCATTAGCGGATCGTTGGATTCAAGGGCAAATGCAAAACACTATTAAAACAGTACGCGGTCATTTGGACGCTTACCGTTTTGATTTAGCTGCTAATGCATTGTATGACTTTACTTGGAATGAATTCTGCGGTTGGTACTTAGAGCTAACTAAGCCGGTAATGAACAGTGGTTCTGAGACTCAACAACGCGCAACACGTAAAACATTGGTTGTGGTATTAGAATCGTTATTACGTTTGATGCACCCAATTATGCCGTTTATCACAGAAACCATTTGGCAACGTGTACAGCCGTTAACTGGTTTACCAACAGACGCTGAAAGCATCATGTTAAATGCGTATCCAACTTATAATGTTGATTTGGTTGATGAACAAGCGGTCGCGGATGTTGAATGGTTAAAACAGTTTATTCTGGTTATCCGTAACATACGTGGGGAAATGGACTTGTCGCCAAACAAACCAATTGATGTATTGTTACGAAACTTATCAGCACAAGACCTTGAACGTTTAACGGCTAATAAATCATTCTTGATGGCGTTAGCTAAATTAGAATCTATTAACGTGTTGAGCGACGGCGAAAAAGCGCCAGCGTCAGCATCAGGCATTGTAGGCACTATGGATGTACTTATCCCTATGGCGGGCTTGATAGATAAAGACGCTGAGTTATCTCGCTTAACTAAGGCGATGGAAAAAGCCAATCAAGAGTTACAACGTGTATCGGGTAAGTTATCCAATGAGAAGTTTGTAAGTAATGCGCCTGCGGCTGTTATTGAAAAAGAACAAGCTAAAATGGCTGAGTTCCAACAAACGGTTAATAAGCTAAAAGAGCAATACGCAGAGATTGAAGCGATTTAATTACTATGTAATAGAATGACAACAAGCTGTATTGCCTGAATAAAACGCTAAACAAAGAATTGTTTGGCGTTTTTTTTATGCGGAAATTATTGATCTTTATAAAACTTAAGGTATAGTGATATCAAAATGATATCACTATTTAAGGATTTATATCATGAAAACAGTAAAAGAGATGAAAGAGAAGGTCGGATTTTCAATTAGCGGATATTTAGTTGCATCAATATTTGCGGCTTTAATTGTCATTTTTGTAAGTAACTTGGTGCAAATGGGAGAACCTAATTTTTGGATGGTATTGTGCATTGCCCTTACAGTCATTTTATTTGCTCCAGGCTTTTTTATGGTGCAACCCAAACAAGCAAGAGTATTAACCTTGTTTGGTTCTTATGTTGGCACAATTAAATCAACAGGCCTGCGCTGGACCATTCCGCTATTTATTCGCCGTAATATCTCGTTAAGAATTCGTAATTTTGAAAGTGGACAATTAAAAGTAAACGACAATCATGGTAATCCAATTGAAATAGCAACTGTTGTGGTATGGACAGTAGATGATACGGCACAAGCCGTGTTTGAAGTGGATGATTATGAAAGTTACGTTAGCATTCAATCAGAAGCCGCACTTCGTAATATGGCAACAACGTATCCATATGATATTTATGAGGACGGGGATATTGCACTACGTAGTCACACTCAAGTTATCTCTGATGCCTTGACAAAAGAAGTTCAAAATCGATTGGAGAATGCTGGCATGAAAGTCATTGAAGCACGTATTAGCCACTTGGCTTATGCGCCAGAAATCGCCAATGCTATGTTACAACGTCAGCAAGCAACCGCTATCATCGCCGCGCGTGAAAAGATAGTACAAGGTGCCGTTGGTATGGTTGATTTAGCATTAGAGCAGTTAGCCGAAAAAGGCATAGTAGAGCTAGATGAAGAGCGCAAAGCTGCCATGGTCAGTAATCTATTAGTAGTTCTGTGCAGTGACCAAAATACTCAACCCATTGTTAATGCTGGCTCGTTATATTAAGTAGTGATATATCAGAATTACACACAAGAGCATAAACCTAAGCTCACTTAATAAGGAGCCCATGTGACTAAAAAGAAAAGTTATCCATTACGTATAAGTCCCGATGTCTTAGCCGCAATGCAGCGCTGGGCAGACGACGAAATACGAAGTGTTAATGCTCAAATTGAATATGTGTTAAGACAGGCACTAGTGTCTAATGGACGAGTGAAACTTGTACAAAAGGTGTTAACAGAAGTTGTTGAAGAGAAGGACGATGATGAAAAAAATGTTTAAATCTAAAGTCGACAAATCAATTGTTGTTATTTTGATTGCTAGTTTTTCCTTTGCATTTTTTGCTTTGTTTTCTGAAATTAATCGACCTGATCTCTATTCAAGTTTGTTATTTCTACTTAATGAATCAAGTGAATCAAGTGAATCAAGATCGGCTTTGTTAGTATTAATGTTAACGACGTTTTTTGTTGTCTTTATCTTTGTAAAAGTTAAATACCAAGTTACCGATACTCAGATCATAATTCACAATGGATTGTTCAATAAAACCATTGCTATTAAAGACGTGCGCAAGGTAACACATACAATTAACCTAATATCCGCAGCGGCGTTATCTAGAAAACGGTTAGTATTACATTACTTTGATAAAGACCAAGGTGAAAGACAAATTCAGATATCACCAAAAGACAGGAAAGGATTTTTAGCGGCTATTGACAAACCGCTATCAGATTCACTTTAACTCTATTTATAAAGTAATAAAAAATCAGTTACACATGAATGTAACTGATTTCATATCTTATGAGTTAAGTGCATTAAAATGTCGTAACCACTTTTACATCTGAAGTGACTGATGAGTCATTAATGTAGCCAATCATACTAGGATTGGCTTTAATAAGCTCGATAACATCAGCATCGTTTCCCACATCTTTTGGTGGTGTTCCTTTACCAGTGAAGACCAGCTTTGACCAATAAGCTTTTATTTGAGTTCCTGATTTTTTTAATATAGTAGTTTCAAAATCAGCTCTTTGTGAATTCCCCTCATTTTGATTTACTGGAATTACTTGCCCTGCTCCAGGAAATGATTTCATCTTTCCTAAGAATATTCGAGCAACTTCAGATTGGTCTAATTCAACAGGGTTTGATGGATGAACAATCACTGATATTCCAGAGAACGCTGATGCACTAAACAGTAAACTTGTTGCTAATATAAGTGTCTTCATTTGCTTCTCCTTAAAATACTAAGTCTATGCTAATTGTTATATTAGAGCTTGATTCTTTATCAGTTGGTGTGCCCCATCCAGCGGTAACATCGACAATTTCACTAAAGGCATTATATTCAAATTTTAATGCTGCACTTGGGTGAAAGTCGTAACGAACACCTAAGGTTGTAGCTGTATATTCAAATAATTGACCATCAAATGCGCCTTGAACTGTAGTTGCTAAAGGAGGAACTGCTGATAACTTTGAAGCCACTTCCGTATTTTGTTCATTTTCGGTATGTTGGTAGGTTAAATATGGTGTGTATGAATCCAAGCGATAGGCTAGGCTGACATACCATTGACTATTATCGAGTAATAATGAATCATCAACAGTTACTTCAGAATATTCAGCATTAATTAAAAATTGATCTAGATCGGCTGTTATACCCAAACCAATAAAACTACCTACATCATTATCAATCTTGACCTCTGTGCCTAAATTTAATGAAGGTACATTGGTATCCAGGGCGTCCGCTAACGCAACCATGCCCGCTTGAGGGATAAATACGTCACCATACATATATGCTGCGTAACCACTTAACCAGTCTTTACTAAATTGAACATTTATACCTTTGAAACCTTCTAACTTTCCTTCTGTTGGGGTGGTTGTTTTGAAAAAAGTTTCTTCAACATTACCATAAATAATATTGGTGGTTATATCGATTCCCCCTGCATAAAAATTACTTAATAAACTGACGCCGTCATAGGTGTTAAATAACAAACTATACATAGCTTTAGGTGGGCGGATCCAAGGATAAGCAAACCCTACATCTAAATAGTCTGAGTATTTATAAAATGGAAGTCTTAATCGTCCAGATCTTAATGTGAGGTTATCGTTCAGCTCATAACTTAAGTAAGCCCATTCAAAATTGGCTTTAAAATCTGTACTGCCTCGAGCCATTATTTGAGCTGTTGCACTTAAACCTTCACCAAGAGATGATGATACTTGTAAGGCAAACTTAGATTCGGGTTTAAAACTAAAGTCTTCATCATATGGAGAATTTCTAAAAGTTGCTTCGTCTAAATCGACACCACCAACTATGGATGCAAAACCATTGATTTTCACATCGGCTATTGCATTTGTTGATGATATAGCAGTTATTACGGTACCTAATAATAGGGGTTTTAACTTAGGCATTGACGTGCTCCTACGTATTTACATCAGGCTGATTGATACCCACTAATATAAGTACAGGATTGGAATGTTTGCAAAATTTTATAGTTAAATAAATGAATTAATTTAATTTTTTAGAATTCAGTAATTGTCACAAATTATGAGGGACGTTTCATTTCTCTGCAGTCTTTGCAATTTGAGATTTTGCTTGCTCCCACCATGTGTCTAACTGGTAGAGGCTGGTTTTGCTAATGTCTGCGTTGTTCTCTGATGCAATCTGTTCAACCTGACGAAAGCGTTTTTCAAACTTTTTATTGGCGGCTTTGATCACTTGTTCTGGGTTCAAACCTAAGTGTCGGGTCACATTGGTAAGGGCAAAATAGAGATCGCCTAGTTCATCGGCAATGGCGTCAATATTGTCACTGTCCTTTAAAGATGTGTTATCAATATTAAGGGCGAGTTCAGCTTTTACTTCTTCAATCTCTTCACTGACTTTATCAAATGCACCATGTACATCAGGCCAATCAAAACCAACACTTGAGGCTCGTTTTTGGATTTTATAGGCACGAGAAATAGCAGGTATTGCCAATGGGATATCATCTAATACGCTGATGCTTCGTGAGTTTTTAGCATTACGTTCTGCGGCTTTTTGTTTTTCCCAGTTTTGTTTTATTTGTTGTTCAGAATCAAATTGAGCATCAGAAAAAACATGCGGGTGACGGCTGATTAACTTGTCGCAAACGGTGTCGATCACATCGTTAAAATCAAACAAGGATTGCTCTTTACCAAGTTGAGCGTAAAACACAACCTGAAATAATAAATCGCCCAATTCACTTTTTAAGTCGACATAGTCCTTGTCTTCGATTGCTTGAGCAACTTCATACGCTTCTTCAATAGTGTAAGGTATTAACGAATCAAAGGTTTGCTTTAAGTCCCAAGGACAACCTGTTTCAGGGTGACGTAATTGGGACATGATCCAGTTGAGCTTTTCCATGGATGATTTGTTATTTAACATTCTTAAAAGGTCACTTTTCCGGTATTAGATTCGTTTAACTTCTATCATTTCATCTAACTGACTTAGTTTGCTCACCACGCGGTTAAATGCCCCTACGTTATAGACTTCTAATTTAAGTCCCATAGTCGCAATTTGTTTTTGCACGTCAGACTCTGTGGTCATGCCTAATACATTGATCTTCTCATTAGCTAGAATACTGGTGACATCTCTAATTAAGCCACTGCGGTCATTTGCAATAATACGTAGCTGAGAAATATAACCACCGGAATACTCTTCTTCCCAACTGGCTTCTATGAAGCGTTCTGGGTGTTCATTCATGACAATTTTAAATTGTTCACAATCTTCTCTGTGGATAACGACGCCACGCCCTTGAGTAATATAACCAGCGATTTCATCACCAGGAATTGGATTACAACAGCCAGCTAGTTGGTTCATTAGATTACCAACACCTTGAAGTACAATGCCGTTTTGAAACTTCTTCTGTTTTCTCGGTTTTTGAATTAAACGAGGGTCAATTTCAGGTGGTTGTTCATTTCTTAACTTGGACTGGATGTAATTTACAACTTGATTTAAACGAACATCACCGCCACCAATTGAAGCTAATAAGTCGTCTAACGTCACCATGTTAAAGCGGTCTTTAGCTTGTTCGGCTTCTGACCAAGGTATATTTAAACGAGACAATTCTTGTTCTAAAAGTTGTTTACCTTCGGTTTGGTTTTTATCTTTATCTTGCTGTTTAAACCAAGTGTGAACTTTAGCTCGCGCTCTGGAAGAGTGGATGTAATCAAGGTTAGGATTCAGCCAGTCGCGTTTTGGATTGGATTCTTTACCTGTAATGATCTCAATCTGATCACCCGTTTTAAGTTGGTAAGTAAAAGGCACAATGCGGTTAAACACTTTTGCACCAATACATCTATGTCCCACATTAGTATGGATATGATAAGCAAAATCTAACGGGGTAGACCCATTTGGTAAATCAATAACATCACCTTGTGGCGTAAACACATAAACGCGGTCTTCGACAACTTGGTTTCTTAGCTCTTCAGCGAAATCACCGGAGTCGGCCATTTCTTCTTGCCATTGAAGTAGTTTTCTTAACCAAGCAATCTTGTCTTCATAGCTAGAGCCTTTACCAGATTTAGTTGGTAAAGCGCCTTCTTTATATTGCCAGTGAGCAGCAACGCCTAATTCGGCATCGTCATGCATTTCTTCCGTTCTGATTTGAATCTCAATTGGTTTACCTTCAGGACCTATTACGACAGTGTGAATAGATTGGTAACCGTTTGGTTTTGGTGTGGCAACATAATCGTCAAACTCAGACGGTATATGGCGCCAGCTAGTATGAATGATGCCTAAACATGAGTAACAATCCTGAATTTTATCAGCAACAACGCGTACTGCTCTAATGTCGAATAACTGGCTGAACTCATACCCTTTTTTCTGCATTTTTTTCCAAATGCTGTAGATATGTTTTGGTCTACCATAAACTTGAGACTTAATGTTAGCGCCAGCTAAGCGTTCACCTAGTAACTCGACAAAGTCTTCTAGGTACTGTTGTCGTTCAGTACGTTTTTCTTCAAGGTTAGATGCGATATTTTTATAAATATCAGGCTGTAAATAGCGAAAAGCATAGTCTTCTAGCTCCCACTTTAATTGACCTATACCTAATCGATTAGCTAACGGAGCATAAATAGTTTGGGTTTCTTTGGCGGCAAGGACTCGAGTCTCTTCGTCGCTTTTTTTGATTTCACGTAAAAAGACCACTTGCTGCGCAAGTTTAATAACAACCGCGCGCACATCTTCAATCATTGCGGTTAACATACGGCGTATATTTTCACCTTGCTCAGGCGAATATTTTACTCGAGCTGACAACAAGCCCATGCTGGCCATTTTGGTGACACCGTTTAACAAATTAATGATATTACGGCCAAATTTCTTTTTGAGTTTTTCTCTAACTTTAGTGTCGGATGCCTGATGTTCAAAATAGGGATATAACAATGCAGTTATTAAACTGTCATCGTCCATATGAAGCTCAAGTAATATCTCAACAATTAGTAGACCTTGGCGGGTGTAATCGGCATCAACCGGTGAAAGTAACTCAGCTTGTTTGGGTTGCTTTTGTAACCACTGAACGGCGTCGTCAATTACTTGAACAGTATGTTCTGCTAGACCAGCAGACATTAGCCACTGTTTAGTATCTTTACTTTCTAGAACGTCTTCTAAGTGATGCGTGCGAGTTACCGAAACCACAGGTTATCCTTTTATTTTTCTAACAAAGCCATCGCTTCAATATGAGCAGTATGAGGAAACATATTCAATAATCCAAGTTTCGACAATTTATACCCGCTTTGTTGTAATTCTTTAATATCTCTGACCATAGTGGATGGATTACAAGATACATATAATATTGTATTTGGTGCCAACAGTGGGATTTTTTTGACAACATCATAGGCGCCATCACGAGCCGGATCTAATAATAACTTGTCTATAGGTTTTAACCACTGTGGTTTATATTTTAATTGTAATTTAGATAAATCGGCTTGATGAGCAGAGATGTTATCTATTTGATTTAATTCTGCATTTTGTTTTATGCGTAACACCATATTGTTTACGCCTTCAACGGCAAATACTTGTTTAGATTTAAGCGCTAAAGGCAATGTAAAATTGCCTATGCCACTAAATAAATCTAACACAACATCCTCTTTTGTTGGTGCTAACCAATCAATTGCCTGCGAGACCATTTGCTGATTTACATCGGCATTTACTTGAATGAAATTTTCTGGTGAAAATTGGAATCGACAATGTTCAATTACATATTCAAGCTCTGTACCAGTTGTATTATTTAATAATGATATTTGCTCAAACTTATGGTCTTCATGTTCTAAAATCAAGTTTATATTCTGAGCTTGTGCATATAGGTTTAGTATTTCTTTGTCTTTACTATTCAGTGGGTTAACAACTCGGAAAATAACAGTGTTACAATTGTCTAATGCATAAAGTTGTATGTGCGTTATTGATTTACGGCTGGTTAAACTTTGTATTGTCGTTTTTAACGATGGCAATAAATTGGTTAAACTTTGAACCAAAATAGGGCACTGCTCAACATCAACAATTTGTTTAGACTTTGCTTGTCTAAAGCCTAAACGTAATGATGTGTCCGAATCAAACCAGATAGATAAACGAGCTGTACGACGATAGTGCCAGTCGGGACCCGTTATTGCTGGTTGCCATGGAATATCGGTTAACCCTAATTGTTTTTGGAATAGGGAGTTTAACGCGGATTGTTTTGCTGCGGTTTGATGAGCAGGTTCCATATATTGAATTTGGCAACCACCACAAACATCGAAATGTACACATTTAGGTTCTACACGTTTATCACTGGCTTCAAGTACTTCTAACGTCTCACCTTTAATGATTTTTTCGTTATAGGTAATAGGACGAACTTTTACAACTTCATCAACTAATGCGCCGGTAACAAAAGCGATACGTCCAGTTTCAGTTCGAATGATCCCTTTCCCTTCGGGGTCGTAACTCTGCACTTTTGCAACGAAGTCGGGCAATTGTTTGGCAAGAGATTTATGTTTTCTGTTTTTGCCTGATTTACTTGGGTTGAATATTTTTGCCATGCGAGCGGTTGCCTGTCCTTTAAATCGTGATGAAATCGTTAAATATGAAATTCAGAAAGCTGGAATCTTGTTAGTTTAACAAGTTTAGGATAAGTTAATCTCCCTAATTTATATAAATTATTCTCGTATTATTAATGAAAGAACTGCTTTCTTTACGTCAACGCGCGTTGATGATCACCATTTTACCTACAATATTGATCGGTCTTTTATTAGGGGGGTACTTAACTTATAAAAGATACACTGAACTAGATGATAACTTAATCCAACGTGGTATCTACCTTTCAGAGCCATTAAGTATTTTGAGTGCGGATGCAATATTAAACAGTAATCAAAAAAGGTTAGAACAAACACTGAACATGGCACATAGAAAAGCCAGTCCAATAGTACAGTCTATTTCGGTATTTTTACCTAACCATCAATTGTTTGTCTCTTCGAATATGCATGAAGATTTTTCCAAAGTCCGTTTAAAACCGGGGCGTTTACTATCTGAAAATACCCAAGTTGAAATGACCGACGATAAAATTTACATTCGCAGCCCAATATACAGTTCAGAATTAGAAGTAAACGACTCGTTTATTTTCATCACCAAAAATGGCAAGACATTATTCGGTTATTTAGTTGTTGAACTAAGCCGGGATCAAGCACGCCTGGAGCAACAATCTTCAGTCTTCACTTTAATCCTTATTTTATTGCTCGTGATTATTTCTACCACAGTGTTTTCGTTCTTTTTTATTAAAGATATCACCTCATCTATTAACGACCTTAACAAAGCGGTTAAATCCATTGCCGATGGTGATTATAAATATCGTGTGAATAATAATATGGTTGGAGAATTAGAAACCTTGCGATTGAGCGTTAACTCCGTTGCCAAAGCAATGTATGTAGTGACCGAACAAGCAGAACATAATATCAGTGAACACACACAAGAACTGCAGCAAACCGTTGAGCAGTTGGAAGTACAGAATATTGAGCTTAATATAGCCAAACGGGACGCCTTAAATGCTAACGATGTGAAGTCTCAATTCTTAGCAAACATGAGTCACGAGTTAAGAACCCCGTTAAATGGAGTATTAGGTTTTACTCGTCAACTAAAGAAAACACAGCTAAATAATAATCAGCGAGATTTCCTCGACACAATCGACTCGTCGGCGAATAACTTATTACAGATCATTAACGACATTTTAGACTTCTCAAAACTAGACGCTGGAAAAATGGAACTCGAGTCAATTCCATTCGCCCTCCGTGATACGGTTAATGAAGTTATGACCTTATTAGCGCCAAGTATATTTGATAAGAGTCTGGATATTCATATTAATATCGACACCCGTGTTCCGGATGAATTACAGGGTGATCCTGTTCGGTTAAAACAAATAATCATTAACTTAGTCGGTAACTCTATCAAGTTTACCCGTGACGGTTATATCCGATTGGATGTTAAATATTTAGGAAGTCACGAATACGGGCATCACATTAAGTTTATTGTGTCAGATACGGGCATTGGTATTGAAGAAAAGGTCAAAGATAAATTATTTGCGGCTTTCGGACAGGCGGACAATTCCACCACTCGAAAATATGGCGGTACAGGATTAGGCCTGATCATTTGTAAAAAAATTGTCGAAAGCATGAAAGGCAGTATTCACTTTAATAGTGAGTTAAATAAAGGTTCTGAGTTCTTTTTTGATATGTATATCAAAGAAAATAACACGGCGATTGGACAACAATTACCTTTAAAAGAAATTGAAAATAAAAAAATACTGTATTTCGACTCGTGCCCTCAAGCGTTCAACGATATCAAGCAACTACTTAATGATGACACTGAACTAGTTGTCACAAGTTGTGATCAAGACTCAGCTTATTTAGAAACCTTACAAAAAGACAAATTTGATATTGTGTTGATAGGCAGAAAAATATCGCCCAGCACGGTAAGTGAACTAAAAAAATACATCACAGTGGCAACACAATATTGTTCACATGTGTACACCATCATCAATAGTATTTCACCAAACCTAAAAGAAGCGATTATTGGATCTGGAGCGAGAGCTTGTTTTAGTATGCCGGTGAATCATAGGAAGTTGATAACTACGTTTGCTGAACCTTATATAAAAGATATTAATCAGCAACAAGCGTTAACTACAATGTTTGGGGGAATGAAGGTCCTAGCGGTTGATGACACACCCGCTAATCTTAAACTACTAACAACCTTGTTGGATGAAATGGGCATGGTTGTTGATGTAGCGCATGATGGCGTTGCTGCGTTACAACAGGCACAAAAGCATATTTACGATGTTATTTTTATGGATATACAAATGCCGATTATGGACGGTATTACGGCATGTCAAAAAATTAAAGAGTCGTCGTTAAATGAGAGTACGGCTATAATTTCCGTAACAGCTCACGCAGGACAAGATGAGCAAAAAAGAATGTTAGAAGTCGGCTTTACTGGCTATTTAGCCAAACCGATAGATGAAGAAATGTTAACTCAAGTTATATTAGATGCATGTCCAGGTTGTCAGCTACAAATAAGGCAGCCAACTCCTGTGCCCGTTATTGCAACTCAACCGGACGAATCACTACCTGCTTTTGCTTATTACCATCATGTTGATTGGTCATTAGCCTTAACCCGTGCAGCGGGCAAAAAAGAACTCGCAATAGAAATGTTTGTTATGTTAGTTAGAGGATTACCGGAATTAGCCCAATCGTTAAAACAAAGTTATGGTGATGAGGATCTGAAAACATTGTTAGAGGTTATACACAAGTTTCATGGCGCGTGTTGTTACACTGGGGTACCTAAACTAAAGCAATTAGCTGAACTTATTGAAACTGGATTAAAGAATGAAAAAAATATAGCCGCGGTTGACCCTGAGTTGTTAGAACTGATTGATGAGATTGATCATATTATTAATGAAGCAAATAATTGGGATTTGAATTAATCACTCTTTTTGTTCGATTTATTGAGTCGGCTCAATTTCATAAACTGTTCTTTTAATGGTCCTTTGCTAGACTGAGCTATAGATTCAAACATTTTTGCAACATCATCTGGAATTGTTCGGGTACTTTTTTTGATAATAGTAGGGGCTTCTGCTTTTGCTCGTTTTGATTGTAAGGCGGCTGAATGGGGACTTACTTTCATTTCAACAGTGACTAACGCAGGATCGAGCTGTTTCCGAAAGGAAGACAAAACTTGTGATTGGTACATTTTAAAGCCAGTGGCAATGCCTGCAGAAGTGGTTTCTAAATAGACAATTGAGTTTTTATAGTTGCTTACTACGATGTTTTGAGCGATATTAGCACCTAATATTTCTGATAATAGTTGGTGAATTAATCTAAATTTACTGGTTTTTTGACGATATAAAGATAGATTGTTTGTTTCTTTATCAGAACTGATTAGTTCATTTAACGATTTTGGTGTCTTCACTTATATGTCCGTGAAATTAGGTAGTAGTGAATGAGTTTAACACTTATTTATAGAGGAAAGAATGTAAGCTTTAAAATGAGAATGTTAAAGGCTCAATGGCTTTCTATTGCTGCTATTTTAATATTACTCACTGTCTGGCTTATACGTGGTGCAATCGGTCAAACCGACGATACCAATCACGTGCGCGAACAACTCAGTGTTGCCCAAAAAGAATACAGTGATGAAAAAGAACTGCTCATTCGACTAAAAAATCAAACACAACATCAATTAAGTGCTTTAACATTAAAACTTGGCGAAATTAAAGGCCAAGTTAATAGGTTAGATGCATTTGCTTCTCGTTTAGCTCAACAATCTGAAATACCTGATGATGAATTCAATTTTGATACATTAGCTGCCACTGGAGGTCCTACGACGTCAAGTGCTGAAGATGTAACTGCAAATGCCGAAAACTTATTCAGTGAGATGGATGAAATGCTAGTTAAGTTAGATGGCCAAGAAAGAAAAATGGCAGTACTTGAATCTATCCTTATGAATACCCATATAGAAGAAGAGATATTTATATCTGGTCGACCAATTCAAAGTGGTTGGTTATCGTCTTATTTTGGCGTAAGAAAAGACCCGTTCACTGGGATGCCTGCCACTCATAAAGGTTTGGATTTTGCTGGTGAAGATGGTGCGGGTGTAATTGCGACAGGATCTGGTGTTGTTACTTGGGCAGACAGTCGATTTGGGTATGGAAATTTAGTGGAAGTTGATCATGGTGATGGCATTATCACTCGATACGGACACAATAAAGAGTTATTGGTAAACGTTGGTGATATAGTTACCAAAGGACAAAAAATTGGATTAATGGGCAGCACAGGTAGGTCTACAGGACCGCATGTCCATTATGAAGTATTAAAAGGTGGCAAGCAGATAGACCCATTACCGTATGTCTATCGGAAAGCT
The DNA here is from genome assembly GCF_032461525.1 of Psychrosphaera aquimarina. NCBI lineage: Bacteria > Pseudomonadati > Pseudomonadota > Gammaproteobacteria > Alteromonadales > Pseudoalteromonadaceae > Psychrosphaera > Psychrosphaera aquimarina. Next base: position 755,173 of record NZ_JAWCUA010000007.1, on the reverse strand, counting down.
AACTGACGATTAATTAGACCATATTTTAATCAACATGTAGCAATCGGCCCTTGGCCGATTGTTTATTTTTAGAATAATTAAAAGTAAAAAGCTAAACACATGATCTCATCATTACTTACAAAGATGTTTGGTAGCAGAAACCAACGCACTCTTAAAAAATTAAACAAAATTGTATCTACAATTAACGCCCTAGAACCTCAGTTTGAAAGTCTTACCGATGAAGAATTGAAAGCAAAAACTGCCGAATTTAAAGCGCGGTTAGAGCAAAATGAAACACTGGATGATTTATTACCAGAAGCATTTGCAACTGTGCGTGAAGCCAGTAAACGTGTTTTTGGAATGCGTCATTTTGATATGCAGCTAGTTGGCGGCATGGTGTTAAACAATGGTTCTATTGCAGAAATGAGAACCGGTGAAGGTAAAACCTTAACCGCGACTTTGCCAGCATATTTAAATGCATTAACCGGAAACGGCGTTCATGTTATTACCGTGAATGATTACCTAGCAAGTCGAGATTCTGAAGCTAACCGTCCATTATTTGAATTTTTGGACATGAGTGTGGGTTGTAACATTCCTGGTATGGCTCATGATGCCAAACAAGCCGCTTATAATGCCGATATTACTTACGGAACGAATAACGAATTTGGTTTCGATTATTTACGTGACAATATGGCGTTTGAAAGTGCAGAACGTGTTCAACGTAGCTTGCCTTTTGCTATTGTCGATGAAGTTGACTCCATCTTAATCGATGAAGCGCGTACACCATTGATCATTTCAGGCCCAGCTGAAGATAGCTCTGAGATGTACCTTAAGATCAACGAAATCGTTCCTTTACTTGAAAAACAAGAAAAAGAAGATGAAGAAGGAGTTGAAGGCGACGGTGATTTTACTGCCGATGAAAAATCTAAGCAGATTTATTTAACGGAACGTGGCCAAGTTCGAGTAGAAGAGATCTTGCTTGAACGTGGTGTGGTTGCAGAAGGTGAATCATTATACTCTGCGACAAATATTCCTTTATTACATAATGTTTATGCTGCATTACGTGCGCATATCATGTACCAAAAAGATGTTGATTATATAGTTCAAGACAATCAAATCGTGATCATTGATGAACATACTGGTCGTACAATGGAAGGACGTCGTTGGTCTGAAGGTTTACACCAAGCTGTTGAAGCTAAAGAAGGTGTGAAGATTCAGAATGAAAACCAAACATTGGCATCTATTACTTTCCAGAACTTTTTCCGTATGTACGACAAGTTATCGGGAATGACAGGTACTGCCGATACAGAAGCGTTCGAATTCCAACAAATTTACGGACTAGATACGGTAGTTATTCCAACTAACCGTCCTATGGTACGTAATGATATGACTGATTTGGTTTATTTAACTCAGTTAGAAAAATACAAAGCTATCATAGAGGACATCAAAGACTGTCAAAAACGTGGTCAGCCAGTGTTAGTAGGTACCGCTTCGATTGAATCTTCTGAATTGTTATCTACTTTATTGAAAAAAGAAAAGATAAAGCACAACGTACTTAATGCCAAACAGCATGAAAAAGAAGCACAGATAATTGAAGATGCCGGTACTTCTGGAACCGTTACTATCGCAACTAATATGGCAGGTCGTGGTACCGATATTGTATTAGGTGGTAATTGGCAAGCAGAAGCGGCACGTTTGAAAAACCCAACAGAACAACAAATCGAACACATTAAATCTGAATGGCAAAAACGTCACGATGCCGTATTAGCCGCTGGTGGTTTGCATATTATTGGTACCGAACGTCATGAGTCTCGTCGTATAGATAACCAGTTACGTGGGCGTTCTGGGCGTCAAGGTGATGCAGGTAGTTCACGTTTTTATCTTTCTATGGAAGATACATTAATGCGTTTATTCGCATCAGAGCGTGTTACTAACATGATGCGTCGTTTAGGGATGGAAGAGGGCGAAGCTATTGAACATCCTTGGGTAAACAAAGCTATTGAAAACGCACAACGAAAAGTTGAAGCGCGTAACTTTGATATCCGTAAACAATTATTAGAATACGATGATGTTGCTAACGATCAACGTAAAGTTATTTACTCTCAACGCGATATGTTATTAGACGAAGGTGATATTGGTGAAGTTATCGCTGGTATTCGACAAGATGTTGTAGCGTCAGTGTTAGACCAATATATTCCACGTCAATCTTTAGATGAAATGTGGGATCTTGAAGGCCTTGAAGAACGTCTGAAGAGTGATTTGTCAGTAGATTTACCAATCCGTGTTTGGTTGGAAGAAGATCAAAAACTGCATGAAGAAACGTTAAAACAACGTATCAGTGAAAGCATTGATGACATGTATAACGCAAAAGAAGCGTTAGTGGGCAAAGAGGTGTTACGTCACTTCGAAAAAGCCATCATGTTACAAAGCTTAGATCAGTATTGGAAAGAACATCTTGCTGCAATGGATCACTTACGTCAGGGTATTCATTTACGTGGTTATGCTCAGAAAAATCCTAAACAAGAGTATAAACGTGAATCGTTTGAATTATTCTCAAGCATGTTGGAACAATTAAAAGCAGAAGTGACCAATGTCTTATGTCGCGTACAAGTACGTGCTGAAGAAGATGTGACTGCTGTTGAAGAGCAACGTCGTAAAGCCGACGCAGCTCCTAAAGAGTATCAACATGAAAGTGCAAATCAATTAGATGAGCCAGAAGACTCGAAATCAGTGATCAGAACGGAAGCGAAAGTAGGCCGTAATGATCCTTGTCCTTGTGGTTCTGGTAAAAAATATAAACAATGTCACGGTAAATTATCCTAACCTTGTTTAGTAATTATAAAAAAGGCGGATTTCCGCCTTTTTTTATGAAAAAAATTAATGTTCAGTTAGATACAATTTAAAGAATATATTATGAAAAATACAATTAATGTTGCTGCTGCTGTGATTTATGTCGATGGTTTGTTTTTATTAAGCAAACGATTAGACCACCAACACCAAGGGGGAAGTGGGAGTTCCCCGGCGGTAAGATTGAATCTGAAGAAACAACTGAACAGGCTTTGGTACGTGAATTAAAAGAAGAGTTGAATATTGACGTTTTAAAACAATCACCTTTTATGTCATTAAGTTTTGAATACCCAGAAAAACATGTGAATTTACACTTTCAATTGGTCACTGAATATAGCGGTGAAGCGCAAGGTATTGAAGGGCAAAAAGTACAGTGGTTCAACAAGGAAGCCCTGATGCAGTTAACCTTTCCAGATGCAAATGTACCGGTTGTTAAAAGAATAAATGAATTGCTTTAATATTTGAGGTGGAAAAGCACTTTATAGCTGACTTTCCTGTATAAGGTTTGTTACAATCCCGCCTCATTTTTGTTCGAAACCCAAAAGTAAGAATTTCCTATTTATGTTAGAAGTGAATCCTGTACTAAATCAGCTTGCCGATATACGCACTCGTACTGACGTGCTTCGGGGTATCTTTGACTACGATAATAAAAAAGAGTTATTAGAAGAAGTCACAGGAGAACTTGAAGACCCGAATGTCTGGAATGATCCTGCAAGGGCGCAAAAGCTAGGTAAAGATAAATCGACACTTGAAGTTATCGTTGAAACTATCGATTTATTAGACCAAGGCTGTGAAGATATAGAAGGCTTAGTTGAGTTAGCTCAAGAAGCAGACGATGAAGAAACCTTTGAAGAGGCTGAATCTGAATTAGCCGAATTGGTTTCAAAATTGGAATTATTAGAGTTTCGCCGCATGTTTTCAGGCGAACAAGACGCCAGTGATGCCTACATTGATTTACAGTCTGGTTCTGGCGGCACAGAAGCGCAAGACTGGTGTAATATGTTATTACGCATGTATTTACGCTGGGGCGAAGCAAAAGGCTTTAAAACTGAGCTAATTGAAGTTACTGCCGGAGATGTTGCCGGAATTAAAGGGGCAACAATACGAGTATCTGGTGAATATGCATTTGGTTGGTGCCGCACTGAAACAGGTGTGCATCGCTTAGTAAGAAAATCACCTTTTGATTCAAGTGGCAAACGGCATACGTCATTTGCCTCTGCGTTTGTTTATCCAGAAGTAGATGACAACATTGATATTGAAATTAATACTTCAGACTTAAAAATTGATACTTACCGTGCATCTGGTGCCGGTGGTCAGCACGTTAATACTACTGACTCTGCGGTACGTATAACGCATGTGCCAACCAATACCGTTGTGCAATGTCAGAACGAACGTTCACAACATAAGAATAAAGACCAAGCAATGAAGCAATTAAAAGCTAAATTGTATGAGTTAGAAATGTTAAAACAAAATGCGGAAAAACAAGTGGCAGAAGATAATAAATCTGACATAGGTTGGGGCAGTCAAATACGTTCTTATGTATTGGATGACTCGCGCATAAAAGACTTAAGAACGGGAATTGAAAACCGTAATACACAAGCGGTATTAGACGGTGATTTAGATAAGTTTATAGAAGCCAGTTTAAAATCTGGTCTATAGATTGACGTTGTAAATGGTTAAAAGACAAAATTGTAAGTTGAGCTAAATTAACAAAGCTTAATAAAATAGATTAACAGTAATTAGAGAAAAATATGACTGACCAAATTCAAGACGAAAATAAATTGATAGCTGAGCGTCGTGCTAAATTAGACGCAATTCGTGCTAATTGTAGTGCCAATGGTCACCCGAATACATTTCGTCGTGAACATTATGCTGAAGACTTACAACAAGAGTTTGGCGAAAAGTCGAAAGAAGAGCTAGTTGAAATGAATCAAGTCGTTTCTGTTGCCGGTCGTATTATGGCTAAACGTGGTCCATTCTTGTTATTACAAGATATGTCTGGTCGTATTCAAGCTTATGCATCAAAAGACGCACAAAAAGTTCTTAAAGAGAAATACGGTGTATTGGATATTGGTGACATTATTGGTGTAACTGGCCCACTTAATAAGTCGGGCAAAGGTGATTTGTATGTTGATATGGTTGAATACGAACTATTAACTAAATCATTACGTCCATTACCAGAAAAATTCCATGGTTTAACTGACCAAGAAGCTAAGTATCGCCAACGTTATGTAGATTTGATCACTAACCAAGATACGCGTAATACGTTTTTTATCCGTTCTAAAATTGTCGATGGTATTCGTCGTTTCTTAACTGACCGTAATTATATGGAAGTTGAAACGCCAATGTTACAAGTTATCCCTGGTGGTGCATCTGCAAAACCATTTGTAACACATCACAATGCCATGAGCCGTGATATGTATTTACGTATAGCGCCTGAGCTTTATTTAAAACGTTTAGTGGTTGGTGGTTTTGAGCGAGTATTCGAAATCAACCGTAACTTCCGTAACGAAGGTTTATCAACTCGTCATAATCCAGAATTTACTATGATTGAGTTTTACCAAGCCTACGCTGATTACAAAGATTTAATGGACATCACTGAAGAGATGTTACGTACCTTAGCCAATGATATTCTAGGTTCTGCAATTGTTAAGAATACCGTTAAAGATACAGATGGCAATGTTGTAGAAACCAAAGAATATGACTTTGGTCAGCCATTTGCTCGTTTAACTATGTCTGATGCGGTATTAAAATATTACCCAGAAGCTACGGCTAATGCAGAATGGAAAACAGCGATTCAAGATCCTGAAAATAACTTAGCTATGTTAAAAGTAATTGCTAAAGCATTACATATTAAAGAACCAGAAGTTGACGGGATTTGGGGCGCAGGTAAGTACCTATGTGAAATCTTTGAAGCAACAGCAGAAGAGTTATTAGACCAACCTACCTTCATTACAGCTTATCCGTGGGAAGTTTCTCCATTGGCACGTCGTAACGATGAGAATTCGTTTGTGACAGACCGATTTGAGTTCTTTGTTGGTGGACGTGAGCTTGCTAATGGTTTCTCTGAGTTAAATGATGCTGCCGATCAAGCTGAGCGTTTTTCTAAACAAGTTGAAGAGAAAGATGCCGGTGACGACGAAGCAATGCACTTTGATGAAGATTACATTCAAGCCTTAGAATTTGGTTTACCGCCAACGGCTGGTGAAGGGATCGGTATCGACCGTTTAGTAATGTTATTTACTGACTCGCCAACCATTAAAGATGTTATTTTATTCCCACATATGAAGCCGGTGGCAAACTCTGAGCAACCGGAAGAAGAATAACGTATAACAATACCTTTGTTATAAACAAAAACGCCTTCAATTAAGAAGGCGTTTTTTTATGGGAGTATCATAATACCGCTTAATATATTTAACTCTCAAATAAACGGGAAATATCAGTGGCCCAATCTAATTGAGGAAACTCTAATATACGTCCTAGCTCCACCCCGTTTTGGTAAACGATAATTGTAGGTGTTTTTTTGATGTCGTGTTTTTGCGCTAACATCAGTGGATCGGATTTAGACGTGTCTAATCCATAAAACCAAGCACTAATATTGGCGTTATTAACTTGATTTAACATAGTGATGATACGAGGTACTTCTCGGGCACTGTCATGACACCATTGACCAAAAAACACCTTGATCTGTATATCTCCAGTTAAGTTAGCTAATTTATTGAGTTGCGCGTCGTTGTAACTCACATCGTCAATGTGTGACGCAAATGTTGGAAACGACGACAATATGTCCGGTGCTGAAATCTCTCCTACATAATATTTTGAATCTTCAGCGAGGCTGATATTTGAAATTAAAAAGAAACAAAAGATAAGCGCGATTTTAAAAAAGTGAGTTATTTTCATATTATTATTCTCGAGTTAGGATGACTTATCCTGACCTAGAATGAATCGGTTAGCAATTTGTAATTTGTTGATATGTGTTTATTTTTTGACAAAAGTTTGTTTTAAAAATAGTCCTAGGATAAATTTATAATATAATGCAGTTAGTCTCCGATTAGATTAAACACCTTAAATTAAATAAATAACGTTTTGCATATGATAAAGGAATAAGAAGTGAAGGTTGTCGTTTCGTTAATGTATTTAGCTATGCTCCTGACGAGCTCAATGAGTTGGGCTGCAAAAACATATTTAACTTTAGGTCAGGTTGACGTCTTAGATGCACCAAACGGGTCTTTAATAGATACTTGGCCTGATAAAACCTTATTTACTTCATCGTCAGAATCAGAGTTATGGGTTACTATCTCTGGCCATTTTCCTGAAGGCGTATGGCAGCCTTTAGAAACGGAACTGTATGTTCAAAAATCTGAGCAATTAAAGTTAAGAACGCCATATCAACATAAATCAGCAAAAACCGTTGTCTATAAAGCGCTAAAAAAAGTAGGCAGTAATGCCAAAGCTTATAAATTATTAGAAGATGCCCTCGTTTATATTAATAAACCAAAGGTAATAACCGCTGAGCCGTTAAATACGTCATTAGAGGTAAACGCAAACTATATAGAGTTGTCACAACCAGTCAACGTACCTGTGTCTTTAGACAACAAAGCGGCTGATACCATGTTATGGTCAAAAGACACTGTGTTTACTACCTCATATGAAGATGCGTACCTCATCAAAGTAACAGGTCATTTCCCTGTAGAAGGATGGGAGGCTTTAGAGCATCCATTGTGGATCAAAAAACCGGTAAAACTGCAAGACAGGACGCAGCCTCGTCGATATGAACGCAATAAAAGCAGCAAACGTTTCGCAATTATAGACAAAAGGCGTTTTGAGTTATCAGTTTATGAAGTTGTTGATGGTAAAAAAGAAAAGTTAATGCGCACTCCCGTTGCACTTGGTTACGATCGTTGTTTACCAAAGTCGAAGGGAGGTAAGTGTTATTACACACCTGAGGGCGAATTTGAAATAGAGTTTAAACTGTTTGATCCTGACGGTATTAACTGGTGCATTCCGCCGAAAATGGCGGGTGAGTTCAAAAGTAAATTAGCCAAAGGTGAGCGCTGTTGGCGCGGAGTAATGGGTAACTATGCGATGCATTTTGGAGATTCATTATTTTTACATGGAACCTCAAACCCCAACTCCATTGGGAGTCGAACGACACACGGGTGCGTTAGATTACGTAATCCGGATATCGAAATGGTGTATCAGATGTTGAAAAATGGCGATAAGGTTTTGATTAGCGAAACACCTGAGCAGTTTGACTTAGTTGCCTTAGCTGAGGAGCAAACAGAACCATTAATTGATGAGTCTGAGGCATTGTTAGAAACAAAACCCGTATTATAAGTTTTGTTTCAATGCAGTCGATGTAGTACTAATTAATGTAATAAACGATGCAAAATTATCCGTGATAACATCGATGTCGTATTGTTTACTAGCGTGTTCAATGGTCGCTGAGCTTTGTTGGATCTCGAAAGCGCCAACACTGGCAGCCGCACCTTTAATAGAATGCGCTATCTTTCCTATGTTATCCCAATCTTGAGCTTCATAAGCTAGGTTTAGCTGAGTAACACTATCAATCAATTGATCTACAAACATTCCGACGACCGATGTATAAAGATCTTCATCGTCCATACAATTTGTCAGTCCTTGTGTGGTGTCAATTCCACTTATTCCTGCTAGTGCTGCAATAGACATATCAGCCTCATAAATTTAATGGTTCAATTTAATGGCTAACAATATACAGATCACCTCAGTGATCATACAAGTAGGAAATCCCTATAATTGAAAGATATGTTGTAATTACCAAGCATTGTTCCAATCTTTTAACTCAATAACATCATTAACTTGCACATTATTCATAAAGTCAGAGTCTAATGATTCTGCAATTGCTGTATTTTCATACACTTGGGTGATTCTTACTCGGTAAGGGCTGATAACAAAGTTAGTTAACAGATTGCCTCTATCATCAATGACATCCGCTCGATAAGAAACTCGATATTCTTGACCAATATTAACGCCTTGACCACGACCAATATTAAGTTGAATTTGCTCCCCATCTTTAACGGCCATAATTTTACTTTGTAATTGTTGGCAACTCAGTGTTGAAAATAAGTCATTGCGTACATCGGCTAATAAACTTTCAATTGCGATACCGTAATCATCATCCCAAAACTTTCTACTTGTTATATTTACTTGTTGGTTTTGTGGTGTGGACCAGTCAGCGAAAGTGTGGAATTTATTTTGGTATAACACTTCATGGGTTAGGGCATTAGCCACTAATATTTCTAACGCGAAAAAACGCTCAAACTGGTCATCTTGCCAAAATTTAAAGTCGTTTGTTTTAGACCCAAATGATAAATCTGTGATGCGGCCGAACATAACAAACTGGGTATTGGCATTGTTAGCTACGGCATCAATTAATTCGTGACGAACACGGCCTTGTTGTTCAAAGTCGATATTTACATTTAACTTTTTATCTAACCAAGCGACAGGATAGACGCCGTTTGCACCGGTTTTGAGTAACTGTAGTATTTTTCTAGGGATCTCTTTCTCTAACTTATACAAGCCGCCAATTTTAGCGTCTTCCCAATGTTGAATTGGAAATTGTGTGACAGCTATCTTTTTACTAAATTCTGATGAATAACATTGTGCATCTTCGGCAAAAATATCAGCACGCACAGTAATAGAAAAGGAATTACCGCTTTGCCTTTCTTCAACAATTTCAATTTGATTAACAATACCTAGTGCTTGAATTTGCGTGTGATCATCAACTAATAGACCTTGTGATATTTTCTGTACACTTGAAACACTGGCACCAGAAAATAACATGGCTTGTTTTATTGCATCCTGTAAGGCTCTATTTTTAGCACTTTTATAATCACCGTGGCGTATTTTGGATTGTCCTGTTGCCTCGTACCACTCAGCATGAACTGCGGTGACACTCAACATTAATAACAATGTGACACATACTTTGGTAATTTTGGCGTTAATAAACATATTCTCATTCACTAATTATCGGTAATTAAAGTTGCTTGCCATTAACGAACACGACAAAAAATTGTCACAGGCAAACGATAAACGCTTTGGGTACTACAACAGCAAAATCTAAGCCAAAGATTGAGTAGGAAAAAACCTATATAATATATAAGGTTAGCTTGTAGCTAGCGTGACTTAAATGATTGGCTCAATTATTGAATAGAGTATTGATAATGACTCATCAGCGATAACTAGAGAATTGTGTTAATGGATTATATGAAAAATATATCATCAAGATTAGTACCAAGTATTGCCATATTATTTACATTGGTTATTTCAGGCTGCGGTACCTTATTGGATAAACACGTTGTATGGGAATATGAAGAACCTAAAAACTACCCTATTATCCGTGCAATAGGTTATGCCCCAATCAATGCTCAGCCGGGAGACAGTGCTGAAATAAAGAGTATTATGGCGATGCGTGCATCAAAGCTTGATGCTTATCGAGAATTAACTGAGCAAGTTTACGGCCAGCAGATCCAAGGTCAAACAGAAATGAAAAACTTAGTATCGTCAGATGATAAGCTGCGTTCAAAAGTATCAGGTGTAATTCGTGGAGCCAGAATTGTTAAGGTATACCCGGTCGGTGATACTTACGCTACTGAACTAGAATTGGATATGAAATTGGTTTATGAACTGTATCGTATAAATACCCGTTCAAGAACCATCAAAAAAGTGGACTATTATTAATAGGCCACCAATATAAACAAAGCGCTGAGATTAACATCTAGCGCTTTTTTTTTGTTCGACACATTGAGTTATTTTAATTTCTCAATATCAGCAATTTGTTTTGTGAAATCACCAAGTTCTAACTCAGCACATTCTTGTTCGTCTTGCCAATCTAAACCAATGATCACATTGTCTTCAGATAAGTCTTCAAACCAAAACTCTAACCAATCGGCTACAGAAATTTGAGTTGGTTTATAATCTGCCCAGTCGTCTGTGCAGCTTTTTAAAGCTAAGCTTTCTGTAGACCATAACGGCATAGTTTCAGCATCTTCAAAGTTGGCTGAGTCAACGACAACCCAACCTTCGTTTTCTTTATCTTGTAATGCCCAAAGCATTTGTGTTGCTTGAACTTCTGCAAAGAATTCTGTTTTTACGTCTGACATTTATTTATTACCTTATGCGGCTTCTGTTACCTGGTTTGTTGCCCGTTTTTTTAACGCCGGCACCCGTTGAATTTTTGTTTGATGAGTTATTACTCGTTGTATTGCTCTTAGGTTTTTTGTCGGATTTAACACCCGGTTTAAATTGACCTAAACCCGTATGACGAGATAATGCTCTTTGTCCTTTACCTTGAGGGCCATTACGTCGGTTACCCAAACGTTCTTCGTTCTCAGATGCAGGTGGAACTAAATGACTAACACCATGACCAATTAATTTGGCTAGTCCCATCTCTTTTAACGCATGGCGGATCATTTTCCAGTTTTTAGAGTCGTGATAACGCAAGATAGCCTTATGTAAACGGCGCTCTTTTTCACCACGAGGGATCGCAACGGTTGAGTTGGTCTTCTTCACTTTATGTAATGTATCAATTTCTGTGTGATACATAGTGGTTGCTGTTGCCATTGGTGACGGATAAAAGTTTTGCACTTGATCAAGACGGAATTTATTCTCTTTTAACCACAAGGCTAAGTTGATCATGTCTTTGGTTGTTGTCCCAGGATGAGCCGCGATAAAGTAAGGAATAAGATACTGTTCTTTACCGGCTTCTTTAGAGTACTTCTCAAACAACTCTTTAAATTTGTGATAGCTACCCATACCTGGTTTCATCATCTTAGATAATGGACCTTCTTCGGTATGTTCTGGCGCTATTTTTAAATAACCGCCAACATGGTGTGTTACTAACTCTTTAACGTAACGTGGATCTTGAATTGCCAAGTCATAGCGCACACCAGAGGCGATTAATATTTTCTTTATGCCCTTAAGTTCACGAGCACGCTGATACAATTTAATCGTTGGTTCATGGTCAGTATCCATATGCTTACATATATCAGGGTAAACACATGATGCTCTACGACAAGTGGCCTCTGCTTTAGCCGACTGACAACGTAACATATACATGTTTGCCGTTGGGCCACCTAAGTCTGAAATAACCCCTGTAAACCCAGGCACTACATCACGAATTTGTTCAATTTCATTTATGATTGAATCTTCAGAACGACTCTGAATGATTCGACCTTCATGTTCAGTAATAGAACAGAAAGTACAACCACCGTAACAACCACGCATGATATTAACTGATGTTTTTATCATGTCGTATGCTGGGATCTTTTTACCATCGTATTTAGGATGAGGAACGCGAGCGTAAGGCATGCCAAACACAAAATCCATTTCTTCAGTTTCTAACGGAAACGCAGGAGGGTTTATCCAAATACTTCTATCACCGTGGCGTTGCATTAATGCTTTAGCACAGCCAGGATTGGTCTCTTGGTGCAATATACGGTTGGTATGTGCGTATAACGTTTGATTTTTTGATACCACTTCATAAGCGGGTAATTTTACATATACGCGGTCCCAAGGACGACGTAATTGAGTTTTGTCTTTAACACGGTTATATGGCTGAACTACGATGGCTTGGCCACCCGTTTGATTCGCGCTAGCATCAACAGCACTGTCTTCAATAGCTTGGTCTTTATTACTACAGGTATTGGCATCATATTCTTGATAAGGGTTCATTATTGGATCAATAATTCCCGGCTTATCAATGTGAGTAGAGTCTATTCCTTGCCAGTCCTCTAGTGCATTTTTAACCATGATAGCCGTACCACGAACATCTTTAATGTTCTTGATGTCTTCGCCTCTAGCAATACGGTGAGTAACTTCGACTAACGGTCGTTCGGCGTTACCAAACACTAACATGTCAGCTTTTGAGTCAACTAAGACAGAACGACGAACTTTGTCAGACCAATAATCATAATGGCTGATACGGCGTAAACTGGCTTCGATACCACCAATAATAATTGGCACGCCTTTATAGGCTTCACGACAACGTTGTGAATATACAGTTACGGCACGATCTGGACGTTTTCCGCCTATATTATCAGGAGTATAAGCGTCATCGTGTCTTAACTTTCTATCGGCCGTATAACGATTGATCATTGAATCCATGTTGCCTGCAGCAACACCGAAATATAAATTAGGCTTACCTAGTTTTTGAAAATCATTCTTTGAATGCCAATCTGGTTGGTCAATAATTCCAACTCTAAATCCTTGAGCTTCCAACATACGACCAATAACGGCCATACCAAAACTTGGATGATCGACATAAGCGTCGCCAGTGACAATAATGACATCACAACTGTCCCAACCTAGTTGATCCATTTCTTCTCTGGTGGTTGGTAAAAATGGCGCAGGGCCAAAACACTCAGCCCAATACTTAGGGTAATCCCATAATTTCTTATCAGAGACGACCGTAGCTTGTGGTGGCTTATTTGATTTTGACAAAGCTGACAATTGCGATTGCATATATAGATGTACCCGTGGCTCAAATTCAGTAATAACGATTGATTAAAATTTAATCAGCATTAATGGACGGGCGATTATACAGAATATTTACATCAAGTGGTAAAGGGTTTTCCCTTATATTTTAATAACTTTAAAATCTTTAGTTGCAGCTTACGTAAAGAAACATACAATATGGCAACATTTAGAAAGGATTGCTTACTTATGAATTCCAGTATGACGACTGAAAATAACACAAATTCAAATAATGAATCTCAAAGTAATACAAAGACTTGGGTTGCATTTTTTATATTCGTAGCCGTTTCATTGTTTTTTTATTTAGTGCCAGAAATTGATTTGTGGATGGCTAGACAATTTTACGATGAAACCGAAGGGTTTTACCTAAAAGAAACTGCGTTAGTACAAATTACCTACGACATATTTAAACATATGCCTAAATTGTTACTTCCAGTGATGTTAATTTTCTTACTACTAGGTTTTAAATCAAACTATTGCAAAATTCGTAGACACTTATGTTTATTTGCTTTGGTTTCATTATTAATTGGCCCTGGCATTATTGTTCACAATGTATTTAAAGATAGTTGGGATAGAGCACGCCCTCGTCATTTAACTGAGTTTGGTGGTGATAAAACCTTTACTCCTGCTTGGGTAATTTCGGACCAATGTGAACGCAACTGTTCTTTTGTTAGTGGTCATGCCGCAATGGGGTTCTATTTTATGATCTTGGGCTGGTTGTTAGGTTCAAGAAAATGGTTCTATATTGGCATCGGCATCGGCGCTGCTGTTGGTATGATCAGAGTCATCCAAGGTGGGCACTTCCTCAGTGACTCTATTCTCGCAGGTTTCATGGTTTACTGGAGTATTTGGTTAATCGCTAAATGGATGCATGTGCCTAATCCAGGTGATGAATGGCAATGTCCTGAAGTTGAAAAACAAAGACAACTTTGTGAAGAACAAGCTAAAAACGCCAATTAATTTACCGGTCTAGTTTTAAACATAGTTATTCATAAGCTATGGTTAGTTTTCATCCCCTGTTTGATTTGCAGAGTTAACAGGGGTAGAGTTCACGTTTTTACACTTATCTGGTGGTTTAATATTGGAAAAATATGAAGAATTGTTTGTATCTATTCGACAAATAATCCGAGCAATCGACTTACGCTCTAAAAAATTAAGTAAAGCGGTAGGGATCACGGGACCTCAATTATTAGTTTTACAAGAAGTGTTAGCCGCACCGGGTTTAACTTCAAAACAAGTCGCTGACGGAATAAACTTATCTCAAGCTACAGTGACCAGCATCTTAGATCGATTAGAAGCCAAGCAATTGTTAGTCAGAAAACGTGACAGTGTTGACCGTCGAAAAGTCTCTTTGTATTTAACTGATCAAGGCCATTTAACGTTAAACGATGCGCCTAAGGCAATGGAAGACTCCTTTATTGAGAAGTTTGAAAATATAGAAAACTGGGAACAAACCCTTTTATTATCAAGTGTTCAACGTATCGCTAGTATGATGAATGCTGAAGAATTAGATGCCGCGCCAATGTTAAAAATTGGTGAGATTGACTCCATCACTAAACCTTAACCACCATATCCTCTCCTATACATTCTTTTGAATAAAAGTAGCCTTAAATTAGGCTACTTTATAAAATAAAACTAATTAGTGTAATAATTATATTTCTCCAATCTATTTCGCCTGAAGCCCTTAATTAGTCTGATTAATAATCAGAAAATATGATTGTTAGGATTATCATATGCCTTTTGAACTGTTGAATATATTTTAATACTTAGTATACTAAGCATTATCTTTAATTATTATTTTCTGGATCTATGGTTTTATTTTCAAATTTCGAACGAATCGTTTTAAAAGTTGGCAGCGCTCTAATTGCACCAGACGGAAAAGGTTGCAGCCCTCATAAATTATTTCCAATAGCTCAGTTTATTATCGAATGCCGAAGTCGCGGTATTGAAGTTGTATTAGTTTCGTCAGGTTCAGTTGCAGCAGGAAGACAATATTTTCCAAAAAGTAACTGCAATTCAATTCCGATGAAAAAGGCAATGGCCGCAGCAGGTCAATCCGATATGATAAGTACTTGGGATAGATTATTTGATTTCCCAACATGCCAAATATTATTAACCCACGGTGATTTACAAGACCCTGAGCGTTACCAAAGTGTTTCCTCTACAATTGATAAAGCCCTGAGTCATGGGATATTACCAATCGTAAACGAAAACGACACCATCACAACGGATGAGTTAAAAGTGGGTGACAATGATAACTTAGCTGCCATTGTTTCTGCTGCCGTAAACGCAGACGGTTTAGTGTTATGCACGGACGTTGATGGTTTATACACAGGCAACCCAAGAATAGATAAAAACGCTAAGTTAATACCTATCGTAGAGTCTATTACTGCAAGTCTTAAAGGTATTGATATGTCCGCTACTAACGATGTTGGTACCGGTGGAATGGCGACTAAGGTTGAGTCTGCGG
This sequence comes from Psychrosphaera aquimarina, assembly GCF_032461525.1. Lineage (NCBI taxonomy): Bacteria > Pseudomonadati > Pseudomonadota > Gammaproteobacteria > Alteromonadales > Pseudoalteromonadaceae > Psychrosphaera > Psychrosphaera aquimarina. Next base: position 739,365 of record NZ_JAWCUA010000007.1, on the reverse strand, counting down.
AAAAAGCCACAGCTCACGGGATCACGACTTATATCATCAATGGTGAAAAACCAGATGTATTTCACTCGTTATTAAGAGATGAAAACCCAGGTACAATATTTGCGCCATCACAAACTCCAATGAGTGATAGAACACACTGGTTAAGACATACAACTCGTTCGCAAGGTGAGTTTGTTGTAGATAAATCAGGTGAGCAAACGGTGTTAGATGGTATAGAAGACATCACCAGCGATCAGTTACTTAGTGTCAATGGTGACTTTAATACCGGTGATACGGTATTGATTAAATCCGAAGACGGTAAATCGTTGGCCAAAGCAATTACAAAGCGAAGTAGTTGTTTAATGACTTATCTAACCGAGCAGGATGATCCAAATCAACACGCTCCAATTGAGTCTGTTTTTGAACAAGAACAAGTCTCTTTACTAAAATAGACTTATAAAAACAGTAAGTTAAAAGGGACACATTAAACTTCACTCGAAGTATTAATTAGGTATAATTACCGTGTGTCCCTATAGTTTAACAGGATAAAACTGCGACCTCCTAAGTCGCTGCTCCAGGTTCGAGTCCTGGTGGGGACGCCAATTATCCATTCAAACCCTCTCAAACAAATTCAAAGCCCTTAGTTTTATTGACGTACACTAGATTATGGTGTTCAATCAGGTTCTAATTCATTCAAAATTATTGCGGTACTTTTAGTGGTACTGTAATTTTTGTGCAAATCTGGTACCGCTAAAATGGCTAGAGTAACTAAACCGCTAACAAACACAGAAGTTAAACAAGCTAAACCTCAAGATAAGCAATTTAAGCTTTTTGATGGTGGTGGTTTACAACTCCGTATTAAGCCTAATGGCAGCAAATCTTGGTTACTGGAATATACACACCCATTTAATAAAAAACGCCAATCATTGAGTTTTGGAACGTATCCAGAAGTAAGTTTGGCTCAGGCTAGATCTTCACGTGATCAAGCGAGGGTATTACTCAGTAAAAGTATTGATCCTAAAACCCACAGAGATCAAGCCATGGCAACCGAACAAGCCAAACATTTAAACACATTAGAAAGTGTAGCTGGTAAGTGGTTAGATACTATCAAAAGTGAAGTTAGCCCTAGGTATGCTGATAAAGTAATAAGAACGTTAGAGATTCATGTATTCCACCAGCTAGGTAAATATCCAGTCCATTCGATCACAGCTACCAAAGCAATTGATATATTTAAGCCGCTGGTGGTTGCTGAAAAATACGAAGTGATAAAAAGGTGTTGTCAGTTACTAAACAGAATAATGAATTTTGCGGTTAATACCGGAATGGTTGATCATAATAAGCTTTCTCATATTAGTGATGCGTTTAAAACTCCCAAGGGAACTAACATGGCCACCATTAGGCCAGAAGAACTCCCAGAACTAATGAGAGCGGTTAACAATGCTAATTTAAACTTAGTTACCCGTTATTGTTTAGAGTGGCAGCTACATACAATCGTTCGACCAAGTGAGGCAGCAAGGGCAACATGGGATGAAATCGATTTTGAGTCTGGCTTATGGACAATACCAGGTGAAAAAATGAAAATGAAAAATCCTCATACCGTCCCATTATCTTCATACTGTTTAGAACTTTTGGATAAACTAAAGTTAGTAAGTGGCCACAGAGAGCATTTATTCCCATCGAGAAATAATCACAAAGTTCACGTAAACACCGAAACCGTAAACAAGGCAATTAGGCGAATAGGTTTCCAAGGTCGGCTGGTGGCACATGGTCTACGTTCTTTAGCGAGTACCACTCTAAATGAACAAGGCTTTGATCCTGACATTATCGAATCAGCATTAGCACACACTGATAAAAACTCTGTTAGGCGCGCTTATAATCGTTCGGAGTACTTGGAACGCAGACGCCCAGTAATGGAATGGTGGAGTAATCAAATCTTAGGAGCTTCAAACGGTAACATGAGTTTGGCTGGTGGTGTAAAAGGTTTAAAAATTGTTAATAAATAATAGGTGAGCAATATGAATAACAGTATTTCGTTTCAATCAAAAGCGTGGAATAGTCTTAACGCAGTACAACTAATAGTTAACCTAGTTCTTCATAAATATAAAAGTAGTGATGATAGAAATATTCAAACTGCTATAACCGGCTTTAAAGCGGCCGTTGTGTACTTAGATGAACTTTTTCAGATGAGAGATGATGATAAGAGTTTTTTATCTACTGAGTTATCACCTGTTATTTTAATTCTGAAGGACGTAACTAGTATGTTTTTCAATATAAGTGAAAATAGGCAACGTCATGAGATTAATCACGAGTTAGACAATGCCTGCCAAACAATAGGCGGGTTATTGGCTTCAGTTTGTAAATCATTCGAAAGTGAATTGTTAGAAGTCGAGCAATTGGGTAATGTTACTAGTACAAGTGCAATATTAAACTAAGCTTTAAGCTTTCTCAAAACCTAGGGTAGCTCCCGAAAAAGGCGGTTAACCCAACCGCCTTGGTTTTGATCTTAATTTGGGTGTCGCGGGGGCGGTATGAAAAAAAGAAAGTATTATAGTGAAACAGAATTAGAAGCAGCAAAAGAGATGGTTGGTTCAGTTGCTTATCTTTTCAAAGATTTTAGCCTTTTAAATAATCAGAATGATAGTGACGTTAATTTTATTGATACATTAGGTAAGTTAGCTAAAACACCGTTATTAAATAGAGATGAAGTAAACGAAGCATCCGATATAGACTTAGTAAGTAAAATGACAGATATAACTTTGAATAATTGTTTTATGGAAAACTTAACAAACGAACAAAAACTTATAGTTGAGTTTGCTTTAGAAAATGCATATTTGATTGGCTCAAAGTTAGTAATCCATCGAGAGTTTATGAATCTATCTGAACCACTACTAGAACCACAAAAGGATGGACTTAAATTTAAAGAACTTTTCTCTGAATATGGAGGATTAAAAGGTAAACCTACTAGAGCAAAAGCGTATGATTTTATTAATAAGTCTTTAAGCGATAACCCAAACTTATCAATAAATCGATTAGCTGAATCATTAGAAGCTGATAGTAATAATCAACCAGATAAATATGGTAAAGCAATACCTTTATCTACATGTAAGAATTACGCAAGAGCAGTAAAAAACAGCTTAAAACGATAATGTCACTTTAAGAATGCCCCTTTAAACTACTGCAAAGCCCCTTTAAACTACTGCAAAGCCCCATTAAACTGCTTTAATGGGGGTCTGAACCTCTTATCATTAGTCAAATTAAATTATAAAGCACCTGTAGCCCAACGAATTCAAAGGAAACAGGTATGAATCAAAGCAATCAAACTTACATAATTAGAAAACCCGAAGTAATTAAATTATTAGGGCTCTCTAGAACCACAATATATTACAGAGTAAAAGATGGTCTCTTACCACCACCATTCCCACTAGGCGCTAACTCTGTTGGCTGGCTTAATACTGAAATAAGCCGAATACAGGCCGCAATCGTTGCTGGGAGTTCCACCAGCGAAATGCAAAGTTTAGTTTGTGAGATTGTCGCACAACGTAAAGCTGTAGCGTAAGGGGACGATTATGGAAAACAAAAACGCCACACTAGAAAACCAGCGCAGCGTTAACGATATTGAACCATCGAATGCTAACAAAAAACGTCCACCATTCAAACTAGAGCTTTGCCTTGAGGAATTAATAAAACGTGGAGATGCTGGTATGTTTGAGCTTGAGGCTTTATCTGCTTATGGTGAAACTTGCTTACATACAACGATATCAGCGTTATTTAATAAACATGGCCTTAATTTCAGTCGTACTCCAGAAAGTCACCACCATAAGCGAGGGGGCGAAACTAGGTTCACCCGTTATTCTTTATCTGGTGGCGAATCATTTACTAAAGCCAAAGCATTATTAAAGCACTACCAGGTTAAACGTGGGGTAATTACCTTATGAGTGATAGTAAATATCTCAATAACTTATTAGATGCCATTCAATGTGACTCTGAGGCTGCTATTAAACTTTGTTTGGCGTTGGCAAATCTAATAAACGAACAAGGCAAAATCCTACCAGAGCAAATTGATCAATTGGGGGAGTTATTACTTTCCATCAAATTCTGGACAGAACGGCCGGAGAAGATGAACGAGCAACAAGCTAGAACTTACCTTAAGTTAATTAAATAGCGAATTGATGTAATGACTAGCATATACAAAAGACATTTTTTGTCTGGTGGGCAATCTAACGCTGACGCTAGAACTTTGTTAAAACATACTAAAGTAAGTGAGGTTTAGACCATGGCTAAAAAATATGGGGCTAGATCTGGTGGGCGTTATTTATCAATTCCTCATGTGGTCACTAGTTGCAATGACTTTATAAGTTTAGGTGGTAATGCGGTTAAATTACTTGTTGAAGCAGCAAGGCAATATAACGGCTCAAATAACGGTAAAATTTGTTTTGTTTGGTCACAAATGTGTAAACGAGGTTGGGCGTCACAAGGTACATTAGACAGAGCCAAAAAAGAGCTGATTTCTAAAAACTTATTAGTAATAACCAAGGCTGGTGGTTTTGATCCTAAAGGACACCCCAATCCAACTTTTTATGCTCTGACATGGCATAAAATAGATGAAGTAATTGGCTTTGATATGGACGTACAACCTACAACAAAAGCTATTAGGATATTTAGTTTAGAAACTTAAATTTTCCAACTCTCAAAATGGTAGCGGTACCGCTCTCAAAACAGTAGCCGAACGGCTCTCAAAATAGTAGCAGTAGGGTGTTATCCGCTACTATTACAGTAGTAAGTTGATTTTTTAAGTTGTTGTTATATAAAAGTTAATTATCATCGTAAAATTGTCACCCACTACCAAAACGGGAGTTCTTATATATTACCATTGGTAGTTAGTGTTAATTGTTAGGTTAGACTTGATAGTTACAAATCTATTGCTATAAATAAGTTCAGTATTCAAAACGTACCTACCTAGTATATTTACTTGGAATGGATAAAAGGAATTATTATGAAAGCAAGAAATGTATTAGATAAGCGTATTAGCGGTTTACTTCAAGATAAACGTAGAATGTTAGGTGTGACGATGCTTGAAGTTGCTAGGTGTTTGGGTAAGCCTCATAGTTTTGTTGGACTTGTTGAATCTGGTAAGCGTTGTTTAACAGTTGGTGAGTTAGAAATGTTTTGCAATGTGCTTTGTGTAAACATGGAAGATGTAATCAAACAGGCTAAACGTAAAGTTATGTGGAAATATGAATCACAATGATCATCAAGAAAACCTGAATTTATTGGTGAGCTGGTAATATTAAATTAATGGACTTCAAATGAAACCAACAGAGCGGAAACAAACTCCAAGCCAACTACTAGCCAAAGTAGCGAAGAATCTAGCTGAGAAAGATAACGATCCAGCTCTAGCGAAAATAGCAGATCAACTTCTGCAGGGCCCGAAATCTAAACCTAAAAAATAGTATTTGTGACGATAAAATTAGTAATTGTTAGATTTGGTTACAGGGTCGTAGTCGTTTCAACTCATGATGACAATTGATATTATAACAAGGCTAATTAGCAATATCACATCGTCCCACGAATAAGTGTCTAACCCTCGATTAGTTTAGGCTTTACCGTCCCATTTTTCGTCCCAGTCGTACTCAATTATAAAAACATAGTGTTATTAAACGGTTGAAATTTAAATCAATTGTTCTACATTAGTTAAACTAACTATTAAAAGGATTTTATAGTGAAATTATTTTTAATTATTACTCTCGCACTTACACTCCTATCCGGTTGTGCTCAACCTCTCAATTCTAATGCTACAAGCGTACGTGTAACCAATAATCCTGATGTTGTTAAACAATGTGTATTCAAAGGCCAAGTAAAAGCTACCAGCAATTGGGGCGGCTTTGCAGCACAAGGAGTGGCGCAAGAATCAATATATAACAGTTTACGTAATGAAGCCGTTAAAATAGGTGGGAATACTGTCTTTGCTAATCCACAAGTTGGAATGGGTGGAGCTTATGCGTTAGGTGAAGCTTATGATTGTAAATTAGTTAATTGATTTGTCTAATATTAGATAAAATTTGAAAAAGCTTAATCTCGATAATCAAAGTAAGTCTGCGCAAATTTACTGCGCAAATATGAAAACTGCGCAATGCGCAAAACCTGCTCAATTTAACCGTGAGCCTTTTTTTAAAGGCTCTCACAAAACAATAAATTAAAAGTGCGCAAAAAAGTGCGCAAAAGGGAGTGATGATGCCTGATAATGAAAATACATTTGGTTTATTTTCTGAAGATTTTTCAATTCAAAACATGAAAGAGTTTATTCGTACGTATGAGCTTCCAGATGAAGAGTCAGACGTTATTAGGCGAAAAATAAATACTCAAAGGACGGAAGGGTTAGACGTAAAAAAAGTATACAGCAATATGTTACGACGTTTATTATAAAATCATTTGTAGAAGCACCGGATGTTTGGCATAAATATTGTCAATATTCTGAATTAAATTATGGTGTTGGACTGATTCAAAATATAGCTAATCGGTCTACTCCTTATGATATGAGAGTTTTTACAAGTTTATTCACTTTTTTGTATGAATGTTACCTTTCAATGGACCCTAAAGAAGACCTGCAAAATGGATTTATTGATATTTTGTATTTTATCAAAAATAACGTGGACTTTTTTGAAAGTGATGGTGATATCAATTTGCGCCATCAAGTTAACAATTTTCCGATTTTTTTAAGTAAAAGTTTAATTAACGCACCAATTTTAAAGCGTCTAGAACTTGTAGAAAGTGTCGCAAATAGAGCTGAAGAAATATGCAATAAAATTGAAAAAGAAAATGAGAGTTGGAAGGGGGATTTCGACGAGCGGGAAATACGAATAAAAGGCATGGAAGATCGGCTAAAAAAAGCAGAGGCGGGTTTTAATTTCGTTGGTTTGGTAAAGGCGTTCGTCGGGATGGCCTATGACAAGAAGCAAGATTTAATTAAAGTTAAAGACGTAACTAATGCTTGGAAACAAATATCAATAGCAGTTCCTATTATTTCATCGATCGTAATCGGTATTTGGCAACCTTCGGAATGGTGGTATTTGCTGCCTATTTTTACTTCATTAATGTTATCTCTATATTTTTTTAGAGTATCTTTGTTAGAAGAAAAATCTATCAAATCACAATTGGCACAAATTGAACTTAGAAGATCGTTATGTCAATTCATACAAGAATATGCAGAATACTCAAGCGAAATAAAAGACAAAGATCATAACCCACTGCAGAAGTTTGAAGATTTGATATTTTCAGGAATAGTAATGAAAGACGAGCAAATTCCCTCAACGTTTGACGGGATGGACCAAATTAATAAAATGCTCAAAAATATAGGAAAGGGTAATGGCTGAAATAAAATTTGAAGATATTGGACTTGAAGAAAAAGTAACTGATGAAGTAAATCAAAGATTGAAGTTTCATTATTATTTTACATAAAAGAATAAAATAAAATTATATAGTTTTAACTTGTGCTAAATTTATTAAGTGTGATCGCACTGAGCTTTAGCTCTCTCGGATTTGAATACGAGTTAAGAGCTAAAGCTTATTCTTACTAAGTAAATTTGTTAACTATCGTTAGGTTCCTTAATAACCTCGAGAAAAGTAACCGAAATCAGTCACCTGACCAAAAACGGTCAGCATTGACACTTTTTTTTGATAAAACCATTATTGTATTGGGCCTATAAGCATAAAAGTAAGTAGATATAATGGAAAAAGGACAACTTGAGCATAACAATCAAAAAAGCAATACGGAAGGTGAGTATTTGCCAATACCTAAACGTATCTGCAGACAGCCACATATGTATGACAATCCGAAATCTATTGAAAGTACTGATAATTCAATTGTGGCTAAGTTTAAGAGTGTGTTGGAATCTGTCTTGATTAATATTAATAAATAGTTAATCAAAATCCAATCATTCGCTCAATTAAAATGACCCCGCTAACAAACCAAAACCAGCACCAATTGCAGTAGCCCAACCTGGCATTATTTGGGTGCCAATTATTGCCCAATTGCTGCCCTACTTAATTTGTTAGACTAATTACATATAACACTTGTATTGTGTAATGTTACGCATTACACTTAATCTAGTTAAACAAAGAAGGAACGGAAAATGTCGTGCGCTAACAACAAAATAATAAAGGTACTTGGGCTATGGCTATTAAATCATTTACACATAAGGGGCTTGAAGAGCTCTATGTAAACGGCGACTCTCCACGGATTAACAATCAGCACCACAAAGTGCTGTTAAAATATATGGATGCAATTAATGCGTCACATCATCCTAAAGATCTGAAAGCAATATACAGGCACAAATTTAGCATTAAAAAAGGCAGTGGTGATGGAGTATACAGCCTAGAAGTAAACGGTAATTTTAGACTAACGTTCCAAATTGAAGATTATGGAGCGGTGTTTCTTGATTATCAGGATTATCATGGAAAGCAAATTAGGGCCAAGTAAGGCGACAAACCTGTAAAGGTAATAAAAATGTTTAAAACGAATCGCAAACCGACTCACCCGGGCATTTTTTTTAAAGAAGATGTTATGGATGAAAGAAAGTTGCAGGTTACTGAAGTGGCAAAGGCAATTCATATGTCTAGACCTGCATTATCTAAGTTTATTAACGGTCACTCAAAGTGTTCTCAAGAGATGGCAAGAAAACTAGCTGCGTTCACTGAGACTGGTGTTTCATTGTGGTTAAATCTACAATTAGCTGTAGATATTTGGGAGGCAGAGCAAGAACCTCTACCTGAAGTGATTAAAGCACAAGAGCTAGAAGTCGCATAAAAAAACCACCTCCGGGTGGTTTTTTATTGACCATTTAAAATAGTACTCTAACGCCTTTGTAGTAAAGCTTTAACTGAACCGATAACTGGACGTATATTAGTTGAATTATAAGCTAAGAATTAATTATGGCTGTGCTAAGTTTAGAACCACACAAGGGAGGGGGAGGCAAAATCTCTAGAGCCTTTAGGCCTAGTACCGCCACCTTAGAGAAATTCTTACACCCGCGAAATAAAAAAATACATGGACAGGAATAGGGACAGATATTATTTTACATATATCTTAAGCTTAGGAATATAGAACTTTGGATCAAACTAAAAACACTTCTGCTAGATTCGATAAAGGTCTTAAATTAGATATCGAAAAAATTGGATTGGAAATTAGTGACCAATTGTCAAAGCTCACCGAAATGTCAGATAATTTTTATCATTACACTTCAGCTCAAGGTATACAGGGGATTATTGAAAATCGTGTTATGTGGGCAACAGATATACGCTTTTTAAATGATTTAAGTGAATTTGATAATGGCATGGTTATCATAATTGATAGAATGCTTAAGCATAAAAATCCCATAATAGCAGAACTGTCAAAGTTACTAAAAACTTACTATTCTCAGACGATGGATTCAGCCACACCTTACGTAACATCTTTCTGTATTGAAAAAGATCTCTTAAGTCAGTGGAGAGCTTATGCGAATAACGCTAGCGGTTATTGTATGGAGTTCGATTTTTCTAAAACTAAGTTTAAAGTGGCTGGTCAAGATGTTGATAGTTGGGTTAAAGGTAAGCCTATAATTTATGATGATGAAGAGAAGAAAACTATTGTTGATAATTCATTAGATGAACTAGAGCAGTTATTAATAAAATATAAGGTTGATGAAACTTATTTAATTGAGCAAGGCAGTATAGGAACACTTGCCGGGTACGTATCGGCAAGTATGTTTATGCTAGCGTGTCACTTTAAGGACAAGTCTTTTAAGGAAGAAAAAGAATGGAGGGTTTGTTTTATTTTAAATCAAAGTCAGGCAGAACAGATAAGAGAGTTTCGTATATCTGATGGTGGATTTATTCCTTATATTCCCGTTTCATTCAATCAAAAAGAAAATGAGAATGAAGAGCAAATTCCAATTCCTTTGGTTTCAGTCTGCTTACCGCCAAGTTCGGGTATTAATGCTGAAAAAGGTCTGAGGTTGTTATTAAATGATTATACCCTTAATAACGTATTGGTTAATAAATCAAATATACCTTTAAAAAATAAAGCGTCACTACATTGGTAGTGATTTTTAATTATAGTGGTACTGTGAGTGGTACCATTTAAATTTATTAAAATTAACTTGTTTTAAAACAGTTATTTATGTCTGTTTGTCGGACTCTGGTGGGGACGCCAAAGTCCATTTAACTCGTTCTCTCAAGCAAACATACTTTTGTTCAAATACCAATTAAACACTCATTCGTGTTCTTTTTGCTGTCTTTTATTCGCTATTCTGGCCCCAATATTTCTAAATGGCTGGTAATACATTTTTAATACTGATGAGTGGTCTATTGTTTTATCTGGTAATCCAAAGGTGATGTTTTCCACTTCTGACGCTTTCGTGTGGGTGTTAAACCATCTATCCCAAATAGCCAATGCTGAGCCAAAGTTACTATGGTGATGCCTAGGTAGGTTGCTGTGATGAACTTGATGTTGGGCCGGACTGATGAACCATTTCTCAACGCGATCTCCCCAACTTAGCCATATGTGACTATGGCGTAGATTTGAGCCGAGTAAGTTAAAAACAAAAACAAGCAAATTAGCGCCTAAAATATCTATCATTTTTAACGTAGGCCCAAATAAATAATAAGCTATGCCAACCGCAGCTCCTTGAGTAATGGCCATCCTGCAAGCATAAAGGTAATTTTCAACAGGATGTGAACGATAGATAGTAAATGGCGTTAATACGGTAGCCGAATGATGTACCTTATGGAACTCCCATAAAAAAGACACTCTATGCAGTAAGTAATGTAATAAAAATCGGGTGAAATCGTCAAACAGAAACAGTACAACCGTAAAGAACAGCATTATAGTGAAAGGTGATACGTCAATGAATTCACGTTGACCAAAAATGGTCTCTAATAATGAGGATAACGAAATGGCTATAGGAGCCATGGTAAAGATCACTAAAGGAAATAAAGCCGCTTTGATTAGTTTATTTAAGATTAATAACAGGTAGTCATGCTGAGCGGATTTAGCGAAATAAATGTTTTTAGGAAAAACAAATTTAAAAAAATTACTTGGTTTCTGTGTAGGTTTTTTTTGATAGTAAACGACCGAAGCTAATATAAACGCAGATACTAAATATATCCAAAAGACTCTTTTGTTGGCATCATCAAAGAAGCTAAAAAGCTCCTGAATGTTGGCAGATAAAAAATCCAATATAAACACGTTTTACACCACCTAAAATAAAGCAATGCAAACCGAAATTTGCATTGCATTTCTAACTAAAACTGCATATCTAATACGGAATTAAAAGCGATACTGATAACCCAATTGGAACTGTTGAGGTTTACTTGGTCTAGCGCCATATGGTCGACGACTGACTATAACTTGATTGTCTAATAAGTTATCAACTTTGAAATAAACTAACCCGTGTGTATCCAAGTCATAAGTTGCAGAGAAATCGAACACAGTATAAGACTCAATAACCACATCAGACAATAAAACATTATCCCCCGATGCTTCTTGCATTTCATCAAAATAACGTGCAATTACACCCATTTCCCAGTTGTTACTTAATAACCCGACATTAACCGTCACTTGATTCTGTGGTAAATAGGGTAAGTGATCGCCTTGTTCTATTGTTCCCCACATTGGAAAATCAGAATGAAAGTCGTTTTTAAATTCTGATGTTGTGTAGGTGTACACAAATGAAATCGGGGCATTCCAGCCGTTGGCGAGTCTGTAGTTTCGACTTGCTGAAAACTCTACGCCGTAAACATCGACTTCACCGCCATTAAACTCTTCATCTAAACTATCTCCGCAACTCGCTGCTGCTGAAAACGAACAGCCTTCTTTTAGATTTTTAATATCATTATAGAAAACGATAAGTTCAGCTTTAGTATTGCCATTGTTGAAACGACCACCAAATTCGTAATTTATACTGTTTTCAATTTCAATCAGTGGGCTTTCTTGTGGGCTGGTGGGCACAAAACCTTCATGGATGCCAAATAATAAACCGGCATTATCATTGAAAGTATAAAAGCCACTAATGCTTGGCAGCCACAAACTGGTCTCTTTTTTAAGCCAGTCATTTTCTTTATCCACGGCTTGATTTTGATATAAAGAATCAAAAAATTCGCCACGTACACCTAAGGTGATCTCTAAGTCATTTAAGCTAATCGTATCTTTTAAGAATAACGCTGTAGCATCGGTTTTTTCAAGGTTAGTGGTGGTTGAAACTGTGCTTGAACCGTCGGAAACTAATTGAGCGTCACGCATTAAAAAGGTGTCTTCAGTGTGTTTTCGATTAATCTGATCTTTATGGATTCTTACGCCGACATTAAATTTGTGATCCAAACCTAATACAGAATAAGACGCTTGTAATTCACTCTGGATCCCTTGTGAGTAATATTCACGGTAGTTATCACCCAATACGATTTTTTCGTATTCTTGAATGGTATCGCGTTCACCGGTAAGCACCTCATAGAATAGGGCGTTCACTTCATCTTCTGGATTTTTTAATATTTCCTGTAAATCTCGGTTAAATAAGCCACCTTTAAAACCATTAATTTTATTCCAAGAGCGGGTGAATTCATTGCGGTAAACACGAGTGGTGATATCAAAACGCTCTGCAGCGATAAAATGAGTGAGTTGAACCTGTTTATGATCCCAATCCATTAAGTCATTTTGACTGGCTAGGTAACGCCTATTTGGGTTTTCTGAGAAGTCCAAATCACTTAATCCTAAATAGGTTTCATCGGACTTTTCTGTCGCCAATGACAGTTTTAATTCGACCAGTTGTGTCAGGCCATTACGACTGAGATTATATTGAAACTTAGTCATCAGGTCGTTTTTGTTGAAACCTGTATTTGCCCCGTTATCAAGTTCTTTAAAACCATCGGCTTGTAAATGAATGCCTTCCACCAAATAGCCAAAGTTGTTGATAGTATCGCCAAAATACATTTTACTTTTAAATAAACCATCACTGCCAGAAGCTAAGTCAATCATACCTTCAGCACTATCAGGGACTTGTCGAGTCGTCATATTAAGTGCACCGGCAACTGTATTAGGTCCATACTTAATGGCCGCAGGTCCTTTAAATACTTCTAATGCTGTCATCTTAGACATCATAGGGAAGTAATACGCCGCGGGTGCTGAATAAGGTGCTGGTCCAATTAAAATACCATCTTCCATTACGGTGATTTTTTTACTTCGTTCAGGTGTTGCCCCCCTAAAACCAATGTTAGGTCTTAAGCCATAACCATCTTCTTCACGAATATTAACACCAGGTACGTTATATAAAATTCGATTTATATCATCAAATTTAAACTTTTCTAGTTCAACTTCACTGATTAAGGTAGCAGAGCCAGCCTCTTTTCTAAGTTTGTCGCTGTGCCCAATTATTTGCAGTCTTTCAACTAATTCTGTTGTGGTCTTTTTAACGTTTTCTTTGGGCTCACTTTCTTTATTGTCTTGAGCAAAAGTGCTAACGACAAACAGTGCAGTAACGAGTGCAAGCGTTATTTGTAATTTATTGTTGTTTGTATTCATTAATCATTATCTCCAGCAGAGGTGGCTGGTAACTCGAGAGCTAAGCTAGTTATAAAGTCGGTCTTCAATTGGTCCGTAATGTTTTTAACATTGTTATGGATCTGCTCTATTTGCTCCGGGTTATTGGTTAACTCATTTGCCAGACTGGAATCAACTTGATTGATGGCGTTAATAGTATTAGTCACGTTATTAGCCATTTCTGTGGCAGTGGAGTCATCACCAACATCTAATAAATAGTCTGTAAATCCTAAACCACCGTTACCGGTTAGTAATTTTTCAAAGCCAATTAAGTTATTGAGTATGTTAGCTAACGAGTTCTGGCTGTATTTAGATTCAACTGTTTGCGGGCAGGCGGTTGAACCACATTCGTTGGCAAATATGCCTAAAGGCGTGGCTAATTTACCGTCTTTGGTTGAAGAGTCTAGGTAGAACAAGGCGTCGCTAATACGATTTACCGCATCGTGTTCTGTATTAAATTCATTGCCGGTTGTTCCTGCTTGTTTCAGTTTATTGGCATAACCATCTAATGCTAACCACTTTTGAACTAACATTTCTGCATTGTTTTGAATATCAGATGCGACTTCAGTTGCAAAATTACAACGTGCGACTCGTTTGTTTTGATCGGTCAGATTACTCCACCCTGTAGGAGCAAAAGAAGCGTCGCAGCTATGATTTAAATCTTGGTTAAATAACAAATAATCCAATGCACCTAAGCCTTTTCTAGAAGGTGTACGTTGGGTTATGTCATAAGGTTTACCGTTAACCTCGCCGGTTTGAAAATATAAAACGTCATAATCCACAGCGCATGAGTTTTGAATTGGCCATGAATAAATGTTGTTACGTAATAACCCGTCTTGTTCCAACAATGGGCCTAATAACATTAATTCAGCTTGTTGCCATGCCGCCATGGTATTGCGCCATTGAACTTGAGCGGCGTCGATAGCCGTTAAAACAGCTTGTTGTTCACCCGTTTGGTCTAATATATTTTTCTCGGCTTGGCAGTAATCCTGCACTAATTGTGTTTGACGTTCTGCTTGAGTAAGAAAGGTTTGGTAAGCGGGAGAGATAACGTTATCTGTTAAGTTCGTTATCAATGCAAGCTGATTAAACTGAGTATTCGTATCTTTATCCGGGTTATAACCTTCACCAGCAGAACTGCTCGTTTCTTGGTTACAAGCGCTTAATAAAAACAAAAACAGCAAAGCAAACACAAACAACTTATTTTTAATATACAACACGAAATTTAAGCCTTTATATACGAAGAAAGCTTGGGCTATTTCTAGTCCAAGCTTAAGTTTTATAAAATGTAATAATAAACGGGTGGTCTACCAGTTTTGAACGTTTTCATTATCCAGTGAAAGTGCCGTTTCAATAATGTCACGGGCAGCTAATAAGTTAACTTGGTAAGCCGTTACATTGTCTTCAGAATCAAGTACAGGTTTATCAGCGACTAACGTATGGAACTGCTGGAATTGTTCATCGGTAACTTTAGAGTAAGGGTTAAATTGTAAACCTAAAGCAAAACCTTTTAATTCAGAATAATGTTTTGCAGTATCTTCAAAGTTAAAGTCATCAGTACCAAACTTGCTTAAATCACTGTGAACTTCATTAATGTAATGAACAACTGTTGTAGCTAACGCGCGCTCCCAACCGTCGGCAATGATATCTCTTTGTGCTTTTAAGTCTTCTAATTGTTGAGTACTTAACGCAGAACCAACATTGTCATTGATGATTTTTCTACCTGAGATAAAGGCGTTCATGATCTGAGCTGTGTAATCAGTTGGTGAGGTATTTGATGCTGTACCTAAGTCACGTTTTGCTGCATTGGCGGCTATGCCAAAAATCACTTCAGAGGTTAAATCGATTCCACCATCGTTATTACTATCATGTTTGCCGTTCCAATCACTACGACCGTTATCATCAGATGTTACCTTGCCTGCAATTTCAGTATCTGAATAAGCTAAGTAATCCGGGGTCGCACCAAAATATCCAAAGCCTTCGTCAAATTGATGTTCCAATGTTGAATAGGGTTTGCTGCCGCCATCTTGGCCAATGTTGTTAGTAGTTAATCCCTTGCCTTCAGTTTCATGACCTAAATAATCATCGGTTGCTTGTGAATAAGTGATACCCACTAATAATAACTTTTGAATTAGTTGTTTAAGATCTGTGCCGTCACTATTTAAATAGACCTTAGTAATGTCATCACCTGTGACTGATTGACGCACTACACCATTTAAGTGTTGTTCTGCATTGTCGGCTAACTGGCCAAATAAGATATCAATTAGGCCTTCAGGCGTTGTTGAACCTTTTGTTCCCCAACCTGCAAATTCTCCATCATTCCAATCTTTATGTTGTCCGCCGGTATCGTTACCTGCCATTTTACCGCTAAGGTTTTTAGGCGAACTTGAAATGTCAGTAATATATGTTTGCTTAGCTGACATAAAGGTTATTGGGAAGTTATCGTATTGTAAGTCAGAAGTACGATAGTATTTATTTAACTTTGCAATGACCGCATCACGAGACATTAACGTGCCATCATCTAACTCACTTTTTAAGTCGTTGCCAATATAGTGTGCTAATTCTGCAATTAAAGCATGACGCGCAATTTGGCCGGTATAAGAAACACTAGAATCGTCAGTGATAAATTTACTGTCAAAAGCATAAGTATCTAACGCATCTGTAATTTCAATGGTTAGTGTTTTAGTAAATGACAAGGCACCACTGTCTGTAACTACGACTTCAATATCAATGGACTGTTCAGTTTCATAATCAAATACTGTATTTTCTGCTAACGTCAATTCATTACCAACAACCGTAAATCGTTCATCGCTTACAGTGAAAGTGAAGGTGTCTGTTGAATTTTCATCTGTGGCGCTTAATGTGCCTATAACGGTATTAGATGTGTTTTCTAGAACACTATTGTTACTTAAAGCAATGTCAGTAGGTGCAACGTTTTTGTCATCATCTGAGCTGTCACAAGCAGTTAACGTCATTGTTGCCAGAATAATTGCTGCACTTATTATATTTTTTTGAAATTTCATCAGCTTACCGAGTTAATTGTATTTGGTCATTATTAGGCCTAATATTCTAAGCACTCCTTTAATATAATGCAAATAGTAATCGTTCTCATTTATAGTTAAATTGTTTTTAAATATAATAAGATAATCTTAAGTCGTTTTTTTAGCGCATAAACATACATATGAATTGGATGTAAATTTCGCGATTGTTCTATTATTTATCCATCAGTTTGTTTTTCTTGTTTCCATGCATATACTCAAATTCTTGGTAAAAATTACTCTCTGACAAACTTTAGGCGGTTAATGTGGTGAAACGGTTCTTTCTCGTTGCTGTAATTCTGTTTCTCACGTCAAGTAAAGTAATAGCTCAAGATGAATGTCTAAATTTTCATGTGATCCACAGCGAACCCTTAGGTTATTTAAATAAAGAAGGAAAAGTGGTGGGCGAGCATGTTGATATCATTCACCAAATTGCTAAGTATTCTAACCTTTGCATTACCCCAATTTTGATGCCTTACCCAAGAATTTGGCAGGGTTTAGAAATGGGTAAACATGATGGTGGAATAGTTTTTAAGTCACAAGTTCGTTCTCAGTTAGTCGATTACTTAGCAAAACTTAGGACAGTGTCGGTTGCCGTCGTCGCTAAAAAACATTGAATTAAACACCTACGAAGACTTGGCTGATATATCCATTGCGATTAGACGAGGCGCTCATTTGAGTGAACGTTTTGACAACGACTCAAACCTCACCGTAATGCAAGTTAACCAATATGAACAAGTTATAAAAATGCTGATGCATGATCGAGTGGATGCCATGGCCGCCTCCACATTAGTTCTACATTACGTATTAAACAAGGTCAATGGTTTAGATAAGGTCGACTTTAAGAAGAAATTGAATTTAGGTTATAAAGAACAATGGTTACAAATGTCAAAAAAATCAAACCACAAAGACAAGATACCGGCACTAAACCAAGCAGTACAAATCATAATAAACAATGGCGTTTTAGATCAAATAACTGAACGTTATTATGGGCCTCAGTGGAAGATTATTAATCAATGAGCAGGTTAAGACCTTCAAGTTCTAACCTAGGTTATTGCCCGTTTAACTGACGCTACCTTAATCTCATCTTGCAACTATTTCGCCTTAATTATATCTGGCTATAATCCCAATCCGGTTTATTATTAACCCTATTTTGAATACATATTTTAATTCAATTAGTTAGCAAATTCGTTATAGTAATTTGTTGTTTGGGCTTTATAAAAGGGATCAAATGTTAGAGTTAAAAAACATTGAGAAGGCATTCTCAAACGGTGATGAGCAAGTAAAAGCAGTGAATGGCGTTTCACTTTCAGTGCAACGTAATGAGTTTGTTGCGTTTATGGGGACTTCTGGTTCAGGTAAGTCTACTTTAATGAACATACTTGGTTGCCTCGATGCGCCCAGCAGTGGTGAATACCTATTAGATGGGCAAGATGTGGCTAAAATGTCAGATGAGCACCTCTCTAAAATCCGCAATCAGCATATTGGTTTTATCTTCCAAACTTTCCACTTATTACCCAAACTAGATGCTATTGGCAACGTAAAGCTGCCATTGCGTTTTGCTGATGTTGACGAAGATGAAGCAAATCAAAGAGCCATTGAATTACTTAAGTTGGTTGGTTTAGAACATCGTATGTACCATAAGCCAAATGAAATGTCTGGCGGGCAAAGACAACGAGTAGCGATTGCTAGAGCTCTGGTTAACAAACCAACCGTTATATTAGCAGATGAACCAACAGGCAATTTAGACAGTAAAACCTCCTATGAGATCATGCAATTGTTAACTGATTTACATCAGCAAGGGCAAACCATAGTTATGGTGACGCATGAAGATGATATCGCTCAGTATGCACAGCGAGTCGTTAGGATGCGCGACGGTAAAGTAATAAGTGAGCAAGACTAATGCAGGGAGCTATGATGGTAAACCGCTTAATAAACAAAGTTGTGAATCGAACAAGTATTTTCCTCACAATGAGTCTTTTTCCTTTTTTAGCTTTTGCTAATTCACCCATATTGATCACAGGGCAAATTACGTCGGCTAAACAACAAGTGATCACCGCTCCCAAAACGAGCCGATGGCAAATCCAAGTTCAATGGATGTTAGAAGAAGGCAAAGTCGCACAAGAAGGTGATTTAGTGACAGTGTTTGATTCAGGTTCAATCCAAACTCAAATACAACAAGATGAAGAAAGACTTGAATCTGAATTACTGGTTTTAGAAAAACAAACCTTAGACTTAGAGCAAGCCGTTATTGAAGCAAAAGGTAACTTAGACGTTGCCCTATTAGAAGTAGAAAAGGCGAGAATAGAAGCTGAAATCACCAGTGCCGAAGTCAGTCAATACGATAAAGGTCAATACCAAGTCACCTTAGAACGAGCGTTATTTAATAAAATTAAAGCAGAACAAACTTACGAAGTTAAAAAACAAGAACAGATCACCGGTTTAGAAAAACAGAATATAGAAATATTAAAACTAAAAGAGAATATATCGTATCAGCAGGCCATGTTAGAAAAGGTGGCGGTAAAAGCCAAGTTCTCAGGACCTGTGACTCATATGATGCATCCATGGAACGGCCAAAAAATAGCACCTGGTTCAATGGTGCAAGCGTCAATGAACGTTATGCTAGTTCAGGGACAGGACTCTTTTGAAGTTGAAGCTTGGTTACATGAAATTGACGCCAATAAAGTCGCCTTAGGCGATAAAGCCACGTTAACCCTAGATGCATTTTCGGAAAGCAGTTATTCAGGCAAAGTGTCGTATGTTGCCAGCCAATCTGAGAAAAAAGAAGAGTGGAGTGATAGCGCTTATTATTTGATAAAAATTACATTTGATAAACAGCCTGAGCAAACATTGTTACCGGGAATGAGTGTCAGAGTCTTGGTTAACAAGGAGACCGCCAATGATAAATAAAATTGGTATTTTAATTAGTGTTTTAACGTTAGCGGCTTGTTCAGAAAAGGTTCAGCGACAAGATAATAACATTGCAGATGAAAAGCCGCTTAGTGCAACAGGCGAGTTAATTTCGTTAGACAGTGCAACGATCTCCCCGCCAAGTGTAAACGGGATGTGGCAATACAAATTACAATATCTGATCAAAGAAAATAGCCAAGTTAACAAAGGCGATTTAGTGGTTCGATTAGATGGACAAGACTTGCGCAATAAATTGCTTGATAAACAAAGTTCATTAGATGCCGCAATCAAAGAACAAGAGCAAGAAGAGTTAGCGCAAGACCAAAAAGGGGAAGACTTAAAACTATCCCTAGCCGAAGCCAATATGTTTTATGACAAAGAAAAACGTAAATCAGAAATAGTCGACGCCGCCACATCTGAGATTGACCGAAAAAAACAACAAAAACAATTTGAAATTGCCAGCAGTAAATTGGCACAAGCGCAGCAAAAGTTAGCGCAGTTTAAAACGAGTCGTAAAGTTAATAATGTTGTTTCGCAAAGTAAAATTCGCAGCTTAACGGCAAAAGTGGAAGAGATTCAGACAGACATTAAACGTTTATCTATTAAAGCACCAAAGTCTGGCGTTGTTATGTATGTCACAAATCACGACGGAGAAAAGCCAGCTGTGGGTGAAACCTTATGGCAAGGTCAAAGTATATTAACCATACCATCGTTAGATAAAATGGCAGTGAGAGCTGAGTTTGATGAACCTGACAGCGCTAAATTAGGTGTGGGCAGTAAGGTAAAAGTGATGTTGGATTCTTATCCTGAATTGCCTTTTATGGGTGAAATTAGCGCATTAGGGCAATCTTATCGTTCTAAGTCTAATCAAAACCCTAAGGTTGTTTTTGATGCATTTATTCAGTTAGACACCATTGACCCTAAATTGATGAGGCCAGGTATGCAAACTAAGGTAGAAGTCATTAATAACATGAGTGAGGCACAATAACATGACGTTGTTAAAACTAAGCTTTATCACCTTGATGTTGTTATTTTTAAACGCCTGTGCCGAACCTGAATTGCAAGAAACCGTTTATATCGTCGAGCAAAAAACGTTTTCCATTTTAGTACCAGCTCAAGGTGAACTGGAAGCGGCTCAAGCTGAACTCATAACATCCCCTGGCCGTATGCCAATGACCATAGCATGGTTAGCTCAAGAGTTTATTGAAGTTAAAAAAGGTGACCTTGTGGCTATGTTTGATGGCGAGCAACTGACTTTGGATAGCAGAAAAGAAGAACTAGCCATGATGTTGTTGGAGCGCGATTTAATACAAACCAAATCGCAGCAGATCCAGCAGCAATCCGAAGTGTTAAGTGAAAAAAACTTAGTGTCAGAAGAGTTTGAATTCGCTCAAAATTTTAACATTGACGACATACGTTTGTACTCTAAATTACAGATCATAGATCAAATGCAAAACACTGACTTTTTGGGGGCTAAAGACGAATTTTTAGACTGGAAAAAACTCAGTGTTGATAACCAAAGCAAAGGCGCTATTGAAGTTATCGATATCAAAAAGCAAGGGCACTTGGCTAAATACAAACAGCACCAAGATGCTTTAGTGAAGCTTGAGATCAGAGCGCCATACGATGGCTTATTGGTTTACGAAAAAAATTGGCGTGGAGAAAAGCCAAGCATAGGACAAACCGTATTCCCTGGTAATGCTATCGCTAAAATTCCAGATTTAAGCAAGATGCAAGCTAAGGTCTTTGTATTAGATAAAGAAGCCATTGGCCTAGCACAGGGCCAAGTGGTTACATTAAGGCTTGATGCCTTTCCTACCGAGGAATTTGATGGTGTTGTTAAAGAAGTTTCTGGCTTTTCCCGCACGATAGAACGAGGCAACCCAACTAAATATTTTGAAGTTATCGTTAATGTAGATGCTAGTAGCAACAGTAAATTCATACCTGGCAGGAAACTGAGTGCCAGTATATTAGTGGATAAATTAGAGTCCAAACTGACGGTACCGTTACAAGCCATTCATAGTGATGATGGTGTCAATTATGTCTATGTTAAAAAGGACGGGAGTTTTCAAAAACAAGTGGTTAAAACCGGTGTTAAAAATTTATACTTTGTTGAAGTAACTCAAGGGATTTCTGTTGGTGATGCAATAGCATTATCAACGGTAGAGGAGAATATAAATGGATAAGTTAATGCCATTGTTTTGGGACGCCATAAACGAATTAGCCGCGCAAAAACTAAGAACATTATTAACCTTGTTAGGGATGATTTTTGGTGTTGGCGCTGTCATAGCCATGTTAAATATTGGTGAAGGGGCTGAAAAAGAAGCTTTAAAATTAATAGATTCGATGGGATTGCATAATCTTATTATCGAAGGTAAAAAATACTCCAATCAAGAATTGAAAGAGTTACGCCAAGAATCATTAGGATTAACATTTTCTGATGTAGAAGCGGCAAGAGCTACATTACCTTTTGTGACGGGTTATAGCGCACAAAAGAATATTAAAGTGTATTCGTTATACAGCGACTCAGGTAAGTCCGGTGCGAAAGCGATGGGGGTCAGTCCTACGTATTTCGACTTGGCCAATTTATCTTTTAAACAAGGTCGCGCACTAAACCAAGACGACAACATCAATGTTAAACAAGTCGCGGTGCTTGGTGAAGACGCCGCGTTAGCCTTGTTTCCAACTCAAGATCCAATAGGTCAATTTGTTAAGCTTAATCATTTATGGTTGGAAGTTGTTGGCGTGTTACAAAATGCCCAGATTAATAAAGACGATTTCCAAGGTGTAAAACTTGGCGGGGATAGGAATACCGTATTTATCCCTTTAAGCACCAGCCTTAAAAAGCTAGATAAAGGCCGTTTAGCGAGTGAACTAGACGTAATCAAGCTTGCCGTAAATGAACAGTACGATCCGGTGTCAGCGGCGAAAGCAGTCGTGCAATTATTAAAGTTGCGTCATGGTGAAACTGAAGATTATCAATTGATCATTCCATCAGAGTTATTGGCGCAACAAAAACAAACCCAGCAGATATTCAATATTGTTATGGCATGTGTCGCCGGTATTTCTTTATTGGTTGGTGGAATTGGCATCATGAATATTATGTTAGCCAATGTATTGGAACGTACTAAAGAAATAGGGTTGTTACGTGCCGTTGGCGCAACCAGACAAGATATTAAAATGCAGTTTATCACCGAGAGTTTTGTTATCTCATTAATGGGGGGCGTTTTGGGTGTGGTATTTGGTTTGTTATTGTCAGAAGTGATAGGGTTTTACTCTGATTGGGCTGTGACTTGGTCGTTGTGGGCTATCTTTTTATCAGTGACTATTTGTATGGTAGTAGGGGTTGCATTTGGTGCATTTCCCGCAATCAAAGCTTCTCAGTTAAATCCTATTGAAGCATTACATTCAGATTAAAATGACATGTAATAAATTAGAGTGAAAAACGGGTTATAAGAACCCGTTTTTTTTTGTTTAGTGCTTTAGGCTGGTTTAATTATTTTTGTAATACGTTGACAAATTCCATCATTTCTAAATGCAATAAAATAAGGTTTTTTAACTCTTGTTGGTTATTAGTGACTATCTGCGGTAACGCATCTGGGTCATTATTCACTTGTTTATTTTGATCGTCTTTGGATTGGTAACTAACGGTAAATAGTAAATTTTGAGCAGACTTAACCGGGTTCACTGTGATTTGCCAGTTCGCTTGGTTTTTATCAACTAAAGTGCTGTATTGGTAACTGGTTAAATAATCGGTCATCGCCGCTTTATAAGGCGCAGGTGCTTCAACATAAAAGGTATTTAATTGCACTGATTGTGATGACGTATAACCTTGTGCATCAAATTTATATAACGCATAGTTGTCACTGACTTGGGATAATTCAATTAAATAGGATTGAGTTGCAGCTGATAAATCTTGTTCAGACAAACTAACCTTTGGATAAATTAACTTCATGGCTTGATTGATATCAGCTAGGTCATTGCGTTTAGCCATAAACGTCCATGAGGCAGGCTGAGCAAAGTTAAAATACATATTAGCATCTGCATTAAAGTCTAACTCTAATCTTGCTTGAAAGTTAACACAGGCACTATTACCTTCAAAATAATAGTCTAGCTCTAAGTGCTTATCGGTTAACTGATACATCACCGCTAATTCTGCCGTGTTCAAACGCCTGCCAAACATTCCGGTTTTGATGTCTCTTATTTGGTCAATAAAGTTTTTGTTTTGATCTTTAACATGGTTATGGATATGACTAATTACAGACTCGGGAAGTTTTTGTTTCGACTTGCGTCCATAAGTGCATAACGCTCCAGAGAGGGTTAATTCTTTATTCAACTTAGCATAACTAAATTTAACCTCTTCCGTATGGGCATGTCCTGGTAAGGCAAAAGAAAATAAAACCAATAAAAGTGTTTGTTTCATCATAGTCATGGTCTCAAATTACATTTTATTTTTTATATATGAGCTTGGTAAACCAACGGATACGGCAAATATTTGTTCGTTGTTACTCGGGCGGTAAATCCCATTTGCAGACTTTTGTTTTAAGTCAGTCGCGATGTCAGACTTTTTCCATTTTATTATTTTAGCTATGGCACTTTCTGAAGATGGTTTTGCTACGGCTACAGCGATAGGATCAACAAACCCTCCGTCGTATTTAAATAATATAAGGGTATCATCGGATAATACGCCTGCATTTCGGCCACGGTCTAACGTTATTTGGTCGCCTCTTAATCCTGTAACTTGAGCTGACACCGGCATTTCCGTTAACATTCTGGATAACATGACATCAAATGCTTTTGAAGCCATTTTACTAAATACGGCATTAATATTGTCAGGGTTTGTGTAATCAAATCCGGTGTAATATTTGCCATTAACTTCTGTGTAAACAAGCTCTTGTTTTTGTTTTACGTCGGTACCCTTGATACGTATTTTTCCAATGTTCGGGTAAGACAATTTTTCTTTTGTGAATGGGTCAATCACACTCACAGTTAACTCTACTTCATATTTTGCCAAGCCGTTATATTCCGCATAAAAACGATCTGCGGTTTTGACGGTATCAATTTTTAACAGATAATCAGGGCGTAAGGTTTTGTTATTTCGCATGACGTTAGCTAGGGTTTTTGCTGATTGATCTTTCATTTGACTGGCCATTTCTTGAGCGGTCACCTCGTCTTGCGTCACAATTCTAAACCGATTAATGCCAGCTAATTGGCTTTCAAACATTAGGCCAAGGGTCTTATTGTTTAACGCTTCTAAAACGCGTTTTTCTTCTGGTTTTTGGCTAGCGCTGTTATTGCCTGCAAAATAAACTCTAACGATAGGTTTTTTTAACGGGCAATCATCAGACTCGTTATCTATATCAAAGGTACAACTGTTAATCCCTTGCACATTAAAATTACTCGGGACTTCAATATCTTTGTCTTCGAATTGATAAGCAGATTTGGCGGTAATGAGTTTTGAATTACCTGTGTTAGTTTGAGAAACATTTGTTTGTTGTTCTGGATATTTTATTTTCGCAGTACTTGAACAACCCGCAACAGACATAATAAAAATTAATGCGGATGTTGTGAATAATAGTTTCATGTTTTTACTTCCTGTTAATCTGCGTTTTGAAACGTTTGTAATTGTTTTGCGATATCAATGATGGCTTTTTCGTCTTCGATAAACTCGCTAGCCACTTTAGCTAAATGCAGCCGAATTTCGGCAAGTTTATAAGCTTCACCTATTTTATTGGCGTTCATTAACATGCTCAAACCTTGCATGCCGATTAAGTCATCACCTTGTAACCTGATGATATAAGCGAGTCGTAACGTTTGTTCTGTGATCAAAAGCGATAGCTTTACATTCTCTTCCCAAATTTTATCCGAGGCTTTTTCATAAGCCTTAATTTTAGGACCAATTTTTTCTTTTTCAGTTTCAGCGGTTTTATCAAAGTCGTTAATGGCTTGTTGTAATTGAGCTTTATCTTTGTCTTTATTGGCCATTAAAAATGACAACACATCTCGGTGATTATCTAATAACACTTTATGTTCAGTGATGATGTTGTGTTGATGTTTAAATATACTGAGTACGCTATTACTGAAAGCATTAAACACTTGTGAAACACTGACTTTGTTAAAACCAACTTTTTTCATATCGCTGCTAATACGAGCCAAACGTTGTTCTCTAGGCATTAATTTGGCATTAAATTTACTGACAATATTATGTTTATTATATTTAATGTCGTCGCCATCTTGAACTTTGATAGCACAACCAAATAGCAGCAGTGCAGCCAATAAGGTTATGCACTTAATAACATTCATTCATTACTTCCTAATTGTAGTTGAACGGACTCTATCGCTTGTTGTTCAGCTAACTCCGGAGTTTGACTAAACGACGTGGCATGAATTGGGTTTTGATAAATAATCTGATCGTCTAACACATAGATAAGGTCAGCGGACATCTTAACGGCACTATGAAAATCGGTCGTGGTCGTTTCTACATTTAATCCGGCAAATACGACTTTAAGTGTGTGAGCTTGTTGAGCCGACGATAGCCCAATGGATTGCATTTGATTTATTAATCCAAGTTTAATCATGCTTGAATGCTTTTGATCGTTATTAGCGATTAACACTTGATAACCCACTTTTGCGGAAATGGACTGTGCCGCTTGAGTTAATTGAATCATTAACTGATCTAATTGAACGGTTTCAAAAGAATAAGAACGTAATAACACTAAGGTTTTATTTAAAGTGGGTTTAGCTTGGTTATATTGGATTAATTTAACCAGTGCAGGAGATAGCTGTTTAATCCCAAATGCTCGGTTGTTTATTAAATATGCGGTGAGTTGGTCTTTAAGTTGGTCATGTAACTGCTGGAAAAAGGCTTGTCTATCCACTTTAACTAATACAATCACATCGTCATTATGTTGCGCTGTATTAACGATATCTATGTTGGTAAAGGTTAAATTGGTGCCGGTAAATAATGAGTCTGTTTCTAAGTAGAGTTCGGTGGTTCCATTTTTTGCTTCGACAAATTGTTGTGTATTACTCTGAGCAGTAACTTGTAATCGAGCACTAAGTTCTTCGAGGGCTTGTTGTTGAGCTTGTTTTTTATTTTCACCCATACCAACAGAATAAAACCACTGGTTACTATCTCCTGGTGGAGTAGTTACCCAATCAGGTAGTGACGCTGCTATCGTTTTTGGTAACAAAAATAAAGAGAGAACTAGAATTAAAAACTTGTCTATTCGCACAAATAATCTCCGTATTTGTTAGTGTGAAAATGTATAAAAAAGGGTATTTCTTACCAATAAGAAAATTAATTGTAGGTAAGATTTCCCCTGACTATAACTGATTTTCTGTTAAAGGAAAATCCAATAGGAGGTATAGCTATTGCCTAATTTAACTTTTTCAGCAATTAACTTATATATGTAATAATTTAATATTAAATGCCACCGGTGGCGGTTTGATTTTCTTTACGTTAAAATAAACACAATTCCACCATAAAGTAATGGAGCTTCACTAAAGAATTATGAAAATCGCATTAATGAATGAATTTAGCCAAGCGGCTAAAAACCCTATTGTTTGGCAGCAACTGCAAGATGTCGCAAAAGACAAAAACCATCAAGCGTTTAATGTTGGTATGGATGGCGATAACGATCATCGATTAACCTATATACATTTAGGTATTATCGCTAGTTTATTATTAAACAGTAAAGCGGTTGATTTTGTGGTTACCGGTTGTGGTACAGGGCAAGGCGCATTGATGGCTGCCAACGCGTTTCCTGGAGTTGTTTGTGGTTATTGTATTGACCCATCTGATGCATATTTATTTGCCCAGATTAATAACGGAAATGCGTTAGCACTGCCTTTTGCCAAAGGGTTTGGATGGGGCGCTGAATTGAATGTTAAATACATTTTAGAAAAAGCCTTTGATGGTGAAAAAGGCCAAGGTTATCCAGCAGATCGTAAAGAGTCACAGGTAACTAACGCTGGGATATTAAACCAGTTAAAGTCTGCGGTAGCGAAAGATTATATTGACGCGTTAAAAGCGATAGACCCAGAGTTAATCAAACAAGCCATTGGAGGCGCACGTTTCCAAGAGTGTTTCTTTGCTCATAGCCAAGATGAAGATATTGCGGCATTTGTAAATTCAATGTTGTAAATGAAAAGTCCTGAAAGATAAGGGCGCTACTACAAACTAGTAGCGCCTTTTTAGCAAGATACCGCTAGGATTAAATCACCCGTAGGGTCATTAGATCACTGTCTTTGGTGATAACTAAGGTCGGGTCAACTCGCAAACAACTGCCGGCATAATGTCCCGCCACCGAAAACGTACAAACTTGCGAACGATAGCCTCCAATATCGGGTAACTTCCACAGCGCTTGAAATATTTGATCCTGTTCAGCGAAACGCCCAGAGGTTTCTTCCATTAATGCTTCTTTGCCATCGTACATACTAATGTTAAAACCACACCTACCAGCAATGGGTTTGCTGACATAGCCATTATTTTTTAATGTCTCAGTTAACTCAAATGACGACTCTAACAAATAAGGGTGGTCAGGGAATAACATCCATAACACCGGCAATATGGCTTTGTTGCTAGGGATTAATGTCCATAATGGTTCATAGACCATGACGTCTTTGCGCAATAATACATCCACCAAACGCGGCGCCTCACTACGAGTCGTATCAGTTTGGTAATTGCGTAAACGCTGTTCATCGTCATCGCACTCAGCGCGAATTTGATCCAATGCAGTTTCCCACGCCCAGGTTTTCCAAACCCAACGAATTTTTATACCCTCGGCATCAATGACATCACCATCGTCGTCCCAACGTAAACTAGTGACACCTTTAATTACCTTGCACTCTAAACCGGCCTTTTCCATTGTTCTTTTCATGAACAGGGCATGGTAATTCTCCTCAAGCTCCGTATCTTGCATAATATGGATCACACCTTTAACGGCACTGTCTTTCCATGCTTCTACTAATTCTTCCACCAGTTCTGTTGCAGAACTTTCGCCTTCTTTACAACCATAATGTTTGGCCCATTTATCTTGGACAATACCGGCTTCCATATAACAAGACGCAGAGTCACAGTTATATTCATAAACTTTAATGCCACTGGCTGAAAGACTAAAGTCAAATCTGCCTGTTATCATCTGGTTACGACGGTTATCCCAAGATTGTTGGATTTTAGGCCACAAGGCTGGTGGCAGATTAAACTTGGACAGTAACTCTG
Source organism: Psychrosphaera aquimarina (assembly GCF_032461525.1). Taxonomy (NCBI): domain Bacteria; kingdom Pseudomonadati; phylum Pseudomonadota; class Gammaproteobacteria; order Alteromonadales; family Pseudoalteromonadaceae; genus Psychrosphaera; species Psychrosphaera aquimarina. Next base: position 710,651 of record NZ_JAWCUA010000007.1, on the reverse strand, counting down.
CGTTTTGCAGTACATAGTCAGTTACATGCATAAATAAAGCGTGCAATTCATTGGTGGCTCGTTTTAATTCACGCTCAGCGGTCTCTGTCATGACCATATAGGTATGATCATCTTCTACTTTACTGGCGAGTTTATGCCCGCCCATCATAGCGACAAACGCTTCTTCTGCTGGATTAGCGACATTTAACCAAGCACGAGACGACTTAAGGTTGTTTGCCACTTGACGTATTTGTAAGTCGAATAGTTTAGGATCGTCAGGTTGAATATCTTCAGCGTGTAGGTCGTCATCAGTTTGAATAACCCAACCCATGACAGAAGCATCACCATAAGAACAACGTAACCAATAACCTCCATCATCACTAATGCGAGCTTCTAATACACGGGAATAATCTTGGCCTTGTGGCCAAACATGATGACCCACATTTTGTTCCACCAAATACAAACGATCGGGCAGGACTTTGGTGACAATAGCGACATGGCCAGTAACTTCAAATTCACCGCCTTCATTCCAGATCAGAAAAGCGCCAACTTCTGGATGACGTAAAGAACCATTACAAAATGATTTTAGCGGTAATCGGCTTTCATCGGCGATAAGCCGTACTGAAGTCAAACGAAAAATATCGTAAGCCATAGCCACATCATCAAATACGTAACCTTTATTTAAATACAGCCAGCGTCGGACAAACTCCACACATTGCCATTTATAACCCATAAAAATGCCGTCCACATAACTGCGGTAGGCATGTCTATTGGGGAGTTCTATATCATCAGCGCTTTCGTAATCAGAAGAATAAACGGGCACATTACCCGGCGCTATACCTAACAAGGTGCCAAAAGGGGCAACTAACCTGCTGGATGTTGATGTCATTAATGTTGTTACTCTTACACAGAATGTGCTTTAAAGGTGGATAGGAGGCGCAAAAATCTGGCGCCAGATGATCGCAATATAGTCCTAGTTTGGCGTGGCTGCAAGCAGTTAAATAACAAACTAATTAGCCAGAAAAACGAGATGTATATTCTAGTGAGATCAAGGGTGAAAGTGGCGGTAATAAATGGGGATAAACTTTGGTTCTGGCGTAATATTATTTAATTGAGTTTTCACTATAAAGTTGAAAAAGTGTTTATGCATCTATGACAAGGTTTAGGTGGAGCGGCCCGAAGGCCAACTCCTGGGGGTAGTGGTAGTTACGCAATTTTCATGCAGTTTTTACCTGCATCTTTCGCTGCGTAAAGCGCTTTGTCTGCACGAGCAAACAAATCTTTAGGTGTGTCGTTTTTGGTAAAACAAGCACATCCAATACTGGTACTAACATTAAATTTATTGAATATAGGGCTTTGGCTAATAGCATGGTTTATTCTGGCTGCAACAATGTGCGCGCCGTTTAACCCTTCCTTTTCCAATAAAATTGCAAACTCATCGCCACCAAATCTAAATACTTGGTCTGTGCCACGTAAGCACTCTTCAACAAGTTGTACAAAGCTAGTTAAAATATCATCGCCTTGTAAATGGCCATGGGTATCATTTACATTTTTGAAGTTATCTAAATCTAATAACATCAAAACAAATTCTTCATTAAAACGTTCTGCATGTTGAAACTTTCGTTCAATTGCATCTTCGTACATTGAGCGATTGCCAATGCCGGTTAATGGATCTTTTAATGCCATTTGCTGTAATTGCCAAAATGCTAATGCATTTCTTAATGGATAAATTAATTTCTTTTGATAACCGGTAAGTGAAGACATTAATATGTCGGTGATCGGTTTTTCTGAAAAATAACTAATACGACCCATTAGGCGATCATTAATTCGAATTGGTAATGTCATCGTTTGCGAGGAGGATTGGCCATTACTGGATTTAAATTTGCCATGAAATGTATCAAGTTCGACAGAATTAATTTTATAGTGAGAAGTAATTGCACTAAGATAAATAGATAACAATTGCTCTACATCTAAGGTAGTTTGAAGTTGTTCAACTAAAGAATCGGTTTCTCGATTTAAATTTGAATAATTGGACCAAGACGCCAAAATGTTAGCATTGGCTTCTGAGTTTAATGCGTCTAAGTGACTGATATAATCCACATTGTCCCCCGTGTTTGGTCGATTAATTTCACTTGCAATAGACTAAGCGAGAAATGTGCCAGAAATGTAATGCTTTGAATCTTATAGAATTAATGTTTAAAATTGTATTAATCTGCTCGACTGACAATTAACAGTCGGCAAATAATTGCCCGAAAGGATTTTGTATATATGTCACATGGTTACTTTATTGAGCTGATTTTATTATTGGCGACTTCTGTTTTTATTGTTTGGTTTTTTAAACATATAAAGTTACCACCAATTTTAGCTTATCTAGTCACCGGTATCATCGCTGGGCCGCATGCGTTAGCCTTGATCACCAGCCCTGAAGAAGTCGCGTTAGTGGCTGAACTTGGCATTGTATTTCTTCTTTTTTCCCTTGGTTTAGAATTCTCCATACCTAAGTTAATTGCGATGCGGCATTTAGTGTTCGGTGTTGGCAGTGCACAGGTCATTATTACCTTATTGCTGGTAATGGGTGTGTGTTATTTCATGGGGAATAACGGCACAACGGCCTTTGTTATTGGCTGTACCTTTGCGTTATCTTCCACGGCAGTGGTGGTGAAATCATTGAACGAAAATGGCATTACCCAAACCAAGCGCGGGCAAATAGCCATCAGTATTTTATTATTCCAAGACATTGCCGTTGTCCCATTCTTAATTGCCATGCCGTTATTGGCATCTAACGGTGGCGAAAACGTTGTGGTCGCCTTGTTATTAGCCTTAGGAAAAGGCGCAATCGTTGTTGCCATTTTATTGTCGGTGGGTAAATGGATACTGCCAAAAGTATTTAACCAAGTTGCACAGGTGAGAACCGATGAATTATTCGTGCTTACGGCAATTTTGGTCACCGTCATGGCTGGAACCTTGACCAGCTTTTTTGGTTTATCTATGGCATTAGGCGCATTTTTAGCCGGAATGATGTTAAGTGAAAGCCAATATAAACATCAATTAGAAGCCGATATACGTCCTTTTAGAGATATATTGATGGGTCTGTTTTTTATCAGTGTTGGCATGCAGCTAGATATCAACGTCATGAGTAGAGAGTGGCATTGGATTCTAATTGGTTTAATAACCTTGCTTGTGGTGAAAACCATCGTAATCAAACAATTAGCTGTGATGTCCGGTGAAACTCGTAATGATGGCTTAAGTGCCGGTTTAATGATGTTTCAACTGGGTGAATTTGGTTTTGTATTAGTGGCTCTGGCTCAACAATTAAATATCTTCAGTGCTGAATTATCGTCAACCTTAATAGGCATTGGTGTATTAAGTATGGCAATCACTCCGTCTATCATCGCTAATAATACTCAAATTGTAGATAAGCTAGACAAAATAAGAGGTAAACAAGATGGCGGTTATGACGAAACACCAAATGCTAACTTTGAAACAAAATTAAAAGACCATGTTGTTATTTGCGGCTTTGGTCGTGTGGGTCAAACGGTGAGTCGTTTTCTTAAATCAGAAGCGGTGCCATACGTAGCGTTGGATGTTGATCCAGTAAGGGTAAGTGAAGCGCAAGCCGCTGGTGAAAATGTTCAGTATGGTCATGCAAGAGACAAAGCCATTTTGCAATCAGCCGGGGCGGTAGATGCCAGATTAATTGTGATCACCTTTGGCGACTTGGATAAAGCCCATGTGGTGATCAAGAATGTTAAAGAGTTAAACAGTTCAGCTCGAATCATGGTTCGTACTAAAACGGATGAGAACTTAAAAGAGATACTGGAAGACGGGGCAGATCAAGTAGTGCCTGAGGCATTGGAAGGGAGCTTGATGTTAGTGTCACAAGTTCTGTTTGAGTCAGGCGTGCCTATGTCGCGAGTATTAAAACGGATTAGGAAAGAAAGAGAAAACCGTTATGGTCAATTACATGGCTTTTACCCTGGAGATGTCACCGAAGTTACGGCAGATAGGCGTGACTTATTAGAATACATACACGCAATCGCAATTCCGTCAGACGCTTTTGCAGTAAAACGCACATTAGCTGAACTTAACTTGACTCAACGTAGAGTAGAAGTGGTCGGATTAAGGCGAGGTGGTGAAGAACTCGCGTTACCTGATGAGCATACGGTTATTCAAGCATTAGATACAATAATCATCAAAGGTAAACCTAGACGCGTAGAGCGAGTAGAACGTTACTTGATGACGGGTTAATTAAAAATTTCTGATATGCAATAAGCAGGACATTACTTGTTCTAATTTAAGCTTTTAAAAAAGAGTTAGTATTTACTAACTCTTTTTTTAGGGTCTCAATTAACTTTTAATAAGCTCCCGCTGCATAAGTTAATTCATAACTATGGCTATATATTTCAAGAATATTGCCAAATGGGTCTTCCATATAAATCATGCGATACGGTTTTTCATTTGGGTAATAATAACGCGGTTCTGCCATGCGTTTTTTACCGCCTGCTGCCACAATCTTTTCAACTAACTCTTCTAAATTAGGATCTTGAACGCAAAAATGGAAAATGCCGGTTTTCCAATATTCAAAGTTATTCTCGGGTTGTTGTTGATTAACAAATTCGAATAACTCAACCCCAATACGATCACCAGTAGATAGGTGAGCGATTTTAAATTTTTGCCAATTAGCACCAAATACGTCTGTACACATTTCGCCGATTGGGCTGTTATCTTCGGTGATCACGGTAGGTTTCATAATCAAGTACCAACCTAATACCTCTGTATAAAACTTAACTGCGCTGTCTAAATCTGGCACGGAAATGCCAATGTGTGAAAATGTTCTAGGATATGGATTACTCATTTTGACTTCCTCTATTGATGTAATAGGCAAAGTATATTCCTCATGATAAAGTATAAAAAATTATCAATTGTTATATTTATAAGTACATTTTGTAATGATAAATCAAGTGTGGTTAAAAACCTTTTGCACCTTAGTTGAGGTGGGGCATTTTACTCAAACGGCAGATAAACTGTTCATGACGCAGTCTGGTGTTAGTCAACATATTAAGAAGCTGGAACAGCAACTTGATGTGGCTTTATTAGTGCGGGACGGTAAATCATTTCTATTGACTGACTCAGGTGAACAGCTATTTCAAAAAGGCAAAGAACTGCTTAAATCCTCTGAAGAATTAGAAAGTTTAGTCAGACATGACGAAACACATGAAGGGCGCATCAAGCTTGCGTCGCCAGGGAGTGTTGGATTAAGGCTCTATCCGCACTTGTTAGAGATTCAGCAATCTTTCCCTAAGTTAATTATTGATTACACGTTTGCGCCAAATAAACAGATTGAGCAAGCGGTTGCAGCCCGTCAGTTAGATTTAGGTTTAATTACGCAACTAAGTAATTTAAGTAATGTTGTCAGTCATAAAGTTGGCGTTGAGCCGCTGGTATTGGTAACGGCAAAAAATGTGGATACCATCAATTGGGATACGTTGATAAAACTTGGCTTTATTTCCCACCCTGACGCTGAGCATCACGCTCGGTTATTGTTGAGTAAAAACTTCCAACAATTTGAACATGTCGATCAATTTATTCATAAAGGGTTTTCTAATCAAATTAGCTTGATATTACAGCCGGTGAGTAAAGGGTTTGGGTTTACCGTTTTGCCATTACATGCTGCAAAGGCATTCCCACATCAAACATTGATTAATATCCATGAACTTGAATGCTCTGTGAAGGAAAACCTATATTTATGTTTCAATCGGCAGTCAATTCAAGCTAATCGGGTTAAATTTATCAAAACAACCCTGACTGAATATTTGAATTAATTAGCTGTTACTCGTTAATTCACTTCTTGTTTGCCAGTTAAACCAAGAAAAGACATGATCTCATCTTTTTGTTTTAAGCCATCCTCATAACCTAGTTTGATCAACTCTTCGGTAAATGGTTTTTCAAACATTAGGTAGCTCATCATTGCAGATTCTGACTTTTTGGAAATACCGATAAAACGCAATAAAAAGCGGATCGCTGAAGGCATTTTATTGTAATGCTGTGCCGCTAATTTATTAAAGCAGCGACTTGGGTTTATTAACAGGCTCTCAACTTTGGTTAATCCCGCTTTATCTTCTGAGGTGTGATTAAGGGTTGAGTTTATTCTTTCCATGCGTTCTAAATCGGCATTTAAAGAATCCGTAAATATAGTCTCTAATAAGTGTCCAGTAATGGCGGCCGTATTTGGGTGAAATTCAGATTCACCATAATATTTATCTTGTTTTGGCTGTTCCACCCCTATGATCAATATTTTATTGGCGCCTAAATGCACAGCAGGACTTAATGGTGATAACTGGTGAATTGCACCATCCCCAAAATAAGAATTACCTATTTTGACGCTTGGAAATAATAAAGGAATTGCAGCTGAGGCCATTAAATGACGAGTAGTTAAAACGGTTTTGACGCCTTTTCGTTTCGCTCTTTGCCATTCTTTATTGCCGCTTGATTGAAAAAAAGCAATGGAGTCACCGTCACTATAACTAGAGGCTGCAATGGAAACGGCATCCAAATGACCGGTTAAAATATTTCTATCAATTCGTTTGTAATCTATTAATCCAGATAGCAAGTTTTCAAGCGGTTTATTGTTCAACAAACTAGTGGATCTGAATTTTCCCGTTTTGGTGTATTTCGAAAAATAGTTTTTAAAAATATAGCCAAATACCCCAGTCCAACTCCCAACATACACTTGTTCGGTTTTGAAATTTTTCCAAACCCATTCTGTCTTTTTCACACCTAAGTGAAAACACGATGCGTGACAAGCCATGGATACGGCATTAATTGCACCCGCTGACGTCCCACAAATGACTTTAAACGGCGATTTTTGATTACGAGGTAATTGTGATGCTATCGCTTTTAATACGCCAATTTGATACGCAGCACGCGCTCCACCACCGGTTAACAATAGTGCGTTAGTTGATTCTTTTACAGGAGAGGAGAATATCATTATAGGTTTTTTTATTTAATCCGATTACATAATGGGAGTTTACCGTTGGATTCTAGCTTAAAAAGTCAGATCTATAAATTGTTCTTTTGTTATAGGGTCTTGCAACCAATTTCAGTTTAAGTAATAATGCGCGCCGCTTAGAGAGCAGTCTTCTGTTTATTTATGCAGCACTATGGTAACTCCATTGGTTCTCTCGCAACGATAGCTCGTGAACTTGGTCAGGCCCGGAAGGGAGCAGCCACAGCAAGTGACTCGTGTGCCGGGATGTAGCTGGTGGGGTTGCCACCAATCTTTTTAAATTCAATAGCTTAAAGTATAAGTAAGTTTCATTAATTCCCTTGTTACTACTATAAAGTTATCGATATTTAATATTAACAAAGCTCCTCGTCGCTCGACCTTATAAATATCACCTTTAATATATATCTTAAAATTAACTCACCTAAGTGTATTTTCGATTGATATTGTGTCTCATAAACAAGTATCCTTTGTTAAGGGTTTGTTTATCTTTCATTTTATGCAACGTTAAGCTGAACATCATTCCCAGTTAAACCATAAATAGTGCAAATTGAGTAGGCTAAATAAGTTTATCTACTACGAAGAGTGCGGGAAGATTAAATAGATCCTAAGGACAAGGCGTTATTTGTCATCCCAACATCGTTAACAGACACTTAAATAGAGCCATTATTCAGATATATTCTGCCTTGTTGGTTATAACAAATAGCCGTTAACATGGTAGAAAATTAAAGTTGAGCAGACCTTAGTATTACTGTTATCAAGTAGTTAAAAACAATAGGAATTTAGATGAGTGCGATAGCGATAATTAAATCGATAAAAAATACGCTAACAAAAAATGAACTAGAGATTGCCGATTTTTTATTACAAGCGCCTCAAGTAATTAAAACATTATCATCAAAAGAACTGGCCGCCGCTATTGGTGTAAGCCAATCAAGCATAATTAAGTTTTCTCAGAAGCTAGGTTATAAAGGCTACCTTGAGTTTAAATTAGCCATGGTTGAAGCTGTTAACGCTAAAGTGGTAGATACTGATTGGCTTGGTAACATATCTTTAAAAGATAACTTTGAACAACTATCGCAGAAATTACTCGCTAGCAAAAACAACGTATTAAGTGAAACCTCTAGCCTAAATAATGTCAGAAATATTGACGAGGCTGTTAAAGCTATCATGGCGGCAAACCGCATATTGGTAAGCGGTATTGGCGCTTCAGGGTTAGTCGCAACCGATTTGAGCTATAAATTACAAAAAGTTGGAAAAGCGGCTAATGCAGAGCCAAATGGACATATTCAAATTCCTTACTGCTCAACCTTTGGCAAAAAAGACCTACTCTTTTGCATCAGTGAATCAGGTAATACATCAGAAGTTGTTGAAGCCGCTACCGTGGCTAAAAAAAATGGCGCTGTGGTTATCAGTTTGAGTAGCTTTGGCAGTAATAAACTAAACAATGTGGCTGACATTAAGTTATATACCGTGGCTGAAAAGTCATCGGTACGTTTATCTTCCATTTTATCCAGAACGTCACAAGAATTTGTTATTGATTTGTTGTTTATCGTATTAACTCAATCGTCAGCAAGTAGCCGAAAAATGGTTGAAAAATCAAACAAAGCAATTAAGAGTTTTATTGAAAAGCGTTAACCGCTTTTGACTCAATCATTGATGGCTCTATAGCCTGATGCCAATCTCGAAACTGTTGTCCATAACCCCCCCTAATAGGGTGGTGGAATTGAATAAATTTATAGGCAATACTGTCAGATTATATTGTGTAACCTTAATTTTCTGACTGTTAGAGTAACCTGTGTCTTTACCTATTTCTTTTTTAACTCGTGTAAATCAACTTCTGCCAAAACATCGTGTGATCACTCAGATCATTCAACGGCGGGCTTATGGTACCGACGCGAGTTTTTATCAAATGACCCCTGAGCTGGTAGTAAAAATAGCCGACCTTTGTGAAATGCAAACATTGGTTAAACTTGCCAAAGAATACAAAGTTGCCATTACTTTTAGAGCCGCTGGTACTAGTTTGTCAGGTCAAGCGGTTTCAGATTCCGTATTAGTTTTGTTAACCGGGGATTGGAACCAATCCTCTGTCTTAAATGACGGTCAACAAATAAAAGTTCAGCCTGGCTTAATTGGTGCCAAAGTTAATCAAATATTAGCCTCACATCAGCGTAAGATAGGACCCGATCCAGCCTCCATCAATACCTGTAAAATAGGTGGCATTGCAGCTAATAATGCATCGGGTATGTGTTGTGGTGTTAAAAATAACAGTTACCATAGCTTACGTGATATTACACTTGTGTTAGCCAATGGCGCGATATTAGATACCAGTTGTCCACAAAGTCGTGAGCAATTTACCAAACAGAACACCGGCTTAATTGAGCAGATAAAAACCTTATCTGAACATGCTAAAAATACACCTGAATTAGTTGAAAAAATCCAACGAAAATACCGGTTAAAAAACACCACGGGTTATGGCATTAATGCGCTAATTGATTTTACTGATCCCATCGACATTATCGCTCATTTAATGATTGGTTCAGAAGGCACATTAGGCTTTATTGCGGACATTACTTACGACACGGTTCCAGTTAGAACTCATGTTTCTACTGGCTTGTTTTTATTTTCTTCCGCCGATGAAGCAGCGGCTGCGGTTGTTGGTTTGCAACAACTCGATGTCAGTGCCGCAGAATTATTAGATTATCGGGCGTTATGTTCTGTTCGTGGTAAACCCGGATTACCAGATACTTTTACTGAATATGGCCAGAGCAGTGTTGCCTTGTTAGTTGAGATTGAAGGAATAAACGCCCAATCGTTAGAGCAAAAAGTCATTGCTGTGGAAGGCGCTTTTTCTCAATTTACTATGTTGCAGTCAATTGCGTTCAGTTCAAACAAAACCATCGCTGAGCAATTATGGGCAATAAGAAAAGGCACGTTTCCAGCGGTTGGCGCGGTAAGAGAAACCGGAACTACCGTTATTATTGAAGATGTGGCGTTTCCAATTGAACATTTAGCCCAAGGTATTCAAGCGTTACAGTCATTGTTTGCAAAGTTTGGATACGATGAAGCGATAATATTTGGTCACGCGCTGGACGGAAATTTACACTTTGTATTTACTCAAGCCTTTAATAATCATGAAGAAATTGAAAAGTACGATCAGTTTATGGCGGCGGTTGCCGTATTAGTGGCCGACGAGTTATCGGGGTCATTAAAAGCGGAACACGGCACGGGTCGCAATATGGCACCATTTGTTGAACAAGAGTGGGGCAGTGACGCTTATCAATTGATGAAAGATATAAAATCTATTTTTGATCCGGATAACATATTTAACCCAGGTGTGATCATTAATTCTGATCCCAAAGCGCACTTACAAAATTTAAAAGCTTTGCCAAAAGCCCATGACACTATTGATAAATGTATTGAATGTGGCTTTTGTGAGCCAGCCTGTCCGTCTGCCGACTTTACGTTAACACCAAGACAACGTATTGCTATTTGGCGTCGCATTCAGCAACTGACAGAGCAAGGTAAAAATAAAATATCAGTATCAGAAAAAAAGAATTGTCTGCACTTAAAAAAGATTATCAGCATTTTGGAATTGACACTTGTGCTGCTACAGGCATGTGCGCGCAAAAATGCCCAGTATCGATAGATACAGGCATGTTTATAAAACAGCTTAGAGCAGAGCGACTGAGTAAGTCTGAGCGTAAAGTAGCAAGTTGGTTAGCTTCCCATTTTTCCGCTACAACGTCATTTGTATCTTTTGGTCTTAAAATTCAAACCTTTTTGCAAAAAGCGTTAGGACAGCAACGTGTCAATCGTATTGGCCGCAAGCTCAGAAAGCTAAATAAACGTATTCCACTTTGGCATAACAAATGGCCAACCGCAGCACAAAACAATATAAATCCAAAGCTCAGTCAAACGATCAACATACGTAATATCGAGCCAGCTCAAACTAAGTCAGAAATGGTAACTGAACAAGTTATTGTTTTTAGTACTTGTGCTAATCGAGTATTTGGCACAGAAATACAATCAAAGGATCAACGTAGTTTGTTAGAAGTGATCGACTCGGTATTTAGCAAAGCAGGTTATGAACTGTTAGTGATTGATAAACAAGATGGGCTTTGTTGCGGTCAGCCATTTGAAAGTAAAGGTTTGTTTGATTTAGCCAAACAAAAAAACGATGAAGTGATTAATGCCGTCAGAAAACACAATCAAGGCGGAATCATTCCAGTCATTGTTGATGCAAGTCCCTGCGCTATGCAGTTAAAAAAAGGTGCTGAGCAATTTATACAAAAGCCTGAGGACGTTATTGTTTTTGATTTAGCTGAGTTCGTAGCCGTGAATGTGTTACCTAAGTTGAACATAAAAACACATGCCGATGCAGTTGCACTGCACGCCACTTGCAGCACCAAAAAAATGGCAACCGATGGATATTTACGACAGATAGCTAATGCACTTAGTCAAAATATAGTCGAGCCGGATGGCATTGAATGTTGTGGTTTTGCGGGTGATAAAGGTTTTACTCTGCCAGAGTTGAATCAACATTCACTTAAGGATTTACCAAAACAAGTTAGCGAATGTAGTTCAGGAATTTCTTGTAGCCGTACCTGTGAAATTGGTTTGTCATTAAATAGTGGTATCGAGTATAAGTCGTTTATGTATTTGTTAGATCAACAAAGCACATCTAAATAAAGTATTCAAAAAAAATAGTAAAGCAATATCAAACAGTGCTTTTGAATTACAACCATACCGTGAATATTAAGGAAGGCATAATCACCTTCCTTAAACAACATCGGACTATTCTAACGTTTTGCTTTTAAATCCACATTACTATCAGCAAATAAATAAATCGTTGCAGCATAAGCCGCTACGTTTTGTGCTAACTCATCTGGATTAATTTTATCTAGAGTGTCGTCCGGAGTGTGGTGTAAATCAAAATAATCGGTACCCTCTTGGCTTAACCGAATAGTTGGCACCCCTTCTCAGCCATAGGAATAATGTCTGGACCGCCACCTTGCGCGTCGGAACTTCCACGAATAATTCCCAAAGGAGCGATAATTTTAGCAATTTCGTCAACTAATAGTGTAGCTTCGGGATTAACGTTAGAAACGATACGCCAAATATTCCTTGCACCAAAGTCAGATTCAGTAGCAAGAACATGATTGTGGAGGTTGTTTTCGTGTTGTTTTGCATAAGCAAATGCCCCTAGCAATCCGACTTCTTCAGCACCAAACATAACAACACGAATGGTGCGTTTGGGACGTTTAGGCAAATTGGCTATTAACTTTGCAGCAGCCGTTGTGATCGCAATACCTGCACCATCGTCAACCGCACCAGTGCCTAAGTCCCAACTGTCTAAGTGACCGCCGATAAGTACAATTTCTTCAGGTTTTTCACTGCCAATTAAATCCAACACAACGTTACCACTGGTTACTTCGCCTTTCCAATCAGAGCCGGAGTGAAGAGAAATAGAAAGCGGTTTGTCTAAGTTATGTAATCGGCGTAAATGATCAGCATCTGGATTAGAGATAGCTATGACAGGTATTGTCGCCCATTTATCACCATTTTTACTCATCATGCCTGTATGTGGAAATCGATGAGAGTCTGAACCTACTGAACGTACTACTAATGCACTCGCACCGCCTCGCTCAGCGTGTTGCCAACCAATCCTTCGCTTTTGATTTGATGGTCCATATCCTTCACCTGTTTGACTTTTTACCATAGGCTCGCCATCAACAAAGGCCACTTTACCTTTTAGCGTGCCATCTTTAACGGCTTTTAGTGCATGAATGTCTCTAAAATATACAATAGGGGCATTTATTTCTTTTTTACTTGGAGCTGCGCCTCCAAGGGTTGAGCCGTATAGTTCTTGGTTGTAAGGGGACGTCAAAGCAATATGTAAATGACCTCTATCCCAAAATGGCATAGTAAATTCTTCGATTGTGGCTTTATCAAACCCTAACTTTTTACCTAACTTAACACCCCAATCACGTGCCCGTTTTTCTGCTTCTGAGCCACCTAATCTAGGGCCGATCTCTGTGGTTAATGACTCCACAATGCTAAAACCTAGATCACTTTTAAGTGCAGATTCCATTAACTGCTGAGCCGTTTCTTTTTGTTGTTTTGTGATTGGTGACTCGACGGCCAGTAGTGGAAAACTCAATACAAATAACAAGGTGTTAACCATTAGACTTTTTAATAATTTCATTTTTGCTCCGTATGGTGAAACTTTAATCGATGTATTACTTTTAAAAATAAAGTTCGAAATATTAAAACTATATTGGCGCTAACGCCAATTTTTTGGATAACGGCAATAACTCCAAACACGAAGTCGATTCGTCCAATGTTTAATACAGCGCGAAGATTTGGTTTTTTACCATAAGTATCAGGGGGATTTATGTTTGTCGCTTTTTGAAAGTTACATTATATGGAAAGTGGCACCTTATTAAATAGCTACTTTTAAAAGTATAAGAGCGAATGAGGATCCGCTCTTTACATTATTTAACAAAATTAAGTGCTCATATTTAAAATACGTCCAGTATTATTGCACTAAAACGGCTCGAGCTAAACGCTCTGATATGGCGCTGAATGACTTAATACACAATGATATTGGCATTGCAGTAGATTAGGCAACCCCTGCGCTTTTGGTCATAGCGCCTAACAGGACATTACAACCCGAAGTAATATCTTCTTGTTTGACATTTTCAGCTTCGTTGTGGCTTATCCCACCTTCACAAGGAATAAATATCATCGCCGTGGGGGCTACTTTTGACACATAAACTGAGTCGTGACCTGCACCACTGAACATCTTTTTATATGGATAACCCAGTTGTTGCACAGAGGCTTCAATACTGTCGACACAATCTTGATTAAATTGGACAGCAGGGGAGTGCCATTCATCTTTAATTTCAAATTCAAGGTTATGTTGTTCACAAACGGACTTAGCAATCGCTCTAAATTCAGCATCCATTAGGGTTAAGTTTTCATTTTCAGGGTGTCGTAAATCGACCCAAAGAGTGACTTGTTCAGGCACTGTATTTCTGGACGCTGGAGTGACAAGTACATTACCAAATGTGACCCTTGACCATTCAGTATATTTGTCGACCATCTTATAGAGTGCACTTGTGATATCAGCCAATCCTTTTATAGGATCTTGCCTACCTTTCATTGGGGTTGGACCGGCATGAACCGGACTGCCTTTTATTATTAAGTCGTACCAACGAATACCCTGCACACCTTCAACGACACCAATCGGTAATTGTTGTTGTTCTAAAATAGGGCCTTGTTCTATATGAAGCTCATACGCAGCTTTAATTGGGAAGTGTAGGCAGGGAGTTTCACCTAACATGTTGATAGCCGTTAAAGCTTGTTTGATAGTACAACCATCTTTATCTTTTCGGTTCCAACCGTAATCTAAATCGAACTCACCACTCCAAATACCAGAACCAATCATAGCAGGAGAAAACCTTGCACCTTCCTCATTAGTCCAGACTACAATTTCTAACGGATGCTGCGTTGTGATCTTGTTGTCATTTAATGTTCTTACCACTTCTAAACCCGCTAAAACACCATATACGCCGTCAAATTTACCGCCGGTTGGTTGTGTGTCTAGATGGCTACCAGTGATGACTGGTGTTGCTTGTGGTTGCGTGCCAGCTCGTCTTGCAAAAATATTTCCCATCTCATCAATTCGGATTGTCATTCCTGCATCTTCACACCAGGTAATAAATAAATCTCTTCCTTGTTTATCTAAGTCTGTCAGTGCTTGACGGTTACAGCCACCTTTTTTAGTGGCGCCAATTTGAGCCATGTCCATTAGCGATTGCCATAGCCTTTCGCCATTAATATTGAGTAAAGGTGTGTTGGTCATTTATTTAATTCCATTTGAGTTAGCTGGTAGCCGACGAAGTGGTTGGCACATACAGTGCACACCGCCGCCGCCAGAGGTAAACATAGACATATCAGGAGCAAACACTTCAAGGCCAGCCGCTTTACTCTTTTCTATAATTTCAGTGCTTTGTTTTGGGATTAACACTCTGTCTTTCCCCAATGCCACTACATTAATCCCCAGCTCTAACATGCTTTTGTACGAAATATCGATAACATCAATTTGTTTGGATTTAAACCAATCCAACAATTCATCTTCAACGGCTTCTTTACAAACGGCCGCTAATTTATCCGATAACATAGCGACTTTTACATCTATGTGTAAAAAATATGGATCAAATTGATAAGACTTAAATTCCCAGCCTTCAGCCTCTACCCAACCTTTCATTTGGTTTAACGCAGCCTCAGATGTTCTTTCACCAGTGTAACCACATAAAATGACACCAGGTTCTAATACCATAAAGTCACCGCCTTCGAATGACCCTGCAGTGATCACATCGTAAAGAGGAATATTATTTCTGTGATAAAAAGAAGTGACTTCTTTTGACTCACCTCGGCGCCAAGGACTATACAGCTGTGTAATTACAGGCCCCCAAGGTGTCATAACGGAAGAGTCTCGTGCGTATAACTGATAAGGAAGGTGCGGATCAGCTTCTAACAAATGGGTCTTAACGCCCGCAGTTCGATACATATCTAGCATGTCTTGGTATTGCTGTTTTGCTATGGCAAAGTCAAACTTTCGACCTAATCGAATAGAGCGACGTGACATTGCATTACCAGTTTGCCATGAATAATGATCCATTGGGCCAATTAATACGTCAGTTAACACGCCATACTCTGAGTCCATGCCCCAGTGCTCTAAAGGTTTTGTCCCACCTTGAACTTGACGACGTTGAAACGTAAAGCCACAGCTGTCTGTAATTATTGTGGAGTTTGTCATACGTTGAAGCTCTCTTTTAATTAAACGGTTATATTTAACCTCGTTATTTATTCTCATGTCATAACGAGGTCATAATTAGATTAAGGCGTTAAAGGGAACCCCATCCAATCTACAAATTTAAGCCAAGGAATTCGCCAACCCTTTTTTTCATCACATGTATCTAAAGCATACATAGTAATTTTTGAGCCAATCCATCGGAATGGCTCTGGGGGTAACCATAGTGGTTGAGTGCGAGTGAAAGAAAGGTTTTTGCCAGGTATGTCTTCGTTATCAACTATCGCTAATACCATTTTTGCAGCAAATCGACTAGCCGTTACCCCAAAGCCTGAGTAACCCCCTACGTACACCATCTTACCTTTGTGATAATGCTGAAAATGCATAGCCATTCGTGTGGTTAGAGCGATCGGGCCGCTCCAGGCGTGTGATATTTTAATGCCTTTTAACGTAGGTAATGTTTTATATAGACTATCGACTAAGCGCACATAAGGCACAGCGGTTTTATCTAGTTGAGGATCGGTATTATTATTAAAAAAATAACCTAATCTGCCGCCAAACAATACCCGATTATCTTTTGTCAAACGCATGTAGTTTAGCTGAGTGCGAGTGTCATATATGCCTTGACGATTTTTCCAACCTAAATCAGCTAATTGCTGTTCCGTTAGAGGTTCAGTCACCACAATTCGGTCACGAATGGCTGCCACTCGACAAGATATTTTAGTCTTATGTTTGGTAAATGCATTGGTCGCTAGGATAACTTTATTAGCGATGATATTGGCATTTGGCGTGATGACTACCACTTGTTTTTCAAGATCTTTGCTTGAGGACATAGGTGTATTTTCATAAATCTTGACCCCTAAATTTCGGGCCGCTTTTTTTAGTCCCCAAACTAACTTAGCAGGGTTGATCGTGCCAGAACGTTTTTTAGACCATAAACCGCTTTGGAATAAGGGAGAATTTATCTCTTGTTGAATTTGCTGTTGGCTCAATAAATGTGCGTCATGACCAAAACGTTTATACAATTTGTATTCAGTTTCTACTTCAGAAACACCATGTTTACCTACCGCGACAGTAAGTTCACCTGTCCATTCAACATCACATTCAATATTATATCTTGCTATCGTTTCTTTAAACTCATCCATGTTGATCTTGCCTAATGCTTCCAGCTCTTCCATCTCATCTTTGAACAGTCTTTCTGCGTTAGTCATGCCATGCATTAATGAAGTAGACAATATAGCACCAGGACGACCTGACGCGCCTATAGCAATTGAGTTAGCCTCAATAAGAACAACATCTCTTTCAGGATTTTGTTCCTTCGCTTGCAGTGCCGACCATAATCCTGTGAAGCCACCACCAACAATTAATAAATCGGTAGTGATGTCTTGCTGTAAACAAGGTTCCGCATCAGGTCGTATTGGATTGTCCAACCAATAAGGTTGGAATTTTGTACTCTGTAATGCTTTTTTAGATAAGGTAGTCACCTTGCCCCCAATAATAATAGTTTATATAAGCAAGATAGCGGTGAGGGTAATGACTAAATACCCCTATGTAAGGGGTTTACCCTCCAATGAGGGGCCAGTGATTGTTACTTGTATTTATATCAGCACTTTTATTATTAGGGTCTAAAACAATTCTCTTGATTGACGAGGGATGCGCTAATTCAATGTTAATTTGTAGATAAGGGGCTTGCCAATCTTGGAATGATATTTGGTGAGTGGTTATCTCACCTGATTTATAGACAACTTTCATAGTCGCAGGCATGGGAATTCCGCCTAAATTACTCACAGTGATCATCGCTGTTAGTTTATCTTGCTTTACCTCTGATATTGCTAAATCTACATGCAAACCTGAATTAAACCAAAAGTTAAAAAAAGGAGCTAAAGCTTGATCCGTATTGTTATCTAAAAACGTCATCAGATCAGTAAAATAGGCTCTTCTACCTTGCCACTTTAAAATGAATTTGTTCAGTAGTGTGAGTAGCTGATGGGGCGCTAAAATCTGCTCCCCTAAAATGTGCCATGCCGTTGCAGGTAAATGATAATGGGAGCTTAGTTTACTTTTTAAATTGTCGGCTAAAGTAAATGGGGGCTGATAGGAATGTAACATTACAGGCACAATATCCAATGGGGAACCGTAAAAGCTCTGAAAATCTTCTGACCAAGACTGCTCAATTAAATACGCCAAATAACTTGTAATGCCTTCGTCAAAATATCCTTCCCTACGTTCATTTGTATTAACGTACATTGGAAAATAGCTATGTGCTATCTCATGAAACGTGCCACCAAGTACATCGTGTTTTTGCGTTCTGGAATAGTTTGGCTTGCCACTGCCTTTATGATCAGGGCCTCTAAAACCAACGAAGGTAAACCCTGGGTGTTCCATACTGATCCCAGCAATATTAAATACGGTATAATTTTTAAAAGGAAATGAAGCGACATTGGCATCTAGATAAGAAATAGCATGAACCGCACCATCCATTCCATATTTTTGCCAAAGCCAACGGCCATTGTCAGGATAGAAAATATTGATATGGTGAATGCCAGTTGAAAGTTGTATGGACTTTCTTTCCCATACGAGTTGATCACCCAATGCAAAAGCAAAATCTCTACTTAACTCGGAAGTAAATTGCCAAGTGTTGGTGTCATTGGCGGATAAATGCTCGTTTGGTATTGTGATTGTTTCCGTATTTTGTGATGAGAATAATTCAAGTTGTTTAGGTGTAAGTACGCGGTTCGGGTTGGTTAGTTCACCAGTGGCGGCAACCATATAATTAGCGGGTACATTAATGTTGACTATAAAATTCCCGAGCTCTAAGTGAAACTCACCTTTGCCTTTAAATGGTAAAGTATCCCACTGAAATTGTTCGTCAAACCCTAATGCCCTCGGATACCATTGGGCAGCACCTATTAAAATTGCACCAGATTTAGTGATTTCAAAACCGGAACGTGGTGATAAATCGTTATTACGTTCTATGAATTGAAGATCCCAGGTAAGAGTTATTTTCTGTTTTTGGTTTGCTTTTAATGGTTTGTCTAAATGAACCAAATAATAGGTTTGTTTTTGCTCTACGTGCAACGTTTGCCCGAGTTGGTTTTGTGCTTTTAAAAAAGTTGTGCCTGCGCTTTTAATATCATCAGCTTGTTGAAAGCGTTGTTGAGGCAGTTCAAAAATAAGATAAGGCAATGTGTTACGAGAATGGTTGTGGTATGTCACATTTGCTGATGCACTAAGGTATTTTCTATCGACGTTGACCTCAACATCAATAATATAATCGACTTGTTGCTGACTCATGCCTGATTGAAGGCTGTTTGATACACTCTGCCAGCTTATTAAAAATAGTAAAATGCCCGTGACAACTCTGATATTAGTAAGACAATAAAGCATTTTGTTAATAAGCCTTTAAAGTTGATAAAAAAGTTAAGCTACCCAACGTTTGTTTAAGTACTCAATTAATGGATCACACAACACGGGTGGTTCAATCATTACCAGAAGTTCGATAAATAATGCGAGCAATTCAGGCTGAGAATTAAGACCCAATTTGGCATAGATGTTTTTACGATGCATTTTAATGGTTTCATCACCAATGGACAGTTGTCCTGCAATCGCTTTCACTGAGTAACCTTGTAACATTAATAAACAAACATCATGCTCTCTTGGCGTTAGCGTTTCTGTGCCAAATAGGCGATGAAAGTCTTCAACGTATGAGGTTTCAAATTCATCATAACGCATTTGTTTATGTAGCTCTTTATGGTGAGCAACCACAAGACGTTCAACTTGAGGAAATAATTCATTGAAAACGTCTAATTCTGAATTGGAAAATGACTCAGATCGTTGGAAACGAGCCATTTCAATATGCACAAACGCATTGTTTGTTGGTAATTGAATTAAAAATCCAACCTCATCTTTGATTTTTAATAATCTAAAGTATTGGTTGAAGTAGTTGGGGTAATGTCTGTTGTGTTCAGCGCTGATGTCATTTAAACGGAAAAACCCATTGCCTTTTTTCTCTCTTCCTAAGGTATAAAACGGATCTAATACAAAGGCTTTAGTTAAATAAACATCGAGTTGATCACCAATGATTTTTTTATTTTGCCAGATCAATTGAGCATGGGTATTGGGAATAAACTCCAACACTAATATCTCGTCTAAATGCGCGACTTCGCTTAAAAATTTATTCATTAACGGGTAAAATGTAGTTTTGCCAATTGCATCTTGCAATGCCATTAAAAGCTTTGTCCAGTTAACTAAATTAGTTGTCATTTTTCTTCTCACACAATAATAGATTTTATTTCAAAGAATTCTTCTATAGCCGAAGGACCTAATTCACGCCCGTTGCCCGACTCTTTGTAACCACCAAATGGAGCCGCGTTATGCCAAAAAGCGCCATTGATATAGACTTGCCCAGCATCTATTTTTCTAGCCAGTTTTTTACTTTGTTCCGTATCATCACTCCACACTCTGGCACTTAATCCATATGGTGTGTCATTACATAATTGAATAGCTTCATCTATTGTTTTGTATTTAAACAGAACCAATACGGGACCAAATATTTCTTGTTGAGCTAATTGTGCGTCATGCGGCAAATTAGTAATCACAGTCGGTTGATAATAGTAACCAGTTTGGTCGATGCGGTTGCCGCCGTATATGATTTCAGCACCTTCATTTTTGGCACGTTCCACTGCAGACGAAATATTATCAAGCTGGTTTTGGTTGATCACTGGCCCCATAAACGTATCTTTTGTATCTGGATCACCAACACTAAGTGATGAGGCTGACTGCTTAGCAAGTTGTTTAGCCTGTTCGAATTGAGACTCGTGAATGAACATTCTGGTTAATGCCACGCATGTCTGGCCACTGTTTGCCATGACATCTTCAATGCCTAGATTGATAGCGCTTTCAAGTTGTGTCGTTGGACAAATCAAGTAAGGCGATTTGCCTCCTAACTCCAATAGGACTCGTTTAACAGACCCAGCAGCAACCGATTGAATATGTTTCCCGACAGCAGTGCTTCCGATAAACGATATGCATTTAACTAAAGGATGGGTGGTTAATACCGGCCCAACATCGCGCCCTGAACCAATAACTAAATTGAATACCCCTTTAGGTAAATTAGCCGCTTCAATAGCTTGTGTCAGAAGTAATGCCGAAGTTGGTGTAAATTCAGAAGGTTTTACCACCATAGTGCAACCCGCAGCCAAAGCTGGGGCAACTTTTGCGATTAACTGATGCAAAGGGTAATTCCACGGCGTAATAATACTGCATACCCCTATGGCTTCTTTATAAATGGTGAGGTTTTCGTCTATAACTTGTTCATGTTGTATATCTTTAGTCCATTGCACATGTTGCTCAAATGCATCAATCGGATCGTCAACTTGCACTTCTGTGGTGAACTCACGAGGACAACCAAGTTCATTAACAATGGAATCAATCAGTGGCGTTCTTCGTTTTTTTAATTCAATGACAATATTGTTAATAAATTCAGCTCGTTCATTCGACGAATATTGTTGCCAAGTTGGTATTGCATCGTGAGCAGACTGGATAGCTGTTTCCGCTAATTCATGGCTAGCTAACATCAGAGTAATGTTATCAAGTCCCGTTGCTGGATTTTTTAAATATAGCGCAGCAGGCTTAGATTCTTGTACCCAAGCACCATTGATGAAATGAGAATTAATTGTTTTACACATGATCGGTCGTCGACTTTAATATATTGCTTGAACGGACAGTAAGCAGAATGCTCACTATGATGGAAATGGCACCTAACCATAAAACTTCTCGTACAGGGAAGTAGTTAATCGTTAAAGCTGCAACTGGAGGGCCGATGACTAAGCCTACTTTAAAGGCAGAAACACATAACACTATTAGTTTACCCGCACTGTCTATATCACTAAATAATGCCATCATGATTGGCACGACAAAGCTCCACATAATCTGATAAACAATGGTTGAAACGGCATAGATCCAAAAGGCGGTTTCAGGGGTCATGAAATATAAAACAGCAAGACAAGGTATCTGAATGAGTGCGGTTAAATATAAACCGGAATTACGCCCATAACGATCTACATACATACCTGATATAATTGATCCTATGGCACTAATTGCAAAGCCTAGCCCTAAGATTAAGCCAATTTGGGTATTGGTTAATTGTGCATCGACACCAATGCGCTCTAAATAAGCCCAAACCGTGCCTTGTGCAAAATAATAAGCAACGACCCCTAAAAATACATAGACCGCAGCTTTTAAGTTTCCATCAATTTGGAAAGCGCCAACGGTTGACGTTTTACTGTTCTTTGGGCAAGTAATCAAAATTAATATTAGTGCGGGGATTAAAAATAAATTAAAAAACTCAAAAATGCTATCTAGCCCATCAACTGAAATTAAGTTAGGTAATATCCAAAAACCGATAGTGCCAAATACAACTTGCGTGGTAACTACGGCACCAAAGGCTTGATCTGGTTTTTTAAAGTCGCCAAATGCAGCAAGAGAAATAGCATAACTGGCACCACAGGCAACGCCTGCAACAAAACGGATCATCATTAAATGTGAGAAGTCTGTAATGTGAGTTGAGGCAATATTACAGGCAATGAAAATGAGTAGTCCTAACGATGTCACCACGCGCCAATTTACTCGCCGACCCCATAAAAAAGCAGTCGCACTTGCAATTAAAATTCCTGCTACATCTGCAGATGTCAGCCAACCTACTTGTTGTGTAGTAAAGTGCCCTGAGTCTGAATAAGCGCCAACCATTAATGGCATTAATGTCGTAACGGCTGCCCCCATCATAGCAACAAGCAATAACCCTAAGGTTTCAAACACTTTTAGCATTGAATAATTGGTAAAATTGGTCAGGATTTTTTGCAAAATGTTCTCTTTATTATTGTTATTATTGGACGATAAATATACTCAATTTCAGTTTGCCTACTGGAAACTGATAATTACAGTTAAAACCTATAGGTTAATGCTATAGGTATTAAAATTTAGTGTGCAATTTTAATTTCTCAAAATTGCACACTTGTAAAAGCGAATTATTGATAAATTAAGTACGGCTTTCTCTTGGCCAAGTAATTTTGTAGACCAGCTTGCCATTGTTGTTTTATCTGTTCAGCCGTTTGTCCAGCTAAGATACTGGTTCTTATCTTGTCTGTTCCTGCTAATTTATCCATAAATTCTGGACGTTCGAAAAACTCAACGCCAGCTTTGTCAAACAGTTGATACCAATTCATAAAAATGGATAACTCTAAACCTCGAACATTTGAAGAGGTAAAGGTTTCACCTGTGGCTAATTTCTCTTCCAGCTTAGGATATGGGGCGGAATGTGGATTAGCTTTCGGTGTAAATTTAAAGTTACCTTGGTTGATTTTGTCATGCCCCACCACTTGGAAAGGTAGATCGGTACCTCGGCCAATACTTATTGGTGTTGCTTCAAAAAAACATAAAGAAGGATATAAGTTAATAGACAGGTCATTAGGTAAATTGGGGCTTGGTGGTACAGGTAATGAATAAGGTGTCTCTCTACTGTAGTTAGCTACAGGGATGACGGTTAAGTCTAATCGAGACATTAAATCTTTAGTTTGTTGTTCAGCCGATTCTAACCCTATGGTCAACCATTTCTCACCAAGAATCATCTGAGCTAACTCGCCTACGGTTAAGCCATGTAAAATCGGAATAGGGTGCATACCAACAAACGAACGAAACTCATCTTCAAGAATAGGCCCGTCGATATACATGATATTGGGGTTTGGTCTATCTAAAACGATAAATTTTACATTAGATTCCGCTGCAGCCTGCATTACATAATGCATTGAACTGATATAAGTATAAAAACGAGTGCCGACATCTTGAATATCAAAGATCATGACATCCAATGAGTTCATGACATCAGCAGTAGGTTTTTTATTTTTACCGTATATAGAAATTATATCTATGCCAGTTTTAGGATCTTTAGAGGATGAAACTTTTTCACCTGCACCATGATCTCCTCTGAAGCCATGTTCAGGTGCGAAAATATATTTAATGTTCACGCCATGACTCAATAACAGATCGACGATATGCTGCTGGTTCACTTGAGACGTTTGATTTACCACTAGGCCAACCGCCTTGCCCTCAAGTAAAGGCAGGTATTTATCTACTTGTGCCGCACCAACCAGTACATCTTGGTTACCCGTGTTGTTATCACTTTTTTCCGTAATAGAACAAGACAATACCATTGGTAAAATAGCGATTAATATTAATGTTTTCATCCACATAACTGGCCCCTATATATTGATAAAGTTGTATAGTTAACTAAGGTTTTATGCCTTTGCCAGTTTCACACTTTCTAATGTTTTTCTTAAAAAGCCACCGTTATCTAATAACTTTTGCTGAATATCTTGAACATTTTCGTTGGTCAAAATATGCAATATGGCAAGTTTTGCATTGTAATGGGTTTGCTCTAACGCGACTTGAGCGGTATGTGCATCACAGTGTGTTGCCTGCATGACGATTCTGATCGCGCGGACATAGAGTTTTTTATTACTGGCGTTAACATCCACCATCAAATTTTCATAAATTTTACCGGTACGTATCATACTGGCGGTACTCAACATGTTTAATATTAACTTTTGAGCGGTACCAGACTTCATTCTTGTCGAACCTGTTAATACTTCAGGGCCAACCACAGCACATATATTGATGTCACAATAGGTAGCTAATTGGCTACTAGGGTTACAGCTGATGGAAATGGTTTTTGTACCTAAACTTTTAGCGTAGTCAATTGCGCCTATCACATAAGGCGTTCGGCCACTTGCAGCAACGCCAACTAAGATGTCATTTTCACAATAATCGATGTTGATTAAATCGTTCTTACCCAGCTCTGCTGAATCTTCAGCTCCTTCAACGGCTTTATAGATAGCTTGACTACCACCGGCAATAATACCGATAACCTGTTCACTAGATACGCTAAATGTAGGAGGGCACTCAACTGCATCAAGAACACCAAGTCGTCCACTGGTTCCAGCGCCAATATAAATCAGTCGGCCGCCTTTATTGAATGACTTTACGATCTCATCCACTGCTTTGCCTATTTGAGGTATGCAAGATTTTATCGCAACAGGCACAATAGCGTCTGCTTGATTGATTTTAATTAATAATTGCTCAGTATTTACTAAATCCAGATCAAACGTATCTGGATTACGCGTCTCTGATACCATAATATCCAATTGGGCAAGTAAGGTATCTCTTTCAGTGCTGTCGTATTTTTGGCTTTTGCTTTTCTTAGTCTTGTGTTTATCTTTATTGCCAAACTGTTTTTTGGCTAACAAACAAGCGCCATCTAATGAACTGCCACAGGACAATTTACAAAATGACTTAATTTCCTCTTTAAGTAATGGCAAAGTCACTTCAGCCAAACCACCCATGATCACCACATCAACTCCGCTATTTAAACGTGTTTGTTGGATCAGTTGCTCTGCATCTGAAACGTGTTGTTCCACTAGTCCTTTTGCAACAGGGCATTCATTGCGTAATTCAAATACGTCGATGCTCAATGAGGCATAATCTTTTGCTTGAGCTTTGGCTAACCAATTTGCAATTTGTTGTTTTCCATTACCTAAAATAGAAGCGACACGATGTGCCATTTTCGATTGAGCAGCTTGGTGCCAGTTGATTTCTGACAACAGAGCTTGTACGGCATTAAAACCTAATTTTGCACCACTGGCTTCATCACCAATAGGGAAACCCCAACCACCTACATAATGCTCTTCACTATTTTCATCTAATCGAGCGCCTACTGAACCTGTTCCTAATGCGATTACCGCAACAGGTTCACCCTTATTAGCACCAAACAAAGAAGTTTTGGCATCATTAACGACTTCTAACGAAGCAAATGCAAAAGGCAACTCTTCAATAAGTTGTTCTGCTTGACTGGCAACACCACCGCCGGCAACACCAATAAGAACGTGAGTATCTAAAGATGATGCTTTTACCTTAAGTAATAGTTTTTCAATTAGTTCTTTTAATATAATTTGAGCATTTGCAAAGTCGTTACTTAATGAAGAAGAGCCCGTTTGAATAGTATGGCTTTCTCCAGTTGAAAGATTTTCGATCCGACCAATGGTTTTGGTGCCGCCACCATCAATACCAATTATGTATTTATCTTCCATTAGATTTCCTTAGCGTCTGAGGTTTTGTCGATATGAGTAACCTTGTTTGGTTTTCCCAGCAGACAAGTTAAAAATGATAAAGCAGTACCAATACATAGTTGCCACGTGAAGCCTAGGTTGATCTGCCAATCAGCAGGAAACAGAGCTTGTGCAATGTATGGTTGGAATATTAGAGGTGTTAAAAAGCCTACGATTAGGGCTAATAATACAGAGCGAGGGTTACCTCGTTTAGTAAATAAAGTTGCGCCATAAACCCCAAGCAATCCACTGTATGAGAACACCATGACACTCAATGCGAAGGCTAATAATGGCATTTCAGAATACTGTTGCCAGAAATAACAAAGAATGGCCATAGCTGATAGTACGATTGCCACTACAAGCATACTTATCTGTCCTGCAAACACAAAATGTCGGTCATTTTTGACTGAACGTTTTTGTTTCCAAGGGCGATATAAATCTTGCACAACAACTGAAGACATTGAATTTAAACCAGAATTTAGTGTTGAAATTGCAGCTGCAATTACACCAATCGTCACGAGACCTTTGATACCGGCAGGCAGTTCGTTTAATACGTAATACATAAACACAGTGACTTTTTCGCCAGAAAATGTAGGTGTGTCGGCGATAGAGTTGCTTAGATTCATTAAGTCTGGACGTTGGTAGAAAACATAAAGTAGTAAACCAATAACAATAAATAACAACATCACTGGAATAACTAAAAACACAGACATTAAAATAGAACGGCTACCTTCTTTAGCATCTTTACAGGTTAATACTCTTTGCGTCATATCTTGGTCTAAACCAAATGCAGCTATATTAAGTAATACAAAGCCCACTAACGTTGAAGCAACGGTAAATACACCTGTTGAAGTAAAGTCTAAACGCCAATCTACAATTTTTAGTTTGGATGCTTGCCCATTACCAGGGTTTTGGAGGACATCAACGATTTGGCCAAAATCAGCAGGTATGCTTTGTAATAGAAAATAGATAACAAATAATCCAGCACTAACATAAACGGCACACTGGATCACATCACTGTAAATAACGGTTTTGATACCACCAACAACAGAGTAGCCTAAACCGACAGCGGCCAATACCAACACAGAAATGACAACAGAATTAGGCTCTATATTACCAAATAGGATCATAGCAACGGCGATGGCAGCCATATAAAGTCTAGCGCCACTAGCAAAGATACGACCAAACAGATATAAAATCCCCGCTTGTTTTTTAGCATCAGAGCCAAATCGCTTCTCTAATAATTCATAAACAGTAGAAACATTATTTTTGTAAAATTGCGGAATTAACCATACCGATACAATATAAGCAGCAATAAGAGCACCTACATTGGTGAACAAGTAGGTCAGGTCGTTTCTATACCCTTGGTCAGGCCCACCTAAAAAAGTAGCGGCCGATTGAGAAGTTGCCAAAACAGATATGGCAACTAGCCATACGGGCATTTTATTTCCACCAAGAAAATAATCATTGGTATTGTCAACGGCCTTGCGATTGAAGTACAAGCCTGTAGCTACTAATAGTAATATGTACCCAAAAAATACTAGCCAGTCGTATATGTGAAATTGTCCAGTCATAATGTTTTGTAATTCATGATTCCGTGATTTGATAATTGTAGAATATATAATTCCTGTTAAGATGTAAAAACTTTAAGCAATTTATTTTAATTATCCCCCTATATAGGTGCTAAAAATGACAAAAATTCAGTCGCTTTCCCTCATTTTATCTGGCTTTGCCATATTATTGGTGACAGGGTGTCAAACTTCTATTAAATCACCAGAAGATGAACTTCGACTGGCTTTAGCACAGAAACTAATGATTGATGCTAGATATTATTGCCCAACTAACTCTAAAGGTGAGCGTTGTGTTAAGCCATTAACTCAATTAACACCTGATTTAGCGGATATGGTGGCAAACACCAATTTAGGCGGAATAATTCTATTTGCTGAGAATTTAGACTCACCAGAACAAATCACTCGGTTAAATAATGATCTGCAAAATGCAGCGCAAAACAGTAGCAGGCAAATTCCATTATTTATATCAGTGGATCAAGAAGGGGGAAGGGTTGTTCGTTTACCGCGTCAATATGCTACCTCATTTAGTGGCAATATGGCGATTGGGGCAACTTTTGCCAAACACCAAGATAAGTTTGCACAGCAAGTTGGGCAAGTCATTGGGGCAGAACTATCGGCAGTTGGTTTTAATGTTAATCATGCACCGACAGTAGATGTTAATGTAAATGCACAAAACCCAGTGATAAATGTTCGCTCTTTTGGTGAAAACGTTGATCTTGTGTCTGAGTTAGGTGCGAGCATGACCGATGCGATGCAAAAACAAAATGTCATCGCTACGTTAAAACACTTTCCTGGCCACGGCGATACCAATGTAGATAGTCACACCGGTTTGCCTGTGGTGAAACATGACATTGAGCGGATAACTCAAGTTGAATTGGCACCATTCCAATATGCCATTGATAAAGGCATTGCTAAAATGATCATGACGGCACATATTCAATACCCCAGTTTAGATAATACTCAGTTTGTTAGTAAAGCTGGTGAAAGCATGACGTTACCTGCCACAATGTCTCGTAAGATATTGACCAACTTATTACGAAATAAAATGCAATTTGATGGTGTTGTGATCACGGATGCTTTAGACATGAAAGGTATCAGTGATTATTTCACAGAAGATGAAGCCGTGATTAACACTTTTGCAGCGGGGGCGGATATTGCTCTTATGCCGTTTAAGGTTCGCACACCACATGATTTAAATAAAGCAGACTTATTGTTGGACAAGTTGGTCGCTGCAACAAAAGCGGGCAGATTGGATAGACAAGAAATTCTAGATTCCGCTCAGCGCATCATGAAGTTGAAGCAGACGTATAATTTAAGCAGTGCGTACCAAGGGACGTTAGACCAAAAGTTAACTGAAGTGAAAAACGTGTTAGCGAATAAAAAGCACAAAAAAATAGAAGCTGAATTGGCAATAGAGTCGGTGACACTAATTAAAGGCAAAGGTAAAATTAAGCCCGGCGCAAACGCTATACATATTGTAATGCCAGATCAAAATAAGTGTAAAGCGATGTTGAATGCTTTTGCTCAAGATCATCAATACTTTATAACTTGTAGTAACTTTACTACCGGTAATGCTGTCCATACTAAGCAATCGATTAACTCAGCTGATGTGTTAATTTTTGGCAGTATTTATCCTAATCAAAGCGCAGTTGAAATGGGCGGGATGGAAGATTTAAGTAAGATGAAAAACAAGTTGAATCGACAAAGTTGGCCTAAATCAACCCAAATGAAAGACATGAAAGCACTGTTTTCTAGTGCCAAAGAAGCCGGTAAACAAACTATTTTCATTAGTTTAAGAGCCCCGTATGAAGTGACTCAATTCTATAATGAGAGTACCGACATAATAGCAACTTATTCTTATAACCAAAGTGTTGGACAAGACCAGGTTATTAGTGGTTTGGCGTTTGAAGCACTGGCACAGATTTTAACGGGTAAACGAGAAGCTCATGGTCAGTTACCTGTAACGGTGGTAAAGCCTTAACCCATTATAATTAACAGACGTTAGATAACTTATATAATTGACCAGAGTTAATCGTATAGGTTATCTATCGTTCTAACCGATATGTAATGATTGTTGTCGTGATTTCTATCCCTCTATATTCAATAATAAAAAAAGGGAAAGATATGAAAACACTAGCACTTGCTTTATCTACATTAGTACTGATTTCTTGCGGTTCCAGTAGCCCTGAGGAAGATACTGAATCTAGCATAACCACACCAGATAATGTCCAACAAAACAACGAGATCGTGTATCAAGATGTCACAACGCCAACCAATAAATTAGGCGCGTGGATCTTCTACATAGATGAAACTACGTTAGTTCATAATAATCATCAGGATATGGCTAATTATTTAGCGAGTGTTGGGATTAAACGCGTGTTTATTAAAATAAGCGATATTAATTACAACTGGGGATCCAACAAAATTGCATTTAACGAAGATAGTGTTGATTGCGGCGAGTGGCAAGATGCTTGTGAGCCAGACAACCTAGCGCATTATAAACAAAATGGAATTGAAGTATGGGCATGGACGTATAATGATATTGGCTTATATGAAGATCAAGCTGATATGTTAGAAGCGGCAGTTCGAGTTGGGTATCAAGGATATGTGTTAGACATCGAAACTGAATTTGATGGTAATTCTACCGAGTTAAATAATTTGTTAGTCGCACACTCTAATCGTTTAGCGTCATTAACAGAAATACTTCCGGAAGATTTTACCTTTGCTGCAACTACTTGGGGGAACCCTAAAGATCATAGTATGGATATCGGATTGATAGATGATTATGTTGATGTGCATATGCCACAAACTTACATAGAAAAGTGGGGCGGATCTTATCTCACGGATATAGCTGCAGGGATCAGAAAAGGCGATTGTGAATATAGAGATTTAGGCGCCGAAAAACCTATTTGGCACATTGTTTCTCACGAAGACAAAATCCTGTCAGGTGATGATTTGGACACGTTTATTAAATATGCAGGACCAAATACATCGATTTGGCGTATAGCAACATCTTCTCTTATGACAGAAATCGAGGCAGTTGATGATGCAACAACCACATTTAAAAGTCAGGACTGTACACTGAATAATTTTGACTTATAAATTTCACAATGAATAGAATAGGCAGTTAGTTTGTGTTTACTAACCGCTCATTTATAATAAAATAGTGAGAAAAATTAATGACTAACCAATTAAGAGTGTTGTTTGCGATTGCCTGTATTGGGTTTATCTTGGTTGCTGCTAATATCGATGCAAAGACAAGTGCCAATGTACGATATGGAAAATATCTTCAACCACTGTTGGACAAAGCAGAGATTTCGCCGAGTGACATAACTCCAATTATTGCAACCCTACAGAACAAAGAGATACTAAAAGTAGAAGCGATAGGTCACTCTTTTCAAGGGCGAAAAATACATAAAATTTCAATTGGAAGCGGTAAGACACACGTATTAATTTGGTCACAAATGCACGGCGATGAGCCAACAGCAACCGCGTCTATTTTTGATGTTTTGAACTATATAACGGCGGATGAAAATAAAACATGGCGTGACAATTGGTCGTCTAAATTAACTCTACATTTTGTTCCAATGTTAAACCCTGATGGTGCAGAACAAGCGTCTCGTTTTAATGCTCAGGGCATTGATATCAATCGTGATGCTTCACAATTACAAACCCCTGAAGGCCAGTTGTTACACAAACTCGTTAGTACGATAAAACCCAGTTTTGGTTTTAACCTGCACGATCAAAGTAGAAATTACGCGGCGGGTGATTCAGATAAAACAGCGACTATTTCGGTTTTAGCCCCTTCGTTTAATTATGCAAAAGAAGTTAATGATGTGCGTTTACGAGCAATGCAAGTTATCGCAGAAACAGTTTCAGCGATAAAACCTAGATTAACCGGGCACATTGGGCGTTATGATGATAGTTATTCTCACCGTGCATTTGGCGACACGCTGACTCGTTTAGGGGTGAGTACAGTCTTAATTGAATCTGGTGGTTTCCCTTCAGATGATAATCGGCAAATTGCCAGAAAAGCGACCTACTTAATGTTAATTGCTGGTATTGACTCGGTTCACAACAAGACTTATTTAAAATTTAATCAAAAAGATTATGACAAAATTCCCATGAACGTTGAGGGAAAAATAAAAGATTTATTGGTTAACAATATCACTATTAATGTAGGTGAGAAGCCAAGTTATACCACCAACTTTATTATTGATTTAGCGGTTTATGGCTCTGGTAAAGCTAAGATAATCGAAATTGGAGATGCATCGGTTTACAGCAGTTATCATCAATTGGATGCGAGTAATTACCAGTATATTAAAGGCGAGGCATACGATTTAGATAAAGAAGGGCCTTTAACGTTATCTGACTCAGTTTATTTTAGAATACTCAAACAAGGAATAACTCACTTTATAGGTGATGCGACAAAATTAATAAATTCCTCTTCATTTCCAGTCGTGCTAAACCCAACTAATACAGCAACTGAAATACCTAGCTTAAGGCAAACTGCAACCTTCTTATTGTCAGATGGTCGTGGTATTAAATTTGCGGTATTAAACGGACAAGTATTGGACTTGCGCACCGGGCAGCTACTGAATCCAATTGGAACATAATGGTGTAATTTTAATTGAAGCGATAATTTTCAATGTTATAAAAAAAGCCGCAGATTTGCGGCTTTGTTTTATGTTTTAACCTATTTCAAGACAGACCTAAGTTAGATTAGGCCAGAACACTTTTACTATGAAGCTAGCCAATTGGGAATTTGATCTAAATTGATTAAATCATCTAGGTTTTGTCGCTTACGTATTACTGCAAAAGCATCATTTTTTACCATTACTTCGGCAATAAGTGGACGAGTATTATATGTACCTGACATTACCGCTCCGTAAGCACCACAGTCTTGGATCACCACCAGATCACCTGACTCTAACTCAGGAAGCTCTCGAGCTACAGCAAAGGTATCACCACTTTCACAAACCGGGCCTACAATGTCGTATTTCTTGTTCGGTTTGGTTGATTCTAAAACTGGACTAATACGATGATAAGCATCATATAAACTAGGGCGGGCAAAATCGTTCATGGCTGCATCAACAATTAAAAAGTTTCTATCTGTGCCCAATTTGTCATAAATTACTTCACTTACTAAACACCCTGTATCGGCAGTTAAACTGCGTCCCGGTTCTACTATGTATTGGCAGTTAAACTCGCTAAGCTCATCTTCGATGATCTGACGGTATTCGGCCATGTCTGGTAGCGAATCGTTTTCTGGGTCGTAACAAATACCTAACCCGCCGCCTAAATCTAATACCTTTATGTCGATGCCAAGTGCGTTAAGTTGTTTATAAAGATCAGCGACACGTTTGAATGCGGCTTTAAAAGGGGTGACATCTGTGATCTGAGAACCAATATGAACATGGATACCTTGAACCGTGATCGCAGGCAGGTTATCAGCTAGTACAAAAGTATCTAGTGCTTGTTCATATCCGATGCCAAATTTATTCTCTGCTGTACCTGTGGTTATTTTTGCATGGGTATCGACAGCAACATCTGGGTTGATTCGGATAGCTATGTTTGCTGACTTATTACATTTAATCGCCACCTTATTGATGTTGTGTAACTCGGCTACAGACTCAACGTTAAATTGTAAAATACCTTGTTCAAGTGCATATTCAATCTCATGCGCCTTTTTGCCAACGCCAGAAAATACAACTTTATGTGGAGGTACTCCAGCATGTAGAGCACGTTTTAATTCACCTAAGCTTACGACATCGGCTCCTGAGCCTAAAGCCGCTAAAGTACGTAAAACCGCTTGATTAGAGTTTGCTTTGACAGCAAAACATATCAAGTGATTTAAATCTGATAAACGTGACTGCAATGATAAAAAATTATTTTCAATCATAGTCGCCGAATAAACATAAAAAGGTGTTGGTATTGATTTAGATATAGTGCTTATAGCAACACCTTCAATATGAAGTTGGCTTGATTTGTATTTAAATTCGGACATAACGATAACTTATTGATTGAATTTTAGGGTGGATTTGGACAGGTACTTTTGCATATTTCATTAGGTTTTAGCTCCCCCGAATGGGGGCTTATTGAATAATTACTCCTAATTACATGGCCATAACAATTAAGTTATCTAGATAAAATAAGGTTGAAAGTAGACGTTCGAATATTAAGTACTTTCATTCATCTCTTCGGCTTGACTAATATTTTGAAAATTAAGGTAAAAAAAAGAACTTGCCCAATCACAAGTTCTTTTAAATTTAACCAATGTGAATTGCGTTATTTATCAAAAATATGCAACCATAAGTCATTGCCTTGACCATTGTCATTTATGGCATATTCGAATGCGGCTTTTGCGTATTTTTGGCCTTCACCAGACACGTAAGAATTATAACTTCCCCATTTCTGTTGGTTCCATTTTCCAAACGGGTCATTCACTGTGTAGTGTGTTCCGTCATAACTAGTTACCACCATAATATGTCCTGGGTTAGTGAACCAACCATGTACAATCGCGACTTTACCACTTGCTAATGCTTGTTGTAGTTCTGCAAAAGTACCATTGGTTTTGCTATTAGCTCGTTTACTACTACCTGCACGGATTGCCATGGTGTTATAACCATTCGCTAATGAAGGTACCGTTTGTAATACCCCACCTAACTCTTCATACAAATAATCAGGAGATCGCCCCGTTACACTTGGATTAGTGAACCCACTCATATCTGTGATCATAGCTAGCGATGTAACAGAACAAGTACCATAAGGGTCATAATAATTATTTAATTGATTATAATAAGGGACTGCAGCCGCGGAAGGGTTGGCTATTTCAGCTTTAACGCTTAAGTAGAAACTTGATCCCCAGCGATTGGTATAACAAGCGGTTCCCCCGTTTAATCTATTACAGGCATCGACCTCAGTTTGACTGAAGTTACCATAAACATTATTGCTACCATTGTTTACATTTTCAAAGCAATGACCACCGTATGTTGAAGATCGTACGGTTCCTGTTGGACAGTCATTGTCTCCTCTAAGGTTATTAGTAAAGGATTCAGACCAACGTAAAACGTCGATGGTGGTTCCTTGTACATTGTATTGGTAGGTATTTGTACACGCGCTACCGCCGCCTGCAGAAATACAGTCATCTACCATGTCATTAGTAAATGGACCAAAAGCATCAACACCGTTGGCACAAAAGCCAAGGTTTTGATCAAACGAAGTGCCATCCGGGCAAAGTGCCATTACATTTGTGCTCATCAATAAGCATGCAGTTATCAGTAACTTTTTAATATTCATATTATTGTTCTTATTTATGTTTTATTTATTAGTTAGAGTCATAAAATCATAGGTTGATTTATGCTCGATTTAAATTGCCAGCGTACTGCTACTGGTGACTATATAAAACGACGTATACGATTGGTTAACAAATGAGCAGGTATCGGGTATGGCGATGGAAGGCGTGTTTAAATTTATGAATTAGGTTTATGTCGGACTAAAATAGGCTCAACACCTTTTATACCTCATAGGTGTTGAGCCGTCTGTCCGAATATGTGATGGATCAATTATCTAAATTATTTGATTGGCGAAAATTGAAAATAGTTTCAGCCAATTTAGTGAGTGGTAAATCAATGTTTTCAACAATTTGTGCCGGAGTACCAAACAGCTCTTGTGCCTGTTCTTGTGGGCCAATTTCTAATAATGCTGCGCCGCCTTTGGAGTGGCCAATTATGTTTAAGGTTAAATTGCCTTGATAACGAATTTGTCGTTCGTAATCTGGACGAATACGTAAACCGGTATCATTTAATAATTTTAAAACATTGCCATCAAAAATGATTGATTCAGCAAAAGCAATCGTTTCATTACTGGTGGCTCTTTGGTCAAGAATAACGTGAGCCCCACCTATATAATCATTAGCACTGCCATAGTCGGCTGCCTTAATAATATTGGCATCGTAATGGACAGATAAGATAGTAACGTTAGCTGCAACAGCGGCGTTTAATACTTTATCGAACTCAGCGTAAGCCGCTTCAAATGTGGTTTTGTTGTCTATTGATTTATCTTCAACCATGTCTTCTACATTAAGTACATAGGTTGATAGGTTTAGTTCTTGAAGTTTTGCCCTAAGGGATTGAATTGTTGGGTCAATAAAACGTCTTTCTTCCCCATTAGCACCACCACTGGACAAATTTAAATGTTCAGGAAGTGTATGATCTGATACTAACAATACATCGGTTTGTTTCATTGTTTCAATAGTGGTCAGAAGTGGTTGTTCTTGTTCATTTTGACAGGCTGAAAGCGTTAAGAACAAGATTATTGGATACAATATTTTCATAGTATTTCTTCTTATTATTCTAGTTTAATTTAGTAATTTATTTGGTTGTAATGTCAGCTGACACTTTAGAGAAAAGGTGTAACCAAAGATCGTCGCCAGTCCCGTTGTCATTGATTGCAAATTCAAATTCTGTGGCAGGATACAATATCTGTTGTCCAGATTGTGATGTGTCATATTTCCCCTCGCCGAATTTTTTTAAATTCCAACGTCCAGCAGGATCATTTACTGTGTAATGTTTGCCATCAAAACCGGTGACCACAAGGATGTGACCAGCTTCAGTAAACCAGCCATGGACTATAGCAGGTAACCCTTTCATAACATGGTTGCGTAACTGGTCAATTGTGCCTGACGTATACAGAGTGTCGCGAACTTGAACATTATTTTCTTTCGCCACCGTGTTAAAAATATCAGCAAGTTGTTCAGGTTGTTGTTTGATACCAAAACGCTGATATAAATAATCGGGGGTTCTTAAATTAGGTTTGATGTCTTTAAGCACATTAAAATGATCCAATACCATAGCTACACTTGTAATATTGCACGCTCTTGGCCCTTCATGCTGGTTATCGTATTGATAATAATAAGGCACTGCTTTAGTCAATCTTTCTAAGGTATTATCTTGAAACGCCGCACTGCCATATGCGGTTAATAAACAGATAACGTAGAACCAATTGTTCATTTTAAATTTCATATCAACTAGCCGGGTTATAAGTTAGGAAAACGAGTAGTGTAAAACTCACTCGCTATCGTTTCAGATAAGTACTTAGCTAGAGTGAATATTGCTTCATCTTGGTATGGACGACCGACTAGTTGTACTGAGCTAGGGACCCCATTGTCACAAAATCCATTAGGCATCGCGAGGACAGGGCATTGGCCTAATGTGTTAAACGGGTAGGTCATAAACCAACCTTTGTTGGGATCAACTTGTTTACCGTTAATTTCAACTTTATCTTTACTGTAATCATAATCAGCAGGGATGTTAGTTGTGGCTAAAGTTGGACATAAGAGTAAGTCATACTGTTTAAAAATAGGTGAAATTTCTTCCCACATTTTACATAGGTACAGGTTGGCATCGAGAATATCATTTGGGGTTAATTCTTCGACTTTATCTAAATACCAATTGGTATAAGAGTTCATTAACGTTTTGTTTTCTGGTTTAGCCCAAGACCGTCTTAATAATAACCCCATATTTTGGCGTTGGTGTATTTTGGCGGTTTCAATGACTCGTTCATCCCAGTCCAAATCGACGTATTCTACTTGTACACCGGCTTGTTTTAATTGATTGACTGTATTGTCTAATGCATCAAGTACATCTTGCTCAACTTGGTAAAACCCTAAGTTCTTCGAAACCGCGACTTTCAATTCTGATAATGGTTTCGTAACCGCTTGGCTATCGGGTACAAAAGAATGTGAATCCTCCCAATCCGCGCCTTTAATTAGATTGTACCCATATATAAGATCGTCAACTGTGCGGGTTAATAAACCGTGATGACAATATGGATCAATGTTGTATGGAATAATTTCAGGTACTCGCCCGTGGGCAGGTTTAAAGCCATATAAACCACAAAATGCAGCTGGGATACGAATAGACCCACCAATGTCTGTACCGTTGGCAAAGCTACACATCCCCGTTGCTACTGCGATTGCAGAGCCTCCAGATGAACCTCCACAAGTAATGTCAGTATTCCAAGGGTTACGACTGACTCCCCATAATTTTGTCCATGTTGTTGAGGCAACTGAAAATTCTGGAGTACAGGTTCTACCATGAATGATTGCTTGGTTGTCGATTAAACGGCGAGCTACAGGGTCGGTAGATGTAGCTACAAAATCAGATAACAACAAACTCCCGTTAGTGGTTATTTGACCTTCTATATAAGTTTCGTCTTTTATGGCAACCGCAATACCAGTCAAAGCTTGGTATTCATCATTGTTATAGGCAAGATCGGCTAATTTTGCCGATTCAATGGCATCATCAAAAAAGGTAAAACTAAACGCATTTACTTTATCATTTATGGCTTCATACTGTGCTTTATAACTAGCCATCACTTTACTTGGTGTTAACGTTTTATTGCGATATCCAGCTAAAATTTCTGTCGTACTTAAAAAGCAGGTCTTTGGCACGTTTGGCTCCATGTTTGAACACTCTTGTCCTATATATATCTATGAATGAACAATATATGAGTCTATGTGGATGAATAAGTTAGAACCTATAGGTTAAACCTATGTTTAAGCAGTTGTTATCTGAGTGTTCTATCGTATATCGTTATAATTAATATTAATCACGCACTAAAACTATGTAATCGTCGTGTAACAACGGCCGATTTAGTAAAGGAATAATTAATTATGAAGCGCCAAAAAAATAAGAATAAAAAAACAACTAAAATAACACTTACATCAATTGTAAAGTACTCTGCTTTTACAATGATAGTATTAGCTTTAGCTAGTTGCAGCCCTGACTCAGTCCAAGAAGAAACAAATCGCCCAGCAGATGAAGTCAAAGTTCAATTCGATCAACAAACACAAGACACGTTAAGCACAATGCAATCTAAAATAATCGATAATGCGACCATGTGGAATGAAAAGGCTTATCGAGTTGGCAAAGCAGAACAATGTATGAATTGGACTCGTGAAGTTCTAGTTGCCGCTTGTGGTGGTCATTTTAATACGTTAGAAACGGATCAACCTTGGGATGGGCATTTATTAGGAGAAGGAGATAAATTGCTCCCTGAACATGCGGACTCATTAGCCTCTGAAACCTTAGGGAAAAAGATATTAGAAATTGATCAATTACAAAAAGGGGATCTGGTCTTTCTAAAAAATACTTATGGTAATTGGGCTGAGGGCGTTATTACACACATAGGTATTGCCATGGGCAATGGTAAATACATACATCGTATGACCTCCAATAAAGGCATAGTCAAAATACAAAGTATTGATTCTACCGAGTTTGATGCCGGGCTGAGATTAAACCAAGAGTTATGCCAATAACCGTGAGTTAATTGGCATACTATTTAACACATTCGTATTATTCGACAGGGAAGTCCCAATACGTTGTTCTTGGATCTGAAGTATGGGTAAAGTGCCACCACTCCATGGAATAATCTGAAAATCCATGTTTTAACATTAAAGATTTTAATAACAGTCTATTTTGGGTTTGTTTTGGCGTCACTAACGAAGACATAGTGTTAGACTTTTCATCAAACAGATCAAACGGTGAACCCATGTCTAACTCTTTGAACTGGCCATCTCTGGTCTGATATTCAATCGTTAAATCAACTGTGTATCCTCTGCTGTGTCCCGATTTTTCTGCGATGTACTCTCCCTTTAATAGAGGTTTTGGCAAGTTAGGGTAATACTCGGCTTTGGTCGATGTATCCTTTATATCGTCCACCCAACGCATGAAATGTGATACCGCGGTTTGCGGCCTGTAACAGTCAAATACTTTTAATCGTTTAAATACTTTTTTTAGTTCTTCATTTACTTGTTTTAATGCTTCTACGGCATCTTTATGCAAAATGCACTTAGGCGCTTTGTATGCATCTATTGGCTTACCCACAAAGTTGTTGGAGGTGTAATAGCGAATATCAAAAGTAGCTGAGGGAATGATATCTTGGACGTTAACAAATGCTGATTTTTTTGTT
This sequence comes from Psychrosphaera aquimarina, assembly GCF_032461525.1. Classification (NCBI taxonomy): domain Bacteria; kingdom Pseudomonadati; phylum Pseudomonadota; class Gammaproteobacteria; order Alteromonadales; family Pseudoalteromonadaceae; genus Psychrosphaera; species Psychrosphaera aquimarina. The sequence goes on along the minus strand of NZ_JAWCUA010000007.1, from coordinate 671,150 downwards.
TTGTTTTCGTCTCTAGAGTCCTTTAATGCCAGCGCATTTGAACTGATCATTACGATAGCACTATATATAACGGCCTTTGTTATGTTACGGGGTAAGTTTGTTAAGTATTGAGTCATCATTCAATCCTTTAAAGTTTTACTAAGTAGATGAAATTAATAATAACGTTAACATATTCTATTTGGATAAAAGATTACTAATTAACGGTTTATCTGTTGTTAAATTGGTATAAAAAAGCCGAAGCAAATGCTTCGGCTAATTGTTCTAATCACAACTATTTAGAAATAGTTATAAGAGAAAGTTACACCTACAGTACGTGGCATGATGTAAATCGATTTGTGACCCCAACTTCCACCAACTCGTTGGTAAGAGGACTCACCAAGTTCATCAGTAAGGTTATCAACAAATACCGACACTGACCAATCATCTTGTGAATAACCAGCTGATAAGTTCATCACGTTATAAGCGTCGAAAATATATGGGTCAACTTGAATTTCTTGCTCAAGTTCATCATCATATTTTGTATCTTGACGACTACTTAATTGCTTGCCAACAAATCTAACGGATAAGGAAGCATCAACACTACCATCACCTAACTCATCATAGTAATTAATAGATAGATTTTGACGACTTTTTGGTGTCCCACCTAAACCTTCACCTTTAGTCCAAGTTTGAGTTTCATCAACTAAGTTATCTTCAAACAAATAAACGGTTTTGGTTTCGGTGAATTCAGCTTCCGTTGCAGCATAACTTGCTTTAATGGTGAAGTTGTCATTGATTCTATAACGTCCTGATAACTCATAACCATTGGTTTGTGCATCAGGGCCATTAACTGTGCCGTTGATTGGGAAACCTTTAATGGTTTGGTCAAAATACGTTTGTGTATCGTGCCAATCAATTTGGTAAAACGCGGCTTGCAAATAAAGTTGGTTGTCTAAAACCGTTGCTTTAATACCTAACTCTTTATTTGTTGTAGTATCTGGGGCAAAGCGTTGTGTGTCTCCAGCAACAATATCGTCACCTTCGTCTCTGAATCCATTAGTACCACCGCGTCGGAACCCTTGTGATACAGTAAAGTAAGCTAATGAACTTTCATTAAAGTTATATGATGTATTAAATTTAAAGATAGTATCCGAACCGCCATCTTTTGAAGTATCGATATCGATACCTAAATAACCCGTATAATCACTAATGTTTTTAAGTACAGAGTCTTCCCAGTCAAAGAAACGCGCACCCGCTGTTACCGTCCACTCTGGTAAAATTTTGTATGAAATTTCACCGTACACTGCTGTTTCAGTATATTCAGATGTAATGTCTTCATAATAACCTGAATCTAAAAAACCACGATCTGGGTATTCAGTTCTTGGGTCAAAACCGCCGTAATCTGATACCGCTGCATCATCAAACCCTGGGAAAACTTCCCAAAACTGTAAACTCTTGTCTTGGCTTGTATTAAAGATACCAGCTATCCAACTGAAAGGGCCATCTCCATTTGAAGTTAAACGACTTTCATGAGTGAAGCCTTTGTAAGTATTGTCATAACGTATATAAGCCGATTGGTCGGTATTTTCATGGCGTAAGGAAGGCATATATGCAAGAGTACCATAGTAGGTAAAACCTTCATAAAGATAATCACCTTGGCCGATACGTGCATCATCATAAGTTGATAATGAACTGGTTAATGTAGCAAACCCTAGATTCCAATCGATATCAACTGAAGTTAAGGCAAAGTCACGGTCAGAATATTCTTCATGTACTGATTGAATTGTATATTCATCAAATTGTAGTGGTGCAGTTTCAGTACTGTATTTTTCTTTACAATCTAATGATGAAAGATTTTCAGCCGCACAAGCTTCATCTAAATCCCAACGACTCGCGCCACGGGTACCATGCGCTAATTGTGTTTGATTTATATGAGAGAAGTTAACGGATAAATCGTCGTTTACTTGCCATAATAATTGAACACGAGCGCTTGTGGTTTCTTCCCAATCGTCGTCTTCATATAACTCTTGCCCAGGGTTAGGGGTACCAACAATTTTTTCACCGTCTGACAACCAAACAGGATTAACCATTCTGTCAGTAAAACCACCATCGTCTAAGCGTGCTAATGAAGCACGAAGAGCAACTGACTTTGTTAAAGGAACATTGACAACAACATCAGTATCATGACTTAAGCTTCCTTCTTTGACTTGATACACACTTGAATTGAAGTCTACTGTGAATTCTTCTAATTCAGGTTTATTAGTAATATAGCGAACGGTACCACCTAAACTACCACCACCATATAACGTACCTTGAGGACCTAATAGAGTTTCAACTCGCTTAATATCTTTTATTCGATAAGCAATATTTGGAAGTGGTGTAGCATCTAAATAATATGCAAGAGTACTTGTTGCAAAACGTTCAATGTTATTCGCATTAACGTTGGCAACATTTAGACCACGAACTGTAACTGAGTCAGCGAAACGGTTACTGTTGCCTGGAGCACTAATGGCTACACTTTCTGCGATTAAATCTTTAATGTCAGTAATATTTTTTCTGCGAAGTTCATCTGAACCCATTGCTGTGATATTCATTGGTAGCTCGGCAGCACTTGTAACACGACCTGAAGCAGAAACTTCAATTCGCTCCATTATGTCTTCTTTATCTTTCTTTTCTTTTTCAACTTCGTCAGCGGAATACGCTGCACCTGAAGCAAGAATACTTGCTATTAAAATACTTAATTTTTGTTTTTTTAGATTATTCATACTTATTCCCATTGTAAGCTATTTATTATTGTAATATTTTATTCCAACCAACTTGGTAGTTTTATAATTGAAAATTTGTATGACCTAGATTGCATCTGGACATAAATAGAACAAAGTTAAATACTATCGGTTTAACCTATAGGAAAAAGAATGAACTTTTCGCTAGAGCAATTAGAAGCTTTTACCGCAGCCGTTGAAAATGGTAGCTTTTCAGGGGCAGCTAGAAAGTTAGGTAAGGCACAATCTTCTATCAGTGGTTTGATCACAAATATGGAAATTGACGCTGGATTTGATTTATTTGATCGCTCTTCTCGTTCCCCTTCGTTAACTCAAGAAGGGAAAATATTATTAAGAGAAATTAAGGCTGTTTTAAAAAGTCATGACCATTTAGTAAAAAAAGTGGATAGCTTAATTAGGCAAGTTGATAATGAAATTAAAATTGCATTTGATGAGTTATCTTTTCCTCGTGGCATATTGCTGAAAATACTAACGGACTTTGAATCAAAATTTCCTACAACCTCATTGTTATTAATGAATTGCAGCCATAACGAAGCTTATCAGTTAGTTCAAAATGGCAAGGCTGATCTGGCGATTACGTTAGCCGTACAGGATTATCCAGAAGGGGTTTTGTTCAAAGGATTTGCTCATGTCCAGTACAGTACCGTTGTAGGTATCGATCATGAGTTAGCAAATATACCTGCTGTTGGCCCTGAAGAGTTGGCACAGTTTAGACACATAAGGATCACCGACTCTGAATCAGGTTTTAGGACTTACGATTCTGATTTATCCACCAATATTTGGTTTACCGATACCAGCTCAATGATGGTCGATTTGGTCTCGCAAGGCTTCGGTTGGGCTGAGTTACCTATTCATTTGTTTGAACATAGAGCTGATATCAAAAGACTCACTACTCGCCATCAAGCGGTCAGTTTTACACAAAATGTCGACATGGTGTGGAGTCATGATGCTTCACTTGGTATTGCTGGTGAGTGGTTAGTTGACGAATTTTCAAGAATCGGAAAAACATTAATTTAATACCATATTATCACGCTAAACTTTCCTATATTGAGCTAGATTAGTGGGCTTCCCCCCTTTAAGGGGATACAGAAATATACGCTATTCTGTATATTTATATAATAATTCAGAGTTGAAATAATCATGTTAGAAGAAATGGAACCAAATACAGCCTCGCCGTCACAAGTACGTCGTTTTATTCGAGACGGAAAGTGGAAAAATCACACCTCTGGGTTAGCGAACGGTTACGTGCAATGTAATTTAGTGATTTTGCCTGAACCCCAAGCCAATGATTTTTTACGTTTTTGTCAATTAAACCCAAAGTCTTGCCCTATTATTGCTATGTCAACGGAAGTTGGCTCTCCATATATAGATGTTGGTGCTGAACAACCCGCCGATATTCGTTTTGATATTCCAAAATATAATATTTTTGTAGATGGTGAATTACAAACGCAAGTGTCAAATATTGATGAATATTGGCGTGACGATTTAGTTATATTTTTGCTTGGTTGCTCGTTCTCATTTGAAGAAGCCTTGTTAGCAGATGGTATTGAGATTAGGAATATTACCCAAAATGTAAACGTACCAATGTATAACACTAATATTGCCAATGTTAAAGCGGGAGAGCTTGCTGGTAACTTAGTCGTGAGTATGCGACCAATGTTAGCCAAAGATGCGATTAGAGCTGTGCAAATATGTAGTCGTTTCCCAAGTGTTCATGGTGCGCCTGTGCATTTAGGTGATCCCAGTTTAATTGGCATTAGCCACATTGATAAACCAGACTATGGAGATGCAGTTGAGATCAAAGAAAATGAACTTCCCGTTTTTTGGGCGTGTGGTGTGACTCCACAGAATGTAATACGCGAAGCAAAACTAGGCTTTTGTATAACCCATAGTCCAGGCTGTATGTTAGTGACGGATATAAAAAATAGTAAATTGTCTGTTTTGTAACTTGCACCTTTTCATTCAGTTTATTAATGACTAATCATTCAAAGGCAAATTAAAACCATGACGAAAAAATTAAAATTAAATTGTGATCTCGGTGAAAGTTTTGGCTCATGGAAAATGGGATTAGACGACGCGGTAATGCCGCATATCGATATGGCAAATATTGCTTGTGGTTTTCATGCCGGTGATGCCGATGTAATGTCTTTAACCTTAGATTTAGCCAAGCAGCATGCAACGCAAATCGGTGCTCACCCAGGATACTTAGATCTTCAAGGGTTTGGCCGTAGGTCAATTAACTGCAGTGAAAGTGAAATTATCAATTTAATGATTTATCAAGTAAGCGCGTTAAGTGGCATGGCAAGTACTAAGGGGTTAACGGTCAGTTATGTTAAGCCTCATGGAGCCTTGTATAACGACATGATGAAACTAACTAATATTAGACATGCTATTTACAAAGCGATGTTTGCGCTAAATTCAGCTCGAGGCGAGGGCTCTCATTTGTCCTTATTAATGTTAGCCACACAAGATAATGACCAATTTATATTAGAAGCCAAAGAGTATGGTGTTGAATTGCAGTTTGAAGTTTTTGCAGATCGCCGTTATACCGACGATGGAAAGTTACAAGCCCGAACTGAACAAGGCTCAGTATTACAACATGATGAGATCCTTGTTCAAGTAGAGCAACTATGTCGTGGTGAAGTGGTGACAGCTTCTGGCGCTATTATACAGGTGCAAGCAAATACTATTTGTGTACATGGTGATAATGCAGATGGCATTAAGTTAATTTCAGAAATTCGTCGACTTTGTAAAGCAGAATAATATAACCATGGCAGAGCAAAAACTTCACGCAATGAATCCCGACGTTATCGTTAGTGAATTTATGAAAAATGTCCGCATTGTCCCAGCGTCAGAGTGCGCGCTTATTTTATATATAGACCAACCTTTGAGTGAATCTCTAGCGGCACAATTAAAAACTATTTCTGAGTATATCTCGTTAAATGCTAATGATTTAGGTATTGAAATTATAGTTTCTTACGCATCATTACTGATTAATTATAATCCACTGGTGACCGACCATTTTGCCGTCAAAAAATTAGTGGCTCAAGCCATTACGACACTTTTGACATCAACTCAAACTTCCCTGACTAATAGCGGCGTCCAAACTTTAGAGCACGTCGTTGAGTTACCTGTGTATTATTCGGTGCAAACAGGCCCAGATTTAGAGCGTATAGCGAATCATCATAATTTGAATGTTGAAGATGTTATTCGAATCCATCAACAACAAACCTACCGCGTTTTCGCCATTGGATTTGCCCCTGGTTTTGGTTACTTAGGACAAGTGGATGAGCAGATCGCAATGCCCAGATTAGCGACACCAAGAGCCATAGTACCTAAAGGTGCAGTCGCGATAGCGGATAGGCAAACGGCTGTTTACCCAGCGGCATCACCAGGCGGTTGGAATATTATTGGTCAGTGTCCGTTATTAATGTTTAATCCTGATGTCGAACCGTCTATGCCTTTTAAAGTTGGTGACTCAGTACAGTTTAAAGCAATAGACCAAACGGAATACATAGCACTAGGGGGTGAGTTATGAGTGATAATAATACTCATTTTGTAGTAGAACGTCCGGGAGTGTTGAGTTTAATTCAAGATGCGGGGCGTTTTGGCCAAACTCACCTTGGCCTAACTCAAGGTGGTCCTGCTGATAGGTTTTCATTTAATTGGTGCCACAACTTATTAGGCAATGCTCACACTTGCAGTGCTTTAGAAGTAGTAATTGGAGGCCTAAAATTAAAAAGTAATTGTCAAACAGTTGGTTGTGTCACTGGTGCAGAAACGAACGTCACCGTAAATGGTAAGTTAATACCGATGTGGTGTACCTTCGTGATCAATGCCGGCGATGTTATCGAGTTTGGCTTTGCTGCAAAAGGGTTAAGAAGTTATTTCTCGGTGAGTGGCGGGTTCACCATTAAACCTGAATTTGGTAGTTGCTCTACGGTTGTTAGAGAAAAAGTAGGTGGATTGTCAGGAGAGCCTTTAAAACAAGGTGACAAACTACCAATGTTGGCGATTGATGACGCTGACTCAAACACTTTACCGACACTAGACTCTTATACCATCGATGCCAAAGCAATTCCAACTTTTGAATCTACAGTTACTTTACGGGTGATTTTAGGCTATCAGCAAGATTGGTTTTCAGACTTAGATATTCGACGTTTTTTTTGTAACAATTACCAAATAAGTAAACAATTTGATCGAATGGGATATCGATTAAAAGGGCCTAAGATTACAGCTAATAAGACAGAGATGTTATCAGAAGGCATTACTTTAGGTGCGATTCAAATACCTGCTGATGGACAACCGATAATCTTATTGAATGACCGCCAAACTATTGGGGGATACCCCAAACTAGGCAGTGTGTTATCAATAGATTTAGATAAGTTAAGTCAATGTAAACAAGGTGATGTTGTTCGATTTGAAGCTATTACTATAGAGCAAGCGCATAACATTTTGCATTTTGAACAACATAGGCAAGCTCAAATTAACATTGTAAAAAAGGCCTGTAGTTAATGTTATCCAATACAGATAAAGTTATACCTCCAAAAAATCATCGACGAACCATACTCCTAAAACACTGAGTTTGCAGATCGAAGATCTTTTAGTTGAGAAAGATTTACGAGGAATGAAGTTTGCTCAAAGCTGCCTAAAATCAGGGTATTATTATCGTGCTGCCAAATTGATCAACAAAGCAACTGGTACCGTTTTAATTGGAACTGGTTTTCCAGTGTTAGACACCTTTGAAACAGATGGTCCAGTTGGCGCGATAGTATTGTATAACGCGTTTTTGAAAATCGGACTATCACCTGTTTTAGTTTGTGGCGAACCGTTATATTCCGCGCTGATAGAAGAATACGATTGTTTACGATTAAACCTTGATAATAATATCAATGCAGAGCACTTTGCTAAATCAGCACTTGCTGATATTGAACCTTCTTTACTGATCTCCATTGAACGACCAGGATTAACATTAGATGGAACATATCGAAATATGTTCGGTGATGATATCACCGCACGCTGCGCTAGTTTTGATGATTTTTTTAATTTTTCGATTTGTCCATCCATTGGTATAGGTGATGGGGGTAATGAAATCGGGATGGGCAACATAAGCCATCATTTAACCTCACACAATATCATGACGTCTCAGACTTGCTGTGATGAGTTATTAGTGGCCGATGTATCAAACTGGGCAGCATATGGCATTCTTGGTCTATTGAGTTTAATGAAAAAAGAAGATTTGTTAGCGGATGTGAATCCCCTAAAAATTTTAAAGTATTTGTCTAGTAAAGGCAGTGTTGATGGCGTCACTAAGCTAAACACGTTAACGGAAGATAGCTTAAGTTACACCGAAGGTTTAGAGCTAATAAATAAAATTCGCACTTTGTGTGGGTTCCAACAAATATCAAACTTGTAGTACAGGAAACTCAATGAGTATAGTATTTTTAAATGGCGAGTATATGGCGCCTGAAGAAGCAAAAATATCCCCAATGGACCGTGGATTTTTATTCGGTGATGGCATCTATGAAGTTATTCCAAGTTACGACGGTAAATTTGTTGGTTTTGCTTTGCATTTTGAACGTTTGTTAAACGGTTTGGCCGCGATAAGCTTAACGAATACATTTTCTGAGACAGAATTTAGAGCGATCTGCACTAAACTAATTAACCAGAACGGTAATGGGAATTTAGGCGTTTATATACAAATTTCCAGAGGCTCTTCACCCGTTAGACAACATGGGTTTAGTGACGACTTAACACCAACCGTTTTTATATACACCTTTGAAATTCCACCTATGCCAGATGCGGATGCTGAAAACTTAAAGTTTTATAAAGTAAATACTCAAGTAGATACCAGATGGCAAAATAAGCATATAAAATCGACCTCTTTGTTAGGTAATGTTATGCATTATCAATCAAGTAAGTTGGCTGGTTTTGATGAAACTCTATTATTTAATGTGCATGGCGAATTAACCGAAGCCGCGGCCTGTAATGTGTTTATCGTCAGCGCGAATAAAGTATTAACACCACAGCTAGATCATGAGAAATTACCAGGCATTACCCGTGCTATGGTCATTGATGTAGTTAATAAACATAGTAACTTTGAGCTTGAAGAAAGAGTAATAAGTTTTGATGAAGTTTTAAATGCAGATGAAATTTGGATCACAAGCTCTTCAAAGCAAATTGCACCTATCTCTGTGCTTAATGATCAAACCGTTGGAAATGGAAAGTCTTACCCTGTTTGGTATCAAGTTCAGTCTTTATTTACGAAACACCTATTTGATTATAATTAATACTTAATGAAATTGGTATAACTGATAAAAAGGCGGTTAACGTTATTCAACAAGTTAACCGCCTTATTTTTTGTTCACATTTATAATTCTAGTAATTTAATCAACTAGTTTAACGTTTTTCTTCGGCGTAATAATACGGCAACACTGCTTATTAATAAAAGCAACAATGATGTCGAGCCGCCGGAGTCTTTATCATCTTCTTCATTGTCATCTTCATCTTCAACAGGTTCTTCTGTAGGTGTTTCATCAGTGGATTCACCTCCAGTCTCTAATGTTCCTTTATAATAAGACACAACCTCTAACATGACTTCATCTAGGAAGTGCCACCAATTATCACTAACAGCAGGGTAACCATTAACTATAACGGCAATAGATACTTCGTATTCTGGGATATACATATAAATCGACTTGTATCCGCCTAACGTGCCAGTATGCCCAAAGTGAAAAATATTTTGTAAAGACCAAAGTCTTGAGCCTAAACCATAAGCATTGTTTAAATCACTGCCGGTTGACATGGCGGCTTCTGATTCGTCCGAAATAAAATTACCAGCATAAACTTGCTGACCTAACTTTGCTAATGCTAAAGGTTTTGCCACAAAGTTACCGGCAGCACCTATTGAACTTTTATGGTACTCATAAGCTCGGTTATTAGCCGCAAACATTTCAATAGGCGTATTTGTATCGCTATAGTCATCTGCAAAAATACCGGTTAAAGATAAAGGGTTGACTAATAAATCGTTAAACGCTTCAGCAAAGGTTTGTTCTGTTACCGCTTCAATTAATAAACCTAGGATATAATAACCTGTGTTTGAATAGCTATAAGCTGCTCCCGGTTGGAAATCAGCGCCAGCTTGTACGGTATAATTTAAAACTTCTTCAGGTGTCCACACACGATTAGGTTCAGATAAAGCAATAGAAAAGTAATCATTAGGGCTGTTTACATGGTCATAAACACCCGCCGTATGGTTCATTAATTGTCTAATAGTAATGATATCTCTGTTGGGAAAATCAGGTAAATCTACATGATTTATGATCTTATCATCCAAGGCTATATCACCTTGCTCCTGTAATAACATGAGCATAATTGCCGTTAAGTGTTTTGAAACACTGGCTAACCTAAATTGATGGTCCTCATTTAATTCTTCTTTAGTTTCTGTATTTGCGGTCCCTTTAAAAGCAGTGATCTCATCACCAGAATCTAATACAACAGCAACGGAAACACCTGGCACACTTAACCTTGTAAACTCAGATTCAACCATATTTATTATATTGGTTTTTAATAAATCAACATCACCAGTTTCGCTGATGGCGTAGGTATTTAGGCTTAACATATTTAGGCTTAAAAAGAGCAGTAAAGAGTGGGGCAAGTATTTCATATTTCATTTCCTTTTCTCTTAACATAACAGATACATAGATACGACTGACCCACCCAAAGGAGGGGGAATCGGTTTTGGCGATAGAATCTATTTCGCAGTTTATATAGCTATTCAATAGTATCTTTATCAAGATAAAACACACCTGAATTGAAAAGGAATGTCATGTTAAACGTTATTCACCCAAGTACATTTACGCATAAGCTTATGATCTGTTTATTTCCATTATTACTATTGGGGTGCAGTAATAATGATAAAGAAGCGGAAACTGAGACGGAAAGCGATAATACGTTAACGTGGCAAGATGTAAGTGCAGAATATTCTTTACCTACTGGGGTAAATTATTTCCTTGGTAGTATTGGAGAATCAAAGCCTCTGCATTACGTGAAATTAGATTTAACCAATGACAATTTAGAGTTAAGAGCCGCATCTTCTGAGCAAAGTCAGTCAATTATGAATTTTGCCGAACAAGAAGGTGTACTAGCAGCCATTAATGGTGGTTTTTTCTCTGGTAACTCCTCCTACTCTGCACTGATTGACGACAATGAATTTTACGCAAGAAATGTGACGGCACTTACTCGCTCAGGTCAATCTTTTCCCGTACTTAGAAGCGCATTAACTCTATCTTCCTCTAATCAAGCATCTGTAGATTGGGTATATCAGTATGATCTAACAGGGGCTATATATGGGTTTGCCGAACCCCTAAGTTATTCCTTATCCGATACGACACCACAAGAGATACCTGAGGCTGCAGCAGGTACCTTGTTAGATGCCAAAATGGCAATAGGTGGTGGTCCAACGTTAGTGAAAAATGGTCAAAGCAAGATCACCTACGATGAAGAAATATTCTGGGGGTCAGGTGTTGAAATTGGTGATTACCGTCCCCGTAGTGCGGTTTGTATTACAGCTGATAATCATGTGATCATGTTAGTCGCGAAAAGTTATAAAATAAGTGCTCTGCCTGAGTTACTCATTTCTTTGGGTTGTGATGAAGCAATGAACCTTGATGGCGGGGGCTCAACCGCTTTAGCTGTTGGTGGAGAGTCTATTTATAATCAAGGGCGCTCTATACCAACCAGTTTATTAATTGTTGATAAAAGCAAATACCTTAAGTAAATAATGAATTTTCAGTTCCTGGTTGTTGTTAAGCGATCACTAAGAAACAAAATCAAATGGTTGTTTTTGGCTTTTGTTGTCGTTCTTAGTGCTCTCGCTTTTTTTCTATCAACCAACTAAAACCACGCTTATATCTCATTTAGTAAAAGCTAATGGTGATAATAACTGGCAACACGCTTTAATATTAAATGACATAAATGGTGCTTATGGTAGCGTTGGTTATCCAGAAACACTTAGGCGTTCGTTAAAAGAGATAATCCAAAATTGGGATATTTCTCTTGTCGTGTCACCTGGTGATGTAGTGGCTGGCCAAAAGTCTAGTTTAGACAATTCGCAAGTCAGAGCAATGTGGCAAGGGTTTTACCAACAAATTTTATTGCCATTTGAGCACGCTAATATTCCTTTTGCTTTATCACTAGGTAATCATGATGGTTCTAAATCGAGTAGGCCATCTGTGATAAATGGCAGCCAATCATCGAAGGTTATTAATTATACATATCAATTAGAGCGCTCAGAGACAGAAGCATTCTGGCTATCTCACTCCCCAGAGTTAAACTTCATTAACCAAGAAAAATTTCCATACTTTTATCATTTTGAATTTGCTGGTGGTCGATTTGTAATGCTTGATCTTTCTGGTCATCAAATACTTGAAGAGGAGTGGTTACTGATTGAGTCTATGTTACAGCATGATACGACTAATGGGCCTTTATTTGTTGTTGGCCATTTACCTCTGAGTGGTGTTGCCGTTAGTCGCAATAAGTTTGGTGAGGTAATACAAGCGTCCGATAAACTAATGGCATTATTCAATAAATATAACGTTGATGTGTATATTAGCGGTCATCAACATGCTTTTTATCCAGCTAAATATCAGGAGCTTTTTTTACTTAATGCAGGGGGCATGCCTGCACGACAATTTGTTGGAAACCAACATCAAGTGCAAGCTCAAGTTCAAGCAATGGCAGAGTCAGAAACCATCACAACTGTGAATAAGCCGACAGTGAGTGTGTTATCGGTTAATGCTAAGAACGGTGGGTTTTATACCACTACCTATGAAATAGAAACACTTCAGATAGTGGATGAAACTCTATTACCGGATTTTATTAACGGATTTCCATATACAATACACAGAGCTAAAATCGAAAGTCATTAACCAATTAAGTCAGGTGGCGAGGTAACGGTACCGCTGATGGCTGCTCTAGTTGCTCCTGTAACTGATGGTAAGGTGCTAGGTAATAAATTAACGCGACAATAAGCCAACCAAGCAAATGCGATAGCTTCCATGAAATCACTTTCAATACCTAATTCAATCGTATCTTTTATTTGCCAATTTGGTAACAAAATCTGAATTGCATTCATCAAGGTGTGGTTTCTGCACCCACCACCAAATGACCATAAGGTGTGGCACTCTTCAATAGTATTGTCAGCGTTTTGGTTTGTGTAAAGTTTAAGATCATTGCAAATGGATTGTGCCGTGAATTGTACTAATGTTGCCATTATGTCTTCATTGGTTAATTTGATCTGTTCATTCTTATCGATTTTGTCATTAACAAGCGTCAACTGTTTTTCTAACCAATGTTCATTAAAATATTCGCGTCCTGTGCTTTTGGGCGCTGCTTTTTTAAAATATGGGTCAGACAACATAATGGCTAACAAGCCTTCATTGACAGTGCCTGATGCGGCTATTTGACCGTTTTTATCAAAGGGTAAGTTATATTTGTTTAATGCCCAGTGGTCGATTAACGCATTGCCAGGACCAGTATCAAAACCAATGGTTTGGCGATTGTTTGCTATTTGTTGGTCTTTAATAGAGGTTGAGTTTATAAGCGTAATATTAGCCATCCCCCCTATATTCAAAAAGCCGCAGTTTGCGCTGCACTGTTGTTAGCTTTATTCGGGCAGCCTACTGACAGCAAAAACTGATGAAACGCTGGAATTAACGGTGCACCTTGACCATTAAGTGCAATATCCATCGATCTAAAATCACAGATGGTTGTGATATTGGTCATGGCTGCAATTAAAGAGGCGTTAATCAATTGCATAGAAAATGGATGTTCGCCAACGGGATGATGGCATACCGTTTGGCCATGACAACCGATAGCTTGAATATCACTGGATGAGAGTTTATTACGTACTAAAAGCGCATTTATAGCCTCAGCATAAGACTTGCTCAAGTGTTGAGTAATTTGCCCAAGCTCAACCAAATTAGCAGATTGGCGTTCACAAAGGGTTAAGACCTGCTTCCTTAATAGTGGGCAAAATTTCGTTTCGCTAGTGGCTAAAACTGAAATCTTATTGCTGTCGAAACTAACAATGGCTAAATCGATAGCATCCACACTTGTACCGGACATAACCCCAATATACAGAGATTTATTATTCTTCATGAAGACCCCATCTATACACACATTAAACGACAGTATAACGATGGAATAACAAATTTAATGCTCCCCGTTAGTGGGGGATGTTAAATTTGGATTAATTTAATACAAAGCTGAGTTAATATGCAGTTGTATTGAACTAATTGATTAAAAACAACGTACTTACTATAAATACCCAGCTAGATAAAAGGCCATAACCATGCTGAACATGAACTTTGAACAACACGTCATAATTAATACCAATGAAATACAATGGCAACAAAGTCCGGCCAAAGGAGTATGGCGCAAGCCATTAGCGCGAGCCGAACAAGAACGAGGGCATGCCACTAGCGTGGTTAAATATGACGCCGGGTCACAGTTTTCTGAACATCCTCATCCTAAAGGCGAAGAGATCTTTGTTTTAGAGGGCGTATTTTCTGATGAAACCGGTGATTACCCTGCAGGCACTTATATTAGAAATCCAGAAGGGTTTAGTCATAGTCCTTTTAGCAAAAACGGCTGTGTTTTGTTTGTGAAGTTATATCAATTTCAAGCGGATGATAGTGAGCAAGTCAGAGTTGATACTAAACAAACACCTTGGTTGCAGGGGCAGGGCAACTTGCAGGTTATGCCTTTACATAGTATTGGGACTGAATCTACTGCATTAGTATTTTGGCCTGCTGGTGAAAAATTTGTTCCTCATACTCATATGGGAGGGGAAGAAATTTTTGTACTGCAAGGTGAGTTTATCGACGAACATGGGCGTTACCCTGCAGGGACTTGGATACGCTCACCACACTTAAGCCGTCACCACCCATATGTAGAGCAAGATACAATTATATTGGTGAAAGTAGGGCATATTTAGTCTTAATATTGATAACGCTAATAGCACTAGGCTAAACGTTTGAAAATTCTATGTGTATATAATTGAAATAGGAATAGGGCAACATAATCAATATTTATAAAAAAACGGCGTGGCTAAAGGTTAAACCTATTTTATGATGATCTTTATATGAGTAAAGGTGTTGATTTGAGTAATCCTAGAACACAGTAGATTGAGGTTTCTCTTTTTATGTATTGATGGCATTCATCGTCCATGAAGAGGTCATCTTTATAAACATCCTTGTTTAGATGACATCCCTTCGTCCATGAAGTGGCAGGTTGTCAGCTCCCGACACAACCTAAGCGAGTACATCCATGTACTCGACAATACCTTTTTCAAAGGGCCAAAAAAAGGTAGGCGACTCTTATAATGAAACAGAGCGCCGCTTTCAACAAAATCTAATACTTCATTAAATAGTTATTTTTGTTTATAAAAACGGACTGAAAAGTCGTCCTTTGGTCATCAAATAAAACATCCCTGTTTTGATGACATCCCATCATCCATGATGTGAAACACCATCCCTTATTCGACGTCCCCGACAACTGCGTCCTGCGTTGTTCTAATTACATCCATCCATGGATTAATGTCTCATATTTTGGAAAACTTATTTTATTTCGGGAATATTTAGATGGAGAGATAAAGCAGAGCAAGAGAAAAAAGAAAAGCTAACCGAACCTAACGGTTGGAATGCAATGAATTGACTTAAATGTTTGTGCAATTTAGAGTGGATGTCCACGTTATTTCGTTATTTTTGTTTTTATATTTTATAGAATGGAAGTTAGTTTATGGAAGACAATAGTGAACTAGTTAAGTTGAAAGCTAAATTAGAAAAAGATAAAACAGTTGTTATTTATTTACCAGATAGATTTAACTTTAAAGAGCATGGAGCTTTTGACTTCGATCGTTTTTTAAAATTTTTTGATTGGTCATTTACGGATAAAAAAGTAAAAATTGATCTAAAAAAATGTTCAAACGCTAATTATCAAGCTGTTTCACTTCTAGTTCTTTATGCGTGGAAATTAAAGTCACAAAGGTGCACTGTTTCTTTTATAGAATCGGACTCAAGAAATGGTGCAAGTGAAATGTATCGTAGACTTGGAGCTAGGGGAGCTTTTAATGTTTTAATGCATGACGGACGTAATTTTACAGGAAATCAATTTAAGCCCTTATTTGCCTTGAGAAATTCAAGTGACTTTAAAGACGTTATTGAAGCAGCTGAACAATACACTGGAAATTTTAATGTGGAATTCACAAAAACTCTAAGATATGTATTAAGTGAATTACTTTACAATACATTAGAGCATGGTCAGTCACATTATGAATTTTCCAATAGAACACATAGAATCCCATCTCTTTGTCAATTTTCATATTTTAAAAATAAGAATGAGGTTTCATTCATCATTGCAGATGTGGGTATTGGAATTAAAAAGCATCTTGAACAAGCATACCCTGGGCAAGTTACACATGAGGAAGCTATTTTAAAGGCTATGAAACCACAGGTTTCAGGAACTTTTGGTAAAAATGATCCATATAAAGATAAAAACAATGCAGGTATTGGTTTATTTATTTCTACTAATATTATTAGACGCTTAAATGCCGATATGCATATACTTTCAGGCAATGGTTTAATTCATATATCTCCAAGAGATATAACGAATAAGAGACTTGATGAAAACTGGCCTGGTACATTTGTATTAGTAACTATCAAGTTAGATAATAATCCTTTTAGAGAAACATTAGATCAGATGCTTCAAGGCTTTAGACAGGAAGCTTTAGTTGAACAAAGAAAGGCTGATGGTAAGCAGGAACTGCAGCAGCTATATGTTAACATTTCCAATTATTTTGGTTTTTTTGCTGAAGATAAAGATGCAGCTATACGCTTTCGAAATGAAAGAATATTCCCAGCGTTAGCTGAGAATAAAACAATCCAACTGGATTTTGATGGCGTTGAAAGCTCACCTCATAGTTTTTTGAGTGCTTTATTAGCTTCTCCCATTAAATCTACAGGGATGAATGCTTATAAGATCTTTAAAATAATTAATGCAACTCCGGATGTAAGAGAAACTGTAGATTTTATTTTGGATGAAAATACAGAATAATTTATTGTGAAAGTACACTACTCGAATTTAATAATCTTTGTGTTGCTTTTAGCTCTTACTCTAACTTCCGATTTAAATATCAGTATTGAATATAACTTTTCTTAAATAGATATTGAGTAACTGATTTCTAAACCTTTTGGTATTATTAATACAAAACTAGGAATGATAAAAATTGTTAGAATTAACACCTAGAAAGGAAATTACGTCAATAATTTTCAATTTATTGTCCGGCTGTATTATTTACTATTTAACATTCAAAAATATTGAATATTCGAAAGAAGAATTAATAATGTTAATTAGTGCTGGCATTGTTGTATTAATCATATGTCTGATAATTGGCATTCATGCAGTTAAGAATACTCAGAAATTAGTGTGGCTAAGAAAAACTAACCTTTTCTTATCTGCAACTATATTATTTATCTTAAAAATCTACTTGTGGTTGGTAATGCAGTTATTTACTTTCTTCTTTGAGGTTTTAGATTATTCCGCGAACCGTCAGAGAAAGTATTATCAAAAAAATACTTTAAATGATCATACGCTTAATAATAAAAAGAGTCAGGGGTAAATTAACCTCGATGAAAGCCCATTAGCTAACGCTAATGGGCTTTATTGCTTTTAGCTCTTGCTCTGCTTTTATCCTCCATCACAAAATCACTTCATTAATATTATTTTTTATAAAATTCGAAGCAGGGATGCTGAGAAAGGGCTGGTTATCAGGGACGATTTTTCAGCCCTTTTTTGTAAACAAAAATAACTATTTAATGAAGTATTAGATTTTGTTTGGAAGCGGGCTTTTTCGCCTACCTTTTTTGGCTGTTGAAAAAAGGTACGGTCGCCGTCAAGGTGAAATCTTAGGGTTCAGGAAGATTCGATGACAAATATAATACTCCCAGTTAGAGAGTTAACCTGCGTCTTTTGAGCTGTCGCAAAAAGTCTACCTACCTTAAAAGAATAACGAACTTACACCCTGTAGGGAATTGAAAACCCGCCACTTCAAGCTGAAACCATATCAACATTCTTTAACCTTCCTTTGTGATTAAAAAATAAACAGAAAATAAAAAGGGAAATAACAAGGCCACCCACCTTAATTTGAAAGTTTTTAAACTCAGGTTGTTTGATTTAAATTAGGTGAAACAGTTATTTTTCAATAATGAAACCCCATTAGCGTTAGCTAATGGGCTTTCTGCTTTAGCTCTTGCTCTGCTTTACTTTACCTCTCCATCTAAATATTCCTGATATAAAATAAGTTTTGAAAGTATGAGACATTAATCCATGGATGGATGTACTCGCTTAGGTTGTGTCGGGAGCTGACAACTTGCGCCGAAGGTGAAACAGTCTTTTATCTTTTACAGTAAAAAGCGAAACCTAGATTCCAAACACACACAATTTAAAAAACTAGAAACAACATTTGAGTAAGTCACGTCTGAAACCATATCAACTTTTTTAAATCTTCCTTTGTGATTAAAAAACAAACAGAAAATAAAAAGGGATCAGATCAGCTATGTATTAAAAATAATATATAAATAATTTTCCCCACAAAATCCCACAACTATCATAACTTTAGCTATAGCCCTTTATTTATTTGGTCAAGAATCAAATTATCTTATGCTTTAGAAGCTTGACAATATTTACATATGAGGCTTAAACTGTTCATTGGTGGGAAATAGTGGGAGTAAATGGTACTCACTCCCCCAAAAAGCAATAAATAACGAAGTGGAAATAATAATAACCACATAATGGAGTGAACAATGTTTCGCGGTGCAAACCCTCTTTCTTTAGATAGTAAAGGACGGTTGTCGATACCTACTCGACACCGAGACTTGTTGCTGTCTGAATCTGAAGGGAAAATGATTTGTACGGTGGATCTTCACCAGCCTTGCCTCTTGCTCTACCCATTAGTTGAATGGGAAGACATCGAATATAAATTACGCCAACTGTCATCAATGAATCCTCATGAAAGAAGAGTTCAGCGTGTTTTATTAGGTAATGCACACGAAGTGGATATGGATAAAAGCGGGCGTATTTTACTGCCAACGGCATTAAGGCAACACGCCAGTTTAGATAAACCCATTATGTTAGTGGGGCAACTGAATAAGTTTGAAATTTGGTCTGAGACCAGATGGCAACAACAAATGTCTGACGACATAGAAACTGAACTTGAAGGTGACTTTGAGTTAACAGACAGATTAAAAGATTTTTCTCTTTAACTATATTTATTGATAAATGGCAGAACAATGACAGAAGCGCACGTTTCGGTTTTATTAAAAGAATCAATTGATGCTTTGGCAATTAAGCCAAATGGTATTTATATCGATTGTACATTTGGTCGCGGTGGTCATTCTGGCGAGATTTTAAAACAACTTAATAGTGATGGTCGTTTATACGCGATTGACCGAGATCCAACGGCAATAGAAGAGGCAAAGAAATTTGCCGATAACCCCAGTTTTCATATTGATCATTCCCCATTTTCACAACTACAAGCCATTGTTGAAAAACATGAATTGGTTGGCAAAGTTGACGGTATTTTGATGGATTTAGGGGTATCTTCACCACAGCTGGATGAAGCGGATCGTGGTTTTAGTTTTATGAAACCGGGCCCTTTAGATATGCGCATGGACAATACTAATGGTATTAGTGCTGCGGCATGGTTAGCTAAAGCGGCAGAAGAAGATATTGCATTTGCTTTAAAGACGTACGGTGAAGAAAAATTTGCTAAACGTGTGGCAAGAAAAATTGTAGAAGTGCGTGATGAATCCCCCATTTTAACCACTACGGATTTAGCCACATTAGTTGCTGCGACTGTACCTAAAAGTAAAGCTGAGAAAAAACATCCAGCAACGCGTACTTTCCAAGGTATTCGTATTTATATCAACAGTGAATTGGTAGAAATTGAAGCGGCGTTAGAGGCTTCATTAAACGTATTAGCACCGGGTGGACGACTGTCAGTGATCAGTTTCCATTCGTTAGAAGACCGTATTGTAAAACAGTTTATTCGTAAGGAAAGTCAAGGCAAACAAGTACCACGTGGTATGCCTATTACAGAAGCCGAGTTAAATCAGGGGATTAAGTTAAAGCCAATTGGCAAAGCTTATAAACCTTCTGATGAAGAAATTGCTAGAAATAGCCGTGCGCGAAGCTCCGTTCTTAGAGTCGCTGAAAGATTGCCATAATGAAAAAAACAATAGACAGTCAGTTAGCAAAATTGATTTTTAAGGACATCGGTAAGTACAAACTTACAATGGGGCTCCTGTTGCTCAATGTGATCTTTGCCATCGCAGTGGTTCATTGGGCGCAGCTTAACCGACAAATGGTGATCCAACAGGACGTATTGTTGCAACAACGCGATGATATCGACCTACGCTGGCGCCATTTGTTATTAGAACAGCGGTCTTTGGCCGAACACAGCCGAGTTGAAAATATCGCTCGCAATCGTCTTGGTATGAATCGTCCTACTACGGATGAAGAAGTGGTGGTGACCTTGCCATGAAAGATTGGTTAAATAAATCATCCAAGTCAAAAAATAAACAAACGAGTAATCGAAAGTCTTCGAGTGCCAAGTCGGGTAATAATAAACCGCACAGCAGTAAATCCAACAAACAAGCCAAACAAATCGCTAAGCCGGGATTCAATCGTTGGCGCTTTCAGTTTGTCGTTGTGTCCTTAGTTTTAGTGTTTGGTACTGTTGTTTCAAGAGCTGCCTATTTACAAATTATCCAACCAGATCGTTTACGTATGGAAGGTGATAATCGTACGGTTCGTATTAAAGAAGGCACCATCCAGCGTGGCATGATCACCGACAGAAACGGTGTTGAGTTAGCCGTAAGTGTACCGGTACAAACTATTTGGGCTGACCCTAAACAAGTACTTGAATATCCAGAGTTTGAAACCGATGTACGCTGGGAAGCGCTAGCCAAAGTGTTAGACATGGAAGAACATGAGTTACTTGCCCGTATTACCAATAACGCTAAAAAGCGTTTTATTTATTTAAAACGTAAAACCAATCCAGTGGTTGCCGATTATGTTGAGCAATTACGTATACCGGGTGTGCGCTTAAGAGAAGAATCAAAACGTTATTATCCTGCCGGAGAGATCACGGCGCATATTGTTGGCTTTACCAATATTGATGGTAAAGGCATCGAAGGGGTCGAATTACGCCATAACGATTGGATGGTGGGTACACCAAGCAAACGTAAAATAATTAAAGATGCCAAAGGTCGCGAAATTGAAGTGTTGGAAGAGCAAAAAGGCTCTAAACCGCAAAACGTTGTATTGACCATAGATCAACGTATTCAATCGGCCGTTTATCAAGAACTAAAAAAAGCAGTGCAAACATACGAAGCCACTTCAGGCTCAGCCATTGTGGTTGATGTTAAAACGGCTGAAGTTTTAGCTATGGTTAATAGTCCATCATTTAACCCTAATAACCGTAACAATGTGCCACTACGTAGAATACGTAACCGTGCTATTACCGACACCTTTGAACCGGGTTCAACCGTAAAACCATTATCGGTTATTAATGCGTTGGATTATGGCTCTTACGGCACGTTAGATTTAGTGGATACCTCACCGGGTTATATGCGTATTGGCGGGAGTCGAGTTTCTGATCCAAGAAACCGAGGCCAAATTAGTTTGGCAGATGTACTTAAATATTCATCAAATATGGGCTCTAGTAAATTAGCTTTATCTACCCCTAAAGAGTCGTTTTTAGATATTTTTTACCGCATGGGATTAGTGGATTACAGCGGATTAGATTTAGTCGGTGAAAGTACAGGTATATTTAATGAACGCAGACGTTGGTCTGACATTGAAGTGGCCACCTTATCCTATGGTTACGGAATTTCAGTGACAGCCGCACAGTTAGTGAAAATGTATACCACTATAGGCGCTGGTGGCATTAGTAAACCTTTATCTATTGTGAAAACACAACTGACTAAACCAGAACAACAAGTGATCAGTAAAGACATTGCCAATGACGTATTAAATATGATGGAAAGTGTGGTCAGTGCAACAGGTTCTGGTAAACGCGCCATTGTGAAAGGTTACCGCGTCGCAGGTAAAACGGGTACCAGTATTAAAGCCGTTGGTGGAGGTTATGGTAACGACTATGTCAATGTATTTGCGGGGGTTGGCCCGGTCTCGAATCCAGAAGTTGCGGTCGTTGTGGTGATCAATGAACCTAAAGGTGATTATTATTATGGTGGCGAAACCGCTGCCCCTACCTTTGCAAAAATTATGAGGCAAACGTTAAGAACATTAAATGTTGCGCCGGATGCGCTGGGTGATTCCAAAATTCAATTGGCCAATGTAAGGCGGGAGAGTGCCGATGAGTAATTGGCAAGATATAGAACAGCAATTAAAAAGGCTCAAGTTGTACTTGAGCCTTCTGCACGTTTAATCCCTGACAGTAGACAAGTAACGCCGGGTGATATTTTCATTGCCACTAAAGGCTTTGACCAAGATGGTTCATTGTACATAAATAGTGCATTGGAGTTAGGGGCTGTTGCTATTTTAGTGTCGGATGCTTGTGATAAAACGTCGTACCATAAATTAGATAATGTGATTTTAGTTGAAGGCTTAGAGAAAAAACTCGCCACCATCGCTAAAGAGTTTTATGTAAAAGATCAGTCCGTGCCTATGCCGGTTATTGGTGTTACGGGGACCAATGGTAAAACGTCGATTAGTCATTTATTAGCCCAGTTAAGCCAAATTTGTTTGCAGCAAGAGTCTGCTGTGATTGGCACCATTGGCACAGGTTCAATCAATGATTTACAACCTAGCAGTAATACAACGCCGGGTGTGACAGAGATTTATCGTTTAATAAAACAATTTTCTGCCAAAAATTATGGCTCTTTGACCATGGAAGTGTCTTCTCATGCGTTAGACCAGGGGCGAATCGAAGGATTAGATCTCGACGTTGCCATTTTCACTAATTTGACTTTGGACCACCTTGATTACCATGGAAACATGGAGTCATATTTTAACGCTAAAGCGAAATTATTTACTGAATATCTACCAAAGTGTGCCGTACTGAATGTAGATGACCAATATGGTCGTCGTATAGCCGACATGGTGGCAAATCAAACTCGTGTGGTTGCTTTTGGCCAATCAGAAAGTGTTAAAGCCTATTCCGATTATGTGTTTATTCGTGGTTTTGAATGCCATGTTCATGGTTTGTCTATCGACATTGAATGGCAAGTTATCGGGGCTAAAGAAACGTGTTTTTTACAGTTACCTATTTATGGTGAGTTTAACTGCTTAAATCTAGCAGCTGTGTTTGCAACGGCTCTGACGTTGAATTGGCCGATAGTAGCAGCACATTTTAGTCAATTAAGACCGGTGCCGGGGCGATTAGAGTTATTTGTTAAACCTAATTTACCTGTGGCTGTAGTGGATTATGCTCATACTCCCGATGCGTTAGAGCAGTCCCTGTTAGCAGTGCGTAAACACTTAACGGGTGAGCTTTATGTCATATTTGGTTGTGGTGGTGAGCGTGATGTTAGCAAACGTCCAATTATGGGTAAATTAGCTGAGCAACATGCTGATCATGTGATCATCACAAATGACAACCCAAGAACGGAATCAGAAGACACAATCATCGCTGACATTGAAGCGGGTATGTCTGGAAATAATTATCAAATAATTAAAAGTCGTAAAGAGGCCATTGATTTAGCGTTAAGAACGGCAACCGCCAGTGACGCTATTTTAATTGCCGGAAAAGGGCACGAGATTTATCAGGTTATCGGTAAAGAATCCATTGATTACAATGAACGTGATTATGTAGAAAAAGCCATGCTGGCGTTAACCACTCATGGGGGCATGATATGATTAATGTCTCGCTAAAATGGATTATTGATACCTTATCATTAACCGACGAACAAATTGTTAATGTACCAGTAGAACTTGAACAACAAGGAATATCGGCATTTTCTACGGACAGCAGAACCATTGAAGCTGGGCATGTTTTTGTTGCTTTGCGCGGCCCTAACTTTGATAGCAATGCGTTTATCGGACAAGTAAAAGACAAAGGTGCCGTTGCCGTTATCGTTGATACGCCAAGTCCTGTTGATATTCCTCAGTTTATAGTCAAAGACACTTTAATTGCATACGGCAAACTGGCAGCGAAAGTTGCGGCTACGGTTAAGCCAAAAACTATTGCTATCACAGGCAGCGTAGGTAAAACCTCAGTGAAAGAAATGTGTGCGGCTATTTTGGCTCAAAAAGGCAACGTATTAGCCACGAATGGCAATTTCAACAATGAAATTGGGGTTCCGCATACGTTAATGCGTTTAGAGCCAAGTCATGAGTATGCAGTTATCGAATTAGGCGCCAACCACATAGGTGAAATTGCTTACACCACAGAATTGACTCAACCGGATGTGGCCATTCTTAATAATGTAGCAGAAGCGCATTTAGAAGGATTTGGCGATATATATGGTGTCGTGCGCGCTAAAGGTGAAATATTTAATAGCTTAAGCCAAACCGGCATTGCCATCGTTAATGGTGATTCTGAATATAAAGAATATTGGTTAACTCGCCTTAATGACAAGTTTGAAAATAGTGAAAACAACATTATTCAATTTGGCTTCAATCCGGATCTTACTTCAAAAGGTCAAGCTATAACGGCCTCTAATATTACCTTGAACAAGTTAGGCTGTGCGAGCTTTACATTAAAGTTAGATCTGAAAAAAGGTGAGCAACAGCAAATTGATGTTGAGTTGGTTATCCCGGGTAAACATAACGTTAATAATGCATTAGCCGCCGCCGCCGCCTGTTACTCAGTTGGTGCAGATTTAGAAGATATAAAAAACGGTTTGTTAGCTATGCAATCAGTGAAAGGCCGCGTTAACTTGCACCAAGTTACTGATTCACTGTTAGTGATTGATGATACCTACAATGCCAATGTTCAATCGGCTAAAGCGGCGATTGATTCTATTGTCGGGGTATCAAGGCAAAAAAATATTTGTCTTAGGTGATATGGCGGAACTTGGTTCAGGTGCCAGACGTTACCATCAAGATGTTGGCGAATATGCCAGCGAGCAGAATATCGATGTTTTGTTGTCAATTGGTGTATTAAGCCAAAGTGCGTCATCGGCAATGGAACAAAAAGGCGAACATTTTTCTAGTCAACAAAATGTAATTTCAAGATTAAATCAGCTGATTAAAGACGCTGATTGTTCTATATCCATTCTATTAAAAGGCTCTCGAAGTGCCAAGATGGAACAGATAGTTGAACAAATAATCGCTGATAATAATTTAAGCAATTAATAAAAATAATAAAGGTAAGGTTATGTTAGTTTGGTTAGCGGAATATTTAACTCAGTTTTACTCTGGGTTTAACGTGTTTTCATACTTAACATTTAGAGCCATTCTAAGTGTACTTACTGCTATGGTGTTGTCATTATATTTTGGTCCCAAACTGATACGACGTTTGCAGCTTATGCAAATTGGGCAAACCATTAGAGATGATGGACCTGAAAGTCATTTATCCAAATCTGGAACGCCCACAATGGGTGGCATTCTAATACTTGGTGCAATTGTATTTAGTACCTTAATGTGGGCAGATTTATCCAATAAATATGTCTGGGTTGTGATGACGGTTGTTGTCGGTTACGGCTTAGTGGGATTTGTTGATGATTACCGCAAAGTTATACGCAAAGACAGTAAAGGTTTGATTGCGCGTTGGAAATATTTTTGGCAATCGGTGATTGCTATTGGTGTTGCCGTATTTTTATACATGACGGCAGAGAATCCTGCTGAAACCTCATTAATCGTTCCTTTCTTTAAAGATGTGATGCCACAACTTGGTTTAATGTACTTATTGGTTGTGTACTTTACGGTAGTTGGTACCAGTAATGCGGTGAATTTAACAGACGGCTTAGATGGGCTTGCCATAGTTCCTACGATTATGGTGGCTGGCGCATTGTCGTTAATGGCGTATTTAACCAGTAATGTAAACTTTGCAGAATACTTACACATACCTTATATCCCTCAAGCGGATGAATTAACCGTTGTATGTACCGCTATTGTTGGTGCAGGGCTTGGGTTCTTATGGTTTAACACATATCCAGCACAAGTATTTATGGGCGATGTTGGCTCTTTGGCATTGGGTGGAGCATTAGGCATCATTGCGGTTTTGGTTCGTCAAGAGTTAGTGTTATTTATCATGGGCGGTGTATTTGTCATGGAAACCATGTCGGTTATTTTACAAGTTGGTTCATTTAAATTACGCGGCGAACGGGTATTTAAAATGGCACCAATTCATCATCATTATGAGTTAAGTGGTTGGCCTGAACCTCGTGTTATCGTGCGTTTTTGGATCATCTCTTTGATCTTAGTGTTGATCGGCTTAGCTACACTTAAACTTCGTTAATCTTATAGAGAAGTGAATAATATGACTGATACGTTAAACAATGAATTTATCGAAGAATTACAAAGTAGTAATGTGGCGATCGTTGGTATTGGTATGTCAGGGATGTCGGCACTTAGGTTTTTGTTAAATAAAGGTGTTTTCCCAAAGGTATTTGACTCTAGATTAACCCCACCGGTTGCCGAAAAAGATCAGCAGTTTTTAAATCAAGTTGAACGTAAGTTTGGTGAATTTAAGCTTGATGAGTTTAAAGAATTTGATTATGTCATTGTCAGTCCAGGGATCAGTTTAAAGGAACCTGCATTAGCCAATGCGCAGCGTTATAACGAAAATGTTTTTTGTGATGTGGAATTGTTTGCAAGAATAAATACCAAACCCGTTATCGCAGTGACAGGCTCAAATGGTAAATCTACGGTAGTTGCTTGGTTAGAAGACTTTCTTGGTCGCATGGGAAAAAATGCAGTGGCCTGTGGCAATTTTGGTGTGCCAGTATTAGATGTGATTGAATACGGCTATAACGGTGAACCAGTCGATGTTTACATTATGGAATTATCCAGTTTCCAATTGGAGTCTACTCACAGCCTTATTTGTGAAGCGGCGACGGTATTAAATGTCACGCCTGATCATATGGACAGATATGAATCATTTTCTGAATATGGTCGTTCAAAATTACGTATTTATCATCACTCAAAGCTGTGCCTCTACAACAATGACGACTTTGAAACTAAGCCGTTATTAAACTGCAATAAGGTTCATGCATTTGGTACGGAAGCTCAATCACGTGCTGAAAATTACTGGTACTTT
This sequence comes from Psychrosphaera aquimarina, assembly GCF_032461525.1. Classification (NCBI taxonomy): domain Bacteria; kingdom Pseudomonadati; phylum Pseudomonadota; class Gammaproteobacteria; order Alteromonadales; family Pseudoalteromonadaceae; genus Psychrosphaera; species Psychrosphaera aquimarina. The sequence continues at coordinate 644,102 of NZ_JAWCUA010000007.1, read as the reverse complement.
AATAATGAAACCGAAGATTTATGTCTGAATAATGAAGTCATAGGTAATTTGGGACAGCTGTCTTTATCCGGTTCTCATAATGGATTAAATGCCATCGTTGTATTGGCATTAGCTAATGCGATAGGTGTTGATCCTGTGGCTGAATTTCATAACTTGAGCCATTTTTCTGGTTTGCCACACCGTTGTAAATTTATTGCGGATGCTAATGGTGTGTTGTTTGTGGATGATTCTAAAGCGACCAATATCGCGTCGACACAAGCGGCGTTAAATGGTCTATCAAAAAATGACAATAAAAATATAGTACTCATTGCCGGCGGTGATGCAAAAGGTGCTGACCTGTCTGAACTGCAAGCTGACATTAACAAACATGTTAAAAAAGTTATTGCGTTTGGCAAAGACAAAACCAAATTTGTGGATTTTTTAAAACCAGAACAATTGGTTTTAGTGAGCAATATGTCAGAAGCCGTAAATCAATCGATGAAACTGGTAGAGCAGGGCGACATTGTTTTGTTATCACCTGCATGTGCCAGTATTGATATGTATAAAAATTACCAACACCGTGGCGCAGACTTTAAACAGAATGTGTTAGCTGCCATTAGCGGATTAAATAAATGAGTAGAATTGGTTTTGGTTTAGTTAGTTTAACTAAACGAAACAAATTAAAAGAAACCACTCCGGCGTTATATGACCGTGGTTTGTTGTTTTTGGTTTTAGCGTTAATGGCGTTTGGTTGGGTGATGGTGACATCGGCATCACTGCCTGTGTCGGAAAAGATTTATAACAATGAATACTACATTTCAATCAAACATGCGGCGTTTATTTTTATTGCGTTAACCGCCATGTTGACTGTGTTGTTTTTCAAAATGCAGTGGTGGCAACGTTTTAATATGGAGCTACTGTTTGTTGCGATTTTGCTCTTGGTCGCGGTGTTATTAATTGGCTCGACAGTGAACGGGAGTCGACGTTGGTTGTCTTTAGGCATATTTAATTTACAAGCTGCTGAAGTTGCAAAGTTATTCTTCTTTAGCTTTTTGGCCGGTTACTTAGTAAGACAGCATGAACAGTTAAGAGAAAATGTAATTGGTTTTGCCAAGCCGTTAGTCGTGTTTATGATATTGGCAGTTTTATTACTAATGCAACCAGATTTAGGTACCGTTATCGTCATGTTTGTGACCACGGTTGCTTTGTTGTTTTTAGCTGGTGCAAAGATTTGGCAGTTTATAGCATTAATTGCCAGTGGTTTATTAGCGGTTTGGACTTTGATTATGTTAGAGCCGTACCGAATGAGACGAGTGGTGTCTTTTGTTGATCCTTGGGCGGACCCGTTTGGTAGTGGTTATCAGTTAACTCAGTCTTTAATGGCTTACGGACGAGGAAGTTGGTCTGGATTAGGATTGGGCAATAGTATCCAAAAACTGGATTATTTACCTGAGTCACATACTGACTTTATTGCGGCCGTCATTGCAGAAGAAATTGGTTTTGTTGGGTTAAGTATTTTGGTCATGATGTTGGGTTGGCTAGTTTATAAAATTTTAAATGTAGGCCGTTTAGCGATGGAAAAATCGCAACATTATAATGGTTTTTTTGCCTATGCAATTGGCATTTGGATTGCCTTTCAGGTGTTTGTAAATATTGGTGCGAGTACAGGCATGTTACCGACTAAAGGATTAACACTACCTTTTATTTCGTACGGTGGAAGTAGTTTGATTGTGTTTAGTATTGCGATTGCCATTGTATTAAGAATTGACTTTGAAACCCGTGCGCTTGAACGGACAGAAAAAGATGAGTTATCCAATGAGTAAACCAATGAATAACTCAAGTAATAATAGTCCTATCCAAACTAAACGCGCAGTGATCATGGCGGGTGGTACCGGTGGACATATCTTTCCTGGTTTAGCGTTAGCAAAGTCTTTAATGGCTGAAGGATGGGATGTTCAGTGGATGGGTACCGCTGACAAAATGGAAGCGGATATAGTGCCTAAACATGACATATCGATTCACTATATTGATGTTAAAGGCGTACGTGGTAATGGCATAAAACGTTTAGTTAAAGCACCATTTATGCTGTTAAAAGCATGGTTGCAAGCCAGGGCGATATTCAAAAAGTTAAAACCTAATTTAGTCATTGGTTTTGGTGGTTATGCATCTGGACCGGGGGGCATTGCAGCTTGGTCTTTAGGTTTACCGTTAATTATACATGAACAAAATGCGATTGCCGGAATGACGAATCGTTGGTTATCTAAGGTAGCAAAACATACTTTGTTAGCATTCCCAAATGCAAAACAATCATTGCCTAAGATACAAACCGAGGTAGTTGGTAATCCGGTAAGAATGGATATTGCTCAATTAAACAATATGCCAAAACGAGTATTGACTGGGCAGGACGCAATTAGGATTTTGGTAATAGGTGGTAGTTTAGGTGCTCGGGCATTAAACCAGCAGTTACCTCATGTATTTTACCAATTACAAGCGTTAGGTTTGGAGGTGAAGGTTCACCATCAAGTAGGTAAAGGCAACAAATTAAGTGTTACTGACGAATATGATAAATGCAAAAATTCAGCAGAGGTTGCAGAGTTATCGGTAGTAATCGATGAGTTCATTGATGATATGCCGTCTGTTTTATCATGGGCGGATTTGGTAATATGCCGCGCTGGCGCGTTGACGGTTTCTGAATTGGCCGCATCGGGAAATGTAGGGGTATTCATCCCATTACCATATGCGGTAGACGATCACCAAACAGCCAATGCAAATTGGTTGGTAGAAAAAGAGGCGGCGGTACTAATGCCTCAAAATGAAATTAAACAAAAGCTTGTTTCGACGTTAGTAGAGTTGATTAATGATCCGAATAGAATCAACCAAATGCAAATAAATGCAAAACAACAAGCAATTTTAACCACAACCGACCGTATGGTTGAGTTGTGCCAGACATGGAAATAAGTAATTGAGTATTCAAGCTAACTTCGTAAATACATCGATGCGCCGATTAAACACTATTCACTTTGTGGGTATTGGTGGCGCAGGAATGGGCGGTATTGCGGAAGTTTTATTAAATGAAGGTTATCAAGTAGCCGGTTCAGATATAAATGAAAATGCAGTCACCCAAAGATTAAGAACACAAGGTGCGACAGTAAATATTGGCCACAAAGAAGAAAACCTGATCAATGTCAGTGTTGTGGTTGTATCCAGTGCAATTGATGAGTCAAACATTGAAATTCAAACGGCCCGTAAACGTCGAATTCCAATTGTACGTCGAGCTGAAATGTTGGCGGAACTAATGCGTTTTCGTTTTGGTATCGCAATTTCTGGTACACACGGGAAGACGACGACAACCAGTCTAATTGCCAGTATTTTTGCCGAAGCTAAAAAAGACCCTACCTTCATCATAGGTGGTCTATTAAATAGTGCAGGGACCAATGCACGGTTAGGTAAAGGTAATTATTTAATTGCGGAAGCGGATGAAAGTGATGCTTCATTTTTACACCTACAACCTATGATTTCAGTGGTAACGAATATCGAAGCGGACCATATGGAAACCTATGGTGGTGATTTTGAAAAAATGAAAAAAACCTACATCGAATTTTTACATAACTTGCCGTTTTACGGACTGGCTGCAGTATGTGGTGACGACGACGTAGTTCAAGAGATATGTACAAATTTAGGTCGCAGAGTGGTGACTTACGGATTTAAAGAAACCAATGATTATGTGATCAGTGACTTTAAACAAACCGGCACTCAAACATCATTTGTTGTTAGTTATAACAGTAAAAGTATAAACATCACTCTTAATTTACCTGGAGTGCATAACGCGCTTAATGCAACAGCTGCAATTGCGGTGTCTCATGAGGAAGGTATTGATGATAATTATATCATTGCGGCCTTGCAAAAGTTTGAAGGCATAGGTCGTCGTTTTCAGCAATACGGTGATTTTGAAACAGGGCGTGGTGTGGTTAAGTTGATGGACGATTATGGACATCATCCAACTGAGGTCGCCGCTACTATCGCAGCGGTTCGAGCTGCATGGCCTGATAAACGTATAGTGATGTGTTATCAACCACATAGATACAGTCGTACCAATGATTTATACGACGATTTTATTAGAGTGTTATCAAAGGTAGATTGTTTGTTATTACTCGATGTGTACGCCGCAGGTGAAAAGCCAATTGTTGGGGCAGACAGTCGCAGTTTAGCTCAGTCTATACGAGTTCGTAATTTGATTGACCCTATTTTTGTTGCACAACCCGCTAACTTGCCAAGCGAATTAGCTAATGTGATAAAAGATGGTGATATCGTTATTACCCAAGGCGCTGGCAATATAAATTCAGTATTAAAAACCTTGGTTGCTTGTGAAATGAAAATTGAAAAATTAGCTGAGGTAACTGAGTTATGAGCTTAGATGTTAAAGCCTTTGGAAAAATAGCCGTCATGTTTGGTGGCGAGTCTGCTGAACGTTCCGTCTCGTTGAATTCTGGCGCGGCTGTATTAAAAGCTTTGCTTGCTCAAGGTTTTGATGCTCATAAATTTGATCCGAAAGACAGTCCGTTAACCGACTTAATAACACACAAGTTTGATCGTGTGTTTATTGTTTTACATGGTCGAGGCGGTGAAGATGGTACGTTACAAGGGGCATTAACCTATATGGGATTGCCTTTCACTGGTAGCAGTGCTCAAGGTTCTGCCTTTGCAATGGATAAGGTTCGTAGCAAGTATTTGTTCTTAGGGGCGCAATTACCAACGGCACCATTTTGTGTTGTGACTAAAGGCGATGAATTTGATTGCCAAGCGATTTTATCTCAGTTAGATGGCAAAGTGATGGTTAAGCCTGCAAATGAAGGTTCAAGCATTGGTATGTCAGAAGCGCATTCGGTTGAGCAGTTAAAAGCCGCAATTGAAAATGCCTTTAATTACGACGATGAATTATTAATTGAACAATGGGTGACTGGCCGTGAAGTTACGGTAAGTATCTTAAATGGTGTGGCGTTGCCAATAATTGAAATGCGTACCTCTCATGAGTTTTATGACTACGACGCTAAATACATAACAGGCGACACAGAATATTTATGTCCAGCGCCTTTGGATGCCGAACTAACCAAAGAAATTCAAGATGTAGCGGTCAAAGTTTTTAACATTGTTGGTGCCTCAGGTTGGGGACGTGTCGATTTCATTATTGGTGAAAATAATCAGTTAAACGTGTTGGAAGTAAATACGGTTCCTGGCATGACAGAAACCTCATTAGTACCTAAGGCTGCAGCTGCAACTAATATGGATTTTGCAACCTTAGTAACGAAAATTTTACAAGGTAGTCGTTAATGGTAGAAAAACCGCTTAAAAAATGGAGACACTCTAGCTTTTTAGTTGGAATTGTTTTCTTTTTAACGGTTATTTTATTCATTATATGGGGGTATAATGCTCTGTTCGATTGGGCACAAAGTAAAAATGATTCGCCGATAAATTCGGTTGTTGTTCATGGAAACTTTAAATATTTAAGTGCTGAGCAGCTAGAAGCTAAAATTGGCCAAAAATTAGATGGCAGTTTTTTTACTTTAGACGTGGATAGACTGCAAAATCAGATTGAAGAAAACCCTTGGGTTTACAGTGCTTCTATCCGTAAAGAGTGGCCAAGAAAGCTTCATGTTTACATTGTAGAGCAAGAAGCGTTTGCGATTTGGAATAATGATTTACTTTTAAACAAATTTGGTGACGTTTTTTACGCTAATGGTGTTAAAGTAGACAACACTCTGGCACGGCTTTACGGGCCAGAGGGAAATGAAAAAGATGTATTAAAAGGTTATGTGGATATGCAATATCTGTTGAAGCTACATAACTTTAAAATTAGCGAGTTAGTTTTGTCTGAGCGGTACGCTTGGCAGTTGTGGTTAAAATCAGGCATTCACCTAAATTTAGGTCGTTCGGATAAGATGTCTAGAGTACAACGTTTTTTAGATTTACAGCCTTTGTTGGCTGAATATGGTAACAAAAAGATAGCTCGTGTAGATTTACGTTATGACATAGGTTTAGCCGTGTCATGGCAATAAATATAATAATTAAAACATATAATAAGTGCGATAAGCGGATAGTATGAACTCAAGTGCAAAGGCCAACGACCGTAATTTAATAGTCGGTTTAGATGTAGGTACTTCTAAAGTAACTGCTGTGGTTGGTGAAATTACCCCAGATCAACAGATAAGTATTGTTGGTGTTGGACATCATGTTAGTCATGGTATGGATAAAGGCGGAGTTAATGACTTAAATTTAGTTATTGGCTCTGTACAACGCGCTATTAATGAAGCTGAGTTAATGGCGGATTGCCGTATATCTTCGGTTTATTTAGCGATAAGTGGCAAACACATATCGTGTCAAAACGAAAGTGGCATGGTGCCAATTAATGATTCAGAAGTAACATCGGAAGATGTTGAGAACGTTATTCACGCAGCAAAAGCGGTACCTATGGCAGCAGAACGAAAAATGTTGCATGTATTACCGCAAGAGTTTTCTGTCGACATGCAAGAAGGGATCAAGAGCCCTGTTGGTATGTCGGGTGTAAGAATGGAAGCAAAAGTTCATATCATTACTTGTGCCAATGACATGGCAAAAAACATAGTAAAATGTGTTGAGCGATGTGAATTAAAAGAAGACCAGTTGATTTTTAGTGCATTAGCCTCAAGTTATTCTGTTCTAACTGATGATGAAAGAGAATTAGGTGTATGTGTTGTTGATATGGGTGGTGGTACGTTAGATATCGCTATTTATGCCAATGGTGCAATTAGACATTCTGCGGTTCTGCCTATTGCGGGTAATCAGGTAACCAATGATATAGCTAAAATTTTCCGCACCCCAATTAGTCATGCAGAAGATATTAAAGTTAAATACGGCGCGGCTTATCGAAATTTAGCCAGTGCTGAAGAAAGTATAGAAGTTCCTAGTGTTGGTGGTCGCCCTGCAAGAACGATGTCTCGACATACGTTAGCAGAAGTAATAGAGCCTAGATACCAGGAAATATTTGAATTGATTTTGGATGAAATTCGAAAGTCAGGCTTGGAAGATCAAATAGCTGCGGGCATAGTTTTAACAGGTGGAACGTCGAAAATGAAAGGCGCTGTTGAATATGCTGAGCAAGTTTTCCAAATGCCTGTACGAATTGGTACACCTGTGGGTGTCAAAGGACTAACAGAATATGTACAAGATCCTAGTTATGCTACAGCTGTAGGTTTGTTGCTATATGGAATGGAAAAACAACAATCTAACGACGAAGAAAAAGAACAAAGTTGGTGGCATAGAGTAGCTAGTTGGTTCAAAGGCGAATTTTAAAGAATTTTAGACGGAGAGTGTGACGATGATTGAGTTAATGGATAATCATAACGAAGAAGCGGTCATTAAAGTATTTGGTGTAGGCGGCGGCGGCGGTAATGCTATTGATCATATGGTTAAAGCATCTATCGAAGGCGTTGATTTTGTTGCAGCGAATACAGATGCACAGGCATTACGTAACTCTGCTGCAGGCCTAACATTACAATTAGGAACCGCAGTGACTAAAGGGTTAGGCGCTGGCGCAAATCCTGATATTGGGCGTCAATCTGCGCTTGAAGATAGAGACAATATTGCAGCATCTATGGAAGGTGCGGATATGATCTTTATCGCAGCAGGCATGGGTGGCGGTACCGGTACTGGTGCTGCACCAGTTGTTGCTGAAATAGCAAAAGAACTCGGTATATTAACTGTTGCTGTAGTAACTAAACCGTTTGGTTTTGAAGGTAAAAAACGTTTAGGTTTTGCTGAACATGGTATTGAAGAATTAGCTCGTAGTGTTGACTCTTTGATCACAATTCCAAACGACAAATTATTAAAAGTACTAGGTCCTAAAACAAGCCTGTTAGATGCGTTTAAAGAAGCAAATAATGTTCTTCTTGGCGCTGTTCAAGGTATTGCTGAACTAATTACTCGTCCAGGTTTAATTAACGTGGATTTCGCCGACGTACGAACGGTAATGTCTGAAATGGGCACTGCTATGATGGGAACTGGTTCCTCATCTGGTGCAGACCGAGCACAAGAAGCTGCTGAAGCGGCAATATCTTCTCCTCTATTGGAAGATATTGACTTAGCCGGTGCCAAAGGTATTCTGGTTAATATTACAGCAGGCTTAGACATTAGCATTGAAGAGTTTGAAACAGTTGGTAATACTGTAAAAGCCTTTGCATCTGAAAATGCAACGGTTGTTGTTGGTGCCGTTATTGATATGGAAATGCAAGATGAGCTAAGAGTGACGGTTGTTGCTACTGGCATCGGCGGTGATAAACGTGCTGATATCTCTTTAGTTCCAGCAGCACCAATTGCAGCGACAGGGACATCTGGAATGTCATCTCAACCAAGTGCGATGCAACAGCCTAAGCCTATGCAAGAGCAACAAGCTTTGATTGAGCCTGAAGAGAAAAAAGCGGAAGAAGAAAACTATTTCGATATCCCAGCTTTCTTGCGTAAACAAGCTGATTAAATATTAAACTATTGTAAAGTGGTAGGATTACCTGTATAATCCTTCAACTTTTTTAACGCTCAAAATATTTAGTGGGAATAAGATAAATTAATGATTAGACAACGTACTATCAAATCTTCAGTTACTACAACTGGAATTGGTTTACATAAAGGTGAAAAGGTTACTTTGACCTTACGTCCTGCTGCGGATAATACAGGTATTGTATTTTTACGTACGGACTTGTCTCCTGTTGCAGAGTTTTTGACTACGCCAGAATTAGTTGGTGATACTCAAATGTGCACGTGTTTAATTAATGATCAAAATCAACGTTTGTCTACTACTGAACATTTAATGGCTGCGATTGCGAGCTTATCAATTGATAATCTAATTGTTGAAGTTGATTCTGCAGAGATCCCAATCATGGACGGTAGTTCACTGCCATTTATCTTCTTATTACAAGAAGCAGAAGTGGTTGAGCAAAAGTCATTGCGTCGTTATATTAAAATCACTAAACCAGTTCGTGTAGAAATTGATGATAAATGGGCAGAGTTAAGACCATATGATGGTTTTAAAATTGATTTTCAAATTGAATTTGATCACCCTATTATCTCTAAATCAGCGCAGCGTATTAGTGTAGATATTACTGCTGAATCATTTTTAAAAGAAGTGAGCAGAGCGAGAACGTTCGGTTTTATGCGTGATATTGAATATTTAAGAAATAACAATTTAGCGTTAGGTGGCAACATGGATAACGCGATCGTTTTGGACGAATATCGTGTATTAAATCCAGACGGTTTACGTTATGACGATGAGTTTGTTAAACATAAAATTTTAGATGCAGTTGGTGACTTGTACATGACAGGTAAACCTTTATTAGCTGAGTTTGTTGCATTTAAATCTGGCCATGACCTAAACAATAAAGTGTTGGTTGAACTGATGAAAAATCAGGATTGTTGGGAATATGTAACCTTTGAAAATGAAACTCCTGAGTTAGTAAGTCAAAGCTTACCGCAACTTGCATAATCACTTCACTGATTAAAAAGAAAGCGCGTTTAGCGCTTTTTTTGTGCCTGTCTATTTAATCCACCTTCATTAAGATGCTCATTCTGACTGACGTTGTACAGTAATTTAGTCACAAACACAGAGGCTGGACGTCTCTCGAACAAAGTGTAAAGACTATGATGCAGTCATGGTTTTATTGTAAACATTAGTTGCCTTTATTTACTGTTAAACATTAAGCGTTGTAATTAGCGAATATTAGAAACTGTTTGCTATATTGCAGCCACAAAATAGAAGTTAGTTTAGGCCGTTTATAACCTTGATTATTAATAATCATAGCGTTTATTAAACAACATGAAACACTATGAGCAGATTCATAGTAATGTCCTAAACTGGCTCATAGAAGTTTAATGAGGAATATAAAGTGGCTGATTTATTTGAAAACCCAATGGGTTTAGACGGATTCGAGTTTGTAGAATTTTGCGCTCCAGAGAAAGGGATCCTAGAACCTATCTTTACTGCAATGGGCTTTAGTAAAGTTGCTGATCATAAATCAAAAGATGTTCAACTTTGGCGACAAGGTGATATCAGCTTTATCTGTAATTATGAAAAAGGCAGCCACGCAGATTATTATGCACAAGAACACGGTCCTTCCGCTTGTGGTTTAGCTTTCAGAGTTAAAGACGCACAGTTTGCTTACTCAGAAGTATTAAAAAAAGGCGCTCAGCCAGTCCATATTGAAACAGGACCGATGGAGTTACGCTTACCAGCTATTAAAGGTATTGGTGGAGCTACGTTATATTTAATCGACCGTTATAAAGATACCAATACTATTTACGACATCGATTTTATTTGGGTTGAAGGCGCAGACCGTAATCCAGAAGGTTGTGGTTTCCATACACTGGATCACTTAACGCATAATGTTTACCGTGGCCGTATGGATTATTGGGCATCTTATTATGAAGACCTATTTAACTTCCGTGAAATTCGTTATTTTGATATTAAAGGTGAATACACTGGGTTGTTATCAAAAGCGATGAGCGCACCAGACGGAAAAATTCGCATTCCTCTTAATGAAGAAGCAGCAGGTGGTGGTGGTCAAATTGAAGAATTTTTAATGCAGTATAATGGTGAAGGAATTCAGCATATTGCATTTTCTTGTGACGACTTAATATCTTGTTGGGATCGTTTGAAGAAGTCGGGTGTTAAGTTTATGACAGCGCCTCCTGCGACCTATTACGAAATGCTAGATGAACGTTTACCAGGTCATGGTGAACCTGTTGATGAGTTACAGGCGCGTGGTATTTTATTAGACGGCACAACAGGCAGTGATCAACCACCTCGATTATTATTACAAATATTCTCTGAAGCTTCTTTAGGTCCAGTTTTCTTTGAATTTATTCAACGTAAAGAAGATGATGGTTTTGGTGAAGGTAACTTCAAGGCGTTATTTGAGTCCATTGAACGTGACCAAGTGAATCGTGGCGTTATCGGTGACGATAAATAATATTACTAACATGTAGGAAGTAATTATGAAAACTCAAGGCATTCATCACGTCGCTTATCGTTGTATTAATGCGAAAAAAACCATGGAGTTTTATCGCGACTTACTAAACATGGAATTTATGTTAGCGATTGCTGAGGATAATGTACCTTCAACAGGTGCCCCTGATCCTTACATGCATATCTTCATGGACTCTGGTCGTGGTAATGTATTGGCGTTTTTTGAAATTCCTAATTCACCAGAAATGGGACGTGATGTGAATACACCTGAATGGGTTCAACATATCGCGTTTCAAGTTGATTCTATGGATGATTTATTAGAAGCAAAAGGTAATTTGGAAGCCGCAGGTATTGATGTACTAGGGCCAACTAATCATACTATATTTAAGTCGATTTACTTCTTTGATCCAAACGGACATCGTATAGAATTAGCGGCTAATACTGGGAAACCAGGTATGTTAGATGAATTAAAACGTGTTGCCCCTGCTATGTTAGACGAGTGGGACAAAACTAAAAAAGCACCACAACATGCAGCATGGTTGCACAGTGGTGAAGATTTTCCGGGAAGTAAATAATGAAATTAGCAAGTTTAAAATCAGGCCGTGATGGCAAATTAGTTGTGGTTAATAATGCTCTGACTAAAATGGTTTCTGCCGGTGATATCGCACCGACAATGCAAAGTGCGTTAGACAATTGGGAAGCCGTAGGGCCTAAACTTAATGCTTTATTCGCAGACTTAGAAAGTGGTGCAATTGCAGGTGATGTTTTTGACCAAAACGAGTGTGAATCGCCATTACCACGCGCTTATCAATGGGCTGATGGCAGTGCTTATGTTAATCACGTTGAACTTGTGCGTAAGGCTCGTAATGCAGAAATGCCTGCTAGCTTCTGGACAGATCCATTAATGTACCAAGGTGGTTCAGATAGCTTTTTAGCACCTCGTTCGCCAATTGTTATGCCACAAACTGAAGGTTTTGGTGTGGACTTTGAAGCGGAAGTTGCTGTTATCACAGGTGACGTACCTATGGGCGTTAGTGCGGAAGATGCACTGAATTACGTTCGTTTAGTGATGATCGTAAACGATGTATCATTACGTGGCTTAATCCCAAATGAATTGGGTAAAGGGTTTGGTTTCTTTCAATCTAAACCATCAAGTGCCTTTAGCCCTGTTTGTGCAACGCCAGATCAACTTGGTGATGCATGGCAAGACGGTAAGTTATCTTTGCCATTAATATCTATTTTAAACGATGACATGTTTGGCAAGCCAGAAGCGGGTGTTGATATGACATTTAACTTTGGTCAACTTATCGCTCATGCAGCTAAAACTCGTCCATTATGTGCAGGCACCGTTATAGGTTCTGGCACTGTATCTAACAAGTTAGATGGTGGTGCAGGTAAACCAGTGAAAGATGGTGGGGTTGGTTACAGCTGTATTGCTGAAATTAGAATGATCGAAACCATCGAAAGTGGTAAACCAACTACTCCATTTATGCAATTTGGTGACAAGATACAAATCGAAATGTTTGATAAACAAGGTCAATCTTTGTTTGGTCAAATAAATCAAACATTAGAGCAACAGTAAACATAAAGCTGTAATAGAGAAAACCTCATTTAAATGAGGTTTTTTTATGCCTGAAAATCGGTCTTTTTTTACTTTAAATTAACAGTGTATACTGCCAGTTAATAATTAGCGTGTTTTGAGTTATCAATGAATATAAGTAATCAACTTGTTTTACCCTGTGGTGCTACCTTACCTAATAGAATATGCAAAGCGGCAATGACAGAAGGCCTTGCTGATAAATTTGATCAACCTACTGAAGCATTAAATCGTTTATATCAAACATGGTCAGAGGGCGGTGCTGGCTTATTAATCAGTGGTAATATCATGGTTGATAGACGTTATTTGGAAAGAGCAGGGAACGTCGTAATAGAACAAGGTAGTGATATCAACTTAGTTAAACAATGGACTCAATCCGCTACCTTAAATGGAAACCACTTTTGGGCGCAGATATCTCATCCTGGCAGACAGTGCCCGCGTATGGTCAACTTACACCCTGTGTCACCATCAGATGTGCAATTAGATATGATTGGTAACTTTGGTAAACCAACGCCTTTATTAGAAACGGAAATTGAGCAGATCATAGAACGTTTTGCGACTACAGCTAGAATTGCGAAGGAAGGCGGTTTTACCGGCGTGCAAATTCATAGTGCACATGGTTATTTGTTAAGTCAGTTTTTATCTCCTATCACCAACAAACGTTCAGATATATGGGGCGGTAGTATTGAAAATCGCGCTAGATTATTACTTGCTGTGGTTCGGGCTGTTAGAGATGCGGTAGGCCCTGCATTTCCTATTGCGGTGAAACTCAATTCATCTGATTTTCAAAAAGGTGGTTTTAGTCATGAAGATTCGGTGAAAGTAGCTCGTTGGTTACAAGAAGTAGGAATCGACCTACTTGAAGTGTCTGGTGGTACTTACGAAAAGACCAAGTTTTTAACCACGGAAGAAGAAGACGATGTCAGAGAATCAACCAAACACAGAGAAGCTTTTTTCTTAGAATATGCCGAAACAATGCGTGAAGCTGTAGGTGATTTGCCATTAATGGTGACGGGTGGATTTAGAACATTAGAGGTAATGAACGAGGCACTTGAGCAGAATAAAACCGATATGATAGGTTTGGGACGTCCATTTTGTTTAGTGCCTGATTTCCCTAATAAACTATTAAATAATCAGACAAAATCACTACCAAAACCTGAATCTAGATTAGTATTAGGCAAAGGTAAACTTAGCGGAAATAGTTCTAATTCATTAATAAGAGCCATCAATACACAAGGTCAGGCTGGTTACTTCTATTATCAGATTTATCGCTTAGCGGCTGGCAAATTACCAAAAGATAACTTAGGAGTGTTTAGCTCTTTTTATAAACACTTATCTAGAGATTGGTATAAATCCATTGCCAGAAAACTGGCTTAACAGATCTGTTTTTCTATTAACGCCTCAAAATTGGGGCGTTTTGCGTATTGGGTTAACCCATACATAGCGTAAACAACAAAACATAAACCAAAGGTAATACAGAACAATACGCTGCCAGACCAAGCCGACAAAATGATCCCACCAATGTAAGGTGCAGATGCAAAACCAATAGAGTAAAAACTAGCAGCACCAAAATATACGCCTTTCATATGTTTTGGCGCAATTCTGTCGATTTGTATGTTCATGTTTGGAAACAAGATAGTTTCACCCACACTCATTACAAACGTGGCTATTATCCAACCGGCATAAAAATCAATGGGGTTTAAAGCAAAGCACAATTGAGATAACGCCAAGAAAAACATGCCTAAGTATATTCGCCTGATCAAACTGACATGGGCTAAAAATTTAATAGAAAAAAACTGTAAACAAATGATAGTGCACGCATTAGTAAAAATGAGAAAGCTGACTAATTCTATGACGTTATTGGTCGATGATTGGGTTAAGTATTGCACTAAGGATGAATCTAAATGTGCGTATATAAACATTACTATCATGTTCGCAATCAACAAGAGCAAAAACACATGATCTTGTCGTAATATATGCAAAGTTTGTTTAAGGGTTACTTTAGTTAAATTTGTTGGCTGGCCGATAAATGTTGAATGCTTAAAGGTGTATTTGAGTACAAGTACTAACACAACGAAAGAAAATGCGGTTAACAAAAAAGTTTCTTGTTGCGCGGTTACACCAAACCATACCCCCATTAAAGGTCCGATGGCCGCGCCTACATTAATAGCGAAGTATCTTAGTTGGAATGCTAGTTCACGTAAGTCAGTATTGGGTAATGAGTCTGATATTAGGACTTTTACCGGAGGTTCCCATATTTCCTTACTGATGGCGCACAACGCCATAAAGAATACATAGCTGATTATGTGGTTAGCGAAGGCTATGCCTACGAAGGCAAATATTGAAATAATGCCCGCTGCGAGAATAACATTTTTACGTCCATATCTGTCGGTTAGAGTCCCTGAGAAAAATCCGGTCACTACTGCTGATACAGCTGCAAGACTCATAAATAAGCCGATTTCCCATGGTGATAACTGAAACTTTTGAAACAGAATTATTGCCATAAATGGCCAAACCATAAAAAAAGTACCACGCGCAAAAAAGGCGCCGATAATTAATACCCAAACCACCACTGGAAATTGTTTGGCATTTGATATTTTCATGTTCAATCTCATACAGGCTAGAGTAATTACACTATCGTTTTTTTGCACAAATTACAGCCATTTTTTGCACGATTTTTGTTATATGAAATAGCAAATGTTTCCTATTCAAAATGCGGGTTATTTCAACTGAAATTATTCATGGTGTTTTGATTAAATATGGGTAGAATTGCATCCCGATTTTTCTGGTAAATATTAAAAATAAATAAAGAGTGCAGAATGGTAACAGTAGGTATTGATTACGGAACATCTAACTCCGAAGTGGTTTTATTTGATGGTAAAGAACATCATTATATTGAGTTAGACAAAGACTCTAAAACCCCGTTTAAGATCCGTTCTTCGGTTTTTATTTATTATGAAGATGACTTACCTTTACCTCCAGTTGAAGTGATTGAAGATAAAGTTCAGTTTTTAAAAAGAGCGATTACTGCGCAGTTAGATAAAGCTAAAGATAAGTATGAAGAAGCTAAAACGCCAGTAGATCAACGTCGTTACTTAAAACAAATCGACACGTTAAGAGCTGAATTCCATAATACGCCAGCGTTACAGCGTAAAGCGATTAATCAATTACTAAAAAATCAGTCAGTAGACGACTTACCGCTGCATAAAATGGTTGAAACCGGTACTTTCTTATTTGGTGAAGCTGGCTTTAAGCAATACTTAAAAACACCTGAAAAAGGACGTTTAATATATTCTCCAAAAAACTTCTTAGGTGCGAATTTATTATCAGGTCAAAAAGACGCTTTTGTTGGTTTGATCGCTAAACAATTGGCTTTCTTTAAAGAAGCCACAGAAGCCCAATTAGGGAAAGAAGTAAAAGGCGCTGTTATCGGCCGTCCAGTTAAATACCACGGCACGCGTGGCGAAGATGGTAACTCTCAAGCCATCACTATAATGAAAGAAGCGGCAAAATTAGCTGGTTTCGAAAAAATAGATTTTTTAGAAGAACCTATTGCTGCGGCATATCGAATTGAACAAAACCTAAATGAAGAAAAAGTAGCACTGGTTATCGACATCGGTGGTGGTACAACAGATGTATGTTGTATTCGTTTAGGAACACAAAAGCAACATGAGTACGACAGACAGCAAGATGTTCTGTCAGTGACGGGAACACGTCTTGGTGGTATGGAGTGTGACAAAAATCTAATCCTTAAATGCATTGCTCCTGCAATGGGATTAGGGACAGAAACCACAAATGGTATTCCTATCCCTCCGTTATATTACAACGACATGGTGGCGGTAGATGATATTCCACGTCTAAATAAGTTTTTTACTGACGAGACTGGCTTAGAGATAGCTCAAACGATATCGATTGCTAAAGAACCTAAAAAGTTGGAAAAATTATTAATCGTTCAAGAAGAGAAACAATCCGCTCGTTTGGTTAACTCTTCAAGAATGGCAAAAGAAATGTTGTCTGAGAAGAATCACATTGTTTTACCGTTAAAGTACATAGAGCCTGATTTTAATGTTGAGCTAACGGAAGATGATTTGAAACGTTCAATGATAGGTTGGATGTCACGTGTAAGAGCATTAGTGAACGAATGTTTAGCTAAGAGTAGTCAAAAACCTGATATCTTATTTTTAACCGGTGGCATGAGCTTGTCACCTGTGGTTCAAAAAGATATTAAAGCTATGTTGCCTGACATTCCAATTGTTACGGCTGATGCATTTAAGTCAATTTCTGAAGGTTTGAGTATTCAAGCCAATAAACTGTAATCTCCCTTTTCTACAACAGTTCTAGCCTAAAATAGGTTAGAACTGTATTTTACTCTCCTTATTCTACCGTTGCATTTAATCTCACGCGTCACGACACTTAATTATGATTAAGACCAAGCGTTATTGCAGTTTGAATAGCTATTTAATCAACTGTCTTGGTGGTTAACCAATGTCTTATAATTGGTTGATATTTGGTGGGTTAGTGATTAGTTTCTATATTAGCTTTAGAACAATCAAAGAAGCGCGGTTCTTTTTACTTCTGAAGTTTACCTTTTAATATTAGTTAATATAGTTCTGGAGAATAGAATGTCGATGAAGGGGAAAGTAGCAATTGTAGCTGGAGGTGGACGCGATATTGGTCGTGCTTGTGCAATTGCATTAGCAGAAAAAGGCGCAAACATCGTCCTTACTTATCACTCAAGTAAAGAAACCGCACTATCCGCAGTCGCTGAAATTGAAGCCTTAGGGTGTAAAGCGGTGGCAGTACAAGCTGATTTAACAGTACAAACAGGTGTTGATGCCACGGTTAAAGCGGCTTTAGATAGCTTTGGTTCAATTGATACTTTAGTGCATGTATCTGGTGGTTTATTAGACCGCGTTAAAATTGCAGACATGTCATTAGAGCATTGGACCAATGTGATGAATGTAAACATAACGTCATTATTTATGATGACAAATGCATGTATTCCACACATGAAAAATGGCAGTTCGATTGTCACATTTGCGTCTCAAGCTGGACGTGATGGTGGTGGCCCAGGCGCAGTAGCCTATGCAACATCAAAAGGTGCCGTGATGTCATTTACACGTGGTCTTGCAAAAGAACTAGGGGTCAATAACATACGAGTTAACAGTGTGTGCCCTGGCATGATCAGTACCGGCTTTCACGATACATTCACTAATAATGATGTACGTAAAAATGTTGCAGGCGCTACGGCGCTCAAACGTGAAGGTACATCACAAGAGGTGGCTAGTTTAGTTTCATTCTTAGCCAGTGATGAATCGTCTTATATGACGGGTAACTGTGTGGATATTAACGCAGGGTTATTATTCTCTTAATAGACTCAATCAGTCTATTTATAATGAGAGTGTTTGGTCATAAAAAAAGAAACCGTAGGGTTTCTTTTTTTATGCTTTTACCAATGCAGATTATTCGTAAAAATTGTTTAACTAACTAAATGACTTAACGAATATAAGTCTCTTGTTTCATTATTTTTTCTTTTTACTTCTTCTAATGCTCTTGCTTCAGTTGCATCAAATAATGCATTGATAAGGCGGTTAAAGTGTTCATGCATTGCTACTCTCGCAGCTTGGGCATCACCCGCTTTTAACGCATTATATATTTCTCTGTGTTCATCTTTACGTTTATTAACATTAGAGTTACACACCATTCTATAAGCTTCTTTGATATTTTCTTTGCTTTCTCTTAAGTGCCAAAAGTTTTGTACTGAGAATAAAATGGCATTGTTGCGAGTCGCTTTAGAGATAATTGAATGAAACTCTTTATCCGCTTCCTCTGCATTAACACCTGACTCCATCTTCACTAGACTAATATGTAACTGCTCTAGTTCTTCTTTAGTTATGCTGCCAGCCGCAAGCGCAGCTGCTTCACCTTCAACAAGCGCGCGAGCTTGGGTTAATTCGAATGCTGAAACGAACAATTGGCTATTAGCTTCGTCAGGCTTTTCAATTACATAGACACCTGAGCTGGTTTTGACCTCAACTCGTTGGCGAACTTCTAATGCAATGATAGCTTCACGTATAGTAGGACGACTTACATCAAATTGCTCAGCTAACACACGCTCCGGCGGTAGACGACTACCTGGAGGATAATTTCCGGAATCTATAAGTAATTCGATTTTTTCTACGATATCCCAAAACAATCGGCGGTTTTGCATTATAGGTCTCTTTCTCTGAATACAGCAAAGCTGGATTAAACAATTGATATTAGTTTAGATATTATATCCTTATATCAGGTTTTTATGAACAATCAAATTGGTTAATAAATAAGTTTTATATTGGTTTTATCTTTAGTGGAATATGGTTAACCGAAAGGGGAGCGATTTATCAATATTTGACTGGCTACTTTCGATGGAAGCTGTGTACTAAAACTCACTTTTATAGCTGTGTAGCTCACTAAACTTTACGTCGATTATTAGTCATTATGTAGTAGGTTATTAATCTGAATTGCTAAGGCGGTGACAACTAAAAGCCTGACTTAACACGATAATATGGTTTGTTATGTTTAATTACGTCACAGTTTGAACGTTACTTAATATTGCATCTTATAATATTAAAGAATTAATAATAAAATACGGTCCTAAACAAACAGGGTTACCTTAGCCTAAATACCACTCATATTCTTATTTGATCCACCTTTACTTAAGGAGGATTAAACCTATGCTTACAGCATAAATATTGTCGTTTATTCCTTGGAACAACTCTCTTCTTTGTAACTATTTAGTTGTATTTACCTTTGTTACATTTAGCTGTTTTTAACTTTTACTAAAACGACATTATTGAATCACGTCTGACTTTCATCAATTTGCGCATAGGTTATAAGTAAATTTTTCTCAAAATAATTCAAAAAAAGTTAAGCTGATCTAATCGCAAAAAAATAGAGCTAACGAATAAGGTTAGTTTCTAATTTGACCCACAAGGTCATGACTTTACTTAGAAATATAAAATTCAATTGAGCAGCAGATTATAGTGTCAATGGGATTTTATATCTGAAATTTGAGGAGCAATTATGCCGACTTTAGCTTTCCCAAAAGAAACCTTAGTAGGTGAGAAGCGCAGCGCATTGTTACCAAGCAATGTCAAAGCTTACAAACTCCTAGGTGCATCAGTCATTATTGAAACTGGTCTAGGAAAAGGTATTCATATAACGGATGAAGAATACCAGCAGGCAGGAGCCGAAGTAATTAACAGCCGAGAAGTGTTATTAACACAAGCTGATGTGGTTTTATCAATTCATAAGTTACCAAAAGAGGAATTAAGTTTAATCACCAACAAAGTGGTTATTAGCTTTTTAGATCCTTTTAACAATGCAGAATATGTAGAACAACTATGCCAACATAATGTCACTAGCTTTAGCATGGAAATGATCCCTCGTAGCACCCGTTGTCAAAAAATGGATGCGTTGAGTTCACAAGCCAGCTTAGCGGGTTATGTCATGGTCGTTAAAGGCATCGCAGAATTAAACTCTGTGTTACCTATGATGATGACCGCAGCGGGCACCATTAAACCGGCTAAAGTATTTGTTATCGGTGCAGGTGTTGCTGGTTTACAAGCTATTGCAACGGCAAAGCGATTAGGCGCAGCAGTAACCGCGTTTGATACTCGTTCTGTAGTTGCTGAGCAAGTTCAATCGTTAGGAGCTAAGTTTTTAGATATCGACTTAGGCGAAACCGGGCAAACTGCTCAAGGTTATGCCCAAGCGTTAACGCCTGAACAAATGCAAATTCAGCAACAAGAACAAGCAAAATGTATTGCTGATTCAGACATAGTGATCACAACGGCTCAGTTGTTTGGTCGTAAACCTCCAGTGTTAATTAATAAAGAAACGGTGTCTTTAATGAAACCAGGTTCTGTCATTGTTGATATGGCGGCTGAAAATGGCGGTAATGTTGAAGGTTCAGTAGCTGGAGAAACGGTAGTTGTTAACGGTGTGACTTTGGTTGGAACCGGAAACTGGTCAAACGATGTAGCTAAAAATGCCACACAAATGTATGGCAATAATGTATTTAATTTAGTCAGTGAGTTTTGGCAAAAAAGCGAAGACGAACAAGACACTAAATTTATCATCGATCTTGAAGATGACATTCAAGCCAATGCTGTTATCACTCACCAAGGTTTCATTTCAAATGACATGATCAAAAACCACTTACAGAAAGGACAAGCATAATGACCGCAATTTATCTGTTATTTATTTTAATGTTATCTATCTTTGTTGGTTTTGAATTAATTCGCAAAGTCCCCGCAACATTACATACGCCATTAATGTCAGGCGCTAATGCTATTTCTGGCATTACCGTTATTGGAGCTTTGGCATTGGCGGGTGGTGAATATGGACAATGGTCTACTTGGTTAGGTGCCATCGCCGTGTTTTTAGCAACGGTCAACGTAGTGGGAGGTTACTTAGTAACTGACCGTATGTTAGCCATGTTTAAGAAAAAAGTAGGGAATAATAATGTTGGATTCATTTATCAGTACCGCTTTATTAATAAACTTTGTTTATGTGATATCTGCTACTTTATTTATCTTTGGCCTAAAACTATTAAGTCACCCATCCACTGCAAGGAAAGGTAATTTTTTGTCGGCTTTAGCTATGTTAATCGCCGTTGTTATTACCTTGTTAGACAAACAAATCATTTCCTTTGAACTGATTTTAGCCTCTGTTGTTGCGGGATCAGCCGTTGGCCTTTTTGCCGCTAAGAAAATAGAGATGACGTCTATGCCAGAACTTGTATCTTTATTTAATGGTATCGGTGGTTTGGCTAGCTTAGCCGTAGCGTGGGCGACAATATTAGGGGGGGAATTTATCGACCTTTGTATTGTTTGTTAGTTTCTTAGCATTATTAATCGGTGCGATTACTTTTTCAGGCAGTGTGATTGCTTGGGCTAAATTAAGTGAACGCATTGTGGGCCGCCCAATTGTATTTAAAGGACAAGTGTTTGCAAATGTACTTTTAATCATTGCGATTGGAGCCTCTGCCGCCTTGTTAATCATGCAACCTGAAGTGACCAACTGGCACTATTTGGTGATTGGTTTAGCACTGTTGATGGGGGTTATGTTTGTATTGCCAATTGGTGGTGCAGATATGCCGGTGGTTATTTCATTATTAAATAGTTACTCAGGCTTAGCTGCTTGTGCCGCAGGGTTTGCATTAGAAAATAACCTATTAATAGTTGCAGGCGCATTAGTTGGGGCCAGTGGCATTATCTTAACTAATATAATGTGTAAAGCCATGAATAGGTCATTAGTGAACGTCATAACATCTGGTTTTCAACCGGTCGTGACCTCTGACATGGTGATTGAAGGTGAAGTAAAACCTTTGTCAGCAGAAGATGCTTTTTATGTGTTAGAAGCGGCTCAGTCTGTGTTAGTTATTCCTGGTTATGGCATGGCAGTGGCACAAGCGCAACATGCAATGAAAGAGTTGCAAGGTTTGTTAGAAGATAACGGTGCTGAAGTGGCTTATGCTATTCATCCAGTTGCAGGACGCATGCCTGGACATATGAATGTGTTATTGGCAGAAGCGGATGTATCTTATGAGCAATTGTTTGAAATGGATGAGATAAACCCTCGCATTGAAGGTTTTGACGTGGCAATTGTTATTGGCGCAAACGATGTAGTTAATCCTGCTGCGCGTGAAATGAAAGGCAGTCCAATTTACGGCATGCCAGTTATTAATGCGGATCTTGCTAAGAATGTTTTTGTTCTTAAGCGAGGCATGGCATCTGGTTTTGCAGGTATCGATAATCCACTGTTCTTTAAACCCAATTGCCGTATGGTTTTTGGTGATGCAAAAGAAACGTTAAATAATATTATTCGTCAATTTGCAGACTAATTTTATTATTAATATAAAAGCGTTAAAGGCAGGTTAAACCTCCTTTAACGCTTTTTTATATAAATGAAATATTCTAGTTAGGAACTCAAAATTGATTAAATATACTTAGCGGTAAGTTTAATGAGTTGCCAATGTAGATGAAGCTTTCATATGATTCAAACTTATAATTTTAATCAGCAATACCTTTAAACTAGCTGTTATTAAGCGGCATGTGGTTCTTCAATTTTATCGGCAGTCATATTTACAGAAGAATCTGTGCTACAAAATGTGTACGGATCTACCGAATTAAAAGCAACTCGTGTCGGCTTGTCAGGTGGCGCGTTATTTTTATCTGCGGTAAACTCAGTATTCCAAAATATTAACTTTTGCCCAACAGTGTTGTATCTCCATAAAATAAAACGAGCATCTCTAATTAACTAATAAGAGTGAGCTTGCAGGTTGATGGGATCACTGTAATAAGTGGATTAAAAAAATTGGCAGGCAAATACCGATGTTTGCCGTTATGCAATTAACTGAGGAATGAATAAATGTCCAAACTTACTGATATGTTGAAACCTGGGGTGGTTTTAACAGATGATGTTCAACGTTTATATGATCATGCAAGAGCAAATCAATACGCGTTACCAGCGGTAAACGTGATAGGCACAAACTCCATTAATGCAACTTTGGAAGCGGCTGCTAAAGTAAAGTCGCCAGTGATCATTCAATTATCAAACGGCGGAGCATCATTCTTTGTAGGTAAAGGTGTGGCATTAGAAGGTCAAGACGCTGCAATCGCAGGGGCGGTAGCCGCAGCTAAATACGTTCATGCTGTTGCACATTTATATAATGTACCAGTTATTTTGCATACAGATCACGCAGCTAAAAAGCTTCTTCCTTGGATAGATGGTCTTCTAGACGCAGGTGAGCAGCACTATGCCGAAACGGGTAAGCCATTATTTAGTTCTCATATGATTGATTTATCGGAAGAATCATTAGAAGAGAATATTCAAATTTGTGCTGAGTATCTTGCTCGCATGGATAAAATCGGTATGACCTTAGAAATAGAATTGGGTTGCACGGGTGGCGAAGAAGATGGGGTTGATAACTCACATATGGACAGTTCTGAACTATATACACAGCCAGAAGATGTTGCTTATGCCTATGAACAGCTTTCTAAAATAAGCGACAAATTCATTATAGCTGCTTCGTTTGGTAATGTTCATGGTGTATATAAACCAGGTAATGTTGTACTTACGCCTGAAATATTAAAGAACTCACAAGCGTATGTTTCTGAGAAGTTTAACTTACCGCATAACAGTTTGAATTTTGTATTTCATGGCGGATCAGGTTCTGAACCAGAAAAAATTGCCGAGTCATTAACTTACGGCGTGATTAAAATGAACATAGATACTGATACGCAATGGGCCAGTTGGCATGGTGTGTTGGATTATTACAACGATAAACAAGGTTATTTACAGGGGCAAATTGGTAATCCTGACGGTGACGATAAGCCAAATAAAAAATACTACGACCCTCGAGTTTGGTTACGTCATGCTGAAACATCAATGACAACTAGATTAGAGCAATGTTTTGAAGAACTAAATTGTCTAAATAGATATAGCTAAGGGATTTTGAATGCAACGATTAGTACCAGTATTAAAAAAAGATAACGTCAGTTTAGAACTGATTATGTTGATCAGAACGATATTAGCGGCATCTAAAGAAATTGCATTTCGTGTCAGTCAGGGGGCTTTGGCTGGAGTATTAGGCTCAACCTTAGACGAAAATATTCAAGGTGAAGTGCAAAAGAAATTAGATGTGTTATCTAATCAGTTATTAAAAGACATGTTACTTGGCGATGATACTGTTCGTGCGATTGCTTCTGAAGAGGAAGACTTTGTCGTTGCAGGCCATAAAGGTGCGCCTTATATTGTTGCTTTTGACCCATTAGATGGTTCATCTAATGTTGATATTAACGGCCAAATAGGCACTATTTTTACTATTTATGCTGCCAGAGATGATGTTGCTGATGATAGTGAGTTGCAGTTTGCACAACCTGGTAAAGATCAACTGTGTGCTGGTTATGTGCTTTATGGCGCGTCTACTTTATTAGTGATGACAACTGGTGGGCCTACACGTTGTTTCACGCTGGATTTAACTCATGGTGGTTACTTATTAACTGAAGACGAATTTACTATTCCTAATCAAACCAAAGAGTTCTCAGTTAATATCGCTAATTACCGCCATTGGTCTAAACCTACTCAAACGTATTTTGATGATGTGTTATATGCCTCTGAGAAGTATGCAGGTTCATCAATGCGTTGGAATGCCGCCATGGTTGGGGATATGCACCGTATTATTAGTCGAGGTGGCATATTCTTATACCCAGAAGATGGGCGTCCAGGTAATGAAAATGGAAAAATTCGTTTGTTATATGAAGCGAACCCATTAGCTATGTTGGCAGAAAATGCAGGTGGTAAAGCGACAGCGTCGGGTGAACGAATATTGGATATTCAACCAAGTTCTTTACATCAAAGAGTACCAGTAGCTTTAGGATCGGTTAACCAAGTCGATGAGTTTAATAAAGCAACCTTAAATTAAATCGGCTGCAATACTTTATCTGATAAAAAAACCTAGGCTTGCCTAGGTTTTTTATTGCCTAAAAATATTAAAGTTAAAAGTAAGATTGGTTACTGTCTTGTTTTTTAACGCTCACTTCACCTCATAACGCGCTTAAATCCGATTGAAATTTACGATTCGTTTATTCAATCGAGCATATCCTGACTCTTTTAACATCAATTTCAGCTACATAATATGTATAGAGAGCATCTTGATTGATTTTAGGTATTACAATTTGGTAAACAATTCGTGGTATTTTCACCCAATTAATTGTTGTTACTTATGTTACTAAAAAATAAGGTTATTTTTTAAAAAACTGATTTTTGTATAAAAAAAAGTATAAGTTAAGTCGATTATTGTTTGAACTACATTGTAAGTTGTATTATAAATGGTCAACCAAATTTAGTCGATAATACAAAAATAAAAGAAATTGGTTATATCCTTTGGTCTTATTTTGGTAAGGCCAATAGGCTGAGGTAATAACAAATAGCAACCTATGACTTTTGAAATTACTGAAAGTTATGTGCTTAGATTAATAGAATAAATCAACAGGGGTTATACAACGTGAAACTAAATAAAATAATATCTGCACTTCGTATGCAGAATTCACTAAATCAAAAATTATATGCATCTTCTTTAGCTGCTATGTTATTAGCTTCACCTACTTATGCTGCTGAAGCAGATAAAAACGCTGCCGATAAAGATGTAGAAGTTATCGAAGTGAAAGGTATTCGAGGTTCATTAGCGAGTGCACTTAATGAAAAACGTGAATCTAATAACTTAATTGAAGTTATTGAATCTGAAGATATTGGTAAGTTACCGGATCAAAACCTTGCTGAAGTATTAGAAAACTTAACGGGTGTACAAATTACACGTACTGCAGGTGTTGGTACTGGAGTACAAATACGCGGTAGTAACTCAAATATCGTACAAATTAATGGTATGCAGACGGTTGGTACAGGCTCTGGCCGTACAGGTATGAAGTTTGAAGATTTATCTGCATCTATCATTGCTGGCGTAGAAGTTATCAAATCGCCTCAAGCTAAACACACTGAAGGTTCAGTTGGTGGTACCGTTAATCTTAAAACAATCCGCCCACTTGCTTTAGGTGAAACTCTAGCAACGATAAGAGTTCAAGGTGAAGATAGTAGTTTAACTGAAGACGGTGTTATGCCAAGACTTTCAGGTGCTTGGGGTGATAACTGGGAGACTAGTTCTGGTAGATTCGGTGTTGTTGCAAGTGGTAGTTACTCATTACAAGAAGCCACTTCATTTCGTCCACGTGTTGACCGTGATGCATTAGTGGAAAATAAAAATGCCAATGTTATTCGTTATAACAGCGATGGCGTGGCGTCTACAGAAGATCAAGCAACTAAACGTCCAGCAGCACAAGATTTTGATTATTTAGGCATTCAATTCTTAAATCAAGAGTTAGAAAACTTTGAATACGAGACTACTAACTTTGCAGGTACGCTAGAATTTGCTCCAAATGCAGACATGAAGTTTTTCATAGACACAGTATTAACGAAACAAGAAGTGCGTCAGGAAAGTACACGTGTTCAAATTTCAGGCGTATCCGACTTACTAAATACATCGGTACCAGATGAATTTGAAACTGTAGATTACGGTTCATTAGGGGGGCAAGATCTTGGTCAAATTCAAGCGGCCGTTAAAGGCAGCTTAGGTATCAATGGTGAAGATCCTAACTTACGTTTTAACAGTGATAATGCAGCTCGTAAAACAGACACTACCTTGATCCGTCTTGGCGGTGAATGGCAAGTAACTAATGATTTGTTTGTTAGTGCTGAGTTCTCAAGTGCTACATCTAAAACTAAAACACCTAAGTTAGACTCACAGTTGAACTTCATCAACCCTAACGCTAATACTCCGGTAACTAGCCTAGATGCTGACGGTAACTACACAAGTAGTTCAAAGAACGATAACGCCGTTCCTACTTTATATGACTTAACCGGTGGGGCACTAACTTTCGGTATTGACTTTGATTCTATGTATGCCCCAACTATTGCTGACCTTCAAAATGGTGATAACGTCGTGTTAGACCAAGTTGATTACAGCTTAGGTAATGTAGATAACTCTGATACTGCTTTCCGTGTTGATGCGAATTACTTCCTAGACTCAGTTATAACATCTGTTGATGTAGGTTTCCGTTATAACAAAGCTAGCCACGAATCAGTATCAACATCTGATCGTATTGGTGGCTTTAGTTCAATGAAAGATAGCCCAGGTGGTGATTTATTCTCCGAACTATTAGTTGCGGGTCCAAGTAACTTTGGTGATGCTGATGGTCGTGAATTAGCAATCCGTAATTTTGTAATCATCAATCCAGATTTGGCTTACAATAACCCACAAGCGGTTATTGATACGCTTCACGGTGCTATGGATGCACATAGAGCTGATATGGAAGCGTTAGGTATAACTTTCGACAGCCCTGTTGACTACTTACAAACAGAACCTTCACAGTCTGATGCGTTTAAAGTTGAAGAAACAACGACAGCATTATATGCACAAGCTAATTTTGAATGGGAAATGATCCGTGGTAATGCTGGTGTTCGTTATATTACATCTGAAGTTACTTCAGAAGGTGCAACTGAGCTAAATGGCGAATTTACAACAGTTAAATACGAAGGTGACTATAATTACGTTCTACCTCGTGTAAATATTGTTGCTGATGTATTGGATGATGTTGTTGTTCGTTTCGGTTGGGGACAAGATATAAAACGCCCATCATTTAGTAACCTTAATACTAATGCTAAATTTAGCCCTACTGAGAATGCTTCGGTAACAATTGGTAACCCTGGGTTAGAACCAGAAGAAGTGACAA
Source organism: Psychrosphaera aquimarina (assembly GCF_032461525.1). NCBI lineage: Bacteria > Pseudomonadati > Pseudomonadota > Gammaproteobacteria > Alteromonadales > Pseudoalteromonadaceae > Psychrosphaera > Psychrosphaera aquimarina. The sequence goes on along the minus strand of NZ_JAWCUA010000007.1, from coordinate 616,210 downwards.
GTTTAGACCTTTCTGCTGAATGGTACTTTGCTGAAGCTGCGGTAGTTAGCTTAGGTTACTTTAGTAAAGATATTACTAATTTACATGTTGCAGGTTTAAACAGCGCGGCTCAATTAGCTAATAATGGTCGTGAAACAGATCCAAACTGTCCAGGCGGTGGTGTATTTAACCCGATTGCAGAACCAAATATCTTCAATGCAGGTGGCAGTGTAGGTATGTGTGTTGATGCGGAAACGTCTGTTAATGATACTGCAACAATCACTCAATCAGGTTTTGAATTAGCATTCCAGTATGACCTATCTGCATTTGAAAGTGATTTAGGTTGGGCATCAGGTTTTGGTATTCAAGCTAACTACACAGTTCAAGATTATGAAGGTGGTTCAGTAGAGAATGAATCAGCTACCCGTGGTACTGATATCTTCAATGCTATCAATGGAATATATGACAGTGCTGAATTTGTTAAAGTGACTGCAGTTCAAGGGTTATTAGACTTCTCTGAAAATGCATATAACTTAACGGCTTACTACGACAAACATGGTTTCTCTGCTCGTTTACGTTACACATGGCGTGAAGCGTTCCGTACAGATGACACTGCAGCGGGTGCTTCTCGTAACTCTACATTAGGTTTCCCTGTTTATACTCATGACAGAGGCCAGTTAAATGCAAGTGTTAGCTATGACGTGAATGAAAAATTAAACTTAGGTATAGAAGCGATTAACTTAACTGAATCTGAGATTACACAATCTTGTGTTAGTGAAGGTGCGCAATTCTGTTTCCAAGGTTTAGCTGACCGTCGTATCACATTTGGTGCACGTTACAAATTCTAAACCAACATAGAAAAAAGAGTTATCTAAACTCTTAACAACTAAAAATTTGAAAGCCTACTTATATTAAGTAGGCTTTTTTATTTGTTTAGCTTTAGCTGCCCCCTTGATTCCATATCTCATCGCGCCTTTTAATAAGCATTTGCAATACTAATAAGCATTCACAATTTTAATGGCTTCCTGATTATCAATTGGCGGTTAATCTATTAATTTGGGGAGTTGAACTCAGCGCAATAAAAAATGGCAAAAATATGGGGTATTCTTTAACGAGTTAACACTATGGGGCTAATACTATGACTCCTTATTTAAGGATATTTAGCTCCTTAAATGGGGATATAAATAGTTCTGTCATTGATTTTGCGTTTTTCACTTAGTTAACTATTTGATATTTATGAATATATTTGTCGGTATGTTTATTGAATAGTATGCCGTCTTGTTGTTTTAAACTTTAATACTTTTGGATTTAGATAAATGTTGTTTCAAAAAAGTCGTATCTAAGTTTTATTTTACTCAGTGGGTTTATTGTTACTGGTTGTACAACCAATTCAGCGATTGAAACCCAACCCAATTCACTTCCGACCCCAGAAAATTGGACTAAAGAAAATATATTAACTCAAAAGGTAAATTCCGAGGTTAATGCTCAGTGGTTAGATAAATTAGTTACACCAACATTAAAACAAAATATAGAAATTGCATTACAGAATAACCGTGCATTGAAGCAGCAGAAGTTAGCTGTTGAAATAGCAGAGCAAAGCTTGTTGGTTAGTGGCGCAACTTTGTGGCCGTCACTTGATTTAAATCTCTCGGCATCTGAACGGGATTACGGAACCGCGGTATCAAGCAGTGAATTATCTCTTTCGTTGAAATATGAATTTGATCTGTGGGGCAAATTAAGCGCATCTGAGCGCCAAGCAAATTTAAATTATGCTGCTTTGTTAGCTAAGTATGAACAGCAAAAGCGAGCGTTAGTATCTGACGTTATCTTAAATTGGTATTTAGTGGTTGAGCAGAATCAACAGTTAACCCTGTCACAAGAAAGATTAAACAGCATTACTCAGAACTTAGCCATTATTGAGTCAGGTTATGACAGCGGTTTAAATACGTCATTAGATGTGTATTTATCACGTAACGAAGTAGCTAGTGAACGTTCAAATGTGGCAAGTCAAAAAACGGCATTACAAGCTGCTATCAGAAAGTTAGAGTTGTTATTAGGCCAATACCCTAAAGCAGCACTACAAACTAATGTGCAAGAAATTCCAGAGTTAACCAGTAATATTGCAGTAGGACTTCCTGCTGATACGGTAGCGAATAACCCCGAGTTGCAGTATATGTGGAACAGCTTATTAGCCAAAGACGCTGGATTAGCTTATGCCCATAAACAACGATTCCCAAGTTTTAGTTTAACGGCGAGTGCTGGTGGTTCAAGTGAAGAACTTGCTGACTTATTATCATCCGATCTTGGTTGGTCTTTGGTTGGTAATATTACAGCTCCAATATTTAATGCTGGCCGATTAGCGGCTAATGAAGAAAAAGCTAGATTAGAAACTAAACAATCTGAACAAGCGTATTTAGAAACACTATTTAATACATTTTCAAGTATAGAAAATGGATTGACTGAATCCTCTAATTTAAAACTGAGTTACGACGCCAATATTGATGCGTCGAACAATGCTCAATTAGCGCAAGATGTGTCGTTTGAACAATATTTAAAAGGTTTAGTTAGTTATACCACGGTATTAGATGCTCAAAATCGAGCCTTTAGTGCACAAAGTACAGTGATTAAACTTAAATATGAAATGCTTAATACCCGCTTACAATTATTCACTGCGCTTGGCGGTGATTTTAGTTCAATTTTATCTAAGGACGTGAAGTAATTATGTCTCTATCTATTGCAAAATTAAAAAAATACGCATTACCTGCCGCCATCTTAATTGGTGGAATTGTTATTTCTCAGTTGATTATATCTAACCCTCCACAAGCCAATCGTCAAAAAGCATCTAGGGCGCCGCAAATGACGGTGGAAGTACAAACATTAACTCCACAGTTATACCAAGTGAAGCTAAGCAGCTTTGGTACAATTAGACCTAGAACTGAAAGTGTATTAGTGGCGCAAGCATCTGGACAAATAAACTATATAAGTGACAGTTTTAGAGATGGTGGTTTTTTTGAACAAGGTGATGTTTTACTTAAGCTAGATGACAGGGATCATCAAGCCGACGTTAAAATCGCTCAAGCTAATTTATTAGATATAAAACAACAGTTAGCAGAAGAACAAGCTCGTGCCGATCAAGCATTAACCGATTGGAAACGTTTGGGTAAACAAGGACAGCCTAACGCTTTAGTATTAAGAGAGCCTCAACTTGCGGCGGCAAAAGCCAAATTACTCTCCGCACAAGCACAATTAGATAAAGCTAAATTAACGTTAGAGCGTACGACAATTGTAGCGCCATACGCAGGACGAATCTTGAATAAAAATGTCGACTTAGGCCAAGTTATTTCAATGAATAGTCAGTTAGCTAACATTTATGCGGTTGATTATGTAGAAGTAAGATTGCCATTAAAAAATCAAGATCTTGAATTAATTGATTTACCTGAAGAGTATCGGAACCAACAAGTTGATAGTGAATCCGCATTAGTTGTTTTTGAATCAGAGTTAAGTAGACAGCATAAGTGGCAAGGTAGTTTAGTAAGAACCGAAGGGGCTATCGATAGTGATTCTCAACAACTTTATGTGGTCGCACAAATTGAAGACCCTTATGCACTAACTAAAGCAAATGATTTTCCAATTAAAATTGGCCAATACGTGAGTGCTAAAGTGACAGGCAAACTATTATCTGACGTTTTAGTTATTCCAAACAAAGCTATTTACCAAGGTAGTTATGTTTATATCGTAGAAGAAGGGGTACTTAAACGTCGCGAAGTCACCTTGTTGTGGAAAAACGAAACGGACGCAATCATTAAGTCAGGTTTAAATGAAAATGAACAATTAGTCGTTACCTCTTTAGGTCAAGTAAGTTCAGGTACAAGAGTGTCAATTGCAGGGGCTGAAAGTAAGGGCGATAACACAAAGGAAAAAGCCAACTCAAAACCGAACAAAGCGCGTAGTTTGTCGGACTTACCAAAAGATAGACAAGAAAAGATCAAACAGATGGCCGAGAAAGAAGGGATTTCACCAGAAAAAATGTTTGAAAACATGCAAGCGAAACGTAAACAACGAATGGCTAATGGAGACTGATCATGATTGCATGGTTTACTAAAAATCACGTCGCAGCAAACTTACTCCTGCTAACTATATTAATGGCAGGGTTATTCTCTTTATCTAATCGTATTCCACTTGAAGTCTTTCCATCATTTGAGTCTGACGTAGTGTCAGTTAGAGTAAGCTTGCGTGGAGCTACGCCTGAAGATGTAGAACAAGGTGTTGCTATACGCGTAGAAGAAGCAGTGCAAGATTTAGAGGGTATTAAACAGATTACTAGTCGTTCTTCAGAGGGCAGTGCATCTATTAGTATTGAAGTCGAATCAGGTTATGAACCAAGAGAAATGCTGGCGGATATAAAAAGCCGTGTTGATGCTATTAATAGTTTTCCAGCTGATGCAGAAAAGCCAGTTGTAGGATTAAATCAACGTAAACGAGATGTAGTTACTGTTACGGTTGCTGGTGATTATAGTGAAGTTGAAATTCGAGAGTTTGCAGAGCGCATTCGTGATGACATGTTACGCATCCCGGGGGTGACACAACTAGAACTCGATGGTGTTCGTAACTACGAAATAGCTATTGAAGTGAACCAAGATAAACTACGTCAATACGACTTAACTTTAAGTCAAATTGCCAAAGCTGTTGGCAGTAGTTCACTTGATGTTTCCGCTGGTAATTTACGTACGTTAGGCGGTGATATTTTATTACGTTCCAAAGGGCAAGCTTACAATAAAGAACAGTTCTCAAATATTGTGGTTAAGAATAATCCTGATGGCAGCATTATACGATTAGCTGATATTGCGGTGATTAATGATGGTTTTGAAGAATACCCAATTCGAACTCGATTTAATGGCAAACAAGCTGCATTTATTAAGGTCTACCGTATTGGACAGCAAAGTGCGATTGATGTCGCTGATAAAGTTAAACAGTACATTGTTGATCAGCAAAGCAATTTACCACAAGGTTTTGAATTAAGTTATTGGGATGATGATTCACAAATAGTTAAAAACCGTTTAGCTACTTTAACTACAAGCGCATTGCAGGGAGGCTTGTTGGTTTTGCTGTTATTGACACTATTTTTACGTCCAGCTATCGCATTTTGGGTATTTATTGGCATCCCCATTTCGTTTATGGGGGCGTTTATCGTTATGCCTATATTTGGAATTACACTTAATGTGATGAGTTTATTCGGCTTTATTTTAGTACTTGGAATTGTCGTTGATGACGCCATAGTCACTGGAGAAAATGTTTATACTCATATGCGGCATAGCAAATCTAGTGAAGAAGCCGCAATTAATGGGACTTTAGAAGTAGCAACACCAGTAACATTTGGTGTATTAACGACAGTAGTTGCCTTTCTGCCATTGGCATTTATAGAAGGGAATCGTGGCGCTCTGTTTGCACAACTCCCTGTCATTATTATTCCAGTATTACTATTTTCATTAATCGAGTCTAAATTTGTATTACCTGCCCATTTAAAATTTATTAAATATCGAGATGAAAATAAATTAACCGGGTTTTCAAAATTCCAACAGAACTTTGCCAATGGTTTTGAGCGCTCAATTATCAAATACTACCAACCAGTATTAAACAAAGCATTACGAAATAAGGGAACCACGGTCGCTTTGTTTATTAGTGCGTTTGTATTAGTGATGAGTTTAATTATGTCTGGCTGGACAAAGTTCATTTTCTTCCCACGTATACCAAGTGAAACAGTGAGTATGAATTTAACTATGCCAACTGGTACACCGTTTGAGGTAACTGATAGGTTTATCAGAAAAATATCTGACTCAGCTTATGACCTGCAGCAAAAATATGTCGATGAGAATGGTAAATCAGTGATCTTAAATGTTTTGGCTATTACTGGCGGACGAGGGGGAGCAACAAACCAAGGTCGAGTTCGTTTTGAAATCATACCTCCTGAAAAACGCGAATCTACCATTACCTCAAGACAGCTTTTATCTGAGTGGAGAGGACTTATTGGCATAGTTCCAGGGGCTGAAACATTAACATTTAGAGCCGAGATTGGCCGTTCCTCTGATCCTATTGATGTCCAGCTTTCTGCAACTTCTATTCAAGTATTGCAAGATGTTGCTGAGAAAGTTAAGGCTAGACTGGCAACCTACCCAACCGTATTTGAAATATCCGATAGTATGTCTGATGGTAAACAAGAGTTACAGATTGAGTTAACTAAACAAGGCAAAGCATTAGGATTAACTCGAAATGAAATATCTCAGCAAGTTAGAAGTGCTTATTTTGGCTCTCAAGTTCAACGCATCCAACGTGGCCGCGATGATGTAAGAGTAATGGTTAGGTTACCGCTTGAAGAGCGAAGAGCTATAGCTAACTTGGAGCATATACTGATTAACCTTCCAAGTGGTGGCCAAGTTCCATTAGCGCATGTTGCACAGTTGATTCCAGGGCAAAGTCCATCGACAATCAGTCGAATAGATAGATACCGTGTTTTGAATGTAACAGCGGACATTGATAAAACTAAAACTAACATGACAGTGTTAAATGCTGACTTAAAACAATTTTTAGATGAATTAGTGGCGAAATACCCTGGAGTTAGCCATTCATTAGAAGGTGAGGCTAAAGAGCAAAGGGAATCATTTGGTTCATTAGCGTGGGGCTTATTAATAGTATTTTTTGCGATATATTGTTTGTTAGCCATACCGTTTAAATCTTATTGGCAGCCTGCTGCCGTAATGAGTGTGATCCCATTTGGTATTTTAGGTGCAGTTATTGGGCATTGGATCATGGGTATGGATCTGACCATAATGAGTTTATTAGGTATGTTGGCACTTATCGGCGTAGTGGTGAATGATTCTTTAGTTCTGGTAGATTACATCAATAAAAAACGTAGCCAAGGTATGGCACTATTAGAGGCGGTATCAACCGCAGGAGCTGCAAGGTTTAGACCGGTTCTTTTAACTAGCTTAACCACCTTTATTGGTCTGTTACCTTTGTTGTTCGAGCAATCAACCCAAGCACAGTTCTTAATACCTATGGGGGTATCTCTAGGTTTTGGTATTTTGTTTGCGACCTTTATCACATTAATATTAGTCCCCGTGAACTATATGTTATTGGATAAAGTAATTGCATATAAACCAACTACTTAAAGTTACGTTTATCATTGAAATAAAAAAGGTCACATTAAATATAATGTGACCTTTTTTTATTTAATGACCTACACCTGTAATGTGTTATCCGTGTTGTTCTAGGTTATTTACCACACCTGACATTTCGACTAAATGTTTCCCAACAAGAAACTCGATGCTTTTTTTGACCCAAGGCGTTGAAACATTTTTACAACTCAATTTGATATTAAACCAAAGCATAACTAAAAACAGTAGGGCTGATGTGACAATATATATAGTGATTATGTTTTTACTTAGCTGGCTATAAAAGTCAAAACCAAACAACAGATCAAAACCTAAAAATACATACGCTAAATAAAATGGTGCTGACATTAGTACCAATTTAGTAAATTGCAGTTCGTGAGAAACAATAGTCAAAATCTGCGTTTGTAACTTTTTAATTGGAGCACTGTAGTCTAACTGAAAAATTAAGACGATTTGACCGATGCTACCAATCAGGCCAATAATCGCAAATATATTCAGAATCAAGGCTGAGATCGTTGGAGCCGTGAAGATCAAATTATGCTCTATGTTTGAGCCGATATAACGCCATAATGACAATATAATGATTGTGAAAATAATCGCTTCAAAAAGGCGAAAGGCAATTAACCGGCGAAACTTGTTTTTATGTTGGCTTGTATCCACATCCGATAATTCTTGTTGGTTAATTTCAACAGATTCTTCAATCGCTCTGTCTTGTTGTTCCCACGTGTTTTTCAATTCATTAATATTCATGTTAAGACGCCTGTTGCATAAATTGTTGTTTTAAAGTTTCTTTAATACGACCGATTCGAGTTGCTACATTGGATTTACTGAGACCTAAACTGTCCGCTATATCGTTATGGCTTTCGTTTTCCAAATACAGCAACATGATTGCTCGGTTCAGTCTGTCCAATTGGTTAATGAAAAAATAAAGCTGCTTGATATCTTCATTTTTTGAATCATCTTCATTCATATCGACAATGTTAAAAATACAATTTTCTTCCATGGATACATTGTCGTGATGTTTTTTATCTTTACGATAATATGAAATAGCGACATTCAACGCGACACGATACATCCAAGTGGAAAACTTATATTCTGCATCGTATTTATCAAATGACAGCCAAACTCTTGTAATTATCTCCTGTGCTAAATCTTGTTTATCTAGTTTGTGAGCACAATACGAATTCACTACTTTATACACTATGCCTTTGTGCTGATTTATCAGTTCAGAAAATTGACTTTTTTTCGATATATTCATTTACGTTATTACCCTGAAAATCCAATTTTTTAATGTGTCAAAGTTCATATATCCCTCATGTTTATCATTAATCTACTTAGTTATTCGCAGCGGGTTCAAAAAAATCACAAAAAATAATTATTTATTTTTGTTCAGTGTTTAATCTTAATTATTTAATTGCTCATTAATTGGTTTTTAAATGTGTGGTAATTAGGCAAACATAGGCCTTTGCCGGATTTTAACTATCAAATTAGCGCCATTTTTCGTATAATGCAGGCCTTTCACTGAATACCAATTATACTGATTGGTTATCATCCACAGATCAGAGCATAAGTCTTTCATGAGAAAATTGTTAACGTCCCCTGTAAAAATGGCATTGTCAGATGCTGAAAACACTATTTATCAAAACATTTTGGAATATGCTACTGAACTTAGTTTAAACCTAATGGCCGTCAAGGTGACGAATCACCCAGATGACTTTTTAAATTGGAGTGCTGAGTTACTCAGGATCACTAATCAAGATTTAAATCAGGATTTGATGGACCCGCCTCAGTTTGTACCATTGAAAAAAATGCAAGAGCTATTGATTAAAGCCATTAGCCTTTCTCAATTTAAAATGACTAAAATTGCGCCTTGGGTCATCTTCTACGATTTTATAAATGCACAAGCGGTACCGCAAGCATTGGAAGAAAGATTAAGATTGTTAGATTACATTGATACATTACGTGCTACTCCTATCGCACAAATGAGTGAGTTAGATCGTTTAGCATTTGTAGGTAAACACACAAATCAACATGACTTTAATATCTATGACTTCGATTGTGAATGGTTTGCTTCTACTAAAGCTGCCAAAGTATTCCACACGTTATTAGAAGCGCAACCTCAAGAATTTGATGCTGCTTTGGCACATATTCCATTAGAGGGGGATGTGAGCCATAAACAGTATCAAGCTTTTGTAGACCATTACACTTCACTATTTACAGCCTTTACTGAAAAGAAAGAAACAGGTGAAAAAGCACCATTAGCGGCAGCCACTCGTTTACTGGCTATGCGTAGACCCGACCAATTTGTCGCTTTAACCAACGCTAAAATAGATGTAATTTGCCAAGGTTTATCCATCCCTAAATTTAATAATTTTAGCTTTGATGGTTATTGGAATGACCTTATCACTACGTTAAGAGCTAGTGCTTGGTGGCGTAAGATGCAACCTGAAGATGAAGCAGAGCAAAAAATATGGCGTAATCGCGCTATCCTTATGGATTTATTTTTGTTTGCTGAAGACGGTTTAGCTGAGCAATCTAATTATGTACGTTTACGTGATAAGCCAATTTCAGCCACCAGAGCTAAATCTGGCACAACGACACGACGTACTAAAGAAACGGCTGAAATGATCGTTGATAAACGTTTAGCATCAGATGACATGCCAGCTTATATGCAGAAGAAACGTAATGCGTTAGTAAGTGAAGTAAAGTTAGGTAAGAATATTGACCAAGTAATAGCGTTAATGCGTAAGATCTTTGGTTAAGGTTTAATCGTTTTTTTAAGGGGCTGTTTATACAGCCCTTTTTTGATCGAGATAGTTATTATATACAATATTTATTTTGGTAATAAACTGGTTAAATCTGAGGGGAATAGAATAGTAAATGTGGTACCAGTACCTAATCTAGACCTAACTTTAATAGTCCCTTTGAGTGACTCACTTACCCATTGATGAGCAAAGTGCAAACCAAGACCGGTATTACCGCCAGCACGGTTAGTCGTGACAAAAGGTTCAAAAATGTCTGGTAAACTGGTTTCATCAATTCCTTTGCCATTATCACTCAACGTTAACTGAATAAAATCATCTTTATTTTTTAATGCTACGATAGTTATTACCCCACCAATATTTTCCTTAAATGCATGATTTTGAACATTTATAATTAAATTTTGTAACACTTGAGAGACAATGCCAGGATAACTCATTAATGAACATTCATCGCTAATATCGGAGTTCACGATAATAGAGCTACTTTTAAGACGATGAGACAGCGATTTTAGTAAATCACTTACAACTTGACTTAAGTCAAACCTGACGAGTTCTTCTTGAGCTCGGTCAATCGCCAATCTTTTAAAGCTTCGAATTAATTCAGCAGCACGATTTAAGTTAGTTTCACTTAAATCAAAACCTTGAGTACTTTGTTGTAAGTATTTTTCAAAAGCCGACTTTGTTAACCCTTGATCTAACGACTGTTGTAATTGTTCATGATTATTTCGTTGTTTTGAAACTGCCATCATAGCAGCTCCTATAGGGGTGTTTAATTCATGTGCTACGCCGGCCACCATCATGCCTAACGCTGAAAGTTTACCGGATTCAATCAAGTCTTGTTGAAGTTGATGTTGTTGCTCGAGTAATTTCGACATTTTCCTATTGTTGTTTTCTAGTTGAATTTTATCTTGCGCTAATGTTTTATTTAGTGAAGAAAGCGTTCGTTGATATCTAATATCTCGCCATGATAAATAAATCATTATAATCATGAGAGTTATTGCAATTAAAGCAGTTGGCCAAAATGCCCTCCAAGTTATTTCATCAATAATCGTTTTAGGTGTAATGGCGACAAAAAATAAGGTATTTTCTTGCCTACTTTTTTGGGTGAGATCCGATTTACGCAGTGTTAATAACTCTCCGTCAACCAATCTTGTTTCATTTATACTTTTATTATTTAAAAATGCCCATAAGTTGGCATTTGCTTTTGGTAAAACGTTTTCTGGATGCTCTAGCATTTCTCCCCATTCTTTATTTGGGTCCGGGTTAAGTAACCAATTGCCATTAATATCTATTATTTGTAATTGGACCTTGTCATTATTCAATGAACGTAGAAATGAAAATAATTTATTCATATCATAATTGATAACTAATGCGCCGTTTGCCATGTCATCTTCAACGCCTGTTTGCAATCCAACACGAATTGTTGATTGATAAGGTGTTTGGATCGCGCCTTTTTCTATATTAAGGTCAATAGGAGAAAAATAAATATTTGGGTATTGGGTTTTCATCGTGGTTTGAAAATAATAGCGATGGGATTTATTTTGAAGTTGGGGGGATGTTAAGACAATTGGTTGGTCATTTATTATATCAACGCGCGAACGTTCTTGTCCGTTTTCATCTAACCAACGTAATTGTAATAATGAATCAAAGCTTTTACCGTAAAAAGAAAATGCTTTATCTAATGAGTTTTTATCTACAGATAAGCTTAGCTTAAATGCTTCGTTGAATGTTGGATCACGGTATAACAGGTTAATTCCATTATTCATATCTCCCAAGGTTCTATTAAAATGCTCAAAAGCATAATCCAATAGTTGATTATGTTTACTTTCTAATACATTCAGTTCGCTATCTAATTTATGAATATAGAAACTTCTTGCAATAAAAATAATAAGAATAAGTGTGATACCGGATAATAAGCCAAATTTACCTATCCATTTATAAGACTTATTGTGTAATGCAAACATATTAGTTGATTCTCACAATGGTGAAACTAACTACTGTTGTGCCTAATTTCTAAATTAGACGAAAACAACATGAATATTAATCTAATTTTTGTGTTGGTAACCAGTCTAGTAATTTCTCTAAAGACATAGGTTTAGCAAATAAATAACCTTGTCCGTGGTGGCAGCCATGTTCGAGTAACATACTTTTTTGACCTTCGGTTTCAATTCCCTCAGCGATAACTGAAAAGCCAAACCTCTGAGCCAGTTTCATTACCATATCTACTACGTGGTAGCTAACTTCATCGTCTTCAATATTTGTAATAAAAGTACGATCAACTTTTATGATATTAGCGGCTAATTGAGCAATATGGGCTAAAGATGAATACCCCGTACCAAAATCATCAATACTAACATTCACCCCGTGCTCGCGAAAACGCATGAGTATTGGATTGATTTCTTCATAATCTAACATAGCTTGAGATTCAGTCACTTCAAGATCTAGTAGTTTCGGGTTTATTTCACCTTGCTCAATGATAGTGAGGATACTGTTAATATAGTGTTCATCCCTTAAATCGGATATGGTGGCATTGAATGAAATAGGTAAGCGATAACCCATGACATCAAGTGCTTTTAATGCATTAACAACTTCAAAGAAAACAAAAAGGTCCAGTTGATTAATCAGCCCTGATTGTTCGGCCACCGGAATAAACCGCGCAGGAGAAATTAAAACTCCTTGATTGCTCCAACGCAATAACGCTTCAAAACCGATAATTGTATTAGTTTGCATATTCACTTTAGGCTGCAATTCAATAAATAATTCAGACTCAGCAATAGCATTTCTTAAACCATGCATTATCTCTGATTCTTCCGTTATCTGTTGTAGGTATTCTGGTGAATAATCAAGTATATTGATACGCTGTTTACGGGCTATATTTAACATCCCTAATGCTAAATAAAGTATCCTGTCGGGATGTAACTCACTGAGTAAGTTTAAATCCATCCTAACCATCGTTAGATCCAAGTTATGTGAAATGCCATGAACAACCATAGGTTCATTCGTTAAAGCTATAAGAGATTCTAATTCAACGGCATCATTTTTATTGTATAAAATTGCAAATGTATCTGCACTCATCTTGGTAATAACGTGTCGCTCTGTTGTCACATTGCAAATTGAGTCATAGAGTTGTTTTATCAGCTGATTAGAATGATCTTCACCAAATATTAAAGCTTTGTTTGCAAATTGTTTTACATTAAAAATAACGAGCTCTGTATTATTCTTATCGGCAAAACTCATATTTGAAAGTTCGCGTTGCAACCAAGTCCGATTGTAGATATTGAGTTGTTGATCTTTATACGCTAAATGCGCTAATCGATTAATAAATGAGATGTTATTAAAGCCATTAGCAATGTTTTCACTAAAAACTTGCAGTAAATTTATATTATAAAGATTTAATGGTTGTTTGGTGTGCACTAAAATCAAATAATATTCAGCAATCTCTCCATCCCCAGGGAAAAATAAAGCTGAGTGATGACCACTAAACTGGTGTGTCATTTGTTCTAGAGCATTACGACAAACATCACCGTACAGGTTTTCGATCTCTTCATTGAACTCACAGTTAATATAACGAGTTGAGTTTCCCGTTGCCGCTTTGACGGTTGCTTTAGGTGCAACTTCATTGGAGGGAAGGGGACAAGGTTGCATAATGCAAAGGATGCCATCAGCTGATGCACTAATGACGTTACTAATTTCTGCTAAAACTACATGAGTAAAGGAATCAAGGTCGTATTTACTACTTAAACTACGAGCCGCTTCAACGACCATTTGTAAACCTAAAGTTGCTTGTTTTAACTCGCTCAATGAATGCCATGTTCTTAAGTGGGCACTAACTATTGAACATAACATGTCATACTGAATTTCAGATTTATTCCAGTACTCATCAATATCATATTCTTGCATCACTTCTAACCGAGGCGCGAATCCAGGTTGACCAGTTAATAATATAATTCTTATCGCAGAGTTTCCTTGAACATTACGAATAAACTCTACTAGTCGAAGCCCTGAGTCATCCTCTTCCATTACTACATCAAGCAAAACTAGAGCAATGTCTGGATTTTGGGTTAAAATGGTTGCAGCTTCAGCAGCTGAACTAGCCTTTAATATTTCAACAGGACGAGTATTAAATATTGTATCTTGGATAGCGTAAATTAATGACTCCTGATAATTAATGTCATCCTCAACACTTAAAATCTTCCAAGGGATACTATTGATACCTTGTAAATTTTTGACATCTTCATTGTTTTCTTGGGCGAATTCAAAACCTGAGTTTATATCCATAAAATTCTCATCACTCCTAAATACAATTTAAGTTCCTTATTTTATTTAGTCTATTAGAGCTAATATAATAATCAATTATTTGCAATAAAATTTAGGCTATTAACTATTAATCTCTAACTTAAAATAGGAATTGAAAGTGTAGTTGCGAAGTTATAATAGGTACAACTAATATATAAAAACATTTGCATAACAAGCATATATATCTATTGGTTTGAATAGCGAACTTGATAAATGTTTTATCAATAGAGGGTAGAGATTTTATGGAAAGTATTAAGTAAAAAAACAAAAATCAAAACTAGAGCTTAAAAGTTAAAATAACGTAGTTCCACTGCTTCATAGGCTTTAAGCATATTAGCGACATCTACTCGCCCTCCATCTTGGATACGGCGATAGTGCTGGATAGTTTTAGTTAAGTATTTATTTGCGGTTTTATACTCTTGTTCTGTTTTTGTTAGCCATAAACTATCTCCGGTTAAAGAAATTGTTTTAATATCTACTTTATTATTTTTCGATGTCATTAGATTATGCTTTACAAGTAACACTTCATAAATTCGATTATTCTCCTCTACCAAAATTTCTTGTTCCATCTTTAAATTTAAATTGGCCAATTGCTGGCGTAATGTGTATTGATGGTGAACAGGGCATAATAAAAAGTCGATAACGAATTGTGGAAATTGCTGGCAAATAGAGGTAACAAACTCCGTCATTAAATCTCCGCCAACACCTGCAATTATCACTAAATGACTGCCTTTATAATCTTTTAATGGCAGGGCGTTAACGTCAATACAATGGGTTTTCCATAAGCATTCTTCTAGCGTGTCATTGTTGGTTATTTGGTTTAATAAACTTTGTTCAGGATAAAACTGATTAAGTTTGTAGTTTAGGCCGCTCATCAACTCAGGAACAATATCAACAAAATGTATAACGTTGGCGGCTTGACGAGTTAATAACGAAGTACCTAAATAACCATGATCGCAACAACAATCCCAAATATGGTCATAGTTTGCTGTGACTAACTTATCTAATTGTTGTAATCGCTTTCCGAGTTTTAACATTAGTTGATTACTTTCACAGCAATATCACCATCGGCTACTTTTATATTTAATTTATCATCCACATCTACTTGACTGGTCTGTGTTATCACTTTTCCTGTTTTGGATGTGGCTATGGCATAACCACGTTGCAAAGTCGCTAGAGGACTCACGATTTGTAATTTTTCAATATTTTTAGCAAATCGCTGCTGTTGTTTAGAAAAGTGATTGTTAAAACTGGCCTGTAAATCATGGCTGAGTTGGCTGTGTTGTTTTTTAGCTAACAGCAATTGATGTTTTGGCGTATTGGCTAATAACATTTCTTTTGCCACTACCGAGCGTTGTTGTTTATGTGCAACCGTTTGTTTGATTAAACCGTTAAGTCGTAAATTCAACTCATCCGTTTGTTGTTGAGCTAATCTAATCTTGTGACTTGGATGCAATAAACTCAGTGTTTTATTTAATTGAGCAAAGCTCGACTTTCTGTTTTTATGGTTGTTGGCATAGGCCATTAACAAACGAGAATACAGCTGAGTAGTTTTATTTATTAACTCTGAATTATCCGTTGAAACTATTTCAGCCGCGGCTGATGGCGTAGGGGCTCTTAAATCGGCAACAAAGTCAGATATTGATACATCGACCTCATGACCGACAGCACTAATAATTGGTAATGCAGAGTTATAAATAGTATGTGCTAACGCTTCGTCGTTAAAACACCACATATCTTCTAATGAACCGCCGCCTCGGCCAACAATTAATACATCAACTTCATTTCGGTAATTAGCCGCGTTGATAGCCCATATAATATTTTGAGCGGCATGCTCCCCTTGCACCATCGTTGGGTAAAGTATTACTTCAGTTTGTGGTGAACGGCGTTTTAATACAGTTAATATATCGTGAACGGCAGCCCCCGTTGGCGAGGTAACAATACCAACTCGTTTTGGCGAAACGGGAATAGGGCGTTTGACATCTTGGTCAAATAAACCCATTTGGCTAAGCTGTTGTTTGAGTTGTTCAAATTGTTGTTTTAATAAACCTTCACCAGCAGGTTCCATGACCTCGGCTATAAACTGAAAGTCGCCTCTTGGTTCATATAAACTGACACGACCACGTACAAGCACTTGAGTGCCGTTTTCAACAACCGCTCTAACAGAGCGATTATTACCTTTAAACATGGCACTTTTTATTTGTGCACGGTTATCTTTTAACGAAAAATACCAATGACCACTTGAGGCTTTAACTAGGTTTGAAATTTCTCCTGAGATCCACACATTAACAAACTCACCTTCCAATAACATGCGGGCTTTTTGATTAAGTTCTGAGACTTGGTAGATATGTTGTTGCTGGGCATTATTGTGAGTTTGCACGTATTTCTAATTCACTTATAAGTCGAATAAATGGAGTCTAACAAGAGTGCAAATGAATGTCAGTTGTTGAAATATATTTCCACATAAATAAGTAGTAACTATTACTTTTTTAAATAGTGCTTATTATTTTACTGATTTTTGCAAATCTTCATTTACCTAGCACAACTTTTAGACTAAAATGCCGCCGCAACGTAATCATCTCCTTCCATATATTAAGTTAAGGTAAAATTTCCATGTTGCGCATAGCTAAAGAAGCTCTAACATTTGATGATGTTCTACTTGTTCCAGGACATTCCTCGATACTTCCTCACGAAGCCAATTTAAAAACTCGTTTAACTCGTAACATCGAATTAAATATCCCTATGGTGTCATCTGCAATGGACACTGTAACTGAAAGCCGTTTAGCAATTGCCTTAGCGCAAGAAGGTGGACTAGGTTTTATTCATAAGAATATGTCTATTGAAGCACAAGCTAATGAAGTTCGCCGTGTAAAGAAATTTGAAGCCGGTGTGGTGTCTGACCCAGTTACCGTTTCTACCTCTATTACAGTGGGTGAAGTTATGGCAATGGCAGATGAACATGGATTTTCTGGTTTCCCCGTTGTAGACAAAGACAATAATCTTCAAGGTATTGTAACGGGGCGAGATTTACGTTTTGAAACTAATTTAAAAACCAACGTTACTACAATTATGACGCCTAAAGAACGTTTGATCACCGTCAAAGAAGGTGCCTCAAACGAAGTCGTATTTAAGTTAATGCATGACAATCGTATCGAAAAAATCTTAGTTGTTGACGATAACTTCAAGCTTACAGGTATGATCACAGTTAAAGACTTCCAAAAAGCAGACAGCAAGCCAAATGCATGTAAAGA
The DNA here is from genome assembly GCF_032461525.1 of Psychrosphaera aquimarina. Lineage (NCBI taxonomy): Bacteria > Pseudomonadati > Pseudomonadota > Gammaproteobacteria > Alteromonadales > Pseudoalteromonadaceae > Psychrosphaera > Psychrosphaera aquimarina. The sequence goes on along the minus strand of NZ_JAWCUA010000007.1, from coordinate 598,753 downwards.
CTCATTAGGTCGTTTACGCGTAGGTGCAGCTGTAGGTGTAGGTCCAGGTACTGATGAGCGTATTGAAGCTTTAGTTAAAGCGGGAGTAGACGTTTTATTAATCGATACTTCTCACGGGCACTCACAAGGTGTTTTAGAACGTGTCGCTAAAACGAGAGCAACTTACCCAGACTTAGATATCGTAGGTGGTAATGTAGCAACAGCCGCCGGTGCAATCGCATTAGTAGAAGCTGGTGTTGACGCTGTTAAAGTAGGTATTGGCCCAGGTTCAATTTGTACAACACGTATCGTAACTGGTTGTGGTGTACCACAAATCACGGCTATCTCTGACGCAGTAGACGGTGTTGCAGGTAAAGATGTACCTGTTATCGCTGATGGTGGTATTCGTTTCTCTGGTGATATTTCTAAAGCATTAGTTGCCGGCGCAAGCTGTGTAATGGTTGGTTCAATGTTAGCCGGTACCGAAGAAGCGCCAGGTGAAGTTGAGTTATACCAAGGCCGTTATTACAAATCGTACCGCGGCATGGGAAGTTTAGGTGCAATGAATCAATCACATGGTTCATCTGATCGTTATTTCCAAAAATCAGACAACAAAGAAAAATTAGTACCAGAAGGTATTGAAGGTCGTGTTGCATACAAAGGTCCAATCGAAAACATAATTCACCAACAACTAGGTGGCATTCGTTCAGCAATGGGCTTAACCGGTTGTGGTTCTATTCCAGAACTAAACACCAAACCTGAATTTGTACGCGTAACATCGGCAGGCATGGGCGAGTCTCATGTGCATGATGTGCAAATTACCAAAGAAGCACCTAACTACCGTATGGGTTAAATTTCTTCTTTGTTTTGTTGTCAGTTTAACTGATCTCAGTGTCAGCAATGCTCAAGTAGACTTCTACGTTCCGCGTTGCTTCCTTGACCTCAATTAAACTGACTTAAAAACAAATAAAGAAACAAGTAAGAGTAGCTTGCCTATTTGCTTCATGCTTTTGAGTTACGAGTTACGAGTTACGAACTTCTAGCTTCTAGCTTATAGCTTATAGCTTACAGCTTAAGGCTTAAGGCTTAAGGCTTAAGGCTTAAGGCTTAGAACTTAAAAATTATTCAACAAAGTCGGATTAGATGTCCGGCTTTTTCAATTACTTGGTTCAGGTTTCCTGACCACACAATTAAAAAGGCTAAAACATGTCAGTACAGCAAGACATTCACCAGCATAAGATTTTAATTTTAGATTTTGGTTCTCAATACACACAACTTATTGCACGTCGTGTATGTGAAATTGGTGTTTATTGTGAATTATGGGCTTGGGATGTTACCGAAGAACAGATCAAAGGCTTTAATCCTAACGGGATTATTTTAGCCGGTGGACCTGAGTCGGTTACCGAACACAATTCACCTAGAGCTCCTGAATATGTATTTAATGCTGGCGTTCCAGTACTCGGTATTTGTTATGGCATGCAAACTATGTCACAACAGTTGGGTGGATCAGTACAAACGTCTGATGAGCGTGAATTTGGTTACGCTCAAGTTGAAGTTATCTCTAACTCTGCGTTGCTAAAAAACATTGAAGACGCACTTTCAGCTGACGGTAATGCGTTATTAGATGTGTGGATGAGTCATGGTGATAAAGTCGATTCTATCCCAGCAGATTTCACTACCGTTGCAAAAACAGAATCTTGCCCTTATGCAATTATGGCCAATGAAGAGAAACAGTTTTACGGTGTGCAATTCCACCCAGAAGTAACACACACCAAACAAGGTTTACGTTTATTAGAAAACTTTGTGTGTGATATTTGTGCTTGTGAAAAGTTGTGGACTTCAGCTTCAATTATTGAAGACGCTATCGCTAAAATGAAAGAGCAAGTTGGTGATGATGAAGTTGTACTTGGCCTTTCTGGTGGCGTTGATTCATCGGTTGTGGCTATGTTGTTGCACAGAGCTATTGGTAAAAAACTAACATGTGTATTTGTTGATAATGGTTTACTTCGTTTAAACGAAGGCGAACAAGTGATGGAAATGTTTGGTGATCACTTTGGATTAAACATTATTCATGTGAAAGCTGAGGATAGATTCTTAGACCGTTTAGCATCTGAAAATGACCCAGAGAAAAAACGTAAGATCATTGGTAACGTATTTGTAGAAATCTTTGATGAAGAAGCCAGTAAATTAACTAATGCTAAATGGTTAGCTCAGGGCACTATTTATCCTGACGTTATTGAGTCTGCTGCTTCCGCAACAGGTAAAGCACATGTGATTAAATCTCACCATAACGTTGGTGGTTTGCCAGAAGACATGGAACTTGGTTTAGTTGAGCCGCTACGTGAATTGTTTAAAGACGAAGTGCGTAAAATTGGTTTAGAACTTGGTTTACCATATGACATGCTTTACCGTCATCCTTTCCCTGGACCAGGTCTGGGAGTTCGTATCTTAGGTGAAGTTAAAAAAGAATACGCTGATTTATTACGTCGTGCGGATCATATCTTCATTGAAGAACTTCATGCGGCTGATTTATATAATAAAGTAAGCCAAGCGTTTACTGTATTTTTACCTGTACGTTCTGTTGGAGTAATGGGCGACGGTCGTAAATACGACTGGGTTGTGAGTTTAAGAGCGGTAGAAACTATCGACTTTATGACAGCACATTGGGCGCATTTACCGTACGACTTCTTGGGTAAAGTATCGAATCGTATCATCAATGAAATTGATGGTATTTCACGAGTCGTCTATGACATTAGTGGTAAGCCTCCAGCGACCATTGAATGGGAATAACTAGATGTAGTTAGTTGAAAACGGAGCTTTTATGCTCCGTTTTTTTATATTCATTTTCAGTTTTAGGCATAAGGGAGAATTGTTGGATATTGGAATACAGAGTTAATTAACACCTAATATTAACTGATTGTTTAGTTGATCAATCTGAAAAGCAAAATGTTTTAAAAAGTTCATACCAAGCAAACCATCAGCTTTATCTAGGGTTTCTAAATCCATTACGGCAAATTCTATTGATTTAACTTGATAACCATTAATTTGAAATTGTTCAAATAGGTAGACTGGTGTGTTAACAGTTCCTCCTGCTGTATTCATATCTATTTGTCGACTAAAGACAGGATTTAACCAACTGGGGAGGTTTTCAAAAGCATAGTTGGATAAAACTGACAGTGATGCGCCTGTATCTATCATCAATTGAATTTGGCTTTGTGAATCAAACTGACCGTTCACTATAAAATGCTCGCCATGTTTTACTAGTGGAATGGCGGTTTCACCTAATAACAAAGATTGCACTTGTTGTAATAAGGCATCAACTTGGGCTGGTGATTCTTCAGATTCAGCAAGCTGTAACAATATTTCTTGTGCTGAGGATAATTGGTTTAGTTCTATTTTTGTTTTACTTAACAATAATAAATAGGGTGGGTAATCAGCCTCATCAAATAATACTTGTTCGAGAAAATGTAAGGTTTCTTTCCATAAACCTTGTTGGCTTAAGAGTGCATATTGTTTTTGTACCAGTAAATGGATCTGGTTTTCGCTGTGTTGTTCTATTTCTAGATTAAACGAATTATCTATAATGTCTTTATAGAGCTTAATTGCTTGTGGAAATTGAATAAGGTGCTCAAGCCGTTTGGCTTCTAACTGCATGACTCTGATATGATAGGCATTGTAATTAAAGAATGAAGAGGTAAAGGCGGCGACAGTATCATTATCGTGACTATTTAGGCGGTTGTTTAGTTTAATTAACCAAGTGTTAAGTATGTTATCAGCTAACGTTTCATCTTGATTAACAATGTCACTGTAGAGATCGATAGCTAAGTCATATTGCTGGTTATTGAAAAGGGCATGAACTTGTTCCGTCACGTTATTAACTTGTGGTTTAGTGCCTTGGACCGTCGTGTTAAATGGATTGTTGTTGGTTTTGTTTTCTATTTCCAACATTGGACTGTTCAACGCTAAATTGGCTTGCTGCTTTTGGATTGGAAGGGTTAAATAGAAATATAAGTTTAAGCTTAATGATAAAAATAATATCAGGATTAAAAGTCTTATTTTAATCTGCAATTTATTTCTCACTTTTTAGCTAGTCTAAGTTGAATCTATCCTAGATGTATTTATGAATAGATTCAATTAGCTAGCTTAATTTAACAATCTTATAAAGAATTGATCTTGTCTTTTAAATCGTAGTTTTCAGTCGTCACTATTTTTTCTAATACAGCGGTACGTTCTTTTAGTGCTAACATTTCTTGTTTTAATTCTTTCAGTTCTTTTTGCAGATCATCGTTGTCGTCTGCATTTTGTCTTTTAGTTTGGCATTAATGTTAAGTTCATAGGCTGAATATAAAAGTCCACCCACAATAGCTATGATGGCGATGGCTGCAGTTGTTCCTGTCATGACGTTTCTCTACTTAATAATTGTTATTGTTTTAAAGCTTTTGCAAACCAGTGATTAACTGGCTTTATCTAGCGCATTAATTTCGTTTCTTAAAGAATACTTTTCGTCAGTCACAATTTTTTCTAATACTTCGATGCGTTGCTTTAACTCATTAATAACGGCTTGAGTTTGCTCATCAATTTTGCTGTTTTGTTTCTTTAACTGAAGTTTTACATATTGTTCCCAAGCGGCATATCCTATTCCACCTACGATAGCGACTAATGCGATGATAAATGCTGAAGTTGGCATGTTCATTTCCTTCTTAATTTGTTTTATTCAATTATAGAGTGATTACGCTCTATTATTCATTTTTATAGTTGTCATATATAACAACATTTATACCATTTATTAACCTATTGAAATATAAGTAATTAAATTAATAAAGTGATAATTGTGTTGTGGTAATAACTGAATTTTAGTCTAATTAACCAAATTATATTTATTTAGCTATTTTATGACTGATGATGTTGAACATAATAATAAATGGATGTCGCATGCACTTAAACTTGCAGAATTAGCAGAGCAGCAAGGAGAGATACCGGTAGGCGCCGTGTTGGTTAAAAATGATCAAATAATTGGAGAAGGGTGGAATCAGTCAATTACACTAAATGATCCTACTGCGCATGCTGAAGTTATGGCCATTAGAGATGCAGGTAACAAGGTAGATAATTATCGGTTAGTTGGATCAACTTTGTATGTCACTTTAGAGCCATGTCCAATGTGTGCAGGGGCTTTAGTACATAGTCGTATAGAAAAACTGGTGTTTGGCGCAAGTGATTTAAAAACCGGTGCAGCAGGAAGTGTCATGAATATAGTTTCTCATGCGCAATTAAATCATCAAGTTGAGGTTTATTCTGGGGTAATGCATCATGAATGCAGCGCTCGTATTTCAGCTTTTTTTAAGAAACGAAGAGAACAGAAAAAAGCAGATAAATTAAAGAGCGCAATACTAAAAGATTAGAGAAGCAGAGTTATTGCTAGTCAGTTGGTGTAATAGTCGAACCTTCCAAACGCATTGCAATTTGTTTCACTCTTCGTTGAACTAAACGACGAGTATTTCTTTTTTCGATACACGACGACGAATGCCACTGGCCATTAACCCTACCTTTTTTAGTTTATTAACTTTTCTTCTTCTTAACATTTCTTATCCTTTACTGGCTCAAAAGCCCGATATTGATATTGCTATATCGATAATCGGGCTAATCTAGTCTATTTAAACTGAGGCTGCAATATGTGAGAGGTATTTGTTTTACATACCGTTATTGTGCTAGTTGTGGTTTGGCATTTTGCTCAACATCATTTTTTCTGTTGGCAATAGACTCTTCTTCTGTCATTTTTTGATCTATCCAAACAAGCGTGTCGTAATAACGTCTAATGTTTGAAACATAATTTACAGCTTCGTCGCCACGAGCAAAGCCGTAACGAGTTTTTTTGTAATAACGTTTTTGGCGTAATAGTGGTAACTGATTTTTAACATCTACCCATTTGTCTGGATTTCCGCCAAGTTGTGAAGTCAGTCTACGTGCATCTTGCACATGACCCCAACCAATATTATAAGCAGCGAGAGCAAACCAAGGTCGATCATGTTCTGAAATACGATCGGGAATCCTGTTTAATAACTTACGTAAATATACCGCACCGCCACGAATGTTTTCTTCTGCATCTAAGCGACTTTTAACACCAAATTGTTTCGCTGTTGGTTGTGTTAACATCATAATGCCACGAACGCCCGTAGGGGATTTTGCTCTCGGGTTCCAATGAGATTCTTGGTAACTTTGTGCTGCCAGCAAGCGCCAATCAATGTCACCAGCGTATTGAACAAACCAATCTTGGTATTTAGGTAACACATCGTCAACCGCACGCATAAATAACCGAGTATCCACATAATTGAATTTTTCAACATGGCCGAAATACCGGTCTTCTAACGCTAATAGTTCACCGGATTCGTTCATCTCGCCAAAAAAGTCGATTAACACAGCGTACAAAGAATCATCATGGTTATCGTTTAACAGCCAGCTTAAAGGCAACTTCTTTTGAATGGTAAAGGCAACACTAATGTCAGGGAAATAACGACGAACTACCGCTAAATTATGAGAGTCTGCAACGGTGTAATCTACTGTTCCATCCATTACCATCTCTAATATTTCATTAGGATCGGCATTTTCTGAAATGTTAATTTCCATGTCAGGATAATCTTCTACCATGCTTAACAATTTTTCGTGGTGACTTGTTTTAGCTGCAACGGTTATCGGTGCGTCAATATTTTCCATTGAATTTGGACGTTGGCGACCTTGTTTATAAACCACTTTCTGAGAGATGTTTAAGTATGGAGGCGAGTACCGAAATTTTTGTGATCGGTTTTTTGTTGGCGCTAATCCACCTACTAATATATCAACAGTCCGATTTTCTAATTTAGGCAGTAATTCCGAAACATGGTAACTCGGTACAAATTCGATATCGACGTCCAAATAACGAGCAAAGTTTTGTACTAGGTCGTGCTCAAATCCAGCGGCGCCATCAATATCAACATAATAACTGGTTGGGTTAAATAATATCCCTACCTTTAAAACACCAGCTTGTTTGATTTGTTTTAGTTTTGAATCTTTATCTGCAGGCTGACATGCCATTAACACAAACAAAATAGACACGACCCAAAGAAGGCGTGCTTTTGTTGATTTTAAGGTACAAGTTAGTGTACGGGTTACAGTGTGATTTCGTTTCATGGGCAGTTTATACCACAAACTCGATTTACCAGTCACTAAACATAATATGACAAAATTTTTAAATTCCATTATTTATCAGTCAATCCTTTGGTGTTAAAGCTTAGATTTGTTCGCTATAAAAAAATGGAAATAGCACGATAAATTATCTGTACTATTGACTTTAATTTAGCTGATTTTGTGCTAACAAAATATTTTTGTTTAATCGTTCTATTTATTACGATCGTACTCTATATCTTGAGAGCGATTGTGTATATAATGCGCGCCTAATTTTTTCCTTTCAAAACAATCAATGAATGGTGAATTGGCATATGTTAATCCTTCGTGGTGCCCCAGCTTTATCTGAATTTCGTGTTAAAAAACTTCTTGCTGCATTTTCGGCTATTGGCCTAAATGTAACAGACATTTATGCGGAATATTCCCACTTTGCTGACGTGTCAGCGGACCTATCAACAGACGAACTTGAAAAGCTTAATGCTTTATTAAAATACGGTCCGTCTATTGCGCAGCACAAACCTGAAGGTGAGTTGATCCTAGTGACACCACGTCCTGGTACTATTTCTCCGTGGTCAACAAAAGCAACTAACATTGCTAATAACTGTGGTTTAGAAAGTGTAAAACGGGTAGAACGCGGTATTGCGTATTATGTTGTTGCAGATGGTTTAACCGCTGAGCAAAAACAACAAGTAGCTGCAGAATTACATGACCGTATGACGGAAGTGGTATTCAACGAGTTACAACAAGCATCACAGTTATTTATTGAAGAAGCGCCTAAACCGTTTGCTTCAGTTGATATTATCTCAGGTGGCCGTGAAGCATTATCAACTGCCAACATTGAAATGGGCTTAGCCCTAGCTGATGACGAAATTGATTACTTGGTTGAAAACTTCAACAAATTAGGCCGTAATCCAAACGACATTGAATTATATATGTTTGCACAAGCAAACTCAGAACATTGTCGTCATAAAATATTTAATGCAGATTGGACAATCGATGGCATAAAAACAGCCAAAGTCTTTGTTCAAAATGATCAAAAACACATTTGAACACAATAGCGAATATGTAACTTCAGCGTATAAAGATAATGCAGCGGTTATGCATGGTTCTGAAGCAGGACGTTTTTTTGCTAATCCAGAAACTAATGCTTATCAATACCATAACGAAAGCATTGATATCTTGATGAAAGTTGAAACACATAATCATCCAACGGCTATTTCTCCATTCCCAGGTGCCGCAACTGGTTCAGGTGGTGAAATTCGTGATGAGGGCGCAACAGGTCGTGGTTCTAAGCCTAAAGCTGGTTTAAGTGGTTATACAGTATCAAACTTACGTATCCCTTCTTTCGAACAGCCTTGGGAAATCAACTACGGTAAACCTAGCCGCATCGTTAACGCATTAGACATTATGATGGAGGGCCCGTTAGGTGGAGCTGCATTTAATAATGAATTTGGTCGTCCAAACATCTTAGGTTATTTCCGTACTTACGAAGATATAGTAAACAGTCACAATGGTGAAGAAGTACGTGGTTACCACAAGCCAATCATGCTTGCCGGTGGTCTAGGGAATATTCGTCGTGAACATACTCAGAAAGGCATAATCCCTGTTGGCGCTAAATTAATTGCGTTAGGTGGACCTGCAATGAACATTGGTTTAGGTGGCGGTGCTGCTTCTTCAATGGCATCAGGTCAATCAAATGAAGATTTAGACTTTGCATCGGTTCAACGTGAGAACCCAGAAATGGAACGTCGTTGCCAAGAAGTTATCGATAAATGTTGGCAGTTAGGTGATGAAAATCCAATTGCCTTTATTCATGATGTTGGTGCGGGCGGTCTTTCAAACGCGTTCCCAGAATTAGTAAATGATGGTGAACGTGGCGGTAAATTTGAGTTGCGTAATGTACCAAATGATGAGCCGGGCATGTCGCCATTAGAAATTTGGTGTAACGAATCTCAAGAACGTTATGTACTAGCGGTAGCGCCAGAGAACTTAGAATTATTTGAACAGTTATGTAAACGTGAACGTGCTCAATATGCCGTTATCGGTGAAGCTACCGAAGAGCGTCACTTAACTGTAAGTGATGAGCATTTTGACAATAACCCAATTGATTTACCGTTAGATGTGTTATTAGGTAAAGCGCCTAAAATGCATCGTGACGTTACTTCTGCCCAAACAGCGGGGTCAGAATTTGATTTATCCAACATTAAATTAGATGACGCAGCAGAACGTATTTTACGTTTACCGACAGTGGCAGAAAAAACCTTCTTAGTTACTATTGGTGACCGTACGGTAACAGGTATGGTTGCTCGTGATCAAATGGTTGGCCCTTGGCAAGTTCCGGTAGCGGACGTTGCAGTAACAACGGCAGCATTAGACACTTATCATGGTGAAGCAATGTCACTAGGTGAAAGAACACCTATTGCTTTATTAAACTATGGTGCATCTGCGCGGATGGCGGTTGGTGAGTCCATCACTAACATCGCAGCCTCTGATATTGGTGAAATGAAGCGCATTAAAATGTCAGCCAACTGGATGGCCGCTGCTGGTCACCCAGGTGAAGATGCTGGTCTTTATGAAGCAGTTAAAGCCATAGGTGAAGAGTTGTGTCCAGCATTGGGATTAACTATTCCAGTGGGCAAAGACTCAATGTCGATGAAAACTCAGTGGCAAGATGAGTCTTCAAATGAAGATAAATCAGTAACGTCGCCACTTTCATTGGTAATTACTGCGTTTGCTCGTGTTGAAGATGTACGTAATACCGCAACGCCACAGCTTAGAACAGACAAAGGTGAGTCAGAACTTATCTTGCTTGATTTAGGTAATAAACAAAACCGTATGGGCGCGAGCTGTTTGGCTCAAGTTTATAATGAGTTAGGTACGTCAACTCCAGATGTTGATTCTCCTGCGATATTAAAAGGTTTCTTCGACAGCATTCAAACCTTAATCCGTGACGGTAAAGTGATGGCCTATCATGACCGTTCGGATGGTGGATTATTCTCTACCGTTACAGAAATGGCATTTGCTGGTAAAGCCGGGGTTAATGTTGAGCTTAGTGATTTAGGTGATGACGTAACGGCTGCGTTGTTTAATGAAGAGTTAGGTGCGGTTATTCAGGTTAAGTCTTCTGACAAAGCTACAGTGTTAGCCGTATTAGCTGAAAATGGTTTAGCTGACATGTCGCATGTGATTGGTTCTGTTAATAACGAAGATAAAGTTAGTTTTACTCATAACGGCAAAGTAGTACTTGAAAATACTCGTACTCATTACCGTACCGTTTGGGCTGAAACCACATTCAAAATGCAATCTATGCGTGATAACCCAGAGTGTGCACAACAAGAACATGATGCTAAATTTGATGTGAACGACAAAGGTCTAAACGTTGAACTTACTTATGACATCAATGAAGACGTAGCGGCTCCGTTTATCGCAAAATCGGCATCTACCGGTGTTAAACCTAGAGTGGCGATTTTACGTGAACAAGGAGTTAACTCTCACGTTGAAATGGCTGCTGCGTTTAACCGTGCAGGCTTTGAAGCAATAGATGTTCACATGAGTGATTTACAAGAAGCCCGTATGAATCTTGCTGATTTTACAGGCTTAGTTGCTTGTGGCGGTTTCTCTTACGGTGACGTATTAGGCGCTGGTGAAGGTTGGGCTAAGTCTATCTTGTTTAACGAGATGTTAAGTGAACAGTTTAAAACCTTCTTCCACCGTGACAATACCTTTAGTTTAGGTGTATGTAATGGTTGTCAGATGATGTCTAACTTACGTTCATTAATTCCAGGTGCAGATCATTGGCCTCGTTTTGTTACTAACAAATCAGAACGTTTTGAAGCTCGTTTCAGCTTAGTGGAAATCCAAGAGTCAGATTCTGTATTCTTTGCTGGTATGGCAGGCTCTCGTATGCCAATCGCAGTGTCTCACGGTGAAGGTCGTGCTGAGTTTGCTCAAGCATCGGCAGTAACTGCTGCACTTGAATCTGGAACCGTTTCAATGCGATATGTTGATAACAATGGTGAGTTCACAGAAACGTACCCAGCTAATCCAAATGGTTCACCAGAAGGGATTACATCGTTAACGACGACGGATGGTCGAGTTACTATTATGATGCCTCACCCTGAACGTGTATTCCGTACAGTGGCTAACTCTTGGCATCCTGATGAGTGGCAAGAAGACAGTCCTTGGATGCGTATGTTCCGCAACGCTCGTAAATGGGTTGGTTAATATAATCGCTTAAATAAAACCGCCGAAAGGCGGTTTTTTTGTTTCTACAAAAAATTTCTTCAAATTTATCTTTAACTTGCCCTTTATTTTATAGATATTAGACTCCATAACATGCTCTTATATAAACTAGTTTGGTTTCAATATCTTTAGTGCAAAGTAAATATACAGTGAATACTAAAGATGTAAGGAAAGGTTGCGCATTGACAACAATTAAGCAAAAACTTGAGCGATTAACTTCAGCTCAATTTACCAAAGCAATAACCAATATTAACCGTGGTATTGAAAGAGAAAGTTTACGAGTAAATACCGATGGTAAATTGTCTCAATTGGATCATCCAATTGCCTTGGGATCAGCTCTTACGCATCCTTATGTTACAACTGATTACTCTGAATCTTTATTAGAATTAATTACGCCACCTTCAAATAATATCAATACGACTTATGCCCAGTTACAAGATGTGCATAAGTTTGTCGCCCAAAATATTGGTGATGAAGTGTTATGGCCTATGAGCATGCCTTGTTTTATCAATAATGAAGATGACATTAGAATTGCTCAGTTTGGTAGCTCTAATGTAGGTAAAATGAAATCAACTTATAGAACTGGCCTGAAAAACAGATATGGCTCTATGATGCAGGCAATTTCAGGTATCCATTACAATTTTTCCCTACCAACTGAGTTTTGGCAATTATTTAAAGAGTTAAATGGATCAACAGAAGATACGCTTGAATATCAGTCTTCTCAATACATGCATATGGTACGTAATATTAAACGTTTTGTATGGGTAGTTACTTATCTATATGGTGCGTCACCAGCGATGTGTAAATCCTTCTTAAAAGGGCGAGAAACCGGTTTGGATTTTGATTCTTTTGGCAAAGGCTCTATATTTCTACCGAATGCTACGTCATTAAGAATGAGTGATCTAGGGTATACCAATAGTGCTCAATCAGAGTTGAATATTGAATATGGCTCGTTAACTCAATACATCGAAAAACTTAGGAAGGCGATCCATACAGAATCAGCAGAATACAAACAAATTGGTGTCAAAGTTGATGGTGAATATAAACAACTTAATCACAATATCTTACAGATAGAAAATGAGTTATATGCTCCAGTAAGACCAAAACAAGTTGCTAAGTCAGGTGAAAAACCAACAGACGCTTTGGCTAATCGTGGCATTATGTATGTTGAGTTAAGGGCGTTAGATGTAAATCCATTTACTCCTTATGGTATTACACTGGAGCAAATGCATGTTCTTGACGTTTTCTTGCTGTATTGTTTATTTAATTCTGAAACTGAATTAAATAATACGCAACAACAAGAAGCGGAAGAAAATCAGGATAAGATAGTTTTAGATGGTAGAAAACCAGACTTAACATTAGGACACAATGGTGTTGTTAAAAGTCGCACTGATTGGTTAGGCGAAATATTTAAAGACTTCGCTACGATAGCGACTTGGTTGGATAATCATTACGGTGAAACTCACTACTCAGATGCTATTAAAGCGACATTAGCTTCAGCAAACGATCCAACTAAAACGTTGTCTGGTAAATTATTAGCTGTACTACATTCAACTAATACAGATAACGGTGCATATGGGTTGAAGTTAGCTCAAGAATTTAAGAAAATTATTTTAAATAAAGAAACCAGCGAGTTTTCATCTGAGTTTTTACAACAAGAGTCAATTAAGTCATTACAAAAACAGTTAGAAGTTGAGCAAGCCGACCAAGTGGATTTTGATCAGTTTATAACAGAATACTTTAAATATTAACCAATACTTAAATAAAGACTAAAACTCGTAAACAGGACATTCACTTGTTTGCGAGTATTTCCCCTCAATACTTAGTTTTAAATATACAGTTATATACCTACATACTCTGCTTGAACAAAAAAGCCATCGAGCATACCTACATTAAAACAGGCATACTCTCCTTGGCCGTCCATGGCCATCGAGCATACCTACATTAAAACAGGCATACTCTCCTTGGCCGTCCATGGCCATCGAGCATACCTACATCCTGTAGGCAAAAAAAGCGAGCATATAAATGCTCGCGAATTAACAACAACAACTTTCCAGGGAATTAACAACTTTCACTTTGTTAGACAGGGTATTTACAAAAAGTTCATCCAAGTGTGAAATTAAATAAAATTAATTACTCAAACATCAAATTGAAAGGATTGGATATTCAGCTTTGTGACAACAAACTTAAAACTTAAAGTCTTTAGGCATACTCTCCTTGGCCGTCCATGGCCATCGAGCATACCTACATTAAAACAGGCATACTCTCCTTGGCCGTCCATGGCCATCGAGCATACCTACATCCTGTAGGCAAAAAAAGCGAGCATATAAATGCTCGCGAATTAACAACAACAACTTTCCAGGGAATTAACAACTTTCACTTTGTTAGACAGGGTATTTACAAAAAGTTCATCCAAGTGTGAAATTAAATAAAATTATTTACTCACACATCAAATTGAATGGATTGGATATTCAGCTTTGTGTCAAAAAAATTTAAAATCTTTAGGCATACTCTCCTTGGCCATCCATGGCCATCGAGCATACCTACATCCTGTAGACCGTCGCTCTTTGTCATCCATGGCTCGCGACATACCTGTTCCTTACAGGCAAAAAAAAGCGAGCATATAAATGCTCGCAATAAAACAACAACAATCTAAAGGGAATTAACAACTTTCACTTTGTTAGACAGGGGGTGGAAAAGTTCAGCGAAATGAAAAATAAATGTGTTTAGTTCTATTTTTATTTGATTTTAGTTTTAAATTTAACAGTAAACCTTAACATTCTATTTATCTATCTACTGATTTGGGGCTGTGAACATAGTTATTTTGAGTCTCGACATACTAATTCTGTATAGGCATACTCTCTTTGACCATCGTGGTAGATCGAGTATACCTACATTAAAACAGGCATACTCTCTTTGACCATCGTGGTAGATCGAGTATACCTACATTAAAACAGGCATACTCTCCTTGGCCGTCCATGGCCATCGAGTATACCTACATTAAAAACAGGCATACTCTCCTTGGCCATCCATGGCCATCGAGTATACCTACATCCTGTAGGCAAAAAAAAACGAACATTAATTAATGTTCGCTAAACTAACAACAACTTCCAGGGAATGAAAAAATACTGCTTTCACTATGTTAGACAGGATTTTCAGAAAAAGTTCTTACAATATGAAAAAAATTATAATTTATTTATTTTTGACCCTTTCAATTCTAGGTTGCACCACTCCACAGCCAAAGAATATCAACAACATTTGTGAAATATTTATAGAGAAAGATGATTGGTGGGATGCCGCGAATGATATGCAGGATAAGTGGGGAACACCAATTCATGTTGTAATGTCCATGATGTATCAAGAGAGTTCATTTAAAGCCGATGCACAACCACCTATGAGATGGTTTTTAGGTTTTATACCCTACGGTCGAGCGAGTAGTGCCTATGGTTATTCCCAAGCTAAAACTGTCACTTGGGAAGAGTATGTAAAAGAGTCTGGCAATACTTGGGGTGACAGAGATGATTTTGAAGATGCGATTGATTTTATGGGGTGGTTTACCGCAAAAACACACAGAATAAATAAAGTGTCAAAATGGGATGCTAAAAACCAATACTTGAATTATCACGAAGGGTGGGGTGGGTATCGCAAAAAAACGTACAATAAAAAAGCTTGGTTAGTTAAAGTTGCGAAAAAAGTAGATGTTCGAGCTCGAACATATGGACAACAATTAAAAGGTTGTAAGGAATACTTAGATTCTGGTTGGTTATGGCGCTTGTTATTTTATTAACCCACATAAAAAAATCAGGTTAATCAAAACGAACAGAAATATCTGTTCGTTTTGAAAGTAACTATAATCGTGTTTAAAATATTTCTGTTAGTGCAATACCTAGCCCCAACTTTTGTTGTTTATGATTGTAATCAATCATACTTTCGCCATATCCTGAGAAATATTGGATAGTGCCAATTAACTTGCCATAAAGCGGATAGGTATAATTTAATTCAATCGCTCCATTACCAGTTCGCCAGTTTTTGCGGATCAATACTGAAAGTTTATTATTATCGTTGTAAGCGTAGGCGCCATATAACTCATAATTACCCATGTAGTCTTCAATATCTGGATTGTCATCTCCTTTAGGAGATAAAGGGTCAGTTTTGTCACTTTCTCTAATTCTATGCCAAGGTTTTAACATAAACATGTAATCGCCCTTTTCATAGATTAGGCTGCCAATAATTCGATTCCAACTCCTAGAAAGTATCTGGGTTTGCCCATTTGATTGGTGTTCAAAGGCCAGCATAAAGCCCGTGTTGCCGCCAAATGGGTTCCATGGCAAAGGAGCTCGATAAAATAGTTCAGGTTGGTAATTGGTTTCTCTAAATGGTTTAGATATTTGGCTAGAATATAGCTGCCACCAAGCTTGTATTGTCATTGCAAAATAAGCCCCATCACCCCGAATAAAAATGTCACCAGTGTTAAGTGGGATTTTAAAACTTAATTGATATTTAGCTTCAACCTCTTTCATTCCTTCAGCATAGCCATCAAAATATTCGTACTCTTTGCTGTTAAAGTTGTCACTAATTACTATCGGTAAAATGTAACTTGGTTTATGCGGTGTGATGACAAAAGGGTTTAACTCGGTCATTTTTTCTTCAAGAATACGTTTGGCATATCTTCCAGGGTTAAAGTCTTTTTTGATGATCTTAACTTTACAGTATTGGTTCACTTTATCTTGACTACCGTCATAAAGACTGGAATTAACGATGTCATCAATACACTCTTCAATTTTTTTTAAATAGTTAAATTCTTCATATTGATCTTCAATAGTTTCTAAAGCGTGTAGCTGAGAAGTGAATATAGTAAAAGCGAAAATGGAAAGTAATGCAGGTAATTTCAAACTAAAATCTCTTTTGGAAAATGGGTAAAATTAACGAATGATATGTTTAACACTTCCATGTATTAAACATATTGTATAGAAAAAATACGAAATTAACTAAGTTTAAAACGGGTTACAGAGTTAGAAAGTTCAGTAGCTAACGCCATGGTTGTATTAGCTTGATTTCCATTGTTTTCTGCAATGTTAAAGTTAGTTTGAGTTTGGTCAGATAATACCGTTAAGTTTTCACTGATGTCCTCTGCCACAACACTTTGCTGTTCTGTGGCGGTTGCGGTCTGTGCTGCAACATTTGAAACATTGTTACAGGCTTCACTAATTTTTTCTAAAGAGGCTAGGGTTTGTTGTGAAAGTGCCACGGTTGATTCGGTAGCACTATTACCTTGGCTAATTGAACTCACAGCTTGCTCAACACCCGTTTGTAACGCCTCTATCATGCCTTGAATGCTTTGTGTTGACTCTTGTGTGCGACTAGCTAACGTCCTAACTTCATCAGCAACAACTGCAAAACCACGACCTTGTTCACCAGCACGCGCCGCTTCAATGGCCGCATTTAGAGCAAGTAAGTTAGTTTGTTCCGCGATACCCCTAATTACATCTAATACCGACGCTATATCTGAAGAGTTTTCGGCTAGACGTGAAATCACTTCTGCCGCGTGGTTAACGGTTTTGGATAGTTGCTCCATTTCATGAACTGCGTTGTTGGTAATATCTTTACCTTCGCTGGTAAGCTTATTAACCACATCAATTTCAGTGGCGGTTAAGTTGGCGTTAGTTGCCACTTCTTTAATTGCATAAGACATTTGATTCACAGCAGTGACTATCATGTCCACTTTATCCGTTTGCTCTTTACTGGTATGTTTGATTTTTTTAGCGCCAGAATCTAATTCGTTTACACCTGTAATTACCTCAGACGATTGTTCAACGATAGAGCCAATTAACTTAGCTAACACATCCATAAATTCATCGAAATCGTTGGCGATTTGGCCAATCTCATCATGACGATTACTATTAATTCGTTTTGATAAGTCACCATCTCCGCTATTCATTGCTTTTAGCTTAGACGACAAGTCATCTAGTGCATCCGCCATTGTTTTTGGCGCAATTATGCCTGTAATTAAAGTAAATAAAATGATAATGACACTGAAGATTGTCAGAACCGTTAATGTGGTATTAACGTCAGTAATGATTTCATCACTTAGTGATAAACTTTTTTTGTCTGCAGCTTCTCCCGCAAAGTCGTAAAAGGATCGCAAATTATTAAATGTGGTTAATGATGATGCGGCGCTTTGCTGCTTTGCCTTTTCAAGTTGTCCACTTTGTGCTAAATCAAAAACTTTAACCGCGGCCTCTTTCCAGTTATTGAAACTTGCATTAAATTGTCCGAGCTTTTGAGTGGTTGAAGGGTATTCAGACATATATTGTTTAAATTTTTGCATTCTGTCGTAAGCTTGCTGGGCATTTTCTTCGAACTCATTTCTTAGTTCAACTGCGCTGGAGTCACCCTGTTTTATGATCAATACTTGCAGTTCAGCTACTCTGGCTTGATAAAGGTCTCTATCTGCGTTTAACACTGCAGAAATAGCTGGGTTAAATTCATGGGCAAATAAGACCATCCCATTTTCCGTTTTGGATATTAACGAAAAATTCATCAAATTGGATATTATAAATACGGCGGCTATGCTGCAAAACATCGCCGTATATTTAACGCGAATACTCTTAAAATTCATTATCTCAACCCTAAATTGTTATACTAATCCTTAATGAATATAGATCATTAATTCATATAGTTAACGGCTGAAGTTGGAAAATATTGATATTTTGCACAATATTAGTGAATTATTTTTCTAAGTAAGGGGAGGGAGAGGCGAGCTGATAGCTAAGATACGTCAGTTAATCTGACGTATCTTCCATCTCAATTTTAGGATGGATTTTAGCCAAAGAAACTTTATTGTCTTTTACATCAATAATTTCAATTGGATAACCAGAAACTAAGATAGAAACGCCGCCATCTGGGATGTCTTCCATGATCTCTAAGATCAAACCGTTAATCGTTTTTGGTCCGTCAGTGGGTAAGTCCCATTCCATTTCTTTATTAATATCACGGATGGATGAACTCCCGTCTAAAACATAACTGCCGTCAGGTTGTTTTACACAAATAGCACTTGGGTCGACAGAAATACCAGTAGTAAAGTCACCCACTATTTCTTCTAAAATATCTTCAAGAGTAAACAAGCCTTGAATATCACCGTATTCATCAACAACTAAACCAATACGTTCTTTATTTTGTTTAAGTTTTTGTAGTAATACAAACAGAGACGTACCTTCAGGTGTGTAATATATTTCACGTACGGCTCTTAATAATGTGGTCTTGCTAAAATCTTCTTTGGCAAGCAATCTCAATGCGTCTCTTACATGAATAAAACCAACCGCGTCATCTATATTGTCACGATAAAGCAACAAGCGTGTGTGGTTTGCGTACGTAAGTCCCTTAAGTAGGTTTTTCCAGTCATCATTGATATCCAACGCATAAATTTCGTTACGTGGGATCATAATATCTTCAGCTTTAATTTTGCCCAAATCCAATAGGTTAACAATCATATTCTGATGACTATCTCTTAACATGCCACCGGATTCATTAACTACGGTTCTGAGCTCTTCTTTACTTAAACTATGTTCTTCACGTTGTTCAGAACTAACGCGTAATAAGGCTAAAATACCATTGGTGATGTAATTAACAATGACCACTAATGGGAATAGTATCTTCATTAGTATCAATAAAAGAATAGAGCTGGGGAAAGCGACTTTTTCAGGGTGTAAGGCGGCGAGTGTTTTTGGCGTCACTTCGGCAAAAATTAATATGACTAACGTTAATCCAAATGTCGCAATTGCGACGCCCACATCACCATATAAACGTAATCCTATAATGGTAGCGATTGCAGAAGCGCCAATATTAACCAAGTTGTTCCCAATGAGAATAAGCCCTATGGTTCGGTCAGGCCGACTCATCAACTTAGTGACGCGGATAGCCCCTTTGTGACCTTCCTTTTCTAAGTGTTTTAGCCGATATTTGTTTAATGCCATTAACCCAGTTTCAGTACTAGAAAAGTATGCTGAAATAAAAATAAGTACAACGAGTAAAATAAACAGTGCACTTGTAGAGATGTCGCCCAAAATTGATCCTTGCTGGAATTAATAAATGTATAAGTATGATCTTATGTAGGTATAGTCAAGCCAAATACGTTAAGTGAGCAATATTTCACGCACAAAACGACTGCCAAAATATGCCAACGTGAGTATTAAAGAGGCTAATATGGTGGCAATTGCACTGTTACTTCCACGCCAACCATATATTTTATGGCCTATGGTAAGTGTTGCAAAAGCAGCCCAAGCGATCAGAGATAATATTGTTTTATGTGCATATTGTTTTGTCCACATGTTATCTAGAAATAAGAACCCTGTGAATAAAGCGGCAGTTAACAAAATTAACCCAATAGCCATTAGCCTAAATTGTTGTAGTTCAACAACATTAAGTGAAGGTAGGTGACTGTTTAACGATAACGTTTTTGATTTTAGCTTAGAGTCTATGTATCTAAACTGTATTGCATATAAAGACGATATAACCAATACACAATAAGCACTAACTGATAGAACAATGTGAATTATCAAAGGTACAGACGAATTAATCGACACGCCCATATAAGCGAGTGAATCATTAGGTACAAAAATAATAGCCAGCGACAATAGCGCGGAAAATCCATAAGTGACTAACAAAATCATTAAGTTACTGTTTTTAAATGAACGTATAGTTAACACAACAACTATAAGTGCGTTGATTAATAAACACATTGAAGTTAAGGATAAATGCAATTCATTATTTACAAACAACATTGCGCGCACGGCAACTAATTGAGAGATTATTGCGCCAATGGCGACTGAAAATAGAACTTTAGAATTGAATGTAGAGTTTATGAAAACTGATCTAGCCGTCACAATACTGGCAACAGTAAATCCAATAAAAGCTAAAATAAGTCCTATCATTGCGGACATGGGGGTAAACCTTTATGAGTAAATCTAAAAAAATAACGCTTTGATGTTACCACGTTTTTTTATTTCGTTAATCAATATTCAAAAGTTTAATTGCAATAAATTAGCAGATTGTATCTTAGAATGAATTTGAAACCTTGTAATTGCTTTTTTACCCTATATTTAGCATAGGTAGCGGTATATAATCGCACCATTCGCGCTGTTAAAAACAGCTAGCCTTAGTAAGAGAATATTCATCTATGTTTGACAATTTATCTGAACGATTATCCCAGTCCCTCAAAAAAATTAGTGGTCAAGGGCGACTAACTGAAGACAACATTAAAGATACGTTACGTGAAGTAAGAATGGCGCTGTTAGAAGCGGACGTTGCGTTACCTGTTGTTCGGGATTTTGTTAAGTCCGTTAAAGAACAAGCCGTTGGCGAAGAAGTTGGTAAAAGTTTAACGCCAGGCCAAGTGTTTGTGAAAATCGTTCAAGGTGAGCTTGAAAAGGCCATGGGCGATAAAAATGAAGATTTAAACCTTGCCGCGCAACCTCCTGCAGTTGTCATGATGGCAGGTTTACAGGGGGCGGGTAAAACCACATCAGTTGCTAAGTTAGCTAAATTCTTAAAAGAGAAAAAGAAAAAATCAGTATTAGTAGTGAGTGCCGACGTTTATCGTCCAGCCGCTATTAAACAGTTAGAAACCTTAGCCACTGAAGTTGATGTTGAGTTTTTCCCAAGCTCAATCGAACAAAAGCCTATTGATATTGTTAACGCAGCAATCGATCACGCGAAACGTAAGTTTTTTGATGTGTTGTTAGTCGATACGGCAGGCCGTTTAGCAATCGACCAAGACATGATGGCAGAAATCCAAGCATTACATGCCGCGGTTAATCCAGTTGAAACTCTGTTTGTTGTAGACTCAATGACGGGACAAGATGCGGCCGTTACCGCTAAAGCCTTTGATGAAGCTTTACCATTAACGGGTATTATCTTAACTAAAGCGGATGGCGATGCCAGAGGTGGTGCGGCATTATCAATACGTCACATAACGGGTAAACCAATTAAGTTTATTGGTATGGGTGAAAAAATTGATGCGTTAGAACCTTTCCACCCAGAACGTATTGCCAGCCGCATTTTAGGCATGGGAGACGTACTTTCTCTAGTTGAACAAATTGAATCAACTATAGATAAAGAAAAAGCAGCGCAAGTTGCCAAAAAGGTCATGAAAGGTAAAGGTTTTGACCTTGAAGATTTTCGTGATCAATTAACGCAAATGCGCAGCATGGGCGGGATGTCGAGTTTGATGGATAAAATGCCGGGCATGGGCAAAGTATCTGATGCAGTTAAAGGCCAAGTAAACGACAAACAGTTTGTGCAAATGGAAGCCATTATCAACTCCATGACGAAAAAGGAACGTAAGTTTCCTGATGTCATAAAAGGCTCTCGTAAACGTCGTATCGCGATGGGCAGTGGAACACAAGTTCAAGATGTTAATCGCATGTTAAAACAGTTTACGCAAATGCAAAAAATGATGAAAAAAATGAAAGGTGGCGGCTTGATGAAAATGATGCGTGGTATGGGCGGTGGAATGCCAAAAATGCCAGGTGGATTCCCTAAGATATAAAGAAAACTTAGGTATATAAGCTTCATAAAAAAACAAAAAAGAGTTCATATGAACTCTTTTTTTGATCTTGGTTATGCGCCTCTAACAAGCTCCCGAAGGGCGAGTTTAAGAGCTTCATATGCTTTGTTATTGATTTTAACAAGGGAACAACCATTCTCTTCAATCAATGCCTCACCTATAAACCTTTTAATTCTCGCTGAATAACTAATTCATTAATTCAATTGGTTTAACTTTTTGCTTGTCGGCCCACGTCCAAGCCTGAGTATTATACAAAGGTACAGTGGAAAGTGCGTGGTGATGGCTGCCGTTTGTTTCTTTGGTTGAGTATGATAAATACATTAACGTCTTCGCTTTATTGTCATATATCCGACGTACTTTAAGGCTTTTTAATAAGATACTTTTGGATTCGCGAAAAATCACTTCTCCATTTTTTGATAAATCAATTTGAGCCAGGTGTTCCGGTAAGATGGGTCCAGTTTGGCGACAGGCAATTGACATATCAGAAGGGTCAGAAAAATCTAAATTAGCTTCAATATGACTAATATGGCAAGTAACACCTGGGATTTTAGGATCTTGCTCTGCTTTTATCACCACGTCTTTGGTGGTAAACAATCCTAAACTGACTTTGCCTACATCTTCAGTACATGCCGACATGCTTATTGCTAATAATAATATAACGATTGGTTTCATTTGCACTTCCTGTTATTTCGTATTATTGAGAATATACATGAAAGTTACTTAATTGGACGATTATTTGTTTTTCAAGCGTTCAATTGCAGGGGTATCAAAGAAGTCTAAGTCGTCCGAATTCAACGCGGTGCGATATTGATCTTTTCGCGCTTGTTTTTGTTTGATGGATTCGCCAAACACCTCAAAGTGAGCTTGTTCTAGCATATCTATACCTTCTTCATGAGTGATAATACCTAAGTATTCACCAGCGTGAAGAAATCCCTCTAATCTATGTTTGTTTTTTTGATCCGTTTTAGAGGTTTTTGAATGCTGAAATAACTTTATTAAGCGGTTAAGTGCTTCTTGCTGAAACACTTCTTTTGTTTTAGTGATCATGACTGGCCTCCTAGTTTCGTTGAAGGTCGATTATTAAGTTTATTGTTCGCTTGTTTGTTCTTGTTGCTCTTGCTCTTTTTGGTCTAACAAGGCTCTATCTGCTTTAGAAATATATTTAGGTTTGTTGCTTTTATGTAATTTGCTATTGGCCTTTTTTAACTTTCGTTTAAATGTTTCATTTATTTTCTTTTTTCTGTTCATTTTTACGGCCTCAGAGATAAATTTAAGTGAGCTATTCTAACGTGATTTTAGATATTAGTTTAATATAATTAATGTTTGCGATGGAATTCTGTTTAATGTTACGTTGTGAATAATTTATTCTTGACTTTATAATTAATTGGAAGTTTTAATTGTGAATTTAATGACAAGCAAGAGCGTTGTGGTGTTATGTTTAGTCGTCCTTGGTTTATTTTATATTTATTCAGATGATAATACTCGTATGTCATCAGATGTTTTTTATCAAAAGGTGATGGCATCTCCACCTTATAAGCCATTAAATACTCAAGCCAACCTCCTTCAAGGGTTATCAAAACCTAACTTGCAAGAGATAGATGCCTTCCAAAGTGGAGAATCCATTAATTACCGTTCCCCTGATTGGATAAATAATATCAAGGCTAGTTGGTCTGAATTAACAGTAAGTGACGTAGGAAATAAAGTTGTAGTAATAGAAACTAAGCAGTCAGTTAGTGACCCAGATACACTGGTATATCGTTATCGAGCCAACGAGCAAACGCATTTACAATTATTTGAACCATGGAGTGCCTCTAAAGTGATGGCTGTAACTGGCGCAATGTTGGTGGCGCAAGAACAGGGGATAAATGACGACTTTAAAATTGGTGATGCATGGTTTTCAGATCTTGTCACAAGTATCCATAGTTATGCCCCAAGGTAGAGCCGATGGAAATTCTAATAGAATCGCTACATATTTTATCAACTCGATTGGCCGTAAAAGGTTAACTCAGTTATTCAAACAAAAGTGGTTGAATGTAGGTAACAGTCATATAAATGGAGCTTACGGTGGAACTGCTTTTCAACCAGAAAGTAATCTATGGCAACAGACTGGCAAACCGCCAATGAAAGTTGCGGTTTTTAATCCAAGTTCTGACGACCCTAATTATCTAAGTTATCGCTGTGAGCATTGTGCCCTGACAGGAAATAAACCAATGAGTACTTTAGCGTTAGCTGAGTGGTTAAAGCGATTAGTTGTTAATCAAGCAGAGCCATCAACTCAATTAGAAAGTATTAATAACTTTAACTTAAATCTGTTATTTTATGGCAAGCAAAACAATGACAACGTAACAGGAATGACTGCGGGTATTAGTCGAATACTAGCTAATGCAATTGTCCAATCTCTACTCCCCGAGTTTGTCTTCGATCCAAATGGAGAACAAGCCAAGCAATATTTAGATAAGTTAACGGATGGCAAGTGGCGTATATTTCAAAAAATTGGGTGGGGTTATAGCGGCACTAGAACCGCTGGTGAGATAATATATTTAGCCCATGTTAGTTTACCCAATATTAACGGCGGGCATGAATTTACCATCGCCGCACAAACGAGTGTTTCCAATAAAGTGGATAACGATGAAGAACAAAATAAAGTGATAGAAGCGGGTATGAAAATGCAAACCTTAATGAATGAGGTCATGTTACAAGTTGTCGGGAGTAAGACTGAGCAGTGAATAATCATTGGAAAAAATATTTATTATTGGCTTGTGCTATTAGTTTATTGATTGGCTGCCAATCTTTACCTATCGATAAACAAATATCTGTTGGGCAAAATGCGAGGATTCAATCTTTAATTTTACACTTTACAGCGATAGATTATCAACGTTCCATGTGGGCGCTTAAAGATAGTGGAGGCGTGAGTGCGCATTATTTAATTCCAGAAAAAGACGATCCAAGTTACTCCAAAACTAGTTTGGAAATAATACAACTAGTGGATGAAAGCCAAAGGGCTTGGCATGCTGGAACCAGTTATTGGGATGGCCGCCGAAACTTAAATGATACTTCCATCGGTATAGAGATAGTTAATATTCCCAAATGCCATCACCAACCGGTAGTTAAAGCAACACATGGAGGGGAATATGGCGCTCATAAAGATTGCAGGTTTCCTGATTTTGACCAAGAGCAAATCAGTTTATTAATTGAATTATCAAAACAAATTTTACAACGTCATCCAGACATTGAGCCGACAAGAGTCATTGGACATTCAGATATATCTCCTAGTAGAAAAAACGATCCAGGGCCAAATTTCCCTTGGTATCAACTTTATCAACATGGCATTGGTGCTTGGTATGATGCCCAGACTCAAGCTAAATATCAGCATATGTTTGAAACGTTTTCCCCTTCTATCAATTTAGTGCAAAAAGCGCTTTATTATTATGGTTACAATATTAAGGAAACGGGAATATTAGACAGTCAAACTCAAGATGTATTATTTGCGTTTCAAATGCATTTTCTTCCTTGGGATGTGACAGGAGAGTTGAATACAGAAACGGCTGCGACGGTTTATGCATTATTAGAAAAATACAAAGAACCTCAACTGAAAGTATTAATGTCACGATATAACCGAGAAGCAGAACAGCAATTCGGTTTATCGAGTTTACTAGAGGCTAATAAAAACCGTTTAGTGAAACCTTTTTATGGAGCGAAAGGGCAGGGAGAAGTCACTTTAATTCATCCTAATTTATCAAGTTTGATTGACTTAGATATCACTATTAATGGTGTGTCCGTCGATTTCAAGCAACCAGTAAAAATGAATGCAACAGGCATTAAATTTGGTATTACTAGCTTAGTTAACAATGGCAATAACGTGTTAGAAATTGAATCTAAAAGCGATTTGTCTAATCTTTCTATTAATGTTACTGGGCCGGTATTAAAGCAGCCTACAGTCTGGTTAGAAAGGAAATTGAGAAATGAACTGGCCAATAGCCTCAGTACTTTAGAGCAAAGTTTTGAATTTAGTTTAGTTAAACATGACAAAGTGATCTTACACCAATCTTTTGGCCGCGCAGCAAAGAACGGTGAACTTCATTTAAATCAATTAAGTTCTTTTTTTACTACCCAACTTGCTATGGCTAAATTAATTGGTGAGCAACGTATAAAATTAGATAACTCAGTTTCATATTATTTACCTGAATATAAAGGTGATGGCAGAGCAAACCGATTGATCAAACACCTTGTTAATCATAAATCTGGTTACCCAAGAGTCGATGATTACCTTCAAGCCGTCCAACAGTCTAGAGAGGATAACGAACCGAATCAGGCGTTATCCTTAACCGTTGATGAATTACATCAGCAATCACTTGATATCGATTGGCAAAGCGCAATTTACCATGTCCCATTTTATTATGGTGTTGAACAAAAGCTTGTTTATAGTGAGTTTAATGACTTAGTTCTAAGATTAGTCATTGAAAGAGTAACTAACATGCCATTTGAGCAATTTGTTGAAACACAATTGTTCTTACCTTTAGGTTTAAATCATAGTGCGTTTCGAACAGAACCAAGTAACAAATCAAGGCCAACAAGCCAGCTAACCACTCGGATGGACGATGTATTAGTATTAACACAATTGTTTAAAAATAATGGTAGTTATGGCAACCAACAACTGTTTAAACCAAGTGC
This sequence comes from Psychrosphaera aquimarina, assembly GCF_032461525.1. Taxonomy (NCBI): domain Bacteria; kingdom Pseudomonadati; phylum Pseudomonadota; class Gammaproteobacteria; order Alteromonadales; family Pseudoalteromonadaceae; genus Psychrosphaera; species Psychrosphaera aquimarina. The sequence goes on along the minus strand of NZ_JAWCUA010000007.1, from coordinate 572,142 downwards.
ATACACTCGTTGGTTACAACACAATTCTTTTTGGCTATTAAGTAAAGAGTTGATCCAATTTAAACCTATATTAGATGTGCAAACCTGCCATCCATATTTGACACATAGTAGCCATGTTGCTTTATCTGACAACAATCTCGTATTGGTTGATGACAAATTAGATATTTCAGTAATTATCCATTTCCAAGAAGAGAATAAAGAAGGTGTGGATGAGCTGGGGTCAAATCCATGTGGTTTATCTGAACCGCAACAGCAAGTATTAACAAAGGCGCTACAGATAATCTATCAAGCACAGCGTTAATTAGTAATAACAAGCATATATTAAAAGGAAGAACATCAACATGGGTTGGCATATTTACTGTGAGAAAATACTATCAATATTACCAAAAAATAGACTGTTAGCGCTCGATGTATTTAGAGGGTTAACCATTACCGCTATGGTCTTGGTAAATAATCCCGGCAGTTGGTCTTATGTTTATCCTCCAATGTTACATGCTCAGTGGCACGGCTGGACTCCTACCGATTTAATATTTCCATTTTTTGTCTTCATTGTTGGTGTATCCATTGCCATTGTTATGAACAGAGAAATGGCCAAAGGAACCAATAAACTGAGCTTGATAAAAAATGCCAGTGTAAGGGCTGCTAAATTGTTTGGTTTGGGATTGTTTTTAGCTTTGTTTTACTTCAACGTTTTTGCTGCAGATTACAGTTGGGTTGAGTCTAAGTTAATGTCTGTGCGGGTGATGGGCGTTTTACAGAGACTCGGTTTAGTATTTTTATTTACCGTGATCATTGTTTTATATTTTGGCCGATTTGGGCGAGGGCTTTGGATTACAGGATTACTATTAGGTTACTGGGCGATCATGATGTTAATTCCATACACTGACAATAATGGTGTTGTTTACCAAGGGTTGTTGCAGCACGGAAATAGCTTAGCGGCATGGCTAGATAACGTAATTCTGGGAAGTGAGCACGTGTATTACTCGAAAGCTCAACCTTTTGCCTTTGATCCTGAAGGCATATTAAGCACGTTCCCTGCGATTGCGGGAGCATTAGCGGGGGTATTCACCGGAGATCTATTAACGGATAAATCTAGAACACTGATAAATAAAACTAAAACCATGTTTTGTTGGGGATTAGCGTTGATTATTGCAGGTGAGCTTTATGGTCTTGTATTCCCTATTAACAAAGCATTATGGACATCTAGTTTTGTTGTGATGACGACAGGCTGGGCGTTATTTATTTTAGGTTTGTTAACTTGGCTGATTGATATAAAAGGTTATAAAAACTGGAGTGCACCATTTGTTGTATTTGGTGCCAATGCCATTTTGTTTTATTTGTTTTCTGCGGTGGTCGCACGATTATTTATGATGATCCCTATTGGTAATATAAGCTTACAAGGCTGGCTGTACCATCAAGTATATAGTCCACTATTTGGCAATCTTAATGGTTCACTCATGTATGCGATAAGTTTCTTGTTAATGTCTTATGTTGTGATGCATATATTATATAAAAAGAAGATATTCTTTAAGGTTTAGCGAATTAAACCTTAAATTCTAGGCATAAAAAAAACGTTTCAAATTGAACGTTTTTTTAAGTGTTAGATTTAGATGTACCAATCTAGATCATTACTAACCCTGCTATTAAATAAGCGATTACTGTCAAACCTCCACCAACTAAGGCATAAGGTAATTGTGTCTTTACGTGTTCCAGTAAGTCACAACCCGAAGCAACTGAACTGACTGCAGTTGTGTCTGATATTGGAGAGCAATGATCGCCAAATACGCCACCACCTAATATTGCCGCTAAAATTAATGGTGCAGGTAAACCTAAGTTAACCACTAATGGCATACCTATTGGGATCAATATGGCAAACGTCCCCCAACTTGTACCTGTAGAAAATGAAATTAATCCACCGGCAATAAATAACACGGCTGGTATTAAGAAGTATGGTAACGACTCAGCTACTAAACCAGAAATAAATATACCTGTTCCTAGTTGTTTTAAACTGGCACCTAACGCTAACGAAAATAAAACTATCATCACTAGAGGTAGAAGTTCTGACATACCGGAAAAACCAATTTCAGTCATTTTTTTATGGCTAAATTTCTTCGTGCTTATCATCATGGCATAAGCAACAATACAAGCTAAAGCTGTGGCATATAAAACCGACTTAGAACCGGAACCTTCAATGAAATTACCATTGCCCGTTAAGAACATAAAGCCAACCATAGATAAAGACATCACGAATAATGGAACTAACATAAATCTTGGTTTTGATGGTTCAATATCTAACTCAATACTCTGAGTTGATTTAGATTGTCTCTTTTCCGCTTCTTTTAACGGGCCGTGGGTTTTATCAGCAATGATGGTATACAGCACAATCGATAACGTAATTAAGGCATAAAAATTAAGTGGGATAGTTTGAATTAAAGTATAGACAGTTGAGTCATTTAGTTCATAGCCACCGATTAAGGCCAACACGTAAGCGCCCCATCCATTAAGTAATAACAATATACAAATAGGGGCACTGGTACTATCAATAATATAAGCCAATCGAGCACGACTCATGTTAAATTTATCAAATAACCCTCGTGATAAAATCCCCGCCATTAATACACTTAAATTCGATTCTATGAAAATAAATACACCAGTGAAAAAAGCCAGAAAACGTGCACGTCTTGCATTGCCACTTAAGCCTTTTTCAACTAAAAAGTTAACGGTAGCTATCACACCGCCGGAATAACGCATAAAGGCGAGTAATGCTCCCACCATGAGTGAGAAAATTAAGATTCTTGTATTTCCACCGTCAGCAAATACATTAACGATGCGTTCTATGCCAGCAATAGCAAATCCAGCTAGGCTATTTGAGCTGTCGGAATTTGTGACCAGTATTAAAAGTTCAGAACTAAAAATAGCGGTTAATAATGCAAGTATAACTTCTCTTTTCCACAATACGATGGCAACGGCCAGTAGGGGAGGAATTACGGTGATCCATTCTGACACTATGTCTCCTATTCTCGCTCTAACGAGTTCTTATTATTTTGATGTTTAAATTTACTTTGCTAGAAAACAAGCAACATTAATTAGCTAGTTGTATTTTGAAAGACCTAATTGAAAAAAGATACCCCTAAAGACGTAATAAATATAAATTGGCAAAAGGGACAGCTGTAAATATTATTAAGTAAGATTTTGAACAAACAAAAAAACCTGCATCAGCAGGTTCTATTAGTTACTACAGGAGAAATTATTTATTTCTTCGGTAGTTCAATCTTTTTGTTTTCACTTTGTTTGAAAATAACAAGCGTCTTGCCAATTAATTGGATTTTTTCTGCTTTGCTTTCTCTAACGATAGCTTCAACGTATAATTGTAATTCTTCGCGGTCTTCACTTGGAATTTTAACTTTAATTAATTCATGCACAGCCAGTGCATTTTCAATTTCAGCTAATACGCCTTCAGTGAAACCATTATTACCCAGTTGTACAACTGGCTTTAAAGAATGGGCTTCGCCCTTTAAAAATTGGATTTGTTTTTTACTAAGATTCATTTTGTCACAAATTTAACAATGATAATTACTTGAATTACCGTTATTCTACCCCACCTTTAGGTTATTACCAATTTATAAGCGCATTTTATTAGGTAAAGAGCATGGCAAAAGATAGTCGGTCGGCCAGTAGCAAGAAATGGCTGCAGGAACATGTAAACGATAAATACGTAAAAGAAGCAAATAAAAGAGGACTTCGTTCTCGCGCTTATTTCAAAATTGAAGAGCTACAAAAAAGAGATAAATTAATGAAACCCGGTGATACTGTGGTGGATTTAGGGGCTGCCCCTGGTGGTTGGTGTCAATACGTTGTAAACGAATTAGGTGATAACGGAACTGTGGTTGCTTGTGATATTTTACCAATGGATTCCATGGCGGGTGTTGACTTTTTACAAGGTGATTTTCGTGAAGAGTCAGTACTTAATGCGTTGTTAAGTCGTATTGGTGGTAAAAATGTAGATTTAGTGATGTCAGATATGTCGCCTAATTTAAGTGGTAATGGTACCGTTGATCAAGCAACATCTATGTATTTAGTTGAATTAGCCTTAGACATGTGTCATCAAGTGTTAAAACAAAATGGTAAGTTTGTGGTAAAGGTGTTTCAAGGCGAAGGTTTTGATCAATTCATGGCTGATGTGAAATCAGCATTTAAAGTAGTAAAAATTCGCAAACCAGAGTCTTCAAGAGCACGATCTCGTGAAGTGTATTTGGTGGCGACAGGTTACAAATTATAGTAATCTTCTTTTAATTTATTTGACTAGAGGTTTTCCCTTTGAGTGATATGGTAAAAAATTTATTGTTGTGGTTGGTTGTTGCCGTTGTTTTGATGTCGGTTTTTCAAAATATAGTGCCTGACAGCGTTGAAGATTCAAATTCAAACTACACCCAATTTATTCAAGATGTTCAGCAAGGTCTGATCCGTGAAGTTAAAATCGAAGATCGTAAAGTGACAGGATTAAGACGTTCAGGCGAACGTTTTGAAACTTATATTCCAACACCATATGACCCAGATTTATTAAATGATTTAATTAAACAAAATGTACGTGTTGTTGGTGTTCCACCGGAAGAACGTTCAATTTTGGGACAAATCTTAATATCTTGGTTCCCTATGCTTCTATTGATTGGTGTATGGATATTCTTCATGCGTCAAATGCAAGGCGGCGGTGGCAAAGGTGCTATGTCGTTCGGTAAATCTAAAGCTCGTTTAATGGGCGAAGATCAAATCAAAACAACATTTAAAGATGTTGCTGGTTGTGACGAAGCAAAAGAAGAAGTTCAAGAGTTAGTTGATTACTTAAAAGAACCTGCGAAATTCCAAAAGTTAGGCGGTAAAATCCCTAAAGGCGTATTAATGGTAGGCCAACCTGGTACGGGTAAAACCTTATTAGCTAAAGCGGTTGCTGGTGAAGCTAAAGTACCTTTCTTTGCAATCTCTGGTTCTGACTTTGTAGAAATGTTTGTGGGTGTTGGTGCATCACGTGTACGTGACATGTTCGAACAAGCTAAAAAAGCAGCACCTTGTATTATATTCATTGATGAAATCGATGCGGTAGGTCGCCAACGTGGCGCGGGTCTTGGTGGTGGTCATGATGAACGTGAACAAACACTAAACCAAATGTTAGTTGAAATGGATGGCTTTGAAGGTAATGAAGGCATTATCGTAATCGCTGCAACAAATAGACCTGACGTACTAGACCCAGCATTATTAAGACCGGGTCGTTTTGATCGTCAAGTAACGGTAGGGTTGCCAGACGTTCGTGGTCGTGAACAAATTATTAAAGTACATATGCGTAAAGTACCTGTATCTGATGATGTAGAGCCTAGTTATATTGCTCGTGGTACTCCTGGTTTCTCTGGTGCTGATTTAGCTAACTTAGTTAATGAAGCTGCGCTATTTGCTGCTCGTGGTAATAAACGTTTAGTAGATATGCAAGATTTTGAAAAAGCCAAAGATAAGATCATGATGGGCGCAGAGCGTAAATCTATGGTTATGGGCGAAAGTGAACGTGAAATGACGGCATATCATGAAGCGGGTCACGCTATAGTTGGTCGCATGGTTCCAGATCACGACCCGGTGTATAAAGTAAGTATTATTCCTCGTGGACGTGCGCTTGGTGTAACTATGTACTTACCAGAGAAAGACCGTTTCTCACACAGCAAACAATTCTTAGAAAGCCAAATATCTTCTTTATATGGTGGTCGTATCGCTGAAGAATTGATATACGGTGCTGATAAAGTATCAACCGGTGCATCAAACGATATCGAACGTGCAACTGATATCGCTCGTAAGATGGTAACGCAATGGGGCCTATCTGAAAAAATGGGACCTATGTTATACGCTGAAGAAGAAGGTGAAGTATTCTTAGGCCGTACATCTTCTAAATCGTTACATATGTCTGATGAGACAGCTAAAGCTATTGACGGAGAAATAAAAGTATTTATTAACCGTAACTATGAACGTGCTGAGAAAATCTTAAAAGACAATATGGACATACTGCATACAATGAAAGATGCATTAATGAAGTATGAAACGATTGACGCTAAACAAATTGATGATTTGATGGATAGAGTTGAAGTTCGTGAACCTGCTGGTTGGACTGAAGACAAAAAGCCTGAAGTTAAACCAGAATCAAAAAACGATGATGAGCCAAAAGCATCATCGGCTAATGAGCCAGAGTCAAAATCTGCTGACTAATTAGCTAGCCCCAAATTAGTTAAGGCTCCGAAAGGAGCCTTTTTTATATAAATGATATAACTGTAAATAATAGCTAAATGAATAAAATTAACCTTCAAAACATCTCGCGTCCTCTCGTGATGGGTATACTCAATGTAACCCCTGATTCATTCTCTGATGGCGGTCGTTTTGCTAACTTTGATATGGCCTTACAGCAAACTGAGTTGATGCTTCAGCAAGGTGCTGACATCATTGATATCGGTGGTGAGTCAACTCGCCCTGGAGCTCCGGAAGTGCCAGTGGAGCAAGAGTTAGATAGAGTTATTCCTGTGATAGAAGCGATAAAGTCTCGTTTTGGTTGTGCGGTATCGTTAGATACAAGTAAAGCGCAAGTGATGCAAGCGGGGATAACGGCAGGTGTTGATTTAATTAATGATGTTTGTGGGCTGGAAGGTGAAGGCGTTTTAAAGGTTATTGCCGACTCGGATGTGCCAGTTTGTATTATGCATATGCAAGGCTCGCCGAGGACCATGCAAAAAAATCCTCAATACAGCAATTTAGTTAATGATATAATGGCGTACTTTTCAGAGCGAATTGATCATTGTGACACTTTAGGTATAGATAAAAGCAGAATAATTATCGACCCAGGATTTGGCTTTGGTAAAACCTTAAAACATAATTATCAGCTCTTGGCTGAATTAGAAAAATTTAAACAATTAGAATGTCCTGTATTAGTTGGCCTATCGCGTAAATCAATGATAGGTAACTTGCTCGAACTTGATATAGATAAACGCCTTGCCGGGAGTATTGCTGCGGCTACATTAGCGCTAAACAATGGTGCGGATATTGTTCGTGTACATGATGTTGAAGAAACCAAACATGCTGTTCGTATATTTAATGCGATGAAATATGGAGTAGAAAATGAGTAAGAAGTACTTTGGAACTGACGGAATACGTGGTTTGGTTGGTAAACCACCAATTACCCCTGAATTTGCATTAAAACTAGGTTGGGCTGCAGGAAAAGTATTTGCTGAAAATGGCAATAGAAAAGTATTAATAGGTAAAGACACTCGTATATCTGGCTATATGCTTGAAACTGCTCTTGAAGCCGGTTTAATCGCCGCGGGGGTTGATGTTGGTTTATTAGGTCCTATGCCGACACCGGCTATTGCTTATTTGACTAAAACCTTCAGAGCCGATGCGGGTATAGTTATCAGTGCTTCTCACAATCCATATTATGACAATGGTATTAAGTTTTTCTCAAAAGATGGCACTAAATTACCGGATGAGATTGAATATCAAATTGAAGACTTATTAGAACAAGACATCACTTGTGTTAGTTCTGAGCTTTTAGGTAAAGCCTTCCGTATTAACGATGCTGCGGGACGATATATTGAGTTTTGTAAAAGCCGATTTGCCCCTGATACGTTAAAAGGCATGAAGATAGTTGTCGATTCAGCTAACGGCGCTACCTATCACATTGCTCCAGAAGTATTTTCAGAACTAGGTGCTAAAGTCATCCCTATTTTCAATCAGCCAGATGGATTGAATATTAATAAAATGTGCGGCGCGACTCATACTGCCGCTTTGCAAAAAATAGTTAAAGCTGAAAACGCACATGTTGGTTTAGCGTTAGATGGCGATGGTGACCGTATCATTATGGTTGACGAAAATGGTGTTGAAGTCGACGGTGATGAATTAGTATTTATTATTGCAAGGCACGCCTTAAAACAGGGCAAACTTAATGGCGGCGTTGTGGGTACCTTGATGTCTAACTTAGGTTTAGAAGTTGCCCTTAAAAACCTAAGCATTCCGTTTAAACGTGCCAAAGTAGGTGACCGTTATGTCATGCAGTTATTAAAAGAAAATAACTGGTCAATTGGCGGTGAAAGTTCAGGTCATGTTATTAATTTGGAACATATTCCGACTGGTGATGGGGTGGTATCGGCCATTCAGGTCCTTGCTGCTATGGTTGAAACTGGAATGAGCCTGTCTGAGTTAAAATCAGGCATGGAAAAATACCCACAGAAGTTAATTAATATACGTGTATCAGACAATAAATACCCACTAGAAGTAGATGAAGTGAAAATTGCTATCGCCGAAGCTGAAGTAGAATTAGGTGAGGCTGGTCGCATTTTAATTCGTAAGTCAGGCACTGAACCTTTGATCCGAGTTATGACTGAAGGCAAAGATTCTGACTTGATAATAAGCGTTGCAGAAAAAGTAGCGCAAAAAGTAACGGAATTCGCATAATTTTCTAAGAATAAGACCAAGCATCTCTTGTAACTTTTGGCGAGGTTAGATACTATCTCGCCCCTAAAAACTAGGAGAGATTTAATGTCCACACGATTACCTCTAGTTGTAGCTAATTGGAAATTAAATGGCGACCGAGAACTACTAACAAACATGGTCGAACGTTTACAAACGTTAGACGCTGAACAAGTAGAAACTGTGATTTGTCCTCCATTTGTATACTTAAGTGAAGAAACGTCGAGTATCCAAAAAGGAGCTCAAAATATAGCGAGCCAAGAATCAGGGGCGTTTACCGGAGAAGTTTCCGGCAGAATGTTACGTGATGTTAATTGTTATTACGTAATAGTTGGTCATTCAGAGCGAAGATCTTTGTTTGGTGAAACGGATGACGTAGTAGCAGAAAAAGTAAAAGCTACATTAAGTGCCGGGTTAATTCCTATCATTTGTGTAGGTGAGACTGACGAAGAAAGAGAACAAGGCGAAACTTTAACCGTGATCACTCGCCAAGTTAAAGCAGTATTAGATGTACTTCCTTCATTCTCTGATAGTTTAGTTTTTGCTTATGAGCCTGTTTGGGCAATAGGCACAGGTAAAACAGCCAGTTGTGAACAAGCAGAAGATGTTCACAGTGGTATTCGCCAAATATTAGCTGGTTATAATCATGAACTGGCAAATACAACACGTATTTTATATGGCGGCAGTGTAAACCCTGACAATAGTGAAGAATTATTTGGTAGTGACAACATCGACGGCGGCCTTATAGGTGGCGCTAGTTTAGATGTTGACTCTTTTATGAAAATTTGTGAAAACGCAGTAGCTTAGGAAACAAGCATGTACGAAATTTTAATTGTAGTTTATTTAGTAGTCGCTTTAGCATTAATAGGTTTAGTGTTAATCCAGCAAGGTAAGGGCTCAGATATGGGCGCTTCATTTGGTGCTGGTGCTTCAGCAACTTTATTCGGTTCAAATGGTTCTGGTAACTTTTTAACTAAAACAACCGCTATATTAGCAACCTTGTTTTTTGTCATCAGCATCTTCTTAGGTGGCATGACGTCAAATACAATCAAAGCTGAAGACGATTGGAATGACCTTTCAGTTCCTGTTGAAACTAAAACAACAGCTCCTGAAACTGATATGCCAGCAATCAATAATGCAGACTCAGATGTTCCAGTAACGCCAGCTGCAGAGAATAAGTCTACAGACGTACCTGTAAACTAAAAAATATTTGCGGATGTGGTGAAATTGGTAGACACGCAGGCATGAGGTGCCTGTGCCGCAAGGCGTGAGAGTTCAAGTCTCTCCATCCGCACCATTACAAGGTTCATTAAGAACCAATAAAGCCAGAATTGCTAAATTAGCCTTCTGGCTTTTTCATTTCTAGCGCTCTCTTAATTGTTAATAGCTTGTTAAAATTGGAACCGAATAAATATGCATACGCTGGCACAGTTAAAATCAGGTGAATTACTTGGTATTAAAAAGTTAACACTGTCTGAAGACTTAACTGAATTTCCACTTGAGATCTTGTCATTGGCGGATAGTTTGGAAGTGCTGGATTTATCCAATAATCAACTAACTACTTTACCTCCTGAGTTAGTGCAATTAACGAAGCTTAAAATTATCTTTGCTTCAAACAATGGCTTTGAAACGTTACCAGAGGTGCTTGGTCGGTGTGACAATTTGGAGATGATTGGTTTTAAGGCAAACCAAATTAAACATGTACCTGCTAACTCCTTACCCGCTAAGTTACGTTGGTTGATATTAACTGAAAATCAGATTGAGCAGTTACCTGACTCTTTGGGTGAGCGACCAAAGTTACAAAAGTTGGCATTAGCGGGCAATAAGTTAACGCATTTACCTTTGACTATTTCGAAGCTTCATAATCTTGAGTTAGTTCGTATATCTGCTAATAACTTAGTTGACTGTCCGGTTCAGTTATTAAATTTACCAAAGCTTGCTTGGTTTGCTTTTTCAGGTAATCCCTTTAGTCGCTCTACGCTTAAGGTAGACAATGTTCCAATCTTACCTGCATCAAGTGTTGTTTTGCACAATATATTGGGGCAGGGCGCATCTGGCGTGATTTCACGGGGCAGTTGGCGAGATAAACAATGGCAGTTCCCTGAAAATATTGCGGTAAAGGTGTTTAAAGGCCAAGTGACTAGCGACGGTTATCCGGAAGATGAATTACAAGTTTGTTTAAAAACAGGTAATCATCCAAATTTGATTAAGTCTTTGGCACAAGTAAATGATGACGGTTATTTGGCCTTGATCATGAATTTAATCCCTGAGCATTTTGCAAATTTGGGGTTACCTCCTAGTTTAGAGACTTGTACGCGAGATAGATTTCCTGCTGGTTTTACGTTAAATATAAAACAAATCGCTAAAATCGTTGAGCAAATGGAAGATGTGTTTGAGCATTTACATGATAACCAAGTTTGTCACGGTGATTTATACGCTCACAACACTATGTTTGATGATGAGGCTAATATTATATTTGGTGACTTTGGTGCAGCGACTATGTACCACATGCTAACGGCAGAGCAGCAATCTTTGATCAGACAAATAGAGCAGCGTGCGCTAAATTATTTTATCGATGACTTACTTGGTATTTGTAATGTGGCAGACCGAGAAAACGAATTGTTTTTTGCCTTAAAAAACAAATTACACTAGTTTACATTTATTGCTTTTTTGTTTGAATATTGGGTGGCGTGATGGCGATTATCGTTGCAGGCAGTTTAATGATTAAACCAACTTACCGTGAAGAGTTCTTACTTCAATCTTGCGAAGCTATTTTACAGGCGAGAGCAAATGAAAGCTGTATTGATTTTTCAGTTTGCGCAGATTCAATTGAGCCAAATAGAGTTAATATATTTGAACTTTGGCATTCAAAACAAAGCTTGAAAGCATTTAGGCAAGCTGGAAATAATCAAGCCATTTTTAATTTAGTGGAATCGTTTTCAGTCAATGAATATGAGGTTACTTAGCCAGTATAATCTTTGTTTATGTCATCACCACTTATTTAATATGGATATTTGATTAAAAAACAATAAATATTAGTTTTAGCTAATGTTGACTTTCCCACCTTTTCTAACTAAACCTTAATTAACCGCTATAAAGTAATTCAACCCACTTTTTAAATATCTGAACAAGGATCATGTTAGTTATAAACATGAGAGGACATTATGCTGTTTAATAATAACGCTTCTGCTGAAATGAATAATATCAAACCTACATGGAAAGTATTAATTGTTGATGACGAAGAAGATATTCACGTTATTACCAAATTGGCACTAAAGCGGTTTGAATTAGATGGGAAACGCCTAGAATTTGTTAGTGCTTACGACAGCCTACAAGCTAAAGAAATCATAAATCAACAAAATGAATTTTCTCTAATTTTCCTAGATGTTGTGATGGAAACCGATCACGCAGGTTTGGATTTTGCCAAATGGTTACGAGAAACAAAAAAATAAATTCAGTCGAATTGTGCTTAGAACCGGTCAGCCGGGTCAAGCGCCTGAGGAAGATGTCATTATGGAATACGACATTAATGACTATAAGCAAAAAACAGAACTCGACCGCAAAAAGTTATTTACAACCGTTGTTACCGCTTTGCGAGCTTACCGTGATCTTCTTGCGGTTGAAGACTCTCGTCAGTATGAACGTAAGTTTAGGCATGGACTAGAACAAGTTATTGAAGCCACCTCAGACATGCTAAAAAGAAAGGACTTACAAACATTTTTTGATGGTTTGTTACAGCAAGTGATGAGTATTTTACATATTGATAATGATGGTGGGCTGGTCAATGTATCTGTTGGTGCAGGCGCCGGTACAAAATTAAAAAATCAGGGGTATGATCTCATTGCGAAAGTGGGAGATACCGAGCAAAGTGAACTTACCCCACAGGTGATACAACTACTAAATACAGCAAGTAAAATTAAAGAAAGCATCTTTGAAGATAATATTTATGTCGCTTATTTTCCTTCAACCACTGAAAAGTCGAGCTTGTTATATTTAACCGGGATCAGCCTTGAAGATATCCATGAAATAGACATTCAAATGTTAAACATGTTTTGCAGAAGTGTTGGGATTGCCTTTGATAACTTTTTATTAAACCAAGATATCATCAACACTCAGGAAGAATTACTTGTACGTTTAGGTAATGCGGTGGAATCTCGTTCTAAAGAGTCGGGAAATCATATCAAGAGGATGTCGGATTATTGTTACTTGTTAGGTCAAAAGCTTAACCTGTCTGAATTTGATTGCATCACACTTAAACAAGCTACGCCAATGCATGATGTTGGTAAGATTGCGACACCGGATTCGATTTTATTAAAACCAGGTAAGCTTGAGTCAGACGAATTTACCATCATGAAATTACATACTCAGATTGGATACGATATCCTTAAAGATTCTGAATTACCTATTTTGCAGGCAGCTGCCATTATTTCGCAACAACACCATGAAAAGTATGATGGTACAGGGTATCCCAATAACTTTAAAGGCGAAGAAATTCACATTTATGCAAGAATCGTTGCTGTGGCCGATGTGTTTGATGCGCTGGCACATAAGCGATGTTATAAAGAGCCTTGGCCATTAGATTCAATAATTACTTTATTGGAAGAGGAAAAAGGAAAACACTTTGACCCTATGGTTGTTGATGCATTTTTACAAAACTTAGATGAGTTTCTGGCCATTAACGAAAGGTTAACCGGTGAGGATCAATTGTAGTTATGTCTCCAGATACTCAAACTCAACTAGAAAATAATACCGAACACAATGACGCTGTCATCCAAGCGCTGTTAACCATTAGTGAATTATTAAATCAAAAAGCAACGCCGCAGGTTTTATATCAAAAAGTGCATAAGACCATTAGTAAAATAATGGACATTAAGAATATTGCGATAGCACTGTATGATGAAAATAAACAAGAAGTCACGTTTGATTATGTGGTTGATGAGAAAGATGGAGAAAGGTTTATTGGGCAAACCGTTCCTTTGGGCCCCGGCCTCACGTCTTACTTAATTAATTCTAAGCAGCCACAAAGGTTAAGTAAGGCCGACATTCTTGAGTTACAGAAACAAGGTAAAATTGAGTATGCACTTGGTACTCTAAGTGAAAGTTGGATTGGCGTACCTTTTATAAAAAACGATACAATATATGGTGTGTTAATTGTACAGAGTTACAGCTTAAATACGATTTACACAGTTGAGCATCTAAAGTTACTTACTTTTGTCGCCGCACATCTTACCAACGTGATCATCCACAAGTTATTTGTTTTAGAACAACAAATGATAAAACAAGAACTCAGGCAAAATATCAGCCTTATTAAAAAACAAAACAAACAACTTGAGAGTACGATGTCGCAATTAAAAGCGACACAGAAAGAGTTGATCCAAAAAGAAAAAATGGCATCACTTGGTAAACTCGTTGCTGGCGTTGCCCACGAAATAAATACCCCGCTTGGTGTTTGCGTAACAGGTATCACAAACCTATCTCATTTAACCAAAGGGGTTCAAACTAGCTTCAAGCAAAATCAACTTAATGCCCAAGATCTTACCGAATTTTTAGAAGATGTGGGGGATAGTTGCTCTATCATCGAGTCAAATTGTTTACGGGCTGCTGACTTAATCAATAGCTTTAAGAAAATGGCGGTGGACCAAGGCAGCTTGAACATCAGACGATTAGATTTGAAACAGTACATAGAGGAAATACTGCACTCACTTAAACCTATGTTTAAATCTTTGCCGCATGAAATCACGGTTGATTGTGAAGCTGATGTTACGCTTGAGTCGGTTGCAGGAGCCATTTCACAAGTACTTACTAACTTAATTCAAAATAGTTTAGTTCATGGTTTTACAGATACAAGTAAAGGGCATATCAATATCAGTGTCACCCAAGATGATAACGAGATTGTCATGGTATATCGTGATGATGGGTTAGGGATGAATGAAGATCAAATCAAACATATATTTGAGCCGTTTTACACCACCAAGAGAAACCAAGGCGGGAGTGGGTTAGGTGCGCATTTAATTTACAATCTGGTCACCACCACATTACAAGGACGCATTACGCTTGAAAGTGAAGTGAATAAAGGGGTTACTTATACTATTTATTTACCACTAACGGTTAAATAAGAAAAATCCAAGCCGGATTAACTGGTACTTCAATTTGGGTTTAAAGTAACAAAGTACAGCTTTAGCTGTACTTTGTTTTACAATCAAATTCAGGACTACTTGAGTATCGTTACTTTTGGAGGTTGCATAGCGATGATCATATCTCCTACATCTGGCACGTATTCACCGCCAACAGTAAATGGGATCACTCGTACATAATCTTCTTCATCAAAATGCTGTAATACAAATAGTGGAATAGCTTCTTTGTTTACTTCTAAATAATTCTCCCAGTTAAATGCTTCGGCTAATTTAGTGGCGCTGACTTTGCCGCCTTTCGCAACTAAGCTACTTAACACAGAATACGATGCATTTTCACCAAACAAATTTTGACGAGATAAAAAGGTTAAACTGTCTTTATTCGCTTTAGAGTGGGCACTTGAAGACTTTAATGAATACACGTTTTTCTCTTCTAAAATATGAGAGAAATACTGCACTCCCAAGGCATTATTATGCCTGTTTGGCGAAAGTCCAATTAAGGTCTTTAAGTTTGACATAGGTAAAAAACGTTCAGCTTGTGCAGATTGTGGATTACCAAAATAACTCTTTAACCCATCCATACGTGCCAGACGACAGTTTTCCCATGCTGGGTCAGATAGATATACATCTACTTTTTGCTCTTGTAATACTTTAGCTATCGCACGGGCAATATGATTAGCACCAATAATTAACACTGTAGATGGTCGTTTTTGACGTATTTTTAATAACTTAGCAATTGGTATCGCCGTTAAGCTTTGTAGCACAACAGTGACGATGATAACTAAGAAAATGATTGGTACTATTTTATCGGCTCCTTGAATACCCGCTTTACTCATACTTAAGGCAAAGACAGAGCCAACTGCTGCAGCGACAATACCTCTTGGTGCAATCCAAGCCAATATGGTTCTGGCGCGCCAATTTAAGCTAGACTTGTAGGTTGATAATGCAATGCACACAGGGCGAGCAACAAACAATACTATTAACATGAAAAAGAAAACGTTAGGCCCTAACAAGAGTAATTCGTTTAACTCTAAACGTGCGGCTAATAAGATAAATAAAATCGAAATTAATATTTGTGACAGGTCTTCTTTAAATTCAAGAATTGAATCTAATTCTAGGTCGTCTTGATTTGCCAAGTAGATACCAAAAACCGTTACTGCTAACAACCCGGATTCATGACTAATAGCGTTAGAAACAGTAAAGCTAATTAAGACTAAAGATAACACCCCAAATTTTTGTAAGTTGTATGGCAGCCACTCTTTTTGAATTATTAAATTGGTAATATAACCGGCAATAATACCAATGGTTAGACCAAGTCCAACGGTTTTCACCAGAGCGACGGCTGTATGGCTAAATATATCTGAGTGTCCAGATAACATAACGGCTTCAAAGACTAATACGGCAAACAAAGCACCGATAGGGTCGATTACTATGCCTTCCCAACGTAAAATGCGGTCTATCTCTTCAGTCGGTCGCATCGCATTTAACAAAGGCGCGGTTACCGTAGGACCCGTAACTACAAGAACGGCACCAATTACCGCGGCAATTCGCCAATCAACATCTAATAACCAATAACAACTAAAACCAATAATAATGGCTGTTGCTATCATGCCAATTGAACAGAGGTTTCTAACCACATTGCCAATGCCTTTTAATTCTTTGAAGTGCAGGGTGAGTGCCCCTTCAAATAATATAATCGCCACCGATAATGAGATGATAGGAAATAATAAATCACCAAAAATGGCATCAGGATCAACAATAGAAAAACCAGGGCCTAATAATAATCCGGTAACTAATAAGAATAGAATAGCAGGTACGCGCGCGACCCAAGCGAGCCATTGTGCAAGTAACGCACATAAGCCTATCCCTGCAATATATAACGCCGTCATCTAATACCCTTTAATTTTTAATAGTGTGGTTAGTTTGGTACACATATTATATGAGGTGAGTTATTTAGTATGTGATTAAACTGCTCTTTGGCAAAGTTATTTATACAAGAGATTAATTAACTGCTGTTTAATTAGCCTTTTCTTAGCGTTGTAGATTACTATTTTTATCAAAATATTACGGCAGAGTTTAGGTGGTTTGAATGATCTATTGTAAAGTACTGAGATGTTAAGTATGTACTTTATATCGTGTGTCGTTATTTCAAGTACGAATTACAATAAACGTTCAATGGTGAGATTAGTTTTTGCAAAACGGTAAAAATAATGAAGATATTGTTGGTTGAAGATGACATTAACTTAGCTGAAGCCTTAGTGAAGTCACTGCACAATGAAGGTTACGCGACTAACCATGTCAATAACGGATCTGACGCTTTATTGAGTATAAAAACTCAAGACTGCGATATGGTTGTATTGGATTTGGGCTTACCAGATATAGATGGAACTGAGGTACTTCGTAACATTAGGAAACAGAAAAATCCAATTCCTATTTTAGTATTAACCGCCAGAGATACCATTGAAGATAAGATACAAGGGCTAGACTTTGGCGCAGATGATTATTTACCTAAGCCATTTGAAGTTAAAGAACTGTTCGCCCGTTTAAGGGTAATAGAAAGACGATTGGGGACAGTGAACACGTCTATTATTGAAGTTGCCAATGTTGTGTTAGACATAGCATCACATAAAATCACTTGTGATGACGAGGTGATAGAGTGTTCTCGTAAAGAGTTCATGGTACTAAAATCATTAATGGAAAATACCGGCAGAATCCAATCAAGAGAACAACTGGAACATAACTTATATCAATGGGGAGAAGAGGTCGCGAGTAATGCCGTTGAAGTTCATATCCATCACTTACGTAAAAAATTACCTAAAAACTTTATTAAGACAATTAGAGGTGTTGGTTATCGTGTTGGTTAATAATGATATCGATTAAACGCTATCAAGTGTTAATGATCACATCCATTATCACTTTGGTGTGTTTTACTGCGGCTATCCAAGGGTATAGGGCCAGTATGAAAAAAGCAGATTTGATGTTCGATCAAGAGCTTGTTTCAATGGCTAAATTCATGCTCAGCTTTAGCGCTGGAAAAGAACGAACTAAAGTCGAAGGTAATGAAAACTTTGCATTTCAATATTGGCAAGCAAACAAGTTGATTTTTAGTAGTAACAATTCCCCAACACAACCTTTAGCTGACTTTAAAGCGGGTATATCACAGGCTAATTTTGCCGGTAAGCGTTGGCAAATATATTCTCAATATAATCCAAATGATGATATTTGGGTATTTACTGCTCATCCTTCTCAACGACGAGTTGAATTAGCCGAGGTGATGACACTTTCTGCTATTACCCCATTAATTTTGAGCATTCCATTTTTAGCGCTGTTGATTTATTTTACGGTAAATCAAAGCTTAAAACCTTTAATCAGTTTGTCTTCAGCATTGAAACTAAAAAAAGAAAATGACTTTGATGTCTTACACATAAAAAATAAAAGTAAAGAGCTAAAGCCGGTGATCAACACGCTTAATCAATTATTAGTGAGACTAAATAGTGCTTTTATCAGAGAAAAACGTTTTGCATCTGATGCCGCTCATGAACTAAGAACGCCCCTAAGTGTACTTAAGCTTAATTTGTTTAATATTGTTAATGAGTTAAAAGATGTTGAAAGTGGCGAAAGTTTGTCTCAGTTGCAGCATGGGGTTAATCGGATGACCCATGTCATTGAACAAATATTGTTACTAAATCGTACATCACCGGAGTCATTTCAAGCCAACTTTAAACAACTCGATTTAGACCTGATCTGTAAAAATGTCATTAAAGATATATACCCTGACATTCTAGCAAAAAAACAAACGATTGAATATTTTGGTTCAAGTGAAACTGTGATGTGTGATGAGTTTTCAATTTCGACTTTGTTACAAAACTTAATTGGTAATGCGATTAAATACACCGAAGAACACAGCATAATAAAGGTTTCTTTATTTAAATCTGGGCATAATGTGGTTCTACAAGTTGATGATTCAGGAGAGGGGATTCCGTCAACAGAATACGCTCGTGTGTTTGACCGTTTTTACCGAGTAGGTGGTGACCAACATCAAACCAATACCATAGGTTGTGGATTAGGTTTGGCTATTGTGCAGCATATTGTTGAATTACACGGGGCGACTATTTCACTATCTCAGTCTCAATCTTTAGGTGGCTTATCAGTGACAGTGAAGTTTCATCAATATGATTAAATCATCTTCAATAAACCTATTACATCTTAGCATGACACTTGTATTGTTATTGCCAATGCTGGTCAATAGTAAAACCCCAGAGGTCAATGTGACCTTACATAACCATCTGTTTTATCCTGCTGTCATTATTATACCGAGCGATCAAAAAGTGAAGTTAGTGATAGAGAATAAAGATGACACCCCAGAAGAGTTTGATAGCTTTGATTTGAATAGGGAAAAAGTTATTTTTCCCCATAAAAAAGCAACTATATTTATAAGCCCGCTTTCGGTTGGTGATTATTCCTTTTTTGGTGAATATAATCCGAATTCAGCTAAAGGGATTATTCGTGTCGTGGACGCGAATAAGCCACAAAAATCCTCAATATCAGGGGATGAAAATGTTAATTAATACCGTCATTCTTTTTTTACGCGACGCATTACCGATATTTATTGTATTTGTTTTGTTATTGGGCTTGTTTGAAGAAAAAATAAAACCGAGGTCTTGGTTGTATTTCGCACTCATGTTGGGAATAACATTGGCCTTAATTTTATTAGTGAATATAAATTGGGTGTCTGAATTATTAGATGGAACAGGTCATGAAACACTCAATGCCTTATTGATATGCATCAGTTATTTTATATTGATTAGTTTAGTGGTGATAGCGAACAATTCAGGGGTATCCATTCATAAATTAACCGCGTTATTGATCATCTCAGGGGCATTAAGTGTTATCACTAACGGTACCGACTTTTTAATTTTTTTAACCGGTTTTTGGTCAAATACGGATAATGCAACCTCATTGAGTCTAGGGATAATACTTGGATTTGGGATTTGCATTAGTATTAGTGTTCTTATTTATTTTTTAATTCATTATTTAAAAGAACGCTTCTCTGAAAAAATAATTCAAACCATCCTCATTTTATATAGCGCAGGTCAACTCTCCAAGGTCACTATTTTATTAGCCCAAGCAGATTTACTACCAGCCACAGCTATCGCTTGGAATTCTGATGTTTATATTTCTGATAGCAAAGAGCTAGGTCACCTTTTAAGTAGTTTAATAGGTTATGAGTCTTCACCTACCTATTTGCATGTAATTACCTATTTGCTCGCGATTATCGTGCCTTATATTTACTTTCTAAAACAGAACTCGAATAGAAAAATAACCTCCTGTGAGGAGCCGAATACATGAAACAAAATTACTTTCCATACTTGTTCACCTTGGCGCTGGCGGCTTCAAATATATCAACACCAGCCTTGGCAGATGGCGTGGTCGTCGATAAGGTCTATCACCCTTATGTATTACCAAATGAACGAGAAATTGAGTGGCGCATAATTGCTCGTGAAACTGAGCTTGGTAACTTATTATCACAGCGATTTGGCTATGGACACTCCGTCACAGAATACCTTACATTAGAAGGATATTTAATTGGTGCAAGACGAGGCGAAGCGGATGGCCCCAAATATGATGGCGACTTTGTATTAGATGGCTACGAATTTGAAGCTAGGCTGATGTTATCAGACCAAGGTGAGTACTGGGCAGACTGGGGTGTAATTGCTGAATTTGAAAAAAAGCATAATCAAAGCAGTTATGAAGTCACCTCGGGATTAGTGTTTGAAAAGGAAATCAGGCGTACCAGTTTAACGTTAAATATGTTTTTGGTTTATGAGTGGGGTGATAAGGTAAATAATGAGATGGAAACTGAATTTAGAGCTAAATATCGTTACCGTTGGTTACCACAATTTCAACCCGCATTAGAGTTATATACTGGCCAAGATTACATTGGAATAGGCCCTGCATTTATGGGGATACAACGTTTTAATGGTCAAAAGCAGTTAAAGTGGGAAGCTGGTTTTATTACAAAGCTCAGTAATACCGGAAAAGATAATAGCTTTAGATTTGCTTTGGAATATGAGTTTTAATCCTGTTCTTGTACCTTATTGCTACATAACAACTATATCCTCGAGCTAATGAAGCTGGTTATTAGGTCAAGAATATAGTGTTTAAATATAAAACTAAATTGCCGCCTGTATTAATTAAACGCGTTATTAATATGTGCGGTAAATTTATCAGCGCCTAAAAATCCAGTTATCCTATCTGCAGTAAGTTCTTTACCTGAATGATCAAATAATAAAATAGTTGGTAACCCTAATACATTAAAGTGTTCCATCACTTCACGGCTTTGGTCAGATGCAGTGTCGGTTAAATCAATTTGCAATAACACCACATTGCTGGTGGCCGATTGCACCGCTGGATCGTTAAATGTGTACTTTTCAAATTCCTTACAAGCGATACACCAATCTGCATATAAATCGACAATGACGGCCTGTTGATGGTTTGCCGCTTGCTCAATTTTTAGTTGTAGCTCAGCCAACGACGCAACCTTAGTGAAGTGATGCCTTTGTTGCTTAGTACTTACAGCAGACCCATTAGATGGCATTACCAGCTGATACCCTTGATTTAAGCCTACAAACATCAGTATAAATATTAATAAACTGCGAGCACCAAACCAAAACGATCGTTGGCTATCTAGGTTTATAACGTATAAATAAGCGCTGAAGGTTAGGGTTAATGTGATCATTAGTAGCTCTGAATATAGCGTTGGTAAAATACGGTCTAACAGAAGAATCGGAACGGCTAATAATAAGAAGCCAAATATGTTTTTAATAATATTCATCCAAGCACCTGCTTTTGGCAGTAACATTCCGCCTGAGCTACCTAAAATGATTAATGGTAATCCCATCCCCATACTTAATGCATATAATGCAGAAGCGCCAACCACAACGTCACCACTTTGTGCAATGTATATTAATGCGGCAGTTAAAGGCGCTGTAGTACATGGTGAAGCTACTAAACCTGATATCACACCCATCATTAAAACACCTAGGTATGAGCCACCTTTTTGATTGTTACTTAGGCTATTTAGTTTTTGTTGCCATTTAGACGGCAAAGCTAAGTTAAAAATGCCAAACATAGAAAGTGCTAAAAAGATAAACAATAAACTCAGACCAATTAACACGGCAGGGTGTTGGAAAGCTGCTTGGAATTGCATCCCTGCAAACGCAACAATAATGCCTAGTGCTGTGTAGGTAATGGCCATGCCTTGCACATAAGACAGTGATAAAAGAAAAGCGCGTTTAACCGAAAGAGTATCGCCTTGGCCAACGATAATACCGGTTAATATTGGATACATAGGGAATACGCAAGGGGTGAAAGACAAACCTAAACCCAGTAAAAAAAACATTAACAAAATGAAGAAGATATTTTCATTTTCTAACAATTCATTTAATTTGAAGTCAGAAAAGGAAAACTCTTTATATGCAGCCAATACACTATCATTAATGGCACTTTTATTATCATTAGCAAACGCACTTGAGCTATTAAATACTTGTTCGTTTATGTCTATTTTCAAAAACTGAGGCGGGTAACATAACCCACTTTCTGCACAACCTTGGTAAGCAAGTTGTAACGAAGCGTTTTGTTGTACTCCTGTTAACGGGATCTTAAATGATAGGTTGTTGCGGTAAATTTCTTGCTCACCAAAATATTCATCGGTATGAAGTTCACCTTTTGGGTATTCAATATTGGTGGAATCTAGATTGTTAAAACGCACTAGCAATTTGTTCTTATATAAATAATAGTGCTCAGCAATTTCAATGGTTACTTGTATCGAATTCGCTGTTCTTAATGTAGTGGGTATAAACGCTTGTTCAGCGGTTAAAAATGTATCATCAGTTATGTTCGATAAGTTAGGGAAACCGCTACTATGTGCCGCAGTGCTGAGCAATAGCACGGCAATCAATATAAAGGGTGCAGACAGTATGTTTTTTAGAGTCATAAATTAATTGCCTTGTTTTTTATAAATAAATAAAAATGATAAAAGCTGGCGTGAGTCACGCTTAGTCACGAAATATCCAATGTTTAATTTCATTTTCAATTAAAAATGACTCAGCATTTTCTTCCTGTAACATCGATAGTGTTGCGAGCATGCCAGCGTTTAAACAGTTTTCACTGGCGATGGTCACAGATCTTGGCGCATGTTCAATTGGCCAACCAGTTTTAACATTTAAAATATGGCCATAACGCTGGTTATTTTTTTCAAGAAAACGATTTGCATCGCCACTAGTTGCTATCCCCCCTCTGTAGAAAGAGATAACCGTAGTGGCTTTGTTTTTAAATGCAGGATGTTCTATCCCTACACGCCAAGGTTGACCGTCAGAACGAGGTTTTGTCGCTAGTAGATCGCCACCAAAGTTAACAAGAGCAGGGTGCTCAGTTAGAGCATTGATCAGGGCGCCAACTTTATCTACGGCGTATTCTTTACCAATTCCACCAAAATCAATTTCCATGTCTTTAGGTAAAGTGATTGTATTTGAGTCAAACTTAACTTGTTGCCAACCGACTAAAGGAAGTATCGATTTGACTGCTTTAGCTGAAGGTAAGTTGTCGGATTGATCAAAGTTCCATACTTTTCTAAGTACGCCCGATGTAATGTCAAACAAACCGTCACTTAGCTGATAACATTGTTCTGCAAAGGTTAACAGTGCAAAAGTCTCTTCATCTATAGCCGTTGCGATGCCATTGCTGTTATTGATCGCTGAGCAAGTACTATCGGGGTTATAACGGCTGTATTTGTCTTCTATTCGCCACACTTCTTTACTGATGATATCTGCCAAATGCTCGACTTTATTAGCTTCAATGCCATCAAAAATAACCTCGCATGGACTTGCCATTGCGTTAAAAGTAACGCTATGGTTTTGTCCATTTGAGTGAATAGAAAATTTTCTGTTCATGGTAGTTAAAATGAATAGTTCATTTGTAGAACAACTGCTTCAACACTAGGGTTAAGATCAAGATCGGCCAAAATGCCTGGTTGCTCAAATCCTGGGTTGGTTGGTGTTTGTTGGAAAAACTCGAGTCTGAAAGACAACTCTTGATCATTGTCCAAAGGGATGCCGTATTTAATACCTAGGGTTAATCCTGTCATTTCACCTATACGATAGTCAGCACTTTGGTATTTTGCTGTCTCTCCTTGCAGAGCAAAAGGACGATAGAATTTAGCAGCATCTTGCATGTAATATCTGACATGAGGTTCAATATAACTGTCTTGAAACATCATTCTATATTTGACATCAAAGGTATTTGATTTGATGTCCCAATCATCCCACATGTAACGATGTGAAAAATCGATAACCGAATCAGTGAAGTGATATTTAGCTTGCCAATATACACTTTGTTTTACCCGTGTGTCAGGTCTATTTTCATACAAGTTCTCTAACACCATGCCATTATTATCAACCACACTAACTACTTTAAATGGGTCAGTGAGATAACCATCGGCTTTTGAATATGAATAATTAAATTGCATTATCATGCGTCGGTTAATCACTTGTGTTAGGCCTATGAGTATGTCGGTGGTGACTTTGTCATCACTATCTCCTAGTCTATTTGGCTCTGTTCCAGCAGGTAACATCGGAGCAAAAGGTACAGGCAAACCACCATTAGGCTTGATAGTGTCATTTGAATAGGATAATCCTAATGAAACCGTGGTGTTTTTTTGATTGAAGTACCTGGCAATATTGCCATTTACACCAAATGAAAAGTAATCATATTCATTAGATACATGAACACCGGCACTGGCCAAATAATTTTCATTAAGAGGTTGAGTCCATTGGGCATTAAACTGAGCTCGCGTATCTTTGAACGTATCATCAAGGGGCGTTTCTCCCGCTTTAATGTCATAAGAGCCATTACCTGAAGGTCGAGTGAAGGTTTGAATTTCATTCTGTGGCACTGCCCCCGTTGCTGATGCACCGGTTAGAGTGTCATAAGTAAGCTTTAAATTAAGAAAGTGCTCATCTTCAAACTCTTTAGTCGCGGAGATGATACCTTCAATTGCGGTTACTCTGTCGGTTTCACCATAATACATAAGTGCAGTATCAAATGACCAAGGTGTATCATCTTGAGCATGAACGTTAGTGCCGAGTAGCGCACAAGTAGCAGCGGTTAATACACGCTTAATATTTTTATCATTTAATTGCATCCGCAACCTCCACCGGCAAAACTACGACCGCCACTTGATGCTTCTTTAGAAAAATAGATATGATCATCTAAAGCGGCATCAATTGGAGATGTGGTTAGCGCCATTTCTTTTTTTGCTAATAAATCTCTTTCCCATGGCTGCACACCCAGTGATGAGCAAGCAGACAATGTGATAAGGGCAAGTGTAACGGCGATATATTTTCTGTAATTGTTCATCGAATTCTCCTACTTATCAGATACGTATGTAGTATTTTCAAATATTAAACTGGCCAGTTCTTTTTCATACTCAAGCATTTTGTTAGTAAAAAATCCGGTGTGGGCTTTTACAATATTGCCAGATTTATCAATGATGAAACTACTAGGCATGCCTTTAAGCTTAAACTCTTTGGCTAACTCACCATTGGGATCAAATACCACGGGGAAATTAATCGGATTGTCTATTAAAAAAGTGTCTGCTAATGATTTGTCCGCATCTACGTTTATACTGATTACGGTGAAACCATCTTGTTTATATTTTGTTTGCATCTGCGCCATCCAAGGAAAAGACTTGCGGCAGGGCACACACCAAGAGGCCCAGAAATCAAGATATATTACCTTTCCAGCATGTTGGTTGAGCTCTGCAGTTAATGTTTCTTTTGCTGTAGGGGTTGCTAATGCAGTAAAAGTCAAAGAAATAAAGAATAAATAACTTAGAGTTAATGTGAGTGATTTGTTGAAGTACTTCATAGAATTAGCCTATTTAAAGAATCTATTGAGTAATATAGATAGAGTTTCTTAAGATAGGCTTAAATAGTTAATTATTATTAGATAAAAATGTGTGGAGCAGTGATAAGAGATTAATTAACGGCGGATAAAATAACCTCTTATCTAATTGAATAAGAGGTTATTTTGTGGGGATACTTTTAATTGGTGACAGTTAATGGATGTTTATTTTCGACCCAATTTAACATATCGCCTTGTAAGTGAATTAAGTTGGTAACGCCATTTTGCATTAACATTTTTTCTGCTTTCCATGCTCTTTTACCACTTCGGCAATGCACTACAATAGGTTTATCGAAAGATTTCAACTGGTCTAATTCATCTAACACAGCATAGTGGGGGATGTTGATAGCACCGTCTATATGACCTTGATTAAATTCATCTTCCGAACGCACATCCAAAATGACATAGTTGTCTTTTTGTTGTAATAGCTCATTTGCAGTGATTAGTTTATTAGTACCGTCATAACCTGCAATTGCAAAGGTTGTGAATAGAGACAGAAGAGTGATTAAGAATGATTTCATGTTATGTCCATTATTAAATTACATTAGTTAACACTAATGTAGAGATAGTCACAATATTAAACAAGATAAAGCTTAGCCTAAATCTATTATTCCACTTTAAAAGTTCCCCAATGGCTGAAGGAAATAGGGGGGCGCCTTGGTTGATTCGTGGTCGTGTTAGCTTTTGTTGATTTAACATTAATGGGCCTGCTAATTCAGATTTACACCCTGCGGAAACAATGCTTAACCATACTAATTGATTAAAGGATGATGTTTGAGATTGCTGCCATTGGTGTTTGTTAGTACTAACATAACGTGACCAAAAAGGACTTGATTTAAAAACCGAATATATTGGGGCTATTAATAACGTAGGCAAAAACTCAAACCCATTTTTAATACTAAATACAGCTTGCCCAAAATGTTTGAATTTAGGGTTTTTAGGTTGCCATACCGTATAAGCCTCTAATAACGCTCGATATAAAATAGCGATAAAACCATTGAAGATGATAAATATTATTACTGGCATCAACCAATAAGAAACAAAACGTTTAATTACACTTTCTAGGGTGAGTTTATTAATGCCCAGTTCACTTAATCTATCCACATCAAATTCAGTGATGTGCGACAAAATAGTTTTCGCTGCGGATTTTTGTTTTTGACTAATACAAGTTTGAATTGCACTTGCCTGATTTGCGACGGTTTGATACCCCAACGCAAAATACAAGAGTATGGCTTGTGTCCACACATCATTAGTAACGGCAAACAGAATTGAACCAACTATGGTTGCAATTAAAAACAAATAGGTACCTAACGCTAACCAGCCAGCCAATAATTGTTGTTTGGTCGTGCCTGATTGCGCCACTTTATTGGATATGGCGCTAGCTAAAACATTGAAGGTAAATGCCGGGGTGAATTTGGTCGACAGCGGAAATATCCATTCCCAAATTAAAACCAGAGTTAATGCAATTAATTCTGGGTAAATTGATACAACCGAGTCGATAAATTCAATCATTAAAGTTGGCTTAAAATATCCAACATTAATGCCGATGAGTTTTTCGATGCCACTTCTAAGTATGCATCAAAGCTCATTGGTGATTCTTGACCTGCAATATCAGATAAAGAACGGATCACTAAAAAAGGTGTTTTTAATTGATGACAAGTTTGCGCTATAGCAGCCCCTTCCATTTCAACCGCTAACATAGTCGGGAAACGTTCACGAGTCTGGTTAATACGTTCAGGATCACACATAAAACTATCACCCGTTGCGATTAAACCAACTTTACTGGTAATGCCATCAAGGTTGTTGATGCATTGTTGTGCTACGGCAATTAGCGTTTCATCGGCTTTAAATGTGGCAGGCATTCCAGGGACTTGACCAAATGCATAATCAAATGCAGTTACATCAACGTCATGATGAACGAGTTCATTGCCCACCGCGATGTCACCCACTTTCAACGCTGGATCAAAGCCGCCAGCAGAGCCGGTATTGATAACATATTTAGGTGAGAATCGTTCAATCACTAATGCGGTTGCAATGGTAGAGGCTACTTTACCTATGCCTGATTGCACAAGTACTACATCTTGGTTGTTCAATTTGCCAGAGTAGAAAACAAAATCGGCGATTTTAGTTTCAACACGGTTGTTCATTTTGTCTTTTAAAATGGCAACTTCTTGTTCCATTGCACCTATGATAGCGATAGTCATGTTAGACCTTATATTAGATTCTTAATTCAAAAATTTGACACAGTATAAAATAATCTTGTTTGAAAGCTAACTCATTTATCTAAAATCTACTGGATCAAAAAAGGAGGCAAAGCCTCCTATTGTGTCAAACGTTAATTTGTCGCAATCATTACGTTATGATGCTTTTGCGAATACAGGTGCTGCCAATTGAGCTTTTATTTGTGAAGAAGACAGTGCACCCACTGGACGTCTAGGGATATTGCCTTTGATAATTGGTTCAGGTGGTGTTGAACGTTCTTTTTTACCAATCTTGTACATGATGCCATTTCTAATTTCTTCTATTTGATATCCGGCTTTTACTTTTATTCTAATATGAGGAATACCAGCAGCTTCTAGCGCACCATTGACAAACCAATCCTGTTTAGATTTATGACCACCTTTGTTGTGATTAACTAAATCAACAGCAGCAATGATTCGGAATGTATTTGGGTCACACAAAACGTAATCGATATATTTTGAAGACGTTTTCATTAATGCAGAGCGTTTAGCTTTGCCGGTTACCGAATCTTTCAGGTCAATGATATCGTTTAATTTTACACGGTTAACAATTTTAAAATCATTACCAACCGCTTTCTCTAGTAGTGCTAAAAAACCACGTTCAATGCTGGTTAATAATTGTGTTTTCTTTTTAAAGGGATAAGGGTTGCTATTGTCCATAAAGTGACTAGCCACAAGTGAAACGGTAATAATTAACAGCACTAATAAAACTAACGCCCATTCCATATAAATCTCCAATAAATCGTTGCGGTATATTCTGATGTTTGGATATAGCAGGAACAATGCCAATATAATTTGACACTGGATTTATTCGTTGTCCCTATTTTTCTGGTCAGATGAGGTGGTTGTGATAAATCATTGATTTACATTAAATAAAAATTAAATTCTAAACCAATAAATGTCTATTAATTGGAGAATAATAGGCTAGAATAAAGCAGTAACTATAATTAAAAACAATTATAATAAATTAATGTTCTAGGAGATATCATGAGTATTACATCGTTATTAAAGTTATTAGCTTTAAGCAGCGTACTCGCTTTAACAGCTTGTGGTGGGGGGCGGAGACGACGCACCTGATGATGGTGGTATAACCCAACCCTCAGATAGAGACGGTGATGGAGTTGCCGATTCAGAAGATGCTTTTCCTGACGATAGTTCAGAAACAATGGATTCAGATGGGGACGGCGTTGGTGATAACGCTGACTTTGCGCCTAATGATAGTTCAATCCAAACGGATCCAAATACAGGTGGAGAAGGAGAAGGAGAAGGCAATGTTTTATCATTTAATCTTTCTGGTGCCGTTTCTGTTGTAACAACTGAAAATCCTGCGACACAAACTTCAGGCGATGGTAATAGCGTTGGCGGCATTGTAAGTGCGATGTCAAAAGATGGACGTAAATTAAATACCTTTGTTTTCCACGACTCGCCTAAAAAAGGTAAAAAACTTTCTAAACTAGAAAGAACTAAAAATATCCAAGCTGCCGGCTACTCTGCTCAAGCAGCAGCAAAATTAGCTGACGATACAACGTCTAATTTCTTTGTTATTGATGAAAACGGTGATTTACAGTTTGCTGCTGAATCAGATTATAACTTGAACGTTTCTTATTCTGTTGTTTGGGAAGAAGTTACTGTGACACCTCGTGACGAAAGTGATCCATTTTCAGAGGACGAAGTTGAAGTAACGCCTTGGTTATTTTTTGCTTTAGCACAAGAGGATATATGGAATAGCCATGAATTCATTAAAGCGACGGAAGGCTGTGCAATATTTAAAGTGAATGTTGATACTGCCGAGTGGACATGTGTTGAAGCCGGTTACGTCGCTGCTAGTATTAACGATGATTACCGTAAAACGTTAAGTGATCAAAAACGTAAGCCATTACAGATAGATGCGAATGGTAATGTTTATTTCATCGCTAAGAAAATGGACGAAGTTGATACCGATGGTGATGGTGTGAACGACTCGTTTGAATTTAATCAAACTTTCTGGGAATCACAAAGCTTACGTAAAGTTTCGCCAGATGGAACCAGTCAAAATTTAACGCCTGATAACTTTTTTGTGTCCTCGTTTATGTCATTACCTAATGACACTATCACTTACACATATTATGACCAATTAGCTAACGGACAATACAGTCTGAATTTAGTAAAAAATGCTTCTAATACAAACCCTGAAACATTCACGTTAGAAGATAGTCTACCTTGGGGGCAATTCTTTTATGCTAAAGATGATGCAAACACAGTTATCTATTCAGACTCGAACGGTTGGGATGCAGGAATTAAGTTTATACAACCAAGAGTAGAAGGGCCAGGGCGTTACATTCTTGAATTAGAAACGAAAATATTTTCTGATAATGATTGGAATGTTTCACCAAAGCGCATCATCTTAGGTGATGACGGCTCTATGTACGGTTTATTTATCGAAGAACGTTATTTAAATGACCGCACACTATTTATCGCAAAATTAAAACGTATGTTGCCATACAGTGGCGCGACCTATGCGGAGTTTATAGTTGGTGATGATTGGGACTCATACTGGAATTTCTTTGATAATGGTCAACGTGATTTACAAGTAGCTAAAGGTTTTGCATATTATATTGAAGACAGAGAACACCCAGATTTTGGTGTTCGTTCGGTTATACGTGCTGTCCGTTTAGTTGATGGTAAACGTGTTGATATACTTGAAGATGACGATTGGTTACAACGTTACGATATCTATAATTGGAAAGTATCAGGAGATAAAATTTTATTTACTGGTTTTGACAAAAATACAAGTACATCAATTTCTGGTCGTATTGATACGTTATCAATGAAACGTGGTGAAACAGAAGCTGAGTTCTTAGAAATTACTCAAACATCTTCAGTGTTAGGTGACTCAAATAAAATTGATGATATTGAAGTGTTACGTGGTAGCTCAACAGGTGTTTTCACAGGTAATAACCCTAAAGTTATTAACTACTTTACAGATCAAGAGAATTTATATTCGGCCTCTGTTGAATTTAGTAAATATATGGATACCAACTCTGTTAATTCTGGCACTTCAGTATATGCCGTAACAAAAGATGAAGAAGGCAATGAAGTTAAAGAAGAAGTAGCGTTAAGCCTAAATATTTGGCTAAACCGTACCATGCATATGATATTTGATACAGACAGAACCACTATTGATGATGCAACAGGTAATATTAATGTCTCAACCGATCCATTAACGACCGCCTCAAGTTATGAAATTAACATTGATGGCGAAGCCGTTGATATTGAAGGTTTCCAATTATTATCTGGTGAGTCTGATCTCGAATTGGTCGTGGACTACAAGACCTAGTGAAGGTTGGTATACAGGTTTTGCCGGTGCGGTTGCTGGAATTACGGACGGCCAAGTTGGTAAGTTTGGTGTTGACGAACTTAACCCTTGGCATTCAAGTAGTGAAACAACATTAGCGAATGTAGGTTATCCGTTAAATCATAAAGTTGAATATTCAGTTCCTAGCTCTAGCAAATTTAAAGTGGAAATGTTTTTAAGAGATTCACATCAAATTAATTGGAGCAATGTTGATTCTAATCCAGAAGATTCAGATGGAAATTTTTGGACTTGGAATGATGGTTTTGAATTAACGGCTGATAAATCTTATGCATTAAAATGGCAATGGTCTAATAACACGGTGTGGCGTGCGGCTTGGAATCAAGATAAAGAAGTAAGAGTTGCCCAACCAATTATCACGGATATTGATGGTGATTCAGTAGACGATGGTTACTTCTTAGATGAAGCAGAAGAAAACAAAGTACGTTATGTTCGAATCCCATATCACCATGTTGATGTTGACGGTAATGTGTATTCTGATCGTTGGGAAACCAATAGTGATGGTGAAAATACACTATACAGACGTAATCTAGGTATGGACCCTTTAAATCCAGATGAAGATGGTGAAGTGTTAACAGAAGTGGCTGATTATTATGTTGATCAAGACACTGGAACTCGCTATTACTGGGATTTTGGAGATTGGCGTGATGAAGACGGAAATACTCCTGAGTGGAATACCCAAGATATGTTGTACGTACCTTGGGGTTGGGAAAACTCAGCTAATGAGCGTGTTGAAGTTCAATTTGATTGGAGAAATAGCTATTGGGTAAATGAAGCCGACATAGACGCTGATATTCCAAACTTTAATAATACGTTATATCAAAACGGCTATTACTCTTCAGATTTGAATTCAGATGACTATACGGACTTAACTGGTTTGTGCCAATTTGATGGCCCACTAGATAATGATAGTTGTACCAATATGAGTGCTGCTGGTAATGAAGCGGGTGAAAACTATGGCTTCAACGATGGCGATTGGGAGTGGTCTCCAATATTCAAATTGTCTGATTTTGAAGAAAATACAGATTCAAATCGTTGGTTCCTATTTGCAAGCCATGGTGGTGGATTAAATTGGACGACTGATAACTTAGATATATACAGCCTTAGCGAACAACCAGATTGGTTCTACCATGACTGGGACAATGCAATACGCCAAGGTGAAGGTTGGTCACAACGTGAATGGGTTCGTTATGAATGGACATTTGTAACCGATACTAATGACACTGACAATTTGGATGATGACGTTACCACGGCAACTCTGAACGTATTTAACTCAGATGACGAATCTATTTTGACCTTGTCAAAAGAGTTATTCTTAGATGTTAGAGAAGCTAGTTGGCAGTTCTGGGCTGATGAAGAGGACGCTGAAACTAAAGGTTTCACACTTGATTTACGTTTAGCTGAAGGTAATGTTCAAATAGATAATATCAAAGTCACTGACATGTCAGGTGAAGACGATGAAGTTCTATTGGAAGAAACATTCGACTCTGGTGCTAATATTTTTAATACAGCTAGTGCAGCGGCTGAAACTCCGGCTGAGTCACTAAGTAAAAAAGCAATACGTAAATAATACATTTACGTTAATTAACAAAGCCACTTAGTCTTATTTTTCTAAGTGGCTTTTTTGTTTACAGTTAAAACTTTTATTCTAAGTGGAAAAATTTATGTCTTACAAAGCTAAGTTACTTTTCAATAGCCTCCTTGTTTTTGCATCGATATCTCACGTACATGCCAGTGACGAACCTGTGAATGTTGACTCTGTTGGCAGTTACTCTTATTTTTCATTTGGTATGGAATCCGTCAGTTATGAAGAGCGTTTAAAAGATAGCGTGAGTGCATTTGGACGAGAAATACCTTTTAGTATTGTCACCGATGGCCAAGTATCCAGCCCGACAATTCGTACCGGTGGTTTGTATCATGTGACGGATACTTTTGATTTCTCAATGGACTCAAGTGCAACTTTTGCACCGACAGCGGATGATGAAATTTGGATTATGAATATTGACTTACCGGAAATGAATATCTCTGGAACAAATGATGTTCAAAAAAATGATTTCACTTTCACAGATGCCACCACAACAGGACTGATCCAATTTAAATATACTGAGCATTTAAGGTTTGCTGCAGGCGCTGAGTTTGCCATGCACACATTTAAGCGCTCAAATATTACATCTCTTTCCCAATTAGTTACCGTCGATGCAAGTTACACAGAAGAGGTAGTGGCCAATATAAACTTATTAACAGGCTTAGTTTATGAAAGTGGTGCTTTGGTTAATTCTGAAAACATGTTTTCTGCTAAAGCCTTAATTGGTTTACCGGTTTGGACAGATGTCCTTAACTCCGTAAATTCAGATGTTAGTTTTAATGAAACTGGAGGCTACAATTTTTTAACGGAAGCTCGTTACACTTTCAAGTTTAAAAAAGGCTTTAATTTAGGTTTCTTTGCTACTTATCGATTAACCGAACGTGAGTTGCAAACTAAAACTTTAGTGACTGATATGGATGGTAGCGATATTAAACGTAAGGTGAGTATACCCGCTGCGACTACCAGCGCTTTTGCTTTAGGTTTATCTGTTGCTTGGGATCTTTAATCGTAGATTATCCACCCTTGAGTTAAACTATGAAAATATTAGGTTTATTGGTAGTTCAGTCATAATGTCCGCTATCAACATTAGTTGTTATCAAGCTAAATTAAGGTCAACTAAGCTCAAATATCTGAGGGTATTATGACAATTTACAAACACTTACTAATCGTAGGTTTTATTTTATTAACCTTGCAGGGGTGTAAGGATACTGCCAAGAAAATATTTGGTTTTGACGACCAATTCCCAGTCAAGGAATTGGTCGCCTATAAAGTTTTGCTCAATAATAAAGATGTTATCAAAGAACAAACCGCCTGGACTATCCAAGCTGATATTAAACAGACCACAGCCAATGCTGCCGAACTGCAAGTTTTCTGGGGGATTATTGATGCTCCGGTTGGCTTTGATATGCCACTTTCATTTACACAAGTAAATGAACAAGGCCAAGCATTATTAAATTTTGTCACGCCTGATGTTGATGAAGATACACAGGTGACGTTACAAATGTCGGTTTCTTTTGATAACGGCAGAGAGCTAGAAACGATATCCAAAGAAGTGGATTTGTTAATTCAAGTAAATAAACAGTTAATCATTTCTGGTTCTGTCACCGACGAACCTATCCCCAACGCTTTAGTCACGGTTGTTATAGGTCATTTAGAATTTCAAACAACCGCTGATAACCAAGGGAATTACACTTTAGAAGTTGAGTTTCCAGAAGACGACTTAATGGTCGTCGTCACTGCAGAAGGCTCTGACGACTTCGACTCTGTGTTATTTAAGTCGTACTTGGGCGATGGAGAAAGCCTGCTAAGCTCAGCGGGTATTGATGGCGTATTAACAGCTGATGAAAATAATAACCTAACGGTATCAAATGTTACGACAGCTAAGTATGTGATCATAAATAATCAGCTAGTTGAAGAAGAGGGATTATTAAACCAAGCTCAACTTGATGATATGAATAAACAATTAGATTTTAACGACGTATTAGAAATTGCCGCTCTGATCAAAGCCATAGTGGACAATAATATGGAATTACCTGAGGGGATTACTAACACCTTACAGCTTGTTCAAGATAAACAATTAACTGCGCAGTTTATAGCCGACATAAGCTCTGAAAACCCTGTTGTTATTAATGAATTAATTAATGACATTATTTATGACCCAACACTTACACCTGCAGATCCCCATTTTAGTTTTACTAACAAATTTTACCTTGTTAAGTCTGATGAGTATCAAAGTGCAATCAGCGATGTGTTCGATATAAAAGATGATGGAGAGGGGAGCTGGATGACGTCTAGTGGAACCTTTGTTATCACTTGGACATTAACGGATGGTGTTCTTTCAATAGCAGCACAAGACGATGAAGGGGCATTTATTGAAACGTATTGCACAAGCGAAAACAATATCACAAGTTGTTACGATAAATATTATTCATCGGCGAAAGTGAAAAAGTTACCAACAAGTGATTCAGTCGTGCAATTGTACGTTGATTACAGCTATAAATTGGTAAATACAGAATCTTCAGAAATCACATATTTACAACAGTTTAATACATTTAATGCCCTGTCAGATGAAGATGTAATTCCTTTTGATGATAAAGAGTTGATGGATTCTCAGTGGGTTATTTCTGTATTAGATGAAAGCGTTGTTAATTCAAACTTAATGTTCGCTGCTTTGCCTATTGAATCTGTTTATGCCACATTCAAAGACGATGGTACCGGTTTTTATCATCAACTAATTGATGGTGGTGAAGTAAAATTTAATTGGACCATTACCTTTGGTATATTAGCGATTGAAGTTGTAGCAAACGATAATCCAACGGTAAATTCCACAAATCACTTGATGACTTATGCCCAAATCAACAACTTACAAGGCGTAAGGCAAACTAACTTATTAATAAATGCACCTGAATTGGTTAATGTTAATCCTAAAATGAAAACGAGTACATCAGGTATGCTTACCACTGTATCGTTACGTGTAGATATGGCGGCAGTCAATGTTGCCTTTGATGTAAATTCTTTCGAATTAGATGGGCAATATGGGTTATTAACAAAAGCCTACCAATCCCCAATGGAGTTTTTACAATTCTCTACTGATAAATTGGGGGGGCAATACCGTCACCTTGATAGCAATACAGTTGAAGTGATCCCGTTTGAATGGAATGAAACCGAACTAGGTATAATCACTACGAGTTATTATTCTGAGGCTGACGACGCTAATGTTAGTAAATGTGATGGTATTGAAGGGACATGTTACATGACGCAGCAACGCGATGTTGAGATAGTCGATAAGGCGGGTAACATATATACGATCAGAAGTTTGGTTACGGACTTCACTTTTAAAGAGGGGATAACGGAGGTTGAGGGGCGCTCTTCCAACATCGCGTTATTAGAATATTTTAACAACTCAGAGCTGAATAATTAGGTTGAAACTCAAACTAATTAAAATGTCTAAAAACCGTCCCTAATATGTATTACCCTAATAATAAACAAACCAGCTCATCAGAGCTGGTTTTTGTTAAAAATTAAGGTTTTAGTTTTCTTCAGGGTTAGTCCAAGTGGTGGCTAACTCTTCAATTAACTCATTCAATTCACCGGTCATTAATGCAAAATCAGCATCAAATTTAGCAAGGTGATCGTCACTAGCAAAGTCATCATTTTGCTCTTTAACTATGTCTAAGAACTTAACTTGTTTTAATGCGGCATCTTCATTTAAGTTGAACTTAATTTTTTCAGCCCAAACCAAAGCTAATTTATGGACGTATTTACCATTTGTTATATGTAACTGAACTTCTTCTTCAGTCACATCATGATTTTTTAATTTTGCCGCAGCCGCTTCTTCATCCAACGCTTTTAGCTCTATATCGTTCGCAAACGTGAATGGCGACGGTAAATCGTTGTTCTTAACCCAATGTGTCATAGTCACAATTAAATCGCCGTCAGGCTTGTGAGGAAGGATTGGCAATGAACCTAAAGATTGACGTAAAAACGCTAATAAGTTTTCTGCTTTGTTTGCACTACTGGTGTTTACAACAATGATTTGTTTTTCAGTATTGATATAAGCATACAAACGACTGCTTTTAGTAAACGCCTTTGGTAATAGTTGTTGAACAATCTCTTCTTTAAGAGTTTGTTTTTCTTTTTTACCCACTTTTTGGCCACGTTCATTTTGTAATAGTTGAACTTTCTCTTCCAATGCGTCTTTAACAACCGAACTTGGTAAAACCTTTTCTTCTGTTTTTAAACACACAAGGGCATTCTTGCCAGCTACATGAACCATATTACTGGTGCCTGGAATAGCGGAAACCCAACCTTGTTTTAATTGATCTTGGCTACCACAAGGACGAAACAGATGTTCATTAAGTGATGATTCTAACTCTTCATTTGGCGTGTCAAATGGCTTGGTGAATTGATAAATAAAGGCGTTGTTAAACCACATATGTTTTTCTTATTCCATAATCTAGAGGCGCAAGATAATAACAAACAAATACAAAAAAGGCTGCATCAATTGCAGCCTAATTAGTTTGTTCTTTAAATTACGAAATTGAAGGATCTTTTTTAACTTTTGGTAATTCTAAGCGGTATGTTAAACCTTTTTCTAATTCACTTTCCGCTTCAATTTCACCGTCTAAAGTTTGTTTCACTAAGTTGTAAGCGATATTAGTGCCTAAACCTGAGCCACCTTGTTCGCGTTTAGTTGTATAAAATGGGTCGAATAGACGATTGAGTTGTTCTTTACTAATGCCATTACCATTATCTTTGTATTCAATTTTAACTGTGTCTCCGCAATCTTTGATTACAATGTCTATTTGCCCATTTTCTCTACCATCAAAACCGTGGATAACACTGTTTAATAAGAAGTTAGTGAATATTTGTGAAATGGCACCGGCTGGCACTTTCATTATGATGTCATCTGGACAATCGATATTTATTTCGTGTGCAGATTTCTTTAATTTGGGTTTTAAAGAGGTAATGATCTCATTCAGGTATTCTTTTAAATTAATGGTTCTAATAGCTTCACTGGCTTGGTCTACCGCTATTTGTTTAAAACTAGCAATTAACTCACTGGCTCTATTTAAATTATTATTTAACAATTCTATGCTTTGATTGCCTTCATCAATGAAGTTTTTCATATCATTGGCACTTAGCGATTTATCATGGAATTTTTTGTCAAGTTCACTTAATCGATCTGAGAGGTAACTGGTGGCGGTCACACCAACGCCAATAGGGGTATTTACGTCGTGGGTAATACCAGCCACTAAACCACCTAACGCCGCTAATTTTTCTGACTCAACCAATTTGCCATGAGCCATGCCTAACGTTTCAATGGTGTGTTCTAACTCAGTGGTTTGGTGTAATAATTTAGACTCAGTACCACGCCTTGTTTCTATTTCTTCTTTTAAGGTTTTTTGTTGAGTTTCTAATTGGTATTTTTGTTTTTGCAGATCCATCATAGCTTGGCTTAAGTTAGCTGTTTTCTTAGCTACTTCTTGTTCTAACATTAAGTTTTGTTGATCGAGTCTGTCGTTGGTTTTCACTAACTGTTTTTGCGCGTGTTTTAATTCGGTTTGAGAGCTAGACACTTTTGCCATCAAATCATTAAAGGAATGTTTAATTACGGTTAGTTCATTTTCTTCTTCTTGATCTATTTGAATTTGAGCATCATCAATATTTTCCATATCGATTTTTTCAATTTTCTCGGTTAATTCACCTAAAGGTTTGGTGAGGTACTTTTTAAAGGCAATGGAGAACAAAACAACTAAACAAATGGTTTTAATAATCGCACTGGCGATTAAAAATAAAATACTGAGCATTATCCGGCTAATAACAATTTCTCGGCTTGAGAATAGAGTCACATCACCAACTTGTGTTGTTCGTCCGGAGAATTCAAAAATAAGCGGGAAGGTATAACCAAATAAGCCATCTTTACCAGAAATGACCGCACCTACTTCACTCAATTCCGTACCTTGGAAGTCAGTGAAATTTGCAATACCACCCATCTGAGTGAGAAGTTCTC
Source organism: Psychrosphaera aquimarina (assembly GCF_032461525.1). Taxonomy (NCBI): domain Bacteria; kingdom Pseudomonadati; phylum Pseudomonadota; class Gammaproteobacteria; order Alteromonadales; family Pseudoalteromonadaceae; genus Psychrosphaera; species Psychrosphaera aquimarina. Next base: position 533,372 of record NZ_JAWCUA010000007.1, on the reverse strand, counting down.
GATTATCATCACGAATTAATACGCCCTCGACCATAGGGATCTCTAACAAACCTTCAGATATAGAAACAACTTGTGGAGTGTTAAGTTCCCAAATAGCCCTAGTTAAACTTGCACTAAAGGTTTTTTCTAAGTTACGTAATTCGTGACTGATGTAATCTTTTGTATTGGAGTAATCGGCATAAATCTGCGCGCAGGTAACGACAAAGGTTAATATAAAATAAACTGATAAAACGCTCACTAACAGGCGTCTGGATATACTTTTGCTTGGCTGCATTCCGATGATATTCCTACATTAACTTTAGTTATTTTGACATCTAACTCTAATAATAAAAGTTAATGCCTGAGCATAATTACTAATTTATACTAATTACTTTAAATTTGCTCAATAGGTTTTAGTAATTAGTTAATCTTAAGCGCTTTTTCACAAAACGAATGGCTTAACGGTTCATTTATACCAATATACTTCACTTAAGACAAAACCATTATGCAAAACTAATAAAAGAAATGTCTATTTAACCTTTTATTAGGGATCTGAAGTGTCGTTATTATTTAAAGTATAAATACAATTCAGGTACTTATGATGAATCGATTATAGACGCTAACGTTTTTTCTGACTAGTTGTCAAAAATCTTATCGACAGGCGATTAATAAACCGAGAACAGGTCATATATTAGCAAATTGCACCGTTTGCAATTATAAGTGTCGTAAAAAGCACTTGACTTTTTACTCTAATAATTCGATTTTACACATATGCAAAAGCACACATTTGACACCATCATTATTATCAACACCACCCTAACTGGGTAGTGTAGTCACTGGTGCGCACAATACTTGCAGAGCCCGTGATTAATATCACGGGTTTTTGTTTAATAAAAGGAAAGTAGTTATGAAAGTTGTTAAATTTGGTGGTAGCTCGTTAGCCGATCATGAACGTTTTGCCACAGTGGCAAATATTATTGCGGGACAAGCTCAAACCTCTATTACAACAGCGGTACTTTCAGCTCCAAAAGGTGTAACCAACCAGCTTGTGGATTTGTGTGATATCGCAGAGTCTGGTGCCGAGTTCAAAGCAAGTTTAGACGGTTTAAAATCAAATCTAGAGCAAATTACCAAGGCTTCTAAGTGTGAGTCTGAACAGCAGTTACTCTCACAAATTGAACAACTTATTGCCGAACTAAATAGTAAGTTGACCGGTGTACAGTTATTAAATCATTGTCCTGCTCACGTAAAAGCCTTTGTCATCAGTCGTGGTGAAGTATTTAGTGTATTACTTATGCAACAAGTATTTAACGCTATGGGAGTAAGCTCTCAGGTTTTAGAGCCAACTAAATCTATCATTAGCAGCGATGACTATTTAAATGGTGTGGCGAATATCGAACTCAGTCGTGCCGCTATCATGAATGAAATGCAAAGTGGAAAAGAAGTTTACTTGTTACCTGGTTTCACTGCTGCCAATGAAGATGGTCAATTAACAACGTTAGGTCGAAATGGCAGTGATTACTCAGCAGCTATCGTTGCAGCTTGTTTGCATGCCGACATCTGTGAAATATGGACAGACGTTGACGGTGTATATAGTGCGGACCCAAGACAAGTAAAAGACGCCACTTTAGTTGATAAGTTATCTTATTCAGAAGCAATGGAATTATCTTACTTTGGTGCCAGTGTTTTACATCCAAAAACCATTGGTCCATTAGCCCACTATAAAATTCCATGTGTGATCAAAAACACATTAAACCCAAGTGCGAAAGGCACTGTTATCGCAACTGAAGCAAATAACACAACACCAATTAAAGCTATCTCTAGTTTAAACGATGTATGTATGTTGACGGTATTTGGCCCTGGCATGAAAGGGGTGGTTGGCATGGCAAGCCGTACCTTCAAAGCAATGGCGGATAAAGAAATTTCTGTGGTACTGATCACACAATCATCGTCAGAATTTAGCATTAGTTTCTGTATTTTTGCAGAACATAAAAAAGAAGCAATCGCGGCGTTATATAACGAATTTGAGTTAGAAATAAAAAATGGTTTATTGGATAAACCAAAAGTTAATGATGAAGTGGCTATCGTTTCACTTATTGGTGAAGGCATGCGTCAACATAAAGGCATTGCTGCAAAATTCTTTACATCGTTAGCACAAGCGAGAGTAAACATATTAGCCATAGCGCAAGACAGCACAGAGAGTTCAATCTCGTCAGTTGTTGAACGTCGTAAATGTGAAGATGCAATTAAAGTTTGCCACGAAAACTTTTTCACAAAAATACCTTCAATTGATTTGTTTGTATTGGGTTGTGGTGTTGTTGGTGGTGAATTGATAAAACAAATCAAACGTCAACAACAATGGCTGAAAGATCGTAACATCCGATTAAACGTTTATGGCATAGCCAACAGTCGTAAATTGTTATTAAACCAAGATGGTATTGATTTAGAAAACTATGAAGAATTACTACAGCAAGCTGAACCTGCGTTTAGTTTGTTAAACATCAAACGTTTTGTCCAAGACAATCATTTGGTAAATCCAGTATTGGTTGACTGTACCTCTTCGGAAGGCGTTGCCAGTCAATATGTTGAGTTTTTAGCGGCCGGTTTCCACATCGTCACACCAAACAAAAAAGCCAACACTGGTAGCATGGCGTATTACTCAGAATTAAGAGAAACAGCACAATCAACAATGCGTCGTTTCTTATACGAAACAACGGTTGGTGCTGGCTTGCCAGTTATAGACACTCTACAAGGGTTGTTTAATGCTGGTGATGAATTAGTGGCGTTTGAAGGTATTTTGTCTGGATCATTGTCGTATATCTTTGGCAAATTAGATGAAGGTCAAACTTTGTCTCAAGCAACCATTGAAGCAAAAGAATTGGGTTACACCGAACCAGATCCTCGTGATGACTTAAGTGGTATGGATGTCGCGCGTAAGTTACTTATCATGGCTCGTGAGTCAGGGATGGAATTAGAATTATCTGATATTGAAATTGAATCTGTATTAGGCGATGACTTTGACGCGTCAGGTTCGGTTGAAGAGTTTTTGGCACGTTTACCTGAATTAGACCCTACTTTTGAAGCGCTAAACGAAAATGCTAAATCTAACGGTGAAGTACTACGTTATGTGGGTGAAATCAAAGAAGGTAAGTGTAAGGTTAAGGTTGTATCTGTAGGACCTGATAATGCACTACATGCTGTTAAAAATGGCGAAAATGCATTAGCAATACACAGTGCGTATTACCAACCAATTCCAATTGTATTACGTGGTTATGGTGCTGGTGCTGCAGTAACCGCTGCCGGTGTATTTGGTGATGTAATGAGAACATTAAGCTGGCAACAAGAGGTGATGTTGTAGTCATGAATGCAGTTAATAAAAATGAACTGATTGGGCGTAAAGCATCAGCTTATGCGCCAGCGAGTACCGGTAATGTCAGTGTTGGTTTTGACTTATTAGGTGCCGCATTAGTTCGAATTGACCAACAACCACTTGGCGACACTGTTCATGTTGAATTTAGCCAACAAGATGAAATGATAAATTCTGGCGAGTTTGCTCATGTATGTCCGACGGACAAAATGCAAAACCTTGCTTGGATTGCTTATGTATTGTTTCGTTCAAAATTAAGCAATTCTGATGAATATCCAGCGGTAAAAATGGAATTGGTGAAATCATTACCTGTGGGCAGTGGTTTAGGGTCAAGTGCTTGTTCTGTGGTAGCTAGCTTAACGGCACTTAACCGTTTGTTTGAATTACCATACACAGATCAAGCGTTATTAACCTTAATGGGCGAAGTAGAAGCGGGTGCTAGTGGTGATTTACATTATGACAATGTGGCACCAAGTTACTTTGGCGGTTTACAGTTAATGAGTCCGCACGAGTCAGCGCCGGTCATAAATTTACCAAACCCAGATTCATGGTATTGGGTCGTGGCATTCCCTGGTTTTTCTTTGCCAACCAAAGAGGCGAGGGAAGTATTGCCTAAACAAGTGGATAAGTCTGTAGCAATTTATAATGCACAATATTTATCTGCGTTTGTGGCCTATTTATATCAAGGTGAACAAACGTTAGCGGCAAAAACCATTAAAGATGTTATTGCCGAGCCGTATAGAGCAGATTTAATAGCAGGGTTTAAATCATCAAAACAACATTTGTTAGAACAAGGTGCGTTGGCGGTTGGCATATCTGGGGCAGGACCAACCTTGTTTGCTCTTACCAGCGACTTAGCCCAAGCAGAAAAGTATAAAAATTATCTTGAACAAAACTATATTCAGCAAGAAGAGAATCAAGCGAATAAAGGATTTGTTCATATTTGCCAATGTGCAATACAGGGTGCGAAAGACATAGAGTTATCCAATTAAACAATAACTCAGTAACAACACCGATTAAATTAATTTAGAGAAGTCAAAGAGGTAACCATGCTGTTAGAGAACATAAAGCATAATGATCAGCAGGTAAGTTTTGAACAAGCTGTTAAACAAGGTTTAGGTCGTGACCGAGGTTTGTTTTTCCCAAAACAAATAAAAAAACTATCAAATATTGATGAATTATTAGCATTACCATTTATTAAGCGCAGCAGTATTGTTTTGTCTCATTTATTGAACGACGAAATTAGCCAAGCAGACCTTGAAGACATGTTAACAAATGCATTTGAATTCCCTGCACCGTTAAAACAAGTTAGTGAAAACATTCATAGCTTAGAGCTCTTCCATGGCCCAACATTAGCGTTTAAAGACTTTGGTGCTCGTTTTATGGCCCAGTGTTTGAAAAAGTTTAACCAGCAAGGCCAGTTAACTATATTAACGGCGACTTCTGGTGATACTGGCGCTGCAGTAGCCCATGCATTTTATGGTATTAAAGACATTAGAGTTGTGATCTTATACCCAGAAAACAAAATCAGTCGTTTACAAGAAAAAATGTTCTGCACTTTAGGTGGCAACATTGAAACGATCGCAGTTAAAGGCACATTCGATGATTGCCAAGCATTAGTGAAAGCCTCATTTGAAGATGCTGAATTACGTAAACAGATAGGTTTAAATTCAGCAAACTCAATAAATATTAGCCGTTTGTTTGCTCAAGTTTGTTATTACTTTGAAGCGGTAGCACAACTGCCGGTTGAACAAAGAGACAAATCAGTATTCTCAATCCCAAGTGGTAATTTTGGTAACTTAACCGCTGGTATCATTGCTAAAGTATTAGGCTTGCCTATTAAGCGTTTTATTGCAGCCACTAACGAAAATGATACGGTACCTCGCTTCCTTACAACAGGTGAGTGGGCGCCAAAAGAAACCGTTGCGACTTTATCTAATGCGATGGATGTGAGTGAGCCAAATAATTGGCCTCGTATTCAACACATGATGGACTTAGGTTGGTTTGATAAAAACTTACTGTCTTCTACTATGATTGATGAAGACTCTAGCCAGATGGGCGTTAAACAACTGTATCAAAATGATTATGTTTCAGAACCTCATGGTGCTATTGCGTATAAAGCGTTAAAACACAGCATTGAAGATGATGAAGTTGGTATATTCTTAGGCACAGCACATCCAGCTAAGTTTAAAGAAAGTGTGGAAAATATTTTAGGTGAGTTAATTCCTTTACCAAAAGAATTAGCGGCGGTTGCCAGTTCAACAATATTATCTGAAACAATGGACGCGGACTTTGATAAACTACGTGCGTATTTAACTGCATAAGTTAATAAACATTATTTAGAAGTTAGTGTTTAGGCTCGAATCTCGTAACTCGCGTCTCGAAACTCTGCTCCCTGTAGATGTTTGTTAATACATGCATCTACAGAGTATTTCTGCCAATACTGCTCTGCTGGACTTAATCATCAATTAGTGGAGAACATTAATGCCATTAACCTGGTCATCTTTCATCGCCCAAGAGCAACAACAAACTTATTTAAAAGACACACTAACAACGGTTGCCAAAGAAAGAGCGCAAGGCATAGAGATTTTTCCTGCCGATCATGATGTATTTTCTGCATTTGAGTTAACCCCTTTAGACAAAGTAAAAGTCGTTATTCTTGGCCAAGACCCATATCACGGCCCTGAACAAGCGCATGGTTTGGCATTTTCAGTAAAACCTAATATAAAAATACCGCCTTCATTACGCAATATATATAAAGAACTAGTGACCGACATAGACGGTTTTGAGATGCCTAAACATGGCTATTTGGTTGACTGGGCACAACAAGGTGTTTTGTTATTAAACACTGTATTAACCGTACGTTCAGGGCAAGCACATTCCCACAAAAGTCTAGGTTGGGAAACGTTCACCGATAAAGTAATAACAACACTTAACGAACAAAGAAGTGGTTTGATATTTTTATTGTGGGGCAGTCATGCACAGAAAAAAGCAGCCTCAATAGATACCAACAAACATCATGTATTAAATGCCCCACATCCATCACCATTATCAGCGCACCGCGGTTTTTTCGGTTGTCAGCACTTTTCAAAAACGAACAAGATACTCATTCAGCAGGGTATGACTCCAATAAATTGGCAACCCAAGTATGCCTTGGATAGTATGGAAGAGCCGATACAACAAAACTTGTTATAATGCGTTAACGTTACTAAGCCGGTTATCTGTATATGCAGGCACGATACTATGATCCTGTTATAGGATTAGAGGTCGTCATAAATGTAAACACATTCCAGGACGGGACAGTAGACACAAAAAAGCCTAATCCATGGATTAGGCTTTTTTCACTTTTTAACTTATTAGAACTCTAGGTTATCAAAGTCATAATCCGCCATCGGGTCTATGTCTTTGAGTTCATCTCTCAGTCGATATTTATCCTTAATCGATTCTATTTCACGCCACTTTCTTTTTGACGTTCGTTTTGAGGGGTTTTAGTTTCAAGCGTATTTTCAAGTATTTCAGCTAGACCTTCCATCGTGGTCTCCTTCTACTTTTATAATTATGTTGTTGTTAAAGAATGTTTGCCGTTAATTCTTTTATAAAAATTAATGGAAAACAGACTCTTTATAGCAGAGTTTTTTCTCTGCTCGGGATACTATTTACCACATTTACTCGTAATGTAAAATTTATTTGTGAAAAAATATTAAACAAATTTTGTGAGTAAAATGAACAGATTGTATTTTAAACGGACGTATTACGCTTTTTTAATAGGCCTGTGGTTAATAATACACCTGTGAGAACTAATAAAACGCCCCATAAAATATTGCTGTTTAATTGTTCATTTAAAAATACATAGCCAAAAAACACGCCAAAGATGGGGATTAAAAATGTTACTGTCATCGCGTTAGTTGGGCCTGAATGTTCAATAATGCGATAGTATAAAATATACGCAATACCAGTACTTACAACACTTAAACTGATTAACATTAACCAAGCAAATGAACTTATCGTGCTGAGTGCTGGCGTGGTATAAATTAAAATAGGCAACATGAGCAGAGCACTGCCAAACAAACTGCCTGAGGCAATAAACAAAGGTTTTACTCCAGTTAAATGACGTTTTGAGTAATTAGCAGATAAACCATATAAACTGGTGGCACAAATAACAGCTAAAATACCTTTAACTTGCCCAGTGAATTGCCAACTGAGTTTGTCGATTGATAAAACAAATACGCCAATAAATCCCAATAACAGTCCAAAAACTGCCAGCCTAGATAACTTAGAGTTAAATAATAAAGCGCCAATGACTGCGCCCCATAAAGGGGTCGTTGCATTCATGATAGAAGAAAAGCCGGCATCTAAATTGGTTGCTGCGTAGGCGAACAAAAACATCGGGATAGCCGAATTGGTAATACCTAAAACAAAGATATGACCGATAACCTGTTGTGATGTTTTTGCGTTTGGCTCCAGTGTTAAATTGAGAGTGTGCCAATTATTTTTGATGATGTAATAAAGCAAAATAGGGAATAAGGTGAGAGCTGCGAATACCATACGATAACTGGCTAATGCCGTTGCGCCAAATTCAGGTGCAGCAACACGCATAAACATAAAAGATGCCCCCCATATAGCGGCTAAAATTACCAGTTCTAAAAATTGACTCGGTTTCACAAAATCCCTTATTTATGGTTAATGTCTGGATTAATTGGTTTTATTTATAATCCAGGACAATAAAAAAAAACGCTCAATGAGCGTTTTTATTGTATCGGATAAAATAACACAAAGCGTTAGGAAATTTGTTGTTTAAACATATCCACTAATTGTTGTGTTGAAGAGTCTAACTCAGGCTGAGCAGTATCTTGTAATGCAGATAATACTTGATTACCTAATACTTTACCTAATTCAACACCCCATTGGTCAAAGCTGTTTACGTCCCAAACCACACCTTGTACAAATACTTTGTGTTCGTATAAAGCAATTAATCGACCTAACTGAATTGGATCAAGTTGCTCCATTAACAATGTATTAGAAGGGCGGTTACCTGGCATAAATTTGTGTTTAGCCAAACGTGTCGCTTCTGCTTGTTCAACACCTTTAGCCAGTAATTCTTGTTCTATCTCTGCGGTCGTTTGACCTTGCATTAACGCTTGAGTTTGAGCAAAACAGTTTGAGGCTAACATTTGATGATGTTCTGTTTCACCGTGATTGGGTTTTATCGGCATAATGAAGTCAGCAGGAATAATCGTATTACCTTGATGCATTAATTGGTGGAACGCATGTTGTCCGTTTGTACCTTCACCACCCCATATAATTGGTCCGGTTGTATATTCAACGTTCTGATCTAGCTGGTTAACTGACTTGCCATTAGATTCCATATCTAGCTGTTGAACATATGCTGGGAAACCACGCAAATAATGAGAGTAAGGTAACAATACATGACTTTGACAACCAAAGAAGTTGCTGTACCACACACCTAATACGGCCATGATCACAGGTAAGTTTTCTTCTAGTGGTGCCGTTAAGAAATGTTGGTCCATTTCTCTTGCGCCTTGCAAGATTTTTTCAAAGTTATTAAAACCGATAGACAAGGCAATTGGCAAACCAATAGCAGACCATAAAGAATAACGGCCACCAACCCAATCCCACATAGGGAATATGTTGTCAGGGTCAATCCCAAATTCAGTGGCTTTTTCTATATTGCTTGATACACACATGAAGTGTTTAGCGATGTCTTCAAATTTGGCACCTGATGCTAAAAACCATTCGCGAGTGGTTTCGGTATTTTTGAGGGTTTCTTGTGTCGTGAATGATTTTGAACTCATTACTACTAAGGTTGTTTCTGCATTTAATTTAGCTAACACATCAACAATATGATGCGCATCAACGTTGGCCACAAAATGAACTTTTAACGACGGAGTTTGATAAGGTTTTAACGCCTCAGTGACAATCTTAGGGCCTAAGAACGAACCACCAATACCAATTGCAACAACATCAGTGAAGGCCTTTCCTGTGCGCCCTGTACGTGTCCCATTATGAATGTCGGCAACGAACTGTTTGATCTTAGCCAAGGTTGCATGAACTTCATCAACCACGTTGCTGTCATCTACTAAAATAGTGTCTTGGGCATTACGTCTAAGAGCTGTATGTAATACTGCGCGGTGTTCGGTTTTGTTAATGATCTCACCAGCAAACATGGCATCACGTTTTTGCTCTAACTGGTTGTCAGTAGCCAGTTTAAACAAAACATTTAACGCTTGTTCATCTATTCTATTTTTTGAGTAATCGAGAGTGAAACCACATGCTTTTTTAGTGAATGTATTGGCACGTTGTGGATCTTGTGCAAATAGGTCACGCATATGTGTATCTTTTAAACGGTTAAATTCTTGTTGTACAGACTGCCAAGATTGAACTGTCATTGTAGATTTCCTAAAAATTATCAGATTGTTATAGTTTTGCTGTGGTGCAGAAACAAAAAAGTGACACGTCATCCTGTGCCACTTAAATCAAAGTTAGTTACTTTTTTTATAATTTTTCAAGTAATAGAGTTTCTAGTTTAACTTGGTCAATGGCAAAGTTTCTAATGCCTTCAGCCAATTTTTCGTTCGCCATAGGGTCTTGATTATGATCCCAACGGAACTGAGCTTCGGTCATAGATTCTGGTTTTGCTTTTACATCACCTGAGAAACCTAGTTTTTGCTCTATCGAGCCTTGCATATTATCTAGAGTGTCTAACAATGCCGGAGCTATAGTCAAACGGTCACAACCCGCTAGGGCTAAAATCTCATCGGTATTACGGAAGCTTGCGCCCATAACCACTGTGTCATATCCATGTTCTTTATAGTATTGGTAAATGCTTCTTACTGATACAACGCCTGGATCAGTTTCACCAGTGTAGTCTTGTTGTTCGGTATTCGCTTTGTACCAATCTAAAATACGCCCAACAAATGGAGATATTAAAAATACTCCGGCTTCAGCACATGCTCTTGCTTGAGCAAAACTAAATAACAGAGTTAAGTTACATTGGATGTCTTCTTTCTCTAATTGCTCAGCGGCTTTAATGCCTTCCCAAGTTGACGCTGCTTTTATTAAAACACGATCTTTAGGAACGCCAGCTTCTTCATATAAGGCAATAAGTTTTTTGGCTTTCAAAATGGTCGCTTCAGTATCAAAAGATAAACGCGCATCCACTTCAGTAGAAATACGGCCAGGGATAACTGCGCTTATTTCTTTACCAATAAGTACTGATAATTTATCACCAGCATCTTCTAGCTGTTGTACTTGATCAGATGATTGTGTTTTTGCCCAAGCAATAGATTCAGTAATTAAAGATTGGTATTCAGGAAGTTGTGCGGCTTTTAATAACAAAGATGGGTTTGTTGTTGCATCCACAGGTTGAAACTTTTTAATCGCTTCAATTTCGCCGGTGTCGGCAACAACTGTCGTCATCTCTCTTAATTGTTTTAATATGCTTGTCATTATTTAGGATCCGTTGATTTAGAGTTTGAAATCCAGATGCTGTAACTTTATTACAATGCGAGGCATCTTGGAAGTCATCTAGCGTAAAAATACTGAATAAAACGGTGTTATTTTGTAGCAAAATTACAAATTGGTTCAGCTTTTTAAAATTAGATGATGTATTTACTGGTTATGGTTTTTCTGGCTTCGATTTTTATTGCTATCCAATGTCAATTCTCTATTGTATTGGGCAAATAGAATAAATAGCTTTGTAATATGTCAAATAATCAATATTTCACCACTGAATTGAAGCCTACCATCTCATTTATGAGTTGGTTCGCCATCGCGCCGTTTATAGTATGCACTGTGTTAACTTGGTTTCCAATACTCCCGTTGTTTGGTTTGGACTTTGATGTACTCCATATCGTCAGATTATATAGTGCAATTATTGTTAGCTTTGTTGCCGGTAGTGTATGGTCTGCGGCTTTTTTAATTCAATTAAATAATGAGAAATTTGACTTTAACCGAAAAGGATTGATGTTTGGTGCTGGCTTAGTTTCTATATTGTCATGGTTGATAATTTTTATAGTACCTAAAGCCGGTGTGTTTATCAGTGCTTTATTATTTTTGGTGTTATGGCAAATTGAGTTGAAAACCAATCTTGCAAAAATATACCCAGAATGGTTTTGGACGTTAAGAACCAAACAAACCATGATCATCGCCATGTGCCAAATTGCAATATGGTTAACGTTAGGTTAAAGAAATCGATTAAGTTAATCGTTTCAATACGCTAAACAAGCTAGTTTAGTTTTGATAAAATGCCAACTAACTTGTTAAAAGGTAAGTAAATAAACTATGTTGTATGTTGTATCACCTGCTAAAAATTTAGATTCTGAAACACCGCCCGTTACTGAAACGTATACTCAACCTGAGTTGTTGGATGATGCTCAAGAGCTAATGAAAACCTGCGTGACGTTAACGCCTGTTGATTTATCAAACTTGATGCATATTAGTGATAAGTTAGCGGGATTAAATGCAGCACGTTTTGCACAATGGCAGCCTAACTTCACACCTGATAATGCGAAACAAGCAATCCTAGCCTTTAATGGTGATGTGTACACAGGGATAGAAGCGACAAGTTTTTCACAACAAGACTTTGATTATTGCCAAACCCATTTACGTATTTTGTCTGGTTTGTATGGTTTATTAAAACCACTTGATTTAATGCAACCTTATCGTTTGGAAATGGGGACTAAACTAGCTAACACTCGTGGTAAAAACTTATATGAATTTTGGGGCGAACTCATCACCAATAAACTTAATGAGCAAATCGCGGCAACTAAATCCGAGTTTCTGGTTAACTTAGCTTCAACTGAATATTTTAAGTCAGTAAAAAAGAAACAGTTAAACGCTCAGCTTATTACGCCAATGTTTAAAGATTGGAAAAATGGTCAATATAAAATGATCAGCTTTTTCGCTAAAAAAGCCCGTGGCATGATGGTGCAATATTTAGTGAAAAACAAAATCGAAAACTTGGAAGGTTTGTTAGCGTTTGATATGGCGGGTTATCAATATAATCCAGAATTATCAAAACCAAACGAACCTTGTTTCACCCGAAATATTGAAGAGTAATGTTTATTTCGAAGAGAAATCTTTATTTAAATGGATGCTTCCTTTGATAATCAGTTATCAAACTAACAGTCGTTAAGTTTTTTTAAAAGATAATAAAAAAACACCAAGATAATATCTACCTTGGTGTTTTTTTGTATCGAGTTTTTAAAGAAGTGGCGTTAGTTGTACACACACCTTAGTTACTTAACAAATACCGCTACGCTTAATGGAGCTATGGTAAATCCATTACCATCACTCGCTGATGTTTTCACTTGAGCATCAACACCATTGGCTTGTGTAACATGCAATTTATAACTTGCTGCGTCTTGATAACTAAACTCTTGGAGCGAGTTGTTGTTATTAAAGATAACAATAATAGATTGGTAATTAGGATCTAAATCTTGCCCTTGATTATCATCAATCAGCATGACAATTAATCCATTTTGATGTGCAGAACCCGTATTTAAAAACGATACTTTTTGTTTTATTTGCTCAGCAGTGCGTAACCTAAACAACACAGAGTGCGCGCGAATATTTATAAACTCAGCAAACACCTTAGATGCAAAATCAATTTGTGTTGGGCTGACATCATCTCGGTCTTCATTGTTTGTTAACAAAGTCGTAATGATAGGCCAGTTGTCTATATCTTTCTCTGCTGGTGGTAATCCCACATCGTAGTTATTACTTTGTTTAGAAAAATCCACGGCATTAAACCAGTCACCATAGTCGTAACTATCACGTAAAAATGATTTAGAACGTAACAGTTCAGAACCCATGTGCAGAAATGGTATACCTTGAGCTAATAATGGATACGCTAACGACATATTCTGAATACGCACACGGTCATCACTGCTCATATCAAATGGCAATCTATATTGGTGGTTGTCCCATAAACTTTGATTGTCATGTTTAGAGACATAATTGATGGTATCTGCAGGGTCTAACGCGTAACCAGCAGGAGAACCACCATAATTGATCTGTTTACCTAATTTGATGTCATTGTTGGATGTTTGAATTGAGAATTGTTGCAAGTTACCAGCTAAACCAAGGCGAACTTGATCCATCGATATTTGATATTCAGCCAATTGTTTATCTTCTGGTTGTAACTCATTTGGAATCACTAATAAGCCGTTGCCTATACCTTGGTCACGGCGTAACCCTTCAGCGTTGGTCATGAAGTTACCACCACGTACCGCATCACGTAATCTATCAGTAAAGGTGCCAATTTCGCTGCCTGCTAATTCATTTTGACTGGCCTGAACAAACTGTTTGTTGTTGGCAACCTCGCCAAAGTTCCAACCTTCACCATAAAAATAAGTATCTGGGTCAATTTGTTGTACCGCTTGTCTGGCGTTTAACATTGCTTGTTTTGGTTGGTGACCCATAAGGTCAAAGCGGAAGCCGTCAATTTTATAATCACGTGCCCAAACTACTAACGAATCCGTCATTAGTTTTTCCATCATGGCGTGTTCAGTTGCGCTGTTATCACAACAAGTGGAAATTTCCATAACACCAGAAATGGCATCGTATCTATGGTAATAACCCGGGACGACTTTATCTAATACTGACTTTTCGTTTAAACCAGAGGCAAAAGTGTGGTTGTAAACCACATCCATGATCACTCTAAAACCTAAATTATGCAGCGAAGTCACCATTTCACGGAATTCAACGATGCGGTTTTCACCTTCAGGATTAACGGCATAACTGCCTTCCGGAACCGTGTAATGGTATGGGTCGTAGCCCCAATTGTAATTATCTTTGCCTCTAATGGTTTCCATCACTTCTTGAGCTTGTCCCGTGCGAGTATCAAAACTGTTTAATAATTGTTTCAGGCTTTTGTTTAATACCTTGTCATCATCACAATGGGTTAAGTCTGGGTAAATAGAACACACCTTTGACACGGGATCATCGATGTCAATGGCGATGCCTGCTTGTTCATCTACTGTAGAAATATCGTAGGTTGGCAACAGGTGAATGGTATTTAACCCCGCTTGTTTTAACATTTTTAAGTGGTTAATGCCGTCGGTATTAGTTTCACTAAAAGCTTTGTATTTACCTTTAAACTCAGGTGACGATAACTTTTTCTCAGATGCACTAAAGTCCCGAATATGAGTTTCATATAAGATCAGATCTTCTGGGGCTTCTAAGGTATCTATCGTTTGTGTTAACCAGCCTTGTGGGAAGGTGTTCGGGTTATTCAAATCTATTATTTGTGAATACTTACTATTAGTAGAAAGACTTAATGAATAAGGGTCGGTAGTTGTAACGGTTTCAAATTGTTGCGTGTTAGGGTGGTATACATCAAGCTGATATTGGTAATAATCAAAGGCGTTAGCTTGTGTGCTCGATACAGACCAAACACCGGTATTTCTGTCCTCAGTCATGACCAATTCAGAAGTGGTTTGCTGGTGCGTTTTATCTGTTAATAAAACCGTGACTTGGGTTGCGGTGGGCGCCCACACTTTAAATGTCACAGAGTCTTGATTTACAACTGAGCCAAAATCCGTTTCTTCATTGGCATCATTCTCTTTGGCAGTATACAAAGCGTCCAGTACACCATAAATTTGTACATTGGATATTTGAGTCGCGGCCTCTTTTGAACTTTGTATTACCTGATTATGGCCTTTTAACAGTGTCTTTACATCGATAATCGTTTGCGGAACTTGTAACGCAACAAAATCAGATAGATGAGGGTACTTTACCGACAGCGCTGTTGGCATAGAAGTAGTTGTTAATTTAACTTGTGATTTGCGACCATCGACAAGGGTGGTGTGCAGTTCAAATTGAGTGTTGGGTTTAGTATCACCTACAACAATTATTGTGTCCGTTAACCAATGTGCCGCACTATTGACGTTGGAGGTGTCAGGCTGATTATTGTTTCCGCAGCCAGTGATAAATAATAAAACGCTGGTTAATAATAAAACCAGCGCAGAGTGATTGTTTTTCATAAAGCCCCTGTTGAATATTAGGCAGGGGAATTAAACCACTCATCTTGTTGTTCTTTGGTTAAAAACGACCAAGCGATAAATCGGCTAATTTTATTCCCTTGTCCCATATCAATAATTTTTATTTGCTTTGCCTTTGATTTTTTTAGCTCAGCTTGGATTATTTCTAGGTTATCTTTCTTTGAGATAAGACTGGAAAACCATACCACTTGTTGGCTGTAGTTAGAACTTTCACGCACCATCTTGCATACGAATTCAACCTCTCCACCATCACACCATAACTCATTTGCTTGGCCGCCAAAATTCAGTTTATCAGTGGATTCTGATTTACCTTTACGTGTTGCGGCTAAGTTATTTAATTTACGTTGGCTGCCTTTTTGTGCTTCTTCTGCGGATTTATGAAAAGGTGGGTTGCACATGGTAAACGCAAATTTATCTGTGCTATTAATCACACCTTTAAATATTTGATCTGGGTTGTTTTGACTACGAAGTTTAATTGCTTTTGTTAATCTTGGGTTTACTTTACACAATTGAGTCGCACAGTTAATAGATACTGGGTCGATATCACTGCCAACAAAACTCCACTTGTATTCAAATGAACCTATGATTGGGTAAATTAAATTGGCTCCGGTTCCAATATCTAGCCCTTTAATATTTTTACCTGTTGGAACTTCACCATTAAAGTGTGTTGCTAATAAATCAGCTAAATAATGGATGTAATCAGCACGTCCCGGTATAGGTGGGCAAAGGTATTGCTCTGGAATATCCCAAAAACGCAATTGGTAGAAGTGCAATAATAAGGCTTTGTTCAGTTGTTTAACTGCATCAGAAACGGCGAAGTCGATGGTAGAATTGCCAGCTTGATTGATACCAACGTATTGAGTTAACTCGGGGTTAACCTTACATAGTGTGGCAAAATCATAAGCCACACCATTAACGGCTTGATGACGGTTTCTTGGATGTAAGCGAGATTTGTTCATTTGAGTGTAACCATATCTTTTTAAGTAATTAAAACGTTCAAATAAGAATTTTTACACTCAATAGTTGAATAGTTATAGAAGCCAAGTCGAGGTTATTATAACGTAATAAACTCTTTAGTTTCGTCATTATATGATTCAACCACACCCGTTTTTATATTGTAAATCCAGCCATGTAAGTTCAACTGACCAGAGTTTAATTTTGCAAATACCGATGGGTGGGTTTTTAGATGGTGCAACTGTAATACAATATTTTGTTTGGTTAACTCGTCTAAGTGAGAGTCATCAAGGCCAGAAGGTTCACATTTATGCGAAAACTCTACCGACTCTTTTGCAGCTCTTACGTGATCGATCCATACTTTTACGTGAGGTAAATTTTTTACGTTCTCTGGGTGCATGGCCGCTTTCATTGCACCGCAATGACTGTGACCACAAATAATAATGTTTTTTACGTTTAAAACAGATACTGCATATTCTATTGATGCAGTCATGCCACCAGTTTCATTTGAGTGTGGTGGTACAATATTGCCAGCATTACGACAAATAAATAGTTCGCCGGGATCGGTTTGGGTAATTAAATTAGGATCAACTCGGGAGTCTGAACAAGTAATAAATAAAACATCAGGATCTTGGTTTACAGCTAACTCTTCAAAACGAGCTTGATGTAATGGGTAAATTAGTTTTTGAAATTGCTTTAAACCGTCGAGAATTTTTTTCATCTATTAGTTCCTAATTAGAGCTGATTTGAAACATTATAATTGTTTGAATTTGTTATAAATAGTTTTGTTATTCATATTTTGTATCTTAACTTACTGATCGGATGTGCATCTTTTCTAAAAAAAGTGTAAATTGATTAATTATTGTTCATCGGTAGGTCGGTATGCGCACCATTAATTACGATTTTAAAACTCAATTTGATAAAGAAGAATACGCTGTTGCAGCCACCGACGCTAAAGGTAATGTAATTAATGCCAATCAACACTTTTTAGCGTTAACAGGTTATACACTAGATGAACTAAAAGCGTTAGCTTATCAAGATATTACCGCAGAAGCGTGGACTATTTATGAAAACCATATGGTGATCAGGCATGTTTTCGCTGAAGGTTATGCATCGTTTCAAAAAGAATACGTTACCAAGTCCGGTGAAATTGTACCGGTTGAAATTGAGTTGTTTTTATTGGATGAGGTGAATAACGGAAAATTGGGGATATGGGCAAAAGTGAAAAAGATAGATGCACTATCAGATGAGTTTTTGGCGATAAAAGCGCAAAGTAGCTAATCGTCTTAATGATAAACGATTAGCTAAAACATTAGAGTCACTCTTTAATTTCTGCCAAATTTGTCGCTAATGACTCAGGCAAAAAATCATGAACTTGTCCAATCAATTTTTGTAATTCTTCCACAGAATCCGCCACTAAGTTAATGTGGCCCATTTTACGTTTTGACCTAACGGATTTGTCATACCAATGTAAATGAGCGTTATCTAGCTTTAATAACTCTGAACTTGGTTTAGGCTCACCAACATAATTTACCATCGCCACTAAATGCTGCGCACTTGTATCACCTAATGGTAAACCTGCCACCGCTCTAATGTGATTTTCAAATTGGCTAGCGGCACAACCTTGTTGTGTCCAATGACCTGAGTTATGGACTCTAGGCGCGATTTCATTGACTAATAAATGATCGCCAGTTTGGAATAGCTCAATCGCTAATACACCACAATAATTTAACGCTTCCGCAATTGTTTTATGAATGGCTTCGGCACGTTGCTGTAACTCAGGTGTTAAATTAGGGGCTGGCGCTAATGATAAGACAAGTTGACCGTCGCCATGGTGATTCTCTGTCAGCGGGTAATATTTGTGATCGCCATGTATATCAGTCACACCTAATAACGAGATCTCTTTTCAAACAAAATACATTGCTCTGCCACTAATGGCATATGTTCAAAATCGAAATCAACTAAATCGCCACACACAACTGCTAAATCTTGTTCTGAAAAAATACGCCATTGGCCATAACCGTCGTAACCGTCACGACTCGTTTTTAATATCAACTTAGGCCCTAAATTTTGATACGCATTTTGTAAGTCAGACACACTGTTTATTATTTGGTGTGGACAGTTGGGAATATTAAGCTTTTCTAATAGGGATTTTTCAACAATGCGATCAGCCCCAGCTAAAATAGCATGAGAATTAGGTTTGAATTTACCCGACTCTTCGGCCTGTTTGACTAAGTCTTTTGGTAAATGTTCAAATTCAGAAGTGATGGCTTTACAAGCTTCAAATGCTTGCTCCACGGTCAAATCTAACACTGTTTTATCGACTGCGTTAACACACACGCGATTAGTCGCATCTACGGCAATGATATTTAACCCTAACTGAGTTGAGCTTAAGTACATCATACGAGCGAGTTGACCATGACCTAATACAACTATTAAATCATTATCATTATTTAAATAAGAGGCATTACCAGTGAAAGTTTGAGTCATTTTAATA
This sequence comes from Psychrosphaera aquimarina, assembly GCF_032461525.1. Taxonomy (NCBI): domain Bacteria; kingdom Pseudomonadati; phylum Pseudomonadota; class Gammaproteobacteria; order Alteromonadales; family Pseudoalteromonadaceae; genus Psychrosphaera; species Psychrosphaera aquimarina. Next base: position 514,552 of record NZ_JAWCUA010000007.1, on the reverse strand, counting down.
CCGAAGTTGAATTGTAGTTAACTGAGCAAAATAGTTTCAATGATTGGTTAAATAAACCTTAGAAATCTAATTTATGATTATCTAACACATCTTGTGTCTGAGCGGCTCTAAAATCTTTGATTTTTTGCGTCACAATCGTGTCATTTAATCCAATTATTTGTGCCGCTAACAAACCAGCATTACCAGCCCCCGCTTCACCAATAGCTAAAGTACCAACTGCTACGCCTTTAGGCATTTGAACAATCGAATATAATGAGTCCACGCCACTTAATTTACTTGATTTTACCGGCACACCTAAAACAGGTATGTGGGTAAAAGCGGCAATCATGCCTGGAAGATGGGCCGCTCCCCCTGCACCTGCAATAATCACCTTGTAACCTTTTTCTTCGGCTGTTTCTGCGAACTCTTGTAACAAATGTGGTGTTCTATGGGCCGATACCACTTCTGCGTGATATTCAATGCCAAATGTATCTAACATTTCAGCGGCATGTTTCATGGTTGGCCCGTCTGATTTTGAACCCATAACAATTGCTACTTGTTTCATATTCTCATCTTCTAATTAATGTGATTTTGATTAAATGGAAAGGAACTCAACGGATTAAAATCTAGGGATACGTTAAGTTACTTTTTGTGTTGTGATCCTAACAAAAAACACGTTAAGGATCACCACAGAAATTTACTGTTATGCACAGCATTTTTTAAATTTAATCCCGCTTCCGCAATGACAAGGATCGTTGCGTTTTGGTAGTTGTTCAAAAGTAATGGGTTTGCTGATACTCAGTATAGTCGTTAGCTCTTCAATAGATTCAACCGCGTCATTTGCATTGTTAATGGTGATATTGGCAACTAAATTCGCTTCATCAACTAATGCTTGTACTTCTTGTTGGCTCTCAACAGAGGTGACTTGCAAGGTTAAAGGATATTTTTTAGTGCCTAACTTTTGGTTGGCTTTAGGGTTGAAACCATGATTTGTGTGATCAAGGCGTGCATCTTGACGACCTTTAAAGAAAAATTTATCTGACATATGTCACCTTTATATAATTTGGCTTTGAGGCTTTTATGGGATCACAAAAACATAAGCGCGGCATTATACATGAGTATTCTTTAATAAGTTGATTAGGGGGGAATCTTTCATTATTACAACCCAGACGGATATTTTTTGTATCCAGCCAGATTGGATACTTATATATTGTGGTTCTATTTAAGTGTCTGGTAACGAAGTTGGGGGGAACAAACCAACCAAGCCCTTCAGGTTGAGGTTAAGTTAGCCTATTTTTTTGTTATGGACTCACTTAAATAATCCATTATATCTCGATGTTTATGCTGCTATTAGGAATAATTTCTACTCAAGGCTAAGTAAAATGAAAGAGTAACTGCCCAGTTATTTAGCTAAATTCCACTGATATATAAAGATATAAAGCGCAAATGAAATCTTATGCTACTTTTACTATTATAGAAGTATTATCTGGCAGTCCCATGGATTTAGAGACTCATCAATCTGACACAATTAAATTTAAAAAACACTTTACCTTTATCTTATTAACTACGTTCATATTTATTATTTGTTTCGGCGTTTACACGTTTGAATTAGTTAGCCGTTTGTCTGATATCGAAAAGTCCGTACAGCAACACAATAATAAAATGATAAAAATTAATACTGGGATCTATAACCTCAACAAAGCTATGGGGTACGGTGGGTATATACACAACTTTAAAAATTACCTAATTCGAAATGACCAACAGACACTAAGTGAGTTATCGGTCAATATTCAAAGTTTTAAAATGGCCACTGAGCAATTATCCAGTTTGTTTACACAAAGCGATGAATTAGAAGCAATAAAAACCATAAATACGACTCTGGACAAATATCAATTAAACTTAGTTAAATTACAGCAGTTCAAAGATATCACCAACATTGAATATAAAGATCTAATAGTAAAAGTAGACGACCAAGAAGCCTTACAAGCAATTGAATTTTTAAGTGAACGAACAAAGACCCTCAATCAATCTCATCTTAAATTTACCGAACAATCGTTCGAAAACATTTCGCTTTGGATAATGGCTGGTATTTCAATTTTTTTATTTGCGATCTTCTTTGCCATATTCTTATTAAATGCAGTAAAAAAACTGAAATATGTGTATACCGACTTAGCCAAAGCATTACATGAAAGTGATTTATTAATAGCTAATTCTCCAGATGCTATGTTGAGTATTACAGAGGCTGGAATAATGGTCAGGTGTAATGAGCAATTAGAGTCTTTGTTTGGTTACACTAAAGATGAGTTATTGCAACAAGATATGTCAATGTTATTGCCACAGAATGTGAAACATAAACATCAAGCTCACTTAAACTCTTACTTCCATTCACCACACCGTCGTTTAATGGGGGAAGGGGTTAAACAATTATATGGTCAAGATAAGTATGGAAGGTTGATCCCAATAGAAGTCAGTTTAAGCAGTTCAGTTATATCTGGGGTGAAAATTAGTACCGCCACTATTCGAGATATTAGTGCTCGAATAGAAGCTGAAGATAAGTTGAAAATAGCAGTGGAACTGGCTGAGTCAAATTATCTGAAATTACAAAAAGCCCAAATTAGTTTAAATGAAAAACAGATGATCAATATCATGTTAAACAAGTTACCTTTTTGTACTTTGTTATTAGATGGGGGTAAGCTTTTAATAGTAAACGAAAAAGCGTTAATAGAAACAGGGTACTCGCAATTACAATTAGAGCAATTAGAGTTTGAACAATACATCAAAGTTGATGACGAAAAATATCGAAACACTCTGACAAATTTAATAAAAGGTAAACCGCAGACTAAAGACGAAAACTTAACCTTTTTAGGCACATTAGTTACAAACCAACTTGCTGTCATCCCAATTGAGATATACCTATCAACATATTTATATGATGAGCAACTCTTCACATTAATATCTTTTAAAAATTTAACAGAAATTAGGGTGATAGAAGAAAAGTTAGTGAATTCAGTAGAACGCTTCACCCGAGTTATTTCAGCTATAGAAGATGGTATTTGGGAATGGGATATTATTAACAATACAGTAGATTACTCACCTCAATTGATGAAAATTATAGGTCGAGAAAATGAACCCAATCCTGAATTTATTCATTGGTTTGATCATATCCACCCTGATTATAAAGATACAGTAAACACGGCTTTGTCTGCGCATTTAGAAACGAAAGAGAAGTATGAAGTTGAGTATCTAGGCTTAAATGAAACCGGGGAATATAACTGGTTCTTTAGTATTGGTGATTCCAGTTTTGATAAGAACAATAGGCCTGTCCTTATGTCTGGATCATTGCGAAATATTCACAATAAAAAGCTGTTAGAAATAGCGTTAATTGAAAAGTCTCAATTTTTAAATACTATTTACGAAGGCTCAAGTCATGCTATTTGGGTTTTAAATGTAGAAACAAATAATGAATTAAGAATAGTCAATTTTAATCGGGCTGCGTGCGCTAGACTTAGTGTTCAAGAGCAAGACGTGATCGATAAAACGCTATCAGAATTATCTTCTGTATTTGAAAGTACAAACTTATTAGACTTTGTCTCTCATTATTTAACCTGCATTAAATCTGCGAAACAAATCGATTATATCGAAAACTTACATTTTAACGACCAAAATGGGTGGTATAAAACGTCGTTATACCCAATAGCTAATGAGCAAGGTGAAGTCATAAAAGTGGTGGGAACCGCGATTGATATTACTGAGCAAAAGAGATCTGAAAAAGCGTTAGAAGATAACCAGTTGTTTTTAGAAAAAATACTAGACTCCACTGTATGTGGTCTTTATGTATTTAATTTTGACTTACAAAAAAATGTAACCATTAACCAAAGGTACACTGAGATCCTAGGTTATAACATGGATGAATTGAATCAAAACGAAGACTTTATGAGTTTATTTCATCCAGATGACTTACCAGCCGTAATTGAACATATGACAAAAGTTGCCGAATCTAAAAATGGTGAACTATATTCGTTAAAGTACCGATTTAAGAACAAAGGTGGAAGTTGGGTTTGGTGTTATTCATTTGACTGTATTGTTAAATACAATGAAAACAATATGCCATTACTTATGTTAGGCACGTTTGTAGATATCACAGAGCTCACCTTTCTTATGGAGCAATTACAAGAATCCAATGATTATTTAAAACGTTTTGCCTTTGTTGCAAGTCATGATCTCCAAGAGCCTTTAAGAAAGATAACTGCTTTTTCAAGCTCTTTAAAAAATAAACTAAAAACAGAAATAGAAAAAGACGACAGTATAGAGTTTGAGTTCTCAAGGTTAATTAATGCATCCGAGCGGATGCGTGAAATGATTAAAGATTTATTAAAATTATCTAAAATTAACAGTTCAGCTTTGGATATTAAGCAATGTTATTTGTCGGATATATTAAAACAAGTAGTGGATTTGCTAAGTCACTTAATTGAAGAGCATCAAGTTGAATTTCAATTAATTGACACAGACGTTAAATTATTTGTCGATGAAGGGTTAATGATCCAGTTATTTCAAAATCTAATGGCTAATAGCATTAAGTTTATGGATAAAGACGTTAAACCTATTATTCAAATTAGTAGTCATAAAAAAACGAACGACTTAATAATTAAATTTAAAGATAACGGTATTGGTATTGAAGATAAGTTTGCCGATCAAATATTTGAGCCTTTTAGGCGTTTGCATAATAAAGATCAATATAGTGGAAGTGGTATTGGATTGGCGTTATGTCGCCAAATCGTAGCAATCCATAATGGCACAATAGATTGCAGTCGAAATGTTAAACAGGGGGCTGTATTTATTATTACATTGCCTCAAGTAGTTAATTAATAGGATTCTAGATGTTTGACCTAATATTGGTAGAAGACGACTTAGACGATATTTATTTTTTTAAAATGGCATGTAATGCCGTTACACCAAAACCGAATTTAAAAACGTTAAACGACGGAACTGAGCTTATTCATTATTTAGAGCAAAACAGTGGCATAGGGAAAGTCATTTTACTTGATTTAAATATGCCACAAATGGGGGGATTAGAAGTATTAGAAAAACTAAATAAGTTACAAAAAGTTAATCAATTAATTATTATCACTTATACGACATCGGATCATGTCGAAGATATTAAATCTGCATATAAATTAGGCGTGAAGTCTTATTTGACTAAACCAGATAACTTAGAACAACTAACGCAGTTAGTGTCATCGTTGAACAAATACTGGTTTACATTCAATTTGGGCGTTAAGGAAACTGTATGAGAAGTGAGCTTACTATCTATTTACTAGAAGATAACAGTGATGATGTCTATCTGTTCAAGCAGTTATTAGAAAATGATAAAGCGATAAACTATTCCACACTAGAAACCGATAGTTTGGCTGGATTGAATAAACTTATTAGTGCAATCGTACCTGATATATTGGTTATAGATCTAAATATCAGTGAATCAGTTGGGTTGGAGACACTAATAGAAGTTCGTAAATTTAGTTTAGATATTCCTATCATAGTATTAACAGGTAATGATGATGAAATAGGTATTCAAGCCATTCAACTTGGCGCACAGGATTATTTAATAAAATCTGAAATAAACGCATCCACATTAAAACGAGCTATTCAATTTGCCAGAGAACGACTTATTTTATATAGCGCTTTAGGGCAATTAGCCACGCGTGATAAATTAACTATGCTGCATAATCGTGCGGCGTTTGATGAAAAATTAGAAGCGATAGAGTCTGATTTTTTACGTTATGAAATCAATTATTCAATATTGTTGTTGGACATTAATAATTTTAAACCGATTAATGACACATACGGTCACTTAGTAGGGGATAAAATTTTGCAGCACCTAGCTCACCGTTTGCAGATGTTTAATCGAGCGAATGATTTTGTGGGACGTTTTGGAGGCGATGAATTTATTTTGATAGTGCCCAAAGTGGATAACGATGAAAAACTGCAAAGTTTAATTTTGAATAAAAAGAAAGTATTAAATGGCCAATACGCAGTGCAATCTATATCAGGACAAATACTAAATATTCCTATTTCTGTCGCTATAGGTGGCGCCATTCGTGGAGTTAATGCTTTCAGCCCAAAAGAATTAATTAGTATCGCTGATTTAAACATGTATAAAGATAAAGAAATAAATGCTCAGCTAGAAAATAACAACAAGTTTACTGATTAATACCTAACTTCATATGTTCTGTCCAACTGCATAAAGACTTGGCATTAAGGCACTTTGAAAGTATTTATCTTTTATCTAAATTAGGTTTAGCTTGTTGGCTGAGTACAGCGGTTTTAGCATTTAACAGCTGGATTAATACTTTTGGGCATAACCCTATTTCTAATCCTCGTTTTCCAGCACTAACAAAGATAGTGTCATGTTGCAATGCTGAGCTATCAATGACAGTGACTAATCGCTTTTTTTGACCAAATGGACTAACACCTCCTAAAACGTATCCCGTGCTGCGCTCTACAACAGCAGGCTCTGCCATTACAACTTTTTTACACTTAATTGCTTTTGCCACATTCTTTAAATTCAATTGGTTTGATACAGGTACAATGGCTACGATAAGTTGGTTATTCTCCGAGTTCACTATTAAGGTTTTAAAAACTTGTTTGCTTGGTAGGCTTAGCTTTTCTGCTGCTTCTAATCCATAGGATTTAACATTAACGTCATGGTGATAATCAAGCACTTGATGAATGACTTTATTATTGTTTAAGTAATTGATTGCAGGTGTCATTAGGCATCCATTATTCGATTGTAATTAAACGAGTGCGATTAATTTAGCGCATTAGGCTTGGCATTTAAAGGGAATGAATTATACTGTTTTTGTTTACAGTTATTTGCAAAGCAGGGATGATCTTGATGAACCCAACATCGATAAAACAAACATTACAGCAATATTTTGGCTTTTCCGACTTCAGATTAGGGCAAGAGCCAGTCATTAATGCAATTGTTAGCGGTCGTTCAAGTGCTGCGATATTCCCAACAGGGTCGGGCAAGTCATTGTGTTATCAACTGCCTGCGTTGCATATGCCTAATTTAACGTTAGTGATTTCGCCTTTGTTAGCGTTAATGCAAGATCAGATCAGTTTTCTAAATAGTAAAAATATCCCTGCTGCCAGTATCGATTCTAGTTTGTCTCGTGATCAAGTTAATCAAATAATGCAGGAGGTGAGATCCGGGCAGATTAAAATATTAATGGTGGCGGTCGAACGCCTGAAAAACGAGCGTTTCCGTCATTTTCTACAAAGTATTTCTATTTCTTTATTAGTGGTTGATGAAGCGCATTGTATTTCGGAATGGGGGCACAATTTCCGTCCTGATTATTTAAAATTGCCACAGTATCAGCGTGACTTTAATATCCCACAAACTCTATTATTAACCGCAACGGCAACACCTCAAGTTATTCAAGATATGGCGAGTAAATTTAATATAGCGCCGCAAGATGTAACGGCAACAGGCTTTTATCGACCTAATTTAGATATTGGTGTTGCGGCCGTCAGTGATAAAAATAAGCTGTTTTATCTAGAAAATTGGTTGTTACATGAGGCCAGATACAAACCCGCGTTTAAACATAATATTCGTGATAAAAAAGACAAAACGGCCCAAATAGACCCAACAATAGTGTATGTGACATTACAACAAACCGCTGAATTAGTGGCTGCCTCTTTAGCTAAAGCTGGATTTAATGTTAAAGCCTATCATGCAGGGATGAACAGCGATGTAAGGCAGGATACACAAGCAAACTTTATGGCGGGCAATGTCGACATTATTGTTGCAACCATCGCATTTGGTATGGGGATAGATAAAAGTAATATCAGGCATGTTGTGCATTTTGACTTACCAAAATCAATAGAAAACTATTCACAAGAAATTGGCAGAGCCGGCAGAGATGGTGAAAAATCAGATTGTTTAGTGATAGTAAATCGAGACAACATCAGTGTATTAGAAAACTTTATATATGGTGATACGCCAGAGTATTCAGGTATCGAACATGTGCTGCAAGATATCAATCAAAATAAACAAAACGGTAAGTGGGAGTGTCAACTTTATACGTTATCCATGGAGTCGAATATTCGTCAGTTACCTTTAAAAACCTTATTGGTTTATTTAGAGATTCAAGGGTTGGTACAGCCAATGTACTCTTATTTTGCGGAGTATAAATTTAAATTGCTGGTGGACGAAGCGGCTTTATTATCAAACTTTAATGATGAACGTTTACGTTTTGTGCAAGCGATTTTACGCTATTCACAACGGGCTAAAACTTGGTGGACGGCTGACATAGACGGTATCTGTCAGCAATATCTAACAGACAACGCAAACACAGACCGTTCAAGAGTGATCAAAGCATTGGAATATTTTGATGAAAAAGGTTGGATAGAATTACAAGCTAAACAGATAACTGAAGTTTATCGAGTTAATGTTGAGCAAATTAACATCAGCCAACAAGCTCAAGATTTAGCTCAGTATTTTGAACAAAAACAACAAGCTGAAGTCGCTAGAATTCATAATATGTTGCAATTGTTTGAACAAAACCTGTGTTTAACCCATCAATTAGCGAGTTATTTTGGTGATGTAAACGTACCAGCACGATGTGGGCATTGCAGCGTTTGCTCGGGACATAAAATTGTTATTCCTGCACCAGCAGAAAAGCCAGTTATCGAAGCCCAACAGTTGATGGCGGCAAGTCATGAATTTGTAACTCGTTATCAAACCGCATATGCAAAAACACCAAGTTCGGTTTTAACCACGCGCTTTTTATGTGGAATAACCGCCCCAGTTTTTACAAAATTAAAAGCGAGGTCTATTTCTGGTTTTGCTCAGTTTGCCGAATATCCATACAGTTTGATAAATCAGCATTTACAAAACAACATAAGTCACACATAGAAGATAAACGGTTCAACTTGTTACAGCCGATGTTTATTGTTATAAAGCAGCGACTTAAATTACCTTCATTAGGATAAAAATGAAATTTATACTCGTTTTAACATTGTTTGTAACGTCGTTTACTGTCAGCGCTGAAGAAACGGATGTGCTACCCATTTTAGTTAAACCACAAGGTTGGGCTATCAACTTTAATTTTGGCAACACGGCTATAAACTCTGAATTAGCTACACAAGGAATTGACAGCAGTGCATTTACCTTTGGTATGTCATTTGATTATTTAGAACAAGACTGGTACTCAAGTATTTTAATTAATATTGTCGAGTTTGATGATAATTTTGGCTTTAGCCAAGATGTAATTGGTACCGGTTTAGGAAACTCTGGCTCTTATGATACGGCTAAATCTTCAGCATCAGCCTCATCAATTGGTGGCGCATTTGGTAAAGCTTGGTTTGTTAATGGCAACAAGAGTATGTTTTATGCGCAAGCTGGTCTTAATTTAGTCGTTGATGCAACTCGAGGTATTGATAACTGCAGTGATTGTTATGAAGAAGACCTAGAAGTCGAAGGTGGGTTGTTTACTCGTTTTGGTGCCAGCATATATTTTGACAACTTTATTTTAGGTTTATACACCACTATGGCGTTAACCGGTGATATCGACAGTGATTTTGGTATAACCGCTGGATTTAAATATTAACTAAGATGTGCTGAGTTAAATGAAAAAGCCCACGAAAGTGGGCTTTGCTGTTTATAAAGCCGGATTAGAATGATTTTCAATAAATCGTATGCATACCTTAGCAAACTTACTCGGGCTCTCGACATGTGGATAATGACCAACTTGGTGTAACCGAGTCACGTTAGGGTTAGGAATTAGTTCCTCATACCGTACAACCATGTGCTCACCGCTGATAGGGTCAAGTACACCGTTAATAAGGTGCAAAGGCACTTCAGTGTTTATCAAAGCGTTAACCCAACGTGTTCTATTGTGAATTCGTTCTCGCATATAACGAATTATTTTATGGATGATCCGCTTTCCTTTGTTATGGCAAATTAGTTGCCAATTAGCGGAGATTTCACTCTCACTCAATGGTATAAAACATATATTGTCTAAGTTTTGTTTTAACTTAAATTTTGAATAAAATAATGGAAATAAAAAACCTAAAGGGCTGATCAACAACGTTTGAATTGGTAACGAATGATGCGTTTCTGGGAATAAGCCGCCATTGGTTAAATTACAACTTTGAATCTGTTCGCCAGCTGCGTCTCTGGCTAGTAATTCTTGGGCAACCGTGTCGCCATAATCGTGGGCTATGATGTGATAATGGCTCACATTTAACTTAGTTAATAATGCTTGGCAAATATCAGCCTGTTCAAAAATACTATACTTTTTATAAGGTTTATCACTAAAGCCAAAACCCAATAAGTCTAAAGTTATCAAACGATACGACTTATTTAACTCTGGCCATATTTTCATCCAATCCCAGCTTGATGTTGGAAAACCATGAATTAATAGCAAGGTTTGTTTGTTTTTGTTTGAGTCAGTTTGTAATGTGTCTTTATAAAAAATCTGTTGATTATTAAATGTGAAATAGGCGCCAGATAAACGCCATTGCTGAATATTCAATTGGTTTCTCAATGTGTGTGAGATGAATTTTAATGTTGGAAGCTAACGTTAAAATTCACATTCTTTTTCAAACACCATCACTTGCTCCGTATGCGGGTGCTTTATTTCTAATCTTTGTGCGTGTAATTGCAATCTATCTGCTTGTTGAATGATAGCTTCTGGAGCATACAAACGATCGCCTAATATGGGGTGTCCCAATGCTTTTAAATGCACACGCAACTGGTGACTTCGACCTGTAATGGGAATTAATTTTACTCGGGTCCAATTATAGTTACTACTTACTCCTCTTTCTATTACCTGATAGTGGGTCAAGGATGGTTTGCCATTTTCATAACACACCATTTGTTTAGGCCGATTTGGCCAATCACAAATTAACGGTAAATCTATACTGCCAGTATCATTTTCCATATGCCCGGCAACCACTGCAATGTAGAACTTATCAGTCGCACGGTCAGCAAACTGTCGATTTAAAAACCTAAGTGCATCTTTGTTCATCGACATAACGATAATACCAGATGTCATCATATCCAGACGGTGAACAATCCCTGCATTTGGCCATACTGCCTGAACTCGTAACATCAAAGAATCAAAATGTTCTTTATGCTTGCCAGGGACGGACAATAATCCACTGGGTTTATTCAAGGCGAGAATGTGCTCATCTTGATACAAAATATCTAAATATGGATCGGTTGGTGGATTATATTCCAGCAGTGCCACAGTTTTTATCCTTGTGTAACAACGATTAATCGTATGGCATCTAAACTAACTTGCGACATTTCAATTTCTTTAACTGAGTTATCAATCTGTTGTTGCAGATAGTTAATTTCTTCATCTCGAATTGCAGGATTAACTTTTTGCAACGCGGTTAAACGATTTAACTCTTGCTGACGGTTAGTTAACATTTTATCTTTTGCTTCCAGCTTAATTTGTGCTGCATGTGTGGCAGCCATAGCTTCACTTTTTTCTATCAGAACACTTACTTCGTCTTTTAACGCCTTGATCAGTTGTAATGCCATTTGTTTTTTAGCATTTTTTAACATCTTATCTAATGAACCTTGTTTAACTTTATCCGCTAAATTATTGCCGTTTTTATCAAGCATTAAACGGATAACCGTATTTGGTAAAAAGCGATGAAGTTGTAATGATTTTGGTGCACTTGTGGTTAACACGTAACTGGCTTCCACTAAAAACGTACCCGGTGGTAATTGTTTGTGTGGTAACAAACAAACAGAACTGTTGCCGAGTTCACCAGACGTAAGCATGTCTAATACACCAGTGACCATTGGATGTTCCCAACTCATAAAGTGCTGATCTTCTTGTGATAATGCCGTTTCACGGTCAAAACAAACCGTCATGCCATCTTCAAGTAAACTTGGAAAATGGTCATTTAACATATGTTCACCTGGGTGCAATATGGTACTGAAAGTAGATTTTTCTTCTTGCTGAACACCAAACTGATCCCAAACTCGACCGATATAATTCATCAATTCTGTAGAATCATCCATTTCGTCAATTTGTTCACAGATCTGTTTGGCTTTATCGCCGCCACTTGAGTTTAATTCTAATAATCTATCTCGCCCGTTTTCAACATCTTGTTTTAGCTCTAAGTTACGAGTTTGACATGTTTGAATTAACGCTTCTTGCGCGCTCTGTTCTGACACATTCAACAATACTTCGGATATTTGTTGTTTAAATTCTTCTGCCACAATGCGGGCTGTTGTTGAGGTTTGTTCAAATGCATTAAAGCTATTATGGAACCAATTAAATAAGTTTTCTTGTGCACTATTCACTAAATATGGCACATGAATTTTTACCGTCTCGGTTTGACCAATACGGTCTAAACGACCTATACGTTGCTCTAACAAGTCTGGGTTTGCTGGTAAGTCGAATAATACTAGGTGATGAGCAAACTGGAAGTTACGGCCTTCTGAACCAATTTCAGAACAGATTAACGCTTGAGCACTGTTTTCTTCATCCGCAAAATAAGCGGCCGCTTTGTCGCGTTCTACTATGCTCATGCCTTCATGAAAAATAGTTGAACGTAAACCTTCTCTTTCAAATAAGGTGTCATCAATTTTCATTGCCGTTTGTGCGTGTGCACAAATAACTAATACTTTTTCACCTTTATTTTCTAATAAGAAATTGCATAACCATTGCACTCTTGGGTCTAAGTTCCACCAAGCGTTGTTTTCAGTGACCCCACTGTCATGTTGAGTTTCAGGTTGTAATCCCATAAAGCTAGCTTGATTAGGGTAACCTTCAGGTGCGTTAAGTGGGTAAGGTGTTACTTTACGTTCTGGGAATCCTTTAATGCCTTGTCGGCTATTTCTGAACATGATCCGTCCAGTACCGTGACGGTCTAAAAGATCAGAAATTAGACGTTGAGCTAACTCAGCTTTGTCCTTGTTTGATTGGTACTTATCGAGCGTTTCTATGCTCGTAGAGTCATTTAATAACTGAGATAACACTTTGTATTGTGCATCTGAAAACGACTTTTGAGACACTAATACATTCGCGATTTCAGCAATTTGCTGATAATGAGTTTCTTCTTGTTTAAACTTCTCATAATCATGGAAACGGTTTGGGTCTAATAATTGTAACCGTGAGAAATGACCAAAGTGGCCTAGTTGATCTGGGGTTGCGGTTAATAAGATTAACCCTTTTGTTTGTTCGCCAATTTGCTGTACATGTTTATATAACTGATTTAGCTCAGTTTGTTTTGCCAATGCAGATTCATTTTCTGGGGTAATGTGATGCGCTTCATCTACTACAACTAAGTCCCATTCACTTTGTAACAGAGCTTTTTGCCACTTATCGTCACGGGATAACCATTCTTGGCTAATTAAAATCAATTGTTCACTATCAAAAGGGGAAACTGCATCTTCACCAGCCGTTTCCATTTCAGCTTCACAACGTTGATCGTCAAAAATAGAGAAACGTAAATTAAAGCGACGTAACATCTCAACTAACCACTGATGCTGAAGGCTTTCTGGTAAGATTAATAATACACGTTGCGAACGGCCACTAATTAGCTGTTGGTGGATAATTAAACCTGCTTCAATGGTTTTACCTAAACCAACTTCATCGGCTAATAACACTCTTGGTGAAAAGCGTTGGCCAACCGTGTCTGCAATATATAACTGATGTGGAATTAAACTAACGCGTGCGCCTTGTAAACCTTGTAAATGTGAAGACTCTAGGGCGGCTTTATGTTGGTGGGCTTCCATACGCAATGAAAACCAATTACTGCGGTCAAAATTACCTGTGTATAAACGTGCTTCTGGGGTATGCAGTTTAATGTGGTGGTCTAACATGATCTCTTTGACGGATACTTCTTCACCATTGTCTACACGTTTACCTTTGTATATTAAGGTGTTTTGCATTTCTTCTACGTGTTCAACTACAAACTTAAAATCTTCAAGTGATGATAAGGTTTCACCAGGCGCAAATTCTACTCGCATTAAAGGTGCTTGTTCACTGGCGTAGTTTCTAGTTTCATCTGCAGCAGGAAAGAGGACTTGAACAAAACGTGTATCTACTTGAATAATTGTTCCTAAGCCTAAATCGTTTTCGGCTTGACTTACCCATCTTTGACCAATTGCAAAATTCATTAATGAAACTCCTAGAATGCCCAGATTACATAGTTTTTAGGGCGCGTATTGTACTTGCCTTAGCGCACAATTACAGTATTTAATTAATAAAACATCGAGAAAGCTAACGACATTAATAATAGGATATTTTAGAAAGTTTGCTCAGCGCGTTAATTGTGCATTAAATGAATAAATTTCATCAAACATTCATATTTTTTTACTACATTTAAAGTGTACATGGATATTCAATTAAAGGGCGACCTATGCAAAAACAACAAAAAAGCAGCGCTGAAAAAAAGTTATTTGTTTTAGATACCAACATATTGTTACACGACCCCCACGCATTTTTTAACTTCCAAGAACATGATGTACTAATTCCAATGACGGTTTTGGAAGAGTTAGATCATATAAAAGACCGAAATAAAGATGTTTCCCGTGATGCCCGAGTGGCCATTCGCTCCTTAGAAAATACATTACAAGATGTGCCACCAGAATTGATGATTGAAGGTGTACCACTTAATAGAGGTGATTTAAAAGACAGCACAGTAACGGGCCACTTAATCATTTTAAACGACCATCATATTAATGCTGAGGTGTCCGGTTTACCTGGCGGTGAAAATGACAATCGTATTATCAATGCGGCTTTGTATTTACAAAAAAAATACAGTCAGAAAGACGAGCCGGATGTTACGGTTGTCTTGGTAACCAAAGACATTAATATGCGCTTAAAAGCAAAAGGTGCAGGATTAAAACATGTTGAAGATTATACAACGGATCAATTAATCGACGACATTAGCTTTTTAACTAAAGGTTATGAAGAGTTTCCGGGAGAGTTTTGGCAAAATATGACGGCGGTAGAAAGTAAAACCGATGGCAGAGATACCATACATTCGCTCACTGCAAAAAGTTTAGAACGAACATTTATAAATGAATATTTACTTGATGAAACATCAGACTTTGCCGCTCGTGTTATTAACAAAGATAACGACCATGTGGAATTACTCGACCTTGGACGACAACGTTTGTTAGCTAGGCAAGCTTGGGGCATTAGACCCAAAAATATATATCAAGGCATGGCATTAAATGCGCTGCTGGACCCTAATATTGAATTGGTGATCTTAACCGGTCCCGCCGGATGTGGTAAAACGCTTTTAGCCTTAGCCGCTGCGTTAGAAATGGTGGTAGAACAGGGCATTTACGACAAAGTACTTGTTACTCGTAATACCCCTGAAATAGCAGAATCTATTGGTTTTTTACCAGGTACGGAAGAAGAAAAAATGGCTCCATGGTTAGCTGCGATTACGGACTCATTAGAAGTACTGCATAAAAACGATGAAAATCCGAGCTCTAGTCTTGGTTATATTATGGAAAAAGCCAACATTCAGTTTAAGAGTGTCAACTTTATGCGTGGCCGTAGTATTCAAAATGCGGTGGTATTGTTAGACGAATGTCAGAACTTAACCGCTTCACAATTAAAGACCATCATCACCCGTTGTGGGGAAGGGACTAAGCTCATCTGCTCAGGCAATTTAGCTCAAATAGATAGTAATTACCTAACGGCAGTAACCTCGGGGTTAACTTATATCGTTGAACGGTTTAAGAGCTTTGAAGGCAGTGCAACTGTGAACTTAAAAGGGGTCGTAAGAAGTCGTTTAGCCCAATTCGCAGAGGAAAATTTATAAGTATCCATAATATCGTTGAACTGAAAAACTCATAAATATTGTTTATGAGTTTTTCTCATTGTTAATTAAACAAGTGATAGATTATTTACCCAACATATTAAGCGCTTTTAATTTTAGTTATTAAAAAGTCTAAATCTTTACATTTTGTATTTAAAAACACCACGGTTTCGGTTTGTAACATTGGATTGGTTGTGAATTGCAGTTGTGGTTTTTTTCAGATTTTTGGTAGCTAATGTTATCAATAATGCCAAAGTCAACATGCCCCGAGTTCACCATAGAAATGACAGCATCATTTGTATCAACAAGATGCACTGTTATATTGGCTAACTTAAATTGTTTCATGAGTTTTGCATCAGCATTCGAGCGCAATAATGCCACTGCTTCGCCTGAAAAGTCGTAGAAATCATTCCATGTAAACGGATTGATTTGCTTTTTACGTATTAATCCTAGTTTTACGTTAGTATTCGTGAGCGAATATTTAATATAATCAATATATCTTGAGGGTTGATGTAAACTTGCACACCATTGTCCACTCGAAAGCACGCCGTAAGCTTGGCCTGATGGCAAAAAATGTGGTTGCCATTGAATGTCCAAGCTCAACTTGTTTTCTGTGAGTAACTTTAGAGATAATTCAGTGTCACTTTTCTGTGTTGTCATAAACGAAGGGTAATCTATAACTATAACGTCGATATTTTTAGTTTTTGCGACTAACGGCATCGATAATGTGAACAACAAGATGAGGAATAAAGGAAGATTAAAAATAAGAGTAGCCTTTTGTTGATTTGGAGTTTCATTATAGCTTTGACTTAAGGTTCTGCAACCTAATTAGAAAAGCCTAATCAACAAGTAAGTGTGTAACAGTATTGATTGTTTTGATTGCTATGTTAGTTTTATCAATTAACTCCGAACTTCAAAAGCCATGTGTTTTTTGGCTTAATTATTTTTTCACTTTAATGGAATAACATTGAATATTTTTATAGCCAGAAGGTTGATTGTTGCTTTCTTTATTACCCTGTCATTACTCGCGGTTATGAGTATTTATTTTGCTATGCAAAAGTACAACTCCGATAAAGTGGAACTAATAAAACAACACTTTGCACATCAAGAGCATGTAATACAAACCATTTCAGCAAAGTTATCGTTTTTGAACGAGATAATCTTCACCAGTGCTAACTCAATAACGACTCTTTTACAATCTCCCCATACTGAAGAAATCAAGCCATTGGGAGATGTTTTTGCATTTAGTTGGGGGCAAAAATTTAGACATAAGGTGAGTCGCAAAAGAGATACTGAATTAGGATGGCACTTCCAAACGATTCACACACATCTTCGGAATTTGAACAGCAATCAACATATCAATAGTAGTTACTTGATTAAGCAATCTGGTAAATTTGATTTTGAATATATTCTAGAAGCTGAGGGTAATGCCCCATCAGAGATCTTTGTTTGGTTGATCAGACATGGTGTTTATATTGATTTTGACAGTAAGTCATTATTTAACATTCCGGTTATAAAATCAGCAAACCAATTAACAAACTTTTTGATTTATCCTGTGTATAAACAAGGGGAAGAAAAATACTTTTTAATCGCTGAACTCGACAGTAAACTTTTGTCATTTCCTGCCAACATCAATAACAAATTCGTGATTTGGGATCCGATGAGTAGCTATTTATTAACAACCAATATTGCCATTGAACCTGAACACAACACGAATTCATTATTACATGTAAAAAAAGTATTCCCTTCGCCTTATAACAATATAATCAAGCAATTAAATGAAGAAATAAGTAAATTAGATACGCCAAGCGTAAAAGAAGTAGATGGTTACCATTCCGTCATTTATGAGCAGTTTAGTTTAGGAGACGACATCTTTAGGTTGTTACTTGTTGATACGACTAACGAGCTTGAATTAGCCGCATTTAAAGGAGCTAAGACATTTGCCCAAACGCTATTTCTAACCTCTACTTTTGTCATTATTGTATTTGCAGCGCTAATCATTTGGTTGTTAGCGATGCCGGTTTCTAAACTGATCCATAGTATCGAAGGATTGCATTTTAAAAGAACAGAAAGTAAAAATACCCCGGCAAAAGGTTGGGAAGTTTGGTTTTCTTTACTTAACCAAACATATAGGCAAAATAAAGAATTATTAAAAACCTTAACCAACAGAGCGCATGATTTAGACGCTAAAGTTAATGCGAGAACACAACAACTACTTGAACAAACCAGCACCAAAGATAGAAATTTGGCGCTTAATCGAGCCATGATGAATACCATCCCAGATATGTTGTTTTATAAAAGCTTAGACAGCAAATACCTTGGATGTAACAGTGCCTATGAAACCTTTATTGGTATGAGCGAACAAAACATAGTGCATAAAACCTCAAGAGAGATTTTTGAATTAAGTCGCGCCGTTTGGATTGAGGAATTTGAACAAGAAGTCATTGCTAAAAAACAATCTATGGTGAGAAAGCGGTGGACTCGAAATTCAATGGGCGAGGCCGTTCTTATACGCTGGTTGTTTTCACCTATTATTAATAATCAAAATACAGTGTTAGGTGTATTAGGGTTAGGCAATGATATTACACAGCAACATCATAATGTTAATGAATTACAAAAAGCAGTTACCGCGGCCGAGAAAGCCAATGTAGTTAAAGGTGAATTCATTGCTAACATTAGTCACGAAATACGAACGCCAATGAACTCCATCATTGGTATGCTGGAGTTATTGGACGGCATCAACACAGACCCGAGCCAAAAAAGTTTTATTGGCATTGCAGAACATTCGGCAAAAAGTTTATTGGCCGTAATAAATAATATTTTGGATTTTTCTAAGGCCAATGCGAATAAGATAAAAACGGAACTGAGTGTCTTTAATATTAATGATGTATTGGACAATGCTTTTGCAAATAGTTTGCCTAAAGCAATGAAAAAAGGTCTGCTATTAGACATCAACCTACCAATGCACTTTCCACAGTTTTTCATTAGTGATGAAGTTAAATTAACTCAGGTTTTTACTAACTTGATTGGTAATTCGGTGAAATTCACCCAGCAAGGAAGTGTAACGGTTTCAGCTGTTTTGATGGAAAAAGTGGACATCAATAAGCAGAAAGTTAAATTTGAGGTTGTAGATACCGGGATTGGGATTGAAGAATCTGATCGACAGTCGGTATTTGAAGCCTTTTCACAAGCCGATAGTTCGGTCACTCGTGAATATGGTGGTACTGGATTAGGGTTAACCATAGCGTATCAATTAGTTCGGTTATTAGGTGGTGAAATTACCCTAGAAAGTGAACCTGGGGTAGGAACACGTTTCACTTTAGTCTTTGAATTTGGCAGCGTTGAAGAGCAACCAAGACTAGAACAGATAGATCATAAGTTAGTTTATTGGGAAACCGAGGCTGAAATAGAAAAGTTAATACAAGGTAAACTAAACACTATAGGGGTTGACGCAAAAGCAATAAACTTACAACAGCAAAACGACATAGAATTGCACAACGAGCAAACAATATTGTTATGCCGTTTAGAGTTAATTGAGCATATTCCTCAACCCGTAATCGACAAAATTCAGTCTGGTGTGATCCGGTTACAACCTATCACTTTCACTTTACAACCAAGCAGTAGTTTATCTCGTATCCCGCATCTGCCATTGCTTATTGCACCTGTAAACATTCAAACAATGTTATTTAACTTGCACCAACAGCAAATCATTTACCCCAATTATCATCACACTAATGCAGCCAGATTACTGGGTAAACATATTTTAATTGTGGAAGATAACGATTTAAATCAGAAAGTATTAGAACTTATTTTCGAATCAGAAGGTGCGACATTCACAACCTGCTTTAATGGTCAGGAAGCTTTGTTAGAACTTGAAAAGCAACCATTTGATTTGATTGTGACAGACATTCAAATGCCAGTGATGGATGGATTGTCGCTAACGAACCGAATTCGTTTGATGGATGAATTTTGTGAACTCCCAATTATTGCCATGTCTGCGCATTCTTCCAAGTTGGATATAGAGAAGTCATTACAAGCTGGTATTAATCAACACTTAACCAAGCCCATTGATAAAACCAAACTGATTGAAACAATACTGGCGTTTACACAGCCTGAGTTGATTGTGTTGAGTAAGCAATTACAGAATCAAGTTGATGTTCAGTATTTATATAACCAAGTTAATCAGTCTGTCGATGCGGTATTGGCTATATTAAATAAATTCCATTTGTCCTACTATGCTAGGTTAAGTGTGTTGTTAGATGACTTTGAACACCTTGACCCGACAGCACGGTTAGAATTGTTACACAGCTTTAAAGGGGCATCGGGCAACATAGGTGCAAAATATATCCACCAATTAACCAAAGAGCTAGAAATGCAGCTAATTGCTGACTCTGTCCTCAAACACAGTGTCAATTTGTGGCAACAGTCGGTTAAACAATTATTTTCAAACTTAGTTGTTGTACTAAAGTTAGCTAAGTAGAATGGCGCAATAATAATTACATAATAATAAAATTTAAGGGGAGTCAGAGTGTCTGAAATTGAAAGAGAATCAATGGACTTTGATGTCGTAATTGTAGGGGCCGGGCCTGCTGGTTTATCAGCGGCAATTCGATTGATGCAAAAAGCGCAAGAAAGCGAAGAAGAGTTGATGGTCTGCGTGGTAGAGAAAGGCTCTGAAGTTGGCGCTCATGTATTGTCAGGTGCGGTACTAGACCCAAAAGCATTAAATGAACTAATACCAGATTGGAAAGAGAAAGGCGCTCCGTTAACTACTCAAGTTAGCCACGATGAAATTTATTACCTACGCGGTGATCTTGCATCTTCTAAAGTCCCAAGTTTTGCCTTCCCAAAAACAATGCACAATGATGGTAATTATATTGTTTCAATGGGCAATGTATGTCGTTGGTTAGCGGAACAAGCTGAATCTATGGGGGTTGAGATATTCCCAGGTTTTGCAGCGTCACACGTTTTGTACGATGAACAAGATAATGTAGTTGGTATACAAACAGGTGACATGGGCTTAGATGAAGAGGGGAATCCTAAAGATTCATTTATGCCGGGTATGGAATTAAGAGCAAAATACACTATTTTTGCCGAAGGTTGCCGTGGTCACTTAGGCAAAGAACTGATTGCGAAATACCAGTTAGATGCGGATAAATCTCCACAACATTATGGTTTAGGTTTTAAAGAAATTTGGGACGTTCCAGCGGAACAACACCAAGAAGGATTAGTTATCCACTCTGCGGGTTGGCCACTCACTGGTGAATTAAGTGGTGGTGGGTATTTGTATCACGCAGAAGGTAATCAAATTGTGTGTGGTTTGATCATAGATCTTAATTACAGCAATCCACATGTGAGCCCATTCGAAGAGTTTCAACGTATGAAACATCATCCAGTGTTTGCAAAACATTTAACCGGTGCGAAACGAATTGCCTACGGTGCCAGAGCTATTGCCAAAGGTGGCTTAAATTCGTTACCTAAAATGTCTATGCCTGGTGGTTTTTTAGTTGGTTGTAATGCTGGCACTTTAAATTACGCCAAGATCAAAGGTAATCATGCTGCAATGAAGTCTGGCATGTTAACCGCTGAAGTTATTTTTGATGCGTTAAAAGCCGGTGACCAAGGCCAGTCAGACCTTACTCAACTGCAAGACACATTTGAGCAAAGCTGGTTATATGATGAATTAAAATCCAGCCGTAATTTTGGCCCTGTCATGCACAAGCTCGGTGTATTTCTGGGGGGGCATATAATACGCTTGACCAAAATTGGTTTGGTGGGAAATTGCCGTTTAATTTTAAAGACAACACTCCTGACCATGCGAACATGAAATTGGCTTCAGAATGTGAAAAAACTGAGTACAAGAAGCCGGATGGTAAGTTAAGTTTTGATCGTTTATCGTCGGTCTTTTTATCAAATACTAACCATGAAGAAGAACAACCTGTTCACTTAAAATTAACGGATCCACAAATACCGTTAACGGTTAATTTAGATAAATTTGATGAACCCGCTCAGCGTTATTGCCCGGCTGGTGTGTATGAGTTTGTGAAAAGTGAAGCGGGTGAAAACCAATTCCAAATTAACTCACAAAACTGCATCCATTGTAAGACGTGTGATATTAAAGACCCTGCTCAAAATATTACTTGGGTAACGCCAGAAGGCGGTGGTGGTCCAAACTACCCAAATATGTAATTAGGTTAAATTAAGATTGATTTGAAATAAAAAAGGCGCAAATTTTGCGCCTTTTTAGTATTTCAATTACACCTAACATCAAATTAGTGTTAGTTTTAATTGGAAGGTAATCAGTTGTGGACAATTCCAGAAAAACATATTTTATGAACATTAAATCCATCATGGTCTCGGCCAAATTAAACGGCACACCAGACTCAAGTGTTAAACAACTTCTCGACGATATGATTGCCAATCAACATTCATGTGGGTTAATTGGTACTGGTAATACTTTGCAAGGCATTATTAACGAACGTGAAGTTATGTTGGTTTGTCAGGCCGCATTTCAAGGTGAACCTTCCAACGCGCCTCGTGAAGTCATAGTGTCAGAGATTATGAATAAACAACCATTTTGTTTACATCAAGATACACCTATTTATGACGCGTTTGTCACAGCAAAGGTGAAACAGCTAAGAAGTTTACCCGTAATTGACGATGACGACCGTTTGGTTGGAATTGTTACTCAAAGTGAATTGTTAGATGCTTACATCAAATTAATGGAATTAGATAAAGATTTAAAGATCACCAATAAAAAACTTAAGTCATTAGCATTAGAAGACAGCTTAATGAAAATTGGCAGTCGACACGCGATGGAGATTGACCTTAAATACACAGCTGCACAAGCTAAACGAAATAAGTCCAAGTATTCCATAGCTATGGTTGATGTCGATTTTTTCAAACGTTATAACGATATGTACGGTCATCAAAGTGGTGATGTCGCTTTATTATCAATCGCAAACATCATTAATAAAGTAAGTCGTGAGTCGGACCGAGTATACCGCTATGGCGGTGAAGAAGTATTAATCATAATGAGTGATACGGATGAACACGGTGCTAAAGAAAGTGCAGAACGAATAAGAGCGGCAATTGAAATAGCAGCCATCGAACATTTAGCCAGTGAGCTAAAGGTACTCACTGTAAGTATAGGGTTATGCACGAAAATGGCAGGTAACTGGGAAGAAATGGTTAATGTGGCAGATACTGCCTTGTATCAGGCTAAACAAACAGGACGGAACCGAGTGCGATAGTATTTGATCTTGATCACATCGTCATCATGTAACCTAACATCCCTAATAAAAAACCACATACCGCCCCCATTGGTGGAAAATAATGATTTTTTAAAGGCACTTGTGGTGCTATATCTTGAAACACCGTATATAAAATCCCCCCTGATGCAAACAGCATAATGACTGACAGTAACTCTGGAGAGTCCACCAACCATAAGTATCCAGTTACTCCACTTAACGGACCTAACAAAGAAAATAATAAGAAGATCACTATGATTTTACATGAGGAGTAGGGGCTGGATTTTTTCAATTCAACAAAGGCATTAAAACCTTCAGGAATATTCTGTAACGCTATTAATACCGCCAGCAAGATTGCCATTTGAGGATTGATACTAAAAGTTGCCCCTAAAGCTAAGGACTCAGGAATAAAATCGGCCAACATCGCCAATAACTGGCTGGCTGATGTTTTTAATTTTGCTTGTAGAATATCTAATCCCATAAACACCAATGCGCCTAAGCTAAAACAAAGTGCACTGGCGAGTAATGATAAATGATGACTGCCTTCAGGAACTAATACTAACGCCACCGCGGACAGTAATGCTCCACCACCAAAGGCAACGATAAAATGTTGGAGCTCGTTAGCAAAGAGAATGCTTTTAAATGAAGCTTGATTTGCTATGACAGCACCCAAAGGTATCGCTAACCCAGCTAACAACGTTAACAAAATGATGGTTTGTAATGCGGTCATAATTTAACTCTTTAACGGTTATGATGGCTGAACTGTTATTAAATATTTACTGTTTGCTGTTGATACCAATATATATTTTTACATTGAGCTTGAATATATCTTCACTATCCACAATATTATCACTAGAGCGATACTTTAGGTGTTAACTGGTGTTATTTAAACTTTTATTTATTGTTAGCGTTTTATTAAGCACAATTTCTGCAACAGAAATTGCGTCTAATAGCGGGCATGATTTAAGTTTCACTGAAATTAACATGATCACGCTGGATGAGTTAGCAAATCCAGAATTAGACTTAGAGAATCCATCCGCTTTATTGCACCATAAGTTTAATTGGATTTTAGCCAGTTTTAAACAAAGTACGTTACATTATCAACAACCTTTCCATTCGCAATTACGCTACACAAACACCTATTCAAGAGCACCACCTACCTATTTTTCATAAATCAACCTATCCGTTTTAACAATAAACACTTTGCTTTTGGTCATTAACCAAGGGCGGATTGAACACAACGACAGCCCTTAAAGTAAGGCTCAGTTAGCGCTTATAAACCCAATAAGTGGTTATGAATCGTTTTGTTCATTTAGATTATGAATTAGAGGTCAAAATGAAAAAATTACAATTATTTAACTTAGATGTAACTGACAATGTTGTTTCCCCTGAACAGTTTGATATTACTGATCTAAAATCACCTGCAACGACCATATTTACTGACTTTAAAAAACATGAAGCATTAATGGTTGAAAGCGATACATCCGCAGAAGATGCATTAAAATTAATGTTAAAGACTCATGTCAGAATGAAAATAGTGGTGTCAGATAACGATGACTTTTTGGGAATAATTAGTACTAATGAGTTAACAGAGCAGAAAATTTTGGCACAAGTTTCTAAAAGTAATAGTCGTAAAGACGTTTTAGTAAAGGATTTAATGATACCAAAATATCGTCTGCACGCATTTGATTACGATGAGTTAAAAGCTTCATCCGTGGCCGATGTTCTATTGGCTTTAGATAACTATAAACTGCGTCATTGTCTGGTATTAGACCGCTCAAGTCATCATATACGTGGGGTTATTTCCTCCAGTGATATCGCCAGAAAGTTGAAGTTAAACATTAACTTAAACCTAGAAAATACATTCAGTTCTATTTATCAAGCTGCCCATGCCGCTTAAGAGACTATAAACAAAAAAAACGACCTACAGAGTAATGCCTGTTAGGTCGTTTTTGTCATTATAGAGTCAGCTAAATAATATGACAGTCCATATGCAGGACGCAATAACAATACTTATCAATACCGCAGCGGATCCTAAATCTTTGGCTAACCCAGACAATGGGTGTATGTCTAAACTTATCCGGTCCACAACTGCTTCTATTGCCGTATTGATCACCTCTGTAAACATAATAAATACAATAGATAAGATCAACATAGTGCGTTCAAATGGACTTACGTCAAAATAAAATGTTAAAGGGATGCATAGAACAAACAATAAAAGCTCTTGTCTAAAAGCCGACTCGTTTTTTAATAGCCATTTAAATGCCCGAGTAGAGTTAAGGCTAGCAAGGTAAATACGTTTGATCCCCTTAGGCTTATTTTCATTGTCGAACATTAATTTGTTACCTCTTGATTGTTATTTAAGGAAGACCGTCTTGCAATAACCACGGATTTACAATTGTAAAATGGGTCATTAGTACGGTGATAGCTTTTAGTTTGAACTGAAGTGATATTGAGCAGTACATCAAACACATTGTCATGGCTCATCACATTAGACGAAACAGATTCTAAGCAATGTAAATTGAGCTCATTTTGTTCTGTGTTTGTCCAAAAAATCATAGGTACATGAGTTTGTTCCTGTGGGGCAAACGCATACGGTAATCCATGCAGATAAACGCCACTTTCTCCTAATGACTCACCGTGATCGGAAACATACAACATGGAAGTCGTGACGTTTTGCTTATTAGATAATTCAGCTAACTCTGAGATTACCTGTGCGAGCACATAGTCTGTATAAGCTATGGTATTATCATAAGAGTTGATTAACTCTTGCTCAGTGCAATTTTGAATATCGCTACGTTGACAATCAGGTGTGAAGATCCTTTTGTCGCTGGGGTAACGTTTAAAATAAGTAGGGCCATGGGAACCAATCATGTGCAATACGATGAGTGTGTTATCACTCGAAAGATTGGTTAACTTCTTTCGTAATGGTTGCAACAGGACTTCATCAAAACAATACTCACCGTCACAAAATGGATTTCCCTTATCGGTCGCAATTTTTTCAGTTTTAACCCTGGTACATACGGCTTTACAGCTGCCATTATTATTACTTACCCACAATACATCAGCCCCAGCTAAGTGAACAATATCAATGACATTTTGTTGAGCGGTCGCAATGCGTTTGTTGTACTCTTTTTTATCTAACCTTGAAAACATGCAAGGGACGGATATCGCCGTAGCCGTTCCACATGAGGCCATATTATTAAATGAGATCACTCCTTGTTTTGGAGTGTAGCGGTTGGTTTGTTTTTGATAACCATTAAGTGAAAAGCTTTGTGCTCGTGCGGTTTCACCTAAAACAAATACGGTTACTTTTTTGTTGTTATTGGCTTTAACAATTTGAGGCGCTGTGTCTAATAATTTGAATTTTAATGGAGGGTAAAAATAATGATTACGAACATATTTGTACGCTGAGTCGACAAATTTATACGGCGTAATATAGCTTATTAAGTCTTTGTTATTTCGCCCAACAGCTGCGTAATTTGAATAAAACACGCCACCGATACATACGGTTAAGATTAAAGTAACTACGATTAACTTAACTCGATTTATTATTTGTTTAAACAAAGGCGAATAAGTGACGTTTACAAGATAGATAAACATGGCTGGGATAACCCCAAAAACAGTAAAAAAGATCACCGCGTACAAGTTAAAATAGGAAAATAACTCTGCCGAATCAGTTTCTACGGCGTTTTGTACCATGCCGTAATCAAAAACAACGCCATAGGTTAACGTGGCGTAAAACATTAATGCAGATAACAATACGGTAATGATTAAGGTGGGTTTCAGTAACCATTTAAATGAAAATAAACTTTGAAGGATAACGGTTAACCCAAACAAAAAAGCGGGAAAAGTAAGTAAGAATAGAAGGTTATAGTCTTCCAATGACGTGATGGCACTCATTGACTTGGTTAAAAAAGGCAGATTAAGGATCAGTGTGATATATGCAGACACCAAGAGTAATAACTGATTGCTGGTAAGGGTCAAATGTTTAATAACGTTAATGATTATTTCGGAAGACGAGATAGTTTTAGAATTCATAACAACACCTATATTTATGTGTGGTTATGTTAAATAGCGAAACTTAAGAACCGCTTAATGTTAACTGATGTTTTATAACGGCTTAGGTAAAAGCACTAAGTTAAAGGACTTGCGGTAAATAATTAACGAGTAGAAACAAAAACCCCCGCATACAATGCAGGGATTTTATATTAACTAACTCGTTATAATTGTGTTTTAACGGTCAATAACTTTAAACTCGATTGAGCTTGGGTATTTTTCGCTGTGATAAAGCTTATGTTCTGCTTTTACGTAATCTTCCGCTTTAGCTTTGAAGATATTATCCACGTATTTTTGTGGGTTCATATCCATAAACGGGAACATGCTACTTTGAACTTGAATTTGTAATTTATGTCCACGTTTAATCGTGTGCAATACATCAAGTAATTCAAACTTAACCAGTGTTGGTTTGTTTGGTTCAAATGGCTCAGGTTTGCTCATGTCGTTTCTAAAACGTCCACGGATAATACCCCAACGTACTAATTCATGACGATTGCCAGTAGCTTTATCTACCTTGTTATTGGTTTCATCTACACCAGGGAAGACATCAACAAGTTTAACGACAAAATCGGCAGCACTTTGGCTTGTAGATACCCAAAGGTTCAAATCGATTGCTCCTGCAATAGTCATATCTTGTTCAGCTACATCACCATTAAACACTAGTACGTCGGTACGTCTTGCTGTAAAACGTTGATCTTCCGCCATGTAAGGTTTATCCCAACCTCGACTTGTATGTGCTGAATGAGGAACCGGCTTTTTAGGATCACTGATGTAATCGCTATAACCACCTTTTTGGTCTTTTTGCGTGATCAATTTTTCATTGTTACCCATATATAAAGTAACATCTTTACCTTGTCTTGGTGGCCAAGTGTCAAACTCACGCCAGCGATTTGCACCAGTTTCAAATATGGTCGCCTTGGCTAAAGCGTCTGCTTTTTCATCTTTTAAATTTTTCTTGAAAAATGGCAGTAAAATACGTTTTTGGAACCACTCACTTGTGTCGAACCCTAAGTTAGCTTCACCCATTTTATCGCCATTGCCACGGTTCCATTGACCGTGATACCAAGGACCCATAATGATATGAACATTATCTTTTTTATTGCCTTTAGACATGGTTTGGTAAGTGGCTAACGGCCCATATAAGTCTTCAGTATCATACCAACCGCCAACAACTAACGTAGCCGGCTTTACGTTATCAAGATGTTGTAACAAATCTCGTTTTTGCCAATACTCGTCATAGTTTGGGTGTTCCGTTAATTCATTCCAGAAAGGGCGTTCGCCTTTAAAGTAATTTTTGTTTACGTTGGATAAAGGACCTAAGTTACGGAAAAAGTCATATCCATCAGGAGTGGTTGAATCCATGCCTTTTGGCCAATGAGCAAATTGGCCATTTCGTTGCTTATCAAAAGTATCAAAGAAAATGAACGCCATTGGTGTAGAGAAAGCACCATTACGATGAAAGTCATCAAAGAACCAATCCGCAATTGGTGCTTGCGGTGAAATAGCTTTAAGTGCTTTGTGGCTATTAATCGCGGCTACCGAAGTGTAATAACCAGGGTAAGAGGTTCCCCACATACCTACTTTGCCATTGTTATTTGGTATGTTTTTAACTAACCAATCAATCGTGTCGTAAGTATCTGTAGCATCATCCGTTGCATTTCCACCTTTGTCATTGGCGTCTTGTGGGCGCATATTGACGTATTCGCCTTCCGACATGAACTTACCGCGAACATCTTGGAAAACAAATATAAAACCTTCTTTCTCAAAGCTCTCACTTGGACCTAACTTGGTTTTATATTTATCAACACCATACGGTGCAACTCGGTATGGTGTACGTTGCATCATCATTGGGTATTTAGTTGATTTGTCATAAGGAATGTAAACTGAGGTGAAAAGTTTTACCCCATCACGCATTGGGATCTGGTATTCGTATTTAGCGTAATGAGAGCGGATATGTTCAGCTCTTTTATCTTGTTTTTTTGGTTCTGCGGCTTGGGTAAATCCAGCGAGCAGCAGCAAGAAAAACAAGCTAACGAACCTTGATAAGGTTTTGTTATTCATTAAATTATCCTTAAGCTATTAAAATTATTAGATTTGTTTTGTAGCGCTTACGGCAGAAATATTACTATGCTAGGAAAAACCAGCGTATGGAAAAACGGTGAGGTGAACCAATTCAGCGGTGAGTGTTTTTTATTCTATTTAGTTTGTTTTCAACTAAACCATTCAAACTAAGCCATAAAAAGGCAACGATCTAATATTTTAGATGGTTAAAGTAAAAGTAAGTGTGTTGTCTAATTTCATTGCAACAGAAACGTCTACGCCAATGTTGTCACAATAAGATTTAACAATGGCTAATCCTAACCCGTATCTATCCGATGACGTTCTGGATGAATCTTTTTGCCAAAGAGGTTCAAAGAAATGTTGTAACTCAACTTCATCGTATTGATAGACACTAATGTTTGAAATCATCAGTGTTATTTTGCCATCATCGGTCAGCGCACTTGCAATGAATATATCCGAATTCTCTGGACTGTAAAAAATGGCATTACTGATTAAATTACTCAGTATGGTTTCTAATGCTATGTCGTTAGTGAGTGCAGTAATGTGTGGATTTACATCAAGTTTTATCACCCGATTATTAATGTTTTCTCTTAAAATGATTTGGTTAAGTAACTGAGAAATATTGACTTGTTTTTTTGCTAATTGCGCGCCATTGGTACTTTTTTGTAACAGAAGGATGCCATTAACTATGTTTTTTAATCGTTGGGAGATACTAAGCACTTCAGCTTTATAATCGTTATTAAGTTGTTGTTCGTGGGGGAATTTAATCGACACTTCCGTTAAATTGAGTAATTCAGCTATCGGGGTTTTTAACTCATGAGCAATATCGGATGTGATCCTTTTTTCACGAGAATAGAGAATTTTATTTTCATTCAAAAAGTGGTTAATACCATTAGCAATGGGGGTTAATTCAATGGGTAAATTATGGGTTGAAATTGAGCTGTTGTTTGAGTTTAAGTTAACGCTTTTTAATTTAGTATTTAACTTCTCAAGTGGTGACAACCCTTTTTTAACCACTTTAAAAACTATCAAACGTACTGCGAAGACAACGGTTAATGAAGATAAAATAAAGATGATATCGACAAACCATAATATTTGCTCCAGCTCTTCGATACTAATGGCATAGGCCAGCTCCATGATTTTTTGGTTATGAATAAAATCTTGTTTTAGCCCACCTAAAACTTGCCTATCATCACTGTCAATCTGTGGTTTAAACTTAGTGAAGTACAATCTACCTGAACGACCATCAGGCAGGATAATG
The DNA here is from genome assembly GCF_032461525.1 of Psychrosphaera aquimarina. Classification (NCBI taxonomy): domain Bacteria; kingdom Pseudomonadati; phylum Pseudomonadota; class Gammaproteobacteria; order Alteromonadales; family Pseudoalteromonadaceae; genus Psychrosphaera; species Psychrosphaera aquimarina. The sequence goes on along the minus strand of NZ_JAWCUA010000007.1, from coordinate 484,135 downwards.
TTAGTGATCTTTGCTTTATTCAACTCGACATCTAATTTGGGTAAGTGATTTTCCTCAAACAACTCCAACGTTTTAGACCGCTCAAAAACTTGGTTATCTCGCCATAATTGAAAATATTCAGGGTCATTGTTGCCAGAAAATTCGGGCATAAACTCATCGGCAAAATGAAACTCTACTTGATCTAAGTCTTCTTCAACTAAAGTAACCAAAAAACCAGACTTGCTGGTCATGGCTCTATCAAACTCATTACTAATCCAGTTATCTACACCTATGTCCGTAAGTAATAAGATGATCACCAATAAGGTGGAAATGGACAGGGTTAAATAACGACTGTGCTTAAGTTTAATTGAGTTCATTGATTGGATTCGACGAAATATCCGAAGCCTCGTTTGGTTTTAATGGGTAAATCACAGCCTAACAATCGAACTTTCTTTCTGGCACTTGATAAATGTGCTTCCAATGAGTTTTTGGCCACGGAATCATATTGGCCAGCTAAGTATTCACTCAGTTTTTCCGGTGAAATTACTTTGCCTTGATTGGAAAATAAACATTCTACAATTTTGTATTCGTTCGGGGTTAAATTGGCGTCTTTGTTATTACAATAAAGCTGTTTTAAATGTAGATCTAAACTAAACTCGCCAATGTTAATTTTACTATCGCTGATGTTTAAACTGCCGCGTCGCATTAGGCACAATAAACGTACATGCAATTCATCAAATGAAAATGGTTTGGTGAGATAATCGTCAGCACCATTGAGTAACCCTTCGACTTTATCTTCAATCAGATCTCGTGCAGATAAAATTAAAACCCTAAGATCTTTTTTAGCTTTACGTATGGCTTTTAAAATTGCAGTACCATCCACGCTAGGCAACATGAGATCCAAAATTAGCAGCGAATAGTCACCGGTTAACGCCATCGTTAAACCTTCAGAGCCATCACCTGTATCGTCTACAGTGAAACCTAAATTAGATAAGCCTATTTTTAGACTGCGTCTTAGTGACGTTGAATCTTCAATAATGAGTACTTTCAATGGTTTTCCAAATCAGATTTAACGCAAGGTAACTAGACTAACTTGTTAAACTTAAGATTAACTGAATTTTTGCTTAAGTTGATTAAATATCCAGTTAAATTCTATCAATAATTATTTTAAATTTAATAAAATAGTTTTTATTGTAAGCGCTTTCAATTAATTAATAGCATGGTAAAGTAAGCGACAGTATGACGTAACTTAGTACAAAAAAATGAAAATATCTCCAACAATTATTTACACTATTATCGTGTCTTTAGGTGGGTTCATCTTTGGCTTCGATGCATCGGTTATTTCTGGAACCCTAAACTTTATTGTGACAGAGTTTGACTTATCGTCCATTGAACAAGGTTTAGTCGTCAGTGCACCTACTTTAGGGGCGATAATAGCGACTGTGACCGCAGGTATCTTAGCCGACCGTTTTGGTCGTCGTAATCTACTTATTGTTATCGCATTGTTATATTTGTTATCTGCCGTAGCCTCTGCATTCTCAACTAGTTATTGGATGTTAGTAAGTGCTCGATTTATTGGTGGGTTAGCATTTTGTTCACTGATGATAGCGCCTATGTACATCGCGGAGATTAGCCAACCGGAGAAACGCGGTAAATTGGTTTCCATCAACCAATTAAATATTGTTATCGGTTTTTCAGCCGCTTATTTTGCTAATTATTATGTACTGGAACTAAGTCAATCTAGTGCAAGTTGGGTATCAGGTATTGGACTGGATACTCATACCTGGCGTTGGATGTTAGGCCTAGAAATAGTACCAGCCTTAGCTTGGTTTATTTTATTGTTTTATGTGCCTCGTAGTCCTCGTTGGTTGGCATTAAAAGGACAAGATACCCAAGCCATTTCTGTTTTAAAACAGCTTAATGAAAACGATGAACAGCATGATTATCAACAAGACATTGAACAAATTAAACGCTCATTAGAAAATAAAGACACTTCATTGTTGGCAAGCTTAAAATACCTATTTAACTCTAAGATTCGGTTTGCTATTACCATAGGGATCATTGTTGGCATCGCCCAACAGATCACAGGTATCAACGCCATTTTCTTTTATGCCCCAAGTATATTTGAACAAAGTGGCGTGGGCACCAATGCAGCCTTTGCCCAAGCGGTTTTGGTTGGGGTTATTAATGTATTGTTTACGATTGCGGCAATGATGCTAATTGACAAACTAGGTCGAAAACCTTTGTTAACCATAGGATTAGCCGGGGTTTCATTAAGCATGGCGTTGTGTGCTTACGGATTTTCACAAGCCACCTACAAACTGACGGCAGACGATATTGAAAGTTTAGTCGTTAAAGAACAATCATTAGCCAAGTTAATGGACGTGCAGGGGAAAACGTATCAATCTGATGTCGAATTTAAACAAACGATCGTTAAGTTAGTTGGTCAGCAAACCTTTAGTGCGCACCAAGGTGACATTTTAAAACTAGCAGCCACTATGAACGCTACGGTTATACTGCTTGGTATCTTAGGTTTTGTCGCTTCATTTGCGTTTTCTTTGGGTCCGGTGATGTGGGTCATGTTTTCCGAAATATTTCCAAATCATGTTCGGGGTATAGCAATCTCTTTTGTCAGTGTGATCAATAGCATAGTCAGTTTTACCGTCACTTTCGTATTCCCATGGGAGTTAGAAGTGCTCGGTTCGGCCATTACCTTTTTGATTTATGGTGCGTTCGCCTTCATCGCTTTGATTTTAGTGGTGCGATTATTCCCGGAAACAAAAGGTAAGTCGTTGGAACAAATTGAAGCTGAAATGGCGAGTTAATACACGTTAAAAAGTTAAATATAAAAATATGATAAGCCAGCCACCGCTGGCTTTTTATTAATCAAATTTTGTTGAAAAAATAATTGAAGAGTGGCAATGAATATAAAAAATAAATACAACACTAAAAAGAGGAGTCTATTTGGGCTAATTAACTTATTTATTTTAATCTCTTTGTCCGGTTGCGACCTTTTATCGAATAAAGCTTCAAATTATATACCACCAATTAGTGTGCAACTTTGGTCTGTTAAAGAAGAGCTTAAGGCTGATTTTAAAGGCACTATTAAGTTATTAGCTAACATGGGTTTTAACGGGGTTGAATTTGCCGGTGACTTTGGCCCTTTTAAGGATAAACCTAAACAGTTAAAGGAATTTTTAACTGAAAATGGTTTATCTGCCAGTGGTGCTCATATTGGTTTTGAACAATTATCAGCATCTAAACTAGATGCCACATTAACGTTCTACCGAGAGTTAGGTGTTAAATTTGTTATCGTGCCTTGGGATGATCGAGCTTGGCATCCAACCGGAGTGATTGAATTGGCTGAACAATTAACTAAGTTATCGGAACAAGTAAAACCTTATGGTCTAGTAATTGGTTTTCACAATCATGACCAAGAGTTTAATGATCACCAAGGGGCTACTTATTGGGATTATATTGCCCAACACACGCCAGAATCTGTTTTACTGCAATTAGATATTGGTTGGGTTAATTATGCAGGCAAAGATCCAATTGAATACGTTCAAAAATATGCAGGGAGAACGTTAACAACGCATTTTAAAATTCGAACAAAAGAGGGCGATAACGTCACCCCAATAATTGGAAAAGATAATTACAATTGGGCAGAACTAATTAAAACTAATATAAAAGTTGGTGGCACAAAGTGGTTAGTCGTCGAGCAGGAAGAATACCCAGAAGGATTGTCGCCGGTTGAAGCGGTTGCTCAATCGAAATTGGGATTAGATAAAATAATTGAGCAATTATAATAGGAAATACTATATGTGCCGTTTCGTCATATTACTTGTTACTGCGTTGTGTTTATTGGCCTGCAATAACGCACAACAAACAGTGTCAGGACCTCAGTTACAGCGAATAACTTACCAAAGTAACGTTGAGAACATTGAACGTGATTACTTTGTTTATTTACCTAAAGGTTATGCATCGGACAAAACCAAACAGTGGCCCTTAATGCTGTTTTTACATGGCAATGGTGAACGAGGTGATGGTAAAAAACAACTGGGGCATGTACTAAAACACGGCCCTTTATATGAAGCTTGGATTCAGAAAAAAGACTTGCCTTTTATTATAATATCGCCGCAGTTACCTATGTTCGGCTTTGATAAAATGGGCATTGGTTATATCGACCAACGTACTGACGACAGTATCCCAGTCCGGTTAATTGATGGCGTTCCAGAAAGACCTTCCGCTTTTGTTACTGCCGGAGAGCTCACCGGGGCCATCGCCGTTGATATGACTGAACAAGCCCCTTTATTTCCTATGGGGTGGGAACAAGTTGAGACAGACTTATTAGATATGCTTACACATGTTAAGCAACACTATCGTACTGATAATCATAGAGTGTATCTGACTGGTTTAAGTTATGGTGGTGTGGGCACTTGGTATATGGCTAGCAAACATCCACAATTGTTTGCGGCTATTGCACCTGTCGTTGGTTGGGGGCACCCAAGTCTGATGCAACCAATTGCTCAACAGAAATTACCCGTTTGGGCATTTGCGGGTGGTAGAGATTCAGCTGTCGTGGTTGAACGTTTTTATCATGGTTTAAATACGTTAGAACAGTTAGGTCATCCTGATGTGAGATTCACAGTGCACGAGGATATGGGTCACGATACTTGGACGCGGGTTTATTCTGGTGATGATATTTATACTTGGCTGTTAAACCACAAAATAGATAAGTAAAACGCTAAAACTAGTTTGATATCAAACGATAATAGCTGAGTTCCGTTCAACTAGTTTAGGGATAAATTGGTGACGGATCTCTAGCTTTTTCTTGTCGTATACATCTTTTAATACTAACTTTGCGGCCATATGACCCATTTGTCGAATAGGGTAGTCAATGGTGGTTAGGGTAGGGAATAATAAACTGGCGTAAATAATATTATCGAATCCAGTTACCGACAATTCTTTTGGCACATCCATGCCTTTTTGACGAGCGGTTGCCAGAACACCAGACGCCATTTCGTCGTTGCCACACACTAACGCTGTAAAAGGAATGCCAGCGTCTAATAAGCTAGTTAAGCCGTCACAACCACCGGTTTGGGTAAAGTCGCCTTGGTACATTAGCTGCTCGTTAAATGGCACATTAAATTCTTCTAATGCTTTTTTATGGCCTTTAATTCGTTGATTAGAGTCATCTTTCCATTTAGGTCCAGAAATATAAGCTATTTCACGATGGCCTTTTTCTAATACCGACTTTGTTATTAAATAACCACCTAGGGCATTATCCAGTGTAATACATCTATCGGCCATTTCTTCGATATAACGATTGATGATGACAATAGGCACTTTGCCTTTGTGTAATTCAATTAGATATTCATCAGATACCGCTTCGACATGTAAAATTAAGGCATCACAATTTCGACTTAATAGAAATTCGATACCATCGACTTCTTTATCAACGTCACTGTGTCCTGTGGTGATAATGACGTGTTTTCCAGCATCACGTAATTCTGATTCGGTTCCCCCCATCATTTGTCCAAAGAATGGACCGTGCAATTCAGGGACGAGAAGCCCAACACTGTCACTGCGGTTTGATGCAAGTGAACGAGCTGTGGCATTTGGGCGATAACCCAGCTCTTTCATGGCATCCAATACTTTTTGTTTGGTTTTATCACTTACTTTAGCGTTGTTGTTCATTACACGGGAAACCGTTGCTAATGAAACGCCTGCAAGATCTGAAACTTGGTATATGGTAGCCATTGTGCCCCTTTACTGGATTAAATTTGGTTTACGATTGAAAATTTTCATCAGTTTAACGCTTAACTATGTTAATACCAATTGAATTAATTGGCATTAACAGAATCATGTTTAAGTCGTTAATTAGTATACAATTAACTTGGATTATCTAAACGGCGTTGAATTAACTCTGCGCCCATTTGTTGCTGTTTAGCATCTGTTAATGGGTAAAACATCATTAACGCCGCGGCGGCAAAGCTAAAGGCTGCTGGGATCCAACTCATTAGTAATTTCATTCCAGGTAAGGCATTTTCAATGGTGGCTTTATCCATACCATCGTAACCATAACCAGCTAATACGATAAGCACCAAAGCTCCGGCAAACCCGCCACCGGTTTTTTGCACAAAAGTACCGGCAGAATAGATTAATCCTGTCGCTCTACGGCCATTTTTCCACTCAGAATAATCAGCTGAATCGCCTAACATTGAAAAGAATAAGGTCGGCATGATAGCGGCAAAAAATTCAGCACTACAACCAACGATAAATACATAAGTGGCATCACCTTGAGGTGCCCAAAATAAAGCGCCGGTAAACAAACCACTGAGTATCAATGAAAGGATAAATAGATTTTTACGGCCTAACAATTTAGACAGGGGGCTGGTGCATAATGCGCCAATGATTGAAACCACTAACAATCCGACAAAATATTGCCCAGCCATCAGCTCATCACCAATAAAATACTTAAAGTAATACGCAATAACACCATATTTGATGCCATTAAACATCATGGTTAAAAAGCCCATGCCTAACAGTATCAACCAAGGTTTATTGGTTAAAAGGTCAACCATATCACGCTGAGTACCGGTTAAATCTTCTGGTGTATTATTCAGTAGTTTTTTAATGGCTAGCCACATACCTGTCATAACAACGGCAAAAAAGAGTCCGCTGTACAGTTCGCGATAATAGAAAAACAAAGTCATCGCAAGCAGAGGGAGAATAATAAAAGGTAAATTTTTAACTAAATCAGATATTTCAGACTTTAAATCGGTATCAGCTGCAACCGGTGGTGAAATACGTTCTTTGGTCGTAGCAAAACTGATAAACATTAACACCATTAAGGCTGCCGCAAATACGTACATGGTATATTGGTAACCCATAACATCATCACCGGCACCTAACATAGCCACTAATTTAGGGGTGAATCCCATGACAATTAAGCCACCGATAAATGCCCCTGCAAATCGAAAACCAGATAAGCTTGTACGTTCTTGATCGTCATCGGTCATCACACCCATTAATGCAGAATAAGGCACATTGTTAACGGTATAAGCTAAAGTTAGGCCGATATAAGTGAAGTATGCGTATGCTAATTTACCGCCTTCACTTAAATCTGGCGTAGTGAAGATTAACACCATAAACAACCCCAAAAATGGTGTTGACCATATTATCCATGGTCTAAACTTACCCCATTTGGTATCGGTTCTGTCGGCAATCATCCCCATGATAATATCGGTGATACCATCAGACAGTCGCACTACCAAGAACAACATGGCTGCAGCTGCGGCAGTTAAACCAAAGGTATCCGTATAAAATACAGCTAAATAAGCTAACGCGCCGCGCCAGACTAAATTTGCTGCAGCATCCCCAAACGCATACCCTACTTTTTCGTAAAACGGTAATTTTGTCATGATTGATTCTTATTGTTATTTTTGTAATTTTAAATTAAAAATAAGGCCTTTTAAAAGGCCTTATTGATGTTGATTATTAACGCTGGCTGATTAACGCTTTATAGGCGTGGCCACTATTTTTAATAGTACGTTGTTGTGTTACATAATTAACACGGACAAGGCCAAAGCGTTTTAAGTAACCTTCTGCCCATTCAAAGTTGTCCATTAAACTCCAAGCAAAATACCCTTGAATATCGACACCTTGCTCAATAGCGTCGTTTACCGCATTAAGGTGTTTATGATAGTAATCTATTCTATCTAAGTCGTTGATGACACCATCTTCCATTTTATCCGGCATCGCCGCCCCATTTTCTGCGATATACACAGGTGGTAACTTATATTGAGTATTTAACGACACTAACAATTCAGTTAATGCTTTAGGGTAAATTTCCCAACCTATGTCTGTTCGTGGATATAAATGTTCGAGTTCAGTATAAAACTCGCCTGCTTGTGAAGGCGCACTATAGGTAAGTCGTGTGTAGTAATTTACGCCAAGGAAATCTAACGGTTGCGCGATGATATTCATGTCACCATCAAGTATTTCAGGTTTACAATTTTCATCTAATTCATCAATCATTTTAGGGTATGAAGCATCAAACAGTGGCTTGATGTACCATTGATTAATGTATTGGTCTGCATAGTCCGCCGCTAACTTGTCAGCATCAGAATCAGTAGATGGATAACAAGGGGTAAAGTTAAGCACAATACCGTTTAGGCTATCAGGGCTGTTTTTCTGTAGCACTTTCATGCCCAGACCATGTGCTAATAAGATATGATGAGCGGCTTTACGCCCAAATTCTTTACCGACGACACCAGGGGCATGAACGCCAATTTCGTATCCTAAAAACGCACTGCAAAATGGTTCGTTAAACGTGGCGTAAGAATGCACTCTATTACCTAACGCTTGTGTAATTAAATCAACGTATTCTGCATATTTATAAGCCGTATCACGATTTAACCAACCACCTTGATCTTCTAAGTGTTGTGGTAAGTCCCAATGGTACAGAGTGACAAAGGTTTTAATGCCTTTCGCATTTAATCCATCTAATAAATCAGTATAAAACTTTACGCCTTTAGGGTTTAACTGACCATCAAGCGTTATTACACGCGGCCATGAAATTGATAAACGATAAGCATCAACGGAAAGTGATTCGATTAAATCAATGTCTTGTTGCCATAAATTATAATGATCACACGCGGTTTTACCGTCAGAGTTATCGGCAATTTTACCGTCAGTTGCGCAGAAGGTATCCCATATACATGGCAGTCTATCTTCTACACCACCTTCTATCTGGAAGGATGCGGTTGCAACACCAAAAGTAAACTTTGGCGACAACATTTTTGAATCTTTAGGTAACTTAATTGCGGTCATAATAGCTCTAACTCAGTTTTTGTTTATTCCGTGCGATTAATTATTTTCACTTTCAAATAGAAAGCGCTTACAAAACACTTGAAAAAATATATATAAACCTTTCTAATGGAAAAATGAAAGCGCTTACAATTCAAGTTAGAGTAAATAGTAATTGTTCAAAGGTCAATAATGATTTTGAAACTGATTGTATATTTTTGTAACACTGGCTATGTATACGCTTAAAAATAATAAAAATTAATCACAAGGGGAACACCATGGCAGCGTCTGGTCATTCAACAGTTACACACAACACACTTGATGACGGCAAAAATTATAATTTTGCGTTAACGTCATTAACGACTTTATTTTTCATGTGGGGCTTTATTACCTGCTTGAACGATATTTTAATACCGCATTTAAAAGGGGTCTTTGACCTTAATTACACCCAATCCATGTTAATTCAGTTCTGTTTTTTTGGTGCTTATTTTTTAGTGTCATTACCAGCAGGCTCATTAGTAAAAAAAATGGGTTATCAAAAGGGGATTGTAATTGGGTTAGTCGTCGCGGCCTTAGGTTGTTTATTATTTTATCCAGCCGCCGCTGTGCATAGTTACCCGCTATTTTTAGGGGCGTTATTTGTATTAGCCAGTGGTATCACATTATTACAAGTATCTGCTAACCCTTATGTCACTTTGTTAGGGCCTACAGAAACGGCGTCTTCTCGTCTGACGATGACTCAAGCATTTAATTCTTTCGGCACAACAGTAGCACCATATTTGGGGGCGTTATTCATTTTAAGTGAAGCAACGTCACAAGTAGCTAAAGCTGATACGGCTGAGTCAGTGCAAATTCCTTATCTTGTATTAACCGCCATGTTATTAGTTTTAGCGGCTATTTTTGCTTATTTAAAATTACCTCACTTATCAGAAGCGGAAGTTGAAGAAGGTGAAGAAGTTGAAGGATCAGCTTGGCAATATCGTCATTTAGTTTTAGGTGCCCTTGGTATTTTTGTTTATGTAGGCGCTGAAGTATCTATCGGTAGTTTCTTAGTTAGCTTCTTTGGTGAAGAAAATATTGCAGGATTGGAAGAAGCGGAAGCGGCTAAATACCTTACTTATTACTGGGGTGGGGCTATGGTTGGTCGTTTCATAGGTGCTGCTGTCATGCAAAAAATTGCTGCGGGTAAAGTGTTGGCATTTAATGGTGGGGCTGCTGCAGTCTTAATTGGGTTAGCTATTTTAACTTCTGGCACGGTGGCAATGTGGTCAATTCTATTAGTGGGTTTGTGTAACTCAATCATGTTCCCAACTATTTTTAGTCTTGCCTTAAATGGATTAGGTAAACATACAAGCCAAGGGTCAGGCGTTTTATGTTTGGCTATTGTTGGTGGTGCAATCGTGCCTTTAGCTCAAGGTTTACTTGCAGACACGATAGGCATTCAACTTTCTTTTGCCTTACCAATCATTTGTTACGGTTATATCGTTTATTACGGCTTAATTGGTAGCAAACCAGAATCAGTTTCAGTTTAAGAAAAAAAGATGAGAATTATAAAAATGAAAAATACAATAATTAACCATAAATCCATTATTGCATCTTTTATGGCGATGACGGTTGCCGCGTGTGGGGCCGATAAATCTGCAGAGATGGACTCTTCAGCTGCTAAAGATGCTTCAAAAATATGGCCTGTATTAGATATTGCTGTAAAAAAAGACGACGAAATTGAACGTAAAATTGTTGAAATCATGTCAACCATGACACTTGAGCAAAAAGTGGCTCAAATGATCCAACCTGAAATCCGTGATATTACGGTTGAAGATATGCGTAAATATGGTTTTGGTTCTTACCTCAATGGTGGCGGTGCATTTCCAAATAACAACAAACATTCAACACCTGCGGATTGGATTAAATTAGCAGAAGATCTATATCAAGCGTCTGTTGATGACAGTGTTGATGGTTCTAACATCCCAACAATTTGGGGCACCGATGCGGTTCATGGACATAACAATGTTATTGGTGCGACGTTATTCCCTCATAATATTGGTTTAGGTGCTGCGAACAATCCAGATTTAATTGAAAAAATAGCAAACGTAACGGCGACGGAAGTCATGGTTACTGGTATCGATTGGGTATTTGCGCCTACGGTTGCGGTTGTACGTGATGATCGTTGGGGCCGAACTTATGAAGGTTACTCGGAAGATCCAGAGATCGTTCGTAGTTACGCAGCGTCAATTGTAAAAGGGTTACAAGGACACGCAGATAAAGACTTTTTAAGTAACGACCGTGTTATCAGTACTGTTAAACACTTTGTTGGCGACGGTGGCACCGAAAAGGGTGATGATCAGGGCGATAATTTAGCGTCTGAGCAAGACTTATTTGACATTCATGCACAAGGTTATGTTGGTGGTTTGTCTGCAGGTGCTCAATCGGTAATGGCATCATTTAATAGCTGGCATGGCGACAAAATTCACGGTAATAAATACTTATTAACTAATGTACTTAAAGACCAAATGGGTTTTGATGGTTTTGTGGTTGGTGACTGGAATGGCCACGGACAAGTTAAAGATTGTACTAATGATAATTGCCCGCAAGCGGTTAATGCCGGTTTAGATATTTTCATGGTACCTACCGGAGCATGGAAACCGTTATATGAAAATACAGTGCAACAAGTTAAAGACGGCGTGATCAAAATGAGCCGTATTGATGATGCGGTGGCGCGTATTTTACGTGTGAAATTACGTGCTGATTTATTTAATAAACCAAGCCCAGCTAAACGCCAATTCTCTGGTAAGTTAGAATTGATTGGTGCAAAAGCACATCGTGAAGTTGCACGACAAGCTGTACAAGAGTCTTTGGTATTGTTAAAAAATAAAAATGTATTACCGATTAAACCTACCGGCCATATTTTAGTTGCGGGTAACGGCGCTGATAATATTGGTAAACAGTCAGGTGGTTGGTCAATTACATGGCAAGGTACGAATAACACCAATGCAGACTTTCCTGGTGGCACATCAATTTATCAAGGTATCGCGGATCAAGTTAAAGCAGCGGGCGGTAAAGTGACATTAAGTGAAGATGGTTCATTTAGCACTAAACCAGATGTTGCGGTTGTGGTATTTGGTGAAGACCCTTATGCGGAAGGCCACGGCGATCGTGAAAACTTAGACTACCAACGTGGTGAAAAAACAGATTTAGCCTTGTTGAAAAAGCTGAAAGCGCAAGGTATTCCAGTGGTTTCAATCTTTTTATCTGGTCGTCCAATGTGGGTTAATGCCGAGTTAAATGCCAGTGATGCGTTTGTCGCTGCATGGTTACCAGGTTCTGAAGGTCAAGGTGTTGCTGATGTTATTTTAACGAATGCGGATGGTTCTATTCAGAATAACTTCAAAGGTAAATTATCTTACACTTGGCCAAAATCTCCAGACCAAGCGGTAATAAACCGTTTTGATGAAAACTATGATCCATTATTGCCTTATGGCTTCGGATTAACTTATGGTGACGAAAACGTATTAAGTGATGCGTTAAACGAAACGGTAGAGCGTGACTTATCTAAAGTAACGACTAGAACCTTATTTAATGGTTCTATGCAAAAACCTTGGTTGTTATGGTTATTCTCTGGTGATAAAGAAATGGAAGTTAACTCTAACACTCATTCAATTGGTGCATTAGCTTATCGCACGGTTGATAAAGTGGTACAAGAAGACGCACGTCAAATAACGTTAGATGGCAGCGAACGTGCTGGTTTGCGTATCGCAAGTAAGAGTCACTTTAGAGAAGACTTACGTTCTGATTTAGAAGTGAAGTCGGCGTTACATTTCCAAATTAAATTATCTGAAAAGCCCGCTGCAAAAGTCTCTTTAGCGATGAGCTGTGCAAGTGAAGGTGATACGCAAGGCAGTTGTGGTTCGAGTATTGATATTACCTCGCAGTTAAACGCTTTACCGTTAAACGAATGGCAATCCATTTCAATTGATATGGCTTGTTACGCGAATACGGGAATTCGAATGGCTGACCTAGTGGTACCGTTTGAATTATCGTCAAAAGGTAAACTTAAATTAAGTTTAGCTGAAGTTAAGTTTGAGCCAAATACAGCAGCTCAAGCGACAATTAGCTGTCAGTAAAACATAAAAATTTAATGTCATTGTTAATGATAGAAATGGAAGCCTAGCTTCCATTTTTTTGGAAAGATTATGAATAAGAAAATAAATATTACGTTATCTGGTTTGTTTATCACTGTGTTGTCGGCTTGTGGCAGTAATAATACTTCTGAGCAACAAGTTGAAGTTACTCCAGAGCAAGTAACAGCGCAGAAGCAAATTCCAGATGTACCAGTACAAGACAAAATACAAGTAAATGAAAACTGGAACTTAGTTTGGCAAGATGAATTTGAAAACCCAGAGATCGACCTAAACAAATGGGGATTTGAAATCAATTGTTTTGGTGGTGGTAATGACGAAAAACAATGTTATACCAACCGCAGCGATAATGCGTATATTAAGGACGGTGTTCTCACGATTGCCGCGTTAAAAGAGAGTTTTACTGGACCGGCATTACTAGACGATGACCCAAATTACTCCGTGGAAAATACTCGCACGCAACCATATACATCAGCAAGATTAAGAACCAAATACAAAGGTGACTGGAAATACGGTCGTTTTGAAATCAGTGCAAAATTGCCATACGGGCAAGGCACATGGCCCGCGATTTGGATGTTACCAACCGACTGGGTTTATGGCGGTTGGGCGGGTTCTGGCGAGTTAGATATTATGGAAGTGGTTAACTTAAAGGCTGAGTCTGACGAACCGAGTTATGCAGGTTTTCCGGAAGGACGTGTTCACGGAACTTTGCATTATGGCAGGAAGGCTCCTGAAAACGTTTATACAGGCACGTACACTCACCTACAAAATAATGATAACCCAGCAGATGACTTCCATGAGTATGCCGTAGAATGGGAAGAGGGCGAGATACGCTGGTACATAGACGATATCCATTACGCCACTCAAACCAGTGACAGCTGGTATACCCAATATATGAAAGACGGCAAGTTAGTGAATGGTGAAGGGGCTGCTCCGTTCGACCAAAACTTTCACCTGATATTAAATTTTGCGGTTGGCGGTAATTGGGCTGGCAATGTCAACGAAAAAGGCATAGATGAGTCGGTCTTTCCGCAAGTGTTTGAAATTGATTATGTACGTGTTTACCAGTGCTCTACCAATGTAGAAACAGGCAAAGGCTGTGCTGCGATAGATCCTGCGGCTAAGTTAGTGATAGGCGCGCCACAACCTGAGTTGTAAATGATATAACTCAGGTTAAATTAGATATAAGATTTAATAAATACAACAGACTAAAGCACAATTGAACATTACCGTGAACTTGTGTTTTAGTCTGATAATACAGCCCCAATTTTCCCTTATTATTGTTGTTCAATAAAAAATTTAAATTCCCACGATAAAAATATTTTGATTAGGCATTTTTACACTACATTCATTTGGTATGGCTTTGTAGTTTATCGTTTTTGTGCAATCCTTGGTTTTGTAAGTGATTGATTATTAATATTGTTTTACCATGTTGGGCTAATGTATTTTAATGAAGTACACAGTACGAATCGTCCTATTTTTTGATTAATAAAAAGTTTGCATTACGTCAAAATTTATTTATTATCCCGCCACTTCTTGTTGATAGCCAATCCAAGTACATCGCAAAGGCGGCCAGGCAATAGAGCAACTATCCAAGAGTGAATTTGAATGTTTAAGTATATTTTAACTCGCTCAAACCTTAACTGGTTTATATAGCTTATAAAGACGGCTGGAGAAATTGCAATGTCTGTTACAAACTTAGAAACGAACTTAACCTCAACCATTGTTTCACCTATTAATGGTGACATTGCAGCATCATTAAGCAACAGCACAGTTGACGCTTTGGTATCTCAATACGGCACCCCATTAATGGTGTTAGATTGTGACGTAGTACGTCATCAATACCGTGCATTACAAGACGCATTGCCAAACGTAGAATTACATTATGCACTTAAACCTTTGCCGCATCCTGCTGTAGTAAAAACCTTATTAGCTGAAGGTGCCTACTTTGATTTAGCAACAAACGGTGAAGTTGATTTAGTGCAATCCGTTGGTGTACCAAGCGAGCGAACTATCCAAACACACCCAATTAAACGTGATAGTGATATCCAGCATGCATTACGTTATGGCTGTAACGTGTTTGTTGTGGATAATGCCAATGAGTTAGAGAAGTTTATACCTTATAAAGATCAGGTTGAGTTGTTGTTACGTGTCAGTTTTCCAAATGCGGATGTCTTAGCAGACCTATCTAAAAAGTTTGGCTGTAAACCAGAGCAAGCCCTTGAGTTAATTAACTATGCCTTTGAATTAGGTATTCGCATTAAAGGTTTGTCGTTCCATGTTGGTTCGCAAACGCGTTCTGGTGAAAAGTATTCATTAGCCATATTACGATGCAATGAAATAATGAAACAAGTGACAGATGCTGGTTTACCAGCGTTAAGTACGTTAGATATTGGAGGCGGTTTTCCGGTACATTACACTCCGGACGTATTGCCAATAAATGTATTTTGCGCGCCAATAAGAGACGCCTTAGCACTATTACCTGAGACAGTACGTGTGATTGCTGAACCAGGACGTTTTTTAGTGGCTCCATCAGTAACCAATATTGCTGCGGTGATGGGTCAGGCGGAACGTAATGGACAAACTTGGTACTATTTAGATGATGGTATTTATGGTTCGTTTAGTGGTTTAATGTTTGATGAAGCAAAATACCAAACCAAAAGCCTAATTCAATCAGACGATGTGTATTCAAGTGTGTTGGCAGGGCCAACCTGTGACAGCATAGACGTGATCACCGATAACATCATGTTGCCAAAGTTAAATAATGGTGATCTGGTTGTCAGTACTATGATGGGCGCTTATTGTTCGTGCACCGCAACAGATTTTAACTTCTTTAAAAAAGCAGAAGTCATCGTTGTTGGCGAAGAGACTATGTTTGCTTCCATTAGTGCGTAACCGTAAAGCTAAGTATTAATTACCCAATAGTGTTAAAAGCCGCCTGACTAAAGACGGCTTTTTTATTTGCCCGCACTGTATATTTAATAAACTTTTAGCCACTTGGCTGAAAACGGTTTCATTAAAGCCATTACTACTCTAAGATTAATGTCAATTTGAAGTGTCTGAGAAGTATCCGTTTTAATGTTTGCAAGTTCTCCGAGGCCAAACAATCTCTCTCAAAAAATGTTACTCGTTATTTTTTCTATTTACTTAGGCGTAACTTGCTTAATAACTTGTACACAGTTTTTAACCGAATACCTTAAAACCCAAGACTCCATCTCAAGTGAATTAAAACAGCTCGAAGAAACCGTTCGAGGACCAATCTCATCCAGTTTATGGCAATACAACCAAGCTCAATTAGATGTATTAATTGAAGGGTTAATAAAAATGCCAATCATCGTTGGGGTAGATGTGTTTGATAAAGATGGTGAAAGCATTATTTCGAAACGAGCTTACTCGCCATCCGCAGTGCCTCTATCTACTTTTGATAGCAAAACAGAGTTAAGTTGGGGGGTAAACGGCGACCGTATTTTTCTTGGTTCTTTGGTTCTGTACTCATCATCTGAAATAGTATTAGACCGCGTATTGTTTGGATTTTCATTGATTATTATGACCGCTTTTATAAAGTTAACTATTTTGTTTTGGTTATTTATTTGGGCGTTTAATCGCTATCTTGCGACGCCACTGAAAGGATTAATGTCTCAAGTTAATGACGTTCAGATAAGTCAAGATATAAGTAAACGGATTGCGCTGCCTGATATTGAGAATAACGAAATAAGGCAACTGCAGGAACATATGAATAATATGCTTTCGGCTATCGAAGCAGATCAAGTACAACTATTGGAAGACGAACAAGCTAAACGGGCATGGTTAGAAGATGCGGTTGCTAAACGAACGGCTGCATTGCAAGTTTCCAATGAAAAACTAAAAGAGTTAGCAACCAGAGATTCGCTAACAAAGGTGTTAAATCGTGGCAGCTTTTTTGAAACGGCTCAGCACTTACTAACTCTTTCCCAGCGACAAAAATCTCCAGCATCGTTTGTATTAATGGATTTAGATTTATTTAAATCTATTAATGACACCTATGGTCACTTTATTGGTGATCAAGTGCTTGTTCATTTCACTAACACTATACAAACCTTGGTAAGAAAATCAGACTTAATTGGCCGTGTTGGCGGTGAAGAGTTTGCAATATATCTACCTGATACTGATGAAAAAGATGCGCTCAATATCGCCGAGAAAATACGGGCTGAGGTTGCTCGTTCAATATTGGACGTTGAAGGTAAACAAGTTAACTATACCGTCAGTATTGGCGTTGAAACTTCTTATCTTGAAGAACAATCTATTGGTGATTTATTTAAACGTGCCGATTTAAAACTGTATGGTGCCAAAGATAAGGGGCGAAATTGTGTGGAGAACTAGACGAGCTTGTCGTAAAAAAGCAAACGCCTTATTTATCACTGCGCTATTTGTTATAGGTACGCTATTTAATATCGCTCATGCTACAACGCTAAAAGTTTGTTATGACCAATGGGCACCAATGACCATCTTTCCCACTGCAACGTCGTCTCGTCGTGGTGTCATAATCGATATGGTTGAACAAATATACACAGCCCAAGGTTACACCATAAAGTATTATGAAGTTCCATTAGCAAGAGGGTTAGAAATGGTCGCTGATGGAACATGTGATATGTTGCCTGAGTACTTAATATCAGATAGTGCAGAGCAGTTATTTGACTTTGCTACACAAGAAACATTTGCTTATAAATCAGCCTTTGTCGTTAGAAATGCAGACGACTGGCGTTATCAAGGCGTCCAATCTATAAAGGGTAAACGCATCGCAACGGGGCCAGGTTGGGATTACAGTTCAATGAGTGCTGATTATCAAGGTTTTATCGACGATCCTAATAACGCGTCTATGGTTGAAGTGATTGCTGGAAATGACGATGTGATTGAACGTATATTCCGCATGATCAAAGAAAATAGAGTGGATGTGTACGCTGACAATGAACTTGTCCTGCAGCATGTGTTAAATCAGTTAAATTTAAACCATGAGTTAAAAATAGTACGTCCAGGGTTGGAAAAAAAGTTAATAGAATATCCCATTTTCTCGAAAACCATCCCAGCTGAGAAAAGACAGAAATTAATTACTATATGGGAGCAAGGACGTGTCTCTTTAAAAGGGGAAAAAGAACAGTTATTACTTAAAAAGTATAATGTGTCACTTTAATGTTTGCGTTTTGATTGAAGCTTTAACGGCTATTTAAACTCAAAGAAAATATTGGCAGTTAACCGTCCGTTTTTTGGATCACTCGACAAGTCATTGGTTTTATCTACCGTTACAGAGTGCAATAAATTGCTTGGGTAAATCACTAATCTATTAGGTTTGTATTCCACTTCATAAAACTTTTCAAAATGGTCGTTGGACCCTGTGATATAACCCGGTTCAGGTTCACCATGTTGTTCAATATACTGCTTTGCACTGCTTATGTATTGATCACATCTAGCTTCGGTAATACGTTCAAATTTGGTTGGATTGTGTCGATATAATCCAGTGCCACCATGTGGGCCTTCTGCCAAATAGTGTAATACCGCAAAACAGGTTGAACTGTTGGTATCAAAATGAGGCATACGTTGTAACAAATGTAACGCGTTAGGCGCTAATGACAGCAGCGAAAAGTACGAGCTTAATGGTGTTACACGTTTACTTAATTCAATGCCATAAATTCCGTATAAAGGCTGATATACCGCTTGAAGTAGTTTGATTATATAACTGTCTGGTAACGGGCTACGAACCCCAGGATAAAGGGTTTTTTCATCTGGTGCGTATTCGGCATGCTCATAGGCAAACGTTTTTAATGCTTCTGTGCTCGATGCAAAATCATCAATGATGATCAAAGGCGTTTGTTCAACGCCCATTCTCATCACATTAACTTGCATATTTGGGTTTGGCGTAAAGTACTCTGCAGACATCGGCTAAGCCTTAACCGTACTCTTACAATAATGTTGTATAAAGTCATAATGATCAGGCCAAGAGGCAACTTTCTTTTTCACATTATTTTTAATATGCATTAAAAAGTTTTCTAATTCAGCATCATCCATTTGGTCCACTATTGGGTGATATTGCTCAGGCATCAAACCTTGTCCTAACATCACTTGAACCCACGAGGTTTCACCAAATAACTCTTCCGCTTTTTTGAATACACGGCCGGACTGTTTAAATAAATCCATTCTGTGTTGTAACGAATCAGGGATCTCCATGTTTTTACAATGACGCCAAAATGCGGTGTCTTCACGGTCTGTTAAGTGGTAATGCAAGATAATAAAGTCTCTTATATTATCGTGTTCAAATTTAGTTTGAGCGTTAAATTCATTTACATCTGATTCATTGATCCCCTGGCTTGGGAACATCTGCATTAATCTTACAATAGCGCGTTGAAATAAATGAATGCTGGTGGACTCAAGTGGCTCGATAAAGCCAGAAGATAAACCAACGGCAATACAGTTTTTGTTCCAATGTTTTCTGCGTGTTCCAGTTTGAAACTTAATCACTCGTGGTTCATTTCTTAATGTGCCAACTAGGTTTTCGCGTAACTTGGCGATGGCTTCATCGTCCGTCATATATTTACTGCAAAAAACTAAACCGTTGCCAGTTCTATTTTGTAATGGAATACGCCATTGCCAGCCTGATTCATGAGCGATTGAGCGAGTATAAGGAACAGGTTTACCAACAGATTCCGTTTGTACCGCAATAGCACTATCACAAGGCAGCCAATGACTCCAATCTTCAAAACCAGTGTGAAGCGCTTTCTCTATTAATAAGGCTCTGAACCCGGTGCAGTCTAAGAATAAATCCCCCTCAACTACTTGTTCTGAATCTAAAGTTAGGGACTCGATAAAGCCGTTTTCATTAGATAAGTTAACCTTATCAATCTTACCTTCCACTCGTGTAATGCCATGTTGTTCAGCAATATTACGTAAGTATTTGGCATATAAACCTGCATCTAAATGGTATGCATGATTTAACGCTTGATTGGCTAACACCGCAAATCGACCTTCTCGTGCAGCAAGGTGCTCTGGTACATAATCACCAATTTCAGAAACAATGCCTCGTTGGTGGCCTTTTAACCAAAAATGTTGAAAACCCGCTGCCCAACAGTCTTGGCCTAAAAATCCAAACGAGTGAATGTAATCTTTTTTAACATCACGCCAATTTTCAAAAGAGATACCCATTTTAAATGTGGCATTGGTGGCCGCCATAAAATCTTGTTCTTTTATGCCCAATAATTGATGAAAAATATGTAAGGTCGGAATCGTGGCTTCCCCCACACCAACGGTGGGAATTGCATCTGACTCAACCAGAGTCACATCGATATTTTTACCAAGTAATTTAGTTAGTGCAGCTGCTGCCATCCAGCCTGCAGTTCCACCGCCTGCGATAACAACCTTTTTAACTGGATTCTTAGTTGATTTACTATCATTCATAATTGTGACTCATTATCGTTTAAGTTGTTCTAACAATTTAGCTCGGAGTTTTCGAGCTTCAATTTCTGTCATCGGTTGTTTTAAACAACCTTGGGCGTGCTCTGGGATATGGGCATTGTCACTGTCTTCATGATCAAATACATAATGTTCAAATAGTGCTTTCCATGCTTGACGTTGTTCCAGAGGTAAATTCCTAATACTTAAAATTGCTAACTCGATTGCATTATCTGGCCTGCCCATAAAAGCTGGACTATTGCGCCACCAATGCGTAACCAACACATTAAAGCTGGTTAACCCTTCAACATGATGCCACCACATACTAGGAATAAATAAAGCATCACCAGCCTCAAGATTAGCAACAAGCGCATTATCTAGAGCGGTTTGAAATTTCGGATGTTTTGTTAAGTCCGGTTGTTCAAAGTTCACCAAACTAATGTCTTGGCCTCCAGGAGCAAACTCCTTAGGGCCAACATATAAGTTTTTAACTTGTTCAGGTGGAAACAAGGTAAATCGTCGTTTACCTACGGCGCAACAGGCTAAATTATTCGGGAAGTCAAAATGTGCGGCAATTTTAGTTTTATTACCCAGCCACAAATTAGTGATAGGTTGTGCGTTTTCAATTGTGACGTTATTTTCACTGTTTAGACTAGGAAAATGACGATGAATGTTGGTGGAGCCAACATACACAGCAGGAGGCTGTGCTAAATCACGTACCTCTTTTAATTTGTTTAATACCGTTGGCAAATCTAGTGTCGCACTTTGAAAATTAAAACCGTTAAAGTCGGCATTGTAAAAAATACGACCGTTGGCATCAGGCTGTGCATAATACGCTGATATCGGCTGACCGTTATAGGCGTTGTTTATATATTCAAAAGCGTGGTCTTGTGACTGTTTTCCAGCGTTAACTAAAGGCCAGTGATTAATGAAGCCTTTCAGTAAAACGGGTTCAGCCGCATTAACTATATGCTCAGGTAATGATTCACCTGCAGGTAAAAAGACCTCTTTAACCAGGTTTTTAATATCTAACATCATCGTCCTTTAACCGGAATTTAACTAAGCTAAAAAAAGGCTTAGTCTTTTACAGACCAAGCTGCGCATTTTTTAATTGAATTAAACGAGTTACATTAGATTGTGATGCCAAGGTCATATAAATCGGCTGTAAGTGGCCATTTTGATGCAATTTAGCAATCACTTCACTACTAAGCGCTGCGAGTTTATCTTCATTGATAGTGTAAAAACCTAACATCTGATGTTGAGATCGGTCATTGAGTTCTACGTCTAAGGTGAAAGACTCTAATAGCTCAAGTTCTACCAACATATCAATAAAGGCATTGTGATCTTCAATACCGTGATGCAGTACTTCCATCATGTCTGCCATGCTTTCTAAGTATGGGGCATTCGCGCCAAATTCTAAGAATAATGGTTCACCTTGCTCAGTATTAACTCTAGGATGATCTTCATCCAAAAATAAAACACGTTGATGTTTTTCAATGCCATCTTCCATTAATGCTTGTTCTCCGATTAAAAACGGCGTGCGTGCATGAGTTAATGGAATATAAGGTACTGACCAACGATTGTCCTTGATGAATAAGTTTTCATTTTGTTGAAACCCAAACAAGGCAACAGAGAAAAAACGCCCTGTATTTTCGTCTTTAGTAAAAAATATAGGGTAATAAGCCTGAACACTTCGGTACTCAGCAGGGAAGGTTTGTGTAAACCAAATATCGTCGCCGTAGGCGGCTGAACGTTCTGTGATGATCTTTGTATCTTTATGGTCGATGTTGTTGACTAATGTATGATTTGGCATGAAGCACCTATTTAATTTTTGTTATTGTTATATTTTTGCAAATCCGAATTTTTTTACTTTATTAAGTAAATCGCGATTTGAGGTTAATACTGCTGATTGTTGCTGTGTGCGTAGTCTATTTTCATTAAACAACTGCTGAGCGCGTAGTTCAATTTGTTTATCCTGTCTTTTGGCAATCGGGTTTGACTTAAAGCCCATTCCAAACATCACATATTGATAACTGGCGGCTGGAAATAATGGATTATATCCCGCTTGGTCTAATCGGTAAGGGTATTGATGTTGCCATAACTCTAAGTTTTCAATTAACGAATCTGGCATTGACTTAGGATCTACATTATCAAGCCAATATTGACTGTCTGTACGTTTTGTCAGCACATAATGAAGTTTAAGAAACTCAATAATTTGAGTCCAATGCTGGGACGTGGTTTGATTATATCGTTTGGCAATAATGGGCATAATCGCACGATTTTTAGGAAATTGTTCGGCTAAGAAATTGGCTGACTGTTCTATTAATGCAAGCGCGGAGGCTTCCAAAGGCTCAATAAAACCTGCGGACATACCAATGGCTAAACAGTTATTATGCCAAAACTTTTCTCTATATCCCGGGGTAAAATTAATGGTTCTTGCTGGCAGTGCTTCCGCTTGTTTGATACCAATAGTAGGCGTTAAGTATTGCCTTAATTGTATTTCTGCTGCGTCAGTTGTTGTATGATCGCTTGAAAATACATGACCAACACCACGTCTGCTTTGTAAACCAATATCCCAAATCCAGCCATTAGTTTGTGCGGTTGATAATGTGCAAGAGGCAATATCTTGATTTGGATCATCATAGGGGGCCTGAATCGCGATTGCGGTGTTATTAAATAATTGGTCTTGTTTATTAATGAAGTCAATATTGTAATGTTTACCAATTAACAAAGATGCAAAACCAGTACAGTCAACAAAAATATCCCCCGCAATGGCTCCGTTTTTCTCGGTTTCTATATGATTAATAAACCCTGAGTCGTCATTATGGATTTCTGTGACATTGTCGATGACATGTTTCACATTAAGTTTGTTGATTGCATGTTTTTTTAATAAGCCGCTAAACTTGCCTGCATCTAAGTGATAACCATAATTGCCAATAAAGGAATATTCCGGAGAAGTGATCAACTTAGGCGCTTTACCTTGTTTTGCTAATACACTTTGAGTTGAAACGGCATCTGCAAAACAAACTTGTTCAGAGTAGGGCTGCCAATGTGGGGCTAAATTAATGTTTTGAAATTCGACTGGGACGGTAAAAGGATGAATATAACTGTCTTGTGGGTAAACCGGATTAGTGGAAGTAAGGCCTTGCCAATCATTAAATTGAGAACCTTGTTTAAAACTGGCATCACAGCAATTAATAAATTCATTTTCACTAATGCCAATCTTCTTTAACGTGGCTCGCATGGTTGGCCAAGTACCTTCGCCTACACCAATTGGATTGATATCTGAAGATTCAACTAAAGTAACAGTGTAATTTGAATTACTTAAATCAAGTTCTGCCGCTAAGATACATGCAGTTAACCAGCCTGCACTACCACCACCGACAATGATTACTCGATTAATTAGATTATCCACATTCTACCTACTGCTTTTCAACGTTAAACGTGACTGATAATGACATTTGTAACACATAATAATTTAAGGTTAAACGACTGAGGTGATCACAATGACTTAGTCAAATAACAAAAGACTAACCTTAATATATTAGGGTAATAATTTAGATGGTAAGCGGTACATAAAAATAAGTCGCTACTCATAATATATGGCGTAGCGACTTATTCAATTTAACACTTATAACAAGTTATTCACATAATCATTAATGATTAGAATGAATAACGTGCACCAAAGTTATAACGTGGGCCTGTTTCTGTTAAGTTTAACACTTGTTTTTCAGCACGACCGTGAGTACGTGTGAAGTTGTTAGCAATGTTAATACCTTCAAAGAAAACCGTTAACCCTTCAACCTGGCTAACGTCGTAGCTCATGTTAAAGTCAATTTGAGAGTAAGCTTCAACAAATATTGGAGAAGGACCTACATCACCTTGGTAACGAGATGCAAGGAACTCATCACGCCAGTTATATGCGATACGTGCTTGGAAGCCGTCTAAGTCGTAGAACGCAATTAAGTTAGCTGAGTCACTGATATTTGTTAATACCGGTTGGTCTTCTAAGTTCATAACGTCGTACTCTAAATCAGTACTTACCGCAGTGTAGTTAGCAATGACGCCGTAACCTGTTTCACCAAATAAGTGTTGGATAGAGAATTCCATTCCATCAATTGGTGTTTTACGGTCATTATTAGTTGGGACGTTTATCGCAACATTCATAATATTATCCGTAGCAGGGTCACCCGTAATAATACCGTTTGCAACATCTACATACGGGTCATTTGGATAATTGGCAAAGATATAATCACGAATCGCTACCGCATCAGTTGTATTTAATGCAAGACGAGCTTCGTTATATTTAGCACCATCACCTGGGTTAGCAATACCGTAAATCGTAGAGTTTTCTTCAACGTTAGCTATGTAGTTTTGAGTGTCTTTCTTGAATAAACCAAAAGACATATAACTTGTTTCGCTGTAGTACCATTCAACAGATAAATCTAAGTTAGTAGATTCAAGTGGTAATAGGTTTGGATTACCCGCACTACCGTTTGCCCCACTTGTTCTTGCTAATGAACCAACAACGGTTCCACCTTGGATGTCGGCATAATTAGGACGACCAATCGTTTGGCTGTATGCCGCACGAACGATAACATCATCAGTAACTTCTAAATTAAAGTTGATGTTAGGTAGGAAGTAATCGTATCCACCAGTTTGAGTTTGGAATACACGACCGCCATCACCTAAGATAACTTCGTTAGCAGATACCCATTCAGCGCCATCACGAGCTGTCACGATAGAAGTTGATTCAACTTCAGTATCTTCCCAACGTACGCCTACATGTAGACCGTAATACATACCAGCCATTTCACCGTCGTAGTTATACTGAGCATAAACTGCAGTAGAATTCTCTTCAGTAAAGCGGTCAGTGTCGCCACCATAATTAGTTGATGGGCAGAATAAGTTTCCACAGTCACCAGGTGTTGCACCAGCAGACGTTGTGTAAGCTTCTGCAGCAATTGCACGAATTGCTTCAAAGTCCCAAACAAACATTCTATCGATTGCTTGCATGTCGCCTGATAAGCCGTTGAAGTTACCGCCTGATGTATCAAAACGATCTTGAATGCTGTCCACTGGGAACATATCTTCAGTGAAGATACTTGGTTGATCAACACCCATGCCACCCCAGTCATTACGCTGAACGTTAATAGCTTGAGAGTGATTACTTACTGATGTTAATGAAACACCAAAGTCGATGCTGCTATTTTCATCAAGGACATAGCTACCATTAACTTGTTGTTGAGAAACGTCAGAAGCGTCTTGTGAGTTACCAAATGTACTACCTGTAACACGCATATCAGACCATTGAACGTTTTCACTACCGTCAACCGCTAAGATAGGACGATCACCTGTGAAATCAGTTGCAGCTCTGGTACGAACAAAAGCAGCCATAGACATGTTTGCAGCGCTACCGTATTGACCATTTGGGGTTCTAGAAGCGTCAGATGAATGTACGTCTAATTCAAGTTTTAAATCTGAATTAACTTGCCATTCAACATTTAAACCAATTGAAGAACTTTCGTGACGGTTAGCAGAGAAACCACGTGCCATTGATAAATCGGCAGGTGAAGCTGACGGGTAATCTTCTGAATAAATTAATGGAGTAGCAACAGGGCCATCAGACCAGACGTTCTCTGAAGTACCAAAGTTATACCAAGCAGAGATGTCATTGTGTTGAACATCAATGTCGTTTTGCATCATAGTGTAATCAAGTGTCGCCGTTACTGAGTCAATTGGACGATACTGAAGTACTAACTGTGCATTGGTACGGGTACGTTGTTGTTCTTCAAATTTATATATCGTTGTTTGAGGAACCGAATAAATATCTGAATCAGCAGGACGGTTAGTTTGAGTTGAGTCTTTAGCGACACCACCCCAAGTTGCATTGGTACCTGACCAATCTGTATCAGCAGTACCAGGGAATGAACGCCAACCTGTACCAACTTGTGCTTGAGCGTTGCCACTTTCACGTTTTTGGTAACTAGCAGAAACGGAAACACCGAATTTGCCATCTTCATCTGTATATGAATATAAACCAGATAATTCTGGCGTAATAGAACCATCTTCAGTTGAAGTATCTGCTACCGCTTTTACACCAAACGAAGCTTTAGTACCTTGATGAGAAAGTGGTTTATGAGTTTGAATGTCGATAACCGACCCGATGCCACCTGTAGGGACTGATGCGTCACCTGTTTTAGTTACCACAACACCACTAACACCTTCAGAAGCGATATTAGCAAAGTCAAAAGAGCGGTTACCGGTAGTTACAGGCATTTGACGGCCGTTTAGTGTAACTAAGTTCATTTCTGGTGGAATACCACGTACTGTTACTTTACTACCTTCACCGTTCTGACGGTCGATAGAAACACCAGCAATACGTTGCATAGATTCGGCTAAGTTTGTATCTGGGAATTTACCGATATCTTCTGCAGAGATAGCATCAGCAACGCCGTTGCTATCTCTTTTTAAATCTCTTGATTTGATTAAAGAAGCACGAATACCTGTTACTTCGATAACTTCTACATCTTTAGCTTCGTCCGCTGCATGAGCAACAATAGGAGCTGCAAATGCGCCAATTGCGATAGACAAGCTAGTTGCTATTTGTGTTTTTACAAAGCGATTATTTTTCATATTATTCTCGCACTTTCCTGTTGATGTTGTGATTTTATATTTTAAATTAGTTTTCACTGAAAGCGCTTACATTGGACAGGGTTAAGATCTTCTGAAAGCGCTTACATTCATAAAGTAATGCAAAATATAATTGTCGTCAAGGGTAAAATCACAATGTTTTTGTAGAGTTAACACTCTATAAAGCTCGGTAGGCTGCTATCTCTGGGGTATAGGTTAAAAAAAGTACTTTATTACAAAAAAATAATTTGTAAGCGCTTACATAAGGTGGTTGAATAGTTGGCAAATAATACTAATAAGAGTTTGTTATGGAAACGAATCGGTCAACTATTAAACAATCGAGCGTATTGTCTTTAAAAGAAAAGGTAGGGTATGCCTGTGGAGATGTCGCCTCTAATTTTTATTGGCGCGTATTTGATGTATTCCTATTTATTTTTTATACCGACGTATTTGGTTTATCCGCCACTGCTGTAGGTACTATGATGTTGGTTACTCGATTAATCGATGCGTTTTCAGATCCATTAATGGGAGCAATGGCGGATAGGACCTCAACGAAATACGGTAAGTTCAGACCTTATTTGTTGTGGGGCATTATTCCAATCGTCGCCGCTGGGGTATTAACCTTTACCGTGCCCGATGTGGGCGAATCAGGCAAATTAGTCTGGGCCTACGCCACTTATATCTTCATGATGTTAGCGTATACCTTTATTAATGTTCCTTATGGTGCATTAATGGGGGTTATCACATCTGACTCAAACCAACGAACTACCTTAACCAGTTTTCGCTTTATTGGTGCGTTTTCCGGCGGTACTTTAGTTGCGTATTTAACCCCTGACTTAGTTGCGTATTTAGGTAATGGTAATGAAATACTTGGCTGGCAATTAACCATGGCAATATATGGTGTGGTTGCAGCTGGGTTATTTTTCATTACTTTCTTAACAACCAAAGAACGTATTTCTCCGCCAGCGGAACAAAAAACACCGGTATTACAAGACATTAAAGACTTAACCAAAAACAAACCATGGTTAATTCTATTCAGTCTTGCCTTAATTATTATGTTAACTATTACCTTAAGAGGTAGCTCAGGAACATTTTACTTTAAGTACTTTGTTGGAAGAGAAGATTTAATCGGTTCTTTTTCTATGGCCTATATGTTGAGTTTAATGTGTGGTGCCGCGATTACCCCTTTATTAGTTAAGTTTGTCGATAAAAAGAAACTGTTACTTATATTAATGTCCTTAGTGGCTATTTTATCTGCTTTATTTTTCTTTGTACCAAAAGAAAACATCCCTTTAATTTTTACCGTGCAGATATTAATTGGCTTATGTTTAGGCCCTAAATCACCATTAGTATTTTCTATGTACGCTGATACCGCGGACTATTCAGAGTGGAAAAATGGTCGACGCGCCACTGCAATGGTATTTTCCGCCGCAGCATTTGCGCAAAAACTGGGTGGGGCTATCGCCGGTGGGTTAATGGGCTGGTTGTTAGGATCATTAGGTTATGTGGCAAACCAAGTACAAAATTCAGCATCCGAAATGGGCATCGTGCTGTTAATGACATTAATACCAGCGGTGTTTGCGGTGTTAGCTGTGGTGTGTATTTGGTTTTACCCACTCGGTCAAAAAAACTTAGAACAATTACAAGCTGAATTAAAACTAAAAAGTAACTATCAAGCAGACGCGGTAAAATAAGACAATGGCAAGCAATACATTTAATAACGAGTTACAAAACGGGCAAGCGCGTATTCAATTAGACAGCCCATTAACAATGCCGAATGCCACAAGCTTTTTGTGGAATTCACAAATGGTTGCGCAAATAAATTGTCGCGGTTATATGACCGCACAATTTATGCAACCTGAGCCTGCTAAGTATTCGTATGCGCCAAACTTAGAAGCAAAAACCTTTATTCAACCAGAACAACCGTATTATGCGGATCACCCGGGCCGTTTTTTCTATATCAAAAATGAAGAAACCGGTGAGTTATTTTCTGCCCCATACGAACCAATGCGAATTGAACTAGACTCATTTAGTTTTTCTGCCGGTACCAGTGATGTTAAATGGGTAATAAAAAAGTGGAACATTGAGTTCACTATCACTTTGTCCTTGACTCAAGATAAGGTGATGGAGTTATGGTCGGTTGACATCGTTAACAATAATAAACAAAACATACACATTTCTATTTATCCGTGTTTTTCCATTGGTTATATGTCGTGGATGAATCAGTCAGCCACCTTTGACCCTGAGTTATTAGGCATAGTTGCTGCGTCTGTAACGCCTTATCAAAAAGTACAAGACTATTTTAATAACCAAGCGTTAAAAGACTTAACCTATATGATAGCGGATCAAATTCCGGATTCATGGTGTTGTAATTTATTAACCTTCAGGGGGAGGGCGGTATGCATAATCCGTCCATGTTGCAACAACCTAGTTTAGAAAATAAGACGGCGTGTTATGAAACCCCCGTTGGTGTGCAGCAATTTAAAAAGATATTAGTGCCAAATGAAAAACAGCAGTTGAATATCATTTTTGGTCCTGCAAATAATCTAGATGAGATCAAACAGGTTAAAGCCGAATTGTTAGCGAATAAGGCGCAATTTAGCCAAAAGAAACAAGAATATTCAGCCTATATTCATCAGGGTAAAGGCAGTATTTCAATTACATCACCAGACTCAGACTTTGATCAATACGTTAACCATTGGTTACCAAGACAAGTGTTTTATCATGGTGATGTAAACAGATTAAGCACGGACCCACAAACGCGTAATTTTTTGCAAGATGCAATGGGCATGATTTACATTGCACCTGCCGTGACCAGAGAACGTCTGTTATTGGCCTTGTCTCAACAAAAGTTTTCTGGCGCTATGCCAGATGGCATTTTGTTAAGTGAAGACGCACAGCTTAAATACATCAATCAAGTACCTCATACCGATCATTGCGTATGGTTATCTATATGTCTGCAAGCTTATTTAGATGAAACCAATGACATAAGCATTCTACAAGAAACAATTGGTTATTCAGACAGTGCAGAAATCAACACAGTTAAAACACATTTAGATAAAGCCATGGAATGGTTATTAGATGCCACCGACGAAAGAGGCTTGAGTTACATAGAGCAGGGCGATTGGTGCGATCCCATGAATATGGTGGGGTATAAAGGCAAAGGTGTGTCAGCTTGGTTATCTTTAGCCAGTGCCTATGCCATCAAATGCTGGGTTTATGTGTGTGAAACCTATTTATCTGTTAATGAGCAAAATGAATGCAAAACACAATTGCAGGAATTTATGGCTGCCGCCGATTTGCTTAACTTACAAGTCAACAAATATTGTTGGAATGGCGATTGGTTTGCCCGTGGTATTACCGATGATGGCAATCTATTTGGCACAAAAACCGACAACGAGGGGCGTATATTCTTAAACCCACAAAGCTGGGCTATGTTAAGTAATGCTGCAACAAGGCAACAATATGAACTGATCAATAAACAAATATTCGAGCAACTGGCGACGCCTTATGGCGTGACCATGTTAGCGCCGAGTTATACTCAAATGCGCGAAGATATTGGTCGAGTCACTCAAAAATCAGCTGGTGTATCAGAAAATGGCTCTGTGTATAACCATGCCGCTATGTTTTATGGTTTTGCACTTTATAGCAAAGGCAAAAACGATTTGGCCTTTGATGTATTAAAACGCATGTTGCCTAACCAGAAAAGTGCCAAGGCCCAAGGGCAACTACCGGTATTTGTACCTAACTATTATCGCGGTGCTTATTACCAGCATCCTCACCATGCGGGACGTTCAAGTCACTTGTTTAATACCGGTACTGTTGCTTGGTATTTACGAAGTGTCGTGGAAGGATTGTGCGGATTAAAAGGTAGTGGAGATGATTTGTTAATTCAGCCTCAATTACCTTCTCACTGGCCCAGCTTAAAAGTGCAGCGCCAATTTAGAGGGGCAAATATTGAACTGGCTATTATTAAGTCTGATATCGTCAAACAACAAGTAACCACAGTGAATGGTCTTGTATTTAAAGATAATAAATTATCTAACCTGCAAGCTGGACACAATTATAAGGTTGAAGTGTTATTGCCAACTCAAAAGCTAAGTTTACCTAAATTAACCATAGTGATGGGCGTAAGTGGTTGTGGTAAAACGGCGGTTGGCGAACGTTTAGCAAAAGATCAAAATCACGTGTTTATCGATGCCGACAATTTTCATGACATGGATGCCAAGCAAAAAATGGCCAGTGGTATACCGCTTAATGATGAAGACAGAAAACCTTGGTTAGCGCGAATTATGCAGTTTTTAACTATGTTGTTAGATAATCGTCAGTCTTGCGTATTAGCTTATTCTGGTTTGAAGAAACAACACAGACAGTTATTTACCCAACTTGGTTTTGAATTAACGATTGTACATTTAAACGTGTCAGAAAATACAATTGCGACGCGTCTTGCGCAAAGAGAAAATCACTTCTTTGATCCTAATTTACTGTCTTCACAATTTGATGCACTTGAATTGCCAAGTGAGAATGAAGGCGTCATAAGTATTAATGCAGATAAATCATTAGAAGACATTGTCAGACAAATTAATCAGGAAATATCAAATGACTAAATATACCAAGTCACTCAAAAAACATGTTTTAGCTTGTATGTTTGCCAGTGCGTTTATCAGCACGGCCATTGCTAATGACGAAAGAGAAAGTTTTGTCGCTCTACATACTAGCAATCCAATCACTATTGATGGCAAGGCGGATGAAACTGTTTGGGCACAAGCCACTTGGTATCCAATGGATCATGACATGATTGGCAATGTGCCAACACCAGATGATTTTAGCGGTCGTTTTAAGTTAGCTTGGGATCAAGGACAATTATATTTGTTAGCGGAAATTGTTGACGATGTTTTATTCGATCAATATCCAAATCCATTAAACTTATATTGGGATGATGACTGTTTAGAGATATTCATCGATGAAGATAAATCCGGCGGAAATCACCAGTTTAATTTTAATGCTTTTGCTTATCATATTGCGCTGGATAATCAGGCTGTTGATATCGGTGAGCAAACCGCCACAAATACAGAACCGTTTATTTTGTTAAATGATCATATAGAGAGTCGTTGGACAAGAGATGCCAACGACCATACAAAAATAATTTGGGAAGTGGCGATTAAAATATTCGACGACAGCTTTAAGGTTGATGACATAAGTGCTAAACCTGTCAGCCTACAAGCCAACAAAGAGATGGGATTTATGCTGGCCTATTGTGATAACGATGGCAGCAAACAAAGAGAACATTTTATGGGATCTACCACCATACAAGCAGTAAATGGTGATAAAAACCTTGGTTATATTGATGCCAGTGTATTTTCTACTTTAACCTTAAAGGGTAACTAAAGTGTTAATCCGTCGTTATCAATTGGCACTTGTTAGCCTCATGAGTGTAGTATTGATAACGACCACTTTTGTTAGTTGCAGTGCGCCTTTGATTAATCAAAATTTAAAGGTGGTTAGCTCATGTACAGCAGAAGACCAGAGTAATAACTTAACCCTTAACGGATTGAGTTATTGGCATCACATTAGTCGCTATCCAAACGAGTTTTCGAGATTACGCTTTTTTAACCCGGAAACAGAAAACGAAAAATATAAACTTTTGCCAGTTAGTCCCAGTAAATTTAATAAAAAAACATGTATTAACCAAGACATCATCTTAGTCAAAAAGGTAATTCATAATAAACGTCAACATGCCAATGGCATTGAAATGGACTTGTCGGATCTACAACTCACCTATGGTAATTTAGATTCATTTAAAATGCGTTTTCAAATAGACCGTCCACTTAGTTTTACCCCACATGTTTCATCACTAACAAGCATATTGAAAAGGCAATTACCTAGCCAGACAAGGGTTAATCAAATCTTAGTTGATAAACTGCTTAACCAAAACATGACATTAAAGTTAGTGTTTTATGGACACAATCATTCTGATCATAAAACCATGACAGTGAATGGAAAAAAGTTGGTTGAGTTATTACCAAACTTACCTGATGGCGCTTGGCTGGAGCTTGAATTAACTAACACAGATTTGAACACTTATTGGGAGAAAGACTGGCAAGGAACCGCCGTGCCATTGTCTGATATTATTGACCAACCCATATTAGGGTTTATATTGATGGCAGAAACACCAAGTGGAAAAACCTTTGAGAGTTTAGCTAAAAACATGGATAGTAACGGTATTGATATTAAAGACGTTGATGAGCTTTTTATAGAAACATATATCAGGCTTGGCAGCATCTCAATTAACAAAAAGTAACGCAAATAACGCAAGTTGTTAACTTTGGTCATTAATAACAAAAACGCATCTATTTAGATGCGTTTTTTGTTTGAAAATAAATGGGCTAATTTAAAGTGCTAATTTAAAGGATAAACTTATCAGTTTGTTCTTTAAGTTGATTTGATGAGACACCAATTAAGTTAGATTTTTCATGAGCTAAACGGGCTACATCTGTGGTTTTTTGACTCATTTCTGCTATTAAAGCCAATTTGTCTGTCGCACCATTTGCAGAGGCAAATTGTGACTTAGACGACTCATCAATAGAATTACTCTTAGCCGCAATATCAGAAATAATGTTTAATAACTCCGTGATGGCGCTTGAGGTTTGTTTTGCTTGATCCACGCTTTCTGCGCTGGTTAGCATACTTTGTTCAACCGTTTTGATTGCTTCAGAAGCTGCAGCTTGCAACTTCTCAATCATGTCATGAATTTCTTTAGTGCTTTCTTGTGTGCGCTTAGCCAGTTGTCTAACTTCATCGGCTACAACTGCAAACCCGCGCCCTTGATCACCGGCTCTTGCTGCTTCTATAGCTGCATTTAGCGCTAATAAATTGGTTTGTTCTGCCACACCTTGAATAACGGTTAATACGCTTTCAATAGACTCAACTTCTTCCGCTAATTGTTTTACCGACGCACCCGTTGATTCTATTTGGCTTTCCAGTTTTCCTATAGTGTGGGTTGAGATCTCAGTTAACTTATTGGCACTTTCACCATTGGTTTGTGCAACGTGTAACATCTCCGCCGTTTCAGTAATATCAACACTAGATATTTCCGCACCGTGAGCAATATCTTTAATGGCCTCTGCTGTTAAATGGGTTTCGTTATCTAAGGTAGAAGTTAGTTGATCTAATTCTATGGACTGTTGTTCCGAATCTTTTACCTGTTCAGCTAAAGAAAGTGACACAGATTGCATATTACTAACCACTTCCCTTAATGCGTTTCTCATATAGGACAGTGACCCTAATATACTGTTAGGCTCCGCGTGAAACTCAAGTTTATTGTCCGTTAAATTTCCTTTTGAGATCTTACTAACAATATCTACAACCTCAGATACTTCTGCACCTAACTCAGCGGTTAACTTTCTGCCAAACTGAAAAATGGCGATGGAGATACAAGTTATAATAATCAGTGCCAGTACTAATAACCATTGAGCCGTATCCCAATATCTTTCATTGGTTTCTTTAAAACTAATCCCTGTACCAATGTACCAACCCCATTTTTCTGTTTTTTGTGCAACAGAAGTCAACCCAACCACTTCACCATCGCGTTCGGATGTCCAATTGTAAGTCACCATTTTACCAGGGGTTCTTTGTGTAACGTCAGATACGATTTTACCAATACTCTTACCATTTGAATCTTTAAAGTCATTAAAGCTAGTTCCGTGTAATTGAGGATCATGAGGGGCCGCAACAAAGTTTAGTTGTTCGTCAGTAACGTAAACGTACTCAGAGTCGTGATATTTGTTTTGTTGTAAAATTAAGGTAGCAATGGATTTTGCTTTTGCTTCTTCCAATTCACCTTTCTCTACTAAATTTTCAAGTTGAGTAATGGTGGAATAAGCACTTTTAAAGAGTTGTTCTATGCGAGCAAAGTTATCTGACTCACTTGCTATCTTTAATGAATGTAATCCAACAAAAGCAATCACGACATACGAAATTGCGATAACGGATGTAAGGATGACCATTTTTAATTTTAAACGCATAAACAATTCCTATTAGGACAAGGAGCTAATAACTAACATACCGAGATGTGATATTAAATGGGATTTAATACTGTTCTATAAAACGTAATCGGCGTCATTAAGCATTACTTTATAGTTAACACCATAAAGATATTTTCATGTATAAAAAAGATCAATTATGAATATTAAATAACCAGTAATTGAGGGCAGGCTTTTATATGGTTAGGGGATCAAAAAAGCCAGTTCGAGTTATCAAAACTGGCTTAATGAATTAGATTAAATAAAAGGGCTTATCAAACCGCTCTGTTATTTTTTATGACGCTGTTTTAACACGCCAATCACATCAGATAAGTTTAAGTCTGACGCTTGTAACAAAACTAACAGATGATAAAGCAAGTCAGCGCTTTCATTTTTAAGCTCTTCTAAATCTTTAACTGTTGCAGCAAGCGCTGTTTCAACGCCTTCTTCCCCCACTTTTTGGGCGATACGCTTGATACCGCTGGCATATAAAGATGCCGTGTAAGATGAGTCTGGATCCGCGCCTTTTCTTGAAGCAATTAAACGCTCAAGATCAGCAATGAAGCTAATGTCTGGCTGTGCCGCATCGTCATTCCAGCAAGACTCAGTGCCGGTATGGCATGTCGGGCCGTTTGGTGTCGCAAGTGCGATGATTGAGTCGTTGTCGCAATCAGATGATAACTCAACTAAATCTAACGTATTGTTAGACACTTCGCCTTTTGTCCACAATCTTTGTTTACTACGGCTGAAAAAAGTAACTTGTTTGCTGTTTAATGTATGCAGCATCGCTTCTTGGTTCATAAATCCTTGCATTAAAACCTTGCCACTCATTGCGTCTTGCACAATACAAGGTAATAACCCGTCCATTTTTTCCCAAGCAAGTTGGGCGATATTGTCAGTATTTAACTTCATATTTTTAATTACTTTTTAATTATGTATTTTTTATTTTATTAACAACAAACGAAACCGCTTCGTCTATTGATAAAAGTGTTTTTTCGCCAGAGTTACGGTCTTTGTGCTCAACTTGATCAGTATCAAGGTTACGCTCACCAATAACAATTTGATGTGGAATACCCATTAATTCCATGTCGTTAAACATAACACCCGGACGTTCTTTTCTGTCATCGAATAAGACTTCAATGCCAGCGGTTTTTAATTCGTCATAAATCTTTTGAGCAACATCAGGAATACGATGAGATTTATGCATGTTCATTGGTACAATCGCAACCGTGAATGGTGCTAATGCTAATGGCCATTTAATACCGTATTTGTCATGGTTTTGCTCAATGGCAGCCGCCGCAATACGTGTAATGCCAATACCGTAACAACCCATTTCTAATACTTGATGTTTGCCCGTCTCCGTTAATACACCAGCGTTCATGGCTTTAGAGTATTTAGTGCCAAGTTGGAATATATGACCAACTTCAATGCCACGCTTAATGGTTAATACGCCTTTACCACAAGGGCTTATATCACCTTCAACTACATTACGAATATCAGCAACAACCGGTAGTGCTAAATCGCGCTCCCAGTTAATGCCAAAGTAATGTTTACCGTCTTGGTTAGCACCTGCACTAAAGTCAGAAGCAACGGCAGCGGCTCTGTCTACAATTACTGGAATAGGGCAATTAATTGGCCCTAAAGACCCCGGTGAAGCTTGCATAACTTGTTTAATTGCATCTTCGGAAGCCATTTCTAAAGGCTCAGCAACAAAAGCTAATTTTTCCGCTTTTATTTCATTAAGCTCATGGTCGCCACGAACAATTAACGCCACGTATTCAGCGCCGTTTTCAGCAACACACTCAGCAGACGCTTTAACAATTAAGGTTTTAACGGTTTTTTCTACAGGAACATTAAACTGTTCAACCAACTCAGCAATGGTTTTAGCATTTGGTGTGTCGGTTAAGGTTAATTCTTGTGTTGGTGCATCCGCCGCATCTTGTGGCGCAAAGGCTTCTGCTTTTTCAATATTAGCAGCGTAATCACTTTCAGTTGAGAACGCGATATCGTCTTCACCAGAATCAGCAAGTACATGGAATTCATGAGAGGCATCACCACCAATAGAACCTGTGTCTGCAATAACCGGACGGAAGTCCAAACCTAAACGAGTAAAGATATTGCAATACGCTTGATACATTTTGTCGTAAGTTTGTTGTAATGACTCTTGATCTAAATGGAAAGAATAAGCATCTTTCATTATAAATTCACGGCTACGCATCACACCAAAACGAGGACGAACTTCGTCTCTGAATTTAGTTTGGATTTGGTAGAAATTAAGCGGTAACTGTTTGTAACTGTTGATCTCTTTACGTACAAATTCGGTTATTACTTCTTCGTGAGTTGGGCCAAGCGCAAAGTCACGGTTGTGACGGTCTTTAATACGTAACAATTCTGGACCGTATTCTTGCCAACGGCCAGATTCTAACCACAAATCAGCAGGTTGAACTACAGGCATTAACATTTCTATCGCACCTGCGTTTTCCATTTCTTCACGGACTATTTGTTCAATTTTACGAACAACTTTTAAACCAGTGGGTAACCAAGTGTATAAACCAGAAGCGAGCCTACGGATCATACCGGCTCTTAACATTAACTGATGGCTGATAACTTCAGCGTCAGATGGAGTTTCTTTTAAAGTAGCAATTATATACTGGCTAGTACGCATTGGTTTTTGATCCGTTAACTAAAAATATAAAATAACGCCTAATGAATTTATGGTTATTAGGCTAGAATGGCGGCGATTTTAGCAATCAAACCCTGAGTATTAAACAGTTAAAATGAAATAACTCATGTTATTTTACCGCTTAAGGCTAAAAAGCCTCGCTAGTTAGTTAAAATAGTAATAAAAGGAAGCCTTAAATGTATGTATGCCAGTTGTCTTTTGAATGTGAATTAGACGTAGAACTTGATGAAGCACAACACGCTATCTCCATGTTATTAGACCAATACAGATATAACGGACAGATCATTGGCCGCGAGTTTCCAGTGACTTTGGTTGAAAACAAATTTGAAATTATATTTGTTTGTCCTGAACAAGATTCGTTAGCGGTTAAAAATAACAATTTACAGGTTATTCAAGGTTTTGAGCGATTAAAAAAATTAGGCTTATCAACCCCTGAATTTAAGCTAAAAGGTTTGGAGTGTCAGTCTGACTTTGTGGATGGCTGTGCAACACCTAATGCGCTTATTTTATATTCTACTTATGTACAGTCTTGTTCACCGCTGCGCTGTATGGAACATTTTTCGCCAGTGCCTTTATACAAAATGCCAGAGTCGGTAAGAAAACCGTTAATTAAATGGCAAGAAAGCCAAGCGGCCTGTGATCAATTACAAATGAATCAGTTAACGGAAATAGAACCTTTTGTTATTGAGCAGTTGGGTCAGATCAACAGTGAGCTATTACAAACCGGCGATGCGATAGCCAAAACTATTCAACAAGAACTAAACGTACCTGTGTATCAATATTTGTATCGTGTTGGTGGGGAAAGTTTGGAGGCTGAACAACAAAGGCGTTGCCCTAGTTGTGATGGTGATTGGCTTTTCACAACAGAGAATCATAAAGAACCATTACATGGTTTGTTTGATTTTAAATGTGATGGGTGTTTGTTGGTTTCTAATGTGAGTTGGGATTGGCAGTAGTTTTATCGTTTTGTTTACTTGATTTGTCTAGTAACGATGAACTTTAACGTTTAACCTGAATGTACAGTCGGTTATTTCCCAACACAATATTAAAAATGTTTTAACTTGTAGAATACAGCACCTGTTTGCTCTAATAGTCATCAATTGACCCATTGGGTCGATATTAAATCGTTGGCTTTCCGCACTATACGTTTACCTCTGGAGAAATTATGAAGCATGAAGAGTTACCTGAAAATACGTCAGATAAATTACTGAATTTATTACACTCTAATATTAGATTTGCGATTAAAATACTCGCTATATTGATGGTGTTAGTTATCTACTGGAGTATTGCCGACGTTGTTTATGTTCTTTATATGAGATTATCAGCACCACCATACTTCCTTCTGGACGTAGAAGATATCCTTCAAGTCTTCGGTGCATTCATGATTGTATTAATCGCTGTAGAAATATTTATTAATATTCGATTATACCTTGGCTCACATATCATCCCAGTTGAGTTAGTTGTGGCAACGGCACTCATGGCGGTTGCACGAAAAATAATAGTCTTAGACCTTAAAATTGTTTCAGCTGAACACATTATTGGACTAGCTTTAGTCACTATCTCTTTAGGTGTGACATATTTTTTACTAAAACGTAAGGCTCCATCAAGTACTAACAACAAACTCGAGCAGGACAAATAAGAGTTTGATGTCGTTCTTTCCTCGTCAATTATAATCAACAATTAAAAACCCATTGGTTGGCGTTAGTTGTTTCAGTAATTAAGGAATATTTAATGCAGTTTACTAATTTACTTGAACCGATTTCAATTGTGTGACGGTTGCTTTTAATAAATTTGGTATAAGAAGGAGAGTTGAATTTGAAAATTGATAAAGAGTTTATTAAAAATTGGAAATTGTCTTTTACATTTTTATATCCGGTTATGGTTGCTTGCATGTTAGTAAGGGGGCTTTTTATGTTTTTAGACGGTGATGCTGAAAATATGACATTTGCTACTGTAACTTCAGCTTTCTCTATATTAACTTTAGGAACACTGATTCTTACGTTTTTAATAGCGTACTTTGGGATGCAAAGAATCAATGGGGTCAGAACACTTTGATTTACGTGGGCAAGACAGAGTAAATACCCAATGGCAAATGTATTGCCTTGTTCATAACATAGAGAAGTTAAGGAAGAGTTTACATTAGCTCAAGAGTTAGGCCTTTATACCCACATTAAGCCTCACGTCATTAATTAGCTCTATAAATCCACATCAAACGCAATTTAACAAAAACTATTATTGAAAATATAATCAGTTATTGAATCTTAGAAAGATGTGAAATACTGTGTTTTTTATTTAAAAGAATTGGCTGGGAATGAGAAATTCTACAGCCTCGTTAGGCATACGGAATTATCATGCACAGTACATTGTCACTTTCACAATATGTTAAGAAACGAAATGGTGTTCCTTTGGGTGCAAGCCACTCTATGAGAAATATGCTTGCACGATCTTTCGGTGCAAAATCTTTCCCCGTTTTTTGGCGCTATTGGAATCCTATCTGGAGCTATTATTTATCTCGCAATGTAATGCGACCACTTACCAATTTTTTGCCTATCTCTATAGCCACTCTCATCACATTCTTAGTGAGTGGCGCGCTTCACGATATAGCTGTATCAATCGTAAAGTGGAAAACCGTTGTGTTTTTTACACCGTGGTTTGGGATAATGGGGTTAATGGTTATAGCGTCACAAAAAGCAGGAATATTGTATGGGCATCTTGCTTGGCCAATTCGGGCGTCTATCAATGCTTCTTTCATTTTTGTTTCGCTTGGGGTCACGTACTACGTGGAGAGCATGTATGCTTAACAAGGCGTTAAAATCGTTCCCGAATCAATGGGGTCAGATCACTTTGATTTAAAGTTCGGCATAATTGAAACTGTTAGTTATTTAATTCCAGCATTTAGCTTTTCCTTGAAACTCGTCTCTCGCAGCTAGAATTAAGAGCCACCCACTCAATTTATTCTAAATAATTATAAGAATAAATTGGTAATCATTGTCAAAGCTCGTAACCTTTTTTGCTTACGGCTTACGGCTTACGGCTTACGGCTTACGGCTTACGGCTTACGGCTTACGGCTTACGGCTTACGGCTTACGGCTTACGGCTTACGGCTTACGGCTTACGGCTTACGGCTTACGGCTTACGGCTTACGGCTTACGGCTTACGGCTTACTCTTTTAGCTTCTCCTCGAAACTCGTGGCTCGCAGCTCGAAACTAACGCTCTCGCCACTCGTAACTATCCCCCAATGTGAGTAATCACTTTATTCGTCACAGCCTGTTTATCTAACATGCCACCTATGGTTACCCAGTTGCCGTTTATGTTTAATAGCCCTCTGTGATCCATAGTTGCGTGTTTACTGTTGGTGACTTGCCATGAGCGTTTGGTGATGTAGTAGCTCCAAATCTCGTTGTTAGGTGTTAATGGTTTATCACTTTGCGAATGACTGTTAATTGCTTTACCTGCAACATCGTGTGGGGCATTTGTGCCGCCAATAAAGATTATCCTGTCGTTTTCTATATCACCAGACGCGGCCATTCTGAATCGCCCTTGATCCGTTGGGTGTACCCATTGAACCCAGTTTATTTTGTCTGGACGGGTGACGTTGATCTCGCCTAAATAACAATTGGTTTCTTGGTCGATGGTTTTATTGGCTGCAAATTGCGCCGTGATCTTTGCGCCGTCACACACCATGATAACGTTATCAACAATGCCGCCAGCGTGGCCAAAAACGGCGGTACCTATGAATGGGCTGGCTTGAAACCATTCATTTTTTAATGTGTCGTAAACTTGTACTAGGTTTATGGCACCATCGTTTTGCCAGCCAGAAATCACGTATATATAACGATCGCGGTAAACCAAAGTGAGTGCATCATTAACGGATACTGGCATAGGCTCTAATTGGGCATAAGAGTCAGTTGGTACATGGTATTTGTACACACCGGGCGCGGTGTCAAAAGAACGTGAGCGGCCTAAGTTGTAGCCACCAAATATATAGACACTGTCATTTATGCCAACAGCGGAACTTGCTAAACGACCTAAAGGTTCCTGCAAAGAGGGAAGCGGCGTGATACTTTGCCAGTTAGCGGATTCTTCAGGTTTAGAGCCATCGGTATTAATCTCTAATTTCCAAGCTTTATTGTGCATACTGGTGATTTTTTTATCCGCACTTAAACCAGAAAAACTCAAAATAGTTTGTTTGCCATTTATGGAAACGGAAGCAACGGCATTGCTGGTGACAGGCTCAGGCAAAGGCGGTAGGTTAATCTCTGCGTATGATTGAAGAGGCAACAATATAAAGAAGGTTAACAAAGTCATTAACTTAAATTTTCTTAATATCATAACGTTCATTTACCTTTAATCTCCTGTGTTTGTTCGTTATCCAATTCTATTGCCAGTACATCACATCGATTGTTGGTGACTTGCCAGCGAATATTAATATCGTATAAACGGATTCCGTAGATTTTATCATCGGGTTTATTTTGTTTATATGACGGTCTTGGATCTTGTTGCAAAACTTGTGAAATCAACTGCTCTAAATGCGGATATTGGTTGTTAGTTACTTTCTGATATTGGTTCAGCTGAGTTTGTGCTTGTTTGCAAAACACAACATTAAGGCTTTGCGTTGGTGCGCTGTCTGCCATGTCGGAATGGGCTTGTTCAATCTTGTCTGAATAAGGAATATAAGGTTTTATATCCACCACAGGCGTACCATCTAATAAGTCTACACCTTGCACATCAACAAACCACTGTTGCCCTGATTGCCTAACACCAAGTAATTTAACTGCCGACATACCTATGCCATTTGGTCTGAATGTGGAACGGGTAGCAAAAACCCCTGTTTTTTGATTTCCACCTAAACGAGGAGGACGTACACTTGGCTTCCAACCTTGTTCAAGGTTTTGATGAAACAGAAACAAGAGCCAAATATGGCTATGTTGCGTTAAATCCTTAACGGCCATCTCATTATTAGCATCGCCGTATAATTTAATACTGCCAAGTGCCGCATTACAAAGCCCCGGTTGTCTTGGAATACCAAACTTTTCTTTAAAAGGTGAGTCAATTTCTCCAATAGGAGAAAGGGAATAAGTGTGCGGCATATATTGAACTTTGGCTCAGTTTAAACTTCTATATTGGCATTCTAAACAGTCAAGTTACATAGGGGAATGTTAATCTGTGCATTTTTAATAACATTGTTAGTGTAGTATCGGCATTTAGTATTTTTGGGTGACTAAAAATAAATACTATAAAAATCAAATTTAGACACCTTGAATTGAAAAAAATCGACAATATAATTTTTGCAATTGTTTAACACACTCGGTGTGTGAACTGAGTGTTGGCATAGATAATAGGCATGAGTAAGTACATGATAAAAATAAAAAATTTAACCAAACGATTTGGCGATTTTGTCGCTGTAAATGACTTATCATTTGATATTAACCCCGGTGAAGTGGTTGGGTTTTTAGGCCCCAATGGTGCAGGTAAATCCACCACCATGAAAATGCTCACTGGCTTTTTAGCCGCCAGTTCAGGCTCTATCACTATTAATGGTTTAAATATAAAAGAAGATGCGCTGACCATTAAACAAGGTTTAGGTTATTTACCTGAAGGTGCACCGGCATATGGCGATATGACGGTGTTGCAGTTTTTAAGTTTTATTGCGGATGTTCGTGGTTTAACAGGGCGTAAAAAACAAGTCCGCATTGCACGAGTTATTAAAAGCGTGGAGCTTGCTTCTGTATTAGATAAGAGCATAGAAAATTTATCAAAAGGGTTTAAACGCAGAGTTGGTTTAGCTCAAGCCATTATTCATGATCCTAAAGTTCTTATCTTAGATGAACCTACGGATGGGTTAGATCCCAATCAAAAACATCATGTACGTGAATTAATCAAAAATTTAGCCAAAGACAAGATTGTTATTATATCCACTCATATATTGGAAGAAGTCACCGCTGTGTGTAACCGAGCCTTGATAATTGCTAACGGCACTAAAATATTTGATGGCACACCGCAACAACTTCAAGAAAAATCGTCTTATCATCACGCGGTCACCATCGAGCTGACTCAAGCCGTTGAAAATGGCGATGAACTTAAATCATTACCTCATGTGGCTTCGGTTGTTGACGGTAAAAATAAGATAACGGTATTACCAACATCAGGTCATAATATTTTTGCTAGCGTGTATGACAAAGTACAAGCTTTAGGCTGGCAGTTTGACGCTATTTACAGTGAACAAGGGCGGCTTGACGATATCTTCCGTGAGTTAACCACTTCTTCAACTAACGCCGTTGACGCATAAGGAGTTTCTAATATGAATCAATTATCAATGATCTCAATTTTGACTAAACGTGAGTTTATGTCTTTTTTTGCAACGCCTATTGCGTACGTGTTTATTGCTATCTTTTTAATCATGAGTGGCATTATGACCTTTAATTTAGGGTCTTTATTTGAACGAGGCCAGGCCGACTTATTGCCATTTTTTAATTTCCATCCTTGGTTATACCTATTTTTAGTGCCTGCTTTTGCAATGCGTTCTTGGAGCGAAGAACGACGTAGTGGCAGTATTGAGCTTCTAATGACTCTGCCTATCACAGCACTGCAAGCCATGGTGGCTAAGTTTGTCTCAGCTTGGTTGGTATTAGGGTTAGCGTTAGTGTTCACCTTCCCACTTTGGGCAACCATCAACTTTTTAGGCCAGCCAGATAACGGCGTTATCTTAGCCGCTTATATTGGCAGTTGGTTAATGGCGGGGGCGTTTTTAGCCATAGGCATTTGTATGTCTGC
This sequence comes from Psychrosphaera aquimarina, assembly GCF_032461525.1. Taxonomy (NCBI): domain Bacteria; kingdom Pseudomonadati; phylum Pseudomonadota; class Gammaproteobacteria; order Alteromonadales; family Pseudoalteromonadaceae; genus Psychrosphaera; species Psychrosphaera aquimarina. The sequence continues at coordinate 439,681 of NZ_JAWCUA010000007.1, read as the reverse complement.
GTTGTCTAAATCCCAAGTCGTGGCGTTTATCTTATCCGTTTCAATTAGCTTCTTGTTCGTATTAAGTGGCACAGAAGCGGTGATTAATTCGTTTAAAGGCGTCTTACCAACGGGGGCCATAGATGTTATTGCGTCGCTGTCATTTATCCAACATTTTGATTCCATTGCTAAAGGCGTCATTGCGTTCAACGATGTGGGTTATTTCCTTTTGGTAATTGTCAGTTGGTTAACCGCTGGTTTAGTCATTATTGAAGACAAAAAGGCAAGTTAAGGTGAAGAGTAAAATGGAGAACCAAATGCATTCAAAATCATCAGTTAAACGTGTTTCATTTACTACTGCTTTAGTAGCCATCGCGTTTGTATTTTTAACCTTAGTTTTATTAAACAATACGATATTTAACAAAACCAGATTGGATTTAACTCAAGGCAATGTGTATTCAATTACCGAGGGGACCCATCAAGTATTATCGGCAATAGAAGAGCCAATAACCTTATATTTCTTTTTTTCAAATAAGGCGTCTGAAGGGTTAACCACGCTAAGAAATTACGCTAATAGAGTGAAGTCACTGTTACAAGAATATGAATTGTACGCTGGTGGCAAAATAAAACTGCAGATCATCGACCCAGAAGCTTTTTCAGAAGCGGAAGATAAAGCTGCTGAAATGGGATTGGTGGCTGCACCTATTAATGCCGCTGGTGACTCTATTTACTTTGGTTTAGCCGGAACAAACTCATTAGATGACAAAGAAATCATTGCGTTTTTTGACCCTAGCCAAGAAAGTTTATTGGAATATGAACTGAGTAAGTTAGTGCACAGGTTGTCGGATCCAACGCCCGTGAAAGTGTCAGTATTATCTTCATTACCAATCCAAGGAGGGATGAATCCAAATCCCATGGCAATGCAAATGGGTCAGCCTCAAGCATTACCACAATGGGCGGTGTTATCTCAGTTAGAACAGTTGTACCAAGTAGAAGTACTAGAACCAACTGCTGAAACGATTCCTGAAGATACAAAAGTATTAATGCTTGTGCATCCAAAAGACTTAACGGACGCTCAGTTATTCGCGATTGATCAATTTGTTTTAAATGGTGGAAAAACGTTAGTGTTTGTTGACCCAACAGCCGACTCTGATCAACAAGGGGCAAACATGATGGGCATGCCAGCACCTTCAACATCAAACTTATCTAGTTTATTTAGCGCTTGGGGCATTGAGTTTGATGACTCGGCCATTGTATTAGATGCGGCTAAAGGCCTTGAAATTAGAATGCCAGACGGACAACCAGGCAGACATATAGGTTACATAGGTTTAGATAAAGACAACATTAATGGACAAGATGTCGTCACCACGTCGTTATCCAGTATTAATGTTGCCAGCGCAGGGGCATTACGTTTAGTAGAGGGGGCGACTACAACGTTATCGCCATTAATGACCAGTTCTGAGTATGCAGACTTTACTGACATTGCTAAATACCAAATGGCAGGGCAAAACCCAGAGTTGTTATTAAATGATTTTGAGGCAAGAAACGCCGACCTAATTTTAGCGGCTAGAGTCAGTGGTTCAGCCAATACTGCATTTGATTCTTTGCCTGAGGGCATTGATGAAGAAGGTTGGATAAAATCGTCAGATGATATCCAACTGATCGTGGTTGCTGATACGGACTTATTAACCGACAGGTTTTGGGTGCAAAGCAGTAACTTCTTTGGCGAAACTATATTACAGCCTTTTGCCAATAACGGCGACTTTGTTATCAATGCCGTGGATAATTTAGGTGGCAACTCAGCGTTATTATCTATTCGTGGACGAGGTCAATACCAACGCCCGTTTGATGTGGTAGAACAATTAACGGTTGAGGCTGAAGCTAAGTTCAGAGAACAAGAGCAACAATTACAGCAGCAGTTAGAAGAAACCGAAAGCCAATTAGCTCAGTTACAAAATCAGCAAATGGATAATAGTGCTTTGGTATTAACGGTAGAACAGGAAGATGCTCTGGCGTCATTTGTTGCAAAAAAATTAGAGATAAGAAAACAACTAAGAGAAGTGCAACATCAGCTTAATAAAGACATAGAGTCGTTAGGCACGACGGTGAAGTTATTAAATATTGTTGTATTCCCATTGTTATTAACTTTTGGTTTGGCGTTATTTGCAAGACGTTACCGCCTCAAAATGTCTGCATCTTACCAAGTAAAATAATATAGCGTTAAGTGGATAAGGTTAATAAAACAGTATTAAACCAGTAGGAGTTATTAGTGAACGTTAATTTGTTAATTAAAACCTTAATATTTGGAGTTTTTGTATTACTTTTTAGCAGTTATTTTATCGCTAAAAATAAGGGCGTACAGTCTTTTGAAAAGACCCAGCTGTTAACTGAATTTGACGCAAGTTTAGTTGAAGTAATTAAAATGCAAACGGCTAAAAATGACGACTTAATGAGTGTTAAAAAAGTAAACGGACAATGGCTGCTATCAAATAAATTTGATTACCCAGTGGATACCGCTCAATTATCTAAGTTATTGCAAAGCCTAAAAGATGCGAAGATTATCGAGTTAAAAACCAAACAAGATAAATATTTTAGTCGCTTAGGATTACAAAACATAGATAAGCCAACCAGTGTAGCCACTTTATTAACTTTTGAGTCTAAAGAACAATCCATTCAAGTATTGTTGGGCAACGAAAGTACATCGGCAAGTGGACGTTACGTTCGGCTAGCGGGGTCGTCACAAACCTACTTAGTTGACTTGGATATCGATTTACCAGAAGCCAGCAGTGATTGGCTAAAGCCTGACATAGTGCCAATAGAATATGCACAAATAAGGCAAGTTGATATTACTTTGCCTGAAAACTCGTTTTCAATTGTTCGTAAAGAATCAGATGATGAGAGTGCAGACATTACAGTTACTGACGAGCTGACTGTATTATCTGAGGAGAATGATAAAGTCAGGTTAAAAGATAATTTCGAATTAGTGGAGACTGTCGAAGGTAAAAAATTACAATATGACTCCATTTTAACAGGCTTAGTACGCAATATTATTAACCTGACGGTTAAAGACGTGCAGCTTGGAGAGTCGCATCAGATGCCGGTTTATCAGACGCTTATTTTAAATTATGTTGATAAAGCTGCTCATCAAGCTTTACCTAATCAACAAATGAGTTTGAAGTTATTTAAAACGGATGATGAAACTCCCACCTATTGGTTACAAAAAAATAACGATAAATGGTTATTACAAATATCTGAGTTTGATTTCAAACAAGTGAGTAAGCCGTTAAACGATTATTTGGAATAATAAGGTTTTTTGAGTATATGTATACAAAAGCTATTGGTATTTACTAATAGCTTTTTTTTGTGCACAGTCTTTGCATAACAAAAAGACGATATAAATAAATTAACTCAATTAATGTTATGAAAGCTAAAATGAAAGTTGAAATTTGGTCCGACATCGCTTGCCCATATTGCTATATAGGCAAACGCCGTTTTGAAATGGCGCTAGAAAAATTTGACGGCAAAGAAAATGTTGAAGTGATCTGGCGTAGTTTTGAGTTAGATCCAAACGCTGAATTAACCTACCAAGAAAATAAATACGAGTTATTAGCCAAAAAATATGATCAACCATTAAAGTGGGCTGAACTTGCCTGTGATGATATGGCCAAACAAGGCGCTGAAATAGGCCTCAATTTTGATTTTGATAATAATAAACCGACTAATACGTTTAATGCACAACGGTTAATTCATTTAGCCAGTGAAAGTGGCAAAGAACAGGAAGTACAAAACTTATTGTTTGAGAGTTTTTTCTCAAAAGGTGAACTGATCAGCAAAAGTGACATACTGTTGACTATCGCAGCCAAGGCTGGTCTTGATAAAGATAAAGCAGAGCAAGTATTAAACTCAGATGGTTACAGTGCACAAGTTAAAGAAGATGAAGCCTTAGCCAAAGAATTAGGCATTCAATCTGTTCCGTTTTTTATCATAGATGAAGCTTATGGAATGGAAGGCGCGCAACCTGTTGAACACATTTTAACTATGTTAGAAAATGTATCTAATGGCGTAATTTAAACTAATTTAATTAAAACTCAGCTCAAAAAGCCAAACTCGGCACTAAGGCAGACTCGTAGTCTGTCTTTGAAAACATTAAATCCATCCCGTGTTTTTTATGATTTGGTATAAATTTTACACAAATCATGCATTTTTTACTCAAAGTTACAATTCCTGCACGTTTTTAGTTGTAATTCTCACGATCACTAGTACTTTATTAATTAGCTTAATGTGAAGTTCACTATTAGGCACCAAATAATAATTATAAAAATCAAAAAAATACCAACATGAATATGGGAATAAATATGTTTAAACTATCACCACTATCAAAAATGGTTAAACTGTCATTAGTGTCAGGTTTAGCTTTAACTGCTGCGTCAACTTCTGCTTTTGCTGAAGAAGGCGATAAAGTAGAAAACGTAGAGCGTATTGCTGTTGTCGGTTCGCGCGCAGCACCTCGTTCAGTAAATGACTCTCCAGTCCCTATCGATATCATTGGCGGTGACGAGTTGGGTCGTAATGGCGCAACTGACATGTTAGATATGTTAGCGTCAACCGTTCCATCTTTTAACGTGCGTGCCCAACCAATCAGTGATGCTGCTACGTTAATTCGTCCAGTGAACCTACGTGGCTTACCGTCTGATAGCACCTTACTATTATTAAATGGTAAACGTCGTCATCGTGCATCTGTTATCGCATTCCAAGGGGGCGGTGTAAACGATGGTGCTCAAGGTCCAGATATTTCAGTTATTCCAAGCGTAGCACTACAGCAAGTTGAAGTGCTTCGTGACGGTGCTGCTGCTCAATACGGTTCAGACGCGATTGCTGGCGTAATGAACTTTGTATTAAAAGACGATTCAGAAGGTGGTTCAATCTCAGTTAAAACGGGTGAGTACTACGAAGGTGACGGTGCGGCTACCATTATTGACGGTAACATTGGTTTACCATTAACTGAAAATGGTTTCATCAATGCAAGTTTCCAATTAAAAAATGCAGATGCAACGAGCCGAAGTGTTCAACGTCCTGATGCGGCTGCAATTAAAGCCGCTGGTAATACGTCGATTGAAGATCCAGCACAAATTTGGGGTAACCCAGAGATCAAAGATGATTACACTATATTCGTAAACTCAGGTATTGATTTAGATGAAAATACCAAAGTATATGCATTTGGTAATGTATCGTCACGTGATGTAACTGGTGGTTTTTATTACCGTAACCCACATAATCGTGGCAATGTATTCTCGGTTGATGGTGGTGAAACATTATTAGTTGGTGCCGTAAATGGCGACCAATCAAGCTGTGCTACTGTCCCTGCTAATGTAGGTAACGTGTTAAGTACGCCAGAATATGCAGCTATGCTTGCCGATTCAAACTGTTTCTCTATGAACCAACTTAAACCTGGTGGTTACACTCCATTGTTTGGTGGTTCAATTGAAGACATGTCTTTTGCCGCTGGTGTAAAAGGTGAAATGGCAGGTTGGATGTATGATGTTTCTGCGGTTATGGGGAACAATAAAGCGACCTTTAATCTTAAAAACTCTCTTAATCCATCAATGGGCTTAGCGTCTCCGACTGATTTTGAAACGGGTGCGTATGAGCAATCAGAAACTACAGTTGGCTTAGACTTAGTTAAAGCTATTGACTTTGGTATGGCTAATTTAGTTAATGTTGCAACGGGTCTAGAATGGCGTGAAGAGTCATTTGAAATTACAGCTGGTGAAGAGTCATCTTGGATTGCAGGACCTTATGCGGATCAAGGATTTAACATTGGTTCTCATGGATTTAAAGGCTTTGGTCCTGAATCTGCGGGTAAAAATAGCCGTAATAATATTGCAGCTTACCTAGATTTAGAAACGTTTGTAAACGATAACTTCCTTCTTGGTACCGCTCTACGTTACGAAGACTTCTCTACTTTTGGTAGCACGTTAGATTATAAAGTAACGGCACAATATCAATTAAATGATGAATTTTCTGTTCGTGGTTCACATAGCACAGGTTTCCGTGCTCCGACTGTTGGTCAAGCTAATGTGGTTAATACGCAAACATCAATTGTAGGCGGTGACTTAATTCAGACGTTTATCGCTCCACCTACAAATCCACTAGCTGCATTTTATGGTGGTAAAGAGTTAACACCTGAAGAATCAACAAGTTTTGCCTTTGGTGGTGTTTATGATAATGACGTTTTGTTAATCACAGTAGACTATTACACAATTGAAGTAACTGGACGTTTAGCTCAATCAAGCCAAATATCGGTTGAAGCAGAAGACTATACGGCTCTAGAAGCCGCAGGTGTACAAAACCCTGAATTAATCTCAGCGGTGACTTACTATTCAAACGACTTTGATACAACTACACAAGGTATCGATTTAGTTGGTAACTATGAAACTGAGTTCATGGGTGCGGATACTATGATCAGCTTAGCGTACAACTGGACAGATACTAATGTAGATAAGTTTAACCCAGAAACTACGAATGAAGGAAAAGTACGTCGTCTAGAAGATGGTATTCCTGCTCACCGTGCAACATTAACATTCGCGCCAAGCTGGGATAAATTAAGCCTAACGGTTCGTGGTAACTTCTACGGTGAATATTATGCAACGCATGCTGATGATACTTCGGAGTGGGGTTCTGAGGTTGCGGGATCTGCTATGACGTTAGATGCTGAAGTAAGTTACACATTAATGGATTCATTAATTTTATCAGTTGGTGCTAATAACTTATTAGACCAAGAAGCTGAGAAGTTAAAAGATTCTTATGCGGAACTTGGTGGTGTTTATTATGAAAGTGGTCCATTTGATTACAACGGTGGTTACTACTATATGAAGGCTCAATATAAATTCTAAGTTTGAGTTTAATCAACAAGCATAAAAAAGGCTCCGTAAGGAGCCTTTACTTTTTCTCAGTATGTAAAAAGTAGAAAGTTACAAACCTAATACTTCTTTACCTTGTTCAAACACAATATCCACTGGAATGTTTGCCGTGGTTAATCGTTCTAAGTCGGCTTTTAATTGTGGTTTAATGACGCCTTTGTCAGCGACTAACTTAGCGACGGCTTGATAATCCCCGTTACCTTGATGGGTTAAGATTAAGTTAGATAATCCATTCATTGCTTCACGCATCTTAGCCATATCAACACTATATAAACCCTGTTCATTTCGTTTAAAAGCATTGTTTTCTGCAAAGTAATTAAACCGGATCATGTTGGCTTTACCATGAGCGCTTGATGCGCCAAAACGCACTGAACGGAAGATGCCCGCTAAGAAGGTTGTGTAATAATCTTCTAGTTTACCTTCTGTGATCACGCCTTGTTCAAATAACTGAGTGATCATGTATAAACCTAAAATATCGGCTTTACCTTCTTCTAGAGCAGACGCGTGTTCTTTTAATGACTGACGAACGGTGCCTTTATCGTTAATGGTGTTTTTAATACCTAGACCGTGAGCGACTTCGTGGAACATAGTGTTGTTAAAAAACGCATTAAAGGTAATGTTTGCACGTTGCTCAGGCACAATAAGTAAGTCGGCGATTGGTAATAAAATTTTGTCGAACTTAGCTTGCATGGCATTTTTAAGTTGTAAACGACGGGTGCCTTTTTGTAATTGCACTTCTTCATCATTTGGTAGGTTAATCGCGATGGTTTTTGAACCTGCATTAGAATGACCAGCGTAATAAACTACGTCATAAGCATTTAACTCTGCGTTAGAGCCCGGCATTTCGGCTTTATATTTAGCATCAACAGGTAAACCTTTTTGTAACGCTGGTAGTGTCGCTGCGTATTTAACTAGCTTTTCGCTCCATGCCATATCTTTGATTAACACATAGGCTTCAAATGCGGCACGGTAGCCGTATAACATGTCTTCGTAGTTTTCAATTGGGCCATAAACTAATTCGATTGTATTCGACTTCATGTCCATCCAAGCAAAATCAGATGGTTGGTAATTATCGGTTAATAGGGCGTCCGCACGCAAGGTTAAGTAATTAGCAAATTCTTTGTTTTTGGCCAATTTAGCAGCTTCAAGTAATAACTCAGAGGCTTTAGTTAACTCTTCTAGATAATAAACAGAATAAGGTACTGAATATAACTGTCCTTTATCATTACGTTCAATGACCGAATACAACCCAGTTTTATCTATAATGTCGGCGGCTTCAAACTCTTCTTTGGTCATATCTTCTGGGTAAAATTGTGCCCCTAACGACTTTTCAGTTTGACCGACTAAAAATGGTTCATCGCCTTTTAATCTGTCCCAAGGTCCGTAGTTTACATCGGCGTAAGTACGTGTTTTTGCATCAGAAATACCCGCTAAAAACGCATCTTTATTTTTGCCATACGCTTGTTGCCAGAATAACGCATCCATTATTTTTGATGCATCAATTAACAAAGACACCATTTTCTTTTGGTTGGCCGATAAATGAGATAAATCAGCGGTTAATGTTACCGGTGTGTATATATCAAGACGAGATTGAAACTCTGGTTTTAACGTGTTTGGCGATACCTTAGCGGCTTCTTGCTGGGAGTTTGGTGTAGAATTTTGTCCGCATCCAGTAAGTGCTAAAGATGCCACTAAACCTAGTGCTAGGGATAAAGTTGATAATTTCACAAATTGTCTCCTATGAATGTTTATAATTTTTATTTTGTATTTAAGGGATTTGATTGGGTGTTTAATAACACGCGTAGTTGAAATGTGATTTAATTTGTCGGTAATGGCAAGGACTTTAGTTCTGCGCCGTTATTAGATAATAGTAAAACCGAACCTTGGGTATACCAATCGCCGACAACTATGCGTTGTTTATACTGATCAAGTTGGTGTATGTTTGGTCTGTGAGTATGCCCATGAATTAACCAATCACAGTTTGATGTTTGAACCACTCGTTGTACTTCGCGTTCTGCTACATCCATTATGTCGTCGGATTTATCCATCTGACTCAATTTACTCATTGCACGATATTCAGCCGCTTTATTTTTACGAAAAGATAAGGGCAAACACAACATCAGCGTTTTCCACCACCAAGTACGGCTTTTATTGCGGAATTTTTGATATTCCACATCGTCTAAACACAGCTGGTCGCCATGCATAAATAATATGGATTTATTAAAGTCGACAATGCCATGACTTTCACTTAATAGAGTCATACCACAACGTTTGGCGTATTTTTTACCTAACAAGAAATCTCTATTACCATGAATAAAGTAGACGGAGGTGTGCGCCGAAAAGTCGTGAATAGCTTGAGCAACTTGTTGGGTGAATGGATTGATATCATCATCTCCCACCCAAGATTCAAATAAATCACCAAGAATATATAAGGCTTTATGCTGGTTTGATTCTGCAATTAAAAAATCAAAAAAACATTGGCTAATGTCTGGACGTTCAGAGCTTAAATGTAAATCAGCGATGACTAAAATAGACGACATATTGTTTCTTAATTTCTGTGATTTAAAAAAATAAATAAGCTTATATAAAAAAGGGCATCACAACGATGCCCTATAAGTTGTTGTTACTCAACTATTATGTAACAACCGAATAAGTGTTATTCAACAACAACCGCTTTTTCGATAATAACTTCTTCAGTTGGTACATCTTGGTGGTAACCAGAACGACCTGTTTCAACTGCAGAGATTTTATCTACAACGTCCATGCCTTCAACTACTTTTGCAAATACACAGTAGCCCCAACCATCAGGTGTTTCTGAACGGAAATTTAAGAAGGCATTGTCAGCACTGTTAATGAAGAATTGTGAAGAAGCTGAATGAGGTTCTTGTGTACGTGCCATCGCTAATGTACCACGGTCATTTTTAAGACCGTTGTTGGCTTCATTTTTAATAGATGCATTTCCGTCTTTTTCTTCCATGCCAGGTAACATGCCGCCACCTTGAACCATGAAACCAGGAATAACGCGGTGAAAGATAACGCCGTCATAAAAGCCAGACGTTACATAGTTTAAAAAATTCTCTACAGTTTTTGGTGCTTCTTCAGCGAATAGTTCGATTTTGATGTCGCCAAAGTTTGTTGTTAAAACAACCATAATATTTCCTAATAATTAGATTTTAATTTTGTGCCGGATTGTACCCAATAACCCATTTGATTTATAGGGTTGTACAGTAATAAACACGACCGTTTTTATATAATTGATATTATTAAATTAAGGGATTACCAAGGCAGCTCTTCACCATTGGAATGCCAAAAGCCACCGCTTGTTGATAAGTCCAATTGTTCAATGCGTTCAATTAAACCTGCTGCCGATTGTTCTGTTGTGATCAAACCACTAAATTCAACCATTCGCGTTTGTACCCAGCCCGGATGTAATTGCGCAACAGCAATGCCTTTGGTTTTTAAATCTTCTGCTAGGGATTTACCAATTGCATTTAAAGCTGCTTTAGACGCGCGATACCCATAACGGCCGCCCGAATCATTGTCTGCGATAGAGCCCATTCTACTTGTGATGTTCGCAATTTTACTGCCCACCACCATGTTTGGAATTAATGCTTCCGTGACTTGTAATGGCGATAATGCATTGATTTCAAACTGTTCACGTAATGAGTCGTAATCAATTTTTCCAAGCACTTCGTCTTTTAATAAACCTGCATTGTTGATCAATAAATCGACTTGTTGATCGCCAATGACTTTTTTAATCTGTTGGATATCTTCAGGGTTAGTGACATCAATTCCTGAAATAACCATGCTGGCAATAGCCTCTATCTCTTCAGATTCAGAACGGCAAATTGCAATAATATCCCAACCTTTGGCTGCAAGTTGTTGGCTTATCGCCAGACCAATACCACGGTTAGCGCCGGTAATAACTGCTGTTTTCATAATTCATTTCCATTATTTTACTTGGTTATTATTGTGGTGGTAGGTGGGCTGCTTTTCAATGTTCGGCAACAATTATGACTAATATTTATAAGTAAAAGTTAAAACAATCAATTAGTCGTTTATGAAGTGAGATAAACACGGTAAAATCACGGCAATTAACTTAAGTTCGAAATCATTTCGGATAAATAGAACGGAGATAAAATGGCAATTAACTGGTTTCCGGGCCATATGCACAAAGCTCGTAAAGAAATTGCAGAGATCATGCCTCAGGTAGACGTGATCATAGAAATACTTGATGCCAGAATTCCATTTTCTAGTGAAAATCCTTTAGTTCCAGAACTTAGAGGTGATACTCCGGTACTTAAAATCTTAAATAAAAGTGACTTGGCTGATCCAATTCAAACCCAACGATGGTTAGAACATTTACAGCAAGAACGTGGTATCACGGCAATTGCTGTCACATCACAAGATACAAAACAAATTAAAGATTTATTAAATGTCATCTCAGAAATGGTGCCACATCGAGTTAGCCAAGATAAACAATTGCGTGCGCTGATTTGTGGTATTCCAAATGTAGGTAAGTCCACCACTATTAATATTTTGGCGGACCGTATTATTGCGAAAACGGGTAACGAAGCGGGTGTGACTAAAGCCCAACAGCGTATTCGTTTAGACAACAATATTGTATTGCATGATACGCCCGGATTTTTATGGCCTAAATTAGAGCCAGAAGATTGCGGGTATCGGTTAGCTATCACGGGAGGCATTAAAGATACCGTTACTGAAAAAGAAGACATAGCTTATTACGCCATTGAATACTTGATGGAACATTACCCAGAACTATTAATTGAACGTTACCAATTAAAAGACATGCCAGCTACTCCAATAGAGGTGATGGATGCGATAGCCGTTAATCGTGCATGTGTACGTAAAGGTGGCATTGCTGACTTATATAAAGTGTCTGAGATCATATTAAATGATTATCGCTCAGGAACGCTAGGTGCCATTACTTTGGAAACGGTTGAGCAAGGCATCGAGGCGAAAGCCATTGGTAAAATTCAAGAAGCGGAACGTTTAGCAAAGAAACAAGCGTTTGAAGATAATAAGAAAAAGAAAAAACGTCGTAATAAATAAAAGTATTATCAGGGCATATTAATGCCCAATCCAGTATTGAACATTAAGATAGGAATAACATGAGTCACACATCTCAAATCAAAGTTCGCGGTTTTCATTTAGATATTTATCAGCATGTGAACAATGCGCGATATTTAGAGTTTTTAGAAGAAGCTCGTTGGGAGTATTTAGAAGAAAGTGGCGATATTGAGTTTTTCCAATCTTTAGGTTTGGCTTGGGTCATTGTGAATATCAATATTAATTATAGAGCTTCTGCCACGATGGGACATACTTTAGACATTGAAACTTCTTTGTCTAAAGTGGGGGTAAAAGCGCTGTGTTTAATCAAAAGATCACAATTGCAGGCACTGACGTTGCGGTAGCCGATGCGGACATTACATTTGTCGTGTTGGATCAGAAAACAGGCAAAGCAGTACCAATAGAAGGTGCTTTGTTAGAACGAATGCAGTCGCATTTGAACGCCACTGGTGAAGAAATATAATTTTGTTTTGGAATTAAAACTCCAGAGCTAGTTAATAAATTACCACTAATTCACTAGGTATTATTGATTATGTCACATGTGCAGCAGCTTTTTATTCTTTAATGGAAAAAAGATTAAGAACTATTTCTAACTCGCTCCTCGTAACATGGCATTGACAAGTTCTTGTGCTTCAAATTTTGTTAATGCCACGTCAGCGCCCACTTCGGTTGCCCGGGTGACACTCATACTGCTGGAAAGAGAGCTGTGAAGAATTATGTAGGTGTTGGCTAAAAAGCTAGTATCTCGAACTTCAAATGCAAGCTCGTATCCATCTAACCCCGGCATTTCTATATCACTGACTAAGATATCAATTGGGTTGTCTTCGGCCGCACAAGCTTTCATAACGGCTAATGCATCATTGCCATTGTTACAAACTTTAAACGGTACATCGATATTTATTAGCGCGTTTTCTAACTGTTTACGAGCGGTTGCGGAGTCATCAACGAGTAAAATATGTGAATTTTGCAATAACCCTTTTTGAACGCCTGTAATTTCAATTGCGGTATCGGCGTCATCAGGAAGAATTTGTGCGAGCAGTAATTCAATATCTAGTAACTGAATTAGCGAGTCTTCATAGCGTGTAATACCTGTAATGTATGTTTTATGGCCTAATTGTTGAGGCGGAGGCTCAATACTTTTCCAATTACATTCAATAATACGTTCTACTTTTCTTATTAAAAAACCAACCGTTATACGGCTACAATCAGTAATTAAAATAACCGCAGAGTCTCTATCGGCTTCTAAAATGGGAGGGTAACCAACGGCAGCGGCCATGTCGATAACCGCAATGGATTTGCCTCTAATGTGTACCGCCCCAAGTACATGAGGGTTTGATTTAGGTATTTGAGTAAGCGCTTGATAAGGAACAATTTCTTGTATCTTCAAAGTACCTAATGCAAAATTTTGCAATTGAGTTAATTTAAAAAGTAATAACCCTTGTGACTGGCTAGATTTGGACTGCATATTTAAACCTTTCCTCTGTAAATTAACTTTTTATAAATAGTTAAAATGATAACGGAATTTTATAGGATAAATCAGTAATTGCCCATAATTGATATACTCCAAAATCATAACTTACAGGTTAAACTCTTCCTTTCAAATTCATTTTTATTATCAGTTATGATAGTTAATTTTTTTTCGCCATTTGAATCAGACTGTCCAAAAGTAGATGATTGTTTTCTGCTATAAGATTGCCCTGTATTAACCAGTCTACTGCCCAAGAGTTGATATTGATTGGTAATTGTTTGCGCGAGTTTTATGCTAAAAAAAACATAAGCACTGCCACTGCCGGTGAAGGTCAATTCGCTTTCAATGGGGATATTGTTGCTGTTGACGAGCAAACGGAACTGCCCTTTAAAGTCGTCAACATGGTCTCGGGTTTCTTGGTCTGTGATGATGCTTTCCAATGGCATATCAAACATAAGTTCTCTGGCTTGTGTATCTTGATACTGAACTTGTTTTTCCGTCTTAAACTTAGCTTTATTAATAAAACGTAATAATGATGGGGCTGCGGACATCATCTCTAATAAATCTGAACTCTCTACGCGGTACATGGCATTTAACGTAGGCGTGTCGGCGTTTTCATCTTGTTCTTTGAGTGTTTCTTCTTGTGCGACTTTATCGAGTATTTCTTTGTTATACGCTACCTGTAAGCCTTTTTCGTTATAACTTGCAGATAATGTGATAAACCCTTTTTTGGTTTTTAAATCAGACTGCTTACCACGGTTTTGTGTGTATTTGGAGGTGTACTCAACAGCTAATACGCCATCATCATGTAAGTTAGTTAATACATTTTTTAAGTCAGATAATGTATCGGCTCTAACGGAAAAAGTAACTGATGCCAATAATGAGGAAAGTAAGGTAAGTCGAATAGAATTTAAGATCATAACGAATGTAGTTTCAGTTCAATTAAAACATCAGCATTCGTTAGCGAGGGATAAAAGTCAATTATAACTTTAGGTCTGTTGTTATTATTTATCGGTCATTTTATTTACGTCATGTCACCTCAATCATTTATGCTGAGGTGACATGATTATTACTTTTAACTGATATACCCCATTTAAGGTTTAGGGGGAATAAAAGTTGATGACATTAATAATACCGTAACTCTTGTACCTTACCCCAGAAAACTCGATATGAATAAGCGGTATACATTAAGATCGTTGGGACCACGACGATTGCGCCATATAACAAGAAGTTAAGGGATTCTGGCGCAGCCACGGCCTGCCAAATAGTTAATTGATTTGGCACTATATAAGGGAAGAAACTAAAACCTAATCCAGCAAAGCTTAATGTGAAAATTAAAATGCAAAGGAAAAAGGGTAAACCTGCGCCGTGTTCTGGATTGTTTTGTAAACGCCTTAATAAAACAAAAGCCAATGTAAATAAGGCAGCACATACAATAGGTATAGGCATCAAAAATAGGATGTTAGGGAAAGTAAACCATTTTACATAAATGTCGGGATTAAATAGTAAGTTGGTAGCGGATACTGCAGCAATGCCTATAAATGCGATGATAAGTGTGCGTTGCGCCACCTTTATCGATTTAAGCTGTAATTCCCCTTCGGTTTTCATAACCAACCACGTTGCCCCAATAAAGCAGTAAGCCGAGCTCACTCCAATAGCACTAAGGGTTGCGAATAAATAACCTGTTATTGATGTATCAAATCCGTTTACGTACATACCCAACATATAACCTTGTGTTAATGAAGCAATTAACGAACCTAACTTAAATATTTTGTTCCATGTTGGTTGATGGCTAAATGACGCTTTAGCTCTAAAATCAAAGGCAACACCACGCAGAATAAGGCCAATTAACATAAAGGTTGCTGGCAAATAAAGGGCTTTAAGCGTGAAACTGTGCGCAGCTGGGAAGGCAATTAATAACAATCCAACCGCTAACACTAACCAAGTTTCGTTGGCATCCCAGAAAGGCCCTATGGATGCCACCATGATATCAGCGTGTTCACTATTATCAGTTGGTATTAACATTCCAACGCCTAGATCATAACCATCTAATATGGCATACATTAATACCGATAATCCCATTAACCCAACGAAGATCACCGCCAGTGTGTTTTGATCAAACATGGTTATTCTCCAATGTGTTTAGTGTTGATTTGTTCATTTCATTGTCGCTTATTTCTTCGATTTCAACCGCTCTACGAGCCATCACAAAAATAGTGTGTAAATACGCATACAATAGACCGATATACACAATGGAATATAAGGCCAAAGATATTGCGACATTTGATGATGCGATGTCGGTAGCCGCTTGTTTCACGGTTAATATGTCGGTAACGAGGTAAGGTTGTCGGCCAATTTCAGTAACGTACCAACCGGCTAAAGTGGCAACCCAACCAGAGAAACTTAAAGCTACGAGTACTTTTAACATCCATGCTGGCAGTTCATTTCTGTTGAATAAAGTGAGACGAGCAACCCAAGCGGTTAGTAACATGAACAACCCCAAACCAACCATAATTCTGAATGAATAAAAAACTGGTTTAACTGGCGGGTGTTTGCCTACAAATTCATTAAGCCCTTTAATTTCACCATTCATATCATGAGTTAGTATTAAACTAGCCATGTAGGGCACACCAATTTCAAAATGATTACTGCGGGTCTCTTCATCTGGAATGGCAAATAATAACAGTGGAGCGCCTTGTTCTGTTTCCCAGACTCCTTCCATGGCCGCAATTTTTTGTGGTTGATGTTCTAAAGTATTTAACCCATGTAAATCACCGACAAAAGCTTGTAGCGGGGTAAGTAACATAGCGGCGGTTAACGCTACCTTTAATGTTAATTTAGGCGCTCGTTTGTTGTCTCCACGTAATAATCGATATGCACTGATGCCCGCAATTAAAAATGAAGCGGTGATTGCTGATGCAATTAGCATATGGAAAAAACGATAAGGGAAGGACGGGTTAAAGATGATGGCAAACCAGTCAACAGGAAAGGCAACACCGTCTCTCATTTCATAACCGGTAGGTGTGTGCATCCATGAATTTAACGACAGTATCCAAAAGGCAGAAAGGGTTGTACCTAAAGCAACAATCGCGGTAGCTAGTGTATGTATCTTAGGAGGGACTCGTTTGATGCCAAATAACATGATACCCAAAAAAGTCGCTTCTAAGAAAAAGGCCGTTAATACTTCGTAACCTAATAATGGCCCCGCGATATTCCCTACTGTTTCCATAAAACCTGGCCAGTTAGTGCCAAATTGGAACGACATGGTAATGCCACTCACAACACCTAATGCAAAAGTTAAAGCAAAAATTTTGACCCAAAATCGATAGGCTCGCATCCAAATTGGGTCACCTGTTTGATCAAAACGAATTTTAAAAAACAGTAAAAACCAGCACAGGGCAATGGTGATGGTTGGAAATAAAATATGAAAACTGATATTAGTGGCAAATTGGATCCGAGATAACATCAAAGTGTCTAACATTTGGGCCTCGTACTGCGAGTTAATTAATAGGGAGTTCGATAATTAATTGTTACCAGATTTCAGAAATTTATCTTTCATGTCTAATACTTTGCCAACGCCGGCACCTAGCTTCATTAAGGTTTTTAATTTATCTGGACTCATGTTTTGTAATTCACTTGCCCACATCGTTACAGATTCAAGCAAGTCGTGAATTTCATGCATTTTCTCTTGGGCGTAAATTTCTTGTTGATTGGCGGGTTGGTCCAAAATACTTGAGCGTAATAAAGATAATGTTGGGTCCATTTCTCGTTTACGGCGTTCTTCAAACACACGAGTCGCTAAATCCCATATACTGCCAGCTGGCGCATAATAGTCTTTTCTATCACCTTGAATATGCTGCACTTGGATTAAACGCCAAGACTGTAACTCTTTAATTCCCATGCTGACATTGCCACGGGAAATATTTAAAGATTCGGCTAAATCATTTGCACTGACAGGATGTTCGCTGACAATGATCAATCCGATCATTTGTCCAACGGTACGGTTAAAGCCCCAACGACTACCCATTTCGCCACAATGCATTACAAACGTTTCTAACTTTGGACTTAATAACATATCGACTCTTCTGAAGTTTCAGTAATTTCTGAAACTTTAAAACTTAAATTGACCTAGATCAAGTTTTATCTTAAATATTTACTCTATTTATTACGGATGAAATTTAACTTAGAACTAGGCATATACAATTTTTAGGCAGGTATTAAAAAGGCTAGGTAAACTAGCCTTAGATAAGTGTTATTTGTTTGTTTAAGTTAAGTCATTAAAACTCAATTTGAATACCGATGGATGGAATTGGGGATTCTGGGAATTGATACTCAGGCTCTTTTTCAGAATAATCTTCGTTATATTCATAACCAGATAAGCTTTGTTTGCCGTAAGCATTGAGGATTTCGAAATACACATTTGTGTCTTTTCCCCACCACTGAGTTTTGTAATCTAAACGTATATCTAAGCGGTGAAAATCATCTAAGCGCTGTGAATTAATCGCCCCTTCATTTGGATCGTAAAATATAGGAGGTTGGCTGCTATCTGGCATATTATCAACTAAAGGGTAGATTGGTGTTGCGCCATTTATCGGGGTGTATAATGATCCGCTTTGAAAACGCCAGCGACCACCTAGTTGCCATCTATCGTTAAATTCATAATTACTGACTAAGTTGATAATCCAAGGTTTATCAAACTCATAATTGAGTTTTTCACCAGTCAGTTGATTGGTTCGTTCTGTTTTACTGTACGCAATGCTTAACCAACCATACCAGTTATTAGAAATCGCTTTATTTAACAAAAATTCAACACCGTAAGCGGTACCCGCCCCCGCATTTAAATAATTATCTGCCTGCGCTAAATCGTTGCTAACAGATGCATCAGTCAAGGCAGTAACTTGATTAGCTGGATTACTTACAATCAGATCTTCCATATCTTTGTAGTATGTTTCGATACGCCATGCCCAGTCAGAATAACCTTCGTATTCAACGCCAATGACATAGTGTTGTGATTTAACCTGTTCTAAATTCAAACTACCAAATGTTTCTGATAGGTACTTATACTGTCTGAACCATTGGTGGTGTTGACCATAGGAGAACTTAAATAGGTACTCGTCAAGTGCTTGCCATTTAAGCATGACTCTTGGTTCCGCAATGGTTTCGTCATTAAAGTCATTGTTATTAACTGCACCACCTACACGTAACATGACAGTGTCGGTTAAATCTAAATCATAGTCGGCAAATACATTGATAAAATTAATATCAATCTCAGCGTCTTCAGAAACGGTGGGGGAATAATAAGATGGAGCACAGACTTCAAATTCATTATTACAAGGAGAGCTTTTGCCTTTAACTTGATAATCAATGTTTTGCTGTCTTAGCTCAAAACCGGAGTTTAACGTGCCTTCACCAACAAGTTGAGTATTGATTGCTTTGAACATAGTGTCGGTAGTAATCGCGTCGAGCTCAATGATTTGTCCAACAAAAAAGTCTGAGTTACGTACCAGTCTGTTTAAATAGACTTGAGTTTGACCGTAGCCAGATTCGTTTGTCCAAACAATGCTTTGGTTGTCGTAATAGGTTTCAAATCCAATACCACCCGTTAATTCTGGGTTTTGTTTTACTTCCGTTGAGTCATCCGAAAACAACAGGCCTACATCATCATTTGCGCCAGTTGCTTGCACAACAATTTTATTATTGTCATCTATATAATTAATGTATTTAAATTGATAATCATTGTTAATTGGCGCTTGAGTAAATTCAAAGTCTTCCTCGTCGAGTAATGCATCCAAATATATATGGATTAAACTTTGTCTAGCTGCCAAATAAAAGGCCGAGGTGTCAGTTAGTTTTGACTCAACTAAAATGCCTGCACGTAAAAAACTAAAATCAGCAACACCATTAAATTCAGTAATTTCAGGGTCTCGTAAAGTGGTATCGATAACACCACCAATTGAGTCTGAAAAACTAGACTCCCAAGCACCGGTTTTTAACTCAAAGCTTTTAATTAGATTAGGATGAAAGCTGCTATAGCTATCATTATGAAAAACATAACCAACAGGCACTCCGTCGGTTTGATAATACATGTCGTTTGGTGAGCTGCCACGTACTGCTGGCGCAAATCCGTTGGCTAATACAACGCCAGGTAAACTTTCAATTGCTCTAATTGGGTCATTGCCAGCACCTGGCACTTTTAAAATCTTTTCTGAACTTAGCTCCAGTCCAGAGTCTCGACTGCCAATAACCCGAATTCGTTCAGGTGGGCGAGTGGCTTGAGGAATTGCAGGTAAAGCAGAATCTTTAGATGTTGTTATTTTATCTTCAGCATCTTCTGGTGTAGTTACGCTTGCGAGTAATGGCAATGAGCATAAAGTCAAAAATGTGGATAACGTTAATTTTCTCAAAACAGATCCTAATAAATTTACAATATTGATAGCAAATACGATTGTATAGTTATGTTATACGTTAAAGATGACAAAGTGGATCTTATTGAATTATAAAAATAATTATATTTAATTTAACAAGATAACAAATAATTAGGGTTTTATCTGGCTGTTGCCGAGGTTTTACTTCAGAATTGCAGCCTTGATCTTGAAATCGTTAGTTTTGTATATAGGAATATTAATGTCTCACTTGTGTATTTATCATAAAAGTTGTCCAGACGGGTTTGGTGCAGCATTGGCTGTAAATGTATTTTTGCAACGAGAGCACAGTGAGGATGAACATGAATGGTTACCGGCTCGTCATGATGACGATGCCCCTGATGTTACGGGAAAACATGTTTACATTGTTGACTTTGCATACTCTAGAGAAACGTTAATCAAGATGCACGAACAAGCAGCTTCGTTAATTGTTATCGACCATCACAAAACCGCACAAGCCGCATTGGAAGGTTTGGATTTTTGCCAATTTGACATGAGTAAAAGTGGCGCATATTTAGCGTGGGAATATTTTAATAAAGACTTACCGGTACCTAAGTTAATTGCTTATATTCAAGACCGTGATATTTGGCAATGGAAATTACCGGATAGCAAAGAGTTTTCAGCGGGTTTGCAGTTGATTGAAATGAGTTTCGAAACTTGGGGGGAGTTGTTAACGGATGAAGCTGTTTTGCCAATTATAGAGCAGGGTAGAACGATCTTAGCTTATCAACAAATGGAAATTAAACGTGCAATGAAGAAAACACCAGAGATGATCACCTTATGTGGTTATTTAGTTCCTTGTGTTAATACCACCACACTTATTAGTGATCTGGGTAATGAGTTATGTCAAGGTCATCCGTTTGCGGCTATGTATTTTGAAACAGAAAATAAACGTATTTACTCTTTACGTTCAGCCGAGGACGGTATTGATGTTTCTGCAATTGCCAATAAATTTGGAGGCGGCGGCCACTTTCATGCTGCTGGCTTTTCAATAGAAAAACCGCCAATTACCTTCCCTAAGCTTGATTAACCGTTATCGCTTTTCGTTTAGTATAACGAGTTTATTAACAGGATAAATAAGGCCGCGTAATATACTTTAATACGCGGCTTTATTATTTATTCTATGTCTTTTATTTAAAAAACAAAATGCTCTGAATCTATAGCCATCATGCTGTCAGCGCCGGCGGTGATACAGGCAACATGACCTTTAGCTCTTGGTAATATTCGGTCAAAATAAAACTGACCGGTTTGTATCTTAGCTAAATAGAAGTCTTTTTCTTCTGTCCCTTCATCCAGTTTTTGTTGTGCACATGCCACCATCTTCACCCAATAATAAGCTAAGGTTATGTAACCTGAGTACATTAGATAATCAACCGATGCGGCGCCAACTTCATCTGGATTAGTTGCTGCTTTTTGACCAATGTCCATCGTGGTGGTTTGCCATTCTTGCAGGTAACTACCTAATGTTTGGCAATAGTTCGTTAATGCAGGATTTGTCGCATTAGTTTGGCAAAAGCTAACAACTTCAGAGGCAAACCCTTTTAATAATTCACCTTTAGAACCTAATACTTTACGGCCTAATAAATCGAGTGCTTGAATGCCTGTGGTCCCTTCATAAATACAACTAATTTTGGTGTCACGTAATAATTGTTCCATGCCCCATTCTTTAATAAAGCCATGCCCACCAAACACTTGAATACCATGACTAGTAGATTCTAGACCGGTTTCAGTTAAAAAGGCTTTAGCTATAGGTGTTAAGAAGGCAAGTTTTGCTTCAGCTTGTGCTTTCTGTTCTTCATCATTACTTGCATGAGTTATGTCGACAAGTTGGGCTAAATCCGAGGTTAATGCACGTCCCCCTTCGGCAAAGGCTTTTTGAGTTAACAGCATACGCCTTACATCTGGATGCACTATGATTGGATCTGCAGGTCCGTTAGGATTTTTTACACCAGACATAGAACGCATTTGTAATCTGTCTTTAGCATAAGCTAATGCTCCTTGGAATGAAGCTTCAGATGCAGAAACGCCTTCGTTGGCTACGCCTAAACGAGCGGCATTCATAAAGGTGAACATACAATTTAAACCACGATTGATCTCGCCGATTAAATAACCTTTTGCATTATCAAAATTGATCACACAAGTGGCGTTAGCATTGATCCCCATTTTATGCTCAATAGAACCACAATTAACGCCATTCCGATCTTCAATATCGCCATTGTCTGAGATATTAAATTTAGGAACTGCAAATAGCGAAATTCCTCGAGTACCCTCCGGAGACCCTGGAATTCTGGCGATAACGATATGAACGATATTGTCAGAAAGGTCATGTTCACCTGCGGAGATGAATATTTTGCTGCCGTTTAAGCGATAAGAGCCATCATCGTTTAATTCGGCCTTTGTGCGCAACATGCCCAAATCAGTACCACAATGTGCTTCGGTTAAACACATAGTTCCAGTCCAGCTGCCTTCAACTAACTTAGGTAAAAACATTTGTTTTTGGATGTCAGTACCGTGTGCCATCAAGGTGGCTATTGCACCATGACTTAAGCCTGGGTACATGGCAAAGCTATGATTGGCCGCAGACATCATTTCACCCATAACGGTATTAATGGAATGTGGTAAGTTTTGTCCACCAAATTCTTCAGGTAATGATAGAGTCGGCCAGCCGCCGTCAACATACTGTTGATATGCCTGTTTAAAACCATCTGGTGTTGTTACGACACCATCTGTCCAAGTACAACCTTGTTGATCACCTATTTGGTTTAATGGTGCGATGACTTGTTCGGTAAATTTACCAGCTTCAGAGAGGATTGCATCGACCATATCTAGGCTAGCATCTTCGTATCCAAGGGTCGTGTAGTGCGTTTCACAGTCTAATAATTCTTGCATGACAAATTTATAATCGCGAAGCGGGGCTTTATATTCAGGCATTTTTATTTTCTCATTCTGTTGATATTTTGCTGGTCAGACTAGCAGTAAATTGGATGTAATTACAAAGAAATACGGCAGAATTAATTGGAGGGATCACTGCGATTGATGTGGAGGTAATTTAATCAATGTAAAGTATATTTACCATTTAGCGAAATATTCAACTTGCTAATAAACATATCGACTATTGAATAGAGTTATTTAAAATCCATTTAAGTTGATAATATGTTGGTAAATTAATGACAAAGCAGACTATTTTGCCTATATAACACAGTCAGCTATTAAACAATTATGATTTTTGTCATTAAGTGTTAAGAATAAAAATAATTTAAACAACCGTTTGAATTATGTGAAAAATAAAGTAAATTGTTCTGCATTCTGAATATAACAGATATAAAAATTAAAAAAAGTGAGTGATTTTAATGAAAGTATTAGTCCCAATAAAACGCGTTATTGACTACAACGTCAAAGTACGTGTTAAAGCCGATAATTCTGATGTTGATTTAACCAATACAAAAATGGCGATTAACCCTTTTTGTGAAATAGCAGTTGAAGAAGCGGTTCGCCTTAAAGAAGCTGGAACTGCAACAGAAATCATCGTTGTATCTGTTGGTGATAAAACCTGTCAGGAACAATTAAGAACGGCATTAGCACTAGGTGCAGACCGCGCTATTCAAATTGAAACTGACGAATCATTAGATGCTCTTAACATTGCTAAATTGTTGCAGAAAATAGTTGAAGAAGAACAACCTCAACTTGTTATTTTAGGTAAACAATCAATCGATAGTGACAATAATCAAACCGGTCAAATGTTAGCTGCATTAACAGGTATGGCACAAGGCACGTTTGCCTCTGAAGTGGTTGTTGAAGGCGACAAAGTTAATGTGACTCGAGAAGTCGATGGTGGTTTGCAAACGGTTGCGTTAACGCTTCCTGCTATTGTGACAACAGACTTACGTTTAAATGAGCCTCGTTATGCATCATTACCTAATATCATGAAAGCAAAACGTAAACCGTTAGACGTTAAACCTGCTGCAGATTTTGGCATTAACTTAACGGCTCGTACTTCGTTACTAAAAGTGACTCCGCCAGCAGAACGTCAAGCTGGTATCATGGTTGGTTCTATTGATGAATTAGTAGAGAAATTAAAGACTGAAGCGAAGGTGATCTCATGAGCATTTTAGTTTACGCAGAACACGATAATAAAAACTTAAAAACAGAAACGAATAAAACCGTTACAGCCGCATTAAAAATTGGCGGTGATGTCCATGTTTTAGTTGCAGGTACAAATTGTCAATCAGTTGCTGAGCAAGCTGCAAAAATTACAGGTGTGAATAAAGTTTTAGTTGCAGATAATGCGGCTTATGAACATCAACTTGCAGAAAATGTAAGTGCGTTAGTATTAGAAATCGCAGCTGACTATGACACTATTATGGCAACAGCGTTAACAACAGGTAAAAACTTTATGCCTCGAGTTGCTGCTTTGTTAGATGTTGCGCAAATTTCTGACATTATTGATGTTGAAAGTGCAGACACATTTGTCCGTCCAATTTATGCCGGTAATGCGATTGCAACGGTTAAAAGCTTAGATACTAAAAAAGTACTTACTGTACGTGCGACAGCATTTGATGCCGCGGGTTCAGATAACAGTGCTGAAATTGTTACGCTTTCAAATGTAACCGATGCAGGAATTTCTAGTCATGTAAAAGATGAATTAACGGTATCAGCTCGACCTGATCTAGGGGCGGCAAGTATTGTTATCTCTGGTGGCCGCGGCATGCAAAATGGCGACAACTTCAAATTATTAGATGGCATTGCTGATAAATTAGGTGCTGCTATTGGTGCATCAAGAGCAGCAGTTGATGCTGGTTTTGTTCCCAATGATATGCAAGTGGGCCAAACAGGTAAAATCGTTGCTCCAGACTTGTACATTGCTGTTGGTATCTCAGGAGCTATCCAGCATTTAGCAGGGATGAAAGATTCTAAAGTAATCGTTGCTATTAATAAAGATCCTGAAGCGCCAATTTTCCAAGTTGCCGATTATGGTTTGGAAGCAGATTTATTTGACGCTTTACCAGAATTAGAAGCTAAATTATAAAGCGATTTTAATTTAGTAGAGAAAAGGCTGTTTTTTAAACAGCCTTTTTTATTATTAAAATCAGGTGGTTGAGTATTAATCAAGTAGTGAATTAAAAAGTAATCATTGTTTTTGGCATGAGTAATGCTTTGATTAAAGTGTATTAATAAGTTGTTTTCGGATGAAATATTAATACGGACTAAGGGTTAGTCATAATTAACCGAAGCCGATAATTATATTTTAGGAACCAACTTAAGCTGCTGTTGTGCAAGCTCAACTTGTATTGAGAAGCCTGATGTAACTAAACCGGTTCCCACACTGAACACAAGGCGTTCAGGTGTATTATGTTTTAACTTTAGTCTAAAAATTAACATCCAGAATGAGAACCCGATTCTAGTCCTGAGCCGATATAACACGTAAGGAATGTGACTTAATATTTGTTGTGTAGACCCCCAAGCACTGTTAATGGTGTAAAAAAGGGTAACCTGAAAATAGTAACAACACTCCACAATACCCTCATAGGGTTCAGGTTCTAAGTTAAAGGCATTCTGGATATTTTTTTATTTAACAAATACACTTTTTGCATATCAGCAATTATTCCAGTTACCCTCTATTTTTTATTTCATAATCCTATACTGTATTTGTATTACTATTTTTAGAAACAATAAAATAAATGAAATCTATAAAGGTAGTTGCAGTCTTAACCGTCACATTTTTTATCTTATTCGTTTTACTGTGGTTTAATTCTCCAATTCACCCCATTATTTGGCAACCAACAGAAAACCCAAAGTTATCAGGTGTTTTTTCCAAAAATACTAAATTAGATAAAAGTCAGCTTATTTTACAAAACTTAGGCTCAGGTCCAGAAGATATTGTTTTATCGGAAAATGGACGCTTTTATACAGGTTTTGCTGATGGCCGAATTATTAGCTTTATCATTGATCAAAACAAACATTCTGATGTACATCTCCTTACTAATACGGGTGGGCGACCACTCGGTATGAAGTTTACTAACACTGGTGAGTTAATTGTGGCTGATGCGGTTAAAGGTCTGTTATCCATTTCAATGGCTGGTGAGCTCTCTGTGTTAGTAAATATGGTGGATGGTATAAAAATGAAATTCGTCGACCATTTAGATATAGCGGAAGATGGTACAATTTGGTTTTCCGATGCGTCTCAGCGATTTGAACATTCCCAAGTTGAGTATGATTTTATAGAGGGCAGTGCGACAGGTCGTTTATTAAGTTATTCACCTGATACAGCCGAGACCAAAGTGCATATATCAGATCTGTTTTTCGCTAATGGCGTCGCGTTAGGACCCAAAGACGAGTATGTACTGATCAATGAAACGGGCAAGGCTCAAATACATAGATTGTGGTTAAAAGGAGACCAAAAAGGAAAGCGAGATATCTTTTTAAAGGATTTACCAGCTATGCCCGACAATATAACATTTAATGGAAAGGATACATTCTGGATCCCCTTGATCCATTTAAGAGAACCCTTATTAGAGCAAATGGCTTATTACCCATTCATACGAAAATTAATCGGGGGTTTTCCTTCTCATTGGATACAACCAATTAATCAATATGGCTTTGTTATTGGGGTAAATTTAAATGGGGAGGTGATAGCTAACCTGCAAAGCCCAACAACCCTCCATAGCATCACCAGTGTAATTGAATATAAAGGCTCATTAATCTTAGGCAGTTTAGATATGCCAAATGCGGCTATATTTAATTTGGATTGACCTCATAAACATAATTACGGTTTGTTGAATGAATAGTTCATGTTTTGATTAAAATAAATGTACTTTGGGCTTGTCTGGTCGGATCTACTGCCACTATCTTTTTATTGTGTTTAGTTCATAAATAGATAGTATCAACTTTCAAATTTGCGTTAATTGGTATGTGTATGAAAATAAAAATAAGAAACATAATGGCGTTATTTACGTTAACAATGGCAATTTCAGCTCAAGCTACAACGAAAGAAACCGTTGCCACTGTTTTAGCAAAAAAAGGTGATGTAAGTATTATTAGTGCGGATAACATTGTCGCAGCTAAACGTAAATCTACATTAGTAGAACTTGATAAAATAGCCACAGCAAAAGATGCGAAGGCGTCGGTGAAGTTTAATGATGGCACCATTACCACCTTAGGAAGTAACTCTGAGATGTTAATCAAGGGTTATAAGTGGAGTGAAGATGATAAAACACCATCTGCAGAGTTTGAATTAGTTAAAGGTGTATTTCGTACCGTTACAGGTCTTGTAACAAAAGTGTCGAACCCTAGTTTTACCGTTAAAACGCCTATGGGAAGTATTGGTATTCGAGGCACTGATTTTTGGGGGGGCTACTTAGAAGAAGATGCTGTTGATGTTTTGTTTGTTGGTGGTGAACATGAAATTGTAGTCAGCAATGAATTTGGTACAACGGTCTTAACAACCCCAGGTCAAGGCACAACGATAAAAGCTGGAAAAGCCCCTACTGCAGCAAAAGTTTGGCCTAAAAAGAAAGTGGATAGAGCGGTTAAAACGATAACTTTCTAGTACTAATAATAACCTATTAATTGATGATGTTAGTGAGATTGTTTGATCTCACTAACTCATGTTTTCTCTTATATCATTCAGCAAACCAACCTAGCCAAAATCTACCGACTGTAATAACGAGTTATTATCTTGATAGGTTTTAATGAGTTGTTGAATGGTTTGTGATGACGGGTCTATATTCTTTGATGCCAAAAATTCTGGATTATATAACTTAGACTT
Organism: Psychrosphaera aquimarina; assembly: GCF_032461525.1. Lineage (NCBI taxonomy): Bacteria > Pseudomonadati > Pseudomonadota > Gammaproteobacteria > Alteromonadales > Pseudoalteromonadaceae > Psychrosphaera > Psychrosphaera aquimarina. The sequence continues at coordinate 412,036 of NZ_JAWCUA010000007.1, read as the reverse complement.
TGAACGCTCACCTAAATCACAAGCAATAGTCACTATGGTTTGTTTTGCTCCACCATTTAAAGGACCAAATTGTAATGCGCTATAAAGCGCTGCTGTGACGTTTAGGGCACTTGAACTTCCTAACACCAACGCGTCTTGTTTGCGTACATAGTTAGCAACAGTCACAATATCTTTGTCAGGCAAATTAATAGCATGATCAACTTTTGCTTGTTTAAAATTCTCAACCAAACGCATAATACCGATGCCTTCCGTAAATGAACCACCTTCTGTAGCTATGTATTTACCTTGGGTTAAATAATTTAAAATGCCTGAACCATCTGGATCGACAGCAACGGTTTTGATATCACAGTTTTGTGATTTAAGGTATTTCGATATGCCTCCTAACGTACCACCAGTTCCAGCAACTGATACAAAGACATCTATTTCTTTATCAGTTTGCTGATAAATTTCAGGCCCAGTATGTTCAAAATGAGCTTTGGCATTACTTAAGTTCTCAAATTGATTTGCCCACCAGTATTTTGGGTTTTGTTCTGCCATTTGACGAGCTGTATGGTAAAAGTGAGCTTGATTTGAAAAAGGAACGGCATCGACAAGATGTAATTTTGCACCATGCAACTCAATCATTTCTTCTTTTTCTTTGGTTTGGCCTTTAGGCATTACAACATCAAGGTCGTAACCAAGCGATTTTGCAACAATAGCTAAGCCAATGCCTGTATTTCCAGCTGTACCTTCAACAATTGACATCCCCGGTGTTAATTCACCCGATTCAATGGCGTCTTTCACCATTTGAAGTGCTGCCCTGTCTTTAACGGAACCTCCAGGGTTTAAAAATTCACACTTAACATAGATATCACAACCGGTTAATTTGCTTAAACTTTGAATTTTAAGTAGTGGCGTATTGCCTATTAATTCAGATAAATTACTTGAACTGCGATGCATATATTTGTGCCTATATTCAATTTTATATGTTCTGGATGAGATTTTAACTTAACTGCTTACATTCTGCAGCCAAAGTGTAGGGGCAAGTTGGCTTTATTTAAACAAATTGATCAGCTATTTAGCAAACTAACAACTATATTTTGCAAATAGACGGCTATTAACTTGAATCTATTCATATAGCCAGTATAATGCCCCGCAATAACGCTGGGTTAATAACTTTGTAGTAAATATCAAAGTGAGTGATTCAGCTGCTAGTCTTTGGAATTAGACTTTAAAAAGTTAGCCAAGTAATTTACGGACGCGGGATGGAGCAGTCTGGTAGCTCGTCGGGCTCATAACCCGAAGGTCGTTGGTTCAAATCCAGCTCCCGCAACCAATTTAGTAAGAATTGGATTTTTAATTAAGAAGTTATGAGCTTAATTAATGCGTAAATTATAAAGGTAGTTGTTCGCCTCGTACATTCGGGGCGTTTTAGGTTTTTAACCTGCTACTTTGACAGTTTGTATTGTGAGTTCAATATAAGTTGAGCTCATGGAACTGGGGCTTATAGCCCTTTTTTTGTACTTGTTTTTAGCAATAGGAGAGGTAATTTGACCAATCTAGAACTGCGTTTAACCGAAATGTTAACTCCTGCAGTAAGTGCCTTAGGTTTTGACTTATTAGGCATTGAATTTGTGCGTGCAGGTAGTCACTCTACTTTACGTATATTTATAGACCATGAAAATGGGATAACTGTGGACAATTGTGCAGACGTTAGCCGTCAAGCCAGTGCAATTTTAGATGTGGAAGATCCTATTACGAATGAGTACAGCTTAGAAGTCTCATCTCCGGGTGTTGATCGCCCATTGTTTACACTTGCACATTTTGCTGCAGTCGTAGGCGAAGAGGTAAGTGTTAAACTAAACGTACCACAAGATGGACGTAGAAATTTCAAAGGCACATTGGTTTCAATCGAAGACGATATGATAAATGTTGAAGTTGATAATCAAGTGTTTTCTTTATTAATTGATAATGTCTCGAAAGCAAATTTAATTGCTAAATTTGGCTGATCATACAAAGGAGCGAGATAATAATGGCAAAAGAACTATTATTAGTGGCAGAAGCGGTATCGAACGAAAAAGCCGTACCACGTGAAAAAATATTTGAAGCGTTAGAGTTTGCTTTAGCAGCTGCAACGAAAAAGAAGAGCCCAATTGAAATTGAAGTGCGCGTTAAGATTGACCAAGAAACGGGTGAATACGACACTTTCAGACGTTGGTTAGTGGTTCCTGATGATCATCAAATGGAAAATCCTGTAGCAGAGATGAGTATCTCGGCTGCACAGTATGATCAACCAGAACTTCAACTTGGTGATTATGTTGAAGAGCAAATTGAATCGATTAAATTTGACCGTATTACGACACAAATGGCGAAACAAGTCATAGTGCAAAAAGTACGTGAAGCTGAACGCGGACAAATCGCTGATGCTTACCGTGGCCAAATTGGTGAATTAATCACAGGTATCGTTAAAAAAGTAAATCGTGACAACGTTACGTTAGACCTTGGTAACAATGCAGAAGCGGTTTTATATCGTGAAGATATGATCCAACGTGAAACGTTCCGTCCAGGTGACAGAGTACGTGCATACTTATACGCAGTTAGACCTGAAGTACGTGGCCCGCAATTATTTGTAAGCCGTACTAAACCAGAAATGCTAATTGAATTATTCCGCATTGAGGTTCCAGAAATTGGTGAAGAGATGTTGGATATCGTAGCTGCTGCTCGTGATCCAGGTTCTCGTGCTAAAATTGCTGTGAAATCAAATGACCGTCGTATTGACCCAGTTGGTGCGTGTGTTGGTATGCGTGGCGCTCGAGTACAAGCTGTTTCTGGTGAGTTAAACGGTGAACGTGTTGATATCGTATTATTTGACGATAACCATGCACAGTTTGTTATCAATGCAATGTCTCCTGCTGAAGTAGCGTCAATAATTGTTGACGAAGATCGTAAATCAATGGATATCGCAGTTGCAGAAGATAACTTAGCAATGGCAATTGGTCGTAGCGGTCAAAATGTACGTTTAGCAAGTCAATTAACTGGCTGGGAATTAAACGTAATGACTGTTGCTGATATGGCTGAAAAGCACCAAGCAGAAAACAGTAAAACAATAGAAGTATTCATGAAAGGCCTAGAACTTGATGAAGACTTTGCCACTATGTTAGTGGAAGAAGGTTTCTCTTCATTGGAAGAAATCGCTTATGTACCAGTAGCTGAACTATTAGAAATTGATGGTTTAGACGAAGATTTAGTTGAAGAGCTACGTACTCGTGCAAAAGCAGCGTTAACAACTCAAGCGTTAGCAAATGAAGAGTCATTAGAAAATTCAGAGCCTACTGAAGAGCTATTAAACCTAGAAGGCGTTGACCGTCATTTAGCGTTTGTATTAGCAAGCAGAGGCGTTACAAATTTAGAAGAATTAGCTGAGCAAGGCACAGACGATTTAGCAGATATTGAAGAACTAGGCGAGAAAAAAGCCGGTGAATTGATTATGGCTGCTCGTAATATTGTTTGGTTTAGTGATGAAGCTTAAGGCTCAATGGAGGTAGTTAAGAATATGACAGAAGTGAGTTTAGACAAACTAGCACAAGATGTAGGTACTCCAATTGAGAAATTGGTTTCTCAGTTCGCAGATGCAGGTATTACTAAAAAAAATGGTGATATGGTTAATGAAGGCGAAAAGAAACAGCTTTTGGAACACCTAAGCAAAGCCCATGGTGGCGAAGGCGCTGAGCCAACAAAAATGACATTACAACGTAAAGTTAAAACGACTTTAAGTGTAAATAGTGGTTCAGGTAAATCTAAAGACGTTCAAGTTGAAGTTCGTAAAAAGCGTACGTTTGTTAAACGTACTGCCGCTGAATTAGCAGCAATTGAAGAAGCTGAAGCGAAAGCGAAAGCCGAAGCCGAAGCTGAAGCGAAAGCCGCAGCAGATGCACGTGCTAAACGTGAAGCTGAAACAAAAGCGAAAAAAGAAGAAGCCGCTGCCGCTAGAAAAGAAGCAGATGCCAAACGTAAAGCGGACAATGCATCTAAAGCGTCAACTAAAAAAGTTAAAAAACCTGGTGAAACTGACGAAGAACAAAAACTTCGTTTAGCGTTAGAGCAGGAAGCGTTGAAAAAAGCGGAAGAAGAAGCTGAGCGTTTAGCGTTAGAAGCTAAAAAAATGGCTGAAGCGAACGAAAAAGCTTGGGCTGAAGAAGAAGAGAAACGTAAATACAAATTAGAACATGAAAATGAAGATGACCTTCATGTTCACTCTTCTGTATATGCACAGTTAGCTGAAGACGACGAAGATAAACGTGAAGAAAAGAAACGTCGTAAAGGTAAGAAATCTGGTAAAGCAACGGCTGATGAAGTTGCACAGTTAACTGGTCGTAGACGTAAGAATAAACCACAAAACCAACATGCATTCCAAAAACCAACTGCACCAGTAGAGCAAGTGGTTAGCATAGGTGAAACTATCTCTGTATCTGAATTGGCATCTCGTATGTCTATTAAAGGTACTGAAGTAGTGAAAACTATGATGAAAATGGGTGAAATGGTTACTATTAATCAAATTTTAGACCAAGAAACAGCAACGTTAGTTGTTGAAGAAATGGGTCATAAGTTTGTATTAACGAAATCAAATGAACTTGAAGTTAAAGTATTAGCTGAACGTGATTCTGGTAAAGGTGATGCAGTTTCTCGTGCGCCAGTTGTTACTGTAATGGGACACGTTGACCACGGTAAAACATCATTACTTGATTATATTCGTAAAGCCAATATTGCTGATGGCGAAGCGGGTGGTATTACTCAACACATTGGTGCATACCATGTTGATACCGACAACGGCATGATCACTTTCTTAGATACTCCAGGACATGCTGCGTTTACGTCAATGCGTGCTCGTGGTGCTAAAGCGACGGATATCGTTATATTAGCGGTTGCAGCAGATGATGGTGTTATGCCTCAAACAAAAGAAGCGGTTCAGCATGCGAAAGCAGCTAACGTACCTTTAATTGTTGCGGTTAATAAAATAGATAAAGAAGCGGCAGATCCAGATCGCGTTAAAAATGAGTTAGCTCAATTAGACGTTATCCCTGAAGACTGGGGCGGAGATACACAGTTTATCCACGTTTCAGCTAAAACGGGTGAAGGTATTCCTGAGCTACTTGAAGCAATTAACCTTATTGCTGAAGTACAAGAATTAACAGCGGTTGATCACGGTGCAGCACATGGTGTTGTTATCGAATCTCGTCTTGATAAAGGGCGTGGTCCAGTTGCAACCGTTCTTGTTCAAGAAGGTGAGCTGAAAAAAGGCGACATCGTTTTATGTGGTTTTGAATATGGCCGCGTAAAAGCAATGAAAGACGAAAATGGTAAAGAAATTTTATCAGCTGGTCCTTCTATTCCAGTTGAGATATTAGGTCTTTCTGGTGTACCTGCTGCCGGTGATGAAGCAACTGTTGTACGTGATGAACGTAAAGCTCGTGAAGTTGCTAACTCTCGTCAAGGTAAATACCGTGAAGTGAAACTTGCTCGTCAACAAAAAGCTAAGCTTGAAAACATGTTTGCTAACATGGAAGAAGGCGATGTTTCTGAATTAAACATTGTGCTTAAAACAGATGTACAAGGTTCATTGGAAGCAATAACTGAAGCATTAACAAGTCTATCTACTGATGAAGTAAAAGTGATCATTGTTGGTAGTGGCGTTGGTGGATTAACTGAAACAGATGCATCTTTAGCGCAAGCTTCAAATGCGATAGTTGTAGGCTTTAACGTTCGTGCAGACGCAACAGCGCGTCGTTTAATAGAACAAGAAGATATTGATTTACGTTATTACAGCGTAATTTACTCTCTAATTGACGAAGTTAAACAAGCAATGTCTGGTCTATTAGCACCTGAATTTAAACAACAGATCATTGGTCTTGCAGAAGTTCGTGATGTATTTAAATCGCCTAAAATTGGTGCAATCGCTGGTTGTATGGTTACCGAAGGTACCATTAAACGTAGTGCGCCAATTCGAGTCCTACGTGATAACGTGGTTATCTACGAAGGTGAGCTTGAGTCATTACGTCGCTTTAAAGACGATGTTCAAGACGTACGAAACGGCATGGAATGTGGTATCGGCGTTAAGAACTATAATGATGTTAAAGTTGGCGACCAAATTGAAGTATTTGAAGTAGTAGAAATTAAACGTACTATTTCTTAAATGACAATATGCTTATAAAAAAGGGAGCGGTAGCTCCCCTTTTTCGCTTAAAGTTAGTGATTAAATAATAGTAATTTAATAAGTTAATCTATTAAATTGATAACATCAAAATGATGAATGAATTAGGAGAGAAAAGTGCAAAAAAACTTTTCTAGAACAGATAGAGTTGCACAACAAGTTCAGCAAGAAATTGCTATGTTGTTACAACGTGACTTTAAAGATCCTCGTGTTGGCTGGGTTACGGTTTCTTCTGTAGAAGTCACCAGAGATCTTGCTTATGTAACAGTGTTTGTAACACTGTTAGGCCAAGAAGATGATGAAGAAAAGATCAAACAAACGATTGAAATTTTGAATAAAGCGCAAGGTTTCTTCCGCTCAGAAATTGGTAAACGTATGCGATTAAGAATCGTTCCAGAAATCAAATTTAGTTACGACAACAGTTTGGTTACTGGTATTACTATGGCTCGTAAAGTTGATGAAGCAATAGCGAAAGACCAAGGTTTACGTGCAAAAAGTGGCGATAATCCAGCAGATCTTTCAACAGATGGCACGGACGACGAGTAAGAATGGCAAGACGTAGAAAAGGAAGAGCAATCTCAGGCATTGTTTTAGTTGATAAATCCCAAGGTAGTTCTTCCAATAATATTTTACAAAAAGTACGTGCTATCTATGGTGCTGCTAAAGCCGGACATACCGGAGCATTAGATCCACTGGCTACGGGTATGTTGCCAGTGTGTTTAGGTGAGGCTACTAAATTTAGTCAGTATTTATTGGATTCGGATAAAACATATTTAGTTACCGCTAAATTTGGTCAGAGAACGGACACCAGTGATGCGGAAGGTGAAGTGGTTGAAACGCGTGAAGTGAATATCACGGAACAGCAAATCCTCGATCACAAAATTAGTTTAACTGGGCCTATTAAACAAATACCGACTATGTTTTCAGCCCTAAAACATAACGGGCAGCCATTATATAAGTTGGCTAGGCAAGGTATTACCGTTGAGCGTGAAGCTCGTCCAATTACTATATATAGTTTTGAGTTGTTGCGGTTTGAGGGTGATGAGGCTGATTTTGAAGTACATTGCTCAAAAGGGACTTATATCAGAACCTTGATAGATGACTTAGGTCAGTTATTGGGGTGTGGTGCTCATGTTCAAGCGTTAAGACGCACAAAAGTAGCCGATTATCCCATCGATAAAATGTTGACGGTTGATCAAATTCAGCAACTAAAAGATGATAATTTTATCAATGGTGATGAAGCAAATGGGGTTGATTATACCGCGTTAGATAGTCACTTATTACCTATGGATACCGCGTTGCTGAAGTTGCCTTCTATTAGGTTAGCTGAGCAGGATGTTAGAACGTTACGTTTTGGACAAACCGTGCCATACCAAATGGATGATGCGGAGGACGTTAAAGTCTACCTCGAAGAGACCAATGAGTTTGTTGGGGTTGTTTCTATCGTTTCTGGTGAAGCAAAAGTAAAACGATTAGTTGTTACTGAACAGTTTTTATAATTAGCTTGTAATAACCTAGCATTTTACTTAATTCACTTTATAAAGACTTGCAAAATAACGTTAAACAAGTAGAATGCGCGCTCCTCTTTTGTATAGAGGGTTCCTTTGTTGGCTGAGTTAGTGATCGGCGAACATAACTTAATTATTTTCTGGAGAGACTTATGTCACTAAGCGTTGAAGAAAAAGCAGCAATTTTAGCAGAGTACGGTAATGGCGAAAACGATACTGGTTCTACACCAGTTCAAGTTGCTTTATTAACAGCTGATATCAATAAATTACAAGGCCACTTTAAAGAGCACAAGAAAGACAACCACTCACGTCGTGGTCTTTTACGTAAAGTTAGCCAACGTCGTAAATTATTAGATTACTTCAAAGGTAAAAACCTTGAAGGTTATAAAGAATTAATCAAAAAATTAGGTTTACGTCGTTAATCGATGTTTACATAATTAATAAAAAGGAGCATTTATGCTCCTTTTTTTGTGCCCAAAACATACTCAGGTATCGCAATCTACATAACATTGTGAGTAATTATTAAAATAACCGTTAAATTTCCTTATTCGCTTTTGATAAAAACTAGTAAATCATCAATTCCCACGTATAATATGCCTCGAATTTAAACGACAAAAACAAGATCCAGTAGGTGTTGGTCATATTTCAAAATGAAATATATCTGTCATTAAGACAGCCTATGATAAAGCTGGATCAAAATGAAAATTAAAGGAAAAATACGTGACTCCAATTATTAAAAAATTTCAATATGGTCAACACGAGGTCACTCTTGAAACGGGCGTAATCGCACGTCAAGCAAGTGCTGCTGTTATGGCAAGCATTGGCGACACAACTGTATTTGTTGCAGTTGTTGGTAAAAAAGAAGCTAGTCCTGGGCAAGATTTCTTCCCACTTACAATTAATTATCAAGAAAAAGCATATGCTGGCGGTAAGATCCCTGGTGGATTCTTCAAACGTGAAGGTCGTCCTGCAGAAGAAGAAACGTTAATCGCACGTCTTATTGACCGTCCATTACGTCCTTTATTCCCAGATGCATTCAAAAATGAAGTACAAGTTGTTTGTACTGTAATGTCAGTTAACCCTGAAATCGCTCCTGATATCGTTGCACTAATCGGTGCTTCAGCTGCTATCTCAATTTCTGGTATTCCATTTAACGGTCCAATTGGTGCCGCTCGTGTTGGTTTCTTAGATGGTCAATACATCTTGAATCCTTCTCAAACAGAATTAAAAGCAAGTGACTTAGATTTAGTTGTTGCTGGTACTGAAAACGCAGTATTAATGGTTGAATCAGAAGCTGCAGTGTTATCTGAAGAAACCATGCTTGGTGCGGTTGTTTACGGACACGAGCAAATGCAAGCGGTTGTTACCGCAATTAAAGAATTTACTGCTGAAGTTGCTACGCCTGCATGGGAATGGTCTGCACCAGTTGAGAATACTGAACTTAAAAACAAAGTTAAAGCTCTAGCTGAAGACGGTATTACAGCGGCTTATGCAATTGCTGATAAAATGGAGCGTTACGCTGCTGTTGGTGTTGTTAAAGCTGAAACTATTGCTAAATTAGCTGAAGTAGCTGGTGACGAAGCGTTTAACGAAAAAGAAGTTTCTGAGTTAGTACATGACTTAGAGAAAGACGTTGTACGTTCGCGCATCTTAGCGGGCGAAAAACGTATCGATGGTCGTGAACCTGACATGATCCGTGCTCTTGACGTTAAGACTGGTATTTTACCACGTACTCACGGTTCTTCTTTGTTCACTCGTGGTGAAACTCAAGCAATCGTAACTTATACTTTAGGTACTGAACGTGACTCTCAAATCATTGATTCATTGTTAGGTGAAAAACGTGACCCGTTCATGCTTCACTATAACTTCCCTCCGTATTGTGTTGGTGAGACTGGCTTTATTGGTTCACCTAAACGTCGTGAAATTGGTCACGGTCGTCTAGCAAAACGTGGTGTATTAGCCGTAATGCCTTCACAAGCAGAATTCCCGTACACAGTTCGTCTAGTATCGGAAATCACTGAATCTAATGGCTCATCTTCAATGGCTTCTGTATGTGGTTCTTCATTAGCACTTATGGATGCAGGTGTTCCAATTAAAGCGTCTGTTGCTGGTATCGCGATGGGTCTAGTTAAAGACGACAGTAACTTTGTTGTTCTTTCTGACATCTTAGGTGATGAAGATCACTTAGGTGACATGGACTTTAAAGTTGCGGGTACTACTGAAGGTATCACAGCGTTACAAATGGATATCAAAATTGAAGGTATTACTAAAGAGATCATGGACAAAGCCTTAGTACAAGCTAAAGCTGCTCGTTTACATATCTTAACAGTAATGGATGAAGCAATTGGCGGACACCGTGAAGAAATGTCTGAATTTGCTCCACGTATCTACACAGTTAAAATTCCTCAGAAGAAAATTGCTGACGTTATTGGTAAAGGTGGCGCAACAATCCGTGCTCTTACTGAAGAAACGGGTACAACAATTGAAATTGAAGATGACGGTACCGTTAAAATTGCAGCAACAGACAGTGCAAGTGCAGAAGCTTGTATTGAACGTGTTAAGCAATTAACTACAGACTTAGAAGTTGGTCGTATTTACCAAGGTAAAGTTGCACGTATCGTTGATTTTGGTGCGTTTGTTAACGTTCTTCCTGGTAAAGACGGTTTAGTACATATTTCACAAATCTCTAGCGAGCGTGTTGAAAATGTAACTGACGTATTATCTGAAGGCCAAGAAGTTGCAGTTAAAGTACTAGAAATTGACCGTCAAGGTCGTGTACGTTTAAGTATGAAAGAAGCGGTAGAGCAAGAAGCTCCTGCAGCTGAATAACCTTAAGATGCAATAGGAAAGAGAGCTTAGGCTCTCTTTTTTTATGCCTAAAATTTAACGTTTAGAGCTTATGTATGTAAATCAAAGAGTTCTTTTTGACAAGTGCACTTGACTTTTAGCTGTGTGGAGTTATATTGAGTAAAGTTTGTTTTACTTAATGACAAAGAGGTTGTACTTATGAGCGAGATTAAAAGAGGAAATGTAGATAACAATAGTAATGAGTTAAATTGGCAAGGGAAGACGAAACAGAATATTAACCGAGTGAAAATGTGGACTTTAGCTTGGGTAATATCAATGGCATTGGCTAACTTTGGCCCTAAGTTCTTATGGAACCAACTAGAAAGCCTGACTATTGCTGCCATAACTTTGAATTTTTTGCTTGGTGTCGGAATGATTTACGCAAATAAAATTTATATCCAAAACATGGATGAAATGCAAAAAGAGATACATTTAAACTCAATGGCTTGGACCTTAGGAGTAGGGCTAATCGTTGGGTTAAGTTATTCCAATCTGGATGTAACTAATGTCATCTCAGGCCCTGCACAGATCTCACACTTGATATTAGTGATGGGTGTTACTAACTTAATTGCTATTTTTGTCGGGAGTCGTCGATATAAATGAAAAACAAACTTAAAGTATTACGTGCGGAACGAGATTGGACTCAGGCCGATTTAGCTAATTATTTAGAAGTGTCTAGGCAAACGATTAACGCTATAGAAAAAGGTAAGTTTGACCCTAGTTTGCCATTGGCTTTTAAAGCTGCAAGGCTATTTAAGATGACAATTGAAGAAATTTTTCAAGATGAAGCCTAAATGCCTATGTGTAATAGGCATAAAAAAACGTGAAATAGTGTAAACTTATTTCACGTTTTTTTATTAATTTTTAAACTACATTTGAGACTGTAAGTAGTTCTCTAAACCAATGGTTTTTATCAAACGTAATTGCTGCTCTAACCAAAATGCATGATCGGTTTCGGTATCGTCAATGAGTATTTGCAACATATTCCTAGTCACAAAGTCTTTGTGTACTTCGCATAAAGCCATTGTATCTTTTAGGGCTTGGTCAACGGCAAATTCAACACGCAAATCACTTTCTAACATCTCAGGTACGGTTTTACCAATATGTAACCCATCACGAGTCACCATATCTGGCGTCCCTTCTAAAAATAAAATACGCTCGATTAATTTTGATGCATGGCCTTTTTCATCATCAAATTCGTGATCGATTCGTTCGAATAATTTTGTAAATCCCCAATCTTCGTACATACGTGAATGTATAAAGTATTGATCCATAGCAGCTAACTCATAGGCTAATAAGCCATTAAGTGCATTAATTATGTCTTGGTTACCTTTCATTTTAATCTCCAATAAATTAGGGTTAAAGTTGAGCTTGTAAGTATTTATCAATACCCATACTTTGAATTTGGTAATCTTGGGTTTCTAACCAATCTAAATGTTCTTCTTCATGTTCTAATATTTCAGTAAGAAGCTCACGTGTGACAAAGTCTTTTTCTGATTCACATAACGCAATAGCACTTTTCATTTGTTCGATTTGAGTGAGCTGTACGGCGGTATCACATTGGATCATTTCAACGGTATGTTCACCAATTGATAATGCTCCTAGTCTTTGTAAATTAGGTAAGCCTTCCAAAAATAGAATTCGTTCTATTAGCTTATCGGCTTGTTTCATATCCATGATGGATTTTTTATAACACTTATCATTTAAAGTATTAAATCCCCAATTTTTGTACATACGGGCATGTAAAAAATATTGATTAATTGAGGTTAATTCAGTGGTTAACACTTCGTTTAACATGGTTAGTATTGTGGAGGTACTTTGCATAACTTTGCCTCAGCATTATAAATAATGAGGTAAGTATAATGATTGAATTTAAATACACAAAGAAATATTGAAAAAATCAATGAAAACAACGAGTTAATAATGACAATGATTTGCAGTTAGATTTATATCTAGAAGGGATAGACTTGAATATAAAGTTGGATTAACCAACATCTTTAAATAACGTTTCGTCGATGATTGTGTTATCGATTACCATTTGAGCTACTTTTGTACAGCTACCGCATTCGCTTCCTAAGGCAACATGTTGTTTTAATTCACGAATAGATCCAACGCCGTGCTCTAGCACTAACTTTTGGATATCGGAATCTGTAATGCCTTTACATAGACAAACGAACATATTTATCACCTCACTAAACTGATGCGAGTGATAATAATTCTCATTTGGGTGTTTTGCAAGTTTTTTTGTTTGTTTTTTATCACATTTATTCAATTTATTTCCTTATAGTTGAATTCGATAATACTAATCGAAAATTCATATAGAAATGCCCTTGGTTTAATCAATTTAATCTATATATAATTGAGGTGTAACAAACGAGTGAATGAGCAATTCACGATTGATAAATAATATGGAGAATTTCATGGGCGTTTTAGTTGGCCGTCAGGCACCAGACTTTACTGCAGCAGCTGTTTTAGGTAATGGCGAAATCGTTGATAACTTCAACTTTGCAGAAGCAACAAAAGGTAAAAAAGCAGTAGTATTTTTCTACCCTCTAGATTTCACTTTTGTATGTCCTTCAGAGTTGATCGCATTTGATCACAGATTAGAAGATTTTAAAAAGCGCGGTGTTGAAGTAATTGGTGTTTCAATTGATTCACAATTCAGCCACAACGCATGGCGCAACACAGCTGTAGCTGACGGTGGAATTGGCCAAGTTGGTTATCCACTAGTTGCAGACGTTAAACATGAAATCGTTCAAGCATATGACGCTGAGCATCCAGAAGCTGGTGTTGCTTTCCGTGCATCATTCTTAATCGACGAAGAAGGTGTAGTTCGTCACCAAGTAGTTAATGATTTACCATTAGGTCGTAACATCGATGAAATGTTACGTATGGTTGATGCATTAAACTTCCACAGCGAGCACGGTGAAGTTTGCCCAGCTGGTTGGGAAGAAGGTAAGAAAGGTATGGACGCATCTCCTGCGGGCGTAGCTGCATACTTATCTGAGAATGCTGAAGGTCTTTAATCCTTCGCTCTGTTGAGCATAAATTGAACAGTAATGAAAGCCTTTGGAAACAAAGGCTTTTTTATTTGAGTTCAAAGTTCGCGACCAACATAAATTTACAAAATAAGCATATTCCTACCGATATATATTGGTATAATAACTTCACTCCCTCCTGCATTAAATGAATTCGCTCAGCTGTATAATTTAAGGAAGAACTACTTCAATGACTCTTGTTTTTAACGCATTTACATTTCCTAATTCAACGTCAATTAAAAACCGACTGGTTAAAGCATCGATGGAAGAGAATATGTCCGATGGTGACCTATTACCAAGTCGCGAGTTAATAAATTTGTATGGGCAATGGGCTAAAGGCGGAGCTGGTTTGTTATTAACTGGTAATGTCATGATAGATAAAGAAGCCATGACAGGTCCTGGTGGCGTAGTATTAGATAAAAACAGTGATTTAGAACAATTTAAATTGTGGGCAAAAGCGGCCAAACAGAATCAATGCAAAGTGTGGATGCAAATTAGTCATCCAGGTCGCCAAGTATATAGAAAGATGGGAGGCAAAGTTTTTTCACCATCTGATGTTGCCCTCGATATGGGGAAGTTATCCGACTTATTTGGGCAACCAACGCCGATGACTGACGAGCAAATAGAAGATGTCATTGCTCGTTTTGCTGATACTGCAAAACAAGCCGAACTTGCAGGGTTTGATGGGGTTGAAGTTCATGCAGCACATGGTTATTTAATCGCTCAATTTTTATCACCTTTGGTTAATAAACGTGATGATAAGTGGGGTGGGACACTAGAAAATCGCGCTCGCTTGTTAACAGAAGTTATTAAAGCAATTAAGTCTAACGTATCAGAAACATTCAACATTGCGGTAAAGTTAAACTCAGCAGATTTCCAACGTGGCGGTTTTGATGAGAATGATGCTTTGTCTGTGGTTAAATCACTTGAAGCGTTAAATATTGATATGATTGAGTTATCCGGTGGTAGTTACGAAGCACCTGCAATGCAAGGGGTAACGGCGGATGGGCGCACTTTAAAAAGAGAAGCGTATTTTTTATCATTTGCTGAAACTATTGCAAAGAGTACAACGGTGCCAATTATGACCACCGGCGGCATTTATAAATTTGCCACCGCAAAAACCGTACTAGCGCAAGGCGTAGACCTTGTGGGAATTGCCACTGGACTTGCATTACAGCCTGACTTACCTAACCGCTGGCAGTTAGGTAAGAGTGTAGAGATTGCGATACCAAAAGTAACTTGGAAAAATAAAACCTTGCGTGGATTGGCTATCATGGCCGTTGTTAAACGTAATTTGAGACGTGTGGGAGCTGGAAAAGCGGCGAGTGCAAAATTATCCCCATTATTTACATTAATATTAGATCAAATTAGAACCGCAAAACTGACTAAACGTTACCAAAAGTTAATGAGTCGATAATCGATAATATGGTATAAATAAGCCATTCTTAACAAGTTGTGGGATCTCGTGTCGATTGAAAATAAACCTGATAGCCGTTGTACGTGGTGCGGGCAAGATCCAATATATATTGATTATCATGATAATGTTTGGGGGCGTCCTGAATATGATTCACAACAGTTATTTGAAAAACTATGTTTAGACGGTCAACAAGCAGGTCTTAGTTGGATAACGATCTTGAAAAAACATCAAGGTTATAAAAATGCATTTGCTGATTTTAATCCTGAATTGATTAGTCAGTTTGATGATGAAAAAGTAAATGCGTTAATGCTAGATACTAGTATTATACGTAATCGACTAAAAATTAATTCTATTATTAAGAATGCAAAGGCTTTTGTGCGCTACGAATCAGAGCATGGAGTTGGTAGTTTTAGTGAGTTTTTATGGAGTTTTGTTGGCGGTTCACCAATTATTAATAGCTGGCAAACTAAATCTGAAGTTCCAACGGAAACCGAACAATCAAGGTTAATGTCTAAAACGTTAAAAAAGTTAGGTTTTAATTTTGTAGGACCTACCATCTGTTACGCATTCATGGAGGCCGTGGGAATGGTGAACGACCATTTAATTACCTGCATCTCATACCATGAGTGTAACCAGTCAAATTAAGCAATAAATAAGTGAATATTGAGTTGAGTGATTCCATTTCTAAGTGTTTTTCTGAACATGGTGCGTTAGCACAAGCTATACCTGGTTTTAAAGCTCGGCAGGCGCAACTGGATATGGCAACTGCGGTACAAGGTGCAATTAAAGATAAAGCCCAGTTAGTTGTAGAAGCTGGAACAGGAACCGGTAAAACATTCGCTTATTTAGCACCGGCATTATTAGCAGGTAAAAAAGTAATCGTGTCTACCGGTACCAAAGCACTGCAAGAACAGTTATTTCATCGAGACTTGCCGCTCGTAAAAAAAGCGTTAAGGCCTATGATGAAAACAGCCTTGTTAAAGGGGCGAAGTAATTATCTTTGCATTAATCGTTTAGAGGTTAATGGGCAACATCCTCCTTATGATGACCCCAGTTTTATTAGTGATATATCTAATGTACGTAAATGGTCGTCTGAAACGGATAGTGGAGATATAGGTGAATTAACATCAATAGAAGAAAACAGCCGTGTTTTACCATTTGTCACTAGTACAGTAGATAACTGTTTAAGTAAAGATTGCCCCAATATTGCAGATTGTCATGTTATGAATGCTAGAAAAAAGCATTGGAAGCGGACTTGATAGTCGTAAATCACCACTTGTTTTTTGCTGATCTTGCTTTAAAAGATACAGGTTTTGGCGAATTAATCCCTGATACTGACGTTATCATTTTCGATGAAGCTCATCAGATACCTGACATAGCTTCGGAGTATTTTGGTGAGCATTTTTCTTCTCGTCAGGTGTTCGAACTTTGTAAAGATATTCAAGCGGAATATCAATCTCAATTGCGCGATATGCCACAATTAAATAAAGCGGCAATGACATTGGAAAAAAACATTTTAGATATGCGCTTGGTATTTGCTGAAGATCCTGAACGTGGTAACTGGCGTGATAAATCTAAATCTGACGATATTGTTAATGCTATTCAATATGTTTTAAAAGCCTTTAATTTTCTGTATGACGTTACCAAATTAGCCATTTCTCGGACAGAAACGATAGATAATTGTTTTGAACGTTTGGTGCAATTAAAAGGTAAGTTTGAAAAAGTAAATCAAACGCAAGAAAGTGGCTACAGTTATTGGTTTGATACAACTAAGCGTCATTTCACGTTACATATAACACCGTTATCCATAGCGGATAAGTTTGGTGCAATTGTTGAAGAGTCTAAATCAACTTGGGTATTTACGTCAGCGACGGTATCTGTGGATGATAATTTTGAACATTATACTTCATTGTTAGGCATTCCAGATGCTCGTACCCAAATTTTAGGGAGTCCTTTCGATTATAATAATCAGGCTATGTTTTGCGTACCTCGTTATTTCCCCGAGCCTAATGATAAAGCCGCCGTCAGAGCTTTTTCTGAATTAGCTTTAGAATTGATTGAAGCGAGTAAAGGTCGTGCATTTTTACTCTTTACTAGTCATCGTGTAATGACGCTAGTTGCGAAAATGATTGAAGATGAAATTAAATATCCAGTATTGGTTCAAGGTACAACAAGCAAACGTTTGTTATTGGAACAGTTTACCAAATTAAAAAATGCCGTGTTATTAGGAACTGGATCATTTTGGGAAGGTGTGGATGTACGTGGAGATATGTTGTCATTAGTGATGATAGACAAATTACCTTTTGCTTCTCCAGACGAACCTTTATTACAAGCCAGAATGGAAGACTGCAAGTTAAAAGGGTTAGAGCCATTTCAACATGTGCAAATACCTCAAGCTGTGATCTCATTAAAGCAAGGGGTTGGACGCTTGATCAGAGACGTGACGGATAAAGGCGTTTTAGTCATTTGTGACCCTAGATTAGTGACCCGTCAATATGGAGAAGTGTTTATGCGTAGCTTACCCAATATGAAACGTACTCGTGATTTAGATAAAGTAAAAACATTCTTAAAAGGTTTATAAAATGAAAATATTGGCAGTAGACGCAGCAACAGAGGCATGTTCAGTTGCGTTATATAATGATGGTGAAATAAACTCCGTATTTGAAGTTTGCCCTCAACAGCACTCACAAAAATTATTGCCGTTTATAGATCAAGTATTAGTCGATTCTGGCTTAACCTTGTCACAACTCGATGGAATTGCATACGGTCAAGGACCTGGTAGTTTTACAGGGGTTAGAATTGGCGTTTCAGTCACTCAAGGGTTAGCTTTTGGTGCCGACTTGCCTGTCTCTGGCGTATCTAATTTAGCAATGATGGCTCAACAAGCGATTGAACAACATCAAGCTCAATCTGTGGTTGCAGCAATAGATGCACGTATGTCGGAAATTTATTTGGCTTGTTATCAGAACATGAACGGTCTAGCGCAATTACTTGATAACGAAATAGTCATCAAACCTGAGTTATTGCAAAAAGATGATTTTCAAATACAAAATAGTATGAGTGTGGGAACCGGTTGGGGGACATATAATGAACAACTCTCAACTTGTTTTAATGCTACCTCCAGCATTATTGAACTACCGGATGCAAAATTTATGTTGGCCCTCGCTTTAGATGCTTTTAACAAAGGTGCGGGAGTTGCCGCTGAACTTGCGCAACCTAATTATGTTCGTGATGAAGTAAGTTGGAAGAAATTACCGGGACGTTAATTGAACTTTATAATCATTTAACTGTCGGATATAAATGGTTATCTACAGATAACGTATTGTATAAACTTTAAACCCTTATATAATCAAAACAATTATTGCATACCTTATAATCAGTTTATTTCGAAAGAGACCCTTATGGCGTTACGAGATCCGGACAGAACACGAACCAATATAGTGGAAGTTGCAGCGACAATTTTCCATCAAAAAGGTTTTAAAGGCACTAGTTTGTCCGATATTTTAACTGAAGCGCAAATATCTAAAGGCGCGTTGTACCATCACTTTTCTAATAAACAGGAACTTCTTTACGCTGTCTTTGATGAAGTTTATAAAGTTAACTTCCTCAAACGCTGGAACAATATAACCATCTCAGCTGACCCTATAAATGAAATAGCGAATGTCGTTGAAAGCCTTGCTTTAGAAGGTTCCGACGAAGAGATGTGTTGTGGCTGCCCAGTGCACAATTTAGCTTCAGAACTCGCCTCTGTTGATGAGAGTATACGACATAGAGTTGATTCTCTATTTTGTTCAATTCAAAAAATTATCAGCCAAGGTATTGAAACAGCAAAAAATAATGGTGATGTAGGTGCTCATGTAGATAGCAAACAAATATCGTTGTTTTTTATGTGTACCATGAGTGGTATTCCGCAAATGGTAAAAAGTTGTCAAGACAGAGAAGTATATACTCAGTTGACATCCGCTTTATCAGATTATGTTAAACAATTAAAAAACATATAAGAATATCGATGAATTGTTCAACTCAAGTTTAAAAGGATATATATGAATCGCTTTTTAGTAACATGTTTAGCTTTAGTATTATCAGGTTGCGCTTCTTACCCTGAAAAAGTTGCAGTTGCAGAAGGGACTGAGCTCACAGATTTTATAAATCTAGATAACTCAAACGTAAATTTAATTGGAAAAACGGCTAGATGGAGCGGTGTCATTGCCAAAGTCTCGAATGAGAAGGTGGTGACCAAGTTAGACGTTTTGTATTACCCAGCAAGTAAAAACGGAAGACCACAAACCAAAGATGAACCATTAGGTCGTTTTCGTGTTGTAGTTGAAGGGTTTGTAGATCCGGCTGTGTATAGCCAAGGCAAAGCAATAACCGCTTTAGGTCAACTTAAAGAATCTGAAACTGCTAAAATTGGAGAGTATGAATACTCATATCCTACGATAGTCAGTAAAAATATTCATTTGTGGAAAAAAGTCGAACCAACGGCACAAGTTCAGTTCCATTATGGTTGGCATGGAACTTACCCTCGTTGGCATTGGCGAGGTGGCGCAAGGCATTTATATATAATAGGCGAAGGGAAAACTAAAAAGCCAACGGGACAAGCAAAACCAAATAGATCTAAAAATTAAAGATATTATCTTTGTTAGTTGTATTTAAGTTAACTTTAAAATTAAGTGGAAGATTGAAATGTTTAAATCGATAATTATCGTGGTTATATTAGGGCTAAACGCACTAATAAATTTTGCTTCTGCTAACGACCTTGACGAAATACTAGCATCTACAATACGAAGTGATGAAAATAAAGCGCGTGATAAAGCAAGGCACCCTAAAGAAACCATCGAATTTTTTGGCACAAAACCGACTGACCATGTTTTAGAGATGTGGCCAGGTGAAGGTTGGTATAGTGAAATACTTGCCCCTTACGTCAAAGAAAAAGGGAAATTTAGCGCAGTCACTTTTGCTACAGGTAACCTTAACTCTCAAGATAAAAGAGAAGCATTTTGGAGTAAAAATGCATTAACTTACATTGAAAAAATGTCTGATAAAGATATATACGGTGACGTAAACTTTTTTGAGTTTGAACCTCCTAAGTTAATGGATCTAAAAGGCATCGCTCCTGTCGATGTCGCATATATAGTTCGTACTTTACATATTTGGGATGAATTTGGAGCTTTTGCACAAGGTCTTCAATTAATTCATGATGTGTTAAAGCCGGGTGGTATCTTAGCTATTGTGCAACACAGAGGGAATGCAATATCACAAAATGCATCTTCAGCTGGTGAAGGGTATTTAGATGAGCGTTATGTGATAGAAACAGCTGAACGTAATGGATTTAAGCTTGTTGAGCGTAGTGAAGTGAACCTCAATATGAAAGACACGAAAGACTATCCAAAAGGTGTTTATGCATTGCCTCCAGTGTTAGCGATGGGAAATACCGATAGAGAAAAGTATATAGGTATCGGAGAAAGCGACCGTATGACACTTAAGTTTATTAAAGTGGTTAACTAAGTATTGGTTCCAGAACATTTGATTAACGAAGGCAATATTAAGTTACCAAGTGGCATAATAGCGGCATTAGAAAACACACATCAACCGAACCAAATTCATATTTTGGCTATCCATGGTTGGTTAGATAACGCCGCTAGTTTTATCCCTCTAATGAATGAATTACCAGAATATAACTGGACTGCTATCGATCTGCCGGGTCATGGTAATAGCTACCATCGACCACCACACACCCATTATCATTTTATAGACTGGGTATCGGATTTAATAAATATCATCGACGTTAAATATGGAAATAAGCCAGTTGTTATTGTTGGGCACTCCCTCGGTGGCATGTTGGCAACCGTTTTAGCGGGGGTATATCCTGAATTAGTTAAAAAGTTAGTCGTTATTGATGCAGTGGGGTTAGTTACTCAGAGTGAAGGCGCAACTGAAATTAGAAAAGCATTAGACAGTCGAATAGCGCAATCAAAAAAACAAAAAACCAAACATATATCACTCAACGTTGCTATAAAAGCGAGAGCGAATGCAGGAAAAATTAAAAGTACTTCTGCTGAATTATTGGTAAGACGAAACATAGATGAGACAGAGGGCGGCTTCGAGTGGAAAACCGATAAACGCCTAAGGACCAGCTCCCCAGTTCGTTTAAGTGAGCAACAATCAATTTCAATAATCCAACATATAGCAGCACCAGTGATGTTGTTCGTCGCCAAAGATGGTTACGAAATGGTCAAATCAGGTTATAAAAAGTATAAATCATACTATCCTAATCTAATTAAAAAAGACGTTATTGGTGCACATCATTGCCATATGGATGAACCAATCGGGATAGCTCTTGAAATAAAACGCTTTATTGGTTAATAAAAATACAGAATGAGTGAAAATTATTTGTCTCATCCGATCAGTTGAAGTATGGTTACTGGCTGAAAAATTAATTCGTTAGGAGATTGTTTTGGAAAAAACGTGGTTAAATAATTATCCAAGTGGTGTACCAGCTGATATTGATCCTGAGCATTACAGTTCTTTGTTAGATATTTATGAACAAAGCATTGTTAAATTCTCTGATAAACCTGCTTATATTAATATGGGCAAAAGTATTACTTTTGCCGAATTAGGTGAATATGCTGACCACTTTGCTGCGTATCTTCAAAACACGTTAGGCGTCAAAAAAGGCGATGCTGTCGCGGTTATGATGCCTAATTTATTGCAATATCCTGTTGCTTTATTAGGTATTCATAGAGCCGGTGGTGTGGTTGTAAATGTAAATCCTCTTTACACTCCTAGAGAATTAGAACACCAATTAATTGATAGTAATGCTAAAACCATCGTAATTGTTAGTAACTTTGCCTGCACTTTAGACAAAATTTTAGCTAAAACGCCAGTTGAAAACGTAATCTTAACTAATATGGGTGACATGTTAGGTGCTAAAGGTTTTGTTGTTGATTTTGTTGTTAAATATGTCAAAAAAATGGTTCCAGCATTTTCATTACCAAATGCAATTAGATTTAAAGACGTGCTTAATCAAGGTAAAGACTTAACATTAAAACCAGTTCAACTTACCGGTGATGATCTAGCCTTTTTACAATATACAGGTGGAACAACAGGTGTCTCTAAAGGGGCAATGTTAACGCATCGTAATATGGTCGCTAACTTAGAACAAGTTTCGGCTTTATTGGGTCCTTGTTTAGATGAAGGTAAAGATACCATAGTAACGGCTTTACCTCTCTACCATATCTTTGCATTAACGGCTAACTGTTTGCTGTTTTTAAAGTATGGTGGGACTAACTTACTGATCACTAACCCAAGAGACATGCCGGGCTTTGTTAAAGAATTAAGTAAGTATAAATTTACTGCAATTAGTGGCGTTAATACTTTGTTTAACGGTTTGTTAAATACACCAGGATTTTCAGAATTAGATTTCTCGTCATTAAAATTAAGTATTGGCGGTGGAATGGCAGTTCAACGTGCTGTAGCAGAACGTTGGTTAGAAGCTACTAAATGTGATCTACTTGAAGGTTATGGCTTAACTGAGTGTGCTCCTGTTGTATCCTTTGTTCCTTATACCATTGGTAAATACACTGGAAGCATCGGTGTTCCAGCACCTTCAACCGATATTAGATTAATGTCTGATGAAGGTGAAGATGTCGCTATAGGTGAAGCTGGCGAGTTATGGGTAAAAGGTCCTCAAGTAATGAAAGGCTATTTAGGCAGACCTGAAGACACTGCTCATGTTATGCATGGTGATTGGTTCGCAACAGGTGACATTGCTAAACTCGATGAGCAAGGCCTGTTGTACATTGTAGACCGTAAAAAAGACATGATTTTAGTGTCTGGATTTAATGTATTCCCAAATGAAATTGAAGATATTGCTGTCACCCATGAGGGAATTTTAGAGTGTGCCGCTGTAGGTATACCAAATGAAGCCTCTGGTGAGGTAGTTAAATTATTTGTCGTTAAAAAAGACCAATCACTAACTGAGCAAGATGTAATTGCCCATTGTCGTGAAAGATTAACGGGATATAAAGTACCTAAAGTGATAGAATTCAGAGACGAATTGCCAAAATCTAACGTTGGCAAAATTTTACGCCGATTGTTAAAAGATTGATAACTCGATACTACTTTGAGTTTAATTTTAAAAAGCTGGCTGATGTCAGCTTTTTTGTTTCTAGATGGAAATAGTGTGAACAAGTTGAATAGTGAATATCTGTATATAAAAGACCAAGCTCAGTTAAATACATATTGTCAGTTAGCAAAACAGGCCGATGTACTCGCCTTAGATACCGAATTTGTCCGCACTAGAACTTTCCGTTCACACTTAGGATTAATCCAAGTTTTTGATGGCAGAGAAATAGCCTTAATCGATCCTCTATGCGATTTAGACCTAGAACCTTTTTGGCAGCTGTTATCAGACGAGTCAATTGTTAAAGTATTACATTCGTGTCATGAAGATTTAGAAGTTTTTAAATATTATGCCAAACGATTACCGACTCCTTTGTTTGATTCACAAATTGCAGGGCAATTTCTGTTTCAAGGAAAAGTGCTAGGCTTTGGTGCTATGGTTGCACAAGAATTAGGTGTTGAGTTAGATAAAGGCGAAGCTAGAACCAACTGGTTAAAACGTCCTCTTACTGATAATCAATTACATTATGCAATGAACGATGTGAAGTATTTGCTGCCTCTTTATCATAAGTTAAACGAGCAATTGATTGAGGCTGGTCTTCAACAATACAACTTGGATGAAGCCAATTTAAAAGTTAAACAAAAATGGCAAGATAAAAAAACTGACCAGTTGTTTCTCGATTTTGGTAATGCTTGGCAATTAAGCTCAAGAGAATTAGCGACACTCCAAGAACTTGCTTATTGGCGATTAAGTGTTGCGCAAGAAAAAGATTTAGCACTGGGGTTTGTGGTAAAAGATGCAACGTTATTTAGCGTTGCACAGCGTCGCCCATCAGATATTAATATCTTAAAAAAGATCCCTGACTTGAATCCTCATGAAACGCGTATTCATGGTAAAGCACTCATTTCATGCGTTGATAAAGCGAAGCAAATACCAGAGGGATCTTGGCCTGTAAAAGTGCCACGACTAACTGACTACCCAACGTATAAACAAAGTTTCAAAACACTGAAACAAATGATCACTCAAAGGTCTGTAGAATTAAATGTACCAATGGAGTTACTGGCCACAAAGAAACAGTTAAATCAGTGGATTAAGTGGGTTTGGCAAGTACCTTATGCTGAAGTATCCGACTTTGAATTATCATGGCGTTATGAGTTATTAAAGCCTGTTCTTCTTAAGTGGAATGAACAGCATTCATTATAAATAGTTAATCTAGAGTAGGTGAGGAGGTTAGATGCAACTTTGTACAATTTATAAATGTTCAAAAAAAGCAGATGCATTTTTATATGTTGAAAAAGCAGATGATTTTTCTAAAGTGCCAGAAGCGTTGAGGACATTGATCGGAACGCCTAAATTATTTATGACGTTAGATTTAGATGGTAGAAAAAAATTAGGGCAAGCTGACTTAGCTAAGGTAAAAAGTGAATTAACTGATAATGGTTTTTACCTGCAATTGCCGCCGCCAGAAAAAAATCTATTAGATCAATATAAAGAGTTGAACGGTTATTCAGATTAGTCGTCATAGTGTAATGGTTACAAATTAAATAGAGATGAATTATGAAAATTAAATTTTGGTTAGCTGGTTTGTTTTTTTCTGTATCAGCTACAACGAGCAGTTTTGCTGCAAAAGTAAGTTTTGATCAATATGTGGAAAATTTGAAACAAGAAGCGGTTGCTAAAGGTTTCTCTTCCGACTTTGTTAATGAAACATTAAAAGATTTAAACTACCTTAAACGAGTGGTTAAAGCAGATAAAAACCAACCTGAGTTTGTTGAAACATTAGATACTTATTTACCAAAACGCGTACCTGAATGGAAAGTTACCAAGGCTAGAAACGCATATAAAGAAAACCTTCCTTTATTAACCAAGATAAGTGAACAGTATGGCGTTCAACCCCGTTTTATTGTTTCACTGTGGGCATTAGAAACCAATTTTGGCCGCATCCAAGGGAAAATGCCAATTATAGATTCGTTGGTTACCTTGAGCTATGACGGACGTAGAGAAACATTCTTTAAAAATCAGTTGTGGGCATCGTTAACTATTTTACAACAAGGTCATATTAGTGAAGATAAATTTTTAGGTTCATGGGCTGGAGCTATGGGGCAATGTCAATTTATCCCAACGTCATTTTTAGCCTATGCCGCAGACGGCGATGGCGATGGTAAAAAAGACATCTGGAATAATAAAGCTGATGTTTTTGCTTCAATTGCCAATTATTTGAAATCGGAAGGTTGGTCCGACAATAAAACTTGGGGCCGTCAAGTGAAGCTTCCTAGCGGCTTTGATATGTCATTGATCATGCCAAAAGGCAGTAAAGGTCGTAGGCAATGGTTAGATAACTGGAAAGGTGCGGAAAAATCATTGGTAAATTGGCGTGAATTAGGGGTAACAAGAATGGATGGTAGTGCGTTACCAAGTGTTGATATTGACGCGGTATTGATTACACCAGATGACGCTCAAGGTCGTATATATCTTGCTTATGATAACTATAAATCTTTGATGCATTGGAATCGTTCATATTACTTTGTAACTTCTGTAGGCACGTTAGCTGATAGAATTGGTTACCCTAAAATTTTATAACTCAACTTCTATCGGACGTTTGTTATGGAACAGATTTATCATCATAAAGATATACAAGGAAAGTACCTACCTTTTCCAGCCGGGAAGGTAGTGTGCATCGGGCAAAACTACGCTGATCATATTGCAGAATTAAACAGTGTCACACGTCCAGAGGCCCTTTTTTTCATCAAACCTAATAGCGCCTTGTGTTCAGTTGAACCTAGTTTTGAGATCCCAAAACAAGCTGGTCCTTGCCATAATGAGTTGGAATTAGCTGTGTTAATCTCTAAACCATTAAAAAAAGTGACAGCAAACAAAGTTCAAGATGCTATTTGGGGATACGGGTTAGCTTTAGACTTAACTTTAAGAACCGTTCAATCAAAGTTAAAACAGCAAGGTCGACCTTGGGAGCTAGCGAAAGGTTTTGACGGGGCTTGTCCTATATCACCATTTATTAACAAATCAGAAATAACATCCCCTCAAAATAGTGACTTAGTATTAACGGTAAACCAACAAATCCGTCAAAACGGTAATAGCAAAGATATGATCAGGCCTATAAATGAACTGATTGCACAGATGAGTCAACATTTTACATTAATGCCTGGCGATGTTGTATTAACGGGAACTCCGGCTGGAGTTGGACCGTTAAAAAATAGTGACCAATTAACGTTAACGATATCCTCAGGTGAGAAAACTTGGCAATTTGCTTCAGTTGTACGTTGAATTTAAATTTAACTTTGTATAGAAAGAGAAAAGATGGAACCGTTTTGGAAAACTAAATCATTACAACAAATGACTCGTAGCGAATGGGAGTCATTATGTGACGGGTGTGCCAAATGTTGTTTACATAAATTAATTGACGATGACGAGCAAGACCAAATGGTCGATACCAATGTTATGTCGGATTCAGAACAATTACATTTTACCTCTGTTGCTTGTCAGTTTTTAAATGATAAAAAGTGTGAATGTACTGTGTATCCAGAACGTACCACCTTAGTGCCTAGCTGTGTACAATTAACTCAGGACAATTTAGATCAAGTATTTTATATGCCAAGTAGTTGTAGCTATCGACGATTACAAGAAGGTCGAGGTTTACCGAGTTGGCACCCGTTATTACACAAAGGTAAAAAATCTAAAATGCATCAAGCGGGTATGTCTGTAAGAGGCAAAGTTGTGTTTGATAACTTAGTAGAAGAACAGCAATACGAAGACTTTATCGTTGTTTGGCCTTTACAGGATGTTGATTAGATAAACTTTGTATGCGTAAATCTGATAAAAAAATCGACAATCAAATTAGAGCTATCTTAACTGAATTATGTGAAGTCTATTTCGAAGACGTACCTGGTTTTAAATGGTTAACGCATGTGGTTAATTATGCCTCTTTCCCCAATAGCCTTCGGGTGATCTGTGTGTTCGAAAGTAAACAGCAAGTAGCGCATTTTTTATCATTGGATAATCAAGTTAAAGTAAATCCATTGTCGGCGCTATCCGTTTTAAATAAACAGCTTAATGCGATTGGAATTAACACAAAGAAACTCGACAATCTGATCCAATATGACAGTGAAGATTGCTGTTTACATGATAATCATGGTCATTGGGCAGAGCGTATCAAAGCTCGTTATTCATTCTCCTAATATATCTACTATCTAAAATGGAAGTTGTTATGCCTAAACTTGTGTTCATTACTTTATTACTTAGTTTGTTATCAGCTTGTACAAATACGAATTGGCAAACAGCGAGTAGAGAATCATCTGGGCTTGCCGCCAAGCCCAATATAGAAAAACAAGCGATTATCGAGTTTTATGGGGCGGATGCGTTTAGCTGGCGAGGTTGGTTTGCTATCCATACCTGGGTGGCAGTAAAAGAACAAGATGCTAGCGAATATACCGTATATGAGGTTACCGGTTGGCGAGTGAATAGAGGCTTGCCAGCTTTACGCGAGTATACAACTACAACGCCAGATAGGTATTGGTATGGAGCAAAACCAGAAAAAATATTATCTATTAGCGGAGATAAAGCTGCGAAATTAATTCCTAAAATCAAAGAGGCGGTAAAGCGTTATCCTTGGGCGAATGAATATACCCTTTTCCCTGGACCTAACAGCAATACGTTTCCGACTTGGATTGGTTTACAAATTCCAGAGTTGAATTTAGATGTGCCATTTAGAGCGATTGGCAGTGGATTTGCTTCTAATTAAAACAATAAAGGACGATGAACGATTTCTTAAGTTTCTTGTCTTTCTTTACACTAGTCGTTTAACTAAAAAGTTAACATTTAACCCTAAGTTGTATCATATTGAACCCGATGCGATTTAGTACTTATTACCATAGAAAATTTATGTTATTAATAGGTTTCTATAGGTAGGAGAGAATATGAAACCCATTTTGTTGGCTGTAATTGTCGCAACAAGTTTGTTGGCTGGATGTGCCACTCAACCTAAGGTATTGGATAATAGCCAACCCCATATTGTAAACAATGTTGTTATTACAGAACCGCTTGCTGTTGATTATAAAAGTGAATTGGCAATTGCCAAACTGACACAAATCATCAATCACGTTAAATTAGATCAAGATAAACTAGCACAAATGTTATATGACCGTGGCGTAATATATGACAGTTTAGGGTTACGTTCTTTAGCGCAATTAGATTTTCGTAGAGCATTAGAATTAAAACCAGATCATGCAGATGCGTATAATTTCATCGGCATACACATGACCTTAATTGGCCAGTATAGCCAAGCATTTGAAGCATTCGATTCGGCACTAGAGATAGAACCTGATCATAGTTATGCCCATCTAAATAGAGGGATTGCATTACATTATTATGGTCGAAATGGGTTATCCATAGAAGACTTAGAATTATTTTTTATCAAAGATCAGACTGACCCATACAGAGCAATTTGGTTATATTTAGCTGAATATGAAAGTAATCCAAAAGAAGCTAGATTACGTTTGATGGGTAACTCCAAAATGTTAGATAAATCTAAATGGGCAAATGACATTGTTGCTTTGTACTTAGGAAACCTAAGTGAACAAGACTTTATTAATAATATGGGTGAAAACCTTACAGACGGTAGACAGCTAGTGGATCGTTTATGTGAAGGGTATTTTTATTTAGCTAAGTTGAAGTTAATCAACAATCAAATAGAATCGGCGAAAAACTATTTTAGGCTTGTGTTGTCTACGAATGTTCATGAATTTGTGGAACACAAATACGCTCGATTAGAGTTAAATGAATTATATAAAAAAGATAAACAACAATATTTAGGCTTGTTACCTACTAACCAATAATGGATGGAGTAATCTTTGCTTTCAGGTTATTGGTAAACCTACTATTTTTGCTGTTGGTGCAAGCCGACAGCATTATTTTTTCTACATCATTAATCAATTATCATTTCACTCAGTCACAATCATATATTTATACCGCGGCAAAGTTAGATAATGCCGATGCCAACTACCAACTATTTTTACTCACGCAGGATGAACTGTGGTTGAAAAAAGCCGCCAGTTTAAATCATATTGATGGCCTATATTCATGGTATTCCGTATTAAAAGCACAAAATAACAACAATCAACACGTTTGGTTACAACAAGCAATTAACCTTGGCCATAAACAAGCAACGTTAGAAAAACTCCAACTATTAGTGAACGCTAAACAATGGCAATCGGCATATGATTTTCAACAATTACATTTAAATGTATTAAACCGGTTAGGTGGGTCGTTAACGCAACAATATCAACAAGTACAAAATTTATTATCTATATTTCTTGACCGTTCAGAACAAAACAAATCTCCAGGGAATGTAGCAGTAACATTAAATGAAAACCTGTCAGAAACTATTGTTCATAAGGCAATCCAGGTTATTCCTAAGCTCAAGTGTAAAATAACAATTCAAGCGATAGTGGAATCAACTGCGTTACTGAGTAAAGCCAAACAGTTTGAAGCTGCATTGTCCCGTTCCGCTCTGAGTGATTTGTCGATTTGTTTTTTACCACCACAAGTGACAATAGAACTGCAAATTATTTGTCAGCCTGATATTTATAACCGGATTGAATGTAACTTAAACCAGTTAGCGCAAACATTAACCAATATTATCGATGTTGCACCTGTTAACTATACCCATCTTATGGTGATAGTGGATCAAGGGGATGCCAATACTCGAGGTGGTTTGATGTATTTAGATAAACTCGATAATGACAGTGTATTTATACACGAATTAGCGCATTGGCTTGGGTTGGTTGATGAGTATCAACTAAAAGCAAAACAACAACAGCAATTGTGTTCAGTATCTGAGGCTAAATGGATAAGTCCTAATTTGTTTGTTGCACCAAAAAAGTTGAATGTAAACCAACTAGAAAGCTTGGTGGGTCATAAATTATTCCCCGCAAAAACGTGTGTTGGTTCTGAGTTTAACGCGTATAAAAAGTACGCCACCCCTAGTTTTATGGAGTTTTTAGATTTACCTTTGTCGTCAGAATATGCACAAACCATAAAACAGACACTCGATTACACAAAAACACTGCCTGTAGCGATGAACTTTTGGGTTTATTATTTAAATAATAAAAGCCGTGCAACAGAACAATCACAAATTGAATTATTAGATATTGAGTATGTGAAGTGGCTTGAAGTCGCTGCTGAACAACAATACACACCGGCAATGACCCTGTTAGCACAACGACATATTGAAAATAGCCAAAACACAGATGCTTATAATTTATTGTTAGAATCCGCAGAGCTGGGAAATGTTAATGCTCAATTGTTATTAGGTCACGGTTATCTTGACGGTAGTTGGTTGCCACAGGATATTGTTAAGTCAGCTTATTGGTATCAACAGGCGGCTAAACTAAAAGACCCTTACGGTTTATATTTTTATGCTAAGTGCCACGAAATGGGCTGGGGCTGTGAGTTTTCTCTTGAAAAGGCATTAGATTATTACCAACAATCTAAATCATTGGGTAATAAACTCGCGAGTAAGCGATTAAATGCATTAAATATTCCCCTATAAACAAACACTAGATTTAACATTATCGTTTGTCGTCAATTAATGGCTTTAACATGCCTTCTAAGCCATTTAATTTAATTTCATATAATAACGCCAGTTGTTGGCCTAATTTTCCCTTTGGGAAGCCTTTCTGATGGAACCAAACTAAATAGGGTTCAGGTAATTCTATTAATTTTCTGCCAGCGTACTTACCAAAAGGCATGGTTGTATTGATCGCTTCTTTCATCGATTGCGGGTCAAACATTAAGGTTAATCCAGAGTATTCTTTAATGGTAGATGATCAATAATGCAGAAACAAAAAGCAACGCTTATTTAGAAAATAATGATGTTGTAATTGATTTGTAATTTAAGCAGGAAGGGATAAATAAAAAAAGGTTTTAAGTCATCAACATTAAAACCTTTTAAGTCGTTGCCGGGAGCTAGTAAAAGCCTCCCGTTTCAATGGATTAATCAAAATTACACCCTTAATTATGCCTGTGTTAACTGCATTGTTTTAAATTGAATATTGTCCGCTTGTTGGTGGATCAGTTTTAATAAGTTACCTTCAATTATTGATGTGTTTTTAACTTCAGCCGCTTCCATTAAATCTTGTAATGCGCCATCAAAGTCTTGCATTTTAGTTTTGAATATAGCTCGGTTATTTAAAGCTAACGATACAAAACGTGCCGCAGAACTGTCACTTTCAACAAATGTTTTAGATAAAACGATTGCTTCATCACAAGCTTTATTTGCTAAGTCAAACTGACCCGAGTTTGCATAAGCAACACATAAATTCATTTGCATAGCAACTTGCTCATCTGCCTTTGTGTTTGATGTGCGAGCAACAATTCTATTGATGCCTTTTTCATAATTACCTTTACGGATATCAGATGCACCATCTGAACCTTGTACAACGGCCATTTTAAACGTTGCTGGAGCTTCAGCCATTACGCTTGAAGCAAATAGGGTAGTGAGGGTTAATGTTAATAATTTTTTCATGTCATTCTCCGAGTATTTAGGGCAACGAATGTTTTCGTTATGGTTACTCTAGTGAATCTGAGCAGGGTTGACAAAGGAGATAAATCACTTCAATAAAACAATATAATTCACTTATACAAATAAAAAAGAACTGACCTGCAATCGACTAAAATTACCAAGGTCAGTTCTATTTAAAACACTAACAGAATTTAGTATTTTCCAAATTCAGTCAGTAGCCACTGAACAAAGATATCTAAATCTTCTCTTGAGGCGTGCCAATCATGCTGAATTAAATAATACTTATCTCTGGTTTTTAACTGTTGTTCAAAAAGTGGGTAAATCACACCTTCATCAAACCAATTTTGGCTTAACGGTAAAGGTATTAAAGCGATTCCTATTCCCTGTTGTGCCGCTCTTGCCACGGAAAACATACTGTCTACTTGAACTATACGTTTAGGAGAAAAATCGACGATATCATTTTCTTCTGCCCATTGATGCCATGCCCATGGTCTAGATTGATGAACAATTAATGGCGCTTGACTTAACGCCTCTTTGCCAAATGGTTTCAGCTTTTTAAATAAATCAGGGCTACATGCAGGCATGTAGCTAATTGGAAATAATTCATAGACAATTGCATCTGTTGGCTTACTACTAGCAAGTACAATAGACAGATTCGTATCTTTAGAGCTTTGTGTTCTATTTTTAACGGTTTCTAATTGCAAGTTAATATTTGGATGGTTTTCAGACCACTCATTTAACCTTGGAACAAATACTTCACTTGAGAAAAATTCGGGCAAAGTAATGCTAATTGAAGACATTGAGCTTGAGTTGGTAAACTCAGTTATCGTCGTCTCTAATTGCTCAATGATAGGTGCTACTTTTTTATAAAATAATTTCCCATCTTCCGTTAATTCTATAGCACGAGTTTGTCTTAGAAAGAGTTGTTTATCTATTTGCTGCTCTAATAATCTAATTTGGTGACTAATAGCAGAAGGGGTTAGGTAGAGTTGAGCCGCTGCATGTTTAAAACTTAAACATTTAGCTGCTACACAAAAAGACCTTAAGCCTCGAATTGGCGTTTGAACAGCCATATAACACCTTTGTTATAAATATTGAAAGTACAGCATGAATAAGCAATGCCTGAGCCAGAGTGTAACTAATTGATATTGTTATAAATAATAATTATTAGTTTGTATATTGCACCAGCTTGGTGAGTTGTGATTAAAAAGTAAAAAGAAAATACCAAAATGGGTGCCCTAAAAAAGTACATTTGAACGTTTGCCCTTAAATAGGTTATAGGCATTTAAATCGGTTAAAGCTGTCTAAATCAGTAGAGGGATTAAATACAAATCAACATCCGTAAACGAATTAAATTATTTAATTAAGCGATACTGGCCGGGAAGGTTTCACTGGAAAGCTGTTAATAGATAGATCAGGCAAAAAAAGGGCACACAAATTGTGTGCCCAAAAAGACTACTCATATTTAATCTCCACAAAATAGAGAGTAAATAAAATCAATCAACAGGGTTGATCCGTGCTTGAGGAGCAACGAACTGAGCTTAGAGTAAAACATCTAATAACCGTCAACAAACGATAGAAATTAAACTAACAGTTGAATTAGATTAACTCGTTTTCATTTCAAAATGGATTCTAACGATTACTAAATTACAGGCAAAAAAAGGGCACACAAATTGTGTGCCCAAAAAGACTACTCATATTTAATCTCCACAAAATAGAGAGTAAATAAAATCAATCAACAGGGTTGATCCGTGCTTGAGGAGCAACGAACTGAGCTTAGAGTAAAACATCTAATACCCGTCAACAAACGATAGAAATTAATCTAACAGTTGAATTAGATTAACTCGTTAGCATTTCAAAATGGATTCTAACGATTACTAAATTACAGGCAAAAAAAAGGGCACACAAATTGTGTGCCCAAAAAGACTACTCATATTTAATCTCCACAAAATGGAGAGTAAATAAAATCAATCAACAGGGTTGATCCGTGCTTGAGGAGCAACGAACTGAACTTAGAGTAAAACATCTAATAACCGTCAACAAACGATAGAAATTAATCTAACAGTTGAATTAGATTAACTCGTCTGTACTTCAAAATGGATTCTAACGATTACTAAATTACAGGCAAAAAAAAGGGCACACAAATTGTGTGCCCAAAAAGACTACTCATATTTAATCTCCACAAAATGGAGAGTAAATAAAATCAATCAACAGGGTTGATCCGTGCTTGAGGAGCAACGAACTAAGCTTAGAGTAAAACATCTAATACCCGTCAACAAACGATAGAAATTAATCTAACAGTTGAATTAGATTAACTCGTTAGCATTTCAAAATGAATTCTAACGATTACTAAATTACAGGCAAAAAAAGGGCACACAAATTGTGTGCCCAAAAAGACTACTCATATTTAATATCCACAACAAGACATTAAATAAAATCAATCAACAGGGTGATTCGAGCTTGAGGAGCACCGAACTGGGGTTAGATTATTCGATACTTTATTTGGAAACAAATGATACGAATTCACGTTATAAGTGAACAGATTTCACCTATTCAAATCTGCATTTACATTGGCCCATAATTTAAATTAGTCGGCTGTAAGTAACGAATACTAAATTACAGGCAAAAAAAGGGCACACAAATTGTGTGCCCAAAAAGACTACTAATATTTAATCTCCACGAAATAGAGAGTAAATAAAATCAATCAACAGGGTAGATCCGTGCTTGAGGGCATCGAATTGGAATTAGAGTAAAACATCTAAGGTAGTAGAACAAACGATTGGAATTCACCTAACAGGTGAATAAAATTAATTCATTAACTGCAGATTTTATTACGCCCAGATACTTTAGCGATATATAAGTTTTTGTCAGCAAGCTTCATAATTTGCTCTAGGCCATCAGCATCACTTTCATAGGTGTACATCCCAATAGAGGTTGTGACAGCGACGTTGACACCATCAATAATAAATGGCGAGTCTGAAATTGCTTTTCTGCAACGCTCTGCAATATCTAACGCATTTTCTTTATTGGCGTCTGGCAATAAAACGGCAAACTCTTCACCGCCAATACGAGCAAATATATCGTAACTGCGAAGTTCTTTATTTATTCGGTCGGTAAAACTTTTTAACACATTATCGCCACAGCTATGTCCATAGTTATCATTTACAAGCTTAAAGTGGTCAATATCTAAGATCATGATGGATGCGGATAAGTTTTTACGCTGGCAACGAATTAATTCATTATTGGCAACAAGGTAAAAATGTCTGCGGTTATATATGCCCGTTAAGCTATCGGTTGCAGCTAAAGACGCTAATTGTTTCTGCGTTTTAAGTAATTCAAACTGTTGAATTTTACTGGCTGTAATATTGGTAGCGTATAGAAAAAGGTATTCATCAACCAGTTGTTCAGTGATAAGGAACCAACTTCCGTCTTTGGTATCGATTTCAAATGAACGGTGAGAAGTACTTCTTCTTTTCATATTTGCCGTGTGGAGCCAAGCTTCAATATCGTTAGTTTCAATATTGACACCGGTTTTATTGTAATAGCTGTTGGATATGATTTGCGAAAATGACTTGCCGACAATCATATCAACAGTTTCAAAACCAAATAAGTTGGCAAAAGACAAATTGCAATAAGCTATTTCATCATATTGATCAAATATAGCGATACTATCGTCAGTCTTGTTTAAAGCCTGTAACAATATGTATTGAAGTTCTTGAGATAAAGAGTTAATCATTTATTGATTACGAAAATAAGTAATGTATTAAACCTAGCACAAATTACTATTGTATAAACCTAGAATTGTTTCAATTAAAAAAAAGCGCCGTTAGGCGCTTGATTCAAATTGAGAATAGGTTATTCATCAATACTGCGAAGTAACGCATTAACGCCTACTTTGGCACGCGTTTGTGCGTCAACTTTTTTAACAATGATTGCCGCATATAAAGAATGGCTACCGTCTTTTGAAGGTAATGACCCAGGAACAACTACCGCACCAGCAGGAACACGACCATAAGTTATCTCACCGGTTTCACGGTCAAAAATGCGCGTTGATTGACTGATGTAAACACCCATAGAAAGTACAGCACCTTCTTCAACAATAACACCTTCTACTACTTCAGAACGAGCACCGATGAAACAATTGTCTTCAATGATGGTAGGATTCGCTTGTAATGGCTCTAAAACGCCACCTATGCCAACACCACCAGATAAATGTACATTCTTACCAATTTGTGCACACGAGCCAACAGTCGCCCATGTATCAACCATAGTGCCATCATCAACATATGCACCAATATTGGTATAAGAAGGCATTAAAACAACGTTTTTACCAACATAAGATCCTTTACGTGCTGCAGCAGGAGGAACAACACGCATGCCGCCTTGTTTGAAATCAGCTTCAGTGTATGACGCAAATTTATTATCAACTTTGTCATAAAATCGAGTTTCGCCACCTTCCATTACTTCGTTGTCACGAATTCTGAAAGATAATAAAACCGCTTTTTTAAGCCATTGGTGAACTATCCACTCACCTGATACTTTTTCTGCAACTCGGGCTTTACCGCTGTCTAACAGTTCTAATGCTTTTTCAACCGAAGATTTAACTTCTGCTGTAACAGTCGCTGGGGTAATTGCATCACGGTTTTCAAATGCTTGTTCTATTATCTCTTGCAAAGAGCTTAGGTTTTGTAACTCAGTCATGACTTTCCTAAATTTATTGTTTATTGATCTAATTCTAATTTTAACGCTTTTACTAATGATGCTTTTTGTTCATCATTTAATTTGGTTCTTTCCACGGTAGACACTCTAAAAATGTCTTCTGCTTTTTCGCCTATGGTCGATATTTTGGCAGAATACAACATGATATTATTTTGTTTAAATACTTTTGCGATCTTAGCTAAAACCCCTGGTGTATCCAAAGCAGTTAATTCCATCATGTTACTGTATTTATTAGAGTCTTCTTTAAATCTCACCGTTACTGGAATTTTAAATTGCTTAATTTGCCTTGGTGTTCGTTTAGAGAAAGTAGAACTGCACTCGCCTGTTAAAATAACTTGTTCCACTAAGGTTCTAATATCTTCACGTCGTTCAGCAGTAGATATAAGCGTATTATCTTGTTCTAAGATGATGAAAGTATCGATAACATAGCCGTCTTTGGTATTTAATATATGTGCGTCTACCACATTGGCATTTTTTGTATCAAATGTAGTTACGATATCAGCAAATAATCCAGGCTGATCTTTTGCGTAAACAAATACTTGAGTGCCACCACGAACGGCTTTTTCACTAATTAACACCAAAGGTCGTTTAGAGCGGTTACTATGGCCTAACAGCTTTTCGGTATGCCACTCAATGTGTTTTGGCGCATGACGTGCAAAATATAAAGTACGGATCTGTTTCCAAATTCGTTGGACTTTATCAGCCGGATGGCCATTCTTTTCTAATAATATAAGGGCTTGTTCTTTATTTGCTTTGGCTGTTTCACGCATATCTTTGGCATTCTCTAAACCTTGACGCAGCGCTCTTTGTGTTGCCATGTATAAGTCAGCCATTAACGTACTCTTCCAATCATTCCATAAATTGGTATTAGTGGCTCTTACATCCGCTACGGTTAAGCAGTAAAGTAAATCCAAACGAGTTTCGTCTTTAACCGTTTTTGCAAAGTTAGCTATAACATCAGGATCGTAGATATCACTTTTTTGTGCCGTAACCGACATCAACAAATGACTTTCTACTAACCAACTGATTATTTTAGTATCTGATTTAGGTAACTTATGTAGTTCACCAAAACTAGTTGCATCTATCGCACCTAATTTAGAATGGTCTCCACCTCGACCTTTGCCTATATCGTGGAATATACCAGCAATATAAAGTAATTCTGGTTTATCCATACGTTTCATAATGCCACTGCACAGTGGAAACTCATCTTTATGTTCTTCAATCGTAAAACGATGTAAGTTTTGAATTAAACGGTGCGTATGTTCATCTACCGTGTAAGCGTGGAATAAATCAAACTGCATTTGCCCAACGACATGTCGCCAATTCGGCATGTAATACGCCAATACGCTATGACGTAACATGAGTGTAAATGCACGGCCCATTGCGTTAGGGTGGTGAAAAAATTCTAATAAGGCGTTACGACAGTATGCTAAGTCTTGCAAGTCACCCATTAATCGGCGACGTACACGACGAAGTAAACGGATAGTCGAAGAGTGGAGTTTTTCAATTTCTTCATGTTCAGCAATATGAGTGAACATTTTGATGATATTGGCTCGATTGAAAAACACATCTTCGTGTTTAACTAATAGAGAGCGACCATGTATAGCAAAATCATTATCTATATCTGTTATCTCTCTAGTAATGCCAAGAATGGCCGAGTTAAATAATTGTAATAACATGGTATTTAATTCAACCACACGACGGGCAACGCGGAAGAAACGTTTCATCATGCGTTCAACTGCGGCTTTACCATCGTCACCAAACCCCATCATTTCAGCAACGTCAGGTTGGTAATCAAATAACAAACGGTTTTCACTGCGATTAGCTACCACATGCAGGGCAAAACGCATTTGCCATAAATAATCTTGGCACTCTTCCATCTCTTGATATTCATCTTGCAATAAATACTCATGTTTCACTAAGTCAGCCACACTTTGGGTATCAAAGTGTTTTTTAGCCACCCAAGAGATTGTCTGCAAATCACGTAAACACCCTGGGTTGGCTTTTAAATTAGGTTCAAGGTTGTAAGACGTTGAATGGTAACGGTTATGTCTTTGTGTTTGTTCTTCACGTTTGGCTAGGTAAAAAGCTTGAGAGGTAATAAATTTAGAATTGGTTAGCTCGTCACAAAGGATTTTGAAGATATCATTATTACCCGATAACGGTCGTCGTTCCATTAAGTTAGTGGCAATAGTAATGTCGTCTTTAGCAATATTTAACGTCTCTTTGATGGTGCGAACAGAGTGACCAACATCAAACTTCAAATCCCACAAGGTGGTAATGAAGGTACTTATTTTTTCTGTTGAACTTGAAGAGATTGCTTTTTTGGATAACAACAATAAGTCGACATCGGACTGAGGGTGCAATTCTTTACGACCATAACCACCTACGGCAACTAAACTAAGATTGTTATCTTGGTTTAGTCCCGCATGTTCCCACACATTTTGTAATATAAAGTCAACAAACTCAGCACGAGCGGTTACCAAATAACGAACTGGGATCAGATTAAAATTTTGAATACTCCAATCTGAAAATTGTTTTATACGTTCTTTGTATTCCATTAAATTAAACGGAACGCGTAATGGCGCTAAAAGTGGTGCTGGTATTTCAAAAATCATTTTTTTCTCTTTGTTAAACAATAGATAAGCTTTGATTAATTGATAGTTTCGATTTATGGCTTACATCATATGACTCATATTAACTTTTTTATGTTTTCTTAATGTGATATCACTCTTGGGAAGTTCTCATCATTACGCAAGGTAAGTACTTCTACGCCATTATCAGTGACTAACAAAGTGTGTTCCCATTGGGCAGATAATTTTCTATCTTTGGTTACGGCAGTCCATTGGTCTTTTAACACTTTTAAACGGTAAGTACCTGCATTAATCATAGGTTCTATCGTGAAACACATACCCGCTTGTAATTCAGGGCCAGTGCCAGCTTTACCATAATGAACTATCTGTGGCTCTTCATGAAAACCTTCACCGATACCATGACCACAAAAATCACGAACAACAGAATATGAATTAGCTTCTGCATGTTTTTGAATGATTTCACCTATGTCACCTAAACGGCAACCAGGTTTCACAATTTCAATCGCCTTGTATAAACATTCTTGTGTCACTCTTGCTAAACGCTGAGCTAAGATAGTTGGTTCACCAACAAAAAACATTTTTGAGGTATCACCATGTACACCATTTTTAATAACGGTTACATCGATATTGACACTGTCACCATTTTTTAACGGTTTGTCGTCTGGGATACCATGACAAATAACATGATTTACCGATGTACAAATTGATTTAGGAAAAGGAGGGTGTCCATAATTTAATGGGGCTGGAATACATCCTTGAACATCAACAATATAATTATGACAAATCGTATTTAATTCATCAGTCGTTACGCCCGGTTTTACGTGCTCGCCAATCATTTCTAGCACTTCGGCTGCCAACTTTCCGGCAATGCGCATTTTTTCAATTAGTTCAGGTGTCTTAATAATAGCTGACATAGATTCCTCTCTCTATTAGGACACAACCATTAGGAAATTACCGAAAATGTTAAAAAATGAACGATTTTTTTGGCAATTAGTTGTGTTTGCTAAGCCTCTTATGGTATAAAGCGCGCCTTATTTTTACAAAGGTTTTTTGAGTATTTACTTAAATCATTTTTGAAAAAGTAAAAACGCTAGGCTATTAGCGAACAAATAGCACATTAATTTAAATTAAATAACACACATATATCGACACATTCCCCGGGGTGCTGAAGCGTTGTAAAACGCCAAAGTCGGATTGGAATGGGATATATGGAGGCCTAACCCCATTAGAGGAAAATAAAATGGCAAACGTATCAATGCGTGACATGCTACAAGCTGGCGTACACTTCGGTCACCAAACTCGTTACTGGAACCCTAAAATGAAACCTTTCATTTTTGGCGCTCGTAATAAAGTTCATATCATTAACTTAGAGAAAACAGTTCCAATGTTCAACAATGCGTTGGATTTCATTCAAACTGTTGCAGCTCGTAAAGGTAAGATCTTATTTGTTGGGACTAAGCGTGCAGCAAGCGAAGCTATCAAGGAAGCGGCAATCTCTTGTGATCAATACTACGTTAACCATCGCTGGTTAGGTGGTATGTTGACTAACTGGAAAACAGTTCGTCAATCAATCAAACGTCTTAAAGACTTAGAATCACAGTCTGATGACGGCACGTTTGAAAAGCTTACTAAAAAAGAAGCTTTAATGCGTACTCGTGAAATGGAAAAGCTAGAAAAAAGCTTAGGTGGTATCAAAAACATGGGCGGATTACCTGACGCGATCTTCTTGATCGATGCAGATAACGAGCACATCACTATTGCAGAAGCTAATAACTTGGGTATTCCAGTTATTGCTGTTGTTGATACTAACTCTAACCCAGACAACATTGATTACATTGTTCCTGGTAACGACGACGCGATTCGTGCAATTCAACTATACACTTCAGCAGTTGCTAATACGGTTAAAGAAGGCCGTAATAACAACATCGAAGTTCAAGCTGAAGATTTTGTAGAAGCTGAATAATTGTCCTAAATCATTCGTGATTTAATTAAGACAATAAATGGGGTCATGTATTTGGCCCCTATTTCCAGATTAATAAGTTAGTGCATTTGATAAAAATGCGGTAACAGAAAAGTGAGGATACCCTTATGGCAGTAACAGCTGCATTAGTTAAAGAACTACGTGAACGCACTGGCGCGGGCATGATGGATTGTAAAAAAGCGCTAACTGAAACTGATGGTGACATCGAGCTAGCAATTGAAAATATGCGTAAAAACGGTCAAGCTAAAGCTGCCAAAAAAGCAGGTAACATTGCTGCTGAAGGTACTATCATTATTAAAGAAAATAATGGTGTTGCTGCATTGGTTGAAGTTAACTGCCAAACTGATTTCGTTGCAAAAGACGCAAGCTTCTTAGCATTTGCTAACTCAGTAGCTGACGCTGCAATCGCATCTAAAACGACTATCGAAGCACTTCAAGCTGAATTTGAAGAAGCTCGTGTAACATTAGTTACTAAAATTGGTGAAAACATCAACGTACGTCGTCTTCAATACATTGAAGGTGCTGCAATTGCTTCTTACCGTCACGGTGAGAAAATTGGTGTTGTTGTTGCTGGTGAAGGTGATGCTGAAACACTTAAGCACATTGCAATGCACGTAGCTGCAAGCAAGCCTGAATTTGTTAACCCAAGCGACGTTCCTGCTGAAGTTGTTGAAAAAGAAAAACAAATCCAAATCGAAATCGCGATGAATGAAGGCAAGCCTGCTGAAATCGCTGAGAAAATGGTTATTGGTCGTATGAAGAAGTTCACTGGTGAGGTTTCTCTTACTGGTCAAGCATTCATCATGGAGCCTAAGAAAACGGTTGGCGATATTCTTAAAGAGAAAAGCGCTACAGTAACTTCATTTGTTCGTTTAGAAGTTGGTGAAGGTATCGAGAAGAAATCAGAAGATTTCGCTGCTGAAGTAGAAGCTCAAATCGCTGCTGCTAAAGGTGCATAATTTATTCTTTAATTAGAAAAAATTAGATACTTCAAAAAACCGCAATAGGGCAACCTAATGCGGTTTTTTATTACCTGTATATTAAATAATGCTCAAATCCTTTTACATTACACGTTTGAAATTTTGTAATGACCTCTACAGTTTTTTACTCTATATTAAATAAGCAATAAACTTAAAAGGATGATTTATATGAAATTTAAGAAAATATTACTAACGGCTGTTTTTACTTCAGCTAGCTTTTTAGCTGCAACCTCCCATGCTGGTGTAGTCGGTTCAGATACAGTGTTAACTCAGATCCAAGGTGAATACTCAAAACAACAACTTGTTTCTATGGTTTCAAATGAAGATGTGTTGGCTAAGCTAGAAGCTTTAGGCGTTGATGCACAAACGGCTCAAACTAAAATTAGCCAAATGACGAATTCTGAGCTGTTAGCTTTTAACCAGCAATTAAATGATGCGCCTGCTGGTGGCATAGTTGGAACAGCGATAACTGTTTTTATTGTGTTAGCCGTTCTAGATTTGTTAGGGGTAACGGATTTATTTACCTTTATTGATCCAATTAACTAAATGAATATTTTTTACCGAGCCAGCTTAATTGCTGGCTTATTACTGTTAACCGCATGCACCACTACACCACAAACCACAGCTTTATTACAAAACCCCAACTCAGTTAATAACAATGTACATGTCATTGCTAATGTACCATTTATGCCACAGCAACAATTTTATTGTGGGCCTACCACGATTTCAGAAGTGGCTAATTTTTACAATGTAGATACTTCTCCAGAGACGTTAGCACCCAATTTATTTATTCCGGGAAGAGAAGGCAGTTTACAAATTGAAATGGTGTCAGCGGTAAGACAATTAGGTTTAGTGGCCTATACGAAAAAAGGCACCTTACAGGAAATACTTTCCCTGGTAGAACAAAATGTGCCAATTATCGTTTTACAAAATAACGGCCTATCTTGGTACCCACAATGGCATTATTCTGTCGTTGTTGGTTATGACTTAACCCATCAAAATATTAAGCTTCATACTGGTCTTGATGAATATAAATCGATACCGTTAACCTTATTCGAACGAACTTGGTCCAGGGCCAACTTTTGGTATCTAGCGCCAATGCCTTTAACGCTGCAAGTAGCTGATTTAAACATGATGAACTATTTATCCGCTGCACAGGATTTTATTCAAATTGGCATGGCACAATCTGGCATAACCTCCTTGCATACCGCGACTGAATTATGGCCAGAAAACTGGTTACCATATTTCTTGCTCGGTAATTCGTATATTCATAAAAATCCAAAGTTAGCGTCAGATATATTTCAACAGGGGTTTGACTACGCAAACGAGTCACCTGATTATATAAATAATTATGCGTATTCAGTCGCCATTTCTGGCTGCAAAGCACGTGCATTGGAATTAGTGGAACTTGGACGGCAACGTTATCCTGATCACCTTGAATTAATTAAAACTGAATCTGAAATTAGAGGTTTAGTTAATACTGATAAAAATGCGAGTTGTTCCTCATACGCGCCTGTACAGTAACTTAATGAACATTTAGCGCTTTTCTAGTTAAATTTGAGCAGGCATAGCTTATTAATTCAGCAGATTGTTATGTTTGTAAATTATCTTTGGAAAAATACAAATTTGACTAAATCAGTTTTTGCTAAATCGAGATAAATCGCCTAGAATACGCGGCAATTTGCACCTCAAGAAAATTCACATTCGGGAGCTTTATGAGCACAAAACCAGTTTTTAGACGTATTTTATTAAAACTAAGTGGTGAGGCATTATGTGGAGATGACGGTTTTGGAATAGATCCAAAAGTGTTAGATCGAATGGCTCAAGAGATTAAAGAGTTAGTTGAAAAAGACGTTCAGGTCGGTGTGGTTCTTGGTGGTGGTAATATTTTCAGAGGCGCGCCTTTAGCGGAAGCTGGGATGAACCGAGTTGTTGGCGACCATATGGGGATGTTAGCAACAGTTATGAACGGACTGGCAATGCGTGATGCTTTACACAGAGCACATGTTAATGCTCGCTTAATGTCAGCGATACCGTTAAAAGGGGTTTGTGATGACTACTCTTGGGCTGAAGGT
This sequence comes from Psychrosphaera aquimarina, assembly GCF_032461525.1. Classification (NCBI taxonomy): domain Bacteria; kingdom Pseudomonadati; phylum Pseudomonadota; class Gammaproteobacteria; order Alteromonadales; family Pseudoalteromonadaceae; genus Psychrosphaera; species Psychrosphaera aquimarina. The sequence continues at coordinate 368,029 of NZ_JAWCUA010000007.1, read as the reverse complement.
ATTAGCCTGTTAAAAAGTGGTCGAGTTGTTATTTTCTCGGCAGGCACAGGTAACCCATTTTTTACAACAGATTCTGCTGCATGTCTTCGTGGAATCGAAATCGAAGCCGATGTTATTTTAAAAGCCACAAAAGTTGATGGCATCTATTCTGAAGACCCAGTTAAAAATCCTAATGCTGAATTGTACCGTCACCTGACTTATGATGAAGTAATCGAAAAAGAATTAAAAGTAATGGACTTAGCCGCATTTACTTTAGCGCGAGATCATAATACGCCAATTTGTGTTTTTAATATGAATAAACCTGGTGCACTTAAACGTGTCATTTTAGGTGAAGATGAAGGCACTATTGTTTCTAGTAAAGAAAAACTAATTAAACTACCTTAAGGAATTTAATCGTGTTAAATGAAATTCAAAAAGACGCAGCCGTAAGAATGGACAAAAGCATTGAGTCTCTTCAATCGCAATTAAATAAAATCCGAACTGGTCGTGCTCATCCAAGCCTATTAGATGGCATTCAAGTTTCTTATTACGGAGCAGACACTCCATTAAATCAAGTTGCAAACGTAACCATTGAAGATTCTCGTACTTTAGCGTTAACTGTTTTTGATAAGTCTTTAGCTCAAGCGGTTGAAAAAGCGATCATGATGTCTGATTTAGGATTAAACCCAATGTCAGCAGGTACGGTTATTCGTATACCACTTCCTATGTTAACTGAAGAACGTCGTCGTGATTTAGTTAAAGTAGTTAAAGGTGAAGTTGAAGCCGGACGTGTTGCGGTACGTAACATTCGTCGTGATGCTAACGGTGACATTAAGTCGTTGTTAAAAGACAAAGAAATTTCAGAAGACGAAGCTCGCCAATCTGAAGACGAAATTCAAAAGCTAACGGATGCTAGAATGAAAGTTATCGATGGCATGTTAGCGGTTAAAGAAAAAGAGTTGATGGAAATCTAATTAGTTAATTCTAGTTAAACATATATGAGTTAAAACGCCGTGACAGTTTACTACGCGGCGTTTTGTTATTTATTGAGAGAGTTAAATGGCAAAAGTTGATGTCGCAGACCAAGTGCTAGAATTCTATTCAGAATCAATACCGCAACATGTTGGTATTATTATGGATGGAAATGGTCGTTGGGCACAGCAAAAAGGAATGCCAAGAGTTTACGGCCATAAAAAGGGCGTAGATGCGGTAAGAGAGGCGGTTAAGTTTTCTCGTAAAGTCGGTATTAAATCGCTAACCTTATTTGCATTTTCTAGTGAGAACTGGAAACGTCCAGAAGAAGAAGTTTCAGGTTTAATGGAATTGTTTATGTTGGTATTAACTCGCGAAGTTAAAACCTTGCATAAAAATAACGTACGGTTAAAAATAGTGGGTGATTTAGATGGCTTTAGTAAATCTATCCAAGATAAAGTAGCATCTGCTCATCAATTAACTCAAGATAACACGGGTTTAATCCTTAATGTGGCAGCCAATTATGGTGGCCGTTGGGATATTGTACAAGCAACAAAAGTACTAGCAGAAAAAGTGAAATCAAATGAACTTAATTCTGCAGACATCACAGAAGACGTATTTGATAGTTTCACTTCGTTTTCAGACCAGCCCCCTTTAGATTTAATGATCAGAACGGGCGGGGAAATGAGAATTAGTAACTTTTTATTATGGCAAGCGGCTTATGCTGAATTGTATTTTACGCCGTTATTTTGGCCTGATTTTAAAGATATTGCGTTTGCACAGGCCATAGAATTTTTTGCAGGAACAGAAAGACGATTTGGTCTGACTGGTGAACAGGTAAAAAGTTAATTTTAATTTATTAGTAGGATTTAAGTTTGCTAAAACAACGAATTACCACAGCCATCGTATTGGGCATTATATTATTGGCAATACTGTTTTTTGTGCCAATCGACATATTTACTTGGTTAGCTTTGGCTATTTTCGGTTATGGCGCCTTTGAGTGGAGCAAATTAGCTGAAATAAAAAGTAAAACCAATCAACTTATATACTCAATTGGGTTAGTTGTTATTGGCAGTTTAATTTACATTTATTACTTAGATTCAACGTTATGGTCCATAACTGGGCAGATCACTGAACAAAATTATAACTTAATGTTTGCCGCTTGTATTTGGTGGGCAGTGAGTTCATTTTTAGTGTTTATTTATCCTAGGGGTAAACGGGTTTGGCAGCACCATTTAGTGGTTAAATCGCTGTTTGGTTATTTAACCTTAATACCAGCTTGGTTAGCATTAGTTACCTTACGTGATTGGCAACATGCTATTAACTTTAATGCGGGCGCTTGGTTAGCATTATTTGTGTTTGGTATTGTTTGGGCGGCAGACGTAGGAGCTTACTTCTCTGGTAAACGATTTGGTTCGCATAAATTAATGCCAAACGTGAGCCCGGGTAAAACCATAGAAGGCTTTATGGGCGGTATTATCGCTGTAGTTATTTTAACCTTAGCCGTGTTATGGAACGAAAGTGTTTCATTTGAAAATTGGCCAGCCATGATAATATGCTGTGCTGTTATCGGCGTTATTTCGGCCTTTGGCGATTTAAGTGAGAGTATGCTCAAACGTGATGCCGGTATTAAAGACAGTGGTAACATCTTCCCTGGTCACGGCGGTTTATTAGATAGAATAGATTCATTAACTGCAGCAATGCCCGTGTTTTTAGTCTTTTTTACCCACTACTACAATTAGTAGTTTTTAGTATATGCAAACTATCACAATATTAGGTGCTACGGGCTCTATTGGTCTATCAACTTTGGATGTGATTAAAAGACATCCAGAGAAATTTGATCTTTATGCTATAACGGGTAATACCAATGTATCTGGCATGGTTAAATTATGCCAACAGTACCAACCCCAAATTGCAGTTATGGCGGATGAGCAAAGTGCTCAAACGCTACAACATGAATTAAAGTCTCTTGGTTCAAATGTTAATGTATTAGCTGGAACCGATGGATTATTGCAAGTTTGTTCAGACCCCAAAGTCACCACGGTAATGGCCGCAATAGTAGGCGCCGCCGGATTACAACCTACCTTAACTGCCGCCAAACATTCAAAACGCATCTTGTTAGCCAATAAAGAAGCTCTAGTCATGAGTGGTGAATTGTTCTTATCTGCGGTGGCTGAAAACAATGCCATTTTGTTACCAGTAGATAGCGAACATAATGCGATTTTTCAGGCAATGCCTTCAAGTGTGCAAAAAGGGGGGCGTTAAAAGAAGCGGGTGTTGAAAAAATATTATTAACGGGATCAGGTGGCCCATTTTTAACTAAATCATTAACTGAATTTGCTGATATTACGCCAGAAATGGCGGTTGCCCATCCCAATTGGAGCATGGGAGCGAAGATCTCTGTAGACTCAGCCACTATGATGAATAAAGGTTTGGAGTTCATTGAAGCAAAACTGCTGTTTAATGCCAGCTTTGAACAAATTGATGTTGTTATTCATCCGCAAAGTATTATTCATTCTATGGTGAGTTATTCTGACGGTTCAGTATTGGCCCAAATGGGACAACCTGACATGCGTATCCCTATTGCTCATACGTTGTCTTTCCCTGACCGAATAGCTTCAGGGGTAAAGCCTCTTGATTTCACTCAACTTGCTGATTTTAGTTTTTGTGCACCGGACTTATCTCGATTTCCTAATTTAGATTTAGCGTTACAAGCGTCTAAATTAGGCCAAGGTGCAACCACTGTTTTAAATGCAAGCAATGAAATAGCGGTTTCTCACTTTTTAAATCGTGAAATACCGTTTAATAAAATAGCGGCATTAAATGAATATTGTTTAGAACAGTTAGGCACGGTTAGCCCAACAACATTAGATGATATTTTAAATTTAGATCAACTAGCTAGAGAAGTCGCTACTGGCTTTATCGCTAATTTTAGAGGTTGAATTGACTGAATTTATTTGGAATCTGTTTAGTTTTATTGTCGCCCTAGGCATTTTGGTGTTTGTGCATGAATACGGACATTATTGGGTTGCTAAAAAAAATGGCGTTAAGGTATTAAAGTTTGCTGTTGGTTTTGGCAAACCCATCTATACCTGGAGAAGTAAATCAGGCACTGATTTTGTTATAGGACTCATTCCTCTTGGTGGTTACGTTCGTATGTTAGACGAACGTATCGATGAGGTGTTACCACAAGATAAATTTTCAGCATTTAATAATAAAAAAGTTTCACAACGTATTGCGGTGATTGCTGCCGGGCCTATGGCCAATTTTGTGTTTGCCATAATTGTATTATTTGCCATGTTTATGATGGGTGGGAAAGCCGTTAAACCAGTCGTTGGGGGAGTTGATCAATCCTCCATCGCTGCAGACTCTGGTATTGTAGCTGGCGATGTTATTTTATCTGTCAACAATCAACCAACACCCAGTTGGGAAAGTGCCAATTACGCGTTGATTGCACAAGTAGGTAAACCTAGTTTCAATTTGTTGGTTGAACGAGGAAATGCTGAAACCAACATAATCGTAAATAGTAACGGTTGGGAAATTGATGATGGTCAGGTATTAAAAGGCTTAGGGATCCAGCCATATCGTCCTAACCCGCTTCTTACCATTGCCTTGATAGTTGATGGTTCTCCTGCTCAAATTGGTGGTTTGTTAGTAAGTGATAAATTATTAACAATCAATGGTATAATTTTAAAAACATGGCAGCAAACGACGGAAATAATTGCCGCTAACGCAGACAAGAAACTCAACGTTGAAGTTGAGAGAAACGGACAAAAAATAACTTTAGCAATAACACCAAAAAATAGACCAACAAAAGACGGCTTTAGCCAAGGCTATTTAGGTGTTGCACCGGATGTAGAGAAATGGCCAAAAGGCTATGTATTTGACGTTCAATATGGTATTTTTCCTGCCTTGCAAAAATCAGTTGAACAGACTTGGTCGTTTATTAGCCTAAGTTTTCAAATGGTTGGTAAATTAATTACTGGAGATATTGGGTTAAACAACTTAAGTGGCCCAATTTCAATCGCTCAAGGAGCAGGCCATAGCGCCGAGAGTGGTTTAGTTAATTTTCTAAAGTTTCTTGCACTTATTAGTATTAATCTAGGAGTAGTCAATCTTTTACCTCTTCCGGTTCTAGATGGTGGCCACTTAATGTATTATTTTATTGAACTAATTCGTGGAAAGCCTGTCTCTGAGAGGGTGCAAGAAATGGGCTTCAGAATCGGAGCATTTATATTAATGATGATAATGGGTATTGCCATTATCAATGATTTTGGTCGGTTATAAACATTGTTAATTTGATCAGTTGTAGTCAGTGGTATTGGAATTTATAAAATAATGAAACACATCGTAGTTAGTATTGTCCTTTTTTCTTTGAGTTGGTTTACTTCGGCAAATAGTCAAAATTTTAAAGTTCAAGATATTCAAATAACTGGTTTGCAGCGTGTTGCCTTAGGTGCAGCATTAACAAACGTCCCTTTCTCTGTTGGTGATCAAGTTTCAGAATTTGTCGTCGCACAGTCAATTAAATCTCTATTTAAGTCTGGCTATTTTGCTGATGTAAAAGCCTATCGTGATGGCGATGTGGTTATTTACTTAGTCACTGAACGTCCAACCATTAGTGAGATTGAGTTTGACGGTAATAGCGATATTAAAGATGAACAACTTCAAACCAGTTTGGACGACAGTAATATTCGAATCGGCGAAGCGCTTGATAAAACCGTTATCACAAATATTGAAACGGGTTTAACCGACTTCTATCACAGTGTTGGTAAATACAATGCGACAGTTGAAGCAAAAATTACCTACCTTCCAAGAAACCGTGTACGTCTTAACTTCAATTTTGAAGAAGGTGATGCGGCTAAAATCAAACAAATTAACATCGTTGGTAATAAAGTATTTACCGACGAAGAGTTACTAGGAAAAATTGAATCTAAATTTAATTTAGATTGGTGGCAGTTCACATCAAATGACCGTTACCAAAAACAAGCCCTACAAGGTGATATTGAAATCATTCGTGATTATTACTTAGCAAAAGGTTATTTGAAGTTTGATATTGAATCGACACAAGTGTCAGTTGATCCTAATAAAGAAGCGGTTTATATCACATTTAACGTTGTAGAAGATGAACCATACACAGTCACAGGTTTTGAATTTATTGGTGACTTGTTAGGACAGGAAGAGTTTTTAACTAAAATAGTTCCAATCAGGGTTAATGAGTTATACAACGGTGAAGTGATCACATATACAGAAGAAATGATCACCCGATATTTAGCTCGATTTGGTTATGCAAACGCAAAAGTAGAAACTATTCCAGACTTAAATGAAGAAACAAACGAGGTTGCGTTAACTATTTCTGTTGACCCAGGCAAACGTGTTTATGTAAACCGTATTACGTTTGAAGGTAACTTTGGCACATCAGATGAAGTATTAAGACGTGAAATGCGCCAGTTTGAAGGTGCAACTTTATCCAATGACTTGTTAGAAGCATCTAAGAGTTACATCCAACGTTTAAAATACATTGAAACTGTAGATTTTAAAGTAAATGACATTCCGGGTGTTGATGATGCCGTTAATGTTGTGTTTACCATTAAAGAACAATCTTCAGGTTCATTCCAAGCGGGCGTTTCTTATGGCGATTATACTGGATTAGCCTTTAATGCGGCGGTACAACAAGATAACTTCTTAGGTACGGGTAACCAAATTGGTATTTCTGTTAATACTTGGAAAGCTCAGCAAACCGTTTCTTTGAACTATACCGATAATTACTTCACTGATGATGGTGTGAGTTTAGGTGGTCAAATATCGTTTAGTAATTACGACGCATCTAAAGTAAACCTTGTATCTTATTCACAGAAGAAAGTGGTAGTGGGTCCAACGTTGAGCTGGCCTATTATGGAAAACAACCGTATTAATGTAGGTTTGTATTATAACAATTTAGAATTGTCACAATTACAGCCTTATGACCAAATCCAAACGTTCTCTAGCTCGTTCATCGATCCGAATAATCCAGATGCTAAATTTAAATTTGAGAATCTAGAGGCAAGCTTAGGTTGGAGTCGTTCAACTCTAAACCGTGGTGTTTTCCCATCAGGTGGTTCTAGCCAATATTTAGGACTAAAAGCTGCAATACCTGGCTCTGATGTTCAATATTTTAAAGCTAACTTTGATTCGAAGTTTTACTTCCCGCTTACACAAAGTCATAAATGGGTATTCTTAACTCGTTTAGAAATGAACTACGGTAATGGTTACGGAACCTTAGATGGGAACGATCAAACTCTGCCTTTCTGGGAGAACATGCAACAACGTTCAACCGATTTACGTGGATTTGAAAGTAATACTATCGGTCCTAAAGGTATCATTAGAACAAAACGCGTAGTTTCTGGTGGGCCAGACGGCTTTGGTGGAACAAGTCAGGTTGTGCTTGGCGACGAGTTTGATACTATATCGACAACGTATCGCGCAACGGGTGGTAATGCATCGTTTTTCGGCGGTTTAGAATTAATTACACCAACACCGTTTTTAAGTGATGAATTTTCTAACTCAGTCAGAACGTCATTCTTCGTCGATGCAGGTAATGTATGGGATACAGAGTTTGATTTGGATAATTATTCTAATTTATCTGCGACTGAACAAAGTAAATTAACTGATTTTTCAGACCCTGGTCGTTATAGATCGTCAGCGGGTATGTCAATACAATGGTTATCGCCAATGGGGCCAATGGTCTTCACATGGTCTAAACCTATAAAAGAATATGATGGCGATGAACACGAATTTTTCAGCTTTAACATTGGAACTACTTTTTAATTAAAGGTTTCACAAAATTTATGGAGTATAAAATGACAACAACAAAAAAAACCTTATTAGGATTAGTAGCAGGCATATTCTTTTCTGCATCAGTATTTGCTGAAACAATGGCCGTGGTTAATATGCAATTAGTGGCAAGTAAAATTCCACAAACTGCTGCAATGCAACAAGCATTAACTCAAGAATTTTCTGCAGCGACAGAAGAAATTCAAAAGTTAGAAAGCGACATTAAATTTAATATGGAAAAATTCCAACGTGAATCAATGACGATGAGCGAGGAGCAAAAAGACGCTTTACGTACTCAAGTTGAAGAATTACAAAAGAAATACCAATCTTTAGCTCAACCATTAGAACAAGACATTCGTCGTCGTCAAACGGAAGAGCGTAATAAGATTTTTGCATTAATCCAACAAGCTATCTCAGCCGTTGCTGCTGAAGAAAAGTTAGACGTTGTATTAAACGCACAAAGCTTAGCGTTTGCTAAGCCAGAATTAGATATCTCAGAAAAAGTAGCTGCGAAAGTTAGCAAATTAAATTAATCTAATTTTATAGCAAATATAAAAGCCCACTATGTACATAGTGGGTTTTTTCATTTATGGCACATAGTTAAACACTCATGAATATAAAACGGGTGTCGCGCTTTCAGGGAGCATTTATGTCATTTCAATTACAACAGTTAGCTAAGTTAATCACAGAACGTTCGGGTTTAGATGTTAAAGTCGTCGGCGACGGTGCTCTTTCAATAGAAAAAATTTCAACCATTGATAAAGCCAATAGTAATCACATCACCTTTCTAGCCAACGCTAAATATAAAAAGCATTTAGTAGATTGCTCTGCCGGTGCAGTCATACTGGCTGAGTCAGAGCTTGATGCTTGGCAAGGCGCCGCATTAGTGATGTCAAACCCCTATGTAGGTTTTGCTTTAGTGGCACAAATTTTAGATGACACCCCACAACAGTCTATGAATATTCATCCTAGTGCGGTAGTTTCTGAATCGGCAAAAATAGCGGAAAATTGCTCAATAGCAGCCAATGCAGTGATAGAAGCTGATGCGATTATTGAACAAGGTGTACAGATCGGAGCAGGTTGTTTTGTTGGGCAAGGTACAATAGTCAAAGAGAACTCTAGAGTTTGGCCAAATACGACGATATATCACGGTGTTGATATTGGTAAAAACTGTATTATTCATGCTAATAGTGTTATTGGCGCTGATGGTTTTGGTTATGCGCCGCAATCTATAGATGGCGACCAACACTGGATCAAAATTCCTCAGTTAGGCGGTGTAACCATTGGTGATAACACCGAAATTGGTTCGTCAACCACGATTGACCGTGGCGCTATTGATAATACAGTCATAGGTCAGGGCGTCATCATAGATAACCAAATCCAAATTGGTCATAACGTTGTTATTGGGGATTATACGGCTATTGCCGCTGGTACTATGATAGCGGGCAGTACAAAAATAGGACGCAATGTAACCATAGGTGGTGTTTGTGCCATCAGTGGGCATTTAACTATTGTTGATAAAACATTTATTACCGGTAGAAGTTTTATCATGAAAGATATCAAAGAAGCGGGTATTTATTCTTCAGGAATGCCGGCGACAACAAATAAAGAGTGGCGTAACAATACGGCTCGATACAGGAAATTAACAGAGTTATTTGACCGAGTTAAGAAATTAGAAAATAAGTAATGTGATCGGAATTAAGTCTGATTCACATATAAAAGGAGATTGCTTTGTCTGAGCAACTAAATTCGTTTGAAGTTGAAAAAATCATGTCTTATTTACCACATAGATACCCTATGTTGTTAATAGACCGAGTATTGGATTACAAAGTTGGAGAGTCGTTACACGCAATTAAAAATGTAACTATTAATGAACCAATATTTACTGGCCATTTCCCAGGTAAACCAGTTTTCCCAGGCGTATTAATATTAGAAGCTATGGCACAAGCAACCGGTCTATTAGGCTTTAAAACTATTGAAGCTGAAAAAGGTCAAGTTGATCCTAATGAATTATATTTGTTTGCTGCTATCGATAATGCGCGCTTTAAACAGCCTGTGATTCCTGGCGATCAAATGCATTTCCACGTTAAATTTATCAAAGAACGCAGAGGCATTTGGAAGTTTAGTGGTGAAGCATTTGTTGATGGTAAGTTAGCCGCTTGCGCCGACATTATGTGTGCCCGTAGAGTATTATAAGAATATATACTAATAAATAAAATTAGCTAAATAGGTAAACTCAGAGTTTACCTATGCTGATTTTACGTTAGAATATAAGCAACTGGAAAATATTAAATTTTATCAGTGGTTTGATGAAAATAACTAACAGTTGAGAGTATAATTTGATCCACGAAACTGCGATTGTATCCCCGAGTGCCAAGCTAGGCAAAAACGTATATGTTGGCCCTTGGTCATTTATTGGTGATGATGTAGAGATAGGTGACGATACTATCATACATTCTCATGTTGTGGTTAAAGGCCCAACTATCATTGGCGCCAATAATATCATCTTTCAATTTTCCTCAGTTGGTGAAGACTGCCAAGATAAAAAATACAATGGTGAACCCACTCGTCTAGAGATTGGTGATAATAATATTATTCGTGAAAACGTCACTATTCACCGCGGCACTATTCAGGACCAAAGTTTAACTAAGATTGGCAGTAATAACCTGTTTATGGCTTATGTACATGTCGCCCATGATTGTGTTGTAGGCAATAATACTATATTTGCTAATAATGCCAGTATTGCAGGTCATGTGCATGTTGGTGATTGGGCTATTTTAGGTGGAATGGTGGGGGTTCATCAGTTCTGTCACATTGGTGCACATAGCTTTTGTGGTTTAAATTCTATGGTGGTAAAAGACGTTCCACCTTATGTATTAGCGTCAGGTCAAAGCGCGAAACCGCATGGCATTAATTCGGAAGGATTAAAACGCAGAGGTTTTTCAGCAGAAGATATTCTGGCTATTAAACGTGCATACAAAGAAGTGTACCGTAAAGGCAATTCAATTGATGAAGCGTTAGCCAATATTCCAGACTCTAGTGATGCAATTTCTGCATTTAAACAGTTTATCATCGACTCGCCACGTGGCATTGTTCGTTAACACTGCTCCTGTAGAATAACCTGTATTCTGACAGGTTATTCCAGTCAGTTAGTTTAGAGAATTAAATACATGTCTGATCTGTTATGAAAGAATTAAAAATAGGCATTATCGCCGGAGAACATTCGGGTGATATTTTAGGCGCTGACTTAATGTCGGCGCTTTCTGATCTTGCCAAGCAACAAAACGAACCAACAAAATTAATATTTAAAGGCGTCGCAGGCCCTAAAATGATGGCACTTGGTTGTGAAACCATGTTTGACATGGAAGAGCTTGCCGTTATGGGCATTGTTGAAATATTAAAACGTTTACCTAGGTTGTTAAAAAAACGTAAGCAGTTAGTACAAGATCTAATCGATTGGCAACCCGATATTGTAATAGGTATCGATGCGCCTGAATTTAATATCGGCTTGGAACTCGCGTTAAAACAACAAGGGATCCCAACGGTTCATTATGTCAGTCCGTCTGTATGGGCATGGCGGCAATCACGCATTCATAAAATTAAACAAGCCTGCGACAAAGTATTAGCTTTATTGCCATTTGAAAAACAGTTCTATGATGATCACAATATGCCTTGTGATTTTGTTGGTCACACCATGGCTGACCAAGTACCGTTAGATGACCAACAAGCAGAGTATCGACAAGGGCTAGGTTTATCACTTACAGATAAAGTACTCGGTGTTTTGCCCGGCAGTCGTGGATCTGAAATTAAACTATTATTACGTCCGTTTTTAGATGCAGCACGTGAGCTTCAACAACAAATTCCCGATCTTAAAATATTAGTACCAGCGGTAAACGAAAACAGAGCCGCGTTGATTGGTAATATCATTGATGAAGAATACTCAGATTTAGGTGTCACTTTATCCATAGCTAATGCAAGAGCGGTAATGGCGGCTTCTGATGCCGTGTTATTAGCATCAGGTACAGCAACCTTGGAAACCATGTTAATGAAAACACCTATGGTTGCAGGTTATAAAGTAGGTTGGTTAAGTTATCAGATATTTAGTCGTATGATAAAAACGCCATATTTCACTTTACCCAACCTATTAGCGCAGAAGATGATAGTGCCTGAGTTAATTCAACAAGACTTAACGACTGACAATATTGTTAAAGCTATCAAACCTATGCTGCTTGAACCGCAGGTTGAGTTAAAACAAACCTTTACTGACATACATAGTTCTATCAAACGAGATGCCAGTAAACGAGCCGCCGATGCTATTTGGAAGCTTATCGACCATAAACAAAAGGACGCTGTAAATCATGGATAAAACCTTTCCAGAATATATATACCCTGACTACAAACTGATTGCGGGTGTTGATGAAGTAGGTCGAGGTCCATTGGTTGGTGCTGTTGTAACTGCTGCTGTGATACTTGATCCAAATAATCCAATTAAAGGATTAACGGACTCAAAAAAACTAACTGAAAAAAAGCGTGAGTTACTCTCCATTGAAATTAAAGAAAAAGCATTAGCATGGTCTATCGCAAGAGCGGACGCTCACGAAGTGGATGAAATTAATATTTTACACGCTACTATGTTAGCTATGACCAGAGCAGTCGCTCATTTGTCTGTTCAGCCAGAGTTTGTGTTAATTGATGGCAACCGCTGCCCAGAACTACCGATGCCTTCAGAAGCGTTAGTGAAAGGTGATTTACGTGTGGCTGAAATCAGTGCCGCATCAATCTTAGCCAAAGTGTTTCGTGATAATGAAATGAAAGAGTTAGATTTAATTTACCCTGAGTTTGGTTTTGCTAAACACAAAGGGTATCCAACAAAATTACATTTCGAAATGCTTGCTAAATACGGCCCAACCCCGCAACATAGACAATCATTTAAACCAGTTAGAAAAGCGCTTGGTTTAGAATAATTATCGTCGCATGTCGGCGTTAGAATTATCTGAATAATAACAATATAAAGTCATTATCTTGTGACTCATAACCGTGATAATTATTAATAAATATGTCAAATACTACAGACCCTAAATTCATACATCTTCGCGTCCATTCTGATTATTCCATGATGGATGGTATGTCTAAGGTCAAAGCGATATTAGGTAAAGCGGCCGATTTAAAAATGCCAGCGTTGGCATTAACTGACCAAATGAACTTGTGTGGTTTGGTGAAGTTTTATCAAGGCGCCCATGGTTTAGGTATTAAACCTATTATTGGTGTAGATGTTTGGGTAAAGCGTCAAGATGATGAGCCACTTTTTAGACTCACGTTATTAGCCAAAAATAATGATGGTTATAAAAATATAACCGACCTTATCTCTAATGCTTATTTAAAAGGCTCAATTCGTGGCAAGGCGGTTATTGAAAAAGAGTGGTTAATCGAACATAAAGAAGGGATCATCATCTTATCCGGCGCAGATCAGGGTGATATTGCTTTTGGTTTAGCCAAAAACAATCCTAAATTACAGCAAGAGATCATTGAACCTTACCAGACCCATTTCCAAGACCATTTTTTTATTGAAATCAACCGTACAGGTCGTCCGGAAGAACGTATTTATAACGACCAAATTTTAGATTTTGCGGAGCAAACCGGTTTCCCAATTGTGGCGACAAATCATGTGGTCTTTATGTCACCTGATGATTTTGATGCACATGAGATCAGAGTTTGTATCCATCAAAAATATACCCTTGAAGATAAAAACCGCCCTAAAAATTATAGTCCTCAGCAGTACCTGAGATCTGAAGACGAAATGTGTGAGTTATTTGCTGATATTCCTTCTGCATTACAAAACACAGTAGAGATAGCTAAACGCTGTAACGTCACAGTGCAATTGGGGACGTATTTCTTACCGGCTTGTCCTACTGACGGCATGAGCGAAGCTGACTTCTTGATAAAAATATCCCGAGAAGGCTTAGAAGAGCGATTACAGTTTTTATTCCCCGATGAAGAAGAAAGAAAAAACAAACGTGGCGAATACGATGAACGTTTAGAAATTGAACTTGGCGTTATTAACCAAATGGGATTCCCTGGTTATTTCTTAATCGTTGCTGAGTTTATTCAATGGAGTAAAGACAACAACATTCCGGTTGGGCCTGGACGTGGTTCAGGTGCGGGCTCATTAGTGGCTTATGTATTAAAAATCACTGACTTAGATCCATTAGAGTTTGCACTATTATTTGAACGTTTCTTGAACCCAGAACGTGTTTCGATGCCGGATTTTGATATCGATTTCTGTATGGAGCGTCGAGAAGAAGTTATCGATCACGTTGCTGAATTATACGGTCGTGATGCCGTATCGCAAATTATTACTTTTGGTACCTTGGCTGCTAAAGCTGTGGTGCTTGGGGTTGGACGTGTATTAGGTCATCCATATGGTTTTGTAGATAGGATCTCAAAGCTGATCCCAACAGTACCAGGCACTGACTTAAAAAAAGCCTTTGAAGTAGAGCCACAGCTCACAGAGTTATATAACAGTGATGATGATGTTAAAGAACTTATCGACATGGCTCGTAAGTTAGAAGGGGTAACATCTAACGCGGGTAAACATGCCGGTGGTGTTGTAATCGCACCTACTAAAATCACTGATTTTGCGCCTTTGTACTGTGATGACGAAGGTAACAATCCGGTTACACAGTTTGATAAAAATGACGTGGAAACTGCTGGGTTAGTTAAATTCGACTTCTTGGGGTTACGTACCTTAACTATCTTGCAGTGGGCCATTGAAATGGCCGATGCAAAACTAGCTAAAGCAGGCAGAAAACCTATTGATATAGCATCAATAGATGTTGCTGATCCCGCTTGTTTTAAAATGTTAAAAAATGCAGAGACAACAGCAGTGTTCCAGCTAGAGTCTTCAGGTATGAAAAACCTAATTAAACGGTTACAGCCAGACAACTTTGAAGAGATCATCGCATTAGTTGCCTTGTTCCGACCTGGGCCGTTAGATTCTGGCATGGTAGATAACTTCATTCTACGTAAGAAAGGTGAAGAAGAAGTTGCTTACCCAGATCATGAATATCAACATGATTGCCTTAAAGAAGTACTAGAACCAACTTACGGCATTATTGTTTATCAAGAACAAGTAATGCAGATAGCACAGGAAATGTCAGGTTACTCCCTTGGTGGCGCAGATATGTTACGTCGTGCTATGGGTAAGAAAAAACCTGAAGAAATGGAAAAGCAACGTGCGACGTTTGCTGAAGGTGCAAAAAACAATAATATCGATCCTGAGCTTGCGACCAAAATATTTGATCTGGTAGAGAAATTTGCTGGATACGGGTTTAATAAGTCTCACTCTGCGGCATATGCCTTGGTGTCTTATCAAACTTTGTGGATGAAAACTCATTTCCCATCTGAGTTTATGGCGGCGGTTATGTCTGCGGATATGGATAATACCGATAAAATCGTGACCTTGGTTGATGAATGTGAACGCATGAAGTTGACGATTGAGCCACCAGACGTAAACTCAGGTTCGTACAAGTTTACGGTCAATGAACAAGAACATATTATTTACGGCATTGGTGCGATTAAAGGTGTAGGTGAAGCACCGGTTGAAGCTATATTAGAAGCTCGTGAGAAAGGTGGTAAGTTTAAGGATTTATTTGATTTTTGTGCTCGTGTCGATGTTAAAAAATTAAATAAACGAGTGATGGAAAAATTGGTGTTAGCCGGTGCCTTAGATCAAATTGGCCCAGCACCACACAAACAAGAACAACGTGCCATCATCATGGCCACACTGGAAGATGCGTTAAAAGCGGCCAATCAAGAAGCCAAAAATGCAGATTTGGGTCAATCGGATTTATTTGGATTGTTAGCGACGGATGATGAAGACGTTCAACAAAAATTTAAGCCCGCCACTTTATGGCCAGATAAAAAATGGTTAGAGGGTGAAAAGGAAACTTTAGGTTTGTTCTTAACAGGGCATCCAATTAATGAATATCGTAAAGAATTACGTCATTATACAAAAATAAAATTATCCGAAGTAACGCCAACTCGCCGAGATCAGTCTATAACTGTGGTTGGACTCGTGGTTGATGTTCGCGTTTTAGTTAATAAAAAGAACAGACAATGGGCATTAGTGAAAATAGATGATAAAAGTGGTCGTCTGGATTTACGCTTTTTCCCTGAACAGTACGATATGTACCAAGAACAGCTGCAAAATGGTAAAATAATCATCGTTTCTGGACAGGTCAGCTTTGATAATTTCAGTGACGGCAATACAATGACCGCTCGCGATGTTATGTCGTTAACACAGGCGAGAGAGAAATACGTTAATTGTATTAACCTGAATGTTAACAGTGTAGAAAAAGGTAATAAAATTCAGCAACAGTTGAAAAAGTTATTATTACCTTATAAAGATGGCACAACGCCAGTACAGATCAGTTATGAAAATGAACTGGCTAGCGCAAAGATTGAACTGGGAACCAGTTGGCGAGTTAACCCTGATGATCAATTATTTATTGATATCAAGGAAGCCTTGGAAATTGATCCTAAATTAGAATTCTAACGAGTTGTTATGTCAGTGATATGACAATTTGTATTAAATATTATCTTTAGACCGGTGGAAGTATGAGTCTTAATTATCTTGAATTTGAACAGCCAATTGCTGAATTAGAAGCAAAAATCAATGAGCTGATGAATGTTAACCGTGGTGGTGAACTTGATTTAGGTTTGGAAGATGAAATTTCAAACTTAAAGAAAAAAAATCACGAACTAACCAAAAAAATCTTTGGTGACTTAGGGGCTTGGCAAGTAGCACAAATTGCTCGTCATCCTTTACGCCCATATACCAAAGATTATATCGAACGTATATTTACTGAGTTTGACGAATTAGCAGGGGATAGAACCTACGCTAATGACTTAGCGATTGTTGGTGGTATTGCTCGTTTGGATGATGAACCTGTAATGATCATTGGCCAACAAAAAGGTCGTGATACAGCAGAAAAAATCAAACGTAACTTTGGTATGCCAAAACCAGAAGGTTATCGTAAAGCCTTACGATTAATGGAAATGGCAGAACGTTTTAATATGCCAATCATTACGTTTATTGATACTCCGGGGGCATACCCAGGTATAGGCGCTGAAGAACGTGGCCAAAGTGAAGCTATCGCTCGTAACTTAAAAGTAATGGCGGGATTGAAAGTACCTGTCGTTTGTACTGTTATTGGTGAAGGTGGTTCTGGTGGTGCATTAGCCATTGGTGTTGGTGACCGTGTAAACATGTTGCAATACAGTACTTACTCAGTAATTTCACCAGAAGGTTGTGCGTCAATCTTATGGAAAAGTGCAGAGAAAGCGCCTGTCGCTGCAGAAGCTATGGGTATCACAGCACAAAAAATTAAAGAATTAGGTTTAGTGGACAACTTAGTTGAAGAACCACTAGGTGGTGCGCACAGAGATATGGAGCTGATGGCTGCTAA
This sequence comes from Psychrosphaera aquimarina, assembly GCF_032461525.1. Classification (NCBI taxonomy): domain Bacteria; kingdom Pseudomonadati; phylum Pseudomonadota; class Gammaproteobacteria; order Alteromonadales; family Pseudoalteromonadaceae; genus Psychrosphaera; species Psychrosphaera aquimarina. The sequence continues at coordinate 350,798 of NZ_JAWCUA010000007.1, read as the reverse complement.
TCTTAAGCAACGTCTTAAACAAGACTTAGCCGATTTAAAAACAATGTCGAAAGAAGAATTGTTAGATAAACGTTATGAACGTTTAATGGGTTACGGTTATTTATAAACCGGTAAGCTCTTTTTTATAAAGTAGCCTTAAAAACAAATCTTTGCGATAATTGTAAACATTGATTAAAGCCATCATTTAGATGGCTTTTTTTACAACTGTACGTTAACTAGAAATATAAATAATGAATTTAGATTGGACTCATTTACATAACTTTATAAAACAACAAGAACTTGAAAAAAGTAACTTGGTTGTTGGTTTAAGTGGTGGTGTTGACTCTATTACTTTGTTGGATTTGTTTATTCAGTTAAGACAGAACACCTCTATTAACTTCACTGCGGTTCATGTTAATCATGGCTTAAATTCAAATGCCATGCTGTGGCAACAACAAATGCACAAGCTTTGTGAACAACATGACGTGGGGCTTGTCGTCGAGCAAGTGAACATCGAATCAAAATCAAGAACCTCATTAGAATCACAAGCCAGAGATGCTAGGTATCAAGCCATTGCTGAGTGTTCACAACCTAATTCGGTCTTGTTTACTGGGCATCACCAGTCCGATCAAATGGAAACCTTTTTGTTACGTCTAATGCGTGGTTCCGGTTTAGCTGGGTTAACCTCAATGCGTAAAATAAGTCCATATCCGCATCCATTAGGACAAGAAAAACAAGTTAGGTTAGCCAGACCACTGTTAAATGTGAGCAAACAGACTATCTTAGATTATGCTCAGACGAATAAGCTAACTTGGGTCAATGATGACTCAAATGAAGATGATAGATTTGACCGTAACTTCGTTAGGTTATCTGTTTTACCACAGTTATTTAAACGCTGGTCTGTCGCTGGAAAATCAATTAATACGGCCACAGAGTTATTACAACAGGACTTTGATTTACTTAATGAATATGTGGAGCAGGATTACCTAAGGTGTTTGGAAGTAGGTTTTAACCAACACCCTGTTTTGAATATTGATAAGCTTGCCTGTTTATCTGCATCAAAACAAAAAGCCGTGATACGCATGTTTGTTTACCGACAATTAAATCGTTATCCAGCACTGGCGACGTTAAATGAGTTAATGGTGCAGATCCGTCAATTAAATACCGATTCAAATATTAAGTTGAAAGTGGCGGATAATTATTTAAGAACACACAAACATCATTTGTATTTGGTCAGCGACATTATAAAAGAACCAAGAGACTTAAGTACGATTGAATTAATGGTGAGTCCAGGTCAATGGTACGTATTGCCAGAAAATACTCTATATCAAGAGCTCAAAGTGGAAATAGAGTTTGACCAAACACTTGTGATCAAATGGGCACGATTCAGTGAAATGTTTCAACCCAATAGAAACTCAGGGCATAAAAAGTTAAACAAATACTTAAAAGAAGTTGGCTGTCCAACATGGTGGCGAGCTCATGTCCCCCTGATTTATATAAACAATCAATTAATAGCAGTAGCCGGTGTTGGTGTCTCAGCGCAGTTTACGCATTCGATTCATATTGAATTAAGGTAATGGCGCTGTTTCGTTTATGCTACTGCAAACCTACAGGTTTGTTATTTAAGGTGGTTATCATCATCTTTTTACTCGCAGCTCGAATCTCGCAGCTCGTAACTCGTCGCTTTTGTTGTTTCGCCTCTCGGCGAGAGTCCCATGCAATATGAAGAATTAAATTAACCCCGTGTCTACTTTTACGAGGTCACATCAGAGATTTTCCTTACAGCTTAAAACTTATAGCTTACAGCTGCTCTTAAACCCATAAATCTCCCCCATCTCCTTCTCCGTTAAAGACTCTACCGTCTTTATATTATTCACCGGAATTGATTCGGGATCTGGGTATTTTGATAATACTTTTTCCATGCTGTCTTCTCTAATGAGGTGCAGTATTGGGTAAGGGGCTGTGTTAGTTAGGTTCTCAGCGTCGTCCGCTTCTGTGCCGTCAAACTGGTAGTTAGGGTGGAAGCTGGCGAGTTGAAATGTGCCGCGGTAGCCCATTTGATCTATTAACATATCAGCCACGTCTAACATGTGTAAATAATCGGAGAAGTCGGTTAAAAATTGTGGGATGACGATGACTGTGGTGTCTGTTTGTTCTGCAGGTGTATTGGTCAAAAAATCAAGCTCTGTGAGTAATTCGTTTGTTAAGTCATTGTTGTTATCAGCTTGTGAGATGACTAACTTTATTTGATTGTTGGCTCGTGGTTTTTTGGCAAACGGGCACAGATTTAAACCAATAACGGCCTTATCTAACCATTGCCATACTTGAGATTCTATTACTGAGATATCGGTCATGAAAATATGTGCCTTGTTTACGTCAATTTATAATGATTAATCGTTAAAGCTGAAATTGTTTCGTTAAAATTTGTTTGGTAAAACTGGTTCTTAAATAAAAACCTTTAGGCGGTGCTTGGATAGGTTGACCTTGTTGATTAAAGGCTTGAGTACGCACTGAACTGTCAGCGGCTTTGGGTCTTAACTGTAACGCTTCACCGTGTAATGCGGAGATTTTGTCGTGATGCCCAAAAGTAATAAGCTCCATTAACTCTTCCCAGTCATTTTTTAAAAGCGATTCATGTTGAGCATCCATTTGCCATAAAAATGGCGTGGCTATTTGCCTAAGAGGAACTGGAATATCGCGCTCTGCAATAATGGGAACCCATAATACATGACGTAATTTTTTATAAATGGAAGACTCTCGCCAGGTGATAGGTGAAGATTGCGTTAATGGCGCAACGGATACAAAAGTGGTTTCCAGTGGTTTACCGTCGCGGTTAATGGGTAAGGTTTTTAACTCAACCCCCAGTAATTGAAAGTCAGGTTCGGGTAAGTTTCCTGCACTTGCACCTAAATAGGCTTCCAATAATTGTCCTGGCCAACCTTTTTCTACTTGTAAGTTTTCTGGAACCACAACGTTTAACTCTCCTGCTAAGTCGCCCAACGTTAATCCTGCGATTAAGTCAATACGGTGCTGAAGTTCTTCGATGGTTGCCGGAGGTGGAGAAAAGTTCATTAATTAGCCAGTATTCCGATTATTATGCCCGTTAGGATTATCTTATTAACTTTAACGTGATACCAGCTAAATTTTGGTTTGCTCTAGTCGCCGCTTTGTGGAAGAATCAAAGGATATAAAAAAGTATAATAAACAGGTGAAACTGTGATTGATGCCGAAGGGTTTCGTCCCAACGTTGGCATCGTGATTTGCAACCATAAAGGTCAAGTGTTTTGGGCTCGTAGATACGGCCAACATTCTTGGCAATACCCTCAAGGTGGGATTGATGAAGGTGAAACACCTGAACAAACCATGTACCGAGAGTTAGAAGAAGAAGTAGGGTTAAAGCCGGATGATGTTGAGATTCTGGCAGTCAGTAAAAACTGGTTGAGATACAGGTTACCTAAACGACTTATTCGTCGGGAAAGTATGCCGGTATGTATTGGCCAAAAACAGAAATGGTTTTTACTGCGCCTTCGTTGCAAAGAATCCGATGTAGATTTATTAAAAACCTCCCATCCTGAATTTGATGATTGGAGATGGGTAAGTTATTGGTATCCAATTAGAAATGTAGTTTCGTTTAAACGGGATGTATATCGCAGAGCAATGAAAGAATTTGCTAGTATTGTGATGCCTTTTGTTAAATCAAACGCGGGTAAAGGTGATTTTGGTGGTCATAAACCAGTAAGTCACAGGCATAAACGCCGTGGCAATAAATCAACTTATAATAGGAATAATCAAAATAAACAACGTGGATAGTTTTCGACTTGTTTTCACTAACAGCGTAAAAGTCCTTGGGATTGTTGATAACAAATTATGTTAAATGATCTAAGAAGTATTACTCATTCATTTGTACAGGAGCCATCTTTAGAGGTGGCTCTTGCATCTCTAGTAACCGACATTAAGCGTGTGTTAAATTCAGAATGTTGTTCTGTATATTTAGCCGAATCTGAACAAAGCATTTTAAGGTTACAAGCCACCGACGGATTAAACCCGGATGCAATTGGTGTTACCACCATGAGTTTTGACGAGGGATTAACGGGCTGGGTTGCGCAACGTGAAGAGCCTATCAAGATCCACAATGCCAAGCGTCACCCAAGATTTAAAAACTTTCCGGATGTACAAGAAGATAACTTTACCGCTTTTTTAGGTGTGCCAATCATCCATAGACGTCAAGTCTTAGGTGTTATCACAATACAACAATCCCAAGCCCGATTTTTTGATCAAGAAGAAGAAGCTTTTTTAGTGACGCTCAGCGCGCAATTGGCATCGTCAATTGCCAATGTCAGTGTACGCATGAAGTCTTCATCTCCATATATAGAACATGAAAATAACGCGTTAGTATTAAAAGGGGTATCCGGTTCAACAGGGGTTGGCATTGGTTATTCTTATTTAGTACAAACAGAAATTGATTTATCAGACGTTTCTTTACGCAAAGTGCCGAGCGCTGACATTGAGAAAACTCGTTATTTTGAAGCCGTAGAAGCAACCCGAACTGACATTAAACTTATGTCGGAACGCATGTCGACACACTTACCTCCGCAAGCGCTTGCTATTTTTGATATGTATTTGCAATTGTTGGAAGCTGCAAGTTTAGGCAACGAAATAGTAGCTAAAATTAATGAAAGCTGGTGTGCGGTTTCAGCCCTTAAAATAGTGGTTGAACGTTACATTTCTGAATTTGAAAAAATGGAAGACCCTTATATAAGGGAACGTGCCGTTGATGTAAAAGATTTAGGCCGGAGATTACTTAAACATTTAACCAATGCTTCATCGCAACATAAAACGATTCCTAAAGCCGCAATTATCATTGCCGAAGAAGTGACCGCTTCTATGCTGGCTGAAATACCAAGAGATCAGATCAAAGGTATTGTTTCAATCAAAGGGGCTGAGAACTCTCACGCCGCCATTATGGCAAGAGCATTAGGCATTCCAGCCGTGATGGGTTTGCGCGATGTACCTTTATTACAACTTGATGGTGTTGATATTATTGTTGATGGTTACAACGGCCAAGTTTTCATTTCGCCCGTTGAAGCCATAGTAGAAGAATATAAGAATTTAGAGTCGGAAGATTTAGAGTTTGCTAATCAATTAAAAGTTGAAGCCGACGAAGTTGTTCAAACCGCAGACGGCAAGCGTATTTCCTTGTATATAAACTCAGGAATGGGTTTTGACGGTGAATTTGCAGAACAAGAACACATTGAAGGTATTGGATTATATCGTACTGAATATACCTTTATGATGCGCCAGCGTTTTCCATCGGAACAAGAGCAACAATTGGTTTATCAACAAGTGCTTGGTGACTTTTCAGAAAAACCAGTGGTAATGCGCACCTTAGATGTTGGTGGTGATAAACAATTACCTTATTTTCCAATAATCGAAGATAACCCATTTTTGGGGTGGCGTGGAATTCGCCTAACCCTTGATCATCCGGAAATATTTCTAGTACAAATACGGGCAATGATAAAAGCCAATGTATTTACTGACAATTTGCATATCATGTTACCAATGATCTCTGATATTGGTGAAGTTGACGAAGCAAGACGGTTATTTAATCAAGCTTATTTTGAAGTTCAAGATGAGCTGCAAGAAGCTGATGCCGGGGCGATTGTACCTAAACCTAAGTTTGGTGTGATGTTAGAAGTACCTTCTATGCTGTTTCAATTAAAACAGCTGAAAGGCAAAGTTGATTTTTGTTCAATTGGTACCAACGATTTAACACAATATTTATTGGCGGTTGATAGGAATAATGACAAGGTTGCAAACCTTTACGATGCCTACCATCCAACGGTGCTTAATGCGATTAAGATGATAGCTGATGTAACCAATGAAATTGGTATACCTTGCAGTGTATGTGGTGAGTTAGCTGGTGATCCAGGTGGTGCTATGTTACTTGCAGGGATGGGGTTTACTCAACTTAGCATGAATACGAAAAACTTATTAAGAGTGAAATGGGTATTGAAAAAATCAAACTCAGAAGACTTGAAAGAGCTAGCGGATGATATTTTAAATTGCACTCGACCAGATCAAGTGAAGTTCAGAGTGAACCGATACATTCTTAATATTGGTGCTGCAGGTATATTACGAGCAGGTAAATAAAAGAAGTTTTAATCAACCGTCATTATGTTTAACCCTAATTATCGGTTAGTTATATCAATATAGGCAGTACAGTCATTTGTTAGAAATATTATACATCGCCCCTATTTTAGGAATACTGGCAGGATTTTTATCTGGCTTGTTAGGCATAGGAGGAGGGATCGTATTAGTACCTGCCTTGTTATATTTGTTACCGCTACTACCACAAGTCACATCAGATAATATTGCTATTATTGCGGTGGCAACATCCTTATTAACCATAGTGGTGACTGCATTTTCGTCTGCCAGAAGCCATTATAAAAGAGGGAATGTTCATAAAAATATTACCTTACCCATTGCTATCACTGTGGCATTGAGTTCTGTTATAGCACCTTATATTGCAATATGGATGGGCAGTTCATTATTAACCTCTGTGTTTGCCATATTACTGTTTGTATTAGCCATTCAAATTGCCACGGGCAGTAAAACAAATCCTGAAAGCGACAATATCCCGTCTACTAACGTTTTGGCGTTTGGTGGGTTGTTCACTGGCTTTTTAGCTGCAATTGCTGGGTTAGGTGGTGGAGCGATTTTAGTACCGTATTTAACGGTTGTCGGGGTCAATATCCGCAAATCAATTGGCGCTGCTGCAGCATGTGGAATGATTGTAGCCATGTTTGGCTCAATTGGGTATTTCATCAGTGGTTATGGTTGGACAGACAGCAGTGAGTTTGTTGGATATGTTCATTGGCCAACGGCACTGATGATCATGTTATTTTCTTATTTTACAGCGCCTTTAGGTGTTAAAGTCGGGCAAAAGTTAAATCAAGCACAGTTAAAGAAAGTATTTGCTGTGTTTATGATGTTAGTTGCAACTAAATTGTTGTTCGACCAACTAACGTAATCAGTTTGTTCGTAGTTTAAACATAACACCGTCAACAAGTTGATGGTGTAATTTATATAAAGTTGAGGTTATATCCGTGTTATCAGATCCTATAATTTTTCCTGCAATCGACCCAATTATTGTGTCGTTAGGGCCCGTTGCTATTCGTTGGTATGGCTTAATGTATTTAGTGGGATTAGGTTTTGCGTATTGGTTAGCCATGCGAGAAGTGAAAGCCAAACGTTCGCCATTTAACGAACAACAAGTTAGCGACTTAATCTTTTATGGGTTTATGGGGGCGGTACTTGGTGGTCGACTTGGCTACGTGTTCTTTTATCAATTTGATTTATTCCTCAAAGATCCCTTGTATTTATTCCAAATCCAACAAGGTGGTATGTCATTCCACGGTGGTTTATTAGGTGTCATATTTGTTTTAATACTGTTTGCCAGAAAAACCAAACTTACCTTATTTCAAATTGGTGACTTTGTTGCCCCGCTTGTACCAATTGGTTTAGGAGCAGGGCGATTTGGCAATTTCTTAAATGGTGAGTTATGGGGCAGAACCACAGATGTTCCTTGGGGAATTGTATTCCCTGGTGCTGGGCCATTGCCACGTCATCCGTCACAGTTATATGAGTTTGTTTTAGAAGGCATCGTTTTATTTATTATCATCTTTTGGTATACCCGTTCTAAGCGCGCAGTAGGTTCTGCTGGTGGGTTATTCTTATTAGGATACGGCTGTTTCCGCTTTATTGTTGAGTACTTCCGTCAGCCAGATGATCATTTAGGATTATTAACCTTAGGTATGTCGATGGGACAATGGCTGTCATTGCCTATGGTATTTGCTGGAGCAATCATAATGGCGTTAGCGTTTAAATTGGATATAAACAAAAAAGTCAAATAACAAAAGCAGCTGAACCACAAGGACACGAAGAAGAGCAGGTGAATTGATAAGCAGGATACAGTTACTTTTCTGAGTTAAAGTTTGGTGGATCTAAAGCACTTGAACCACAAATAATGCTAAGAAGTTCTTTTGATAAGGGTATAATTTTTTCCTTTTTGTCCTTAGTGATCTTTGTGGTTTGTTAGTTCTTAAAGATTAAAGCACTTGAACCACAAAGGACACGAAGAAGAGTGATTGAAAGTACTGACTTAATCTTCACCCTTTATTTAGTGCGCTGTGTGAAATGAGTGGTTGTTTATCTTTTAAAGAATAAAGCACTTGAACCACAAAGAATGCTAAGAAGTTCTTTTGATAAGGGTATAATTTTTTCCTTTTTGTCCTTAGTGATCTTTGTGGTTTGTTAGCTCTTAAAGATTAAAGCAGCTGAACCATAAAGAGTGCTAAGAAGTTCTTTTGATAAGGATATAATTTTTTCCTTTGTGTCCTTAGTGATCTTTGTGTTTTGTTAGATCTTAAAGATTAAAGCAGTTGAACCACAAAGGACATGAAGAAGTGCTGGTGAATGGATAAGCAGGATACAGTTACTTTTCTGAGTTAGAGTGTGGTGGATCTAAAGCACTTGAACCATAAAGAATGCTAAGAAGTTCTTTTGATAAGGGTATAATTTTTTCCTTTGTGTCCTTAGTGATCTTTGTGGTTGGTTAGCTCTTCAAGATTAAAGCAGTTGAACCATAAAGAATGCTAAGAAGTTCTTTTGATCAGGATATAATTTTCCTTTGTGTTCTTAGTGACCTTAGTGGTTAATGCACCGTTTCTTTATTGGGTACTTGTACTATATTTAGCCAATTGTTTTTGAGATTGGAACATAATATGGATAAGGACTTGGCTGGTGTAGTAATTGGATGTGCTATTGAGGTACATAGACAACTAGGACCTGGGTTGTTGGAATCGGTATATCAGAAGTGTCTAGTTTATGAACTCCGCAACCTAGGCATTCAAGTAGAATATGAAGTTAAGTTACCAGTGCTCTACAAAGGAATAGAATTTGATAATGGGTTTCGAATAGACTTATTAGTATCAAAGCTATTAATAGTTGAACTTAAAACTGTGAAAAAGTTGGAAAACATACATCAAGCCCAACTATTAACTTATATGAAATTAGCAAATATCGGAATTGGGTTATTAATTAACTTTAATGAAGTTTTGCTTAAAAATGGCATCAAGAGAATGGTGCTTTGATTTATTTTTAATATAACCCTTTGTGTCCTTGGTGTCCTTAGTGGTTTGTATATCAGAGAAATTAAATGAAACAATATTTAGAGTTATGCCAACGTATTGTTGACGAAGGCACTTGGATTGAAAACAAACGTACTGGTAAACGTTGTTTAACGGTTATCAATGCAGAATTAAATTATGATGTTGGTGCTAACGAGTTTCCAATGATCACCACGCGTAAGAGCTATTGGAAAGCGGCGATTGCTGAATTACTTGGTTATATTCGTGGATATGATAACGCGGCGGACTTTCGTTCTATAGGTTGTAATACGTGGAATGCCAATGCCAATGAAAATGACGTTTGGCTGAATAACCCACACCGAAAAGGTGAGGATGATATGGGCAGAGTTTATGGCGTCCAAGGCCGTCGTTGGGCTAAACCAGATGGTGGTTTTGTTGATCAACTTAAAAAATTAGTGGTTGATCTTTCTAACGGCATTGATGATCGCGGTGAAATTTTATCGTTTTATAATCCTGGTGAGTTTCATATGGGATGTTTACGTCCTTGTATGCACACACACACATTCTCGTTATTAGGCGACACCTTATATTTAACCAGTTATCAACGCTCTTGCGACGTACCGCTTGGGCTTAACTTTAATCAAGTTCAGGTATTTGTATTATTAGCCTTAGTCGCTCAAATAACGGGGAATAAAGCTGGTAAAGCGTATCACAAGATAGTGAATGCTCACATTTATGAAGATCAACTCGAATTGATGCGTGATGTTCAATTAAAACGTGACCCTTTCCCGTCACCAAAGTTAATTATCAACCCAAAGATAAAATCATTAGAAGATTTAGAAACTTGGGTAACTATGGATGATTTCGAAGTAGAAGGGTATGAGTGTCATCCACCTATTGCGTATCCATTCTCGGTATAACGTTAGGTTCTGTTTATCCCTTTTGACATAAATAAACCAATACATATAAAAAAAGGCAAAAACACAGGCATTGTTACAAGGGCCATGGATTTGCCTTTTTTATTGGAAAAAATTTAGTTATTCATCTTTCCAGCGTTGTTTAATTTCTAGCATTTTATCTAGTTCTTGAACAAACAGACTAACCAGTTCCGGATCAAAGTGTTTTCCACTTTCATTTTGTATTAACTCTACAGCCCTTTCAATTGACCAAGCATCTTTATATGGTCGAACACTCGTTAAGGCATCAAATACATCTGCGATTGCAACGATACGACCTTCAACTGGTATATCTTTACCGGCTAGACCATTTGGGTAGCCTGTACCATCCCATTTTTCATGGTGAGTTAGGGCGACTACTTTGGCTAAACTGATCAAGTCTGAGTCATCGTCCCCTAAGATATGAGCGCCAATAACGGGATGCGTTTTCATCACATCAAACTCTTCGTTAGTTAACTTGCCTGGTTTTAGCATAATGCTATCTGGAATGCCTATTTTTCCTAAATCATGCATAGGTGCCGCATGAAGTAAATCGTCAGCCCGTTGTTCTGAGAATCCAAAAGCAAGCGCCAGAACCTGAGAATAATGGCTCATGCGCATTACGTGCATGCCTGTTTCATTATCTTTGTATTCCGATGCATGCCCTAAGCGCTGTATGACTTGTAGACGAGTTCGTCTTAATTCGTCGGCTTGCACAAGTGATAAATGTGTCGCGACACGAGCTTTAACTACAGGGGCTGATACTGGTTTGGTTATGTAATCGACTGCACCAAGTTCTAATCCTTGAGCTTCATCATCATGATCGTTTAATGCCGTCACAAAAATAACGGGTATTTTAGTGGTGACGGGATCGGCTTTCAGTTGTTTACAGACTTCTAACCCAGTTATATCAGGCATCATAATATCTAATAGTATTAGATTTGGTTTTTTATCGTGTGCTAAACGTAATGCTTCTTGACCGCCTTTAGCAAAAATCAATCGATAATCTTGTTGTAAAATCTGTTTTAAAACGCGTAAGTTAGCCGGTTCATCATCAACAATTAAAATGGTTGCTTGTTTGTTTTCCATTACTTTACCTTCACTTACTTTCTAGGCGTTGTTTAAGCGCTACTATATGCTCCAGAGCATATTCAAATTCAAAATCATTTAATGCGTTATAAATTTTATTTATATCGCTACGGTATTCGGATTCACTGTATGTTAACAGTTCAGCGAGATCAGTTTCTTCAGCTTCATTTTCTTGCGCCTTTGTGTGTAGCTGATTGAGTAAGCTGATTAACGCATCTTGATCAACTTCAGAAAATGTTGCCACATTTTGATAGTTATTTTTCCACGTGTTTACTTTGTCGGTTAACTCGGTAAAAACATCATCAATAGTTTCATATACAGAAATACATTGTTCTGGGTGGCTGCTGACGACAGATTCAAGTTGCGCAAAAAGACGTTGTAATTTTACTATGGCTAAATTACCACTCACACCTTTTAGTGAATGGGCTACGGCCGTTACTTTGTCCCAGCTTTCAGAAACTATTATTTGTTTTAGATCCGTAATTGCAACACTTTGACTATTTATAAAGCTTAATATTTGCTGATAATAAGCATCTAAACTTCCCCACAGTGCTTCACCTTTAGTCTCATCCATTAATAAATCGGCCTTGTTATTATCAACCGTAACAGGAGACAGTTCGACGTCAATGTCTAACACTCGGGCAATTTCATTACTTAATAAAGTGTAATCCACCGGTTTATTTGCAAACCCTTGCATGCCTGATTGTTCAGCCGCTAATTTGTCGTCTAATAATACACTTGCGGTTAACGCGATTATCGGCATTTGAGGGAGTTGATGTTGTTTTTCGTATTCACGTCTTTGTTTAGTAGCATTTAAGCCATCTAAGACTGGCATTTGAATATCCATTAATACTAATTGGATTTCTTTACAATCAGACATACGTACTAATGCTTGTTTTCCGTCTCGGGCGGTCACAACGGTATGGCCATCTCGTTCGAGTAACAAGGTTAATAAGTCTATATTTTGTTGGATATCATCCACTACTAATATTTTTAATGGCGGTAACTGAACCTGAGTGACTTGCTGTTTTTCAACTTTGTGTTTGACTTGTGGTAACGGAAGTTCAAAGTAAAACTTAGTACCAACATTAAGTTCGCTCTGTGCATTTATTTCCCCACCCATTAATTCAACAAGTTGTTTACTAATGGTGGTCCCTAAGCCCGTTCCGCCAAAACGTCGACTCATGGATGCATCGGCTTGGGTAAAGGCTTCAAATACAGATTTAAGCTGTTGCTCGTCCATGCCAATACCAGTGTCTTCTATTTCGAACCTTACATTATTATCACCAACAGGGTATACCGAAACCGTCACTCGGCCTGATTCGGTAAATTTAACTGCATTACCAATTAAATTAGTTAATACTTGTCGTATACGTTCAGGGCTACCTAAATAAAAGCCGTTTAGTTTGCGAGAAATGTCGGCATTTAGCTCTAAACCTTTATTTCTGGCTTGTAACCATAATGTAGAGATGACCGCATCGACTTCTTCTATTAATGAGAATTGTCTTAACTCAAGCTCTAACTTACCTTTGTCGAGTTTTGCACTGTCTAATATATCGTTTAATAAATGTAATAATGATTTAGACGCATTGTTAATAACATTCAAGTGTTTAAGCTGGTCGGGTTTTAGTTCTGTTTCTAATAAAATGTCACTAAAACCAATAATGGCATTCATTGGCGTTCTAATTTCATGGCTCATATTTGCCATAAACGCGGCGCGCGCTTCTGCTGCTTCTTCTGCTATTTCTTTTGCTTCTCTAAGCTGTTGTTCCATATTTTGACGCTCAGTGATATCCATAATGAAACCGTCTAACCAAATCTCTCCGGTTTCATCGTCGGTAATATGATTGCCAAATTCCATCATCCAACGAATATCACCATTTTTAGTGATAATTCGATATTCTAGATTGAACATTTGATCCACTATTTGGTTCGAAGAAATCAAATCGACATCGTCAGGGTGGAATAAATCCGAGAAATTTCGTTTGTTATTAGGCGGTAAAAAATCCTTAGCCGGATAACCTGTAATTTCTTCAACCGCATCACTGATAAACAATAAAGGCCAGCTTTTTTCGTTTAAACAACGGTAGGCAATGCCTGGAATATTACTAATTAACGATCTGAATTTAGCTTCATTTTCGCGAAGGGCTTGTTCCATTTCAATGCGCTGACGTATGTCGGACATAAAGGCAACAAAAAAACTATCTCTTTCAAGATCTACATGGCCAATAGCTAACCTAATATTAATTAAGGTGCCATCTTTATGTTGAGCTTTGACCTCTCGGCTTCCACCTATAACACTTGATTGGCCTGTAGTAATAAACTCTCGTAAATTATTATCGTGCGTGTCGTAAGATTCTGGCGGCATCAATAACTTTACATTTTTGCCAACAATCTCATGAGAATTCCAACCTAGCAAAGTTTCAGTGGCTCGGTTTACATTCTCTATAATCCCTTTGCGGTCAAAACTAATAATGGCATCCACCGCAGTATCCATCATAGAGCGTAATCTATGCTCACTTAAACTGGCATGGCGGGATATATCTCGGTATTTGTAGATCACATTAATACATAAAATAAGTGTGATGATCACGATAGTAGTAATGGAAACCACTAGCGCTAAATAAAAGGACATTTCACTGGTTTGGTCGCCAAGTTCTAATCCAGGTGGTTTAACAAAACGAGCAGCAGCCATGCCAGTGTAATGCATACCCGCAATAGCAAAGCCCATTACGACACTAGCAACTAAATTAGCTTGCCAACCTTTTTGTCCCCAGATTTTTAACAAACCAGTACGGATCCATAATGACAACATAGCAAAGGTAACGGCCACTATTATAGATAAGGTAAAAATAGATAAATCATAACGAAGCAAAGGCGCCATTTGCATTGAAGCCATGCCGGTATAGTGCATAGCACCTATTCCCGAACCAACCAACACGCCTCCCCATATAAGAGGTTTGATACCATTTGTGTGTTTTTGTATATGATTTAATGCAACAAACGATGCGGCTATGCCTGGCAACATTGAGAATAAAGTTAATGAAACGTTATAATCGACCACGGTACATAACTCAAACGCTAACATACCAATAAAATGCATAGACCAAATACCACCACCTAATGCAACACTACCACCCAATAAGGTAATGTTCCTACGTACGATAGAAATGTCTTTGGCTTCTTGAGTCGCCAGTTGCAACCCCATAAACGATGACAAAATGGCGATAAACAAGGACAAAGCAACCATTGCTTTGTTGTGAGTACCATAAATAAGAATGCTGTCTGGGGAGATGGAGAAATAAGCTAAAATCTGATCAAGCATATGAATTGAAGTCTTCGTCTATTTAACAGAATGAAACATAATAACGAAACTTTGCATTATTCACTATCAATGTATGGCTTATTTTTCAGCAATTGCTTAAAAATAAGCTTGAAAGTGTAATTAAATTACTATTGTATAAAATTGCAGTGAATCCTCAGCGCTATTATAAATAGGGCATGTTCCAACCATCGCCAATTTTCTGGCACTCTTATTGCTAATTCAAATCAGATTATTTAATTAATAGATGAGTGATTATGAAATACTTATTCATAATACTAGTTACTATGTTGGCTGGTTGTACAACGATTTCTGATGAAGTAGCGTCGTTTCAAAAGAAACAGATTGAGGTTCTAGAGCGTAAAGGTTATGAACCTGAAACGTTAGAAGGAACGTTACATCAAAGCGTAGAAAGAATGGCGAGACAGCTATTTGATACGTCGATCGGCTTGGATGTTCACAGTCCGGTGGTAGTCGGCACATTTTTGCCAGTGTCTAATTTAGAACACGAGAAAAATTCAAATCTGCAAAGAATAGGCTTACAAATTCAAGAGAGTTTTATCACTTTATCTACTCAAGCGGGCCTTAAAGTAATTGAACATAGAGCGTTACCATCAATCATGATGACACCAAATAGCGACGTCATGTTATCTAGAACGCAAGTAATGCAAGATCAAAAAATCAATGCTGAGTATATGTTAACAGGCACTTATAGCATTCAACAAAACTCACTTATGGTGAATGCACGATTAATCCGAATTGAAGATAAAAGCTTAGTTGCAGCGGCTACTGACTATATAGCTACCAATAGTATGTGGAGTCATTCAAAAGTTCAGCTAAACGATAACCAAATTTACCGTGGGGAATACTAGGGGGTATTATGAAAAAATTAATTATAGGTAGTATTGCACTGTCGTTACTAAATGGCTGTGCGTCATTAGATAAATGGACAGACTTCGAAGATCAACAAGTGGAAGCATCAATTAATAGTGGTGCTAGTCAACCCGAAACAAATAAGATCAGCTTATTAAGATCCGCTGATCCTCTTGAAAATAGCGCTAACTTTCAAAACCAATACCAAGATAAGTGGAGCTCAAGTTCTAACGGACAAATGGGCAGTCACAACGGACAAGCCGCTAATACAAAAAACGTTAACCATTATGTTAGAGGGATCATGCAGGATCTTTTAACTAACCTGCAATACGTTAATGCCTCAACGCCAATGGCCGTGTCTAGTTTTGTCTTTTTAGACAGTAACTACCAAAGTGCTTCTCTATTAGGCAATCAAATATCTGAAGGTTTTATGCATGAGGTTCATAAATTAGGGATCCCCGTTGTTGACTTTAAAGCAACAGATTACATTAGGGTTACGCCTGGTGGTGATTTTGTACTGAGTAAAGATTACATAGATCTTTCCCCAGACATTCCAATTCGTTATGTGTTAACCGGCACTTTGGTGAGACATCAACAAGGTATTATGGTCAACGCTAGAATCGTAGGTATGGAATCAAAAGCCATTGTTGCCAGTGCACAAGGATTTATCCCTAGTGCCATTAGTAATCACATTATGAAAAGCAATAACAACGACGGTATTCCAGTTTATACCGCACAGTAGATAAAAAGGCAGCTGATATTAGCTGTCTTTTTTGTATAAATGATATGGTTATCTTATTGTTATTAAAGATAAAAATTAAATTTCAAAAAAAGGGGAAAAAGATCTAAAGCTTTTATTTAACGAGTCGATACATTAAACATGTTAGAAATATTAATAGTAATTTTTCTTTCAAGGTCATTACTAAAATAAATCATGTAGGAGGGTTGTTATGCAACCAAAATTTAAAATGAAAAAGACGCTAGTAGCAAGTGCCTTAATATTAGGCTTGGGTAATGCCTTTGTTGCTAGTGCGGATACATATACAATTACTGCTCAGGCGGTATCTGATGTTACGATTACACAACATGCATCACTGGGAGATTCTAGCCTATCATTTGGTGATAAAATTAAGTTGAATCCAAACAATAACGATACTTGTATTCTTGTTGCAGCGACAAATGCTTTTGAGACTGATTTACTAGTTAATATCGATGGTAATGATACCAGTGATGCAGCTGACTTAGTAATACCAGCTGGTACACCATTAACTGATGGAGCAGCTGCCGCTCATGTACCTGGTGAAATTGCTGATGACTCAACAGGCTGTCTAGGTGATGCCGCAACGGGTACCACAGTCGGATCACATATGGTCTTAGAAGTTGATGGTGTAGCAGGTGCAACAGTTTCTGTAGATATCCCTGATGTTGTTGGTACTGGTTGGACTTATACAGCTGGAGATCAAACTTGTGTAGTTGATTTTGATGGAACTGCTGCCGTAGACGTATGTAGAGACTTTGATGGTGTTACATCGATTACCGGTGTAGGTTTATCAGTAGGTGCTGGTGATACTGGCGGTTCGGTGCTTGAAGATAATACTGGCCAAACTCACATATTACTTGGTGGAGTCCTAGTATTTGATGGAACTCCAATTACAGCAGGTGCGGTTAGTGATTCTGTTGTTGTAACAGTAACTTACGAATAAGGTAGGAGAATACGATGAAAACTTTAAATATGATTAAGAAAAGTTTGCCATTAGTTTTGGCTGGTTTGTCGGCAAATGCAGCTGCAACAGATTTTACAGCAACTTTAACTTTTGATACGTTAGCTGAAATTACATTGACACCAATTAGGGCTCTAGACTTTGGGCCTGTATTGGCACTAACTCCAGCAGCCTCCTGTGTTATGGACCCAGTAGGTGCTGGTACTGAAACGCTGTCAGCTGGTCAGTTAGGTGTAGGTACACCTACAGGTTACACAGCTTCAGGTGATTTAGGTACTGGTTGTGGTGATCCAGATGCAAATGGTCAGGTAGGCATTATTGGTATTTCTGCTTATGCTGATGCAGGTATCACAGTTGAAGTTATAGCTGGTGCTGCAAACGATATTGCGTTTACCCCCGATGCATACGTTGCGGATTTCACAGCTTCAAATACAGCTACATTTGATCAAATTACTGAAGGACTAGGTAACGGACAACCTGTACAGGCATCACCAGACTTAACTGCGAACTTACCAGCAGGTCAAACACGTATTATCGTTGGTGGTACGATTGTAAACCAAGTAGCCTTAACTGCAGATGGTTCGTACACTGCAGACTATGATGTTAATGTAATCTATCAATAAATATTAATTTATTAAACGGTACCAATTAACAAAAAGTAATTTACAATTACTGAAAACCAGCAATTTAATATTGCTGGTTTTTTTGTATTTATTGAAAGATAAATATCATTAGAATTTCTACTTTACAACCATCTTCTAAATTTATTATTTTTTTAGTACCCAATATCTTACTTTTTCATCTGACAATACAGTAAATGTAAGTATTTTTAGTATTTGAAATTAAGATGTTTCAAAGCTTATTAGTAACCGTTATACCAAACTTCTTTCTTCTACCGTTTAATTGCTACGGCTCCACTTTAAATTTATATTTAGTCTTTTAAAGTTGGTACTTTACTTGCTTTAAACCATTCGATTAGCAACATTTTAATTAACTGAGGGTTTATGAAACTGATACTTTTTTTACTTCTATTTGTTTGGGTATCTAATGCGGGGGCGGCTTCATTGGGAGCTTTTCGAATATACCTTGACGAAGATAACCGCAATAAAAAGTTTCCAATTAGGAACAAGTCCGTAGTTCCCGAAATTTGTGAAATTAAATTTAACAATAGGCTTTATGACGGTATTGGTGGTGTCAAAAAATTAACAGTTGAAGAACAAGCCGAGTTATCGAAAGCTGCTCTAGCTAGAGTAAAATATTCACCGAAGAGCTTCGTTATTGAACCAAATTCAACAAGATATATTTCTTTTTCTTATAGAAGAATTCCTAACGACTCGAGTAATGAGGTTAGGACTTATGCCGTTTTTTCCTGTCGTAAACAAACAAGTGTAGAAGATGGACAGGGACGATTTGCGACATTATTAGATTTAGCTGTACCTTTAGTTATGAGAACTGGTGATACAAAAAAATATACAGTCGATCTTGATCTAGAAATTGTGAAACGTGATCAAGACGAGTTCTCTATTAACCTACTCCATAGCGGTAATCGGTCAGTATACGGTGATGTATATTTAGTTGATAATAATGGAAAGCGTTTAGAAAAGTTGAAAAAGAACACTGTGCTGTATTCGGATATGAAGAAACTAGCAATTTCTATTCAAACGAAATACATTTCAGAGCAAGGTATAGGGATTGAGTTTGTTGAAACTGGATCCTATAAGTATAAAAAAACCTTTAAATTATCTATCTAAGGAAGCGTTCTTATGAATACAAAGCAATATATTATAAAGCTTGGTTTTGGGCTCCTATTTTGTTTTATTAGTGTATCAGTCGAATCTGTTACAGTTACTTCGACACGTTTATTTTTATCTCCAGATGTCCAGAGTACAAGTATGAGTGTTATTAATTCAGATGATGAACCTTTAACTTGTAAAATAGAAGTTAGAAACTTGGATGTGAAGAATGGAAAATTAACTTTAACAGAAGGCGACGGCATTAATAATCCTAGTCCTGTTAATATGGTCAGAATTGCGCCAAGTAGATTTAATCTCGATTTTAGGCAAGTACAAGAATTTAAAGCTATATACAGACGTAAACCAGGTGTTGAAGATGGAGAGTATATCGGAGCGATTGCAGTTATCTGTAAAGGACAAGCTGAAGAAAGTACTAAAAAAGTGGAAATAAAACCAACATTGGTACAAAACATCCCATTAATTGTTAGAACAAAAAAACTTGATTCTCAAGTAACTTTTTCAAATGTGAGAAAAGTAGGTACTAAGGTTTTTGCTGAGATGTTAGTTACCGGAGAACGCTCTGTTAGTGGAGATGTGACAATCGGATATCAGGAATCAGGAGGTATAATAAAAGAATTGAAAAAGGTATCTCACTACCCGGGAGAAAAGCCTAAACAGCTTGAGCTTGAGCTAAAATCTGACACAGATTCACCTTTAAAAATAATGTTTAATGAGCTTAAGGAGTCAGGACAAATAAAGTCTGAGACGCCAGTAGGCGGTTAATCTTATGCACTCAATTATAAAACTTTTAATATTTGGACTCTGTTTGTTTAGCACACAATTAATGGGCGTAACACTTACTAAGTTAGATGTTATTAAATTGGAGCTCGGTGAGTTTTATTTATTTGATGTAAAAGATGAAGGGCTTAATATTGCTCGTGCAATTGACGCTTACGTAATTGATGACAAAACGTATATAGCTATTACACCAATACTTGATAGTTTAAGGGTAAAGTATCGATTTGTGGAAAATAATTTAGAGATTGAAGTCTTTGAACAAAAAAAGAAATTCTTTTTTCTGAGGGGGTGGAAATACAATCTGAAAATACAGAGTTTTGGTTTAATGATGGAGTTTATACTTATGTACCCTTAACTACATTAGAGCAGTCACTTGGAACAAAAGCTATATCGGATACACGTAAACTTACTCTTGAGTTAAGCGGTCATACCGAAGAGTTTCCGTATAAAAAAATAAGATTAAATAAAAAGCAGAGGTCATTTAATAAATATTTGGTGGATAGAAACAATGAGCAAAGCAATTTACAAAACCAAAGGGTAATTACTGTTAAAGATACTTACAGAATGGCATCAGTACCCACTGGAACTGCGGTTATTGACTATACAAATACTGGTCAAACAGAAACACTAAATGGTAGTTTACAGTCGGTATCAGATTTTGCATACCACTCAACATTGGTTACGTTAACGAAAAGAGATGACGAGCTGTTAACGCATACTCGACTTAGTCGTTATCCGTCGGATCAAGGTGAAAAGTTTCTTGGAATCTGGGACCAATATAGCTTTGGTGATATTTATAGCCGAACAGCTTCTCTTTCAAACGAAGAAAGTCGAGGTCTAGGTATATCTTTATCTAGAAATTCATCGAAAAACTACCATGAAAATTTTAAGACGAGTTTTGAGAAAATTGGCCGACCAGGTTGGGAAGCTGATATATTTCATAATGGCGTATTTTTAAAATCAATTATTGTTCCAGACGATGGAGTAATAGATATTAACAATGTTGAACTTTTCTTTGGCAATAATACATTTAAAATTGTAATGTTTGGTCCTTATGGTGAACGTGAAGAGCTAATAGAAAAAATTGATGCAAGGAGAACAGCTTTGGCTGAGGGGGATAAATCTTTTAACCTTAGTCTATTCGAGTACGATAGTTCTCTTCTTAATGTCAATCTAGATGAATTCAACTTAGATGCTATCGCTGGTGATTTCAATTATGGTATTTTGGATAATTGGATGATTGGTGCTAAAGCAAACATTAGCAATATCCATAATGAAGATAATCAGAGAGTAATTTATAGTTTATTAAACCAAGTTTCACTGCCAGGGTGGTTCTTAACTTCTAATCTCAGTATAAATGAAGACATTGTCGAGCAACGTTCTAGCGTGGCAACATCATTTTTACCAAATGATAGCTTTATTTTACAATACAATTCAAAGAATAACGGCGATGAAGTCGCTTCAGAATATAATTTAAACGCAACATATAATTTTAGAATTAATAAAATTACAAATTATTTTAGCTTTAATTATGATGAGTATGACAATGAAGCTTTGAACAGTTTCACACATAGAATCAATTATGCAGGTCAAGGTTTTAATATATCGAACACTCTTGTAAATAAGGTTGATGAAGGAGGAACTGTTAGTCTTGGCAATATAAGTTTCATGTCAAAGTTAGATTCAAATCTACGTTTCAAAATGGATATTCCATATGATGTAAACGCTATTGATGAGTTTAATGGAGATTTAATTTCAGCATCAATAAACTATAACGTAAGAACTGAGTCGACGAACCAAAATATACTTTTATCTGGTCGATCTTTTGGTGAACAAAACATATGGCAGTTTGGTTACAACTTAGCTTGGAAACAACCAACTCACTTCTTTACTTTTGGAACTACCGTTAATTCAAATGAACAATGGAACCTTAGAGCTGGTATCTCATTCAATTTTGGTTATGACTATTACAATGATAGGTTAGCTATCTCTAGAAACTCTATGAGGAGTGAAGGGACACTTGATGTTCATGCATACCTAGACCGAAGACTAAATGGTATTCCGGACGCATTAGATCATAATTTACAAGGTGTTACCTTTTCTGGAGGACCAGGGTGGGAAAATATCACAACTAATAAAAACGGAAGAGCCAGATTGTTTGGGGCAAGAACGGGGGTTACTGCATTAGGCTCTAGTTGGACTTCAGGAACTGATACCTTAAACCAAAAATATTTGGTTTATAGCCATCCAGGATCTCAGCAAGTAATAAACTTACCATTTTATTTAAGTATAGAAATTGAGTTCTTTGTTACATTAATAACTGAAGGTGATAACCAGATACTTTCGGCTGTGCCGATTATAGCTAAAAACTTAACGACTGGAGATGAGTATTTTGTTGATTCAGATATGGATGGTTATGTTCACTTTTCGAACTTATTACCAGGTAATTATCAGGTTTATATAAAAAAGGACTGGTTGTTAGATAAAGGCTATAACACGGAGTTCTATGGATTTACCTTTGAAGCTCCGTTAACTGGCGGATTTATACTTTTACCTAACATTGAATTAACAAGAGAGAAAAGCACGACACTGGTGCAATCTTCATTAATGAATATTAAGTTAGATGATACTAACTATGAGCAAGTAATTAATAGTAATGAAAAATTAATACACCTTCCTCCCAAAGGTGGATTTAACGCCCCGCATTCTTATGATCAAATGGCTGAAGGTGAATTTAGGCGCGTTAGGCAACAAGTTACTCAGGAAAATAGAATAACGCTTCGGAATCGCATTTTAAATGCTCAAAAGCGCCGTGAGTTTTTAAATTATGGTGTGGACAAAGGAGCAATAAATCAAATAGATGGAATGTCACAGTCCAGAAACTTCCTTCTCTCTGTAGGGAATTTTAAAACATTGCTAAGTTTAAAAAGATACATCAAATCCCAAGGTATTGTGAATAACAAGATACATCGTGCTATGAACGCAGAAGGCAATATTGTATATAGGTTCGAGGTAGGCCCTTTTGAATCAGAAATTGAAGCAAATGCGGTTGGTGAGGCTAACTATTCAAGTTTAGGTTATCGTGTAAAAACTCAAGTCGCAGAGGAATACATATTGCAAGGTTGGAAAGTACAGTTTCTTGCTGCGAATGATTTAGAAAATGCAAAACAATTAGCTGAAGGCATAGAAACAGTGGATGAATTATATGTTGCAACTAAAACGGTTGGCCAACAATCGTTGTATTGTGTTGTTAGCCGAACATTTTTTACTAAAGAAGAAGCTAACTTGTTTCTACGGAAGCTTAATGTTGATGGTTTTATAGTAGACACTGACAATTACCTAGAAGTCGTTTGGAGTAAATAATATGCGTATTTTTGACAAGTCGTTTTTTGTTACTAGCTGGTTTCTATTGATTCTTTCACCTTTAACTTATGCAGCAACTATGGTGCAAATTGATGAGATAAATTTTGGTCAATTACTACCTGTAGCAGGTGGTTGTGAAATGGATTGGGATACCGGAAATATAGCAGCAATTGGTGTTGGTAGTTTATGTAATAGTAACCCAGTGGGAACCCCTGGCCATTATAGATTGACAGTTAACCCAAATGAAAATTATCAAATAAGAGTGGACAGAAGAGAAGAAGTGGCAAATGACGGTATAACATACCAGCCTAAGGGACGATTTATATCAGACCTTGAACAGGTAGACCTGATATATAACCAGTTTGTTACTATTAATAGCGGCGCATCCGGGATTATAGACATTTATTTAGGTGGGGTATTATTTGTTGCTGACCGATTAAACGGAAGTCTGTCATATGAATTAAACAATGCCATACTGATATATTATAATAAGGTGACTTAAATTGTATAAGTTAACTATTGTTTTAGTATTCTTCCTTTTGTTATTAGGGTGCCAAACAAAATTAGACAAAGCTGGTTATCGTCATGCTGCAGATCTAACAGCTTGGAGAGAATTAGCCAGATATAGCAATATTGAACTTAGCTATTGGGGTTTAACTATTACCGCTAACATACAAGTTGTGGAAGGGACTGGGGGGAGAACTATGAGCTCAAAAATATTAAATTATCACCAATTAATGGTAATTCAGATTTAGACTTATTATCTTCACAGTTTATGACAAGGTTCACTTGTAATGACGATTGCAAGTCACTTTCAAAATATAATACTAAGGAACAGTTCTTAGGTAGTTTATTATCTAATTTCTTTGAACAGCAAGAAGGTCAGTTTTTTCGTTTTTATGGACGTTTAACTCAGCTCAGTGTTCAAATGAATTTATTAAAATCTGAATCACCTTCAGAAACTAAAAAATATTTAAACTGGATTGTTGAGCAAAATGAATCATTTAATTCATTAGGTGAATTCATAGGGTATTTTGAAGAAATGTTGGAAGCTGACAAATTTATTACCTTTATCGAAAATAGCAATATCTTAGCTAACGGTAATGGCTATGAATTGGACGATTTTTCAATTAGTAATATTGAATTGGAAGATTATCCTAGTGATGGCATTAATCAAGAGACTGCGATGACTGATATAAATGATCTCCCTTATATAGAGGGCTCAAATGGAATACCTCACGGTATTTTAAATACTAATTTTTCAGTAGGAACCCCTTATAAACAAGTAATCCAAACTCTCATTGAAAAAGAAGAAAGTAAACTACCTCATTCTTATCAAAAGCAGCAAACTTGGTTATTTGCTAAAACTCAGAAAATTAAAGAAGGTGATTGGGTTTGTACTTTTTCAGACAATAGTTTTGGAGTCGTGAAAGTTATTTCAACAGATACTGTGTTGCTTAAAATACATGGGCAAGCAAGGCATATTATTGATGGGGTTAAATTATTGCCTTTAGCGGGGCATTTATTTTCAGAGAACAAGGATTTTTATTTTGTTAAAAAACAAATAGAGCAATCATACAGGCTATCTGATGTTGCCCCATGTGGTATTGACTATGTGCAATATAACAAGTAGTTAAAATATATAAGACTTTAGTCTCTTACTAATAGATTGTGAGCCAAAAATGACCTTAGACGCATCGACAAAATTGTTTAACGATAAAAAGTATAACAAGGCATTAAAATTACTTAATAAAGTAAAATTAGTAAATCAAAGTGAAAGATTTAAATTACTTATTTTAAAAGCTTGCTGTTTGAGTAACGTAGGAAAAGAAAAATTGGCCTTACTCTCACTTCAAGATGCAAAAAAATATGCGACAACAGATGAAGATAAATCTCAAGTATTAAGATTAATGTTACAAGAGTATCTATCCCAAAATAACCTCAAACAAGCTAAAAATTTGATTGATGAAACACTGGTAACAAATGACACAATAGTTTCAGTGACAATATTAAAAGCATATTGTGAAATTTGTTGGAAGGTTCAAGATTATGAACAACTAGAAATGATGGCATCTAGACTTTTAACTCAAGACGGTTTTTGTCCGCGATTACAGCAGTTATTGTGTAATTTAGCAGTTAAAACATTTAATAAATCTGAAGCATTAAAGTATGTACAGGAGTACTCATTATACCTAAATACACTTCAAGAAGGTTACATTGTATACATCGTACTTTTATTTATAGAGTTGAATGAAGTAAAAGAAGCAGAAGCTGTAATTCTACAATTATATGAGAAATATGAAGCTCATACTTGGTTTAAAATACTTGTTGCAAGTCTAGCTCTAGCAAATAAAGACTATAATGAGGTTATAAAGCTATTAACTGGACTAAAGCAAGATTCGATACCGAATTGGTTCCAGCCTCAATTACTCCATATAAAATTACTTGCACAGGCTCATGAGAAATTAGGAAACTATGATATTTCGTTTGAACTCTTCAATAAATTAGCCAAGTTCAATTTAGAAAAGCATGACTTTACAGACCGAATTGATCATATTAAACAATATGACTCTATTTATTTAAAAGACTTAAAGAGGACTGAATATACTCAGCAATCAATGGTATTTATGATTGGTTTTCCTAGGTCTGGCTCAACACTTTTAGAAACGATGTTAGATACACATAATAGTATTGTTACTTTGAGTGAACCTTTAACTATAAGTAAAGTAATAGAATCAGCTAAAAATATAACAAATCAAGATTATCCTAAATGCCTAACAAAATTAAATAAAACAGAGTTAATACATCTAAAAAAAGTATACTTTGATGAAGTTGAAAAAATAATAGGGGATACTTATAAAGGCAAAGTATTGATTGATAAAATGCCGTTAAATATAGGACATTTACCATTAATAAATATGCTATTTCCAGAAGCGAAGTTGATTGTAAATATAAGGCACCCTTTAGACGTAGTGATAAGTAATTTCCAACAAGATTACAAGATTAATTATAGTATGTCTTTTCTGTTTTCCATAGAAAGTATAGCAGAGCGTTATGCGCAAATTTTTGAATTTTATGAGCTTAATTGTCGTGAGTTTAAGCTCGACAAAATCGAAATACGTTACGAAGATTTGATTGAAAACTTGGATATGGAATTGACTAAGTTGATGGCGTTTTTATCACTTGAAAAAGATTCTAAATACAAAGATTACCAAAAGCATGCTAAAAATAAGGTGATAAACACGGCTTCAAAAAACCAAGTTTCACAGAGTTTATATCAAACTTCTCGATATAAGTGGGTCAATTATAGAGAACAAATTCAACATATAGTCCCTACATTAGAAAAGTATATTTTTAAATTTAATTACGAGGCTTAGTTCTAAGTCTAGATAAACCTCGTATTTAGTATATTTACTGAATTAAAGTAGGCACTAATTTTGATGCTGATGCAATGACATTGTTTGTTGATAACGATACAATACGAGAATTGATAATTATCCCGCTTTCATTTTCTATTAAAGTCCCTGTTAATACATAACCTATATTAAGATCTGTTTTTAATTCATGTATTCTTCTAGACATTGCTAAGTCACCGTTAGGAGTGACTTGAATAAAACTTGTAACTTTGTAATCACTTACAGGTATTCCAACTCCTTTTAATTCATTAATAAAATACTCACTGACTTGATTCCCTAATAAAGTTGTATTATTGAGTGTAGAGTCAAGTGTTACAAATGAAGTCACTGCGACTGGTAAAGTTAAATTTTGCGACAACTTACTTTTCAACTCCATTGCCATCTGTTCAACATACTCGCTAAGCTGTACGAAGTTAATATTTGATTTAAATAAAGTTGGATCTTGAGCTTTTTCAGGGGAAGATACTGAATTGTTCCCGGACGTATTAAATGTTAGATGTGAAGAAAGTTCCCTGCAGTCCATGACTTCACCTTCATCACTAAAACAAATATTTTCTTCAGGCAGGCCTTTCGACGCGCACCCCAATATTGCTAGCGTTATAATAGATAAAGGTAAAAGTTTATTCATAATAAGTTCCAAATGCTGAAAATTCATCTTAAATAAGCAATATTCTAGCCAAACTAAATATTTTTTAGCGTGTTTATTTTCATATCATAGAAGTGTATTGTCCTACGTGAGAAATATAAATTCAAATAAGGAAGTAAAGTGAAGTCAACTATCTCAATTGTTGCGTTAGCTATTAGCACATTTGTAGCTTTTAACGCTCAAGCTATAGACGTTACCCCTAAAGCCAAAAAATTGGCGCAAGAAACGATTATCTTAGACAGCCATATTGATGTCCCTTACCGAGTACATAAAAAGTGGGTTGATGTTACTAAAGCAACAAAAGGCGGGGATTTTGATCATCCGCGTGCGGTTGCTGGTGGATTAAATGCGCCTTTCATGTCTATTTATATTCCTGCGACCTATGAAGGTGAAGGGAAGGACTTTGGGGTTCAGTTAGCGCATCAGTTAATTGACTCAGTAGAGGCAATTGCCCAACGTGCACCGGACAAGTTTGCCGTTGCATACTCAACTGCAGATGTATACTCACAGTTTGAACAAGGTAAAATCTCATTACCTATGGGTATGGAAAATGGCAGCCCTATCGCCAACAGTTTTGAAAACTTAGCCATGTTCCATGAACGTGGTATTCGTTATGTTACGCTTTCACATTCGTTATCTAACCATATTTCTGACTCTTCATACGACTTACGTCGTCAATGGAAAGGATTAAGTGAGTTTGGAAAAACGTTAATTCCTGAGATGAATCGCATTGGTATGATGATTGATATTTCTCATGTATCTGATGCTGCGTTTTATCAAGCGTTAGAATTGACTCAAACTCCCGTTATTGCGTCTCACTCTTCACTTCGTAAGTTTACGCCGGGGTTTGAGCGTAATATGGATGACGAAATGATCAAAGCACTAGCTAAAAACGGTGGTGTGATTCAAATTAACTTTGGTTCTAGTTTTGTGTCAGCAGCGCCACAAGAGTGGCAAAACAAGTTAAAAGCAAAACTAGAGAAAGAGAACGCAAAATGGGGCGAAGAAAAAGCCGAACGTATAGCTAAGTTATATAAAGAAAATAACCCGTACCCATTTGCTAGCCTAGACACCGTACTTGATCATATTGATCATGTTAAAAACTTAGTGGGTGTTGACTATATCGGAATTGGTTCTGACTACGATGGTGTTGGTGATTCATTGCCGCGCGACTTGAAAGACGTGTCTTACTTCCCGCAGCTAGTTCAAGGTTTAATGAACCGTGGTTATTCAGATGCAGATATTAAGAAAATACTGTCTGGCAACTTTATGCGAGTTTGGAAGCAAGTAGAACAGTTTGCTGCAAAATCTAAATAAACGTTACCATTTAGATTCTTTTATAAACAAGCTCTAATAGGGGGTCACTCCGTCATTAGAGTGTTAAATTTAAGCTACTGGTATCAGTGCAGATATCAGTAGCTTTTTTATATAGGCCTTTTAGTTACAACCCCCATATTTAACTATTTATCTAGGTTTTCCCCTATACATCTCTGTTAACTTTTTATTTACTATGTTGTAGTCTTATTAGACCAGTCGATGAATTTCAAAAATATAATTTCTATACCAGAGTGAGAATGTAATTTATGACTTCAATTCATGATTTAGCTAAATGCATATTGTTAGATGATGTAAACGACGTGTTTTACCGCAGTTTATGTTTTAGTACTTATGCTCGCTCTGAATATGATGACAAAACGGCCACAGAAAAGAAGTTAGACGTCATGTTAGACCAAAGGTTAGCAAGACAGTTAAACTGGAGTTCGTCAATTTGTAGTTTAGATACCGCGACGCATAAGTTTAGTCATTTACTGGAGTCGTTGATCAATAAACAGATATCACAGACTAGCTTAATCTCGATGATTGAAGATAATTATTGGTTAAGATCTGCAATTGAAATAGAACTTGGTAAAGAGGTTTTTGCCGAAGCTATCGCACAACAAAATTTATTAGAGCATTTAAAAACACCGGTTATTAATAAACGTATTGCCCATATAGGTTGGCGATATTTTGCTTCTCAAATGAGTGACCATAATCAATATTTATTACAACAAATCATAGAGTTTTCAGACGCTGTGGCTCAACAAACTATCCAAAACTCTTTTGAAGAGAGTGAACTCGTTGATGAAGATATGGCGTACCACTTAGCTTTTGTGAACTCTTATTCGTTTGTGGTTTTACTAAAATTGTTTGACAAAGCGGTACAGTCCATAAAATACGAAGCATTAAATACCACCGCATTTGAATGTGAACAGCAACGTGAATTAATAAACCAATACTTACCAACTGCGGAAAGTTTATTGAGTTTTATGATCTTTGATGAGTTTCTCAAACCGCACGTATTTGATAATTTAAATCTGGTTCAAGATACATACACCAATTTACTTAATGGCACCGAAATTTTAGATGGTAAATCTAAAATATTTATAAAATCCCGTGGCGAAATAATAGTCGAAAGGTTAAGTAAAACCAGTGTGTTAACGGCTAGGCAGTTGGCTGATTTCTCTTCTCAAGTTGGCATTAAGTTCGAAGTTAAACAGGTGGATTCCGAATTGGGTAAGTCTGCGAAACTATGGGCGAAATTATTAGCGAGTATGCCAACGTTAACTCACGCGAGTTAGAAATGTGTATTGGATTGAGCGTTAAGCTCTAAATGTTGTTAACAAATCTTACCTGCAAATATTTATTCTGTTAGTATTGCGGAACTTTTCGGGTCTGTTGAGTCAAACAGACTAATCAATTTGAGATGTAGCAGTATTTTATGAAACAAATTTTATTTACATTTATCCTTGCCCTTAGTCTTTCTGGCTGTAGCAACTGGGTTTACAAGTACGACATAAGCCAGGGCAATTACTTAAATCAAGACGATGTTAACAAGCTCAGAATTAACATGACCAAGGAACAAGTTCAGTTTGTTTTAGGGACGCCATTAGCGGATAACCCTTTTAAGTCTGATAAGTGGCACTATATTTACACAATCAAATCTGGCAAAACAGATTTAACTAAACGTAAAGAATTAGTAGTGACTTTCAACGGGGATATGTTGGCCTCAATCAGCGGTGACTTTGAACAACCTGAAGACTTTAATAAGTCATTAGACGAAATTTCGAACTAAAAGAAAGATGAGTTCGCATATATAAAAAAATCCTCAATCGATATTGGGGATTTTTTATGCGTAACTAAAAGTGACTGATTGGTGAAAAATAGAATCAAACTATTTTTTTCTAGGATTGGGTCTTCCGCCTGTTACTTTATCAGCTCTACCTTCTTCAATCGCTTTTTCCGCTCGGCGTTTTCTAACTTCTTTTGGATCTGCAATTAAAGGGCGATAAATCTCTATCCGGTCACCGTCTTTCACAATGTCTTGTAACTTACAGGTTTTATTCCAAATACCGACTTTATTTACGGTCAAATCAATATCTGTATATTTATCCTTTATTTTAGAATTAACAATAACTTGCTCTACCGTGTTGCCTTCAGGTACTTCTAGTGACAATAAGGTTTGCTGTTGAGGCAAACCATAGACAAGTTCAACTTTAATATTATTAATCATAGATTTGTTTCGCTCTTTGGGTAAAGGCCGACACCATATTAGCGACTACATTATTAAAAATACCGCCAAATGCCAATTCGATCATTTTTGAAGAAAATTCAAAATCCAGCTCTAATTCTACTTTGCAAGCAAACTGGTCTAACTCTATAAACTTCCATACCCCAGTTAAGTGTTTAAATGGACCATTGATTAACTGCATCGATATTTCTTTGTTTGCGGTTAATTGATTTTTGGTGGTGAACCATTTACTTATCCCAACGGAGCTTATCAACAATGAGCCTTCAACGGTATTGTCACTGGTTTGAATGCGTTTAGCATCCGCGCAATTGGGGATGAATTGTGGGTATAAGTCAATGTCATCAACTAATTTGTACATTTGTTCGCAGCTATACATAACTAATGCACTGCGTGATATGTTTGCCATAAATAAATTGTTTTTAATTTTTTTGTATTCTAACAAAGTAACTAGAGAAATACGTACAAAAAATGGTTTTCAATCGTTATACTGGCACCGAATCTAATTAAGTAAGAATTATGGCAAAGAAAAAACCAAGCACACCATCAAATTCGATAGCGTTAAATAAAAAAGCGCGTCACGATTATATCTTAGAAAAGAAATTTGAAGCCGGCATTGAGTTGCAGGGTTGGGAAATTAAAAGTATCCGTGAAGGTAAAGTAAACATTACTGATACTTATGTATTTTTGAAAAACGAAGAAGTGTTTTTATTAAATGCAGAAATTCAACCTTTAAACCAAGCGTCGTCACATGTTTTATGTGAGCCTACTCGTCAACGTAAGCTGTTGTTAAAGAAAAAAGAGATAGCTGAGTTAATCGGTGCGGTTGAACGTAAAGGTTATACCTTAGTTGCCACAGGCATGTACTGGCAACGTAATTGGGTAAAAGTTGCTTTTCACTTAGCGAAAGGTAAACACGACCACGACAAACGGACTGACATTAAAGATAGAGATTGGTCTCGTCAGAAAGAACGCTTGATGAAACACTCAACGAGATAACAAATTTTTCAATTAGTTTGAAATAAAAGTGTTATAGGTTAGTTCTAATATTGAAGTGGATAATTAAATTAACTGAGATGTGAACATCGATACTTATATACCTGAAATTCATGACAATAATGTATTAATAAATCAACTTGTTGAGTTTGTTAATACATTGTCAGAACAACAATTTAATGACAGTTTAGACATGGGGTGCGGTACGGTCGGTGCTCATGTTCGTCATGTTATTGAGCATTACCAAAGCTTGTTAAATGCCAATGGCACCATTGATTATGACAACCGTCCTCGTAATGCCTTTATAGAAACTGACAAGTCAGAGGCTATCTCTGCGCTAAATACAATTACTCTCAAGTTAAATCAGATCAACACTGACAAACAAGTTAATGTGTTGTGCAGTACCAATTTACTTATTACCGCGACCAACACATTAAGCAGTTTAAGACGTGAGTTAGTCTTTGTTCATAGCCATACAACGCATCATATGGCCATTATTCGCATTTTAGCGTTAACCATGAAACTTCCTATAAGTTTGGATTTTGGCAAGGCGGCATCAACTCAAAAATTTGAACAGCATGTGCAGTTTTAATTGGCAAAAAATAGACGGTAATATCGTCGCGTTTTTCAATCGAGATGAATCGGTAATACGTGAAAAAGCAGAAGAACCTTGTATTTTTAATGACGGAAAAGGCCAGTTTATTATGGCCAAAGATCCACAAGGGCAAGGGAGTTGGATTAGTTGTAATGAATATGGTTTAACCTTTTTTTGTTAAACAATTATCAAGGCAAGTTAAAAGCTAATACCCAA
This sequence comes from Psychrosphaera aquimarina, assembly GCF_032461525.1. Taxonomy (NCBI): domain Bacteria; kingdom Pseudomonadati; phylum Pseudomonadota; class Gammaproteobacteria; order Alteromonadales; family Pseudoalteromonadaceae; genus Psychrosphaera; species Psychrosphaera aquimarina. Next base: position 318,402 of record NZ_JAWCUA010000007.1, on the reverse strand, counting down.
GAGTTACGTTCAAGAGGCTTACTCATTCGTGATTTAGCGAGTTGTTCAACGCAGCTTGAGGCATTAAGCTACATCGAAAAACTTAACTTAAATCAATATCAACCATTCAACTTAGTTATGTTAACCAATCAAACTCAATTAATGTGGTTATACGACGGTTTAATATCAAAGCTTGATGCTCGCCCTGCAGAGCATTCTATTTTTTCATCGGGGCACAAGCATGCAGAAGACATTATTAAACAACGTCACAGCTATATGCAGCAGTTTAATGATTTATCTGAGACTGAGCTAATCGCTATTCATAAAAGCCATGAGCCAATGCTGGGAAGTACAAGTAATGAGAAAAGTGAAGATAAGCAAGAGAAGGATTTGAGTTATGCTTTTTGCATGCACAGAGAAGACGCATGCAGTCAATCTATGACTAAAGTTGTTTTAAGGGAAAAGGATGTTCGGCTTGATTACTGGCAAGGGCAGCCTTGCCAGTCAGAAGAAAAGCCAACAGTGAGTGTTAGCTTATTATTAATTTAATGGATTAACGACACACTGAATTTTTATCAATCCTGTTTAAATCTTTTAGCTGATCTTTTGAATTTACCATGATCAAATATTGAGTAGTGGTGGTGCCACTCTCGGCTTCATTCAAGCTAAGTTTTAACAATGATAACTTGTCGCTTTCTGGGTTTTTATTAATAGTGACACTAGTCAAGTCATTGTTAATATCCACGTCAACATTTTGATTTAAACATACCTTAATGTCCCAATCGTAAATTGGTTGTATGCTTGCATCAATGGATAACCATTTAGTTTGAGCTGTCAACGTTACCTCTTTTGCATATGTGGTTGTTGGTCCATTAATACTGACCACAGGCGTTACTGTAGAGAAGTTGCTAGCATCAAAACCATAAGATTGTTCATCAGCACAATCAAAAGAAGAATCGGTAAGCTGCTCTGAATCTGTTACAGGAGTATCACAACGATAATCATCATCTGCTTTGATGGTTAATTCATGACTGCCTGCACGCTTAGGTGTTGCGTAAGATAAAACATATAACCCATCTTCAAACGTTTTTATCTGTTCAAATCGATAATCAATTGCAGTTTGTGTATCGGCGAAATCTGAAAATGAAGAAATGTTAGTTTCCAGTGTATATGCTGTTAATGCACTGGTATCAATATTGTCATTTAAAGTGACAAAATAAACATCTTTATTATCAACAGCTTCAATTGCATCTTCGTTTGAAACAATACCCGATGAATCTTTTCCGTTGGTAAATACAATTAAGTTGCCATAACTAATCAACTCTAACGAGGTAGTATTCTGCCAGATTTCTGCACCCGCTTTAATTGCGCCATTCAAGTTGGTTGAAGCAACGCCTATTTCAATAGTTGATAATGCATCTAATAACTCATTAACATCCGCGATTTGATTAGCAATCTCAGTCACAGTTTCATCAAAGGTTAAAATAGAAATTAAGTGGTTTGCTGGTATTTTAGATTCTAAAGTAACCGGATCTAAAATACGGTCTTTTATAGCACTAATTATGTTATCTAAATTATCCTGTGAAACTAATGGACTAACATGAATTGCATAAACAGTATGATACTCCGCATCAAACGACTTTGATTGTTCCAGCTCAACCAGAGCTTCTTGAGGCATGACATCGTCATCTTCAAATATAGATAGATATTCAGTCATGTTAGCCTTAGTTAGATTATTTAATGCTAAACCGGTATAACGGTCGATTAAATGAAAGGCAAAGTTAATAACAGAAGGTTGTTCAACGGTAAAGTCGAGTCCCTTCAAATTGTAAGCAGTGAACTCGGTAGCGTCACAACTAATTTCAATGTTGGTTATATCAATCTCAGACGTACCTACGTCGTTTTTTATTTCGCAATTTAAGTTGTTCTCGGTATCGATAATTGAGACTTTATAGTTCTCATTGTTATTAATACGAGTTTCAGCAATAAATTCACCGTTATCACTAAATGTCTCTAACGTCCCATTAATTGATAAATTAATATCACCACTTAGTCCTGAGATAGAACCGCCAACTGCATATGTGCCTGGAAACTCTTCTTTAGGATCGTTTGAGTCACACCCTTGCAATAATGCCGCCGTTAGAATCGTGGCGAGTAATTTGTACATTGTTTATCCTTGTTAATTTAAACCTAATTTCTGACGTAATTTATAATTTTTTTCGTTACGTTTTTCTATCGCTAAACGTCTTGCCGATGTTGTGCGTTCACAAAATTCAGTTACATATTGATCTGGTTTGTCAGTAAGAACAATAGCGCGTTCTTGTGGACAAAAATAGCCTCTAGCTTGACCATCATAATCATTATTGACGGTTTTCGACATTTTTTCGATTAGCTCTCTAAAATCAGCAGTTTCAACGAAGTGATTTTTGATAATGTAGTCATATTTTAGGTCCCAAATAACTTCGACACCTTCTGCATTACCAAATTTGGTGAGGGCTGTTTTTAAAGTATCATTTTCTTTAAAACTGCGACGTTTATCTTCGCCAGTCCAATTCGGTTTTGCCGGTCTAACTTGAGCGCCGCGTATTTGTAGCTTGTCTGATACAGACAGGTCTTCTTCTGGTAATTGAATGGTATATTCATCTAACTGAGTCGCACCAGGCATAAATGACTTTCTAAATGTAGAGTAAAATTTAGCAACACCGTCGGCCATTTTATGTTTACTTCTATTTGGATCTTTGACCGCCTCTGAACCCCAATACAAAAATCCTACAACGATTAATATCAATGTAGTAGGTAAAACAACTTTGATCATAAACCCTGCGCTGCTTTTTTTTGCACTTTTTTTCTTCATTGGTAACTGGCTCGCTTGTAATTAATATAACGGTTTTGCATTGTCATCTGGTCTTGTTTTAAAACGGCGATGAACCCACATATATTGTTCTTTATTTTTTAGAACGGATTGCTCAACCCAATTGTTTACAATAACCGCATTGGTCCTAGAGTTACTATCAGGGTAATTACTAAGTTGTGGTAAAAACTCTAATTCATATCCTTGCGTGCCCGGTAAACGTTGCATATATGTTGGCACAGTAACCGCGTTTTTGTGTGATGCAAAAATCTCAGTGCCGGTTGTGGTCGAGGCATCGTTTACTGCAAAAAATGGCACAAATACGCTGCGTTTTTTACCATAGTCATGATCGGGTAAGTACACACAAGCTTCGCCGTCAGATAAGGCTTTTAATAAACTTTTTACATCACGCTTACTGATCATTAGGTTTTGATTACGACAACGTCCGCAATACTGAACCCATTCGATGACCGGATTGTTATGAGGACGGTAAAAACCAACATAGGGTTTATATTCACTCATCACCCGTCCCATGATCTCAAGAGGTAATATATGGGAAAATAAAACGAGGGCACCTTTACCTGATTTTCTAGGTTGCTCTATGTGCTCTTGACCAATTAACTTAAATTTGGACTTAAAGCGCCAACTAGGCCACCACCAAGCGATACCACTTTCGAACATGGCAATGCCTGTATTTTGAAAGTTTACTTTGACTAATTGTGAGCGTTCTTTTTCATCCATATTTGGAAAGCATAATTGCAGGTTTTTATCTGCGATATAACGTCTACGTTTCAATAAGACGTGTAATAAGTTACCTAACCATTTGCCTAAAACGAGTTGAACTCTAAAAGGTAACCAACTCAGTAAATATAAAAAACCAATACCTGACCAAGTTATCCAGTATTTAGGACTAATAAAACGCCATTGAAATTTGGGATTTTCCTGTAATGGTTTTCGGTTTGAAGAATTGACCAAAATGAATCTCATTGATTAAGGGTTGTCTGCAGTGTTATCTAAATAGTACCGCAAATGCAGAAGAAGGTTAATATTAGACGAAAAAAAACGGAGACATGCTCCGTTTTAATAGTCGGTAAATCAAATTAGCTTGCAGACAAGCCTTTGTTTACAGCTTCAACATCGGTACCCGTTAAAGAACCCGAAGATTGTTTAAGAGTTAACATTGATAAAATGTAATCATAACGAGTGTTTGACAGGTTACGTTTAGCATTAAATAAGTTTCTTGTGCTGTTTAACACGTCAACGATAGTACGAGTACCCACTTCAAAACCAGCTTGCGTAGCTTTTAATGCACTCTCTGCAGAGATAACAGACTGTTCAAGAGCTTTTAATGTAGACACTAAAGCAACCACATCGGCAAATGATGTACGTACTTGACGAACAACAGAGCGGTGTGTGGCTTCCATGTCTTCACTTGCGTATACGAAGTTAGCTTGTGCTTGTCTTACCGCAGCAGACGTGGCGCCACCTGAGTATAATGGAACCGTTAAGTTTAAGCCGATAGAATTACTATTTAGAGCTGGTGAGTCGATATCACCGCCTGAATCACTACTGCTTAAGCTTGCTGTTAGGTTTAACGTAGGGTAATGACCAGATTCTGCACGTTTAATATCGTATTTTGCAGCTTCAACGGTTAATTCTTTTGCTTTAAGTTCTAAATTATTATTTTCTGATTTAGTCACCCAATGCTGAATTTTTAACGGTGCTGGCATGGTTGCTTCGAAACGAGATGTATTTAAACCATCAAATTTAGAATAATATTTACCGGTAATTTCACGTAGTGCTTCTTTTGCTATTTCAATGTCGTTCTTGCTGCGAATTTCTTGAGCAACCGCACTGTCAAAGTTAGCTTGTGCTTCGTGAACATCGGTAATAGCCGTTAGACCAACGTTAAAACGTTGTTTTGTTTGTTCTAACTGACGTTCAATTGCTTTTTTCTCAGACTTAACAAACTCTAGATTATCTTGCGCTTTTAATACATTAAAGTAAGAAACCGATACACGTGTGATTAATGCTTGTTGCGCAAGGTCAAAACCGGCTTGAGCCTGTAATGCACGTTTTTCAGCCGCATCTAATGAATACCATGTATCCATTCTAAAGATCGCTTGAGACAAACTAACACCGTAAGTTAATGTATTGGAATCATAATCAGAAGTAACAGGGGCGTTATAACGTTCACCATTGTTGATGCTATAACCAGCAGTGAAATTAACTGAAGGCATTAAGCTTGAAAACGCGATAGATTCTGATTCTCTCGCTACGTCATATTGTGCTTTTGCTTTTAATGTTTGAGGGTCATTCTTAACTGCGTCTTTGTAAGCTTCTAACAAGTTAGTTGCTTCAACCTGTAAGCTCAATCCTGAAATGAGTAATAACAGAGTTGCCGACAATAAAGATTTTTTCATTTTAATTCCTTAGTTAGAAGCCAAACTTCCAGAGTCTATTTAGATTAAATGTGTAACAATTAAAAGCATTGTAACGTTTCTGGTTGATTTTAGTAACGTTTTGCTAAGATTTTAGTGATGCTAAGTGTAACAGAATATGTAAATAAAAATAATATTAGCTAATGCTAATTTACTGGATTAGCCAACAAAAATTTACTTTACCCTAAAGTGAGGACGAATATGAAGAAAAACAAGTTTACACCTCAGTTTAATCAAAAAAATATTGATATTAAATCAGTCGAAACCGTGTATGACGGATTCTTTAAAATTAACCAGTTTGTTTTTACCCACAATTTATTTGCCGGTGGCCAAAGCGATTTAGTCAAACGTGAAATATTTGAACGAGGTCATGCGGTCGCGGTATTACCTTACGATCCAGTTGAAAATAAAGTTGTTTTAATTGAGCAATTAAGAATTGGTGCATTGGACACAAAAGATTCTCCTTGGTTATTAGAGGTGATTGCAGGAATGATAGATAAGCCAGAAGATAAGCAACAAGTTGCTATTAGAGAAACGGAAGAGGAAGCGGGGTTGACCATTCACAAGTTAATCCCCATGTTAAGTTATCTATCAAGCCCAGGTGGTTCAACAGAACGTTTGTATTTATATTTAGGTATTGTTGATTGTAAAAGTGCCGGTGGTATATTTGGTCTTGAAGATGAGCAAGAAGATATAAAAGTACACGTGTTTGACTATAATGAAGCAATTGATTTATTAAACAACGATGAGTTAGATAATGCAGCTACGCTGATCTGCATGCAATGGCTAGCATTAAATAAATCTAAAATAGATAAACAAATTCACGCGTAAACTTGAAAAGTAATATGAGTCTTTAATGATTAAACCGTTTAAAAAGTACGTTCCCAACTTACAAAAAATGCAAGGCATTTGTACGCGCAATTACGCCTTGTTATTGAGGTTGTTACCGGTTGAGTATGATCAAAATGCGTGTTGGGATATTAAGTGTGACAATCATTTAGAGTTTAGGTTAAAGATCATCGAACGCAGTCGATATACAGAGACCATTAGCTTAGTTCAGTTGGGTGCACATCTGCCTCAATTTATGGTGACTGAGCTAGAGATTAGGGTGTACCACGATGCCCAAATGGCAGAAGTGATTAGTTTTCAGAAACAAAAACGATTAAGACAGAACTACCCATACCCAAACGCAAAGTTACACCAAAAAGATGAAAAGTTTCAGGTGAATAGCTTGTTAAAAGATTGGCTTAACCTAGTGATGAAAAAACAAAATGAATTAAGTAATAATGATGCATTAATATCGCCATCCGTATAACATGTTGTCATTACTTTTGTTAACAACAAGTAGATATGAATTACATACTATATTTGCACGGCTTTCATTCTTCTCCGAACTCTCAAAAAGCCGTTATTTTTAAACAAGCCATTAACCAGAAGTTTGATAATTTAGAAGTCATCGCACCTCAGTTATCTGTATTCCCTTCAGATGCAGTTAAACAAATTGATGACATAATGACGTCTAATCTAGACAAGGTGGTTGGCATTGTTGGCAGTTCGTTGGGCGGGTATTTAGCGACTTATTTACATAATAAATTTAACAAACCAATTGTAGTAATAAATCCAGCAGTTAAACCTTTTGAGTTGCTACACGATTATTTAGGTAAACAAGTCCAACCCATAACCGGTGAAGAGTATGTCTTAACTGAATTTCATATGGTTGAACTTAAGTCCTTATACCAAGTTAATATTGCCAGACCTGAGCACGTTTGGTTATTACAACAAGAAAAGGATGAAGTACTGGATTACCAACAAGCATTAGATCGTTATAAAGATTGTAAGGTTACATTTGAATTAGGTGGATCACATGGATTTGACCAATTTGAACGTTTTCCTATAAAGATAGTTGAGTTTTTATTCAGCCACCATGGTACAAATTAAAGTGAAATTAAATTTTACTTTAAGTTTTACGACAACACCGTTAGTCTCTACATTAAGCATGGAAATTATAATAATAATTAATTAATTTATGACCAATAAAACCTATAACGCAGAGTCAATCGAAGTACTAAACGGATTAGAACCAGTTCGCCGTCGTCCGGGCATGTACACTGACACATCTAGACCAAATCATTTAGCGCAAGAAGTAATAGATAATAGTGTTGATGAAGCTCTGGCAGGGCACGCATCAAATATTTTAGTAATCCTGCATGAAGATAATTCAATTGAAGTGCAAGATGATGGGCGTGGCATGCCAGTGGATATCCATCCTGAAGAAGGGATTCCAGGTGTTGAACTTATCCTAACCAAATTGCACGCTGGTGGTAAGTTTTCAAATGATAATTATGAATTCTCAGGTGGTTTGCACGGCGTAGGTGTTTCTGTTGTTAACGCGTTAACTACGCGTATGGAGATCACCGTTAAACGTGATGGACAACAATATTTAATTGCGTTTGAGAATGGCGATAAAGTTCAAGATTTAGAAGTTATTGGTACGGTTGGTCGTCGTAATACTGGTATAAACATTCGTTTTTGGCCAGATGGTTCATATTTTGATACTGCGAAGTTTTCTAATTCAAAACTGGTTCACAACCTACGAGCAAAAGCTGTTTTATGTCCAGGGTTGAGGATTAAATTTGAAAATAAACAACTTAATGAAAGTCACGAATGGCACTTTGTCGACGGCTTAAAAGATTATTTAGTTGATTCGGTTAAAGATTATGTCAATTTACCTGAGGACCCATTTGTTGGGACGTTTAAAGGTAAATTGGAAGCGGTTGAGTGGGCCGTTACATGGTTGCCAGAAGGTGGCGAGTTAGTCGGTGAAAGTTATGTAAACTTAATACCTACAGCCCAAGGTGGTACTCATGTAAATGGGCTTCGTCAAGGTCTGTTAGAGGCCATGCGTGAGTTTTGTGAATTCAGAAACTTATTACCTCGTGGTATTAAGTTAACGCCAGAAGATATTTGGGAGCGTTGTTCTTATATCTTATCGGTAAAAATGCAAGACCCGCAATTTGCAGGACAAACCAAAGAACGTTTATCGTCACGCCAATGTGCCACTTTTGTATCTGGTGTTGTTAAAGATTCGTTTAGTTTGTGGTTAAACACCCACACAGATATTTCAGAACAATTAGCTGAATTATGTATTTCGAATGCCCAAAGTCGTTTAAAAGCGGCTAAGAAAGTTATTCGCAAAAAGATCACACAAGGACCTGCATTACCAGGTAAATTAACTGATTGCACTAGCCAGGAAAGTGAACGTACCGAATTATTTTTAGTGGAAGGGGACTCAGCGGGCGGTTCAGCAAAACAAGCAAGAGACCGTGAAATCCAAGCTATAATGCCACTTCGTGGTAAAATTCTAAATACGTGGGAAGTAGACTCAGGACAAGTATTAGCATCAGAAGAGGTGCATAATATCTCTATTGCGATAGGCATGGATCCGGACTCAACTGACTTATCACAATTACGTTATGGCAAAGTATGTATCCTAGCCGATGCTGATAGTGATGGCTTACATATCGCAACCTTATTATGTGCACTATTCATTAAACATTATTATGCTTTAGTTGAAGCGGGACATGTCTACGTGGCCATGCCTCCTTTATATAGGATTGATGTGGGTAAAGACGTATATTACGCGCTTGATGAAGCTGAAAAAGATGGTGTATTAGACCGTATTATTGCCGAAAAGAAAAAAGGCAAAGTAAACGTTCAACGATTTAAAGGTTTGGGTGAAATGAACCCGCTCCAATTGCGTGAAACCACTATGGATCCAAATACGCGTCGTTTAGTGCAACTGACTATTGATGAATTCACGCCAACCATGGAAATGATGGATATGTTGTTAGCCAAAAAACGGTCTGGCGACAGAAAAACTTGGCTTGAAAGTAAAGGTAATAAAGCGGACGTGTAACTTTCACAGACGGCAACATATTGTAACTCCATTCTTGAAAAGCGTTAAACAAGGTAGTATTGCGTTTTTGTTTTATAGGTTAGTGACAAGCAAGTCACTAACCGGCCTCGCCTTTGTAAAGTCATGATATAAAATAGATTGTTAAGTATTATTCATAAATTGGCTAAGAGAGTTTCTTAGTGCTAGATTAAATGAATAGCACATCTTTCTAAGAATTTTATAATGGATTTAAAATTTAATCAGAGCTCAATCATGAGTTTGCGCCAACGCTTAATAGACACAATATTAGCCGCAGTAACCTTTCTTGCTATATTCCAAATTGTTGTATTATTAATCCGAGCTGAACATTTTGATGACGATGCTTTGTTTTTTAGGTTGGGAGTTCAAATTATATGGCCTTTAGCTTATGTGTTCAGAAAATACATACATTACTATCTTAAAGCTTGGTTATTATTAGGTGCAGGTTATATAGCTGGGATTACTTCTTTAATAAGTTTTGGACTCGAAGCAAGTGCTTTATTAGTCTTATTTAGTACTATCATTGGCACTGTTTACCTAATAAATATGCGTGCCGCAATTGGCATGTTAATTATCAGTACGATTCCAGTAATTTATTTTAGTTACCTAGCTAGTATCAACCAATTACCTTTCTCTCCTACCATATATGAAATGAATCAGACCTCTATTGGGTGGATTACTAAAATGGTTTTGTTTGTATATGCAATTGTATTAATACTTTACACCACACATCATTTTTTCAAATTACTGATACAAGCCAATGAGAAACTCGAATTACAAAATAAAGAAAAAACAGAAGAAGTCTATGCGTCTAGTACACTTTTATCGGCAGTTATTGATGCCATTCCATTTAGAGTTTTTTGGAAAGATATCAATCTAAATTTTCAGGGAGCCAATAAACTATTTGCTCAAGATGCAGGAAAAACATCTGGCGCAGAATTAATAGGTGAATCAGATTTTGACCAAAATTGGATAGAGTTTGCTGAGGATTTTAGAGCTGATGATAGAGAAGTCATTGATAGCGGAAAACCTAAACTAAATATTGAAGAAATGCAGATATTACCCAACGGTGAAAAGATTTATTTATTAACCAACAAAGTGCCTATTATCCTAGCTGATGGTAAAACGGTTGGTTTATTAGGTGCCTATGATGATATTACGTCTCGTAAATTACTTGAGTTAGATCTGCAAGATGCGAAGGATAAAGCGAATTTAGCAAGTTCAGCTAAATCTGAGTTTTTAGCCAATATGTCACATGAAATTAGAACCCCACTTAATGGCATAAATGGGTTGATAAATCTGTGTTTAGATAGTGAGTTAACTATTTTACAAAAAGAATACCTAGTTAAAGCGAAATACTCGGTGAATAGTTTAAGCACGATAATCAATGACATTTTGGATATATCTAAAATTGAAGCGAATCAATTAGCACTTGAGAAAATACCTTTTTCACCAACGGAAGTATTGAATAGTTTATTGGCTGTGGTTGAGCCATCAGCTAAATATAAAGAAATACAATTGATTATAGAGAATGAAGTTGATGAACATTTAATTGTAACTGGTGATCCTACACGGTCGTTACAGGTTTTTATGAATTTAGTGTCTAATGCAATTAAATTCACATTGATTGGCTCTGTTACAATTAACATGAAATGGCGGAAGGATTCTGAATTACTTGAGTTTAATGTAATAGATACTGGCGTTGGTATATCAGAACAAGCTCAATTAACTTTATTTGACAGCTTTACGCAAGCAGATACATCAGTTACTCGTCGATTTGGTGGTACCGGATTAGGACTGACTATTGTTAAACGTTTGCTTGAGCTGATGAATGGGAGCATTCAAGTGAAAAGTGAGCCAAATCGGGGGAGTCAATTTAGTGTATCTATCCCTGCCTTACCAAGTAAGGATAATACCCTTGAAGAGGAAGAGGTTGATCAGGAAGATTTGTTTGGAATAAGTATATTGTTGGTGGAAGATAATATGATCAATCGCCTGATAGCTGAAAAAGGGTTGATTTCAGATATGGCGAATGTGATGACGGCTAATGATGGTCTAGAAGCGTTAGCGTTACTGGAACATAATGAGTTTGATGTTATTTTAATGGATATACAAATGCCAAACATGGATGGTAAAGAAGCTTTATTACATATAAGAGAAAGCGAAAAATTAAAAAAATTACCAGTTATTGCATTAACAGCAAATGTACTGTCACACGAAGTCGAAGAGTATTATCAATTAGGTTTTAACGCTCATGTGGCAAAACCTTTTGAACAAAAAAAGTTAAGGAAACAAATCCTTTCAGTTTTAGCGTCGCAATCTTAATTATTAATTTGCGAATTAATGACAAATGTCATTTAGTGATCCCAGTAATGTGTTATCGAATCTGCAGAGGATTTGTATAATCGGAGGGTAACTAATTTACATTTCAAATATATGAATCGGCCGTTATTAGCTTATGGCTAGGAGTTTCAATTAAGCATGGATAGTCGTCTTATCGTTCAATCATCAACCGCTCCAACACCTGAGAATGGCATAAAGATTGGTTGTATATGTGATAAAAATAGCTGGGGCACGTTAATAAAGCAGCAATGTTTAAGAGCTGGTTTTGAGGATGTGTCTTTATTATACCAAGGTTTAAATTCACTTGAATCAGGGCAACATTTTGATCTTTTATTTATAGATGAAAGTATTGATGAGCATAGGTCGGGTGGTGAAGTCATCGATATACTGTTTGCATCTAGAAAGATAAAACCAACCACAGCCGTTGTGATGGTAAGTAACAGTGCAGATGGCTTTATCCATAATTATGATTCGCCATTAATGTTGCTGGAATATATTTCAAGCCCTTTTAGTGAAAAAGAACTTGTAGAGATTGTTCAAAGCTTAGCCAAAGCAATAAATTTATTTAAGCCAAGTTTAACCTTTATAAGTAATGGCAAATTATCATTTGCTTATAAGGCGCTAAGTGCCATTGCCAAAGAACATATCACTAAAGATGTGGTACAAAATTACTTTAAATTGACCGTAAACTTAGCATTTGAACTGGGCAACTATGCCCAAGTTGTTGCCATTTGCAATAAGCCCAATTTAAAAGGGCAATCATGGAGCTTATGGCCTAATTTTAAAGCAAACTATGAATTAGGTAATTGGGGGTATTGTAAGCAGACGTTGTTAAGTGACACGTTTATATCTCTTCCATCCGGACCAGTAAAGTTGTTTTGGCAACTTAGGATCTTGTTACAACAGCAGAAATTTGAAGATGCAATTGAATTGATTAATGCATACCCATCAAATGAAATGCCAACCACCATTGTTAGGTTGGTGTTTATGATCTTAATATTTGCTGGAAAATTTAATGACGCCCATGCCTTTATTGAAAGAAAAATTCGATTAGCAAAACCTAATTCAGAGTTATTTGGTCAACTTACCATGTCACTTTGCAATATATATTTATATCAATATCTTTCGAATAATACAGATAACAAATCGATGATGTTAACCAAGCTAATTACACGATTAACGGAATTCAGGCAAAGTATTGTAGCCAAAAAATTTAGCGTTGAAATTCACATTATTGATATTTTGATGTTAATCATCAAATCACAAAACAAGTCAGAACTAAGAGTTAGAATTAAAACTGAAATACAAAAAGTGGCTTTGTTAAATGATTCACCAATAGTGAATTGTCGTATTGCTTATGCATGGTATGCCATTGGTGAACATGAAAAAGCGTTTGAAACATTAGTCGATATAGATTGTGGTTTTAGTTACATGTCTTTGGGCTGTGAACGACTCATTTTAGGCATAGTACAAACTCAAGTATTTAATGGTATTTACCAACCAGAGCAGCGATTCGATATATACCAAAAAATAGGGGACAAACATATTAAGCAGCAAAGGTATAAGTTGGCTTGTAAGTCCTATGTAAGAGCATTAGATATAAAACATGATGAAGCATTAAAAGTTAAATTAGCTAAAGCGATGGCTGACGGGGGAATGCAACAATTTTCAGGTTATAAATTTAACCTAACTTGATTGATTATGTTGGCAATGCACAATTTAATTGTGGACCCTATAAAAACAGATCCACCAAGTCATTGTAAAATTGTAAACCTTTGGCTGTAGGCTGGTATTTATCTTTAGATAATTGCGTTAATAAAGTTAGTTGAATACCTTTATTAATCTGCTCTTTAACCATTTCAAAATCTAACCCAGTGCGTTGTTGAAACTCATGAATACAAAAAGGCTCTTTTAATCTTAATTTATTCATAAAATACTCAAAGGGTCGGTCGTCCAATTCAACATCCCAAACTTTATTCAAATAGGCTTTGGTTAAATCCATATACCCTTTGGGGTGTTTTACTTTTTCAGTTCGAATAATTTTATTATCTGCTGCAAGCGTTATTTTACCGTGAGCACCGCAACCTATGCCTAAGTAGTCACCAAAACGCCAATAATTTAAATTATGTTTACATTGATAATCGGCTTTTGCATAAGCAGAAATTTCGTATTGGATATAACCCGCCGCTTTTAATAATTCATGTCCCTGTTGTTGAATATCCCAAAGGGTTTCATCTTGGGGTAACTGAGGTGGCTGAGAATAGAAAAGAGTATTGGGCTCTATGGTTAGTTGGTACCAAGATAAATGGGTAGGGTTTAATTCAATTGCTTGTTTTAAATCAGAGATAGCGTCTTCTAAGGTTTGATCTGGCAAACCATGCATAAGGTCAATGTTAAAAGTGTTAACGCTAGACGCCGCGTAAGCTGCAGCTGTCTTGGCTTCGTTATCGTTATGTATTCGTCCTAACGCTTTGAGTTTATCTAATTGAAAACTTTGTACACCAATAGAGATACGATTAACGCCTGCATCGGCAAACCCAGAAAACTTATTATATTCTAATGTGCCCGGATTCGCTTCTAACGTGATTTCAATATCGTCTTCAAACTGAATGAGTTGTTCTACTCCAGCTAAAATATTGGCAACTGCCTGTTCTGATAACAAGCTAGGTGTGCCACCGCCAAAAAAGATTGAATGTAATTTACGCCCTTGCACATAAGGCAAGTCTTGTTCTAAGTCATCGAGCAGATTTGCTACGTATTCGGTATCAGGAATCGTGCCTTTTTGCGCATGGCTATTAAAGTCACAATAAGGACATTTTTGAACACACCAAGGTATATGAATATACAAAGATAATGGTGGCAAGATTAATGAACTCGACAAGATTACAGACCTAATTCTTTAAATTGTGACATTAATTGTTTTAATGCTTTGCCACGATGGCTTAATGAATGTTTTTGCTCTGGGTTTAACTGCGCCGCAGCAAGGTTTAATTGCGGTTGAAAAAAGACTGGGTCGTAGCCAAAACCATGTTCACCTTGTCTTTGTGTACTGATAACTCCATCCCAACTGCCTTGGCAGATAATCGGGGTTGGATCATCAGCATGACGCATAAAGACTAATACACAGACAAACCGAGCTTGACGTTTATTCTCTTCTACACCGTCCAGTAGCCTTAGTAACTTATCAATATTGGTGCCGTCAGTAGCTCCTTCACCGGCAAATCGAGAAGAGTAGATACCTGGTGCGCCATTTAAAGCAGCCACTTCTAATCCTGAGTCGTCTGCAATGCAAGGTAAACCTGTTACTTTTGAGGCATGACGCGCTTTGATAATCGCATTTTCAACAAAGGTAGTGCCAGTTTCTGGAACTTCTTCAACATTAAACTCACTCTGTGGGACAACGTTTAAACCTAAAGGCGCTAACATTTCTTTTAGTTCGTTAACTTTACCTTTATTACCTGAAGCGAGAAGTATGTCTTTCATTGTAGAACCATAGTAATTGGAAATTAGGTGGATGATACAAAAGTCAGTCAACAGTTGTAAGTTTTAACTTAAAAGATTTACATAAAAAAAGCTTGAAAGAGCATTACCTCATTTCAAGCTTTTTAGTTTCGAGTTTCGAGTTTCGAGTTTCGAGTTTCGAGTTTCGAGTTTCGAGTTTCGAGTTTATGCGAAGTTAGCGTTTGCAAATTCCCAGTTAACTAAAGACCAGAATCCATTTAGGTATTCAGGACGTACGTTACGGTAATCGATGTAATATGCGTGTTCCCAAAGATCTACAGTGATAAGTGGTGTAACACCTGCTTCTGTAATTGGAGTTGCTGCGTTAGAAGTATTAACGATATCTAGAGAACCATCTGCTAATTTAACTAACCAAGTCCAGCTTGAACCAAAGTTGTTCACTGCTTTGTCATTGAATGCAGCTTGGAATTCAGCAAATGAGCCCCATTTGGCATTGATTGCATCAGCAACAGCGCCAGTTGCTTCGCCGCCACCATTTGGGCTTAAAGAGTTCCAGTAGAATGTGTGATTCCAGATTTGTGCCGCATTGTTAAATACGCCACCTTCAGAAGACTTAACGATCTCTTCTAAAGTTTTACCTTCGAATTCTGTTCCACCAATAAGGCCATTAAGTTTTACAACATAAGTGTTGTGATGTTTACCGTGGTGAAAGTCTAAAGTCTCAGCTGAAATGTGAGGTTCCAAAGCGTCTTTTGCATATGGTAATGCTGGTAATTCAAATGCCATGATGGTTGTCTCCGTTGGCTTTATTAAGTAGAGCTGATAAGATTATAAAACTTGACTATATTACTCAAGTATTAGTTTTACTATCTTGCTCTGATTATTTATAGTTACGCCTTTAATGAGGCTGTTAATTTTTCTTTCAAGTGAAAACTATGAAATATTTAATTAGACCGTTTATTTTTCTTTCAATTGAAAGCATTGAAATAATTAATTAGTGAGCCTATTTATACCAAGTATTATTTAAGAATTTGATATAATCTTTTATCCAATTTTTACGATTCTCCAAGGTTTTGAAGTTAATATTCAAAGCTAGAAATTTATAGCCATACTACCGAGGGTGACATGGAAACCATAGACAAAATTAAACAACAAATCGCTGAAAACTCAATTCTTTTATACATGAAAGGTAGCCCTAAATTACCTTCTTGTGGTTTCTCGTCGCAAGCGTCTCAAGCACTAATGCAATGTGGTCAAGAGTTCGCGTATGTCGATATTTTACAAAACCCAGATATTCGCGCTGAATTACCAGCTTATGCTGAATGGCCTACATTCCCACAATTGTGGGTTGGCGGCGAATTAGTTGGCGGTTGCGATATTATTATGGAAATGTTTCAAAAAGGTGAATTGCAGGCGTTAATTAACGAAGAAGCTGCAAAAGCAGAATAAGCATCATCTTTTAGTTAATAAAACCAGCACCTTGCTGGTTTTTTTATGTGTTGAATTTAACCATTTGCAAATGGCGTAAACTTTGCATTTATCAACAGCAAGTAACAAAACTCTTTAATTCACTCACCTTTCGATTTTGTTTGAGGTTTATGCCAACATTTAATTTTATAGTAAGTATCTGCAAATGAATAAGCTAACTGTTTGTATTTATTTAATTATCTTAACTATGGTCAGCGCTTGTAATGATAATACTGGCGGGTCTAATAGTGCGGCAAATATTGCCAGTGTGAATGCGGGGGCGGATAAAGTTGTATTAGAAGGCTTGCCTATAACACTTGATGCAACTGTATATCCAGAAGGGGGTAACTTAGTTTGGGTACAAACCGCAGGACCATTTAATGAGGGATTCCCAACCGAAGGTGAGTTAACCGTTGATATAGTAGCGCCATCGGTTGCATTAGATACCGAATTAGTTTTTAGAGCTGAATATACTTCCTTAGACGGACAGGTCGTTTATGACGAAGTAAAAGTACAAGTGACCAATGTAGATTACCCGCCTGTTGCCATCATAAAAGTAGATGACACGATTACGCAGCCTTTTAATACTTACGAAGAGATCACCATTTCTGGTAGTGACAGTTACGATTTAGATGGGGAAGTTCGTAAATACCTCTGGACTCAGATTGATAACAATAACCCGTTAACATTTATTAGTGACTCTACTTCAAGTGAATTGATCATTGTTGCGCCATTTGTTGTAAATATTACAAATTACACTTTACAGCTTACGGTAACAGACAACATGGGTATTACTGGCGTTAATACGATTGATATTCAAATAGCCGCTTCAAATAGTGTGATTGCGGCTAATGCAGGCTTGGATCAAACGGTCGATGAATTTACTCGTGTTGATATTGATGCTTCTTCAAGTGTTTCATCCGTATCAGAAGTAAGTTGCCTTTGGCAGCAAGTTTACCCAACCACAACCTCCGTGGTATTTGACGATGCAGAACAATGTATTACCTCGTTTGTCGCACCTGATGTGGATGCTCAAGCCGAATACATTTTTGCCGTAAATGTGACCGACACCGCTGATAATGTAGCGTCCGATCAAATGGTGGTCATTATCAACCCTATTAACTTAGGCACTTTGCATGACACAGGGATTACTAGTTGTTTTAGTGATAGTAAAGAAATTGCATGTAATGACCCAGATTATCCTAATCAAGATGCTGATACTGGCCGAGACGAAATTAGTACATTATTAGATAAAAGTGGGGATGGTCCTCGTTCATTTGATTTTACTAAGTTGGATGAAAATGGGGATGACCTACCTAACGATAGAACTGAGTTTAGTTGTGTAAGGGATAACTTTACTGGCCTTATTTGGGAAGTGAAACAACCTCGTTCAATACCTGAGTTCCAAAATTTAAGAGGTGTCGACAATTATTACAGTATGGATTCTAGCTTAGAAGGTTTAACGTCTTGTCCTTCTGAAAGTAATTGCGGTCAAGCTGAGTTTATCGATAATGTTAATGAAAGCGGTTATTGTGGTGGTGCTAACTGGCGTTTACCTACTTACCTAGAATTATTGAATATCTTGGATTATAAAGACGTAGATAAATCAAATTTATTAGTATCTGAATTTTTCCGCTATACCCCAAACTCTAATAATGGAAACTCTGAACATCAATTTTATTGGGTGTCTGATACGAGTGCCACTGGCGGAGGCGGTTTCTTAAATTGGGTGTTGGATTTATCTACAGGAGATGATTCAACAATATTAATGAATAAAACGGCCTATGTGATCTTAGTGAGAACGCCATAATGAAACCTGTAAATAATAAAGCAAAGGCATTAGCAGCCATTATTTCGTCATTCTTAATGACGTGTTCAACCTTTGCGTTTGCCGCACAAGAGTGCAATGGCACTACAGTAACAACCGACGAAAGTAGTTTTGAAATATCAGAGTCAGAACCTGGATTTGTCATTCATTCCAGCACAGGATTGGCATGGGCTCGGTGTGTTGTGGGTCAGCAGTGGAACGATGACGACGGCACCTGTGATGGCTTAGCCGTCCGATTAACATGGCAAGATGCGCTTAAATTATCAAATACCTATGAGCTAGAACAAAGAACGGACTGGCGTGTACCTAATATAAAAGAGTTGGCATCAATCGTTGAACGAAATTGTGTTACGCCTGCGGTGAATGCCACAATATTTCCAAATACACCTTCTGGAGAGTTTTGGTCATCGTCACCTAAAATGACCGGGGATAGTGGACGTAAAGTCTGGGCTGTTTTATTTTCTACAGGCGGTCTTGATAGTTATAAAACGGACCAAGATTTCTACGTACGTATGGTTAGATACGCTGAACAGCATTGATCAAGGAACACTTTCCCTGCAAACTAAAAGGGAATAATATTCATTCTTTGTTATTGGAATTGCTATCTTGGGTTTTAATCTTTCATCTTTCTATTTAAGTATTTTCATACTAGCCACTTTTTCATTTCCAGCACTTAGTAAGCCTGGAGAATGTCCAATTCAACTGAAGATGGGATTGTTGATCTCACCTGATCATATTCGTGTTTTAGAAAAAGGACGTACTCAATTTCAAATAAATAATGACGAACAGTTGTTTATAAGAGGTGATCAAATATCCCTAACGGCAGAACAAAAGTCATTAGTTAAAGAATTTAGTTTAGGTTTAAGAAAAGAACTTCCTGAGATTGTATCCATAGCGATGGACAGCATGGAATTAGGTTTTAGTGCGTTAAATAAAATAATTAAAGGCTTTGCTGGGACCGACGCAGCACAAGGGATTGAAGAACATATATCGGTATTACAAGGCCGTTTATTAGGCCGTTTTGCGCGCAGCGGTGATAATTTCTATTTGGCCCCTCAAGGTTTAAATGGCCTGACTGATTTTTTTGAAGAAGAATTGTCGAATCAAGTAAAGAGTGTGGTCACCAATTCCCTTCACATCATGTTAGGTGCGATGGATGAAGCCTTTAAACAAAGCGAAAGTGATATTGAAGGTAAACGAGTCGACCTAGGTGAACGAGTTGATATGATCAGCTCAGAAGTAGAACGTTCATTAAAATTTAATGCGGATAGATTAGAAGAGAAAGCGGCTGCATTTTGCCAACGCTTTGAAACCTTAGATGCGATAGAAGCAAGATTACAGAAACAATTACCGCGCCTTAGAGATTATGACATTTTGAGTAATGAAACAAATTTAGACGATGATGATTAATTGAAGGCAATTTAAATCGCTTCAAAAATTATGCTTTTATACACAAGCTAAATATCACTATTTGCTAAAAACTGCGTTTATCTTGTGTTAATCTCCCCCGAAATACACTTTCAACAAAATTAACTTTATTTAGATGATAGGACGTCATGCAAAATTTATATAAATATTTAATTGCTGCAACCATTCTACAATTCACTGCTTTCAAAACTATCGCGCAAGAACGATTTGAATTAAACAGCGACCTTATATGGTCTGAGATCCTTAATGATTACGAAACGTTTTATCAACGAGACCGTTTGTTAAGGGTTGCCGGTGTGTTTTCACTAGGTGCTGTTGTTGCTAATTCACGACTAGATCCAAAAATTCAAACTTGGCATCAAGATAATATTAAATCGAGTTTTTCAGACAATATTTCCAGTGTTGCCAAGTTATTTGGTGAAAAAACATTAATGGTACCAATCTCATTAGCCGCAACTGCAATGCAGTTGTCTTCTACAAAGAATGCTTTTGGTCATTGGGGACAACTAACGTTTAGGTCTTACCTAGTCGGAGCTCCAGCGGTTGGTACGTTACAGTTATTAACTGGTGGATCAAGGCCGCGAGACCATTACCAAGATGCACATTGGCGTCCTTTTAATGATGATAATGGGGTAAGCGGTCATGCATTTATGGGCGCGGTTCCTTTTTTGGTTTTATCTAAGATGGATCACCTAAGTCCAATGCAACAAAATCTAGCTTTATTCGCTTCTGGCCTTTCAGCTTGGTCACGAGTTAACGATGATGCGCATTATTTCTCGCAAGCTTTATTAGGTTGGTTTATGGCTTGGGAAGCGGTAGATGCCGTCAACTCTAATGGCTTAAATGGCAACTGGATGCAAGTAAGTCCATATACTTTTGGCGATGGAATTGGCGTTTCTGTTGCTGTTAATTGGTAACTCAAAATATTTAGTTAGAAAGAATTTAGGTCAAACATGGCAAACGAAATTAACGCAACTATAACCAATGCATTAGGATGGCTTAAAAGGGCATTTTCAGTTCGAGACAATAGCACTAAGCTGTTCCAGTTTGTGCTTTATAGTTTCGTTTTTACCTATCTGTTGTTATTGGCGTTCATATTTAATGCAGACGTTAAATTAACCACGTTAGGGGCCGTGTACGCGCTAACGATTCCTATTTATTATTACTTCATTTTAATGCTGTTGACGTTCGTGTTGATGCCTGTTCTATGGGGGCGGAAACTACTTTGGTTAATCTTAATACCTAAATTTTTGCTCGACATGATGTTGGTGGCTGATTACTTCATTTTTGATATATATCGCTTTCATATCGATATGTTATTCATCAATATGTTGTTGCATGACTTTAAAGGAATAGGCATATCCATTTGGTTAGTTTTATTATCTTTAGTTGTTTATTCCGTAATATTTTTAATTAACTTTGTTATTTATAAAAAAGTTAATAACTTACCTAAGCTAAAACTAAAATGGGTTAATTCAGCTGTTTTTGTCATTTTCTTAATTGGACAAACAATTCATATTGTTGGATATGATTATAAAAATGCCAATATCACTCGATTTACGCCTTATCTTCCATATTATGCGCCATTAACGTCAAACAAATTAATGACCAAGTTAAAAGCGAATTACCCTAATATTTTCCCCGAGCAGACGAATAACCAGAGTGATCAAATCGATTCAATCTTGGCCGGAAAGTCAAAAAGTGGATTGTTACAATATCCAGCTCACCCATTAACGTGTAAAGCAGAAACATCAGAACGGGATAATCACAAGCCTAATATACTAATTTTTGTGATGGAAAGTTGGCGTCAGGATGTGATGGATAACAAAGTTACGCCGAATATCTTTGAATTTTCTCAACAAGCAACCCAATTTGATAATCATTACAGTGGTGGCAGTGTAACGGTAAATGGATTATTCAGCTTATTGTATGGATTACATCCAACATATAGAGACTATATGACGTCATCCCCATATCAACATCAGAGTTTGTTGACTAAAACCCTAGAGCAGCAAGGTTATGATATTGATGTTTATACTTCTTCAAACTTGGATAGGTTTTCACTAAAAGCGATGTTTTTTGGCAAGATAAATGATGAAAATTACGTCAACCCGTTAAAAGACAAAGTATATATTAATGATAAACTAGCTGTGGATGCATTAGTTAAAGACTTACAAACACCATCGGACAAACCTTGGTTTAAATTTGTGTTTTTAAGTGCTAGCCATCATAACTACCAATACCCAGAAGAACACAACTTATTCCAACCGGTAGAAACTAATCCAGAAGCCTTTCTATTTGATAAACATATGGATGGCAAGCCACTATTTAATGATTATAAAAACTCAGTTAACTATGTTGATAGTTTGTTTGGGGAGCTTTGGTCTGTGTTAAATGCCACCGATGTTGCACACAATACGTTAACGATTGTAACGTCAGATCACGGTGAAGAGTTTAACGATGACAATAACGGTTATTGGGGCCACGGCAGTAACTTTGCTAAATACCAAACTGCAGTGCCTCTAATCATAAAACAGCCAAATCAAGATGTAGCCACTTCCGTTAACCAATTAACTGGCCATATTGATGTTGTGCCTACCATATTACAACAGGCAATACATTGCGCTAATCCAAGCAGTGACTATAGCTCGGGCTTTAATTTATTTGAATTACCTGAACAGCGCGCGGGGTTAATTATTAGTAGTTATAAAGATAAAGCGTATTTAATTGATGGGCAGGTTTATGCAACAGGGTTAAATATAGAAAGTTACTCTGTTGAAGATATAAACCAAGAGAATGAAGCCTTTAATTACCAAAAATTAAATCAATTAAAAGAACAAGAATCGACACTATTAAATCATTAATCCATAAGCAATTTGCGCTTAGTGGGTAAAAGCTTACAAATTATAACCAGTTGAACCTACTATTAGACTCACTGCTCTTGCATCATCAGCATGATGACGGTATAAACAGTGGGTTTGATATACACGAAACGACTCATAGAAGACGTTTAAAAATAATAACTATAATCGTAAGGGACACTTATGAATAAACCAGAATATACTGGAACATGGTTTGGACAACCAGGCGGATTGCTAACATTGTTCACAACCGAAATGTGGGAACGAATGAGTTACTACGGTATGCGAATGATGTTAGTACTATTTATGACTGCATCATTACAAGAAGGTGGCCTTGGTATCACGGTTGCCTCTGCTGCTGCAATATATGGCCTATATACTGGTGCTGTATACTTTATGGGATTACCAGGTGGTTGGATTGCTGACCGTTTAATTGGTGGCCAAAGTGCTATTTGGTATGGTGGTATTATTATCATGTGTGGCCATATTATATTGGCGATACCACATGATGCATCTTTCTTTATTGGATTAATCTTTGTTGTACTTGGTACTGGTTTATTAAAACCTAATATGAGTTCTTTAGTTGGCCAATTATATGCTGACAATGATGATCGTCGTGATGCCGGTTTTGCTATTTATTACATGGGTATCAACATAGGTTCACTCATTGGTTACACTGTATGTGGCTACTTGATGGAAAGTGACAGTTATGGTTGGCACTGGGCATTTGGTGCTGCTGCAATAGGTATGGCAATAGGCCTAGTGATCTATAAAAAGACAACACCTCGCTTAAATGGTGTAGGTGCTGAACCGACACACCCTATGTCAAGCAATGGCCAAAAAATCAGTTGGATGGTTATCGTTGCTGGTTTGGTTGCATTAGCCGCTGTGACGGCAATGACCTTTGCCGGTACTATTGTTATTGACCCAGTATCACTAGCTGAGTCTACCGCTGTCGTTTTTACTCTTGTATTTATTGCTTATTTTGGTGGTATTTACTTCTTAGGCAACTTAAATGAAAATGAAAAGAAAGGCATGGGCGCACTACTATTAGTATGTATTGCTTCTATTTGTTTTTTCTCTGGTTTTGAACAAGCTGGTTCTTCGTTAAACTTATTTGCTCGTGATTATACGGATCGAATGATTGGTTCTTTTGAAATCCCGACAGGTTGGTTTCAGTCATTAAATTCAATCTTCATTATTGCATTATCTCCGTTTTTTGCCGCATTATGGGTTAACTTAGCGAAAAAGATGATCAGCCCATCGTACAGTGTTAAAACAGCACTTGGCCTAATTATTATGGCAACTGGCTTTATCGTAATGTTCTTTGCTGCGCAATACGCTGCATCTGGATTGAAAGTAGCGCCTTATTGGTTGGTTGCAACTTACTTCTTACACACTGTCGGTGAGTTATGTTTGAGCCCGGTTGCGTTAAGTGCGGTAAGTAAATTATCACCTAAGCGTTTCTCAGGTCAGTTAATGGGTGTGTTTGTATTAACTTACTCAATGGGAAGTATCATTTCAGGATTATTAGCGGGTAACTTTGACCCTAATAATGTTGAACAAATTCCAGCACTTTATATTCAAATAAGTTTATTCAGTATTGGTATTGGTATAGTGTTAGTTTTATTAAGCTTTAAAACTAAATCATGGGAAAAAGCAGCAGAAGTGAAATAGCCTCCTGTCTGTTCATAAAAAGCCCTTTAATTAGGGCTTTTTTGTATATGTCTAAAATAATAATAAATACGGCTAATTAATGACTCAACAAACTGAAATATTAGGCTATTCCAAAGGACTGTTTTTATTGGCGAATACGGATATGTGGGAACGCTTTAGTTATTATGGAATGCGGGCTTTATTAGTTCTGTATTTAGTCGCAGCCACGTCAAATAATGGGTTGGCTTGGTCAACCGTGGACGCGCTTAGCTTGTATGGCACGTTTACTATGTTAATTTACATCATGCCGTTATTTGGTACTTGGATAGCGGATCATGTATTAGGACAACGAAAAGCCATTATTTATGGCGGTTTTTTATTAACTTTTGGCTACTTTACATTAGCTGTCCCCTCAGAGTTTATTCAAGGTCTTGAACATCAATTTTTATATCTAGGTTTGTTATTAATTCTCCTAGGTAATATGTTATTTAAAGCCAATATGTCTGGCTTAGTATCAGGTTTATTTAAAGAAGATGATGATCGCCGTCATGGTGGTTTCACTATTTTTTACATGGGTATTAATTTCGGTGCTTTTATTTCACCATTAATTATTGGGTCAGTTGGTGAAACGATAAATTGGCATTATGGATTTGCTATCGCTGGTGTTGGCATGTTGATAGGTCTTACTATGCAAATTGTTTATGGCAAATTGTATTTAGGAGAGCTAGGTTTAGCACCAGCTGCAAAAGTTGCGCTAAAGAAACAACAACCCATCCATACCGCACCATTAACTAAAGATGAAAAAGATCGTACTAAAGTGATTATCTTAATGAGTGTCTTCTCAATAATATTTTGGGTGGGTTTTGCGCAAGCTGGTGGGTTATTTACTATTTATGCTTCTGAGTTTACCGATAGACACTTGATTGGATTTGAAGTGCCTGCCACTTGGTTTCAAGCATTAAATGGTTTGTTTATTATTTTACTCGCGCCTGTTATTGCATCTTTTTGGGTGAAGTTAGGTGACAAAGAACCTGAGGCTCCCATTAAGTTTTCTATCGCTATGGTTATGTTATCTATTGGTTTTTTAGTCATGGTTTGGGCTACTTATTCACAAGGTGGTGATGAGTCGGTCAAAGTAAGTATGTTATTTCTCGTTTTTGCTTTCTTATTTCATACCTTAGCCGAGTTATGTTTATCACCTATTGGTTTGTCTATGATTGGTAAACTAGCGCCTGTGAAGTTAACATCATTGTTAATCGCCGTTTGGTTGTTTTGTACTGCATTGGCAAATAAATTGGCTGGGTTTATTGGTTCGTTAGTGGGGGACTCAGAACAACAAGTTGAAAACGCATTCACAATATTTTCATCAATCGCTATTGCCGGGTTAGTGACCGCATTAATTGTATTTTTGCTGTCAAATAAATTAATCAATTGGATGCACGGCGCTCAAGGTAAACATTGCGATGACGAAGAGCAAAAACTAGAAGAAGAAGTCGCCGTGGTTGCGACGCATGAAGGTATGTAACTGTGGGTAATATGAATGTTTTTTGATACGCGTAAGATAACTGAATTTGCTGGGTTAAATTATTCTCAACGTATGTTGGCATTAGAAATAGCGAAAGGTAAGTTAACATTACCTAAAAAAGCGGTATTGCATACCATAAAGTTTTTGCTAATTGCTCCTGTATTTTTTTTGATAGCCAGTGTGCAAAGTTGGTCTGTAATGCCATGGCTAATATTATTATTCCTGCTATATCCAATTGTAACCAAACCACTTACGATATACTTTGTAAGAGAGTATTTAGCTGAGTCTGTTGAGCAGGTTAAACAAGGTTAACGGCTAATTTAAGTAATATATTTAAGCAATAAAAAAGGCACTATCGTTAAATAGTGCCTTTTGCTTATTGAGCTACGGTATTACTGTTTAATACCTTCAATTAATAGCTCCAATTGAATTTTACCAGCCCATGAGGCTTTAAAGTCATAATCAGCAACATCAATGGTCGTTGTTCCAGCAAAACCAGCACGGTATCCACCCCACGGATCTTTACCTTCACCAATTTTAGTTGCGTCAATTGTGATGTTTTTAGTAACGCCATGTAATGTAAAATCACCCTTAACTTCAATTTTTCCTTCGCCTTTATCAGTTACTTTTGTACTAACAAATTTAGCGGTTGGGAACTTATCCGTTGATAGGAAATCATCGCTACGTAAATGTTTATCACGTTCTGCATGGTTACTATCAATGCTAGTTGCGTCGATATTAACGGTGATTTGGGTGGCACCGACATTTTTAGCATCGTAACTGAATTTACCGTCAAAGGTATTAAAACGGCCAGTTAACCAGCTGTAACCCAAATGGCTGGCTTTAAAGTTGATAAACGCATGTGCGCCTTTTGTGTCTAATACATAATCGGCTGCAGTTGCAAATTGGCTTGCGGTTAATGCTAGAAGTCCAACTAACGTTAGTGTCATTTTTTTCATGTAATTTCTCTTTTATTAAAGTTAATAATGAATCGTTATTATTTAAATTTTGTCATACGTTTTAAAGTAGCATCTTTATCTACAAAATGATGTTTTAAAGCTGCTCCAATATGAAGTACAACCATTGCTATAATTGTATATGCTGCAATTTCGTGTATTTCCCCAGCGAGGTCCTCTTGATTTGGAAATAGCTCACCCATGGATGGTATAGTGACGATACTAAACAATTCAATCCCTCTACCATCAGCCGTTGAGATTAAATATCCACTGAACATGATAAGTAATAACAAGCCATAAAGGGCTAAATGAGCAACTTTGGCGAGTTTATGTTCCAATTTGTTATTTCCTAACTCTTTTGGAGACACGTTAATGAGTTTCCAGCATATCCTAAATAAAGTAATAAAGAACAAGGTTAAGCCAAATGCCTTATGATAATAAGGGGCTGTTTTATACCATTCACTGTAGTAGTTTAAATCCACCATCCAAAAACCGACGGCAAATAAACTGAATACCATTATTGCACTTAGCCAATGGACATAAGTACTCACTAAACCAAACTGTGCGTCTGTATTTTTAAGCATAATGAATCGTCTCTGAGTAATCTAATGTTTATATAATACATTCTATTTAACCAAGTTAAATTTATATTTTTCATTAATACCTTTCGAAAAAATAGAATGGTTTTGCGTTGTAAGAGTTTGGAGTGATAACCAAGTATATTATAAGTTTTCGTGTAAGGTATTGTTTTGTATGTTCATTTCCCATCTCCTTTGGTTTTTGTTAATTAATTGGCTTGTTTAGTAAAAACACAACTGATTCATTAGTAAAAAGTTGGAAAGTATTTCTGTATTTGTATATGAAAATAAATATCTAATTTGTCCTTTCCTATTAAAGTCAAACAAACCGTTAATGATCCTAGCTTAGGATTTCACATAGTAGTAATCATTCTATTCCCGTAAATTTATGAATAAAGATGACTTCTTAACGAGAATATTATGAATTTCATTCATGGATTGATGAAGTAATACCATTTTTTTTCATTTACCTAACCAAGTATAAAACATATTCAGCTCTTCACTCGAAGGTCTAGTTAGTAACAAATTAAAAATGATAGTGACGTTTTTAATAATGAAACTTGAGAATCGAGTAGGAAAAATCAGGGTTATTAGAATAAATTGGATATAGGACAATCATGGATACAAGTTTTACATTTGCCATTAAAAACACGCCTCTTGATGAAAATTATCAACCTTCAGACAATACGCGTATCACCACCAATTTCGCAAACTTGGCAAGAGGGGAGAACTGTAAACAGAATTTACGTAACGCCTTAAAGATGATGAACAATAGCTTCAATGCCTTAGCATATTGGGATAATCCTAACAGTGACCGTTACTCCGTTGAACTGGAAATTATCTCTGTTGATGTGGCAATTGATAGTAGCGGCAAAGCATTTCCGTCAATAGAAGTATTAAAAACAAACATAGTTGATCATAAAAATAACGAGCGCATTGAAGGCATTGTTGGCAACAACTTCTCTTCTTATGTACGTGATTATGATTTTAGTGTTTTGCTGTTAGAGCATAATAAAGGCAAAGCTACATTTAGTATCCCTGAGGGATTTGGTGAGTTACACGGGAAACTGTTCCAGGATTTTGTGAGTTCAGATGCCTACAAACAACAGTTTAATAAACCGCCTGTTGTATGTTTAAGTGTGTCGGATAATAAAACCTATCATAGAACTGAAAACAAACACCCAGTGTTAGGTGCTGAGTACAAACCAAATGAATCTTCGTTAACTGAGCAATATTTTAAAAAAATGGGTCTGCAGGTTCGATATTTTATGCCGCCAAATAGTGTTGCGCCTTTGGCATTTTATTTCTTTGGTGATTTGCTAAATGATTACTCTAGCCTTGAATTGATCAGCACTATTAGCACGATGGAAACCTTTCAAAAGATTTATCGACCTGAAATATACAATGCTAATACGGTTGCTGGACAATGTTATCAGCCTAATTTAAACAACTTAGATCATTCATTAACGCATATTACTTATGACCGAGCAGAGCGAAGTAGGTTGGGTATTGAACAAGGAAAGTTTGCACAAGAGCATTTTATAAAACCACTTTATAAAGCAATGCTAAACGTGCACAAAAATAAGTCGCACTTACAGATGAGCCACGCTTAAATATCTTCATGGAGTCTGAATTTAGATTATGAAAACAGTTAAAAAAATATTATTACCTACATCAACGGCAGGAAGCTTGCCAAAACCCTCTTGGCTTGCAACGCGAGAAACTCTTTGGTCTGATTGGAAATTACATGGGCAAGAATTAATAGAAGGCAAACACGACGCGTTACGAGTTGCTCTGCAAGAACAAGTTAGCTCAGGCCTAGATATAGTGAGTGATGGTGAACAAACACGCCAACATTTTGTAACTACCTTTATAGAGCACTTAACGGGGGTCGATTTTGAGAATCGTAAGGTGGTTAAAATACGAGACCGTTACGATGCAAGTGTTCCAACAGTGGTTGGCCCTGTGAGTAGAGAAAAGTCGGTATTTGTTGAAGACGCTAAGTTCTTACGTCAGCAGACTAAACAACCTATTAAATGGGCGCTTCCTGGTCCCATGACCATGATAGATACACTTTATGATGACTACTATAAAAGCCGTGAAACCTTAGCATGGGAATTTGCCAAAATACTAAATCAAGAAGCCAAAGAATTAGAAGCCGCTGGCGTTGATATTATCCAGTTTGACGAACCTGCATTTAATGTGTTTTTTGATGATGTGAATGAGTGGGGCATTGCTTGTTTAGAAAGAGCAATAGAAGGGCTTAAGTGTGAAACCGCCGTTCATATTTGTTATGGCTATGGCATTAAAGCCAATACCGATTGGAAGAAAACCTTGGGTAGTCAATGGCGACAATACGAACAAATATTGCCAAAACTTAAAAACTCAAATATCGATATTATTTCTTTAGAGTGTCACAACTCTCGCGTGCCCGTTGACTTACTGGAGCTTATTAGAGGCAAAAAAGTGATGGTCGGGGTTATTGATGTTGCAACCAATACCATAGAAACGCCAGAGGAAGTGGCTAATACTCTGCGTGAAGCGCTTAAATATGTTGATGCTGACAAACTTTACCCATGCACCAACTGCGGTATGGCACCATTATCTCGTGACGTCGCACGTGGCAAGCTACATGCGTTAAGTGCAGGTGCAGCAATAGTCAGAAAAGAGTTAACCAATTAATCAGTTACTTCCTATTTTATGAAGATGTTTATTCCATGAATTAGGTTGATATAATTTTATTAATCAATGAATATAACTCATGATTAAAGTAAGCAATTGGAGCTAACGTATGTTGGAAAGGATTCACTTAGAAATACTAACGGCAATAAAAACACAGGGAACTTTAACAAAAGCAGCCGATTCGTTACATTTATCGCAATCTGCGTTAAGCCATAGTATTAAAAAACTAGAAGGTCAGCTTGGTACCAGTATTTGGAAAAAAGATGGCCGAAATCTACGTCTAACACCGGCAGGTGAACGTATTCAAACGCTTGCTAATAGAATACTGCCACAGTTTTCCCGTACTGAGCTTTTATTAAAACAAATTGCTAAAGGCGAAATGGGCGCTTTACGAATAGGCATGGAGTGCCACCCATGTTATCAGTGGTTACTTAGAGTGATACAACCATATTTAGAGCAGTGGCCTGATATTGATATGGACGTAAAACAAAAGTTTCAGTTCGGCGCTTTAGGGGCATTGCTGAGTTATGAGATAGATGTGCTGATCACACCCGATCCATTGTTTAAACCTAAAATTGATTACATCCCTGTTTTTGATTATGAGCATAAATTGGTGGTTGCTGCGTCTCACCAATTAGCCCAACAAGACTTTGTATTGCCGGAGCAACTCAGCGAAGAGGTGCTATTTACCTATCCTGTTGAACCACAACGTCTCGATATTTTTAGCCAATTTCTTACTCCAGCAAAGTGCTCAGTAAAAAAACACAAAATTATTGAAACCACAGAGATCATGTTACAAATGGTCGCGGCTGGCAGAGGCATTTGTGCGTTACCCGGTTGGCTGGTGGATGAGTATTCAAAATCAATGGCCATCAAAAGTATTCGCTTTGGCAAAAAGGGTATCAGTAAACAAATCTTTGTTGGTATTAGAAAAGACGAACAGGATATCGAATATTTAAACGATTTTATAACCCAAGCTAAAAATACTAAGTAACCAGGTTTTAATTTAGAATCGTATTTTTAATATAGAATCGTATTTTGAATACAGCAGCAAACTAGTCAGTCTTATCTTTAAACTCACATAAGTCTTCAATAATACAAGCACCACATTTAGGTTTACGGGCAACACAGATATAACGACCGTGGAGGATTAACCAGTGGTGAACGTCGACTTTGAATTCTGCTGGTATTACTTTAAGCAGCTTTTCTTCGACTTCTCTTACGTTTTTACCCGGTGCAAGTTTAGTGCGGTTGGACACTCTGTCTATATGCGTGTCTACCGCTATGGTAGGCCAGCCAAAAGATAATTAGGGTAGAGTCAATTAGACTGTATATTTATTGAAAATATATGTGTAGGTATGGCTGTTTAGAGGGTAAAAATAAAAGTTGGTTTGCTTGATAATCCTTCTTTACGCATGAAATATTCCTTTACAATTGTAGTTTGAATTAGCTCTTTAAGGATTGTTTAATAAAATAAAAAGAGTACTTATATGGATTTTTTCAAAAAAATTTTAATCGTGCTTAGCGTCACGTTTTTTCTCTTGGGATGTAATAAACCTGGCTATCCAGATAACGTAAATGTTGAGCGGATAGATACTTCAAAACTGCAGGGATTATTAATTACGCCTAAACATGGCGTACAAAGAAATAGCTTGCCACGTATAACGGCAATCGTTCTTGGTGGCTCGGAGGGCGGTTATTATACAGCTAGCCAAACGGCAGTTGCGCTAGCACAAAAAGGTATAGCGGTAGTGGTTGTGGGGTACTTCGGTACAAAAAACTTGCCTACTACGCTTAAAGAAATTCCGATTGAATATGTGGATTACGCTTTAGACTACATCGACTCTTCTCCTACACTCTCTCGCAATCACTGTGGGCAAGTACCTATAGTTGGAAGCTCACGAGGAGCGGAACTCGCCTTATTAGTAGGCGCGCATAATGATAATTATTCTCCCGTTATTGCACTATCTCCTAGTTCTCATGTTTGGGGAGCAATGGGAGACATTAATGCAGCAGCATGGACTTTCAATGGCAATCCGCTGTCATTTGTACCAAGACACTCACAACCAGATTATTCCGTCGAAAAGTTTATTGGTCTTGACTACTTTAAACAAGATCTCAATCACCCAGATGCTGCAGATAAACAAATTGATGCAAGCAATATTAAAGGTCAAGTGCTTTTACTTGCAGGCGATGATGATAAGTTATGGCCTTCTGCAACAATGGCAGGAATTTTACAAAAAGACATCGCATCAAAAGGCGTATCGGTGCGTGTAAAGTCTATTGTCTATCCCAATGCTGGTCATATAATAAGTCCTGGCCTTCCGAGTAATTTGACACAGTTTACAAATGATGATGGTCAGACGGTGATTCTCGGTGGCACTCCAGAAGGGAATGCAATGGCGCAAAGCGACGCATTAAAACAAATGGTTAACATAATAAAAGCACCTAATTGCTACACGAGCACAGCCTCATTCAACCATGACAAATTAGATGACTTAAGGGATTTTTTAAAAACGAGTAATACTTCATCATTAGTCTTGATGCGAGGGGGTAAAGTAATTTTTGAATTTGGTGATATCTACCAAAAACATACTATCCATTCCATCCGTAAGCCGATGCTTAACGCACTATATGGTATATACACTGACCAAGGGCTGATTGATTTAAATGCATCGCTCTTTGAACTGAGAATTGATGACATCACACCTTTGACAGAAATCGAAAAGTCAGCAACCGTTCGAGAGTTACTTCAGTCACGTTCTGGGGTTTATTTACCCGCAGCAGCCACTAGCCAAGCGATGCTCGACAAACTTCCAGCGCGAGGAACATTTACCCCTGGTGAAAAATACGCCTATAATAATTGGGATTTTAATGTAGCCGGAGCAATTTTTGAAAAACTTAGTGGACAAAGTATTTACACCGCTTACTACAAAGAAATAGCCAAGCCTTTAGGCATGAAGCAATTTACAGGCAGCAATGTCACGATAACAAGAAATACTGATATCACAGAACTCGAAGTAGATGGCTTTTATCAATTTGAATCAGAAAAATCTAAGTATCCCGCCTATCACTTCCGAATGTCTGCCTATGACATGGCCCTTTTTGGTCAGCTTTATGAAAACTATGGTGTGTGGAACAACAAGCAAATAATTTCGAGAGACTGGATAGAAAGAAGCACAACATCATACTCGGTGACAAATCCTTATATGGATTTCGGTTATGGTATGCTTTGGAACGTCATAATTCCAAAGGCAGATAGGCCCAACAAAGCGTTTTATCACACTGGCGTTGGTGTTCATATGCTAGGGGTTTACCCAAGCTCTGATCTCGTTTTTGTACATCGGGTGCAAACAGAAACAGAATTCGAATTTGATCAACAAAATCTTTATGTGATTATCGGCAAGGTATTCGACGCCTTAGAGGATAGTCAGAAGCTTTAGCATGGTTAAAATAATGATTTTTCAGTTTGCTAATTTATCGGTCTGGGTAAAATGGTATCGGCGGATAACTGCCTTAAGTCATTCACTGTCGATTGAGAAATATTCGAATATCGAATATCGAATACAAGTCTTAAAAACTCAACACAGCCTTTGGCTGTGGTGACAATATAGAAATTAATAGGAAGCAGGCTACTCAGTCTTATCCTTAAACTCACATAAATCTTCAATAATACAGGCTCCGCATTTAGGTTTTCTGGCGGTACAAATATAGCGGCCGTGCAGTATTAGCCAGTGGTGAACATCCACTTTGAATTCAGCAGGCACTACTTTAAGTAGTTTAGTTTCTACTTCTTTTACATTCTTGCCAGGTGCAAGTTTGGTGCGGTTGGATACGCGGTCAATATGCGTGTCTACAGCGATGGTAGGCCAACCGAAAGATAATGAAAGTAGAAATACAGGTAATACTTGTAGGCTGTTTTTAGCCAATTGAGGACATTAACTTTTCATTAAGTAAGTGCAGAACAGTCTAAAACAGACATAATGTAACTTGGTTGTTCAAAAATAGAACCTCACCGATAAGTTAACTCGTAATCAGTGTGATTTCATCAAAAGCTGTATATATGACAGAACCCTGTTCATGTTATAGATGAGTAATGACTTGAAATACGGTAAGGAACTGGTAATGAGATTAATGCAATGTTATACCCATAGCTATGAAGTAAATTGATGCAACAGCCCATAAAGGTTATTTATATCTATTGGTTTACCTATATGAGCCGTAAACCCCTGACTTAAGTAATATTCAATATCTTCCTTCATAACATTGGCTGTTAATGCAATAACAGGAATACGTGAGTCAAACTCATTAATGAGTATTTGAGCCTCAATTCCATCCATTTCAGGCATATGAATATCCATAAAAATCAAATCATATTTTTTCTGTTTTACTGCGTCTACAGCTTGTTGGCCATTTTCCACAAAAGTTAGGTCTGCCGTTGTTGGTTTTAAAAATGACTTAATTAATGCTTGATTAATTCGGTTATCTTCAGCAATTAAGATATTAAATTTTGCGAGTTTTGGGGCTGTAAGAGACTTTTCTTTCGTATGCTTAGTGGTAATTTTTGAGTGCTTTAAAGGTAGGGTTACTTTAATTTCTGTGCCTTTGTTTAATTCACTGGATAATTTAATTTCTCCTCCCATGAGTTTAATTAAACTTATCGTAATCGACATACCTAATCCAGTGCCGCCGTATTTTCTGGTCGTTGATGTATCAGCTTGTGAGAATCGCTCGAAAATACGCTGTTGTGCATCTGAATTCATTCCAATACCTGAGTCAATCACCTCAAATTGAATAGCTTCTTGATTATTATAAATTTGCTCAGTTACTTTTATTTGTACACTACCTTCACTGGTAAATTTAACCGCATTCGATGCTAGGTTTAATAATATTTGCTTAACCCTAACTAGATCACCCAGCCAGCTATCAGCACAAGTGTTATCGGTAGATACAGAGAAATCTATCCCTTTGTTGCTTACTTCTGAATCTAAATCATATTGAACTGAATCCAGAATTTCTTGAAGAGAAAATGGCGCTTCTTCCAGTTCGAGTTTATTTGATTCAATTTTTGAGTAATCTAATATGTCATTGATGATAGTAAGTAAGCTTTGCGCTGAAAATGAAGCATTGTTTAGTGTGTTTTTTAGTTCTAGATCCAAATCAGCGTTCTTTAATAACTGTAATCCGCCTAAAATTGCATTCATCGGTGTTCTAATTTCATGACTCATATTAGCTAAAAATGCACTCTTTGCTTTGGCTGAATTTTCAGCTTCTTTTTTAGCTTGGATCAACGTTGCAAGTGTATTTACCTTTTCAGTAATGTCGTAGTTAACCCCAATAACTGAAATGGGGGCACCTGTATCATCCCTTACCACTTCTGCACTTGCTTTCATGGTTCTTATTTCGCCATCAGGACGAATGATACGAAACTCTGTATCGTAAATGCCGGTACCATTTATCGCGGCTTCTAATTTTACTTTTGCATCCTCAATATCTTCTGGATGTACGCTATTTTCCCATGCTTGATAAGCGCCTAAAAATTTATCTGTTTTTATGCCATACAGTTTATACATCCATTCATCCCAGATAAGTTCATTAGAGTTTAAGTCCAACTCCCAAACCCCAATGCCTGCTGAATCATTGGCTAACTGCATTTTAAAAGCGCTAGCATCTGCTTTTTCTTTCGCTTCTTGTAATTTAACTTCTACTGCTTTTTGTTGAGAAATATCTTGTACGACGGACCAAATATATTCTTGTCCGTTATTATCCGTTATCTTAATGCCCGAAAGAAGAACCGGATAAGTGTGTCCTTTTTTATGAATATATTCTTTCTGGTATGGCCCATAGCTGCCTTTTGTAGCCATTAAGCTAAGCTGTTTATTTTCTTGTTCTTCATATATTTTTGGCGTTAATTGCCAATAATTCATCTGATTGAGTTCTTCAATACTGTAGCCAGTGAATCGACTAAACTCGTCATTAATGTAGTCAAATTCGCCTGTTTCCATTTTATTGATGGAAATTCCTACAGGGGCTAAATTGACGAAATCAGCAAATTTTTCTTTTCCTGCTCTAACAGTTCATTAATTTTTATGTTGTTTTCTTCAAGCTTTTTTTCTTGATTTTTTACATTTGATATATCAGATACGAAAGCGAATAATATCCCTTCTTCATTATGTTCTATAAAGTGACCTTTAATTCGAACCGGAAAGGTTATTCCTTCCTTGTTTTGGTGTTGAGTTTCGAAATCGACATGTTTTTTTCTTTTAGTTCCTTCCAAAAGGTTGGCCAGACTTCTTTAGGAAACAATGGGTCCCATTCCCACACCTTTTTGCCAATAAGCTCTTCTCTCTTATATCCGAGTTTTGCACAAGCGGCACTGTTTACATAAAATATTTCTGAGTCTGATTTCATCCAAAAAACTTCATCAGCAGCCAATTCCGTGGATAATTTCAAAAACGTTAATAGTTCTTGATTATTTAAGTGCATTGGAAAGGCGGCCTCGCCTTTATTTTTATTTATCTCATGAAGAGTAACGTTTAAATCAGAAGAGTCTGTCATGTAAAAACTTTATTTAAAAGGTTGTAAAGTTAATATAATAAACAATCGGGTAAGTTGCCATAAATTGCTCAATGACTAAAGACCTTTTCAAATTCGAATTTAACCTATGAACACTTTAAGTACGCCTAAAAAAATACATTTAGCGTAGCGTTCAGCTTGCCTTCAGAAAAAGGATAATAATGGTGACCATTGACCATTGACCATTAATATATTACACATTTGGGTTTTTCCTAGAATTAAATGTATTATGAACGTTTGATGGTGGTATATTTTAGGTACCTAAAATAAATGATCAATTAGTATACTTTTCGTAACCTAGGTTGAATAAGTGAGTTTTAGTGGAAAGTTCAATAAAAACAGATAGTAAAGGGAGAAAAATAGTTTATGACGCGTGCATGGAACCTTGTGCGATAGAAAAAGGCATGCGGTTAATTGGCGGTAAATGGAAAGCCTCAATCATTTATCACCTCAAAGACAGCCCTGTTCGATTTAATGATTTAACCAGAATGCTTGGTGGAGCGACAAAAAAGATGGTTGATCAACGTCTAAAAGAACTCGAAGAAGAAGGTATGGTCATTAGAAAAGTTATTAACGATAGACCTATTGCCGTTACTTATGAGCTAACGGACTTTGGGAAATCGGCGTTGTCAATTTTGGACACTTTACGAGAGTGGTCTGAAGCACATGGCATAAAGTTGAACTCAAAGTAATTTGCCGAGTTTAATTTTAAAGTATGGGTTAAAGATAGGTTTGTTTAAAGTTCAGAGCCGCTCTATTCGGTTTTATCCTTAAACTCACACAAATCTTCAATGATGCAAGCGCCACACTTCGGTTTTCGGGCAGTACATATGTATCTGCCATGAAGGATTAGCCAATGGTGCACATCGACTTTGAACTCTGCTGGTACAACCTTAAGAAGCTTTTTTTCAACTTCTACTACGTTTTTACCCATGGCGAATTTGGTGCGATTGGATACGCGGTCTATATGGGTGTCGACAGCTATTGTTGGCCAGCCGAATGCAGTATTTAATACAACGTTAGCGGTTTTTCTACCAACACCTGGTAGCGCTTCTAGGGCTGCTCTGTCTTCTGGTACTT
Source organism: Psychrosphaera aquimarina (assembly GCF_032461525.1). NCBI lineage: Bacteria > Pseudomonadati > Pseudomonadota > Gammaproteobacteria > Alteromonadales > Pseudoalteromonadaceae > Psychrosphaera > Psychrosphaera aquimarina. The sequence goes on along the minus strand of NZ_JAWCUA010000007.1, from coordinate 280,755 downwards.
CCGAGTTGTGCAGATCAACTAACATTTGGCAGGTTTTAATGGTGTTTTCGGCTTTGGTATTAAATAAGCCGATGGTTTTTATATACTCTTTTAAGCCTTCTACGCCTAAGGCTAAAATTGCCTCAGGTGTATTTGCAACAGGATAAAGTTTAGCCGTTGCTTTGTTGACGCTTACATCTGTAGCTTGTGCCGATAATAAAACAGCGATCAACAATTCAAATGGGCTTGAGAACTCCAACTCGGTTGTTGGGTTTGGATTGTTATCTCTTAATCGAGTTAATATTTCTAAACGTTTTGTTTTATTCATCTTAGACTTTAAATCTCTTACCACTTATTCTGTCGAAACTCGAAACTCGAAACTCGAAACTCGAAACTCGAAACTCGAAACTCGAAACTCGAAACTCGAAACTCAAATTAATTAACCGTTGTTACTCTAGCGCGTTCAACTTTTTTAGCAGCTTTGTTTTTTTGCTCTTCAAGTTCTTTGTTATCTAGATAGTTTTTACCCGCAATTATAAAGCCCATACCTATGAATGCGCCGGGTGGAAGCACAGCTAAAAGAAACTGTTGATCAAAGTGAAAAATTTGAAACTCTAACGTTCTTGCCCATTCACCAAATAATAAATGCGCTCCATCAAATAACGTACCTTGGCCAATAATTTCACGTGCACCGCCGAGTAATAATAGGATCACGGTAAAGCCTAGTCCCATCATCAATCCATCAAATGCGGCATTAAGAGGTGGGTTTCTTGAAGCGTAAGCTTCTGCTCGGCCAATGATGGCGCAGTTAGTAACAATGAGTGGAATGAAAATACCTAATGATAAATACAGTCCATAAGTATAAGCATTCATTAAAAGCTCGACGATGGTAACAAACGAGGCAATGATCATGATAAATACCGGGATGCGTATTTCTTTTGTTACCCAATCTTTAACCAATGAAATCGTCAAGTTAGACACTATTAAAACTAACATAGTGGCAATCCCTAACCCCAATGCATTAATAAAAGTATTAGTGACCGCAAGAAGAGGGCATAAACCTAATAACTGAACCAGTGCAGGATTGTTTTTCCATAGTCCTTCTTTAGCTATACCTGACCAATCAACTAACTTAAAAGCATTAGCTTTTGGCTCTATTAAGTCGTTGTCTATATCTTCATTATCGTTTATTTCACCTGAAGTCGTGGTATTAGTCATTAGACACCTCGTCTTTAGTAGTTAATGTAGCCTTCTGCTCTTCAAGTTGCGATTGGGGATCTGTAGTTATAGGTTGTACCAATGAGTCTGGAGGTAGCAATTCATCAACCACACATTGGTTTTCCATAACAAACAAACGATCAAAGTTTGAGCTAACATATCTGATGGATTGACGAAGTTGATTAACAACGGCCCTTGGTGTGATAGTTGCGCCCGTAAACTGATCAAAGTAACCACCGTCTTTTTTTACAAACCATCGTTTGTCAGTATCAGAATTTACTTTCATATCATTAAATGACAAAACCCAGTTGGACTTTTCCAAGTCAATCTTATCGCCAAGTCCAGGTGTTTCTTTGTGTTGTAATGTTCTAACACCTTGTACTTTACCTGTTTTATCAATCGCGACCATCAGCTTTATTAAACCGTTATAACCTTTCAGTGTTTGAGTTTGAAACACTAAGGCGTATGGCTGCTCTTGTTGGGTTGCACGGTAAATTACATGGCTTTCATCATCGCCAAAAATAGACTTGTCGGTGATGTGCAAACAATTTTCTAATGGATTATTGTCAAAACGTTCAGGTACTAACACTTGGTTGAGTTTATTCAATAAATCTTGTTGTGCTTGTTGTTCAATTAATGGCGCAGTATACACATAAGTGAGCGAGACTAATAAAGTACACACAGCAGCAAAAGCTGAAAGCAATAAGGCATTCTTTTTAGAGGTGAATATTAATAAGTTTTTATTCATTTTACGCCTTACCTTTGTGACCATAAACGGTTGGCTTAGTGTAATAGTCGATTAAAGGTACACCTAAATTTGCTAACAATACGGCAAAAGCGACGCCGTCAGGATAGCCCCCCCATTCTCTGATCATAAAGATCAACGAGCCAACAATAGCGCCAAATATTAAGCGACCTTTAATTGTTGTTGAAGATGAGATTGGGTCCGTGGCGATAAAGAAAGCGGCAAACATAGTTGCACCTGAAAATAATGTCGCCATCGGTGTTAACGTTAAATCAGGTGTAATAGAGTAACTGATTAAGGTTAAGGTAAATAAGCTGGCGATAACAGCAAGCGGTATATGCCAACGGATAACACCCTGTTTAAGTAATAATAAACCTCCCACTAAATAACCTAAATTAACCCATTCCCAACCAGTACCTCCGTACTCACCATAAATTGGGGAGTTAGTAATTTCTGAGGCGGTTAACCCTAAATCTATTTGGGTCTTAAAGTTATCAAGTGGTGTTGCCATTGTTATACCATCAACAGCCATGCGTAATTGTGTCACGCTATAACCATCTTGAGTAAAGTCAGTGAATACCGCAGCGATACTATCCATCAAACTGATGTCATAAGTCATTAACTGTTGAACAGGCATCCAATTGGTCATGGCAACCGGAAATGAAATTAGCAATACGACATAACCTGCCATTGCAGGATTAAAAAGGTTAAAACCAAGTCCACCGTATAACTGCTTTACGATAATAATTGCAAAAGAGACGCCGATGACACTTATCCACCAAGGCGCTAATGGCGGTATAGAAACGGCAATTAACAAACCCGTTAACATAGCTGAACCGTCAGCTAAAGTAGCTCTAACTGGCTTTTCTCTTAAGGTCAAAATGATAGCTTCGGATATTAAGGCCACCAAGATACATAAAAATATTTGAACCATGACGCCCCAACCAAAGAAATAAACTTGGGCGGCTACGCCAGGTAAACAGGCGTAACACACCGCTCTCATCACTTGATTAGTGGTTAATCCCGCTCTACTGTGCGGCGAGCTTACAAAAAGATTTGTCAGTCGTTTCATTATTTTTGCTCACCTTGATCTTTCTGTTTTTTGGCTTTTGCTCTGGCAATTGCAGCGGCCACTTTGTCTTTTTTAATTTGTTCTGGCGTTTTACTATCTGTAGACATCTGTTCACTAACCGGTGGCACAATACTTTCAGAGCTTGTGTTATCTGTCTTAGGCTCAGTTTCATTTGTTTCTTTAAGCTTTTTAGCTTTTGCTCTGGCGATAGCCGCAGCCACTTTATCTTTTTTGACTTGCTCTGCAGAAACGGGGTCAGAGGTTTGCTCTTTTTCTTCAACGTTAGCAACTGCAGGTTCTACAGCCTCTTTAAGCTTTTTAGCTTTTGCTCTGGCGATAGCTGCTGCCACTTTATCTTTTTTAGCTTGTTCAGCGGTTTGTACTTTTTCTTCAACGACCTCAGTACCTTTAGCCTTAATATCTTTTGGCTTAGTGTCATCAGTCCTAGTTTTATCAGGTTTAGTCTCATCAGAGTTTAATGCAGCTTGCTGTTTTTTAGCTTTTGCTCTAGCGATAGCGGCGGCTACTCTATCTTGAGTATCCGTTGTTTTTACTTCTGGAATATTAGCTTCTGAAGTCTTGTTTTCAACCTCAGTCGTTGTTCCAGCTAGTTCATTCTTTTTCGCTTTTGCTCGAGCAAGGGCTGCAGCTATTTTATCTTTGGCGCTGTTGTCTTTTTCTAAAGCTTTTTTACGTTTTTCAGCAGACTCTTTATGGCGTTGCAGGCGAGCTTGTTTGTCTCTTTCTAGCCGTTCTTGACGTGCTTCAAATCGTTCTTTGGCTTTGTCTGATTTAATTTTATCTTCTTTTGCCTGTTTTATTTCAACTTTACTAGTACGGTAATATTGAACTAGTGGTATTTGACTTGGGCACACATAAGAACACACACCACATTCTATGCAGTCCGCTAAGTTATATTCTTCTAATTTATCGTGATCTTTGGCTTTGCTAAACCACAATAGTTGTTGTGGTAATAAGTTAACAGGGCAGGCATCCGCGCATAAACTACAACGAATACAAGCTTGTTCAACACCACGAGAAGGCAATAAATATTCACTTGGTGCTAAGATACAGTTAGTACTCTTTACTACTGGCATCATGATATCCATGATGTTAAAGCCCATCATAGGGCCGCCCATAATAAGACGCTGATCTTGTTCTGGCACTAAACCACAATGAGTTAATAAATCAGAGATTGGCGCTCCTAATTTTACCCATAAATTTTGTGGTCTAGAGATTGATTCACCGGTAATGGTAACCACACGTTCAATTAAGGCTTCACCGTCTATAACCGCTTTTTTTATGGCAAAACAAGTACCAATATTTTGCATTACAATCCCAATATCTGCTGGGATGGATTGGTTTGGCACTTCTAAACCTGTAAGGATTTGTATAAGTTGTTTCTCGCCGCCAGAAGGATATTTAGTCGGCACAACTCTTACTTCAATATGTTTGTGATCAACAATGACTTTTTCGATAGCGCTGATAGCTTCTGGTTTATTATCTTCAATTGCAATCACAACCAACTCAGGCTTAACCATATGCTGAAGAACTTCAATACCTTGAATGATCTCTTGTGCATAATGTCGCATTAATACGTCATCTGCCGTGATATAAGGTTCACATTCCACCGCATTAATGATCAATAATTCAACATTTTTTGTTGGATTGGCTTTTATGTAAGTTGGAAAACCAGCGCCGCCTAGACCGGCGATACCCATTGATTTTAAATGGGCGATTAACTCCGAATTCGGTTTGTTTTGCCAATCAGGGATAGGTTGATTGGCGATGGCAATGTTTTCACCGTCTGACTCTAAAACAACGGTTGTTTCTGGTATTCCTGATGGATGCGCTGACACATGTAAAATGATGTCTTTAATTAAACCAGAGGTTGGAGCATGTACTGGTAAACTTAACCCTTCTTTTGGGTTCGTTAAAGGTTGCCCAGCTAAAACACGATCGCCTACACTAACAATTAAATCACCTTCATTACCAATATGTTGTTTAATTGGTACATAATAAATTGGGGAAAGTGGCGCAATATCAATTGGATTCGTGTTTGATAACGATTTTCGCTCAGGTGGATGAATACCGCCAGGAATATCCCACAGTTTTCCACTTCTCATCTGTTCAATTAAACTTAATTCTGAATGCAAAATAAAACCTGAAATTAATTAACGTTTTTAACTGGGATTGCTAACGTATCCCATTTCCAATTTGTGGCACTTAATGGAACCATATCTATACAATCGACAGGACAAGGTTCGACACATAAGTCGCAGCCAGTACATTCGTCAATAATGACAGTATGCATTACTTTAGATGCGCCCATAATGGCATCGACTGGGCATGCTTGGATACATTTGGTACAACCGATACATTCATCTTCTCTAATAAATGCGACTTTTTTAACATCTTCTTCGCCGTGAGCGGAATCTAATGGTTTAGCATCAACGCCCATTAAGTCGGCTAGTTGTTTAATGGTAGCTTCGCCACCTGGAGGACATTTATTTATATCATCGCCATTGGCGATCGCCTCAGCGTAAGGTTTACAACCTGGATAGCCGCATTGACCACATTGTGTTTGAGGCAGTAAGTTATCAATCTGCTCAACAAGTGGATCGGCTTCGACTTTAAATTTTACAGAAGCAAAACCTAAAACAGCACCAAAGATAATGGTTAAGGCTACGAGTGCGCCAAGGGCAATTAACAAAGTGTACATTTAAAATTTCACCAATCCAGCAAATCCCATAAAGGCCAAAGACATTAATCCAGCCGTGATCATCGCAATTGCAGACCCTTTAAAAGGCAAAGGCACGTCAGCCACTGCAAGACGTTCTCTCATTGATGCAAATAAAACGAGAACTAAAGAAAAGCCAGCTGCGGCACCAAAACCATAAACAATGGACTGTAAGAAGTTGTGTTCGGCATTGACGTTTAACAAAGCTACACCTAACACCGCACAGTTCGTTGTAATTAATGGCAAGAAAATACCAAGCAAACGATATAATTTAGGGCTGGTTTTTTGAACCACTATTTCAGTAAATTGCACTACGACCGCGATTACTAAAATAAAGGAAATGGTACGCAGATACTCGATACCAAGAGGCTGAAGAATGTAAGTATTGAGTAAATAACTAGACATTGAAGCCAAAGTTAAGACAAAAGTAGTCGCCATCGACATCCCTATAGCAGTTTCGATTTTACTCGACACTCCCATAAATGGACATAGGCCTAAGAATTTTACGAGTACAAAGTTATTAACCAGTACCGTACTTACTAATAAAAGAAAATATTCAGTCATTAAATCTAGCTAAATTGATTTTTTTGTATTATCCGGTTTTCCAGCATGATTAACAACATAAGATTTATAAGGTTATTGGATAAAATTTAGTTATGGGTGCTTGTTAATTATTCGCTTGGGTATCGGCAAGTGATAATAAAGTCGTTAGGCTGGTTTTGTTGTCGTAAGGTAAAGCCGCCACGCCAAGTTTAGCCGAGACATCTTGTTCTAAAAATGAATCAGTAAAGTGCTCTGTAATGTGATTAATCAACGTATCGCATTGTTGTTTAGAATAACTCGGTAACATAATGCCAAAGTCGAAGGCATTTAACTTAAATGCTTGTTCAGTAGGGTGCTTGATTAGTTGTGTTGAAATCGCTGACCCAATTAATTGAATATATCTGTCGCCAGCTGGGTAACCTAAATTAAAGTTTAAATACTCTAATTGTGATGCTCTGATTAACACAAAATATCCTGATTGATTTACTTGGGTGTCACTTAACATTTGTTCAAAATATTTTATAAACAATGGACCTGTTGCTAATCCAGTTAGTTTATCTCGAACTTGTTGGTCATCTACATTTTGGTATTTATTTCCACTTTCTTGTCCAGATAGGGAATTATTCATTATTTTATTTGTTTTAAAAATACTATTTAAACCAAGGATCAAACTAGGCGCTAAAAACATAAAAAAGAGCAGTCCAGTGAAAGGTTGTAGAAATTCATCATACGAAGAGTGGAACTCAATATATAACTCACCATTTGATGAGATAAGAGAAGTTGGTTCGGTATAAAGCGAGAAACGTTTGAGAATAGGGGTAATTAAAGGCAACTTACCTTCCGCTTGAATATAACGGTACAGTACATTTCCACTATTGTCCGTAATGGTTAAAAACTCTAACTCAACCGCGGCTCTTAATTGCTTTGAGAGTAATTTCGCATTATCACCCAAATTACTGTAAGTGAATTGCTCAACCAGTTGGATCTGATTCTGTTGTTTGTTATGGATTAAATTTGAAGCGGTGATCAATACCACACCGGATAACATGACACCTAAAATGATACTTAAGAATATAAATGTGAATACACGTTGGCGTTTTGATCTCATATTAAGTAACAAGCACTCTTTAATAGTAGGTGGATAGATAAACGTTTAAGACTTTTAGATATAAAATTATAAGAAGACTATAAAAGCAGATTTGTTTCAGGATTGAAAGTGATCTTTATTAACTTGAAAAATAGTGGGATGTTTTGTACATCGAACATCAAGGTTTGAGATTCGAGCTTTGAGTTTCGAGCTTAGAGCTTAGAGCTTAGAGCTTAGAGCTTAGAGCTTAGAGCTTAGAGCTTAGAGCTTAGAGCTTAGAGCTTAGAGCTTAGAGCTTAGAGCTTAGAGCTTAGAGTTTCGATGGCTCCCCCTCCCGAACACAAAAGTGGACCTGTGCAAGTTAAAGAGTACAGTCCGTCGCTCTAACTAATAGAAATATATAAATTATATAAAATAGGGTAGGTGATGCAGTTATTTACTTTTAGAGTTTATAAATTGATGTTTACAACTTGGCGTTTCGATGGCTCCCCCTCCCGAACACAAAAGTGGACCTGTGCAAGGTAAAGAGTACAGTCCGTCGCTCTAACTAATAGAAATATATAAAATAGGGTAGGTGATGCAGCTATTTACTTTTAGAGTATATAAATTGATGTTTAGAACTTGGAGTTTCGATGGCTCCCCCTCCCCGACTCGAACGGGGGACCTGCGGATTAACAGTCCGTCGCTCTAACCAACTGAGCTAAGGGGGAATTGTATCGAGAATAAAGTAGAAATTGGCTCCCCCTCCCCGACTCGAACGGGGGACCTGCGGATTAACAGTCCGTCGCTCTAACCAACTGAGCTAAGGGGGAACACTATTGTCAAACGTTAAATTGGCTCCCCCTCCCCGACTCGAACGGGGGACCTGCGGATTAACAGTCCGTCGCTCTAACCAACTGAGCTAAGGGGGAACATATCGTCGTCTGACAACGGGGCGCAATCTTAATTATCGAGTAGGCCACTGTCAACCTATTTTATGCCTTAAATTTGACATTTTGGTCTATTTGTACAGTTCCTAAACAATATTAAATAAACTACAAAAATATATTGCAGTTTTGAGATAAATTTAGTTGTAACAAATTGTCCATTTTGGGGCAGTTTTTTGTAATTCACGAGGTTAAAGGTCTGTGGCATTTTATCCACCGAATCTGTGGATAACTCTGTGTGTGAGTTTGTTATATATTGCTACAGGCCAGTAGAATCGCGTGTCAATATGGTAAATGTGAAAATCTCCGATTATTTTATAAATCATTATTTATCAATTGGTTAGGTTGTTTTTGTTGCTCATTTATGAACATTGGTACGAAAAATAATCATAAACATAACTTAAAAAAATCAGCTGTGCACAACAACAGTGTAAATTGATTACTTTTCGTTATATAAGCGCTTAAATATTGATTAATGGAGGAATTATGCGGGTTGTGCAATAAAAGTTAAATTAAATAGAAACTAAAGGTGAACAAATAGCAGAGTTTCATTAGAATAGGCTTTTGTTTCTCAGGTCTATTTCAATTTTATGTCGTCTTCTGAAAATTTACTAACAGCACCAATAGGCCCAGTGTTAAAAAAATGACCAAACAAGTGCTATTTGGCATGTTAATGTTAATGTCATTTAACTTAATAGACACTTATTTTATTGGGCTACTTGGTACTGATCCTCTTGCTGCAATTAGTTTTACATTTCCCGTCACCTTCACCATCATAAGTTTGTCTATTGGATTAGGCATAGGCACCTCTGCTGTGATTGCCAAAGCTCGTGGGGCTAATTTATTAGAGCAAGCCAAAGATGATGGATTAGGGGCTTTGATCCTTTCTTTTATATTAGTTGCTGTTTTAGCTTTCCTCACTTACTTATTCACCAATGAAATATTCACCTTATTAGGGGCAAAGTCAGATTTATTGCCATTAATTCATGAGTATATGGACATTTGGTATATAGGTGCGGTGTTTTTAATGTCGCCTATGGTCGGAAATGCTGTGTTAAGGGCATCAGGGGATGCAAAAACACCCAGTATTATTATGGCAACCAGCGGCTTAATTAATGCGATTTTAGACCCTTTGCTTATTTTCGGTATTGGTCCATTCCCAGAGCTGGGCATTCAAGGCGCCGCTATTGCGAGTGTCATCGCTTGGGCGTTTGGGTTTGTAATCGTAATTTATATATTGGCTGTTAAACGTAAATTAATATGGATACGTTGGATCCCAATTACCCAATTTATTGCGGTAAGCAAACGTATTTTAAAAATTGGCTTACCTGCCGCAGGGGCTAACATGTTAACCCCAATAGCCATGGCGGTATTAACTGCAATTATTGCAGTTCATGGAAATGCAGCAGTTGCAGGGTTTGGTGTAGGTACTCGAATTGAGTCCATTGCCAGTATGGTGGTATTAGCGCTGTCCATGACATTACCGCCTTTTATAAGCCAAAACTTTGGAGCTGGGCAATGGGATAGGGTAGAGCAGGCTTATAAGTCGGTGATTAAATTTGTCTTGCTGTGGCAACTGGGCGTTTACTTATTACTTGCATTAGCCGCTGGGTATATCGCTATGGCATTTGGTAAAGATGATCCTGTTGTAATGGATGTTATTAAGTTATTCATTTGGACTTTACCGTTAAGTTATGGTTTCCAAGGCATTATCATTTTATCTAACTCCTCATTGAATGCGCTTCATCGTCCTATGAGCGCACTGGTTTTGTCAGTGATCCGTTTATTTGTTTTTTACGTACCTTTTGCATATTTAGGATCGGTATATTTTGGCTTAGTTGGACTTTTTGTTGGTGCGTTAATCGGTAATGTATTTACCGCAATCATCGCCTATAAGTGGTTTTTAAAAGCATTACCACAAGCTGCAGTAGTTAAGGCAGAAGGTTAATCATGGATAAAATAGTTAAAGCGTTTGACTTACACAGTAAATTTGAACCAAGTGGTGATCAACCTACAGCGATAAAGCAGTTAGTTGAAGGGTTAGATAATGGTTTGGCTTATCAAACCTTATTAGGGGCTACGGGAACAGGTAAAACCTTTACCATGGCTAATGTGATTAGTTCCGTCGACAGACCAACATTGATCATGGCTCATAATAAAACGTTAGCAGCGCAATTATATGGTGAAATGAAAGAGTTTTTTCCAAATAATGCGGTTGAATATTTTGTTTCATATTATGACTACTATCAGCCAGAAGCTTATGTTGCCTCAACTGATACTTTTATCGAAAAAGACGCTTCGATTAATGAACATATTGAACAAATGCGTTTGTCAGCGACCAAAGCATTAATGGAACGACGTGATGTAATTATTATCGCGTCAGTTTCCGCTATTTACGGTTTAGGCGATCCAGAGTCCTATATGAAGATGTTATTGCACCTTCGAGTTGGTGATATTGTCGATCATAAACAAATCTTATTACGTTTAGCTGAGTTACAGTACACACGCAACGATATTGAATTTCAACGTGGTTGTTATCGTGTCCGTGGTGACGTAATTGATATATTTCCTGCAGACTCAGACAAATACGCTTTTAGAGTAGAATTATTTGATGAAGAGATAGAGAAGTTAACCAGTTTTGACCCTTTAACTGGAGCACTGGAAAGAGAAATTACCAGAGCAACGATATTCCCTAAAACGCACTATGTGACGCCTCGTGAAAAAATTATGGCGGCGATTGATAAAATTAAAGTTGAATTAAAAGAACGCAAAACACAACTGAAAGAAGCCAATAAACTAATTGAAGAACAAAGAATAAGCCAACGTACTCTGTTTGATATGGAAATGATGCGTGAGCTAGGTTATTGCTCGGGCATTGAAAACTACTCTAGGTATTTATCAGAAAGAGATCCTGGCGCACCACCACCAACGTTGATCGATTATTTTCCATCAGACGGCTTACTTATCATTGATGAATCACATGTTACGGTTTCACAAATTGGTGCTATGTATAAAGGTGACCGCTCTCGTAAAGAGAATCTAGTGGAATATGGCTTTCGTTTGCCTTCGGCATTAGATAATAGACCGTTACGTTTTCCTGAATTTGAACAGCTTTCACCGCAGACCATTTATGTGTCCGCAACTCCAGGTAACTATGAAATAGAGAAGTGCGGAGACGATGTAGCTCAACAAGTCATTCGACCAACGGGGTTATTAGATCCTATTATTGAAGTTAGGCCAGTGGCCACACAAGTCGATGATTTGATGTCTGAAATTCATTTACGGGTCGCTGAAAATGAACGTGTATTAGTGACAACATTGACCAAACGAATGGCTGAAGACCTGTCGGATTATTTGGCCGATCATGGGATTAAAGTTCGGTATTTACATTCTGATATAGACACTGTTGAACGAATTGAAATCATCCGTGATTTAAGAGGTGGTAAATTTGATGTGTTGGTAGGTATTAACTTACTACGTGAAGGTTTGGATATGCCAGAAGTCTCTTTGGTCGCAATACTTGATGCTGACAAAGAAGGCTTTTTACGTTCAGAACGTTCGTTAATACAAACGATAGGCCGTGCGGCTCGTAACATTCATGGTCGTGCAATTTTATATGGCGATCGTATAACTAAATCAATGCGTAAAGCCATCGATGTGACAAATGAACGCCGGGAAATTCAACATGCTTATAATGTAAAAAATGGAATTACGCCGCGCGGTGTTGTGAAAAGTATCACAGACATCATGGATGTGGGTGGTGATAATCCTGCATTAAATGCGGCACAAAAAATATTAATCAAAGAAGGTTTAGCAGAATACAAAACTAAGTCGCCAACGGAAATTGCTAAAGAGATTAAAGTACTGGAAGGGCAAATGATGGAACATGCTAAAAACTTAGAGTTTGAAAAAGCGGGAGAACTTAGAGATAAAGTTCAGCAGCTGCATCAACAGATCATTAAAAACTCTTAATTAATATCCATCATTATTTCGAATTTCTAACAGCAATAAACGAACTATTTTTGTAATAGTTCGTTTGTTGTATGGTTGGCGGATAACTCAATTATTAATCCAATCTTACGTGATGAAGGCTTATTCAGTCGACTAATTGCAGAGAAAACACGGTCTTGTTGATCAAATGGCATCGACATGTCGCTCATAAATTCTGAAGCGGCTAGCCCATCATTATTCATTAGATAATTATTAATCACATCTGCTTGGCATCTCATTACATTATTCATCGTTAATCCTACCTTCATATAAACTTTTTAATAACGGAAAATCCTTTTGATTTGTTCACTCATTGACCTTACAAATATTAGTGTTGTAACTTGTACTTGTTAGATTATTTTATTGTGAATAAATAAGCAGTTATTTCTTTTATGAATAGAAAGTGTAATTAAATGCGGGAAGCTATTTACTTACAGTTAGTGGGAGTAACCGCAAATACTTTATTAAAAATTAATTATTCAGAAGGTTTCTCTTTAATATCATTATCAATTTAAGAGATATGATTGAAATTTATTCGTCTTGTTAAATAGTCATAAATTATCTATGTTAACTAACTTAATTTAAGTCAAAGGCAAATGATAAAAAATAGTAAGGATATTTTATGCGTTTAAGTCAGAAGTACCTCATCCCCTTCATCTCAATAACATCACTTTCTGCTTTAGCAGCAGATCCAGTTCCAAACGTATTTACAGCGGGCACACCTGCTAAAGCTGCAGAAGTTAATGCTAATTTTCAACACTTAGTTACCGCCACTACTGTTAATGAAGAAGCATTGGCTGCTCTAGACGCTAAAATTGCTGAGATGGAAGACAGTGAAGTGCCATTATCACCATTATCTCAGTTAAAAGACGGTGAAATCGAATTGGCAGTTGATTGCACGAATAACCCTTCAGATTTACTCGAGAAATATCAAGCGAATGCGTATTTCACTAATGTAAATTTCAGTATTACTGGAGAATGTTACGGTGATATTCGATTTATAAAAGGTAATCCAGATGACGATGAGGATAATGACAGACGGATTCAATTAGCATCTCAATCTGTCCATTTATATGCAGCTGATGCTGAGCAACGTGCTTCAATTATTCCAAATCCTGATACTCAACAAGTTAGGTTAGACAATGGCTTAGGTGGTGGCTTATACATTTCAAATTTAGATATAAAGGCAGGTACGAACGATATTTTTAATGCTATCGGGTTTTACCGTGGTGGTCATGGCAGTGTAAATAATACGGTGATCACTGGTGTGGGATCTAGTGATAACACTTACATCGCGGCCATTGTTGCACAAGAAGGCGCACAAGTTTATATCAATGGAGTGACAGCAAACGAGTTTGATACAGGTGTGTTTGCTAGAAATAATGCAACTATAAGATTTACAGGGGCACCGAGCACATTTAATGTTGGAGGGCCATGGGCACTTGATTTAAATGGTGCAACTACAGTCAACCAACAAGCTGACCTGACGTTAAACTCAACTGACGGCAACGCATTAAAAATTGGAAAAGGAGTAAGTTGGGAAGCATGGGAGTGGCAAGATCATACACCTAAGATCACAACACAAGGTAATGTATCGTTAGAAGGTGGAGGCTTCTTGCAAGCTGGTGATATGGAGATTGCAGGTTATTTTTATATGGATCAAAGTGTTAGCCGTGTATTTGGTGATATGACTTTTAGCGATGTTAGCAGCATGACCGTCACCAACAATTCTAGCGCTACCTTTAATAATTTGGTTACTGAGCATTTACATATAGATCAAGGTGCTCAAGTACTCGTTAAAGGGGGAACAGTAAGTGAAGCTTTTGCAAACTATAATTCAAGCCTTAAAGTAGAGAGTACGACGTTAAATTTAATATCAGGTTATGCGGCAAGTACTGTGTGGATGAGTAGTTCAACGTTAACTTCATCCAGTGAAGATTCTTCGCAAATTAAACACAACTCAACCTTGACCGTGGAAAATTCAACCATTTCTAATACCGTCGAAATACACAGTAGTAAATCGGAAGTTTCCGGTGATACATTTGTAGGTAATACCAGCTCTTTTAATTGTAGTGGCATGTCTAGTCTAGAAATAAGTGTTAATGATGTAAGTAATAACTCGAATTGTGGTACCCCAACAATTTGGCAAGAAATACTAGATGCACATTTAAATCGATAATTAAGGCAGCACTATGAGTATAAAAGATAACGCAAAGTTACTTTCTGTATTGCTTTTGTCATTTGGTTTAATGGCTTGCGGTGGAACAGAAGACGAGGATGGTGGTGAAGACCCAGAACCAACGTGTGAAGAAACTAATACATGTGAAACAGAAAATACCAACTGGGATAATAGTAACTGGGATGAATTAGATTGGCAGTAATGTTCTATCCTATAATCTCAAATTAGTATTTACCAATTACATGTAATCATAATTTGGGCATGTAAATCCGGTAAACTTATTTTACCGGATTTTTCTGAGAATTTTATTCAAAGGTTAAAATTAACAGTGATAAAAAAAGCCGTTCAAATTATTGAACGGCTTGGGTAGATATCAACATTAATAATATTTTTTTAATATGATTAATTTAGCTCTGACTCCCAAAGTACTTGTTGGCCTTTTAATTCTTCAACGCGCTCAGCAAATTGTTTATGCAACACATGACGTTTGATTTTAAGGGTAGGGGTTAACACATCATTTTCAGGTGTCCATGGTTCTGCGACCACCACAACTGCGCCGATTTTTTCATGAGACTCCAACTGATTGTTAACCGCTAACAAGTTTTCTTTTAAAGATGCAGCAACTTGTTCTTTTGGTAACGCTGCGGCACCTTCAGATAGTTGTACTAATGCAACAGGGGCGGCCATACCAGAACCTAATAGACATAACAGTTCAATATGAGGGTCTTGTGCAAATACTTTCTCAATTGGTACAGGAGAAACAAATTTTCCTTTGGCGGTTTTAAAATTGTCTTTAACTCGACCAATAATGGTAATTGCCCCTGAGTCTGGGTCTATTTTTGCTAAATCGCCTGTTTTGAAAAAGCCATCCTCGGTAAAGGCTTCTTTAGTGGCTTCTTCATTTTTATAATAACCATCAAACAAACCGCCACTTTTAAATAACAGTTCGTCTTCTGCTGTGGTTTTAACTTCACAACCTGGTAATACACGTCCAATGGTGCCTATCAGTTTTTCTTCAAACGGGAAACAGCCAATGGCGTAGATACAGTTTTCAGTCATACCCCAAGCTTCACAGATATTTAACCCTATTTTGTTGTACCAATGTAAAATTGAAGGTGAGATTGGTGCAGATCCCGATGCCAGTAATCTGGCATGTTGTAACCCTAACCCCTTTTGAATCTTACGTTTAATCAAACTTGAAACCAGTGGAATAGACAACAATATATTAAGTTTGTTATTGCCAATTTTATCTATGATATTTTTCTGGAATAAACTCCATAAACGCGGCACCGAGAAAAATGCAGTTGGTTTTGCGTATTGTAAATCTTCAACAAAAAACTCAAGAGATTCCGTGAAATACAAGGTTGTATTGGCATGGTAAGCAACACCTTCAACAAAACAGCGTTCCGTAATGTGTGCCAGTGGCAGATAAGACAACATTCTGTCTTTATCGGTCATTTTTAATAAATTGACGATTTCTTGGTTCGCCCAATTAAATGCACGATAACTAATAATGGCCCCTTTCGGGTTACCTGTACTGCCTGAGGTATATATGATTGAAATTGTGTCATCTAATTCAGGGATATACTTTTCAAGTGGAGCGTGGTCTTTGGCTAAGGTTTGCAGTTTATTCCAGTCGTACTGACATGGCATGGTTTCATAACCCATAGACAGACGAATTACCGTGCCTTTTACACCAACATCGGCATCTTGCCATTTATCAAGTTTACCGACGAATACAGCTTTAGATTCTGAATGCTCCAAAACATATTGAATTGTATCAGCATTGGCAGAAGGATAGATTGGTACACTGATCATGCCTGCGCGCATGATGGCTAAATCGGTGATCAACCATTCAGCGCAGTTTTTGGCTAATATCGCAATTTTGTCACCTTTGACAAAGCCCAACTGATGAAGGGATGCGGCAATATTTTCTACTTTATCTTGTACTTCAGCCCAAGTGTGCGTTTGTACAACTCGGTTTACTGGTTGATGCAAAAATACCTTATTTGGTGTTGTTTCTGCCCAGTGTTCTAACCACTGTAATGGTGTGAATTGGCTTTTATCCATTGACGCCGCCTTTTTATAGTTATTATTAAATTTTACCTGTTGATGTAGGTATTTTTGTTTATTGATATCAATCTATTATGTATAAAAAAAACCATTTAGGCCAACATTAAGGTAAGTTATTGATCATTGATAGCATTTAGATACAAAAAAGCAGAGGTATGCCCTCTGCTTTTGCTGTTAAAAAATTAGTGCAATACCGTAATTTTAGTTATTACATTACACGCATACCAGGTTGTGCACCTTCATGCGGTTCTAAAATCCAAAGTTCTTTTCCACCAGGACCCGCTGCTAAGATCATGCCTTCTGACATACCAAAGCGCATTTTTCTAGGTTTTAGGTTCGCAACCACAACCGTTAACTTACCTTCTAATTCTTCTGGTGTATAAGCTGCTTTAATTCCAGAGAATATTTGACGTGTTTCTCCGCCAATATCCAGTTGGAATTTTAATAGTTTCTCTGCGCCTTCAACATGTTCAGCTTTAATGATCTTCGCAATACGCAAATCGACTTTAGCAAAGTCATCAAATTCAATTTCATCTGCGATTGGATCATCAGCCAATGGACCGGTTGCAACAGGTTTAGTGGCCACTAAATTGTCTTTTGAATCATCAACCATCTGAGCGACTTTATCCATATCAACGCGTTGCATTAAGGCTTTGAATTTATTTATTTCGTGACCGGTTAGTGCGGTGTCTATGGTGTTCCATGATAATTCAGCGTTTAAAAATGTCTCAACTTCTTCAGCCATTTTTGGTAACACTGGTTTTAAATAGGTCATCAATATACGGAATAAATTAATACCCATTGAACAAACATCGTGTGTTTGTTGTTGTAAGGTTTCGTCTTTAACCGTTACCCAAGGGGCTTTGTCATCAATGTATTTATTAGCTTTGTCTGCAAGTGCCATAATTTCACGAATGGCTTTCGCGTATTCGCGATTTTCATAACCCGCTGTGATGCTTGTTTTTGCTTGTTGGAATTCAGCTAATAATTCAGGGTTATCAATATTGTCAGATAATTTACTGTCGTAACGTTTCTTAACAAAACCGGCACAACGACTGGCAATGTTTACCACTTTGCCAATCAGATCTGAATTTACCTTTTGACCAAAATCATCAAGATTTAAGTCCAAGTCCGTAATGCCACTGTTTAACTTAGAAGCAAAGTAATAACGTAAATACTCTGGATTTAAATGATCTAAAAAGGTTCTGGCTTTAATAAAGGTGCCACGAGACTTAGACATTTTCTCGCCGTTAACCGTTACAAAACCATGAGCAAAAACGTTAGTTGGTTTTCTGAAATTAGCACCTTCTAACATGGCTGGCCAAAATAGGCTGTGGAAGTAAATAATGTCTTTACCAATAAAGTGATAAAGTTCAGTGTCCGAACCTTCTTGCCAAAACTCGTCAAAGTTAACGCCGTTTTTAGTACATAGGTTTTTGAAGCTAGCCATATAACCAATTGGCGCATCTAACCAAACGTAGAAGTATTTACCAGGAGCATTTGGAATTTCGAAACCAAAATAAGGAGCATCTCGGCTAATGTCCCATTGCTGTAAACCTTGCTCAAACCATTCTTCTAATTTGTTCGCCATCTCTGTTTGGATGCTGCCGCTACGTAACCATTGTTTTAACATAGGTTCAAATTTTGGCAGGTCAAAGAAGTAATGTTCTGAATCTTTCATTACTGGAGTTGCGCCAGAGATGACAGATTTAGGGTTAACTAAATCTGTCGGGGTATAAGTTGCCCCACACTTGTCACAATTATCACCATTTTGATCGTCTGCACCACACTTAGGGCAGGTGCCTTTGACAAAACGGTCAGGTAAAAACATTTGTTTTTCAGGGTCAAACAACTGGCTGATAGAGCGTTTTGCGATATAACCCGCATCGTTTAGTTTGTTGTATATTAACGCCGAGAACTCTTTATTCTCTTCACTATGAGTGCTGTGATAGTTATCAAAATCAATTAAAAAATCATCAAAATCTTGTTTGTGCTCAATGCCGGTTTTAGCCACCATTTCTTCTGGTGTAATGCCTTGTTCTTGGGCTTTAAGCATGATTGGTGTGCCGTGAGCATCATCTGCACATACGTAATAACATTCGTTACCTTGTGCTTTTTGAAAACGCGACCAAATGTCGGTCTGAATATATTCTAGTAAATGACCTAAATGAATTGGTCCGTTGGCGTACGGAAGGGCGCTGGTTACTAAAATTCTACGATTTACTTGGTCTGATGCCATAACTGTGAAAAAACCTTTATAAACAAGTGGTTAAGCTGTAAATTAACAAGCTGGAATTTGGCGATGTGACGAATTTGCCAAAACGCTAGAGTTTAGGCAGCCGATGTTACATAATTTACCGCATATTTGCACCTATCAAGTCGTAAAGATTAAGGCAAAAATGAAATTTCCCAAGTTGTTTTCTAAGTCAAGTGATAAGCCTCCCCGTGTGGGCGATGCAAAGTTAACGAAATCATTAACTATTAATGAACAAAAACAAGCGTTAAGACAGGCATTAAAACAGATCTGTCATGGTTATTTTCCAAATGGTATTTATGGTCAAATTGGAATTGATTTTAACGATGGAGGATTTGCAATTGAATTACCATTTTCATTAGGTAAGTTTGCGCCTGAATTAGTCAAGATATTACAACAACAAACCCAATCATCCTCACCTATAACTTTTATTTATGTGCCAACCAAAAGTAACAAACAAAATATTCCTAATATCAAGTCAATTGTGGCGGTTGCTTCTGGTAAAGGTGGAGTTGGTAAATCCACCGTTACGGCAAATTTGGCGGCCAGTTTAGCTGAGCAAGGTGTGAAGGTTGGAGTGTTGGATGCGGATATTTACGGACCATCGGTACCAATTATGTTTGGTTTAGCTGGTGAGTCGATTACGTCCAAAGATGGTAAGTCTATGGAACCCTTTGAACGTTTTGGTGTTTATTTAAATTCCATCGGTTTTGTCGTACCGGAAGACAAAGCAACGATTTGGCGCGGCCCAATGGCTTCACGTGCGTTGATGCAAGTGATTAATGAAACTAACTGGCCAGAACTTGATATTCTATTAGTGGATATGCCACCGGGGACCGGGGATATTCAATTAACGATGTCAGAAAATATAAAATGTGATGGTGCATTGATTGTCACAACACCACAAAATGTGGCATTGGCCGATGCTGAAAAAGGCATCAATATGTTTGAAAAAGTGAATACGCCAATTTTGGGGTTAGTGGAAAACATGAGTCAATTTATTTGTGACGGCTGTGGCAAACAGCATAATTTATTTGGCCAGGGTGGCGGAGGCCGTTGTGCGGCTAAACACAAGGTGCCTTTATTAGCTCAATTGCCTTTAATCGCTGGGGTCAGAGAGTCTGGCGATGCCGGTGAGCCTTATGCGCTTAATAAACCGCTGGTAAGTGAAAATATTGCAATGGAGTATCACCAATTAGCATTTTCACTTATGATGCAACTATCAAAACAAACTGTATCTGTAATCGCAGTCAGTTAATAATAATTGAATAAAAATTTAACCTAATTAGGACAGACAATGCGTCTTTGTGACACCGATATTATTAAAGCCATCAATGATGAAAGAATCGTTATTTCCCCTCGACCTTCAGATGATGCTATTTCTGGCGTAACCGTTGATTTAACTTTAGGTAATAAGTTTAGAGTGTTTCAAGCTCATGCCGCGCCATATATAGACTTAAGTGGTCCTAAAGCACAAACTGAAATTGCCTTAGAATCTATCATGAGTGATGAAATAGTGATTGCCGATGATAAAGCTTTTTTCTTGCACCCAGGTGAGTTGGCATTGGCAATTACCCATGAGTCCATTACTTTACCAAATGATTTGGTTGGTTGGCTTGACGGGCGTTCTTCACTGGCTCGTTTGGGTTTAATGGTACATGTTACGGCCCATCGAATCGATCCAGGTTGGTCAGGCAACATAGTGTTAGAGTTTTTTAATAGTGGTAAATTACCATTAGCGTTAAAACCACAAATGAAGATTGGTGCGTTGAGTTTTGAAGTTATGTCTGGGCCTGCTGCTAAGCCTTACACTTCAAGGGTGGACGCAAAATATAAAAATCAAGCTGGTGCGGATGGCAGCAGAATAAACCAAGATAGTTAATGTCGTAACAATTAAGGCCTAATGAAAATAATCATAGGCCTTTTCTTTAACCTTTGTTTATTAACATTGCTCTTGTCATAATTGTTATTAATAGTGTTTGTAATTATCTACCCTATTAGCCTAGGGCTTGTTATATAACCAAACGGAGTTGGCCATAAATGCCTATAAACATAAAAAGAACAATCCAATTTTTATTGATAATCGTATCAATAATCGTGACTGTATTTGCGGTTAATATTCATAATGGCCAACAAGCAATAAACAAAAATACGGTTAATTCAACCGATTTAGTCAAAGAAAAATTCAACATTCATTATATTGATGACAGTGATAACCCACTCTCACTGTCACAGATAAATAAACTCCCTTCTGGTATGTATGCTGACGCTTCTAAAAAACTCCACAGCCCAGATTCATTAGTATTCAGTGTTTGGTACCGTGTTAACTTAAAAGGTGGGGTTAATCCTTTATCAAGTGCTTTTAGTGTCACCGTTGATAACCCTACGTTGGATTCAATTACCTTTTATTTATTAGAAAAAGGGGCTGTGGTTCAAACCAAAAGAGTCGGAGACACTACATTTTCTAAAAATAATCTTGATTATGTTGTCCCTCAAATGAATATATATGACGGTTTTCAACGTGACCAAAGTATATATATCCATATTGAAACCAATGGTGCCAGTGCATCCCCCATCATCATAGAGCTGATTGAAGACTCTCAATTACGAAGTAGTGCGCAGTTGATGTTGATTGGTTGTTTTATTGGGGTAGTTTTGATCATGATCATCTATAACTACATCATGTTTAAAGGCATTGGCGATCCTTCGTATTTTAACTACATCGGCTATATCGCGTTTGCAGGTTTCACCATTAGTTTAATTAATGGTTTTTCCTTTTATGTCTTTCCGTTTGAAGTGGCCCGTTGGTTTAATAATCATTTAATGATCACTCATTTTATTGGGTTAATCTTTGCTTTGAAGTTTGCCATCTCGTTTCTTCGTTTTGATAAAATCAAACCTTGGTTTGTTAATATCGGAATGATGGCATCAAAAGTTATTTTAGTGTTTGCCTTTAGTGCATTGTATTTCACCGAAGCGACGTTAACGCCTGTCTATTTTGCCGCCGTGTTGTTTGTATATGTTTATGTAATTAGTTTAATGTCGATGGTGCTCAGCAGCCGACTAATGTGGGTACGTTATTATCTATTGTCTTGGTTACCACTGTTTGTTGGTGTGGGGATTGGAATTGCGGCATTTAACGGCGGTGTTCCATATAATTTTCTGACTCGAAATGCGGCTTTGTTAGGTGTACTCGCTGAAATTTGCATTATGTCGATTGCCCTAATGGATAGATTTCGCGCCAATGAAGTCGACAGAGATTACCGAACCAAACATGATCCAGTCACAGGATTACCAAACAAAGCCGCATTAGAGCCAGTGATTAAGAAACTGGTTAGTGGTAAAAAATCTTTTACGTTAGTCTTAGTTGAAATACCAGAAGCCAATAATCTCATCCCCAGTTTAGGCGTTGAATTATCCAATCAATTTTATATTGAGTTATTTAACAACATTGAAAATTATGCAGACGGGCTAACTTCCATCTATGAATTTGAACAAAACATTGAAAATAAAACTTACCATACCGCTCGGGTTAGTAATTCCTGTTTTGCCCTGATATTTGTCGGAGATCTGTCTGACGAAGCCTTGTCATATAACTTCTTGGCAATACAAGAAGCCGTGTCTACATTAATTACGTTAAACGGTGCTGCTATATCCGTGTCTTGTAATGCCGGTGTCGTTAGTTACCCTAACGATAGTTTAGAGAAAGAAAATCTGATCACGTTAGCCTTTCAAGCCATGTTGGGCCGTAACAAAAATGAGCAATGCTGGGTAAGGTATGAACAGCATAAATCAGAAAACGTGAAGAAACGCTTTGAATTAGCTGGCGAACTGCAAACGGCTATCGATAATGATGATTTAGAATTATTTCATCAACCTCAAATCAATTTAAAAACGGGCGTGGTACAAGGTAGCGAGTTGTTATTAAGATGGAATCATAGTGATTTAGGGTATGTTTCACCTGAGAGAATTATTGATATAGCGGAAGAGACCGGCACCATTCACCATTTAACCGAGTGGGTGATTACTCAAGGTTTATCTCAACATGCTAAGTTATATCGATTAGGCTTTGAACATACGATTTCAATCAACCTTTCCAGTAAAGATTTAACCGACAACGGCTTGATAGCGCATATTTTGACGACAGTAGCAGAGTATGTAATCCCGCCTAAAACAATTGTGTTTGAGTTAACGGAGTCGGCGACCACGAATGATCCTGAGATGGCAAAGTCAGTCATAACTGAGCTGCATCAACAAGGTTATAAAATAGCGATTGATGATTTTGGTACAGGCTATTCAAACTTAGATTATTTAAGCCAATTGCCGTTTGATATGCTCAAAATAGACAGGTCGTTCATGAATCTCGCCATGTCTAAACGTAATAATATGATAACTGAAATGACGATTGCACTGGGACGTCGTTTAGGCGTGTCTGTTGTAGCTGAAGGGGTTGAAACACATGAAGTTGCTGAGATTTTAAATAACTTCTATTGCCCCGTTGCTCAAGGGTATTTATATGCAAAACCGATGGCCTTTATCGACTATATGAGATGGTTACAGAAAAAGCCAAAACAACATGAATGAGAGCCTTATCAATAGATAACTTAGTTGGGTGTTTTCAATAAAACTTGTGAATAGGAATATCCTCCCTTGGTTAACTTGACGATAGATCTTTCTTACTGATCTCTAAAAGTGAAGGCGCCCAGTAGATATTACTCAACTTTTAACTTTTGATTGATGTAGTACCGGCGGAAATTAAATTTGATTGATACTGATTGGGTTAGTAAACCAATCCAAATTAGTACTTTATAAATTATTGAAAATACGGTGAACATTTGTTTATTTTAATTTAGGCTAATTTTGTTCAAAATTGGTTATTCAATTTATCAGGATATTGCTACCCATGTTAACCATACGTAACTTATGTAAGTCATATAGCAGTGAAAATAAAAATGATGTTATGGCCTTGAATAACATTAATTTAACGATTAAAGCGGGGATGTTTGGTTTGTTAGGGCCAAATGGAGCTGGTAAATCCACTTTAATGCGCACTATTGCCACACTGCAATTACCTGACTCTGGTCAGATTGAATTTAATGGGATAGATGTATTAACCGAGCCACAAAAACTACGCCCTGTATTAGGGTATTTACCGCAAGAGTTTGGCGTTTATCCTGGAATGTCAGCATTTGCTTTGTTAGAACACTTTGCCTTGCTAAAAGGGCTAAGCGATAAAAAGCAACGACATAAGCAAATTCAAGAATTATTATATTTAACTAATCTAACGGATGTGCAAAACAAAGCAGTCAGCGGCTTTTCTGGTGGAATGAAACAACGTTTTGGTATCGCCCAAGCGTTATTAGGCGCGCCTAAGTTATTGATTGTTGATGAACCGACAGCTGGTTTAGACCCACAAGAACGTAATCGTTTTCATAATTTATTAAGCGATATTAGTGAAAATACCGTGGTGATTTTATCCACTCATATTGTTGAAGATGTGAGTAACTTATGCCCAAACATGGCCGTGCAAGTAAATGGTGAAATTATCGCCACTGGCGTACCTAGTGAACTAACATCATCACTTAATGGCAAATTGTGGCAAGCAACCATCAACAAAGCACAACTGTCACAATATCAATCATTACATCAAGTGATCAGCCACCGCTTAGTGGCTGGAGAAGTTCAAATACATGTAATAAGTGACACTTGCCCTGCAAGTGAATTCAATGCCGTTGTACCAGACTTAGAAGATTCTATATTTTTCGCTGTTAGTTGAAAAACAAGGAAACGTTCATGTCTAGTTCAGCAGTAAGTTATGCTTTAATTCGCTCAGAAATAAAATTGCAAACCCGTCAAATATTATTTTATTCTCTTAGTGTTTTAGCTGTGTTATTTGGCATGTTTATCGTGCAAAACCTACCAACAGAAAAAGGCGTGTTAGCTTGGGGACCTTATTATTTAACCAAGACAATCATCACAGTCGGATTTATTTTTCCAATCATTCAGGCAGTCTTTGTTGTTAAAGCCACGGTACGAGATCGCCAGTTTCAATTGGAGGAATTAGTATTCACCACTCCAGTGAGTAAACTGCACTATTTATTATCACGTTGGTTTGGCGTATTTATTCCTTCTATTTTGGTTTATTTTGCATTTCTGATAGGACTATCAATTGGATTGGCAATGTTATCATCCGCCAGCCAAGTACCGATTGATATTAGCTTATTACTAAGTGTCTTAACATGGACAAGTCTAGTTTTCATTTTTCCGGCTATTTTGTTATCAAGTGTATTGTTATTTGCATTAGGCTTGTTTAGTCGTTCGTCGTTACAGGTGTATTTGGCAGCTGGCTTGGCGTTTTTTTTATATCAATTATTAAGTGTGATCACAGGTTCGCCTAACATGGCACAACCATTTGTATTAAATGAAACGTTAAAAATAATCTTTGATTTACTCGATCCTATGGCCAGTGCTGAGTTTTATAAACAAGCACTTTACTGGACAGTAGAGCAGCGTAATACCTTGCAAGTTACATTAACGGACTCTTTATTGTTTAATCGACTATTGGTGCTCCTTAGTGCAGTTGCCACCATCTTAATGAGTTATTTTTACTTTGAGCTAAGGTTAAAAGTAAGCAATAAACTCAACTCAGGAAAAGCTAATTTAGATGCACCTGCCAAAATTAAGAGCGAAAATATCACCTTTAACCCTGTAGAAGTAACTGAATATGATGCCTTGGCTGCATTTAAAGCCTTAGTTAAAACTGAATATTTAACTACAGTCTTAACCAAAACCTTTGTTTTTATTGTATTGGCTTGGGGAATTTTACTAGGTTCTGAAGTCATATCTGGTTTGGTTTATTTAGAAAGCTTAGATGTTACCCCGATTCCTACTACTAGTATTGTAATCAATCGCTTTGTGTTTGATATATTGCCAACCTTCTCCGCCTTGTTCTTAGTGATATTTTCTGCAGAAATTGCATGGCGTGATAAAGAAAAAAACATTGCAGATTTAATCGATGTGACTCCAATCGCTAATGTACAACGTTATATGGCCAAATGGTTTGCTTTGGTGTATATACCACTTACCTTTATTACTTTTGCCATTATTATTTCAATGACGTTGCAATGGATTTATGGTGGGAATATCGATTTCGTTTTATATAGCAGTTTGTACGTTTATGTGGGCATTCCTCTGTTGTGTATTGCCACCTTAGTGTTATTTATAAATGCGGTGAGCCCAAATAAATTGGTAGCAATGGTGGTGTCATTATTTTTTATTATTTTATCTCAGTCCAATTTAGGGGGGTATATAGGTTTAGAACACGGGTTGTTTAAGTTTGGTCATTCGCCACAATTGCAACATTCTGAATTAGTCGGTTTTAGTGCTACGTCTGATGCTTTTTGGGGGTACATGGCCCTATGGACCAGTGTATCAGTGGTATTGGCGTTAATCAGTTTTAGGTTAATGCAACGCGGTAAAGATGTTGCTTCATGGTCTCAATTGCTAAAAGGCAACCAAAGTAAGTCCAATCAGTTAGCATTAGCCACGTTTTCTGTCTTATCAATAGTGGCAGGCGGGCATGTCTATTATCAAACCAATATTGTTGGTAATTTTCAATCGGCTAACGATTATTACCAATGGCATGCGGATTACGAGAAAAAGTATCAAAGCTACCGTGAACTTCAGCAGCCAACAGTGGTTGCTGTTAAGACAAATATGGATTTGTACCCCAAGCAACGCCGTTATCAAATCACAGGGCAGTATCAATTACAAAATAAAACTCAACAGCCCATTAAAGACATTTTGATCAGTACTGACACAGATGTAAATTATAAAATCATGTCTTTGGAAAATGCCACGTTAATAGAGCACGATAAACATTTTTCTCAGTATCTCTTTAAACTAAATACCCCAATGCAACCACAACAACAGTTAACTTTATCATTTAGCGCTGAGCGAACGCATAACGGTTACAACGGGTTAATATCGGATAGTGCATTTACGCCTAACTTTATTTATTTTAGAGATATTCGTTATATGCCGTTTTTAGGTTTTTCAGAGCATTATGTTTTGAATTCTATTGTAAAACGAAAAGAGTTTGGCTTGCCGGAATTACCTGTTGCATTAAGTCTTGAGCAAGATATCACTAAACATCGTGGTGACTTTAGCCATCAACTTAAGTGGGCAACAATTGAAACGCGTCTAACTACAGCGGAAAATCATATTGCCGTTGCTCCGGGGGAGTTGATATCCCATTTTAAGGACGATAACCGAAATGTTTACCATTACAAAACAAAACAACCAATAAGAAAAATACAACCAGTATTGTCTGGGGTATTTATGGTGTCTGAGCGCGATGTTGATGGGATAAATGTTGAAGTTTACCATATAGAAAAACACACAAAAATTGCGCAAGAGCATATTGAGGCGATTGCAGACACCTTACGTTATGGCAATCAAAATTTTGGTCGTTATCCATATAAACAACTGCGTTTGTTTGAAGTACCAAATGTATTTAATCAATCTGGTTATGCTATGCCACAAATGATGCTCATTGATGAAAAGTTAGGTTTTGTGGTGGACCGGAGTAATAACCAAGCATTCGATCATTTATATCGACGGACGGCACATGAAACCGCACACCAATGGTGGGGACATGGATTAGACAGTGCAATCACGGAAGGAGGCTCTGTTTTGGTTGAAACGTTAGCGGTATATACCCAAGCGCAATTATTGATCCAAAAGTATGGTGAAGCCTATTTGCACCGTTTTTTACAATACGAAAATAACCGATATTTATATGGAAGGGGGCAAAGTCCCGAAACTGAAAAACCACTATATCGAGCGGATGAAAAACACCTTATCTACTCCAAAGGTACGATTGCGATGAACGCAATACAAAAACAACTTGGCGCGAATAAAGTGAATGAAGCACTCAGGTTAGTGCTTAAAAAACACGGATACCCAAACAAACCAGCCACAACGTTAGATTTTATTCACGCATTAAACACAGTTACAAACTTTGAACATCAAGATTTTATTAAACAATGGCTTCAACAAGTGGTAGTAAACGATTGGACTATAGAAAGCACTCACGTTACAACATTAGTGAACGGACTGTTTTCTGTTGATGTCTGCATATCTAATTACTCTACTACGGACAATAAAAGCCAATTAGTTGAACTAGCTCTGTTTAGTGAACATCCTGCAAATTTATTTGACAAACCAGCAGATAATCGCACTTTATTACATACTAAAGTCAACGTGATACAGCCAAATACATGTTTTAATTTTGAGGTTTTAAAACGACCGGAATTTATTCAACTTGACCCATATTATCAGAGCATAGATCAGCAACGAGAAAATAATATTAAGCGACTCGCCGTTTTATAAGTAATAATTCGGCTCAATGAAGAAAAGAGTATGGATGTGAGTAAAAACAAGCAAACTTTAGTGTTATTTTAATGAATGTCGCGGTGTAGATAAGGTTAATCATATCCTTAAAGATGTAGACTGATTACTATTGAAAGTAATGAATGTTTAAAATATAAGCTATTGATATTCATTGTTTTTGAATACACATAAATTTGAACTTTTTCGCTGGATATTTACAGGGCTGAGTGATACTTTAGCCACCTCGGTCGGTATGTAGCGCAGCTTGGTAGCGCACTGTCATGGGGTGTCAGGGGTCGGAGGTTCAAATCCTCTCATACCGACCAATTAACTCCTTAATCTCATCTATTAAATTATAGATGTGGTTAATATTGAAATGCAGTTTCGGACATTGAACTATCCTTAGATGCTTGAGTTTTTAACGCATTGGTATAGTCTAACTGAGTCTCAGTTAAGTATTGGTTTGTAGGACGTATGTTTAGCCTATAATATGAGTGCTTCAATTACATAATGGATTAGTCACTGGTGTTTAAAAGAACCATATATTTACTTCTAAGTTCGGTTTTAACATTATTTTCTTCATATTCTTATTCCTCTGAAGTTACGCTTGTTCGTGTGCTCGGACAACAGTCAGCTGAAGATGTCACCCAAGATTATTTCTATCAATTATTAGGTAAAGCGCTCAAAGCAGGTAGCACTGATCCTTATTATACAAGACTTGTCGATGCCACTAGCCTAACTCAAGGTCGTTCTATGCAGTTGTTAACCGATGACATAATTGATGTGTATTGGATGGGAACAACAATAGAAAGTGAAAATAAATTTCACGCGGTAAAAATACCCTTAATGAAAGGGCTGTTAGGTTATCGGGTTTCAATTATAAAAAAACAAAACCTAAGTTATTTTTCACAGTTAAGTGAAGCCGAATTGAAACGAAAAGTAGCGTGCCAGGGGGAGCATTGGCCAGATACAAAAATTTTACAGGCAAATGGATATAAAGTCGCAGCGGCAGGTCGATATGACGCAATGTTTGCCATGGTGAATAAAGGTCGTTGTCAGTATTTCCCCAGAGCTATATTTGAGGGCTATGGTGAACTGGCTGTAGCACAAAAAACATTTAATGACTTAGTTATGTTAGATGACGTATTACTTCATTATCCTTACCCAATATATTATTTTGTGAATAAAAAAATATTGCGTTAAGTATGGCTATTGAAATTGGTTTGGAAAAATTAATTGATAGTGGCGAATTTGATTCCTTTATGCAAAACCATAAAGTGACTAAATATGCCTTCCCTCTAGATAAGTGGAAAGGCAAACGTATATTCCAGTTAAATAACCCATTATTATCAAAACAAACCGACCCAACTAATCCACGATATTGGATTACAGCTTTTTAATTAGACTACAAATGCGCTAGCCGCTGTCTTCCTCTACTCTCCATACATAATGTCATCGTTATGTAATAAAACTGTCAACTCACTGTCTTTTTACAGTCACCGTTTTGTCATTTTTAATCCTTAATCTACGTTCCGATAATTTAATTAATCAAAAACTATAAAAGTACTCGGAGTACGTAATGGAACTTAAAGATTTATTCAAACTTTCGGCAGTAACACTAGCGTTAACTATGACAGTGGCTTGTAGTGACGATAAAGACCCAGTAGATGTGGTTGTTGATGAATGTGCAGTAACACCTATCCCTGAAGGATGTGATGGTTACGTTGCACCAAAAACACAAATTGAAATAGACCAAGAAACGTTAGAAGCGGATTACCTGGCTGCAACATCAGTTGAAGCTGATATCGTTATTTTAACGGGTGTAATTACAGAAGATTTAACATTAACGGCTGACAAAGTTTACGCATTACGCGGTCCAGTTGTTATCGGTAACGACAACGCAGATAGTGCCGTTCTAACAGTAGACCCAGGCGTAACTATCTTTGGTGAAACCGGTAATGACTATTTAGTGGTTAGCCGTGGTTCTAAAATTGAAGCGTTAGGTACAGCCGAAGCGCCAATTATCATGACCTCTAAAAATGACGTTATGGGTACCACGGTTGGTGCTGGTCAATGGGGTGGTGTAGTTATCCTAGGTAACGCAAAATCTAATAAATGTCCTACTGACGGAACAAGCTGTGCACTACAAGTTGAAGGTGCATTTGAAGGTGCTGTATTTGGTGGCGACAATGATGAAGATGATTCAGGTACATTAAACTACGTTGTGGTGAAATACGCTGGATTCGAAATCGCACCAGACAATGAGTTAAATGGTATTACATTTGGTGGTGTTGGTTCTGGTACTGACGTTGATTACATACAAGTTCACGCAAACGCCGATGACGGTGTTGAATTTTTTGGCGGAACCGTAAGTGTTAAACATTTAGTATTAACGGGCAACCAAGATGATTCAATTGATTGGGATAACGGTTACCGTGGTTCAATTCAATATGCTTATGTTGAACATGATAAAAATGACGGTGAAGCAAACCGTGGTATAGAAGCTGACAATGACGGTTCTACGCCTAGTAAAACGCCAATGTCAGATGTCATGATCTCTAACCTAACAATTGTAGGTAATAACTATAAGAGCGATGATAAAGACTCTGAAGGTATTTATTTACGTGAAGGTACAAAAGCTAGCATCTACAACTCTGTAATTACGGGCGCTGGTGGTGAATGTTTTGAAGTTGAAGGTAACTCTGTATCACAAGCTCATTTAGAAGATGGCGGCATTGTGATGGAAAGCACAGTTATCGCATGTACTGAACCAACTAAAGATGGAAAATTGGCTGAGAATGATACTCACTCTATAGTTGATTTAGCTGCATTTGTTGCAGAAGATGGCAAAAATAATTCAGTGGTTACCAGTGCATTTTTAGCCAATAACGGTGTACCTTTAGCACACGATGATTCACCAATAACAGGTGATGACAAAATCGCAGTTAAAGATGTGGCTAATATGGGCATGTTGGAAACTACGACTTTTGTTGGAGCCATAGATGAAACTAATGACTGGCGTGAAGGTTGGGCATTTGGTTTCGGTGGTGGTGTATCTTCAGTAGCGGGTTGCCCATCAGGTTCAGCTAAAATTGAATCAGTAGACGGTGTTACAACAACATGTGAATTATCAGGTCGTATTACATCAGACTTAACATTAACCAAAGACAACTTATGGGCACTAAATGGTCCAGTATTTGTTGGTGGTGATAAAGAAAATTCTGCAATCCTAACAATTGACGCCGGTACGACAGTATATGGTTCTAACGGTGGTGATTACTTAGTTGTAAGCCGCGGTTCAAAAATTGAAGCGGTTGGTACTTCTGAAGCACCAATTATGTTTACTTCTAAACAAGACGTACTTGACCAAACTGAAGGTTCAGGTCAATGGGGAGGCATGGTTATTCTGGGTAATGCTCCTTCAAACAAATGTCCTTCAGAAGGTGAATGTTCACTGCAAGTTGAGGGTGTTGTCTCTGGTGGTGTATTTGGCGGAACAAACTGGGAAGATAATTCAGGTACTTTAAACTACGTTGTAGTTAAAAACGCAGGTTATGAAGTAGCACCAGATAATGAACTAAACGGTATTACGTTTGCAGGTGTTGGTTCAGGTACTATGGTTGATTACATCCAAGTTCACGCCAATGCAGATGACGGTGTTGAGTTCTTTGGTGGTTCAGTAAACGTTAAACATGTTGTTCTAACAGCGAACAAAGATGACAGCGTTGATTGGGATAACGGTTACCGCGGTAAAATGCAATATGTGTTAATAAAACATGCATCTGAAGATGGTGAAGCAAACCGTGGTATTGAAGCTGACAACGACAAAGATATGTCTAAAACGCCAGTGTCAAACCCAACTATTGCCAATATCACTATGATAGGTAATGACTACACATCAGCGGATAAAGACTCTGAAGGTTTCTACTTCCGTGAAGGTACTAAAGTGACTATGGTGAATGCATTAATTACTAATGCGGGTGGCGAATGTCTTGAAATTGAAGGCGAAGCGACAAATCCTAATGGTCAAGACTACTTAGCAGATGGTGGTATCAACATCACTAACTCAGTAATCGCTTGTACAGAAAATTTCAAAAACGGTGACAGCGATGTTGATTTATCAGCTTGGTGGTCAGATGCAAGTCGCAACAATTCAGTTGCTGCAAACATGGCTGCAGTTGTTAACGGTATCTTTACTATCGATACAACAACAGCTGCTGACGCTAACGCACTTCACGGTGCATTCTTTGAAACAACAGATTTCATCGGTGCAGTAAAAAATGCGGATAACGACTGGACTAAAGGTTGGGCTGTTGGTCTAGACTAACGCCAAACTTTAAGAGTTAGGTACTAGCGAATAACGCTTACTTAACCACTTAAGTTAATAAAAAAACCAGTTACCTAGTAACTGGTTTTTTTATGCTTAAAACTTATCTAAAGCTATAGAAAAATAAATATATAAATTGAAAAATAATCACTTGTGACATCTGTATGAAATATTAAACACTTATTCTAATCCCGTATTAAAGCTCCTCTGGTTTTAATATAATTTTTCATGTTTTTCCGACGTCCTGTTGTACTCGCCGCAATATATTTTTTGCGGCTTTTTTTTGCCCAAAGTAAATTAAAAATCAATAAGTTAGTAAGCAGGTGAACGTAAGGGGATTAACAATAATGCTAAAAATAGAGATATAATGTTTTGTCATAAAGTTGTAATTATTGGTTAATAAAACTGTCACACACCACCCTTAATATGTCATCAAAATTATTAATACATTACTGATGACTCAGGAGTAACCAATGAGCCAATCGTCACCAATATTTAAACTCTCAACAATGACACTTGCGATTATTTCTACATTAATGCCGGTTTCGTTGTTTGCAGCAGAAGATGATAAAAAAGCAGAAACTGAAGATTATATTGAAGAAGTGGTGGCCACAGGCACTCGCTTAAAAGGTAGCGCAGCCGCGGTTATTGAAGAAAGAAGAAATCAAGCTTTTGTGGCCGACATTATGGGTGCTGAGCAAATCTCACGATCAGGTGATGGTGATGCAGCAGCCGCATTACGTCGTGTGACAGGGTTAACATTGGTAGATGGTAAGTTTATTTACGTACGTGGATTAGGTGAGCGTTATTCATCAACGCAATTAAATGGTGCCGCTGTACCAAGTCCAGATCCAACACGTTCGGTTATACCGCTTGATTTATTTCCTGCTGAGATCATTGAAGGATTAGCCGTTCAAAAATCTTACTCGCCGTCAATGCCTGCCGCGTTTGGTGGTGGTAATGTGGATATTCGATTAAAGAGCATTCCAGATAGTCGAGTGTTTAACTTCAGCGGTAAAATTGGTGGCAATAGTAATAACTTCGATGATGGGTTAACCACAACGGGCAGTGATACGGACTGGATGGGTAAAGACGATGGCACTAGAGATGCACCTGCTTCGATAAGTCAATATTGGTCTCCTTTGGGTGAGGTATCACAATCATTAGATTACATATCGGCAGAAGAGAGCTTGCAAGGTTTGCTTGATTTAAATCGCGACTTAACACCGAAAACTTCCAGTATTAACCCTAATGTTGGTTTTGATATCGCCTATGGTGATGTGTTTGACGCGGGCGACTTAGAGTATGGATTTTTAACAACGTTTGCTTATGATAACTCATGGCAGGTTGCAGAAGAGTATCAATTAGAGCAGTGGAGTTCGGTTGATACGGATGAAGGTAAACAATACACGTTTGTACGTGGATATGACGATGTAACAACAACCAGTCATATGGTTAAAACTTCTTATATGATCAACTTAGGGGCAAATTACAACAAAGCCCATGAGCTAAACCTAAATTACATCGTATTAAATGACACAGAAGATAAAGCCAAAAATAAATTTGGCCGCTCAAGCAATGTCTCACCATCAGAAAATAACGCCATCATAAACAGTAAAGAAGTAACGTATGAAGAGCGGTCTTTAACTGCGTTACAGTTAAGTGGTCAACATACGTTTGCCGCGTTAAATTTGTTAGGTCTAGATTGGATTTACTCTGACTCTGAATCTAACCGTTATGCACCGAGTGGTTTAGAAACTAGCTACGTTGTATCTGATAGAAATGAAGATGGTATTTACGATCCAGAAACTGAATCTTCGGTAAGACTTGGCCGTTACCGCAGCTCGTTTTAACTTCCAAGACTTAGTGGATAACGTAGAGCATTTTTCTTTTAATGCGTCTTTGCCTATTTACTTATCTGGTTTAGAAATGGAGTTTAAAGTTGGCGCGAGCATGGTGGACAAAACCCGTTCAGCAGATAACCGTCGATTTGATTTAGACACTCGAGCATTACCAAGTGGGTTTGATTTAGATGGTAACGATCTTAATCAAGTATTATCTAACGACAAATTAGCGGATGCGAATCTATACCGTTCAGTTTTAAACGACACAACCATTGCGGGAGATTTATATACCGCAGAACAAAGCATAGATGCGTATTATCTTGAAGCTGATTTCTTTATTAATAATAAGTATCGTATTTCGGGCGGGGCGCGTTTCGAAGACTTTAGTCAAACCGCTTTACCTTATAATCCGTTTACCGGTGAAGTTGACTTAACCAACGATCAAGCCAGTGTAGAAGAGCTAACTTTCAGTGAAGACGGTGTGTACCCATCGTTGGCGTTAACGTATTTGTTAAATGATGAAATGCAATTCAGAGCCAGTTTTGGGCAAACCGTTGTACGTCCTGATTTAAGAGAGATCACTTCAGCTACCTATATTGACCCGTTAACTGAATATCCAGTGCAAGGCACACCAGGGTTAAAAACCACAGATATGACCAACTTAGATTTACGTTGGGAGTGGTATATGCCAGCGGGGAATAATATATCGGTCGGGTTGTTTACTAAATCGTTAGATAACCCAATAGAAGCGGTGCAATCACCTGCGCAAGATGGACCACCTCTTATCCGCATTGCCAATGGTGAAGGGGCAACCGTAACCGGGATTGAGTTTGAGTTTTTACAAGACCTTAATATGTTAAAAGGGGCATTAGGTGAATTTGCACAAAACTCATTTATGTCAGGAAACTTAACTTTAAGTGATTCAAAAATCACATTGGATAGACAAAATATTGTTGATCAAACCGGTGTATCTACTTCAATCACTAACCTTGAGCGTCGTTTAACAGGTCATTCAGAATATGTGGTTAATTTACAACTTGGTTATGACTCACCAAATGGTGAACATCTAGCTACCGTGGTTTACAACGTATTTGGTGAGCGAGTGATCATCGCTGGTATTGATGGTTTTGAAGATGCAATGGAACAGCCGTTTCACTCATTGGATGTGAATTACACTTATTTCCCAACGTTCTCTAGCCAGATTAAATTTAAGCTCACAAATATTTTAGACGAGCAAAAGGAGATCACCTTTGACGATGAACTTTTACGTTCAACCACCAAAGGCATTGGCTTTAGCGTTAGCTATAAAATGGAATTTTAAGGCTGAGCTAATACTGAGTTAAGACAAAACTGAGACAAAGATGAAATGACAAGGGATTTGACATCCCTTGTCTATATTTTCGTGAAATTATCACAGTTTAGTCATTATTATTTAACAATTTTGTCACCTTATTAACATATTAGAACTATTAAATACGTCATTGTAAACAGTGATGTAACTAACAAATAAGCGGCAATTTATGCAAGTTGGAAATACAAAGATGAGATCTCAAATTATCCCTTCACCCGTCTCAACAATGGGCTTAAATACATCAATCAATCAAGTTGATATTGATGCGATTAAAGTGCATTTAACTCAACTTTTGCATAGACCGTCGACCACACCTAATGATGCCGGTTGCCAACAATACTTAAAACGTTATTTTAAAAGTTTAGGCATGTCTGTTGATGACTTCGAAGTGGAAGGCGTCAGTAACCTAATAGCTAAAATTGGATCAGGTTCTACTAGGATTGCATTTTGCGGTCACACCGATGTGGTACCTGCCCTTAATGTTGACTTATGGAATACAGAACCTTTTTCATTAGCTATACAAGATGACAAGTTTATAGGTCGTGGTATTGCCGATATGAAAGGGGCTGTAGCCTCAATGTTAACGGCTTTTGAACACGTTTTGTCATCATTAGATTTAGACAAATTTACCTTTTATTTTTTGATCACCAGTGATGAATTAGGTGATGCAGAATACGGCACCAAAGAAATAGTGTCTCGTTTAGCTCAAACTCAAGAGTTACCGCATTATTGCATAGTGGGTGAGCCAACAAGTGTTGAACAATCAGGTGATGTATTAAAAATTGGCCGTAGAGGTTCTATCTCTGCTGAAATCACCATTATTGGTAAACATGGACACGTTGCGTTTCCACAAAACGCTAAAAATGCATCCCATACTGCAGTCGTGATGGGTAAATGGTTAACTCAGCAGTCTTGGGATCAAGGTAGTGATGATTTTCCAGGCAGTCACTTAGAAATTACCGGAATACAAACCTGTGACGCTGGCGATAATGTAATACCAGGAGAGTGTCGTTTAACGTTTAATATCCGTTATAGTCATAAAGAAACGGAAGCCAATATTAAACAACGAATTGTTAATGGATTGGTACAGTTAAAGCAATTAACTAATGATATTTCTATTCGATGGTATCGTGCTTGTGAGCCTTATTATACATCGGGTGAAACCGCTAATAGTATGAACGACTCTGATGTTGTGAGTACTTCCCTTGACGGTTTAGTCGGTCAAAGTATATCAGACGGACAAAATATAAATGGCAGCCATTTGGCCAATAATGAATTTACGGAAGTAGGTGTAGGGGAAGGTAAAAGTCGAACCACAGTTACCTTACCAATAGACATTGATTTAGTGGCGGAAGTTGAACAAGCAATCTTTGATGTCACTAAACGTTTTCCACGTTTGTCTACCGCTGGTGGCACTTCTGGTGGTCGTTTTATCGCTAAAAGCGGTTGTCAGGTGATTGAGCTTGGATTACCAAGTCATAGTGTGCATCAAGTAAATGAATACGTAACAGAAAAAGACTTACTTGATTTAACGCATCAGTATGTTCAAGTGCTACAGCGAATGGCAGGCAAATAGCACGGCGAATGGTAGGCAAATAGCAACAAGCAATAACATGGTACTTCACAAGTCCCCGCGACATAGAAAACCTATGACTGGTAAAAATGTCAGTCATAGGTCTATTGTCATAAATCAGTCACATTTCTTAAATATACTCAACTCAACCTAGAAACAACTTAAGATTAATGGACGATGAGAATTTCAAGTTTAGTTAAAGTTACCTCGATAGGGATTTTAGCTGCAGTCGTATTGATGACACTTTCCACGGTATGGGCTAATATCAAACTAACCGACTCCGATCGAGTTTATGCAAAATACAGAACCATCTATCACGCTATTACGGTTAAACTTTACCGAGATGTACAAAGTTATCTAGTCACAGGGAATGCATTAAAATTAAGTGATGCTGAAACACAAGTAGATAATATTCTTAATGCGTTGGCTGAAGCTAATATAGACAAACAAATTAGCTCAAACCTCAATGATGAACTCAAAAGCCTCAAACTAAAAATGTCGGGTAAATACCGAGCTTTGGGTAAATTAAGTGGTAATGAACAAGCGTTATTAGAAAACGCTGAACGTAACTTATTAGATAGCATTGACAGTTTAGTGAGTTATGCGGAAGAAGGGGCCACTAATAATGAATTTGCCGCTAAACAATATTTAAGTCACGCTTCAAAACTCCTATATCAATTATACGATCTGACCAATACACGTCAGAGCTTTATGCGTGCTCAGTCAGAGTCAACAAAACAAAGCTTGATGAACATATTATCTGACACTAAGGAGCTAGCTGCTAAAATAGAATCTTTGCCGCTACTAGGTGTGTTTGCAGAAACGGATGAAGATGACTTTGGTTTGTTTATGGATGAAGAGGAAGAAAAAACAGATAAAGGCGAAGACTTAATATCTGAACTGCAAAGTTTATTAAACCGTTATCCAAAAGAATTAGCCAACACAACAATCATCATCGAACAACAAACGGCGTCCCTTGCTGAAATAAAACAAGACATTGACCGTTTAGAGTTATTAGCCAATGACGTTGAACAGGCGGTTTTTGAAAGTCGAGATCAAACGTATTCACAGGTGGCGGTGATTATAGCCTCTATGCTGGTATTGTTCTTAATTGGTTCAGCGATGAATTACTTAGTGATGTATAGGTTGGTGTTAACGCCATTACGATATTTACGTGACGCGTTCCATAATTTAGTAACGGCAGGTTCTATTGAACGTATTGATGATAAAGCCAGTACAGAGTTTGGTGAGATCGCTCGATTTTTTAATCAATTATTAGATAACGCTGAACGCGACAATGATAAAAAGTCGCAACAAATGAACATAGTTTCTCAGGCGTTAAACTCGTTAGAAGATGAAACACAACAGATCTCAAATGCGACAGTTAATACCCAGCAACAAGTGCAACAAGCACAAGATGTATTATCTAATTTGTCACAAATAAATCAGCAGCTAAATACTTTAGCGGGTGAAGTACAAGAAAATGCCAATCAAACAGTACAAGCTATGGTTTCTGGGCGTGAAGGTGCAAACCGAATGCAGCAAGCTAATCTGGAAACGGTCAATAAAATTAACTTAAGCAGTGGCACCTTAGAAGAGTTGGTCACGAGCGTAGATAAAGTTCAACAAGTGATGGATGTATTAAAGGCGATTGCCGATCAAACTAACTTGTTAGCATTAAATGCTGCAATTGAATCAGCAAGGGCAGGAGTGCATGGTCGTGGTTTTGCAGTTGTGGCTGACGAAGTACGTAAGCTGGCAATTAAAACTCAAGATTCTTTGTTTGATACTAGTCAAATACTGGAACAATTAAATAATTTCAGCGGATTATTACAATCAAATATCAGTCAGATTTCATCTGCGGCTGAGCAACAAACCGAGCTAGCAACCGCGTTAATTGATACAACTAAATTGGTAGAACAAAAAGCCGTAAAATCATCAGATGTGTCTTTGCAAACCATGCAGTGTGCGAAGGAGCAACAAAGCGATTTTGAGACCTTCGCTAGCCTAATGCAACAAGTTGATATTATGGTGGAAAATGCTCGCCAACAGGCAATTACCGTTCAAGGTTCTGTGGCAGAACAGGGCCAACTAATTTCACAAACCTTTACCATTAAATAACCTAGTTAGACTTATTAATCGGCCATTAATAAGTCTAATTTAAACAAATATTACATTGTCATTAAACTGACATTTAACCGAAACGGTATTGTCACATTCATCCTCTACTATCACCTCATTAACTTATGGGGTGAATACATGAAAACTATATCTAAAAAAGCATTATCAACTGCGGTTGCGACTGTACTTATGGGCGTTAGCGCTTTACCTGTACATTCAGCTGCAATTCAAAAAGTAATTTCAGCAAGTTCAGAAATAACCAATTCAGCGGCCAGTTCGCAACAGAAAATCGATAAAATTGCAGAGCAAGTCCAAGAAAAATTAATGCAATTTAGAGCGATGGAAAAAGAAACGGCAGGTTTAGATATTTATAACGGCCAGATTCAAAAACAAATCAATAGCCAAATTGAAGAGATGGAACAGCTTAATAAAGACATAGATCAAGTGTCGGTGATTGAGCGTCAAATCACGCCGTTAATGTTACGCATGATTGATGGCTTGGAAAGTTTTGTTGCGCTAGATGTGCCATTTTTACCTACAGAACGTCAAGAACGTTTAACGTCACTTAAAACCATGATGGATAAAGCCGACATTGCAGTATCTGAAAAATTCAGACGTGTGATGGAAGCTTACCAAGTTGAAGTTGATTATGGCCGCAGTATCGAAGCTTACTCAGGTTTATTGGAGTTAGATGGCCAAGAACGCGACGTCGACTTTTTACGTATTGGTCGTGTAGCACTTATGTATTTAAGTCGTGACGGTTCATTAATTGGTCGTTGGGATAACGAACAAAAGTCATTTCAAGCACTAAGCCCTGATTATCGTATGCATATTACTAAAGGCTTACGTATGGCGAAAAAACAATTGGCGCCAGACTTATTAACATTACCAATCCCTGCACCAGTTTTGGTTTCTGCTAACACCGGGCTTTAACGGCTAATAAGAATATTGAATTTAAGGTAACAAAGATGAATGCATTAATGAAAAGCCTAGTAACCACATCGGCTTCACTATTATTAGTTTTAACTACTGCAATGCCAAGTTTTGCAGCAGACGAGAAAAAACCACTTGATTTAGACCAATTGTTATCGCAATTACAAAACGGTAAAACGCAGCAAAATCAAGAAAATAAAACTCGTGAGCAAGCGTTTTTACGTCAACGTGCTGAACAAGACAGCATGTTAAAGCAGGCAACCACAACGCGCGATAACGCACTTAAATTGTCTGAAACATTAGAAACTAAATTTGAACAAAACGAATTCCAATTAGCGGATTTATCAGAAGCATTAAATAAAAGAATGGGCTCGTTAAAAGAGTTATTTGGTGTATTACAGCAAGTGTCTGGTGATGCTAAAGGTAAAATGCAAACTTCAAACGTATCGGCTCAGTTTCCTGGTCGTGATGTGTTTTTTGAACAATTAGCGCAAAGCATGGGTGGCAGCTCAAAACTGGCGTCTATTGAGCAAATTGAAACGGTGTGGTTTGAACTGCAACGTGAAATGACTGAACAAGGTAAAGTGGTAAAATTTAATGCGGATGTTGTTGAAGCCAGTGGTAATAAAGTAAACAAAGAAATCGTACGAGTTGGTGCATTTGCGTTGGTATCACAAGGTCAGTATTTAGACCTAAATCCAACGACAGGAACCTTATCTGAATTAGTTCGTCAGCCCGCTTCTCGTTTTAACGACAGTGCGGCAAATTTACAAACAAGTACAGATCAAGTAGTCCCTTTTGCTCTAGACCCAACAGGCGGTTCAATCTTAAGCCTTTTAGTACAAGCGCCAAATATTGAAGAACGTATCGACCAAGGTGGCACAGTTGGTTATATCATCATCGCGGTAGGTTTGATTGCTTTCTTAATTGCATTAGAACGTTTTGTATCACTTGCGCGCATAAACCATAAAGTAAAACGCCAATTAAAAGAAGTTGAACCTAACGAAAACAACCCACTAGGACGAGTATTAAAAGTAAATCAGCAATACCCTGACGTAGCTTATGAAACCCTTGAACTTAAATTAAGTGAATCGATTCTTCGTGAAATGCCAGTCATTACTAAAAACCTAACACTAATCAAGATTGTGTCGGTGATAGCTCCTCTACTGGGTCTTTTAGGTACGGTAACGGGCATGATCAATACGTTCCAAGCAATCACTTTGTTTGGTACAGGTGACCCTAAATTAATGGCTGGAGGTATCTCAACGGCATTAATGACAACGGTGCTAGGTTTAGTAGTCGCGATACCAACAGTTGTACTTTCAAGCATGTTAAACACCCGTAGTAAAAACATCATGCTTATCTTACAAGAGCAAAGTGCAGGCATTATCGCGGAACGTTCTGAGCAACAATTAGAGCGTCGCCAAAACATGAAAGTAGCTAGCAAAAACAACCAAGTAGCTTAAGGGGAATAACATGGTTTTATTCACTGAAACCATAGAGGCCATTCGTGAGTTCATGGACACCGGAGGTGTTGTTCTCACGGCCATTGCCATTATGATTTTCTTGATGTGGCTGCTGATTTTGGAGCGTATTTTATACGCTCTAAACGGCCACAAAGAAGTAAGTGCTGCACTAATAAAAAATTGGCAAGACAGAACAGAAAGAATGTCTTGGAATGCAGAGCAAATACGTCAAGCCTTTGTAGCAAGAGCACAAATGCGCTTAAACAAGAACTTAACCCTAATAACGACGTTAGTGGCACTGTGTCCTTTAATGGGACTGCTAGGAACCGTAACGGGAATGATAGAAGTATTTGATGTTATGGCAATCAGTGGAAGTGGTAATGCGCGTTCAATGGCCAGTGGAGTGTCTAAAGCAACGATACCAACGATGGCCGGCATGGTTGGCGCATTGTCCGGAGTATTTGCTAATTCATGGTTACAACGTAAATCAAAACGTGAAATTGAATTATTAGAAGATAAGTTAGTGTTAGATATTCAGCACTAATTTTACCAGCCTAATCAGAGAATAAGAGAACAGATTATGAGAGCGCCATTAGCAAGTTTATTACAAGAAGAAGAGCAAGAAGAGATCAACTTAACGCCAATGTTAGACGTTGTATTTATCATGCTTATATTTTTTATCGTTACTGCTTCATTTGTGAAAGAAGCGGGTATCGATGTTAATCGTCCAGAAGCTGCAACGGCGGTTAAAAAAGAACGTGCCAGTATCTTAATTGCCATATCGGATAAAGGTGAGATTTGGATCAATAAACGTCGTGTGGATATTCGTGCGGTTCAAGCCAATGTTGAACGTTTAAAAGCAGAGAACCCACAAGGGTCAGTCGTTATTCAAGCGGATAAAAAATCAACCACAGATACCTTGATTAAAGTGATGGATGCGTCGCGTGCGGCAGGGGTATTTGACGTATCAATTGCTGCAGATGATGGTAATTAATAAGGCGAATGATTGTGAATTTAGCTGAACAGAAATATCCCGTTTTTCAAAGATACCTCATCGCTTTAGCACTCGCGGGAACGGTAACTCTTGGTTTGTTATATGGCATGCAAGCGTTAATCAAAACCAGTGGGTCAGCGTTAACTGACCCAGCTAAAGGTAATGTCCTAGATTTTATCCGTTTAAAACAAGATGAAACGGTACAGAAAAAAGAACGTAAACCGAAAAAGCCACCAAAACCACAAGAGCCACCACCGCAAATGACTCAGCCACAATTGGCATCAGAGGCGGTGAGTGCTAACGCGTCAGGTTTTGACTTCAGTGCTAATGTAAATGCCAATACGTCAATTGGCAATGGTTTAGCACTAGATGTCAGTGATGGTGAGTATTTGCCAATAGTAAAAGTTGCACCGGTTTATCCACGTCGTGCGTTACAGCGTGGTATTGAAGGGT
The DNA here is from genome assembly GCF_032461525.1 of Psychrosphaera aquimarina. Taxonomy (NCBI): domain Bacteria; kingdom Pseudomonadati; phylum Pseudomonadota; class Gammaproteobacteria; order Alteromonadales; family Pseudoalteromonadaceae; genus Psychrosphaera; species Psychrosphaera aquimarina. The sequence continues at coordinate 237,494 of NZ_JAWCUA010000007.1, read as the reverse complement.
ATGTGATTGTCGAATTCATGGTTGATAAAACTGGAGCTGTGAAAAATCCAGTGGTTATCGAAGCCAACCCAGAAGGTTTATTTGATAGGGCGGCAATGGATGCAGCACTTAAATTTAAATATAAACCGAGAGTGGTGAACGGTGCCGCTACGGAAGTATCCGGTGTGCAAAACCGTATTACATTTGAAATGGCCAAATAACCACGCTATTTCTTATTAATAAAGTATTAGGTTAAAAGTAGTTAGGATTAATCATGAAAGTATTGTTTATACGTACCACATTAACGTGTGCCATTACGTTAACCTCGAGCTTATTCAGTGTATTGCCTGGTATTGACATGTCTTATGTACAGGCATCTGAAGATACCAGTAAAGTTGAGAAAAAACGTAAACGCACGCCAGCGTTAGGGGCAAGAGTTTACAGCCAACTTGCAAGGGCACAAGAGGTTGCTGATGCCGGTGACATGCAAGCAGGGTTAGATATTTTAGACCAAGTTAAATCTAAGTCTTCTAGTCTTAACAGTTATGAACGAGCTATGTTGCATAACTTTACGGATTTATTTATTACAACGCGGGCAAAACCGAACAAGCGATTGCGGAGTTTGAACAAGTAGTGGCACAAGATCCTATTCCAGAGTCATTGGAAAAGGGCACCTTGTTTTCGTTAGCGCAGTTGTCAATGGCAAATGGGAATTACGGTAAAACCATTTCATTTTTAGACCGATGGGATGAAGTTAATCAAGGATTAGCGCCTATAAATAATAATGTATTAAGAGCACAAGCGTCGTACCAATCAAAAGATTATAAAAATGCTGCTAAATATATTGAAAGTGTTATCAAGCAAGCTTTGGAGCAAGAAACTGAAGCGGAAGAAACTTGGTATATCTTACAACGTGCTGTGTATTTTGAGTTAAAAGATAATAAAAAAGTTACTGCCATTTTAGAGCAAATGGTGCGCTTGTTTAATAAACCGGAATATTGGCTGCAATTGGCAGGTATGTATGGCGAATTAGAGCAAGAAGATAAACAGCTCGCGGTAATGGAAGCGGCTTACCAACAAGGTTATGTGACACAAAAATCAGAGTTGATGACTTTATCGCAAATTTATTATTTTAATGGATTACCTTATAAAGCAGCTAAAGTATTGAGCCAAGGTATAGAGCAAAAAATAATAGAAAAAAATGCCAAGAACTTAAAATTTTTAGCCCAGTCTTGGCAGGGGGCCAAAGAAGCGGACAAAGCAATTGCGGTGCTTAATCAATTGGCCAGTATAACCGATGATGGAAATGCGGACTTAACCATCGCTGAGATTTATTTGCAGCAAGGTAAATCTGACTTGGTAATTAAACATGCAGAACAAGCAATCACGAGAGGCAAACTAACTAATAGTGGTAATGCATATTTGGCATTAGGTATGGCTAACGTGAACCTTAAACAACTTGATTCAGCACTTGAAGCGTTTAAATCGGCGAAAGAAATCCCGAGTTCACAACGTATGGCTACTCAGTGGTTAAAGTTTGTTGAACAAGAACAGCAAAATATTAAACAACTCGCAGCCCATAAATAAACCAGTAATTCAATTTAAAACCTAGAATAATTCTAGGTTTTTTTTTATTGATATCCACAGAGTCTGGATTAACTACTGGTTTTATTTAACCAGGTAGAAACGGTATTTCGAAAGCTAGTTACATCCAAAGGTTTCATAATAAAGTCATTCATACCTGCTTGAATACACGCATCCTTATCTCCAGCCATCGCGCCTGCTGTCATCGCAATGATCATTATGGATGAGTTATCAGAGCCCGCTTGACCTTTTCTTATTAATTCCGTCGCTTGAAATCCGTCTAATACCGGCATTTGGCAATCCATTAAAATAAGGTCGAATTTGTTAACTGAGTTATTTAATAAATCTATCGCTTCTTGACCATTTGCTGCTGTGCTTATTTCAATAGGAAGAGACTCTAACAGTCCTGCTGCGACAATTCGGTTAATCTCATTATCATCAACTATCAGTACCGAGTATTGGTTAGTTACATTTATTTTTTTCTTGTTATTAACGGATGGCGCTTTGTTGATTTCATGGGTAAAAATGGAATCAACAATACTGGCAAACTGATATGGTAGTATTGGGGTTTCTACTAGTTCAAAGTGCACGTCGGTTACCTTTGAATCAAATGGCGATGCCGGGTTTTGTAATATGATTAATTTACAGTTGTTTTCTGACTCACAAAATTGAGAATAATCTTCAATATGGGTATTAAAAACCTCACTATCAACCAGCATTAAATCAGGTGCCGTTGCGTTATGAATATGTTCTTCAGCTTGTCGTTTATTTAATATATACACTTCAGCTTGCCAATTTTTAAGTTGGCTTAAAAGGGCGTCATATGGCGTTGAAATGCTACTTATCAATAAAATTTTCTTACCTAACAACTTTGCACTTGTTAATGGACTTGTTTGTTTTGAAAGTAATTTAGATTTAATTGAAAAGGTAAACGTACTGCCTACGCTTTCTTCACTTTGTACGCTGATAGTGCCGCCGAGCAGCTTAGTTAATTTTTTCGAGATAGATAAACCTAAACCCGTGCCACCATATTGTTTATCTGTACTTGACGTTGCTTGTGTAAATGGTTGAAATAACTTGTTTTGTTGGGCTTTACTCATCCCTATGCCGTTATCTTCAACTTTGATAATGCACTCTACAAGTTCAGGATTTTGATCATTTAACTGGGTATGGGCAGAGACCAGGATTGTACCTTCATCAGAAGTAAACTTAATCGCATTGCCGATTAAATTGATTAATACTTGTTTAATTCTGTAATCGTCACTGACTAAATATTCGTGTTTCACATCCCGCCAATCAAAACGTAAATCAATGTTTTTTTCTTTGCACTTGATGGACATAGTTTCTATTACAGAACTGATTGTTTGGATGATATTAAACTCATTTAACTCAATATCTAATTTACCAGACTCAATTTTAGATAAGTTTAACAAGTCATTAATTAACACGGTTAGATTAGAAATGCTGGTCTTGGCTAGTTTTACATAATTGGTTTGTTTATCCGTTAAAGGATCGTTGTTTATTAATTCTAACATGCCAGATATACCATTTAATGGCGTACGTATCTCATGGCTAATATTGGCAACAAAAGCACTTTTGGATTGGTTGGCATTAACTGCGTCTTTAGTCGCAATTTCTAATTGTTTGGTGCGTTGTTGAACTTCAATTTCTAGTGATTCGTTATGATTAAGGATCTTCAGTTCATTGATTTTAGATTCTGTGATGTCTCTAATTATCGCTGCTAAGGAACTCGCGGATTCGGAGTCATGTGGGAATACTGGTGACAAACTCACCGAATAATATATTGGTTCTGCCTCATCGGACGTATTTATAACCTCATATAAGGCGGGCTGCTTTTTGCTTATTACGTCACTCAATTGTTTTTTTGAAATTAAGTACTTCTTCTCAGTGACACCTATGACTTGGTTAATACCTTTAGTCAGAGCCATGTCAGAATTTAGACCAAACAAGTAAGTGGCTGACTCATTCCAACTGAGCACTTTACCCGTTAAGTCAATATTAATTATTGCATCAGATGAGCCAGAAATGATGGCTTCATAGCGGGATTGATTATCGTATAAGCGTAAGATTTTATTAATATACCTTTGGTAAATTAAGGCAAGTATAAAAAACAAAACAAATAGTGAACTGATGATGATTAAGACAAATTTACGTTGCTCTTGCCAAATTAGGTTTATTTTATTTTCTGCAACAGCCCCCACTATATTTAAGCTTCGAAAGTCGCGAAGAGACAGTCGTAAATTTTTTCCATACATATAATATGCCTTTTGATTGAAAAGCACTTCGTGGGTAGTTTCGTCGTTAGGTAATTTGGTTGTATTGGTTAGTTTTGACCAAGTTGCATCATGGTTATCTAGGTCAAATCCAAAGGTCATGGCTTCGTTTTTGGCGCTAACAAAGTAACCGTCATTATTTAATACGAACAGGTTGAAGTTTGTTTTAGAATATTCATTTTGTAAATGATCTAACAGCGATGTGGCATCTATATTTAAAATTAGAAAGCCAAAAAATTGGTAGTCCTGGTCAAAGATAGGTCTTGCGACTCGGTAAGTAGGCCAAATAGGATCTTCAATGATCCCATATTCACGGTTTAATGTGATATCGGAAATGTATTCTTCGTTGATATGTAATTGTTCAATGGCTTTATAATAATCAGTTTGTTGCTTATTTTGTAACAAACCATCAGATAAAATGACAACTTTATTATTTTGTCTTTCTACGCGCACGAGCTCTCTTCCGGAGTTAAGTTTCGTGATATATCTAATTTGTCGAATTTCTGGATTGTTAGTGATAAAAGCTGAAAGAATAGTTTCTAATCTATTTTTCCATTGTTTGGTCGTGGTGCCGTCAAATGGGTCGATACCCTCATTATTTATTGCTCGGGTAATTCCTCGAACTGGAGGGGTAGAGAATAAAAAATGTAATGTGGATTTATTTTCATTAAAACGTTTGTTTATAAAGTCATGGGTAGACTCTATTTTAATTTGTAGCTCATGAAGTAACTCTGTTTCTATTTTTTCTTTGGCGAAGTGACCATAAATGGCGTAGATAAGTATACAAATTAGAGCAAATCCGCCAATTGTAAGCGGTAATAATTTGTTGTATTTATTTATTGAAACATTGACTGCTTGGGACATAACTAATGCTCACTTTCTTGCTGAACAGAGTTTTTTAAGAATGTTAGAAAATCGTCAGATGATAAAGGTCTACTGTATAAGTAACCTTGACCTTTAGTACATCCTAAATCGGTTAAGGCGATAACCTGTTCTTCCGTTTCTACACCTTCAGCGACAACATCAAGTGTTAATGATTGACCTAGTGAGATGATGGTTTTAACTATTTCATAATCGTGTTTATTATTTAACATATCTTTGACAAACGACATATCCACTTTCATGGTATCGACATCAAATGTTTTTAAATAAGACAGGCTTGAGTATCCAGTGCCAAAGTCATCAATTGAGATGTTAATTCCTAATTTTTTTAAAATAACCAGCTTAGCTTGAGTCTCATTAATGTCACCCATTAACGAAGTTTCAGTAATTTCTAATTCTAAATACTGTGGAGGTAATTGCGATTGATTTAACACATTGGCAATTTCACTCTCAAGTTTAGAGCCAATGAATTGACTGGCTGAAATGTTAACTGAAACACAGGTTGGAGTGCCTGAAATAAGCCACTTTGCGGCTTCGGTACACGCTTTTAATAAAACTTGATTGCCTAAAGCGCCAATTAGATTTGATTCTTCAGCAATTGGAATAAAATCAACAGGGGAAATAAACTTGCCACTTTCATCTACCATCCTCACTAACGCTTCAGCACCAACGATGGCTCTGGTATGTAAATTAAACTTGGGTTGATACACAACAACTAATTCGTCATTAGTAATGGCGTGGCGCAGTTTCAATTCAAGTGCGTGTCGTTGTAATAAACCTTCCTCTAATTCACCAGAGAAAAAACAAAAATGATTACGACCTTCTTTTTTTGCACTATACATTGCAACGTCAGCGTGTCTAATTAACTCTTCTGCATCAACGGCGTCATTAGGAAATACACTGACGCCTACACATACTGATACGTTATATGGGGTGTTTTCTATGGTATACGATTGATGCATAACAGAAACTAATTCGGAAGCTAAGCTCAATGCTGGCTCGACGCTATTAATTTCATCCATTAAAATCACAAATTCATCACTGTTAATGCGAGCTAAAGTATAAGATGAGGGTAATAGAAGTTTAACTCTGTCGGCAATCTGACATATCAGTAGGTCACATAATTGGTGGCCAATGGATTCATTTAAATATTTAAAATTTTCAATTGCTAACAATAATACGGCTACTTTTTCTCTTTTTCTTTTTGCGTTTTGAATGGCTACGGTTAAACGGTCTTGTAACAAAATACTATTAGGAAGATCGGTAAGTTGGTCATAATTTGCCAAATGACTCATTTTTAGTGCCAGTGCAGTCGCTTCACTTACATCATGGAAGACGATAATAGCGCCAATTGTTTCACCCTCTGCATTGTTGATAGGAGCCGCAGAGTCCTCAACCGAGTAAACATTAAGTGTGTGAGAAAGTAACTCACTATTGAGTGCCATTCCAGCAATACGTTTCTCACTTAACGCGATATAAATTGGGTTTAATATCGGTTCTTTTGAATTTGAATTACGAAGTAACATGACTTCTTCAATTTTGTGATGTGAATTTTTCTTAAAGTGCCAACCCGTCATTCGTTCAGCAATTGGATTCATGAAGGTAATATAACCTTTAGTATCTGTGGCAATTACTGCATCACCTATAGATTCTAGAGTAATTCGTAGTCTTTCTTTTTCATAAAATAAGGCTTGTTCAGCATGTTGAAGTATCTTTGATTGTGCGACTAGTTTTAATTGATTTTTCACCCTCAAATGGCAAACTTTAGGGTCAAAAGGTTTGGTAATGAAATCGATCGCGCCTTGAGCCAGAGCTAACTCTTCAGCATCTGGCTGATCAACACCAGTGATAAATATGATTGGGATAGCCTGTGTAACTGGGTTGCTTTTGAGTTCTTTGCAAACTTGCCATCCATCCATTACTGGCATAGCAATATCTAAAATGATGATATCAGGGCTAATTTTATTAGCCATGGCTATTCCTTCAATTCCACTTAACGAAAAATGAATGTCGGCTAAATCGGATAAAGAGTTTTGCAAAAAAAGTACATTTTGTAGGGAGTCATCAATAATTAATATTTTCTGAGTTTCTAGGTATTGTGGCGATATAAACATTGCTACACCTTCCGTGAGTAACTATTAGTTAAGCAAAACATGCGAAAACTATTTTATTAAGTACAATTACTTAAAATTAATCATAGCCTAATTTATTTATTTGACTATGATTAATTTAAATATTTCATTTTTAAAATCAAAGGACTAATTACAAATGAGCCATGGGAAATTAACCGGAGTAACGACGTCTATCAACCCTTTACTTGTTAGATTTTTAGTCGTTTCCATCATTATTTTCTTGAGTGGGTTGTATGTTGCGGTTTGGTCTGAAAAAAACACTGAAAATCAGAATAAATCCAAACTTAATGAGCAAATAAATAAAGAGTTGGTTGCAGTTTCTGCAGATATCTTATCTGAGCTTAGTAAATATGAGCAGGCCTTGCATGGGTTACGAGGCACTATCAAAACGGTCAAGTTAGAAGATTTTACTCATAAGCACCATCAGGAATATTTTCACAGTCGAGATTATAAAAATGCGTTCCCAGGCTCCAGAGGTTTTGGTGTTATTAAAAAGGTAGGACAAGACGAGCTGGTCTCTTTTTTGGAAAATGCAGCAAAAGATAGAGATGGAAAATTTAGATTAAAGCAATTAGATAATCCACAAGACCCTTTATTTATCATTCAATATATAGAGCCGGAGAAAGACAATCTCCAAGCTATAGGTTTGGATATTGGCTCTGAACAAAACAGACGAATGGCCGCGATAAAAGCTGCGGTTTCAAACACAACTCAGTTGACCGGGCCCATAACGTTAGTGCAAGCAGATAATAAAGTTAAACATGGCTTTTTATTATTGTTACCCATCCAAACTGCCCGAGAGTTGAATCTAAACCAAAAAAGTGACTTTAACGCTTGGGTGTATTCTCCTTTATTAATTAATGAAATTTTAGATTCTGTATCTAGCTTAAATACTAACTTTCAAATTAGTATTTCAGACGTCTATTTGAAACAAGAAACCAACTTTTTTAATTCTGAGGTAGATTCAGAAATTAACAAGCGATATGCATTAACAAACAGCTTAGAAGTTTTCGGTAGAAACTGGCTAATCACATTATCCCCAACCATAAATTATATTGATTCTTTAGAACTCACTCCTGCTCATTTGATTCGCAACCAAGTCATATTTGTCTCTCTACTATTGTCGATTTTTATGTTTTTTATTGGCCGCACGTTATCCAAACGGTTTGAGTCAATCACTCGTAAATTAAGTTATGCCGCAGTTGTTGAAAATACCAGTGAATCAATAATTGCAGTTGATAAAGACTTTTTAGTATTACATTGGAATCACGCAGCAGAGGACTTATTTAACAAGTTACAACACCTTGAAAAGACAAGGTCTGTGACCTTATTAGAGTGGTTAAAACCATATATAAAACAAGCAGAATTAGTCAGTTACTTTAAACAAGTGAGTCGCGGAGAATCTATTTTAAACTTACCTTTTGTTGTAAAAAATGCCGAAAGTGAAACAGCAAAACAATTACAAATAAGTTTAATTCCTTTAATGAAAAACAGTTCTTTCTTAGGTGCAACCGTTAGTATCAGTGATATCACCAAACTTATTCAATTACAAAACGACTTAAAAATAAAAAATGAACTGTTAGAACAACAGGTGACGGTTAAATCGGGGGAGGTCATACGCAAAGCTCAGTTTCAAAGTAGTGTATTAAATAGTAGTCATACGGCAATTATCGCTACCAATATGGACGGCGTAATTTCGTTGATAAATCAAAGTGCACAGGATTTGTTAAAACTCAATGAAAACGACACAGTAGACAGCTTAAACATTATTGAATTAATACAGTCTACCTTCTTCGATTCCGATGAACATTCCAATTTTTCTAAGTGGGTTGCAAAGTTATTGGAACATAACGCTTCGACGCTGGTTACATTTTGTAATCATAATATTGATTTAGATGTTCCTATTGAATTAACCACGTCAACTATTTTAGATGAGTTTGGCAAAGCAAGTGGTTATGTATTTTTAGCTGAAGATATTCGCGAAACTCTATCGTTGAAGCGGCACGTCTCTTTGATTAATAGTGCTTTGGATAATTCTCAAGATGTTCTGTTTTGGTTAGATCCGCAAGGACATATTATTCATTTAAATAATTTCGCCAATATTCAATTAGGTTATACAAACCGTTCTGTTCAATATCAATCAATCAATGAAATTATCATTTATAAAGAAGATGAATCATGGGAAGCCCTTAAAAATAATATAGACGATAATAGCAGGATCAGTATAGAACGTTCTTACCAACAAAGTAGCGGTCAAACCATACCTATGCTTATCTCTTGCTGTAAGCTAATGATTGATGATGATGTTTTTTATTATTTTGCGGGTAAGAATATTTCGCTTAGGTTGATTGAAGAAACGAAATTAAAAACGGCCTTATCTAATGTAGATGCAGCGAGTAAGTCAAAATCAACCTTCATCTCAAAAATGAGCCATGAGTTAAGAACCCCACTTAATATTGCCAATGGCATGTTACAAATGTTGGAATTAACCGTATTAAGTGACATACAACGTACTAGTGTTGATGGAGCTAAACAATCCATGAGACATTTAACCTACATCATCGATGACATTATGGATTTGAGTGATGCGGAACGTGGGTTATTAACATTAGAAAATACTGAATTTGTATTTGATGAAGTGTTAGACGATATAGGTTTCCATTTATCAAACTTGATTGGCGATAAACCTTTAGAAGTCCACTTTGACATTGACGCAGATGTGCCTTTAATTTTGCTTGGCGATGAAAAAAAGTTACACCAAGTTATCCTAAATATAGCCACGAACGCGGTTAAATTTAGTCTAGAAGGTGAGGTCATCATTAGGATTAGTGTAGAGCGTTTACAAGATAGTAAGGTAACCTTGTTATTCTCCATTACCGATTCTGGCATAGGGATCGAGCCAGAAAAACTGGAGAAAATTTTTGAATTATTTTCTCAATCCGATGACTCAAGTGCTCGTCACTATGGTGGTTTGGGCGTCGGATTATCAATAGCCCATCAATTTGTAAATTTAATGGGTGGCGAGTTGACCGTCGTCAGTAAAAAAGGCGTTGGCTCCACATTTAGTTTTAACATCGATTTAGTGGAAGTCGACACACCAAATAGTCTAATACCCGTTAGCATTAATAAGTCGCTGAATGTTCTCTTGGTCGACGACAATATTACAGCCTTAAATGTGTTAGGTAACACAATTAAGTTACTCGGGTGGCAAGTGTCTGTCGCTTCGAGTGCGGAAGATGGATTAAGGTTATTCCAGCAAGGGCTAGACAATAATAAAGCGTTTGACCTAGTGTTAGTTGACTGGAAAATGCCTGATGTAGATGGTTGGCAACTAGCTGAAAAAATAAGAGATATCACGCCAGTTGACAATGTTCCATTGCTGATAATGGTGTCTGCATTAAGTCGACAACGGTTAGCGGAAAAAGCGGCGGAATCAAAATCATTGTTAAATGGGTTTATTTCTAAGCCGGTAACCCGAACTATGTTAGTTGAAGCGATTACCGATGCAGTCAGCGCTTCTGAACATAATGCTCAAATTCCAAAAGTAACAAAAAAAGAGAAATCGTTATTAAATAAACAAATTTTAGTGGTTGAAGATAATCCAGCTAATCAATTAATCGCTAGAACCCTATTAGAGAGTCAAGGGGCATTAGTTGTCGTAGCCAGTGGTGGGTTGATCGCTTTAGAAGAATTAAATAACTATACGTTTGATTTCATTCTAATGGATATCCAAATGCCGGATTTGGACGGTTATGAAACCACACGACGTATTAGAGCGCATGAACAGTATTTAACCTTGCCTATTTATGCGATGACTGCGAATGTTTCAGATAAGGATGTTAAGTTATGTTTTGAAGCTGGGATGGATGGACATATAGCTAAACCTTTTCAAATTAATAAAGTGGTTGAAATTATTCTAGAGGCTACGTCTGGTGTTAATACATTAACCAGTGTGGCTATTTCCAATAAAAAAGTACAAGACTGCTTAACGAATGAAGCGATTGAATACTGTGTTAATAAGAACATAGATATTGAAAATTGTTTAGCAAGGTTTAATTATTTAAATGACTTATACAAACGTTCTTTAGTTTTGTTTTTAGATGACCTTAATGTTGAGTTAATCAAGTTAAGTGCATCCGTTAACAAGCGAATAGAGCAGGATGATTTCATACTCTTTCACACGTTGAAAAGTACTTCAGAAAGTTTAGGTTTTAAACAACTTGGTGAATTAACAAAAGAAATAGAACATCAGATTGAACAAAAAGTCTTTGAAAGTGATGAAGAACTATCGAAATCACAATTTGCAAACGTGCATCAGTTGATGAAACAAACGGCCGATGACGTTCAAGGGTTATTACATTTATTGTTGCCGAATAAAGAGTCTGAGAAATCAAATTTGATGGTTAATTTTGAAGACGCTTTTTCGAGTTTGTATGAAGATGTTTTAGGGTTCAATCTTAATGCAATTGATACTTATCATAAAATAGAAGAACCGTTAAAATCCATTTCTAAACCACTTAGTGAAAAGTTAGTTGCATGTTTGAATAAGTTACAATTTAATGAGGCTAAATTGCATTTAGATGCGTTAAAAAAGCTATTAATGGAAGAGTAGTGTGATAAATAAAATTGACGTAAAAACCGAATTAAACTTAGCTAATTCAACTATTTTAGTGGTCGATGACCAACCTATTAACATAAAGATAGTAGATAAGATATTATCGAGTGAGTATAAAATTGTCGCAGCAACAAGTGGTGATCAAGCCATAGAGTTATGTAATAAAAATCCACCTGATTTAATCCTGTTAGATGTTGTTATGCCTTACATGTCAGGGATCGAAACGTGTGTGATTTTAAAACAACGATTATCTACCGCTGAAATCCCAATCATATTCGTCACTTCGTGTGAACAACAAGATGAAGAGGAGGCTTGTTGGGAAAACGGAGGCGTCGATTTTATTAATAAACCTATTAAACCAACCACGTTAAAAAATAGAGTTAAAGCCCACCTTACTCTTAAATATCAAAGGGATATGTTAAGCAGCTTAGTGTTTATTGATTATCTGACTAAAGTCTATAATCGGCGATATTTTGAAGAACATATCACTAAGTTAGAAAACAGCAGTAATCGTGAAAAGCAAGATTCAGCATTACTTCTAGTCGATATTGATAATTTTAAATTGTTTAATGACGTTTATGGCCATATTCGCGGTGATATTTCACTAAAACAAGTGGCGGTTCGCATTCAAGATACACTTATGCGACCTAGTGATTTTGTTGCTCGTTTAGGCGGTGGGATTTTTGCCGTTATCTTACCTAATACTGAACTGATTGGTGCTATTTCTGTAGGTGAAAAGATACGAAGAACGGTTTTGGCGGAGGAAATAGCACACCCTAAATCTAGTGTTAAGTTTTTATCAGTGAGCGTTGGCATCTCCACTGTGTTCACTGCTCAGCAAAACATGGTCACCTTGTTAGATGATGCAGAAAATTACTTAAGACATGCAAAACAAAGCGGACGTAATATCTGTAAACATGGGCAGTTGGTTTAGATATTAAAACAGACATTATCCAAGTTTTAACGAGTGAATAAAACTAACCTACATGTCAGATAAATCGCCCTAAAGTTAACATAACTTATTGCCGATACACACATAATTGAAAGTATGGAATATTATCTAATGTTACTGAATAAACAAGCCTCCATCAAACGCAAAGTTAGTGTTTTATTTGTTTTTATTGTCATGTTATGTGCTTTAGTTTTTGGCGTCTTGTCAGCAATGAGCTTGTCATCATTTTCTGATGAGCAGATCAGTAGCACCAAAGTAGAATTAAAGGCGTCTGTCATTAAATCGATGAAAGATGCCGGTTCCCTTGCAGGTGAGCGAGTCAGTAAGTTATTAACTCAAAGTTTTGCTCCAGCTTTAATCTTTGCTGAAACTCTATCTAACACAGCTCACCCTAATACCCCGCTAAGTCGAGAGCTAGTGAAAGATATGGGTAAATACGCATTAAAGTCCAGTCCAACAATAAGTTCAATTTATGCACAATTTGAAGCAAATGGGTACGACAATTTAGATTCTCAATATATCGGTTCGTTGAATCATTCAAGTCCAGCAGGAACTATTGAAACATACTGGATACGCGAAGATGGTGAAATTGTTTTTTATCCTACTGAAGATGCTAATGAAAAATACCTAGATAACAAAGACGAAAACGGCATACGAGAGGCCGAGTGGTATTTATGCAGTAAAGACTCGTTAAAACCTTGTGCATTAGACCCATATTTATATGAGATTGAACCTGGTAACGAACAATTAATGACAACGTTGGCAGCCCCAGTCATTACTAATGGTACATTTAGAGGGTTGGTTGGCGTTGATATTAATTTGCCTGTTGTTCAAAAATGGATCACAGAACAGGCAAAATCGTTATTTGGCGGTAGCTCTTCGATTACTTTAGTCAGTCAAAGAAACCTGCTGATCGCCTCTAACAAATATGCAGATTCGTTATCCCAAAGTGCTTTAAAAGTTAGCCAAGATCTTAAGAGTATTTTGATTAGCAACAAAGACACAATTGTAAATCAAGACTATTGGCATGTAAAAGTTCCGGTATTAATTCCAGAGGCTAAAGTGGAATGGACTTTAATTGTATCAGTGCCTGAAAGTGTAGCCTTGGCATCAATTAATTACATGACAGATCACGCAGAAAATAGTTTAACCGCCGTCGTTACACGATTAGTTATATCGTCAATCGTATTTTTAATTGGCGCCATGGTATTTTCTATGTGGTTAGCTAAGTCAATTACATCACCAATAGAACTGGTTTCAAGTTCTATTCAAGAATTGGCAGAAAGAGAAGGCGATTTAACTCAAACCGTCACGATTGAAAGTCATAAAGAACTGATTTTATTAGCCAATGGTTTTAACCAATTTATTACAAAGTTAGCTCAAATGATTGGAGCTTCTAAGCAATATTCAAATGAATTAGTGAGTAAGTTTACTCAATTAGAGAAAATTGCAATTAGTGTGAAAAAAGAGACTCATGATCAACAGTACGACTTAGATAATATCGCAACCGCTATGACAGAAATGGCTGCTGCTGCAAGCGAAGTCGCAAAACTTGCAGCTATCACTGCACAAGGTGGCACAACCGCCAATGAGTTATTACATGCCACGCAAGACACCTTACAAGAGAATGTGAGTGAAGTTCAGCAGTTAGAGCAAACGATGGAAGTGACCAGTGAGCAAATATCTCAAGTTGCTTCGCGTAGTTCAGATATTACAAGCATAGTTGAGACCATACGTTCCATTGCTGAACAAACTAATTTATTAGCCCTAAATGCAGCCATTGAAGCAGCTCGTGCGGGTGAACAAGGCCGAGGGTTTGCTGTGGTTGCCGACGAGGTGAGAAGTCTAGCTGCTCGTACTCAAACTTCTACCCAAGATATTAGTGACCTGATTGGTAACTTACAGCTTGATGTAAATAAAGCGGTTGATACTTTAGGTAGCATAAAAGTGACGGTGGCTAATACGGTTGAAAAAACCAGTGTTAGTTTTGAGCGATTGACTGAAACGATGGAAAGTATTAAACAGATCAATGAAAGTTCTGAGCAAGTTGCAACGGCTGCAGAGCAACAAAGTCAAGTAGCTGAAGATATTAACTCCAGGTTAGTGTCGGTCTCTGATAGCAGTAAAGGATTAGCTGTGTTGGGACAAGAGTTACAGGAAAATAGCCGAGAATCAAAAGAACTTGTTGAAAATATTGAAAGTCAATTGAGGCGACTAAAGTGCTAACAGAATATTAGCTTAATAACAAATATAGAGCGTTTAACTATATCAAGGCTTGGCATATCACCAAGTCTTGTTGTTTTTTTAGCGATTAAAATCTGTATTGAATCGTCGCTATGAATTGAGTTTGTTTTTGCTGAGCTTGCCAGTTTCGCCATAAGGTTCGGCTATCGTTGCTGCTATCAACATGAATGTATTCAACTCCGGCTTGCCAGGCACTATTAATGTCGTAACGCCAGGTTAACGTAACGGCACTGCCATCACTATCATTTGGATCTTCTGGGTTGATATCGGTATCGGTTACTGAAAATTTGTCGTAGCGAACTGAATAGCGATGGTCCGAATGGTGGTAACTCAGCAATAAATACCAAGCATTATAGTCAAAGAACACGCCTTTTATTTTATCACCCATTTCGGTATAGCCATCCATCCACTGTGCTAATACACGCCATTGTTTATTGAATTTATGTAACCCAGCAATAGACACAAATTGATTGCGCCAAGCGTATTGCATATCAGGTTCTACCGCCATCGGGTCTGCTAAATTATCATAAAAATAAACTCTTACATCGGTAGAACGCAAATATCGCCAATTAGCACCCAGATAAAAACCAAGTCGATTATCGGTTTCTTTAAACGGTACGACATAAGTAGGATTAGGTGTCGGGTTTGATTGAAATTGAAAGTAGTTGGCAAAATTTACTTGTTCGCCATAAACGGTTTGTCGATTGTGTAAAGCCCAACCGCGCCAAGCTAATAACGACGCTAAACCATCATTTGCTTGAAAAGCAGATAGGGTAAACGAATAACTATGTGGTGAACGATGAACTCTGCCTGGACGAGATACTGTCCATTCCATGCCTATGGTTCTTAATTCCTCGGCCAGCCAAGAATTAATAGCGGAAAAGTTATAGTTGTAAGGGCTAGTCCAACCCGCGTCGGCGTTTTCTAAGGACATTTTAGGGTAGAAAAAACCGGCTTTAAACTGATGTTTTAATCCTTGGCTAAGAGGGCGGTAGGATAAATATGCTTCGCTAATGCCTAAGTTTTGCTCGCCGTCTGCTTGGTAGTGAGCGGTAGCATTAAATGAAATGTTGTATGGTAAGTTTTGTTCTAACTCGATAAACGCTTGGTTAAATACAATGCTGTCTTGCTCATCGTATCGTAGCAGACCAACACCACCTTGCATCCAGCTATTTAACCAACTGGCTTGTTTTTCAGTAGATACCAAACTTACTTCAGCCAGCCCAGTTATTTTGGCTGCCGGTACAGAAGTGGAACAACATAATAATGCAATAACGCTAAGTGTTTTGTTATTCATCATTGTGCTCTAACTCCACTTCAAAAATGCCTTTATTCGCAGTTAACCATTGTTCTAAGTCTGTTGCAGGCAATGGCTTACTAATAAAGTACCCTTGTGCGGTTTCAACTTCAAGCTCGGCTAGTTTTTGCAGGCTTAAGATATTTTCTACTCCTTCAGCCACAATCGACAACCCCAAGTTATGAGCCAAATTGGTAATTGATTTAACAATAATTATATCGTCTGGGCTGTTGGCTAATTCAAGGACAAAAGATTTGTCAATTTTGAGTTCGTTAACTGGAGTGCGTTTAAGCTGTTCCATCGACGAATAACCGGTTCCAAAGTCATCAATGGATAAGTTGATGCCCATATTTTTCAACATTGAAAGCGCGGTTATCGCGTTTTCAGGATCTGACATGATTGAACTTTCAGTTACCTCAAGCGTTAACATTTGAGGTTTAATATCGTATTTAGCTAAAAGCTGAGCTACATACGGTGGCAAATTGAGGTCTATTAAATCTACCGTTGATATATTCACCGCCATTTTTAAATTAAAACCTAAGTTCAGTAACCGTTGCTGTTGTATTAAGGCTGTTTCAATTGCCCACTTTGTTAGATAGCGAATATTACCAGTTTGCTCAGCAAGCGGTATGAAATCGTCTGGGAATATAAACCCATGCTCAGGGTGCTGCCAGCGCACTAAACATTCAACACTTGAAATACGGCCCGTTTTAATGTCGATTTTTGGTTGGTAGAACAAATTTAGTTGCTGATTCTCAATGGCATTTCTAAGCTCTGTCATTAGACTTAGGCGCACTACAGAATACTTATTATCACTTGCTTTATATTCTTCCACACTGTGATGTTGAGTTTTTGCTTCGTAAAGCGCAATGTCGGCGTATTGCATTAATTGTTCGGCAAATTGAGCATGGGTAGGGAAGGTTGAAACGCCAATGCTTATTGAT
Organism: Psychrosphaera aquimarina; assembly: GCF_032461525.1. NCBI lineage: Bacteria > Pseudomonadati > Pseudomonadota > Gammaproteobacteria > Alteromonadales > Pseudoalteromonadaceae > Psychrosphaera > Psychrosphaera aquimarina. The sequence continues at coordinate 220,571 of NZ_JAWCUA010000007.1, read as the reverse complement.
ACGTCTAATGAAATATCATCAACAGTAAATGGTAAATTAAACAGGTGGGCGAATTGTTCGGCTACTAACGCAGAATCTGTTGGAGTCGTCACGGGTATAAGCGCAGCGAATTCATCACCGTCTAAATAGGCTAAAAAGACATTAGCCGCCTTATTTTGGTCTAACCGCTGGCTGATCTGGGTTAGCACCTTATCACCAAATTCATGACCTAAGGTATCATTTATATCTTTAAAACGGTCGACATCCATCCACAATACAGCGAATGGCCCCACATTAACCTGTGCAAGTTGTTCTCGTAAATATTTCAAAAAATAAGTGCGATTGGGTAACTGGGTTAATTGGCTATAAAATGCAAGTTGATGGTTTTCTTGTTCACGCTTTTGAATTGCGTCTTGCATACCCGATAGGGCAAAGGATAGGCTTTCCACTTCAGATAATCGAGTGTCATGGTCGATGGTCGGATATTTACCTTGTCTAATTTCATTGGCCACTTGCGCTAGCGCTCGTAATGGTTTGGCAATACTGCGAGAGAATGAGAAGGTTAAAAACGAGACCAGTAACATTACCAAGGTTATGGTTACCGACAATTGTAAAATTAAGTTTTGATAATTTATATGTGCCATGGTTTCAGGCAAAGTAAAAAATACCGTAATGATATTGTTGTCAATGCGACCAAGTTCAGCTTGGTAATAAACCAGTTCTTGTTGGCCAACTAACATAGTTTTCGGTTCGCTCTTGCTTTGACTGCTGCGTAGATCATGGCTTAGATTTGTATTTGTTTGCACTAAATCTTTAAAGCCTGTCGACAACGTATTAAGTTCTATGTCAATTAAACTCGTCGCAACTACTGCCTGTTTGTATTGAATGCTAACGTCAAAATTGGTAATGGTTTTTAGGCTACTGGATACCAACCTAGATAACTTCACCCCAGTTAATAAAAACGCGTCGGGGGTAGGTACATTCTCATTAAACTTAACGTCATGATACACAATCAAATAGAGTTCATTGTCTTGGAACTTAAAGTTGAGCTGTTGATCCGCTGCTGCCGAGTTAATAAAATGGTCAAAGTTGAAATTGTCAGTACCAGTGAGAAGTTGTTTTTGTTTATTAAATACCGCCATAAAATCACTGTTTAGCCGACTTTGATAATTATTAAGTGCAAGTTGTAACGACTCAGGATCTTGTGTTGCGCCAGCAATTAATTGTTTAATAGCAAAGTCTTTACTTGCGGTATTTAAACCGCGACGCAGTGCCAATGCGTCTTTTTCTAGTTTATAAAATAACACCGCTCGTGAGGCTGAAAACTGTCCTTCAAGCTGTTGATTTGAATGGTAATAGGTTTGTTGCAATGTAACCGCTAATACAGCGCTTACTGAAATAATTAACGACAGTAAAAAGACTAAAAAGTTACGATTCTGTAATGAACGAAAGTTAATAGGCATCAAACTCGTCACCTTTTTCATAATCCATTAATTGTTGCAATAGCGGGCTAGTTAAGTTGAGCTTTATATTACTAGTTCCATTTATACTTACCGCTTTTTTTATTTCATTATCTGAGCCCTGGAGTAAAGGACTATGCAATTTTAGGGTGTACTGTCCATCGGGTAAGGTTATTGTTGCGCTGCCGTTCCCCCCGGTTTTGGCAAACCATGGGGTGTCTAATACATACACATAGCCAAGCATCCAGTCGTGAATATTGCAGCCTAATACCACCTCACCTTCTTTTTCGAATGGCAATGGCTGAGGTTTGCGGTCGCGATATAACTTTAATTCAAAAGCCTTAGCTTGTGAAAATGAATAAACATGATGTTGCACCGAATCTGAATTTGGAAAACTGACATTTGCCCCTTTTTGTACAGGTAAAATATGTGGTGAAAACTGGGTGTCTATTTGATCCATTACTTGAGGCGTGGGGTCTAAGGGCATATTAGATTTGTCTGTAGGTTCAAGCGCAATGACGACATTTTTAACAGGCTCTCCTGTTACGTTAGTTACGCTAATCGTAACGTCAGCAGCAAAGATATAAAAATTAAACAATAATCCTAAGGTTAGGCCAATAGTGTTTGTTACAACGACTTTAAGTATCTGCTTGATAAACATATTTAATTACACAATAAGTTGGTTATAAATCAGTGTACGTAGTCAAGGCAATAATCGCAAAGTAAATTCTAAATTGGCGATTAACTAGATGGTTGATGTGGAGTTAAACAAGTAAACGGTTAACAAGTATTTAGGGTGTTAACGTTATATAAATCGGTCAAAGTGCCTTTTTATGTTTGAACTTTTTATTTATGGTTTTTTGTTGAAATGTTAATAATCGCGGGTAATAAAATTTGGTAAAATTTTCAATTTCGCTGCGGTAGCTAATATCTCTTAACCATTCAATATTATATGGGCACGTTTGGATTAATCGAAACAACTGGTTGAGCGCTTTGGTTTCATTAGTATTTGCCCACTTATTGCAAATAACTTCTGCAAACATTGTCGGAGTTACGCAATAGGCGTGGTGTTTATTATCGTTGAGGAATTCTGGTTGAAAGCTCGACACGGCTAAATTAGAACTTGGTCCAAGAAAATGAATCGTTTTATCTAGGTTTGTTAATTTTTTGCCAGAACTTTGTGTGTAACCATTATTTGAAAAGAAGTTGATAAGGTATTTACGTTGGCCAAATGACAATACGTCGTAGTCATTACGAACAAATAGATTATCATCATAAATGGTGACCAACGGATACTCTGCTATGGCAAATAAATTGTTATCGCGCGCGATGGCGTCATGTGGCAGCAATTAGTTAACCTCACGTAATCGTTAATTTGAAGCCGCATTTAATTAATGCGAGTTATTAATTTGTCAATATTGCCTCTTTCAATAATTAATCTATATTCATTGGCTCGCTTTGCTATGAATATTGGTGGTTAGAGGTAAATTATTTAATCAGTATATGTTGTTTTTTTAGATAATAACTAAAGCATTCACTAGTTTTAACATCTTCAGTTTCAATATTTGACTAAGTTTCTTATACTCCCCACATTAAATAGTTTGCATTCTTTATTGGGATCATCATTCATGTCCACAGATTCTATTTCTCTTCGTATTTCTGAGCTTGTTTCATTATTAAATACCTATAATTATCAATATTACGTTTTAGATAACCCAAGCATACCTGATGCAGAGTACGATAGAGTATTTCGTGAATTACAGGCGTTAGAAGCTGAATATCCTCATTTATTAAGTCCACAGTCACCGACTCAAAAGGTAGGAGGAGTAGCGTTAAATAAATTTGATCAAGTAACGCATGAAGTACCAATGCTGTCGTTAGACAATGCGATGACTGAAGATGAGTTTGTCGCATTTCATAAACGAATTAATGACCGTCTAAAAACCAATCAAGATTTTGAATTTTGTTGTGAGCCTAAACTAGATGGTTTAGCGGTGAGTATTTTATATGAGAATGGCAAATTAGTTAGAGCCGCTACTCGTGGTGATGGTGCCGTTGGTGAAAATATAACAGAAAATGTGAAAACCATTAAAAGCATTCCATTATCTTTGATTGGCGATAACTTCCCAGAACGAGTAGAGATCCGAGGTGAAGTATTTATGTTGTTAGATGGTTTTCTCGCCTTTAATCAACAGGCCATAGAAAATGGCACTAAACCTATGGTTAATCCACGTAATGGAGCAGCGGGGAGTTTGCGACAGTTAGACTCAAAAATTAGCGCAGCTAGACCCTTGGCTTTTTATGCCTATGGTTTAGGTGTGGTCTCTGACGAATTTGAGTTAGCCGAAAGCCATTACGATCGATTGCAACAAGTGAAGTCTTTTGGTTTACCAGTTTGTCCTGAAATTACGGTAGCACAAGGCATTGATGATGTACTCGACTTTTATAAAAACGTAAGCGAAAAACGCGCATCGTTAAATTATGAAATTGATGGCACGGTATTAAAAGTAAATGACATAGATTTGCAGGACGAGTTAGGCTTTGTTGCCCGAGCGCCAAGGTGGGCAATAGCGTATAAATTCCCTGCGCAAGAAGAGTTAACTGTGTTAAACGATGTGGAGTTTCAAGTGGGTAGAACCGGCGCAATTACCCCTGTCGCGAAAGTACAACCTGTCTTTGTTGGTGGAGTAACGGTTTCCAATGCAACGTTACACAATGCTGAAGAAATAGAGCGTTTGGGCATTATGATAGGTGACACAGTGATCATTCGTCGTGCAGGTGATGTTATCCCTCAGATAGTATCTGTGGTGTTAGATAAACGCCCTGATGATGCGAAAATCATCGAATTTCCAACTACTTGTCCAGTGTGTGATTCTCAAGTTGAAAAACCAGAAGGTGAAGCTGTTACTCGATGTACAGCCGGTCTGTTCTGTGGCGCACAACGTAAGGAAGCCATCAAACATTTTGCTTCCCGTAAAGCGTTTGATGTTGACGGCTTAGGGGATAAAATCGTTGAACAGCTAGTAGATGAACAATTAATTCAATCTCCTGCTGATCTGTTTGTGTTAACCGAACAACAAATATCTAACTTAGAACGAATGGGGCCTAAGTCAGCACAAAATTTAGTTCAAGCGTTACAAGACTCTAAATCAACAACATTGCCTAAATTCTTATATTCGTTAGGTATTCGTGAAGTTGGTGAATCAACGGCGCTTAATTTAGCAAATCATTATCAAACACTTGAAAACATAAAAAACGCAGATTACGACAGTTTAATCACTGTCTCAGATGTGGGCGGCATAGTGGCAAACCATATATTGGCTTTTTTTAAAGAATCACACAATCTAGACGTTATTGCACAATTAATTGAACACGGAGTTCATTGGCCAATTATTGAGAAAAAACAAGAGTCTGAACTACCGTTGTTGGGATTAACCTATGTGTTAACGGGCTCTTTGAATGAGATGGGACGCACTGAAGCTAAAAATGCTTTAGTATCTTTAGGAGCCAAAGTTGCAGGTAGCGTGTCTGCGAAAACTCACTTTTTAATTGCAGGAGAAAAATCAGGTTCTAAGTTAACCAAAGCTCAGGATTTAGGGGTTCCGGTTTTAACTGAAGACGATATGTTGGCGTTATTTAAACAACACGGAGTTAATTAGTAATGTCTTTCATTTATGATGTATTAACTCAAATTGGCGGGATGCTTAGACCTTATAATAATGATATCGCTCTCGCTTTAGTGGCTTCTTTATTAGTGATCACAGGTGGTGATATCAATCGATATTTAAAAAGACAGATAAGTTCAGCCAACTTTGTAGTGCGTACCACAATCTTTATATTTGTTTGCACCTTTGGTTATGGTGCATTAACAGTATTGTTAACTAACATACTCAAAACCCAGCTTGCAGCACTCTCTTCCATGTATTTAGCGATTACGGTCATCGGCTGCTTTATTGCTTTGGGCGTTTACGCTGAGCGTAAAAGACAGATATAAACGGGTTGAATTAAATTGTCAAAATAAAGGCGAACCGTCAATTTTCAGGCGAATTATGCTTTTTAACACTTGCAACTCAGATCAGTCTGGTTACAATTGATTGATAATAAAAAGTAAATAGCCTGAATTAAATCATGACACAACAAATACCAGCGGTGCACAACATCTTAATATTGGATGAGAATGAACGAAGAGCTAACCTTATGGCTGGTCTTTTAGTATTCATTGGAGAACAATGTGAAGTGGTTACTGAGTCTAATTTTGCCAGTAAATGCATTCCTGAAGACGTCGTGACTTGTTGCATATTAGGTGCATTGTCAAGTGGTGAGCATGAGTCTATTGTTAAGTCACAACCGGCTATACCATTTTTATTATTGGGTGATACTTTAAAATACTTATTTGAGCAAAAAAACGTCTTAGGGATCCTAAGCGAACCTTTCCTATATCCCGTCATTACACAACAAATACGCGATTGCCAAGAATACAAACGGTTAATGCCAAAGGCACCTAACGCAACTCAAGGTAACAAATTTGAAGGTTTAATTGGAAATACGGAACCAATGAACCAAATTCGTTTTTTGATTAATCAAGTCGCCAATAAAGAAGCCAATGTACTGATCCTCGGTGAGTCAGGTACAGGTAAAGAAGTGATTGCGAGGAATGTACATTTATTATCAGGCCGTGTTGGAGGCCCATTTGTGCCAGTTAACTGTGGCGCAATACCGGCAGAGTTATTAGAAAGTGAACTGTTTGGTCATGAAAAAGGGGCATTTACTGGCGCAATATCTTCTCGTAAAGGCCGATTTGAGTTAGCGCAAGGTGGGACGTTATTTTTAGACGAAATTGGTGATATGCCACTGCAAATGCAAGTGAAATTATTACGAGTTTTACAAGAACGAACGTATGAAAGAGTTGGTGGAACCAAAGCCATTAAAGCCGATGTTCGAGTTGTTGCCGCAACGCATAGAAACTTAGAAGACATGATTGAAGAAGGTAAGTTTCGTGAAGACTTATTCTACCGTTTAAATGTATTCCCAATTGAATCACCTTCATTGTGTCAAAGAGCTGACGATTTAGAATTGTTAGTACAAGAGTTTACACATCGTTTTGAACGAGAGCATAAAGCTAAGTTTAATTTGACGGAAAGGGCACTAGAGTCTTTAAAACAGCACCAGTGGCCTGGTAATGTTCGTGAACTTGGAAACTTAGTCGAACGTTTATTAATTATGTTTCCAAACCAAATGGTGGACGTTCATGATCTACCGCAAAAATATCGATATACAGATGACTTGCCTTTTATTCCGGAATACCCAGACGAAATCATGGAACGCCAAGCATTGATTGATATGTTTGCAGACCATGATGATCCAGATGACGATGGTACAGATGATTTTACTATGTCAGGTACCATGGTGGCGGATCCAACGTCAATGATGCTTCCTACAGAAGGGATTGATTTAAAAGAATTTTTGGCTGAGTTAGAAGTGAATTTAATAGAACAAGCTTTGCAAAGTACAGATTATGTGGTGGCCAGAGCAGCGGAGCAATTGAACTTAAGACGCACCACATTAGTTGAGAAAATGCGTAAATATGACCTTAATAAAGATGACTAAAAGTTAAATGGTTGAAATGTAGGGGGAATCCCTATGTCATTGGTATGTAACTTGGATAACAATGGACACTTAGAGATAAAACTTTAAGTATTTCATATAAATGTAAGGTTACTATGCGTATCAATGAGTTAACAGCAAATGAAGTGGTTATGTCGCAAGATATTAAAAACTTACAAGAAAAAAAACGTATTGTTACTAATATTTCATACTCTGAAATTAACCAGAGAAAAAATTGTCAAGATATTAAAGCAAACTGGATGTTACTAACTCAGACAGAGCTGTTATAATTAACCTTTATTCCAAAAAGCATTTAATAACACAATGGCAAAAAAAGATTTTAAGCTGGTCGTTGTGCAAGGTATTAAGGGGGGTGTTGGCTGTACAACAATAACATCTAACTTAGCAGTTGCATTAACAAAAGTTGGTTTAAATGTGTTGGTGTTCGACTTCTGTAAAAATAATGATTTACGATTACACTTTGGGATGGGGTTAGATAGATTTGAAGGCTTTCACAAAAGTTTAATTGAAAATACCCCTTGGCTAAACAGCGCATTTTCCGATAAAAACAAGACCGTATTTTTCCCATTTGGTCAAGTTCCTCATACAGACTTAAACTCGCTTAATTCCTTAGACCCTAACTATTTTAACGATATACTTAATCAAATAGATTTTGAGTCAAAAAACACCATAATTTTAGTTGATTATCCCTCTTATTCATCGGTGTCCGATTGTTATTTCAATTTAGATTTTGATTTGAAACTAACAGTGGGGACATGTGAAGTATCAAGTTACTCAAAGCTTTCAACTAAATTTAGAACAACAACCGATCAAGATCTGTTTGTCATTAATCGATATAATCCAGAAAATAAATTAGAGTCTGACATCAGAACCTTAATTTCAACAGACTTAATTCAATTGAAATTATTAGGAGTCATATTTGAAGATGAATTTATTCATCAAGCATTAGCGCAAAATACCAGCGTGGTAGACTTAAACGAGTTTTATAAGTCATCTAAAGACTTCTATCATTTGGCAATGAGATTAAATGCATCTTTGTTTGATGAAAACGGAGTGTAATGTTTGAGTACGATTCTTCGCTTAACTTGGAATTCCATTTCTAAATACCCGTATGAAAATGCGGTTGAAACGCTTTTACTCATTAAAAGTGAATTAAGAAAAACACAATGTTCCCTTGTTTATAAACCATTCATCATTGCTCTTTGGTTGTTTAATTGGCTTTTTTTGGGAGAGCGCGTTGAAAAGTACAGTTTAAGTATTTTCTTCCAACATATTTGTTCTAAATACCCACATATTAAGTTTAACAAATTTACCATTCCTGATTTATTGAGAATAGCCATTCAGTCTATTTTTTTATTACTGTTTTATACTGATTCACAGCGTAAGAAACGAATCATAATCCAGCAAAATAATGCCAAAATCAGTGCAGCTAAGTCTGTCGTTGCCTTTATCAGAGCTTCATTTATAAACCCTGGTCGACAAATCATTTCTAAGTTAAATGAAAAAAATACTTCTCAAGCTAGAAATGACAGGAAAATTAGATTCTTACGATTCAAATGGTTAAGAGTTACATTAATTTTGCTCATGCTTGGACTAAGTGTTTGGGCGATTGTCGTGCCGTTTGAACCTTTAAATCAGCTTGTTTTTTCATTGGTACTTTGGGTGGTTGCACTTTGGTTAAGGTCTACACCTGGGCGTTTAGCCACCTTGATCATGATGATGTTGTCTATATTAATGTCCAGCCGATATATTTGGTGGCGCATGACAACGTCATTAAATATCGATGATGGCATTGGTTTTGTTTTAGGTTTGGGCTTGTTAGCTGCTGAAATCTACACTTGGTTAGTGCTGGTTATGGGGTATATACAAACTGCATGGCCGTTACAGCGTCGCATAGTGCAATTACCTAAAGATCATGAACAATGGCCATCCGTTGATATTTTTGTACCAACTTATAACGAACCTCTAAAAGTATTAATTCCGACGGTATTTGCAGCACAAAATATTGATTGGCCGAATGACAAATTGAATGTGTTTGTATTAGATGATGGCAAAAGAGAAAACATAAAGACATTTTGTGAGCAAAATAATATTAATTATATGACTCGACCAGATAATTCTTTTGCCAAAGCCGGAAATTTAAATCACGCTTTAACTAAAACCAAGGGGGAGTTTGTTGCCATATTTGACTGTGACCATGTTCCAGTTCGCTCGTTTTTACAAATGACGATGGGCGGTTTTATTAAAAACAAAAATCTGGCTTTAGTACAAACCCCGCATCACTTTTTCTCTCCAGATCCATTTGAACGGAACTTGGATGTATTTAATGAAGAGCCTAATGAAGGTGAGTTATTTTACGGTCAAATTCAAGATGGCAATGATTTATGGAACGCGACATTTTTCTGCGGTTCATGTGCAGTGCTAAGGCGTGAACCGCTAGAAGAAGTCGGCGGTATTGCAACGGAAACCGTCACAGAAGATGCTCATACGGCTTTAAAACTTCATCGTCTTGGTTATGACTCATCTTATGTTAATTTAAAACAGGCTGCCGGATTAGCAACGGAAAGTATATCTGCACATATCGGTCAGCGAATTCGCTGGGCCAGAGGTATGTTACAAATTTTTAGAGTTGACAATCCGTTATTAGGCCGAGGTTTGTCGTTTATGCAGCGCATTTGTTACAGCAATGCGATGTTGCATTTTTTCTATGGTTTGCCTAGGTTAGTGTTCTTAACAGCCCCGTTAACCTTTCTTTTATTGCACACATATATAATCTACGCACCGGTTGAAACTATATTTTTATATGTCGTTCCAGCAATATTTTTAGCTAACCTAACCAATAGCCGACACCAAGGGCAATACCGAAACACATTTTGGGCTGAGTTATATGAGTCCGTGCTTGCTTGGTACATATTCAGGCCAACATTAATTGCATTGATCAATCCTGGAAAAGGTAAATTTAACGTCACCGAAAAAGGTGGGGTAGTTGAAAAAGATTACTTTGACTGGGGGATTGGGGTCCCATATTTAATTCTGATTGCACTAAACATCATAGGTCTTATTTTTGGTGTTTGGCGAATAGGTTTTGGTCCTGAAAGTGAAATAAGTACGATTATCATGAACATGATTTGGACCTTTTATAATTTAATGGTACTTGGCGGTGTAATGGCAATAATTACTGAATCTAAACAGGTTCGTATTGCCCATAGAGTTCAATATAAATTACCTTTTGCTATCTATACCAAAGAGGGATTTGTCTACGAAGCAATCATGAATGACTATTCAGAATCGGGCATTGGTTTAGAGGTTGTTTCGACTGATGATATTAGGTTTAAGTTAGAGGACAAAATTACCGTAGTATTACGTAGAGATGAAATTATCCATTCATTTGAAACCACCGTTAAATTTGTGTCGAATAATAAACTAGGGGTGAAGTTTGATGATGAATCAATGGATAGCTTAAGAAAGTTAATTCAAGTTACCTTTTCCCGTGCTGATGCGTGGGAAGTTCACTCAATGAATCGGGATAAAGAAATAATCAGCAGTCGCTTAGTGAGTATATTTAAAATAGGTATGAAAGGATATTCAAGTTTATTCTTCTATCTACATAGCTACATTAGAGATAATATAAAACCTCTTTATCACATCGGGCACTATCTAATATCCTTCCTGCCAAAATCTCCAAGGATAACCAATAGTTAACACTTGGTTTGTAAGTTGTGAATAGGTAAAATGTTTTAATATATATCACTTCGGTTTAACAATCGTTGTTTTCACAGTGTAAGGCTGATTATTAAATGAGATTTAAATCTTTTATTGTGATGTTTTTTTGTGGCTTAATGTCCGTTAACGCCATCTCGAGCTCTATTTTTGTTTCTACCGACTCGGTTGAGCTTTTTTCAAAAAAGAATGAAAAGAAAATAGGGAACTGGCCGCAAGATATGTTGTTCACCGCAGATGTGGATGAAGACCGGTGGTTAGTTGTAAATGGTTATTTCTCTTCAGTGGAATGGGTTCCAATTTCAACCCCTACTTATATAAAACAGTCTGACAATGTGCAGTTAACCAGTGATGGCAAGGACCTCACTTTAACAGAAGTTACAGGCTTTATTAGAGGCTTAGGTACGGAATTCGATACAACCGAGTCTCAAGATAACTTGAGCTTACAGCAGTGGTTAGATAAAAATTACTTCGCCAATTGGGCAAAAAGTGTGCATAAACGAAAAATGTTATTACCGCACTTAACTGACAATATTAATCAACATAATACACAACTTAAAGAAAAGATTAACTCTACCTTTCGTTTGAGTGATTTAGTTAATCAACAGCCTTTAAAATTAAATGGTAACAAAAGCAGTGTGGACTTTTCTTTTGGTACTCGTTTAGATCGGGTGGTAGAGCAAGCAACATTAAACTTAGAATTTATTTATTCACCAACTATGGTAACTGGTCAATCTCAAGTAAAAATCTATTTAAATGACGAAGTGGCCGGCGTGATCACAGTTGACCCTAAACAAGCTGGAAAAATTGTTCAAAAACAGATTATATTACCGAGTTATCGTTTTCGTGAGTTTAATAACGTTAAATTTGAGCTACTTGGGTATTATGAAACGCTAGATGGTCAGTGTTTTGACCCTGGTCATTTAGGGCTTTGGTTAGAATTATTATCCACCAGTAATATTGTGTTAAATGAACATCAGCTGCCTCTACAAAATGACTTGTCGTTATTGCCGGTTCCTTTTATCGATGCCAGACAAATGTCAAAACAGTTAGCCACTTTTGTCTTTCCTAAATCCACGGACACTGATTTTGTTAGTGCGGCAACAAAAATTGCTGGTTGGTTGGGCGTGCAAGCCGAGTGGCGCGGTAATCAGTTTGATGTTTTATTTGATAAGTTACCAAAATCAAACGCAATTGTGTTTGCTACTAATGACAAAAAACCCTATTTTTTGAAGGATTATCCCGACATCAACCAACCTACGGTTGTTATGGCGAATCACCCGTTATACAAAGATTACAAGCTATTATTAGTATTAGGTAAAGATGTTGAGCAATTAAAAACGGCCGCTGAAGGTGTGGCGATTGGACATAATAATTTATCCGGACAAGCCTCTCATATTAGCAAAATTGATTACTCTAAAAAATTATTGCCTTATCAAGCGCCATTATGGGTCAATAATGAACGCCCAATGAAATTTAGCGAATTTGTGAATGATGAAGATGAATTAAAACGACAAGGGGCTTATTTAGCTCCGATTCGAGTCAATATGCATATTCCAGCTGATTTGTTTATTTGGGAAACTCGTGGCGTACCTGTGGACTTAAATTATCGCTATACACCACCGGCAAAACCAGATATTTCAATGTTAAATGTGAAAATTAATAATTCATTAGTTGAGTCGTTTAAACTAACTGAAGGTGATGGTATTTGGGAAGGTGGATCTCGTATTCGAATGCCATTTGCTAAGGAATTATTTAGCATGAACTCTGAGCTCATGTTGCCAAGTTTTCAGTTGGGTATTCAAAATCTAATGGAATTTGATTTCATTATAAAAGACGATCAACGTGCATGTTTAAATGAGCCGTCACAAAAATTTGTTCAAATAGATTCAAATTCAACTTTAGACTTTAGTGGCTTTGAACATTATGCAGAAATGCCCAATATGGCTTCTTTAGCTTATTCTGGTTTGCCTTTCACGCGAATGGCAGACCTTTCTGAAACCTTGGTTATACTGCCTAAGAAATTTGCAGAAGAAGAATTAGAGCTGACATTAACGATGTTTGCGCGCTTTTCTGCGATAACAGGTTATCCAGCTACAAAAGCACAGATTTCTAAATCAGACCTTAAGGTTGAGTTAAACAACAAAGATGTTATTTATATAAATTCTTTTACCGAAGAATCCAACTCAATAGATGATGGTTTAAATGCGTTAATTAAACGTAATAGTCATAGATTAGCGTTAACTCAAGATTTGTTTAAAGACAGCCATCAACAAGAAAGGCAATTTATAGACACTAAAGAAGATGAAGTGTTTGTGTCTTTTGAAAATGAAAACTGGGGCAATATTGCAATTATGTCAGAGTTTGAGTCACCAGCTACATCAGGTCGTTCAGTATTATCTATCATGGCATCCCGTAAATCTGGTTTAGATTTGGTATCGGAAGTATTTCAAGATCAAGCTAAGTTGTACTTACTAAGAGGCTCTACGGTTATTTTCCATGAAAACAAGATTGTTCATAATACCGTTGGCGAGAAGTATTACACCGGTGAATTGCCAATTTGGGCGTTCATTCGATATCAATTAGCGCAAAGACCTAATTTGATGTTAGCGATTGTATTGTTCTCGGTCTTTTTGGTTGCAATGATAGCGTGGCGTGTTCTTAGATTTGTATCGTATAAACGTGTTCATGGTGATCATTAATGAAACTCAGAGGCTTACTTATGGGATTTACTCTCGTTTTAAGTTTGTCTGTATTCTCAGAAGAGGCTGCTAAAAACTGGCCTCTGTGGCAGTTTTTTCAAACGCAATTTATTACCGAGTCAGGTAGGGTAAATGATCCTTATGGCGGCAAAAACATTACGACCTCCGAAGGGCAGTCATACGCACTTTTTTTGCTCTGGTAAATAACCAGCCTGAATTATTTGACCAGTTAATAAATTGGACGGAACAACATTTATCAAAGGGAAACTTGGCGACCAACTTACCTGCATGGCAGTGGGGTAAGAATAAGCTTGGCCGCGGTAACGTATTAGATCAAAATTCTGCGTCAGACTCAGATTTATGGATATTGTATTGTTTGTATGAAGCAAGCCGTCTTTGGGGTAAACCAGAATATGCACGTTTAGCGGATCAGCTTGCTATAGCGATTTTGCAAAATGAAGTATATTTTGTTGCCGATGTAGGTCATTTTTTATTGCCAGGGGTATCTGGCTTTGTGAATAACAAGCGGAATATTAAACTCAATCCCAGTTATGTGCCAATGCAATTGATGGATTATTTTGCATTTTATTTAGAAGATAAACGTTGGCGCAGTCTTCAACAAACGTCGTTGTTATTAACCATGGAAAGCTCACCCCGTGGTTTTGCCCCTGATTGGATTCATTATGACTTATCAACGAATAACTTTAATCAAGCCTCGAACGGAAGTTATAATGCCATTAGGGTATATTTATGGGCTGGCATGTTGTCTGATGAAAGTGAGCATTGGCCAATGTTCAAGTTTCATTTTGCTAAGTCCGTTGGGTTTGTGAATAAATTACAGGGCGTCCCCGAGTCTATCGATATTAATATGCTTGCGTATAACAATATTGGAAATATAGGGTTTGATATTAGCTTCCTCCCTTTGGTCAGTCGATTAGAATACCCACAATTAACACAAACCATTATGGCTAAAATAGAAAAGGCTAACCTTTTAAATTCGAATAGTTATTATCAAAGTGTTTTAGCCTTATTTGGTTTAGGCTGGGCAGAAAAACGTTTTGCGTTTACTGATACAGGTGCATTGACGGTAAGTTGGAAAAATGAAAATTAATCATATGCATTGGGTATTGAGTGTCGTTTTTTGTCTTTTATTAATGAATACACATCCGGCAAAAAGTAACGAACAAGGCGTAAACGTTTTGTTGGAACAACTGTCATTTCAGATGGGACAACGTAACCTGTTTCAAGCAGAAAAAACCTTAAGTAAAATTAGTAAAGTTGCGCCTAATAACCTTATATATCTTCAAGAAAACATTCGTTTTTTGGCTGAGTCAGCTCGTTTTGAGGAAGCCAGAGTTTCCTTATTAAAAATAAAAACACGGTTATCCATCGATGAATATAATGTTTTGTTGCAACTGCTTAATATTTACCAAAATAACCGTGAAGTATTATCTGAAGCCAGGCTACTTAATACCCGTAAACTCTATAAACAAGCCTTAGATAAATACGATGGATTATTCCAATCTAAAGACCCTCATTATTCTTTAGCGTTAGAGTATTGGGACATCATTACTGAAGTACAGCCAGAGCTGGAACCAACGGTTTTGTATAAGTTGGAAAAACTTAGCAAACAATATCCCGCTAATACTCGAATAAAATTAGCGTATTTTAAATACTCCTTAAGAGCTGGATTAAATAAGTTAGCAATTTATCAAGAGTTGTATTTATTGACGTTCAATACCGTATGGCAATTCGAGGCCAAACGATTATGGCAATATGGGCTGCTGAATACCGAAGTATCAGAAACTAATAAAAAAGGTTTCTTGGATTATTTAGAGCGTTTCCCAAATGACACTTGGATCACTTACCATTATCAAGACGGTTTAGATACAATCAAGCAACATAATATTTTAATGCGTGATCCAGCCTACAGAGCAAAAATAAAACTGCCAATTATGTTGGATAACGATGATCCTTTGCCAGAAATATCTTTGGCGCTAGAAACAGCTAAAACAAAATACGCTAATGACCAAGTTGTGGTCATATCTGAAGGTCGGTTGTTGTTCAGGAAAAAAGATTTTAATGGGGCTATTGCGGCTTTTAATCGTTGTATTGAACTCTTTGAACCTACACCGGCTGTATGTGTTTCATTGATCCGAACAACAGAGTACTGGGCGTTAATTGACCAAGTAGAACGAGACATTGTCGGACAAAACTTTGAAACAGCACAAGATAAAATAAATGAGTTATATAAATTTGAAGACGAAAGTAACTATCATATTTTATTAGACGGTAGATTACATGAAACACTCGGCGATCTTATTATCGCAGAGCAACTATATTTATCGCTTTTAGCATTTGACCCTTTAAGTCGCCAGGTTCTCGTTACCATAATGGAGTTTAAACTAAATCATTATGGCAAATTAAATATGGACACTTGGGTATCGGGTCTTTCACTGCAACAGACCAATGTATTACTGAGTGATTACCATGCCTTATTGATAGCTCGAATAAGAGAAAAGGCCGATGCTCGGTTGTTAGAAGGGAATGAACAAGACGCAGAAGCCTTATTACTTTCTGGTTTACAGATAGTGCAAATGCACCCATGGGTAACGTATGATTTAGCAAGGTTATATATCTCGCAAGGAGACGTAACTAAGGCGTTAAACTTATACCAACCGATATCTGATAAGGTGGAAGTAAAGTACTCACACAGTTTAATTCTTGCTAGTTTAGATATGTACGATCGTGCCATTAACGTCCTCAAAAGTATACCGCCAGAGTCGCGTACAGAGAGTGTGCTCAATGATATTTCTGACTACGAGTTTGCATTAGCAATGATGAAAGTCGATGAAGCTACTCAACATAATCGTTTATCTTTGTTGCTAAGAGCATCTGACGTATACAGTAATAACTTAGTGTATATGTCTAAGATCCAGCAAAAGATGTTTCAATACGGATTCTTAGAACAAACTGTGCTGTTGGCATCGGCATTAGCCGATTCAAATTTAGGTTCTGAAGTGATCAAACGGGTTGATGTATTATTACGACTTGCCCAAGTTCAGTTAATAACTAAACAAACCGACCAAGCTATCGACACCTTAACTCAGGTTTATGCTGAGGATGATCGCTCATTAGTCAATAATTTGGATTTAGCCGATTTATCAATAGACTTGCTTGAACAAGGAGATTTGCCGACTCAGTTAGACGTTAAGCTAACAAGTCTTTTGGACCGTCAAACCTCAGATTACCCTAGTCTTGCAGATGTTTGGGCAGATAACTTACGTGTGGCGGAAGTTAATCAAGAACCAATGAAAATGTGGGAGGCGCTGTCGCATTTAGTAAAGCTGGAACCTTCTCAATCGTATCGATTTTATCAATTATTTTCGCTATATGAAGATCATCAAGATACGTTAGATATATCTGAACAAGTATTTAAGGATGACTATTTAATTCCGTTTATTCAAATGTATCCTTTTAATCCTGTCGGTTATGATTTTGCTTATCGACTTTATTATCGATTGCCAGAACTAAATGAAGACGCCAACAGTTTAATGAAAAAAGGCTACTACACTGCGTTGATGACAGATATTGGTGATCCTAACGAGTTCGACGTTCGAAGTTTTACTACTGGTGATGAATTAATACAACAAACCGCAACTAGTGATTTAAGTCATTTACAAAAACAAAAAATACAAGAATATTATGACTTAATGAATTCCAATGAGAGCATTAGTAAAATAGAAGTCAATCAGGGCTCATGGTTAGTTAACCGTTTTCAAACTGCGGTACGTGAACACAGTGAAAAACAGAATCAACGTTTAGAATTAGGCGTTAAGCAGTATTCAAAGTCAGGAGGTCAAGGGTCATCGGAATATGATTTGTCTGTATTAAGCTTAACGTATGCAGCTCCAATGGATAACGCATGGTTAGGTATGGGCGAATGGTATATTAAGATTGATCCAACCATATTAAATGCTGGTGTTTTAGATGTTAGCGATCCAGCAAACGATACGTTTGGCACCATTGCTTTGTGTGATGACCCTTGTGATAATTTATTGTTAAGACAAGAACGTAGCGGTTTTTCAATTGCGTTAGGATTTGAAAATGAATCCTTTATTGCTGACATTGGAACTAAACCCATTGGTTTTGAACTTGTTGATTGGGTTGGTGGCATTAACTATAACAATAGTATTTGGAATATTGGTTGGTCTATAGGCGCTAGTAAACGTCCGGTTACCAGTTCTTTATTGAGTTATTCCGGAACCGAAGATCCAAATTCTTCCATTATTTGGGGCGGAGTCAGTTTATATAATATGGGCTTATCGTTAAGTTATGATCAAGGCACTGGTTGGGGGATTTGGGCATTAGCGGATGCAGGCGCTATTACGGGTACTGAAATTAAATCAAATCAACGTACCCGTGCCATGGGGGGCGTGTATTTAGATTGGTTTAATCGTGATTGGTTAACGGCTAGCATAGGTTTAAATTTATTTACTTGGCAATACCAAGACGATCTAAGTCAATTTACTTTAGGTCAGGGTGGGTATTATAGCCCGCAAAAATATATGGCGGCCTCAATCCCACTTAATTTTTATGGACGTGTGGGGGACTTTACTTACCAAGTTGATTTATCTATTTCTCGGTCAGAGTCAGGTGATGATGAAACTATGTTTTATCCAAATCACCCTGAATATCAAGCGGCTTTTGACTTAGTAAGTTCGGATAGTTTTAGTGGTGGGGATACTAAAGGGCAAGGTTATTCGGCGAATGCAATGATAGAATATAAGTTAACCAATCACTGGATATTTGGTACAAATTTAACGATTCAAAAGTCAGAGTTTTTCTCACCCAATAGCCTCTACTTTTACCTAAAATATTATTTTGAACCAAATCTTCAACCGGCCAATAGACGGCCAGATCCTGTGTCTATTTATATGGATTATTAAAATGATAAATAATGTGTTGGTAAACACCTTATCTTTGTTAATTGATTTAACACAAAGCACTACTTTAGTTATAGGGTCTGTTTTTACATGTCTGATTTAAATATAACGGGCTTACCACCTTTAATAAATGCGCTGGAAAAAGGCAGAGTATATTGCATTACTGTGCAGTCTAGTAGTTGGTTTGATTTGTTGATGAGCCATATTACGGGCAATAATAATACGTTATTAACGTTTCGTAACGTGGCTGTGGATTACCCTAATGTTGTTGAAAAGTATAACGATAAACAGATAGATATTATTACTGTTGAGCAAAAAAGCTTAGTTAAGTTGTCAAAAAAGATCAGTCGTTTAGTTATTGAGTTTAGCCAGCTTAGAATTAAAAATGGGGCTCTTTATATTGATGCTTCTGATCAATTATTAGGTTCAAATAAAAATAATGAACAGCTTATTACTGAGTTAAAACATTTTGCTAAAAAACAAAATGTATCGATTGTCTTGTTATTTAGTGAAGGCGATAAAGGCTCAAATGTACAAACACTGTTAACTGAACATCGTACTGATTTCTATGGTGTAATGAAGTTTGAGGGTGAAGTTGACCCTAACATGTTACAAATAGACATTTGGTATACAGACACAGGTTGTGTGGTAAATCAAAATTATCGAGTTCAAAATCTGAACGGCAGAGTCGCGTTAACTAAGTCAGATAATATAAACTTTGCGACGGAGCAATTTGAGAAGTCGAATGTCATCGTTGACGAAAATCATACTGAAATTAGTGTGATATTAAACCGCTCATGGGAATTGGCCAAAGATCAAGATGACCTGTTTAGATTGGTAAAAGAGAATCCATCGGCCACGGTAATTATTCATGGCTTAAACTCTATTTCGTTAAAAGATTTAGCAAAGAAAATATATAAATTACGACAGCTTGCTGGTGAGAACTTAAAAGTTATTGTGCTAGAAGTAAATGTACACCTGCGAATGACAGAGCAGAATATATTAAGGTGTTTAGGCGCAAACTTAATTTTGCCTCGTAAAATACAAATTAACACCTTAACAAACATTATTAGCGCCACCGAAAACTTGGTATTTGTTGGTGATTTAACAGCTGACTTTTACGACATCTATGATGAAGAATTAATGCCTTCTCAGATGGGATATTTAGCGCCTAATATCTTTAAAGGAGAGTTAGAGAAATTAAGCCATAGTTCTAAAAAATATGGCATAAGTAGTTCGTTAATTATACTGAAAATTCCTTCAGGCATTGCGGCGATGGATACGATCAAATACGCCAAGTTTCAACGACATGGTGATATATATTGCATTATAGACAACTTTGTATATATCTATTTATTTGGCTGTCGAGATGAAGACATTAACATTACGTTAACCCATATATTAGGCGCGGAACCATTGTTGATTTTCAGTTCTGGTAAACGTTATGTAACACAAGACGCCGTCGCATTACAAATTATGAAATTGCACGAATACATTGAAAATAACCCAGTGGTTGATTTTCATAGTAGAATAGTTGAGTTCACGGAACATAAAGAAAAGATGGAAAATATGCGTTCTGATAAAATGGATTACTTTGAAATAAACGTCGCTGTTCCGGCCAACTTAAAGTTGAAATAACATGAGTTTTGAAAATTTCATTACATTAACCTTTAGTATTTTAATGTGCGGTATATTGGTTGGTTTGGTAATTAAAAGGTTATGGGGAAAGCTCAAACGAAGTCGTATCTATTATATTTTAACACCCAAATTACTAAAACCTTATGCTGGAGATAAATAATTAACATGGTCCCACCAGAGTCTGAACAAAAAACGCCTTCAATTATCTTATTTTCTGAGCTAGGTGTATGGAATTTATACTTTTTATTAAAGTTGTATTTATTTGCCACGCATTCCATTAATTTTCATTTTTTGGAAAATATCGCATTTTTATTATTTATCATCGCACCGTTTCAGACGCACTTTTTATATAAACTGCGTCAAGTGGTTGTTATCCCAATGGGAATATCGCTTTTATATTATGATTCTTGGTTACCGAGCTTTGATAAATTAATCATACAAATTAAAAATTTGGCTAGTTTTGATATAAGCTATTTGTTTGAGTTATCTACTCGTTTTTTCAACTTTGAATTAGTGTCTGCTTTTTTTGTTGTGGTTGTTTGTTATTACTATTTTAAAAATTGGATCAAGTTCACCAGTATCACTATAGGTTTATTTTCATACTTCTTGTTTATGCAGTACTACCAACCAGAAGCGGATACAAAGACACAAATCGTTCGTGCGCAAAATACGTTTAATAACACAAATACACAGTCGTCAAATAGCCCTGACGAACATTTACAGCAGTTTTTTAGCTACGAAGCTAAGCGTAAAATTGGTTACGACAATGTCACTATGAATCAACCGTTTGAATTGCTGTTTTTAAATGTATGTTCTTTGTCTTGGGATGACTTAAAACATACTGGATTAGATACGCATATATTATTTGATAAGTTCGATATTATGTTTCAGCAGTTTAATACTGCGACCTCTTATAGTGGTCCAGCTGCGATACGCCTACTTAGGGCGAGTTGTGGCCAACGAACGCATTCACAGTTATATTCGCCAGCAGACAATCAATGTTACCTATTTAATAATTTAGCTAAACTAGGTTTTGGTCAAAACTTACTTATGAATCATGATGGTAAGTTTGATAATTTTGAACAGTATATTAGAAAAGAAGGGGGCTGGAATGTCCCAAATCAACTAGATCCGCAATCTCCTTTGATTCAGAAGTCGTTTGACGGTTCTCCAATCTATTCTGACCGTTCTTTATTCGACCAATGGTTAGCAAAAACAGACAGTAAACCAAGCGCAACATTATATAACACGGTTAGTTTGCACGATGGTAATAAAATACTGGGCAATCAATCTAGGTTAAACAGTTTAGAAAATTTCCATCCAAGACTGTTAACCTTGTTAAATGACATTAATTATTTATTTGAAAAAATTGAACAGTCTGGTCGAAAAGTGATGGTTGTTTTGGTTCCTGAACATGGCGCGGGTATTAAAGGCGATAATTTACAATTGGCTGGAATGCGTGAATTTCCAAGTTATAATATCACTCATGTTCCTGTGGGCGTTAAGCTGTTCGGAATGCCTAAAGGTAAAGAACAAACGTTGAATGTTAGTTCCCCTACGAGTTATTTAGCTATTTCAAAACTTGTCCAACAAGTTGTTGAAAAAGATATGTTTGGCGAGCCTACATCAACTCTATCTGCCATTATTAATAGTTTGCCAACAACAGAGCCGGTTTCTGAAAATGATAGCGCTACGGTAATAAGACACAATGGTACGTATCAAATGAAGATAGGTGAGGAAGATTGGATCCAATACGGTAATGACAACTAGGATTAAGTCTTAAATACTCGATAAATAGGGTGAACAAAAACGAGCTAATTAGCTCGTTTTTTTGTGCCTGAACCAATGCACATTATGGTGGTTAAAGGCGCAATGTTCGGGCTTGTTTTATGGTTTATAAACTAAGGTTGTCAATTTTTTGTTATTGGTTTGTTTTATTAAAATAAGCTCTTAACCGACTGATTTTATTGAAAATAAAAGTTGGCATAAAGATTGTTTTAATCAGTCTGTATTAGACCGGAAAGAGACAGTATTATGTCAGCAAGTATTACCGCAGTTATATCAGATAAATCGTTAGTCGATTCACCTTTAAAATTGGCTTCGTTTACTCCGATGATGGAATTAGGTTTTAACCATGATAGTGAAAGCTCCTTTGGCGCTTCGCATCAGGTATTCCGTCAATCCAAAACTAAGGACGGTAAATCCAACGAGATAAACTTATTACGTAAACGTAATGAGGAACTCAGTCATTTGGTCGACGTATTACCAAATGGGGTTGTAGTGCTCGACAATAAAGGCCAAGTCTCCCAAGCGAATAAAGTCGCAATAGAATTATTAGGTGTGCCACTGGAAGGTGAGAAGTGGCGCACAATTATCACTCGTTCATTTAAACCAAGAAGCGATGATGGGCACGAAGTGTCGTTATATGACGGACGTCGAGTTAAGTTAGATATAATGCCACTTCAGTCTGGTCAACTGATTGTTATGACAGATTTAACGGAAACCAGAAAATTACAAGATAGAATTAGTCATTTACAGCGTGTATCGGCATTGGGACGTATGGTGGCGAGTTTAGCTCATCAGATTAGGACGCCTCTGTCAGCGGCTATGTTATATGCAGCTAATTTATCAAATTCAAGATTACCAACCGATAAACGCAAAACCTTTGTCGGTAAATTGACATCGCGTTTGGTCGACTTAGAAAAGCAAGTAAATGACATGTTGATGTTCGCCAAAAGTGGCGAGAATCAAGTATTAGAACAAGTGTCTATGCAACAGCTTTTAGCGGATGTTTATCAAAGTTCAGAAGCGTTAGTCGCTCAAAATGGTGACTTTAGTGTCGAATTACCAGAACCAGATATTTGCATTTTAGCTAACAAAACCAGCCTTGCCAGTGCCATTACAAACTTAGTACATAATGCTGTGCAAGTAATTGGTAAAGGCGTTGATATACATTTATCAGCAAGGCGTATTAATCAAATACCTAATCAAGTTTGTATTTCCGTTGAAGATAATGGCCCTGGTATTAAACCAGAACAAATGGAAAAAATATTCGAACCATTTTTTACCACTCGCTCACAAGGAACTGGACTTGGGTTGTCTGTTGTTAAAACAGTCGCACAAGCACACCAAGGACGCGTCGAAGTGATTAATAAAAAAGAGGGCGGTGCAATATTTAATTTGTATCTACCAATCAAACTAACTAGCCAAACAGAAGACAACAATAGTGCGTTAGAGAATGAAGCACAGGAGAACGTAGCATGAGTCAATCACAAATATTAGTAGTTGAGGACGATTCAGGTCTTAGAGAAGCTCTTGTCGATACTTTATCTATTGCAGGTTATTCAGTAGTTGAAGCTGATTCAGCTGAATCTGCGTTAGTGTTATTAAAACAAAAAGTTATTGATATTATTATTTCAGATGTCCAAATGGGCGGATTGAGTGGACTGGATTTATTAAAGTCGGTTCGTAAGTTGTATCCCAATACTCCATTTTTATTAATGACGGCATATGCCACAATCGATCACGCTGTGGAAGCAATGAAATATGGTGCGATTGATTATATGGCCAAACCTTTTGCGCCAGAAGTGTTGTTAAATATGGTGGGGCGTTATGCGCCAGTTAAACAAGTCGAGCGACATACTCCGATAGTTGCTGATCAAAAAAGTAAAGAATTATTAAAATTAGCGGCCAAAGTCGCTTTATCAGACGCAAGTGTGATGATCACCGGACCAAGTGGTGCGGGTAAAGAGGTAATGGCACGTTATATACACGACCAATCCAATCGTTCTGATCATGATTTCATCGCGATTAACTGTGCCGCTATTCCAGACAACATGTTGGAAGCAACCTTATTTGGTTATGAAAAAGGGGCGTTCACTGGCGCAATACAAGCATGCCCAGGTAAGTTTGAACAAGCCCAACACGGCACCATATTGTTAGATGAAATAACCGAAATGGATATGAATCTACAAGCCAAGTTATTACGGGTATTACAAGAACGTGAAGTGGAACGTTTAGGCAGTCGTAAAACCATTAAACTTGATGTTCGTGTCTTAGCGACATCTAACCGTGATTTAATGTCTGCGGTACGTGAAGGTAAGTTCAGAGAAGATTTATATTATCGTCTTAATGTATTCCCAATACGTTGGTTGCCATTAGCACAACGAAAAGATGACATTACACCAATCGCATTTTATTTATTAAGCCGCCATTGTGTTGAGATGGGACGAGAGATCCCTGATTTTTCAGCCGCAGCAAAAGCGAAACTATTGAATCACTCATGGCCTGGTAACGTACGAGAACTAGACAATGTGATCCAACGTGCCTTGATATTGTGTGTTGACGATAAAATTGAAGTGGAACATATCTTATTAGAAGAGTTTGCTATCGATAATATTGCTGCAGGTATTAAAGCAGATTTATTAACAGAAGCGGCACCACAGATAGCGCCAGAATTAGAAGAGTCACCTGATTTTAAGATGGAAATACGAGATCAAGAGAATCGACTTATATTAGATGCGTTATTAGCGTGCCGAGGTAAACGCAAAGATGTAGCGGAAAAACTAGGAATTAGTCCAAGAACGTTACGTTATAAATTAGCTAAGATGCGTGAGCTAGGTATAGAAGTTCCGGCTTAATTCAGAACGTTTTAGTCCAAATCGGCTAACGCCCTATGCGATTTTATCATTACATAGGGCTTTGCTGTTTCTGCTCCATTTGTTCAAGTCAAATTTTTGTCATTCCCCAAACACGTCAAAATTCTTAATAAAACCCTTTAAAAACAACGGGTTAAAAACTGGCATTATATCTGCAAAATCCAGTTTAGTTTAAGGCGAATCGTGTCTTTAAGAGGATTTTATTTATGAACATTCAAGCTAATAATTTATATTCAGAACTGCAAGCAATGGCGAATCAAGTTTCTGGTTCTGCTCCTGCTATACGTCCTAACATGGAAGTGAATCCTCAACAGGTTAACAACACATCCTCTTCAAATTTTGGCCAGTTATTAGAACAAGCCATAAACAACGTTAACGATATCCAAGCTAAGTCGGGTGAATTAAAAACCGCGTTAGAAATGGGCGATCGTTCAGTTACCCTAGCGGAAACGGTTATAGCATCAAATAAAGCCGGCATTGCTTTTGAAGCGACGGTTCAGGTTAGAAATAAATTAGTAGAAGCTTACAAACAAATAATGAGCATGCCAGTTTAATTGGTCATCGAATTAACAGTTTCAAATAAAGGTATCTAAAGTGGCTGACGAATCAACACAAATCACATCTCCAAATGACAACGACTTATCGTCGGATGTTGTTTCACTTTCCATGGATAACATGGACATGGTGGAAGAACAAAAGTCTGGGTTTATGAATGCAATTTCTAGCGCAGAAGTTATGCGTCAGGGCGCACTAGTCATTGCCCTTACTATTTGTTTAGCCATTGCTATTTTTATTATCATCTGGTCTCGTGAACCGGATATGCGCCCATTGGGTAAGTTTGAAACTGAACAGCTAATCGAAACCCTTGATTATTTAGACGGACAAAAAATTGAGTATGTTTTAGATCAAAATGTGATCATGGTTGATGGTGATGATTATCAAAACATCAAATTGTCGTTAGCTCGTGGCGGATTAACTAATAACCCTACTGAAGGTTCTGACATCTTAATGCAAGATTCCGGTTTTGGCGTAAGTCAACGTATGGAAACCGAACGTTTAAAACATGGCCGTGAACAACAATTAGCAAGAACCATTGAAGAATTAAATTCAGTCGCCCGTGCCAGAGTTTTATTGGCGATACCAAAAGAAAACATCTTTGCAAGACATTCTAAAAAACCATCAGCGACGGTAGTGATCACGCAAAAACAGGTCGTATGTTAGCGGAAGAAGAAATCGATTCTATTGTGGACATCGTGGCTTCTGCCGTTCAAGGTTTAGATCCAGCCAAAGTTACCGTGACCGACCAAAATGGCCGTTTGTTAAACTCTGGTTCTCAAAACTCATTATCTGCATTATCAAGAAAACAGTTTGATATTGAACGTAAACGTGAAGAAGAATACAAAAACAAATTAGACTCAATCTTGTCACCGGTTGTCGGTTTAGAAAATTACACGGCACAAGTGGACGTAACAATGGACTTCACGCAAGTTCAAGAAACGCAAAAAACCTATAACCCTGATCTACCAGCAATTCGTAGTGAATTATTAATTGAAGACAATACAACGGGGAACGGTGCGTTAGGAATTCCTGGGGCATTATCCAATCAACCACCATTAGAGTCTGACATTCCAGAAAATGCATCTAATGGTATGACGAGAAGCAGCAGTGGTCGTAGCCATAAAGAACAAACTCGTAACTATGAGTTAGATCAAACGATAAGCCATAAACAAAGTCAGACCGGAGTTGTACGTCGAGTCAGTGTTTCTGTTGCAGTCGACTATTTAACGACAACAGCAGAAGATGGAACAATTCAACGAGTGCCTCGTTCACAGCAAGCTTTAGTTAATATCCGTCGATTATTACAAGGTGGTATTGGCTTTGATATGAACCGCGGTGACATCTTGGAAGTCGTTACCATTCCATTTAATAAACCGGTTGATGTTGCTGATATCGAAATACCGTTATATGAACAAGAGTGGTTCCAACCGTTATTCAAACTATTAGTGGGCATGATTGTTATCATGACATTGATATTAGGACTTGTTCGTCCAATGTTAAGAAAACTAATTTACCCAGACGACTCAGATCAGTATGAAGAAGATTCGTTAGGTGGTGTAGACTTAGGTGATGCAACGTTAGACATGTTAACAACAGAATTTGATGAGGCTGATATCGGTTTCGCGGCAGACGGTTCGTTACAGTTACCAGATTTACATGGTGATGAAGACCTATTGAAAGCAGTACGAGCGTTAGTTGCAAATGAACCAGAGTTATCGTCTCAAGTAGTGAAAGGGTGGTTATTAGAAGATGAGTGATGCAGCAGCAATAGAAGAGCAAAAACCTAAGTTTGACGTAGACAAACTAGAAGGTGTTGAAAAAGCGGCGATATTACTATTAAGTTTATCGGAAGAAGATGCAGCTCAAATACTAAAACACCTTGAACCTAAACAAGTTCAGAAAGTAGGTATCGCGATGGCACAAGTTGATGACTTGAGCCAAGATAAGATATCTGCGGTTCATCGTACCTTTATCGAACAAATTCAAGATTACAGTACGATTGGTTTCCAATCTGAAGACTTTATCAAGAAAGCATTGACCGCAGCGTTAGGTGAAGAAAAAGCAGCAACATTATTAGATCAAATTATTTTAGGTGGCGGAGCTAAAGGCTTAGACTCATTAAAATGGATGGACTCTAAACAAGTTGCGAATATTATTCGAAATGAGCATCCACAGATACAAACCATTGTACTCGCTTATTTAGAACCGGATCAGTCGGCCGAAATTTTGGGGCAGTTCTCGGATAAAGTTCGAATAGACTTAACCATGCGCATCGCGAACTTAGAGGAAGTTCAGCCTGCTGCATTACAAGAATTGAACGAAATTATGGAGAAACAGTTTGCGGGTCAAGCTGGTGCTCAAGCAGCCAAAATGGGCGGCATGAAAGCCGCTGCAGAAATTATGAACTTCTTAGATACCAATATTGAAGGTCAGTTGATGGATGCGATGCGTGAACATGACGAAGAAATGGCACAACAAATCCAAGACTTAATGTTTGTATTTGATAACTTAATTGATGTAGAAGACCGCGGAATTCAAGCGATTTTACGTGAAGTACAGCAAGATTCATTAATGCGTGCGATTAAAGGTGCAGATGAAGCCCTTAAAGATAAAATCCTCAAGAATATGTCTAAACGTGCTGCCGATATGTTGGTTGATGATTTAGAAGCAATGCCGCCAATTCGAGTATCTGAAGTTGAAACCGCACAGAAAGAAATTTTGGCAATAGCGCGTAGATTAGCTGACGCAGGTGAAATTATGTTAGGCGGCGGCGGCGGTGACGACTTCTTATAATGAAGTCGTGATAACCCAATAAACCTCAATGGTTACCAACAAGAGATAACATAGTGATAGATAAATTAGGTAAAAAACCCCTAACACCAAACAGAGAATTACTTGATTTGCTGCAAGATTGGGTTGCACCAGATGTAACACAAAGTAAAAAATCTGAGTTTGTTGGTAAAACCAACTTTATGGGTACACCTTTAGAAGAGTTATACAGCAAAGCTTTATTACAAGAAGCGGTTGAAGAAGAAGAAGTTAAACCGTTAACGGCTGAAGAAATTGAGCAAATTCGTCAGGATGCTTACAACGAAGGTTTTGAACTTGGTAAAGAAGAAGGTTATCAAGTTGGTGAAGCTCAAGGGTTACAAGAAGGTCATGAACTAGGCGTTAAAAATGGTCATGAGCAAGGTTATTTGGCCGGTCTAGAGCAAGGCCAATTTGAAATAAATGAAAAAATTGCTCGATTAAAAGACTTAACTCATCAGCTTTATCATCCAATTGAAAAAGTAGATAAAACCGCGGAACAACAACTATTAAACTTAGCGGTTATGTTGGCTGAATCTGTGATACGTCAAGAAATCAAAACTAATAAAGACGTATTGTTGACGGTTCTGCATGAAGCAACATCATCGTTACCTTTTAATACCGACTTTGCCGAAATACATATACATCCAGACGATCTCAAATTGTTAACTGAAACGTATTCAGAAGAAGCGATTATTGAACAAAAATGGATCATTAAAGAAGAGCCAGGATATCAACAAGGCGATATCATCGTGATGACGCCAGACTCGTTAATCGACCGTAGTGTTAAACAACGCATAAAACAAAGTATTGGCCACTTTATTGAAAAAGCAGAATTAAACAAAGAGTTGAACGACTATTCACAACAAACAACCCGCCATATACCAAAAGAAGATTTGGAGAGTAATGCGGTCTCAGAAAGTCAACATCAGCCTGTTGATACCTCAAATATAGATGAACAGGTTCCCGCACACACAACTGAAAAAATTGAAGAAATGAACGCCGCTCAAACTGAAGAGCCAAGTTTAGAGCCAAATAATGGCTCAACGCTTAAGCCTGAAGGTAACGAAGGTTAAAATGATCAATATGATGACGTTAAGCCAAAAATTAAAAAAATATGAAGGCTGGATTGATGATGCCAAGCCGGAAGTATCAGGACGTTTAACCAAAGTTACAGGTTTAACTCTTGAAGCTGTTGGCTGTACGGCACCCTTAGGTGGCCATTGTCGAATTCAAACATTAAATGGTGAAGTTGACGCCGAAGTTGTTGGGTTTGAAAACGAAAAATTGTTTCTTATGCCAACGGATCAGATTGGCGGCATTATGCCTGGTGGCCGCGTCACCGTTTCTCATTCTAGTCATACTTTACCGTTATCTCTTAAGTTGTTAGGCCGGGTGATTGATCCTATGGGAGTCCCGTTAGACGGATTAGGTGCAATTGAAGCTGAGCCTAACGCGCAACAAACAAGTAAACCGTTAAACCCGTTGGCCAGACGTCCTGTAAAAACAGCTATAGATGTGGGTGTTAAAGCAATAAACGGCATTATTAGTGTTGGCCAAGGTCAAAGAATGGGGTTGTTTGCCGGTTCTGGTGTTGGTAAGTCCGTATTACTTGGCATGATGACCCGAGGTACGTCAGCGGACGTTATCGTGGTAGGACTGATTGGTGAACGTGGCCGAGAAGTAAAAGAATTTATTGATGATATTTTAGGTGAACAAGGCAGAGAAAAAGCTGTCGTAGTAGCTGCTCCAGCTGATATGTCACCCATTCGCAGGTTAAAAGGTTGTGAAACCGCCACACAAATAGCCGAGTACTTTAGAGATAAAGGGCTTAATGTCCTATTACTAATTGACTCCATTACACGTTATGCACAAGCACAGCGTGAGATTGCATTAGCGATTGGTGAGCCGCCAGCAACTAAAGGGTATCCGGCGTCGGTATTTGCTAAGTTACCTGCATTAGTAGAACGAGCTGGTAATGGAGGAGAAAATCAAGGTTCGATAACTGCGTTTTATACCGTGTTGTCTGAAGGTGATGATATGCAGGATCCTATTGCTGATGCATCAAGGGCTATTTTAGATGGACATATTGTATTGTCACGTGAGCTCGCTGACTCTGGTCATTATCCTGCCATTGATGTGGCTAAATCCATCAGCCGAGTTATGCCACAAGTGGTTAGCCATGAACATATGCAAATGGCACTTATTTTTAAGAAGTTATTATCTGCTTACGAACAAAATAAAGATTTAATATCAATTGGCGCGTACGCCCCAGGCAGTAACCCTGTGGTTGATAAAGCGATTCAAATGAAACCGGTTATTGATGCGTATTTACAACAAACGATGAAAGAAATTACCCCTTTTGATATGTCGCTTATGCAATTGCAGCAGTTGACTAGACAATTACAACAGTAAGTTTTAAGGGAGAACGGTCATGGCTAAAGTAAATAAACAGTTGGAACTGTTGTTAAGAATTGAGTCGGAAAAAGAACAACAATTTGCCACTGAGTTACAATCGGCTCAATCATTTTTACAAGCCGGTCAAACTAAATTAAAACAAGTACAAAGTTATAAGTTAGAGTACTTAAAGCGTATGCAAGCTATGGGTGACCAAGGTGTGTTAGGCGGCAATTATCAGCATTTTCAACGATTCATCGTACAATTGGAAGCCGGTATAAAAAAACAAATTGAAGTCACTGAAACCTCTAAACAAGTGTTACAACAGCGTAAAAGTGTCTGGTTAGAGCAAAGTAAAAAAGTGAAAGCAGTACAAACCTTAATAGATAAAAAACGTATTCAAATTCAGATGGTTATGGATAAAGAAGAACAATCCATATCAGATGAATTTGCCTCGCAAAAATTCATTCGAAATAAGATCGCAGCCGCTAATCAAGTTAGCTAATCCAATGTTGGAACAAAATTTGAATAACTATGCCATGTCATTGGTTAATACTAACCATTAAATCGTTATTCGAAACGTTCAAATACTAGGTTCGTCATTCGACGAAGGAGATACAATGCTACCAAATAAAATACTATCAAATCATAATGTTAGTGAACAAAAGCGTGGAGCTGTAGCAAATCAATCCAATCAAAATAGCTCAGATCGTAAATTCGAAGACGCCATGTATGAAAGTCGTCAACATCAGTTGAATACAGAACAACGACAAGAAGCGGCAAAAAATGATCATGTACGCCAACAGCAACGGCAGCAACAAGAGCAAACGCAAGCTAGAGTTGAAAACGAGCGTAATGCACAACAAGCAAAACAATCAAATAACGCAAAAACTGAAGAGGCTAATAATCAATCTAACAAACGGATGAACCCGCGCTCTGAGACGCAACATTCGCAAGATCGAAATCAAGGAGCTGACAAAGTTGAAGTGACAAAAGATGCCACTAACGATGTGGATGATTCAAAGCCAACAGACAAAAGTGAAACTGAAATAGCAGCAGACGCTAATGTCGCAGCACAAGGTGCGGTTCACACTAATAAGGTTGATGAGTCCAATATTGATCCTCAATCGAAGAATGCAACAACAGACGATAATACAAAATTTGACATGGACTTGAGTAACGAAGTCGATAGTGCATCTTGGTTAGATACCTTCATGAAAATTGTGGCTGATAATGAGAAGAAATCTGATCAGTCTTCAAGTTCACAAACGACAGATAATGAGAAGAAATCTGATCAGTCTTCAAGTTCACAAACGACAGATAATGATAAATACAGTAAATCAGTCGCGGCATCAGACGGTCAAACCCGAGAGTTACCGAGTGATGAATTAATCGATATGTTATTAGAGTCTGAACAATCAGCGGTTAAAAAACTATTTTCAGATTTTGCGAGTTTAACATCACAGCAGCAAGATGACAGTGAGATTCAGTTCTCTCAATTAACCAGTTTACTTGCGGATAAGGTTGCACAAGGAGGCGTGAGTAATGGCGCTGAAAATGTAACTGATGAAGGTGAAACTAAAAGCGCTGATCAAGATCAAATCATTTCAGATTTGTTAGCTCAAACACAAAAATATGTATCTCAAAATACTGATTCGAATCTTGATGGGAAAGATTCGTCATTAAACGCAGAAGCTCAAAGTGAAAAAAAGCTAAATCAAGATAATGCACAGGTCATTGCTAATTCGGCATTGCAGCAACAAATTCAACAAGCACAAAATGCAGATAATACTAAACAACCCAGTTTAGTTGAACAAACAACAAAACAGAGCAATGTATTAAGTTTTGTAAATCCTGCGTTGATGCAAATAAATAAACAACAAAATGCAACTGAAATTGAAAATGGTAAATTTTCGGCGCAATTCAGTGATGAATTAGACGAATTGATGAATACCGAAGTCAAGGTTTCTAATAAAAATGAAATGAGCACAGATGCTGAATTAAAATCCATCTTAGATATCCGTACGGCCAGTTTATTTGCTAATCAAATAGACAGTGGCAGCAAAGGAACCGATTCTTTTACTAAACCTGAATTGGTAGATGTTAATGGCGTTCAGTTAGATAAAACGCTTCAACTACCAAAGTTAGAACAACTTTCTCAAGCTAAGAACGAAACCTTGTTACGTGAAAATATTTTATTTAATAAACAAGAATTAGCGAATCATATGCAGCAACAAGTTGGTTTAATGCTGTCTAAGAATATGAAGTCCATTGATATCCGTTTAGATCCACCTGAATTAGGTGCGATGCAAATAAAATTAACGATGAATAATGATCAGGCGGCTGTCAGCTTTGTCGTATCTAATCAACAAGCCAAAGACGCACTAGATGCTAGTTTACCAAGGCTTCGAGAATTGCTTGAGCAGCAAGGCATGGATTTGGCTGAAAGTGACGTTCAGCATGGCAGTGCTCAAGGTGAGTCAACTACAGGGGATGACAATAATGGCGCAAACTCTGGAAACGGCATGTCTAATGACGATGCTCAGGATGATGCAAACTTACATGCCCAAGAACAACTAAATCGGGCAATAAAGTCACCTTGGAATGTTGATTATTACGCTTAAGGTGACAAGCATTGTCGTATAGTTGTGCGATTTAATAAATATAACCTAGAAATGACAGTTTATTAGGCTTAATTATTGCTTATTGTTGTAATGGCAAATACCATTGGATGATATGTAAATTAGGTAATATGGAGAGTTAGATGGCTGAAGAAAATGAAAATAATTTGACACTGGAAGAAGAAGCAAACAGTGGTAAGAAAAAGATGATGGTTATCATTATTGCCGCAGTAGTGGTCATATTATTAGCCGTTGTTGGATTTTTCATGTTTTCAGGTGGTGATGAAAGCCCAGAACAAGCTCCAGCTGCAGCAGCTGAAAGTTCACCAGTAGTTGAAGGTGCTGCACTTGGCAATGCGATGTACGTCACTATGCCTAGACCATTTACGTTTAATGTTCCTGGCACTACACGTGATCGACTAGTACAAATTAAAGTACAGTTAATGGTACGTGGTGATAATAATCATGAACTGGCAAAGCGCCATATCCCGTTAATTGAAGGGACGTTGTTAAAAGCATTTAGTACAGCAAATGCTGACGATTTAGCCACAACAGCAGGTAAAGATGCGATAAAAGCTAAAGCGGTTAAAGATGTGCAAAAAGCGGTATTTGACGTAGCTGGCTCGAAAATTGTAGAGGAAGTATTGTTTACTGGTTTTGTAATGCAGTAACAATATAACTAAGAGAGTAATATGACTGATCTTCTGTCTCAAGACGAAATTGATGCGCTACTTCATGGTGTAGATGATGTAGAAGAGGAAGAAATTGATGAATCTGACGGTGGCGGTAAATCCGGCACATTAGATTACGATTTCTCTTCACAAGATCGTATCGTTCGTGGACGCATGCCTACACTTGAACTTGTAAACGAGCGTTTTGCTCGTCATATGAGGATCAGTTTATTTAATATGATGCGTCGTACAGCCGAGGTTTCAATTAACGGCGTACAAATGATCAAATTTGGTGAATATATTCACACCTTATTTGTTCCAACTAGTTTAAACATGGTTCGATTCCGTCCGTTAAAAGGGACAGGCTTGATTACGATGGAAGCTAGGTTAGTGTTTATCTTAGTGGATAACTTTTTTGGTGGTGACGGACGTTATCACGCAAAAATTGAAGGACGCGAATTTACACCAACGGAAAGACGTATCATTCAAATGCTATTGAAACTAATATTTGAAGATTACAAAGAGGCATGGTCGCCAGTAATGGACGTATCTTTTGAATATTTAGATTCAGAAGTAAACCCAGCAATGGCTAACATCGTATCGCCTACAGAAGTTATCGTTATTAGTTCATTCCATATTGAGCTAGATGGTGGTGGCGGTGATTTCCACGTTGCCTTGCCATATTCAATGTTAGAACCGATTCGTGAGTTGCTGGATGCGGGTGTACAAAGCGATAAAGAAGACACCGATTATCGCTGGAGTAAAGCACTGCGTGATGAAATTATGGATGTTTATGTTGATTTAAGTACCCAGTTATTAGAAATGGAGATACCGTTAAGTCAAATTTTAGAGCTAAAAGACGGCGATATCATTCCAATCGAAATGCCAGAACATATTACAGTTTATGTAGAAGATTTACCGACATATCGAGCTAAATTAGGCCGTTGTCGAGATAATGTAGCAATACAGATATCAGAAAAAATTAAACGTCCAGAATCAGCCAAGTCAGAAATGAATGTACTGACTAAAGGTGGTCGAAGACTGGATGATGACTCAGAACTTCTCGCGTTAGAAGACGATTTAGTATTATAAGGGGTAAATGGCCATGAGTGATGAACAAGATACTATGGACGAATGGGCCGCAGCATTAGCAGAAGCTGAAGGTGTTGAAGATACCGATGACGGTGCGGTTCCGGCTGAGTTTGATGAATTAAAAGATACAAGCGGTGGACTAAATGAAGATGAGTCTAGAAAACTAGAAACGATTTTAGATATCCCTGTTAATATTTCGATGGAAGTGGGTCGTAGTAAAATTAGTATTCGTAATTTACTTCAACTAAATCAAGGTTCTGTAGTAGAGTTAGATCGAGTTGCAGGTGAACCTCTTGATGTATTGGTTAATGGCACATTGATTGCGCACGGTGAAGTGGTTGTGGTTAATGATAAATTTGGTATTCGACTAACGGATGTAATAAGTCAAATTGAACGTATTAAAAAATTACGCTAGTAACTTTAAACGTTATTTATTGTTAGCATCATTAAGCTTAATCGCTAATGATGCTTTTTGCTTTTCAGAAAACCCCACAAAAGTGATTGATACAGGCTCAGGATTAAGACCTGAAACCGGCAGCGTGCTGTCGATGATAATGGCACTGTTGTTTGTACTTTTTGTTATTTTTGTTATTTCATGGCTAGCCAAAAAGTTTAATTTAACACCTGCCTCGTCAGAGCATTTCAAATTGATCAACAGCATGTCCTTGGGCGGGCGAGAGCGGATAGTCGTAATCGAAATTCAAGGTGAACAACATGCGATTGGTGTCACCAATCAAAGTGTTAACCACTTGTTTAAGTTAGCTGAAAATATAGAAAAACCCACTCAACAGTTGACAGATAACCATTTGATTAACAAGATAAACAAAATGTTTGGTTATCAAGCTCCGGAACAAAAGCTTAATAATCCACTTAGCTCTAAAGTGAAGGACCCAAAATAGTGAAATTTATCCTTATTGGCATAATGTTGCTTTTATCTATTTTTACGCCAGATGTTATGGCGGAAAGTGGCACTATTTCAGCATTAACAGTAACGGACAATCCAGACGGCTCAAAGGAATACAGCATTACATTACAAGTGTTAGCTATGATGACCGCCTTGAGCTTTATACCAGCGATTGTCATGTTAATGACGTCTTTTACCCGAATTATTGTTGTGTTAGCGATATTACGACAAGCGTTAGGGTTACAACAAACACCTAATAGCCAAATTTTAATTGGTATTTCATTGTTTTTAACTTTTTTTATCATGGCACCGGTATTTGATGAGATCCATCAAACTGCAGTAGAGCCTTATTTAAATGAAGAAATAACCTCAATTCAAGCTTACGATATTGGTAAAATTCCAATGCGTGAGTTTATGTTAGCGCAAACTCGTATCAGCGATTTACAAACCTTTGCCGAGATAGCGGGTTATACGGAGCTCAATGCTCCAGAAGACTTACCTATGTCAGTGATCATACCTTCTTTTGTTACCTCTGAATTAAAAACAGCATTCCAAATTGGTTTTATGTTTTTTATTCCTTTTTTGATCATAGATTTAGTTGTGGCTTCAGTTCTGATGGCGATGGGCATGATGATGTTGTCACCAATGATAGTGTCATTACCATTCAAACTGATGATGTTTGTTTTAGTTGACGGTTGGTCTTTGGTAATGAGTACTTTAGCTAAAAGTTTTGGGTTAGGGACTTAAACTATGAGTCCAGAGATCTTCGTTGATATCTTGCGTGATGCATTATGGCTGATCATTATACTGGTTGCGGCTATTGTTGTGCCCAGTCTGATTGTTGGTTTAGTTGTTGCGGTATTCCAAGCAGCTACGTCTATCAATGAACAAACGTTAAGTTTTCTACCGCGCCTTATTGTGACATTATTGGCAGTAATATTTGCAGGACACTGGATCACCGGGGTAATAATGGATTTTACTATCGAGTTGATCCAACGAATCCCTTCCGTGATTGGTTAATAAAGGCCACTGCTGATGGATGTCTTGCTGCAACAATTGATGCAATTTCAAGCCGACCTAC
This sequence comes from Psychrosphaera aquimarina, assembly GCF_032461525.1. Lineage (NCBI taxonomy): Bacteria > Pseudomonadati > Pseudomonadota > Gammaproteobacteria > Alteromonadales > Pseudoalteromonadaceae > Psychrosphaera > Psychrosphaera aquimarina. Next base: position 183,711 of record NZ_JAWCUA010000007.1, on the reverse strand, counting down.
TCCTACCTCTGACACGTATTTCAGCCATGATGATGGTTATGGTTGGTGTTGGTGTTAAAACCATACCAGGACCGATTAAAACCGCGTATGCCGTTGCCATTACTATTATGGTGATGCCAATGTTACCGCCATCCCCGTTTAGTAATTTATTTTCATTTGAAATGGTTATCCGTGTTGCCCAACAGATTATTATTGGCAGTGCCGTTGGATTCATTTCCGTTATGTTTTTGCAAATATTTGTCATCGCTGGTCAAGCCATAGCCATGCAATCGGGTTTGGGTTTTGCCTCTATGGTTGACCCTGCTAATGGCATGAGTGTACCTGCGGTTGGTCAATTTTTCTTAATATTATCAACCTTGTTGTTTTGGACTATTGATGGTCATATCGCCATGATTCAATTAATAGTGCACAGTTTTCAAATTTTACCAATTGGCGAAGAGTGGCTAGCTACCGGAAGCTTTTATGATTTAGCGGTATTTGGTGGCTGGATGTTTGCTGCTGCGTTAATTTTGTCTATCGCGCCTCTTGTTGCTATGTTGGTGATTAACCTGAGTTTTGGCATCATGACGCGTGCGGCTCCACAGTTAAATATATTTTCTATTGGTTTTCCATTTACTATGATGTCTGGATTAATTGTTATGTGGATCACGTTGGAAAGTTTTGTCTTTCATTTTGAGAATAACTGGCAAATGTCACTCGAAATGATGTGTAAAATAATCGGTTGTTAACGGAGCAATAAATGGCAGATGATAGCGACGCAGAAAAAACCGAAGACCCCACTGCCAAGCGTCAAGAAGACGCCCGAAAAAAGGTCAAATCGCCCGTTCTAAAGAACTAGGAACAACCGGAGTCTTAGTCGCTGCGGCAGCCTCTCTGCTTATGTTTGGTGAAGGTTTAGCTATCGCACTAATGAATGTTATGAAGTCTCAGTTCACACTAGACCGAGATGATATGTATGACTCAACAAAAACGTTCAAAGCCATGGGCGAAATAATCTCCGAAATTTCTATGCCAATGTTTGCAATTTTTGCGTTCATATTATTGGCTGCATTTGTGGCCAATAGTTTATTGGGGGGATTAACTTTAGTTGGCAAGCCATGGCGCCAAAATTAAATAAAATGTCACCATCCAAGGGCTTTAAAAGGATGTTTGGTTCACAAGCATTAGTCGAATTAATTAAATCCATCTTAAAAGTGGCGGTGGTAGCTTTTGTTGGCATTATGTTAATCAAGATTTATATCCACGATATTCTGTACTTAAGTATTCAAGACTTACCGGGCAACACACATGAAGCTACATTATTATTAGCTTGGATTTTCATGGGATTATGTTGCTCTACTTTAGTCATTGCTATGGTTGATGTGCCATTTCAAATTTGGAATCACAACAAACAGTTAAAAATGAGTAAACAAGAAGTAAAAGATGAATATAAAAGTACCGAAGGTAACCCAGAAATAAAAGGCAGAATAAGACAAGCACAGCGTGAAATTTCACAACGTCGTATGATGAAAGAAGTACCCAATGCTGACGTGGTTGTAACCAACCCGACTCATTATTCTGTTGCTATCAAATACGATGTGAATAAGTCTATGGCGCCTTATGTGGTTGCAAAGGGTGCGGATTTAATGGCAATGCAAATAAGAAAAATAGCCAAAGAAAAAGAGGTGCCAATAGTTATTACACCTCTATTAACTCGTTCGATTTACTACACTACAGACTTAAATCAAGAGATCCCAGAACAACTGTTTGTAGCAGTGGCGCAAGTGTTAGCCTACGTTTATCAACTCGACTTATACAACAAAGGTAAAGGCAGTAAACCAAAAGACTTGTCTCGTAATTTACCAATACCTACAGAACTTAGACACTAATTTCACCAGTCAATTCCTTGACCAATAATATGGCCTGATCTTTGCTCCATAGCCTATTAGAAGGTAGTTATACGGTAGTTGAAATGGTACTCACAGCAAAATTAAATCAAGTTTTTCATAAAGATAACATGAAGTATATCAGTGGTTTAGGTGCACCAATTTTCATATTGGCGGCCTTGGCGATGGTTATTTTACCTTTACCCGCAATCATGCTCGATATTCTGTTTTCATTCAATATAGCCCTAGCGCTCGTTATTCTTTTGGTTACGGTTTACACTTTAAAACCTCTCGATTTTGGCGCATTTCCCTCTGTCCTATTAATAGCAACTGTATTGCGGCTGGCGCTTAACGTTGCCAGTACCCGAGTGGTTCTATTAGAAGGGCACAATGGTGGTGATGCTGCAGGACAAGTTATCGAAGCATTTGGTTCTGTGGTAATCGGTGGCAACTATGCCGTTGGTTTAGTGGTGTTTGCAATTTTAGTTATTATCAATTTTATGGTTGTTACTAAAGGGGCGGGACGTATCTCAGAAGTTACGGCTCGTTTTACCTTAGATGCGATGCCTGGTAAACAAATGGCGATAGATGCTGATTTGAATGCTGGTTTCTTAACACCAGAACAAGCAAAAGCTCGTCGTGAAGAAATAGGCAAAGAAGCTGATTTTTACGGTTCAATGGACGGTGCTTCCAAATTTGTAAAAGGTGACGCTGTCGCCGGTATTATTATCTTATTCATAAATATCATTGGTGGTTTATTCATTGGCATGATCCAACATGACTTGTTGTTTGGCGAAGCCGTAGAAATTTATACCATTTTAACCATTGGTGATGGCTTAGTTGCTCAAATCCCTGGTCTTTTATTATCAATTGGTACGGCCATTGTTGTAACAAGACAAAATACCGATGAAGAAATGGGCACTCAGTTTCATACTCAGTTAGGTGTTGAAAAAGTACTATATGTTGCTGGTGGCATTTTAACCATGATGGGTTTAGTACCAGGCATGCCGCATACAACGTTTTTGATTTTTGGCGGTTTACTGTTAGGTGGTGGATATTTGACAGCTAAGGCGACGGCGGACTTAGCACTTAAGAAAATAAAAGACCAAGAAGAAGATGCGGTTGATCCTAACGAAGCGACAGAGAATAAAGATGTAAGTTGGGATGATGTTTCACATGTAGATACGATTGGTCTTGAAGTGGGTTACCGGTTGATTCCACTTGTCGATAAAAGCCAAGGTGGTGAACTGTTATCTCGTGTTAAAGGCGTTAGACGTAAATTAAGCCAAGAGTTTGGTTTCTTAATCCCAGCTGTTCATATCAGAGACAACTTAGATTTGGACCCAAACACCTACCGTATTACGTTAATGGGCGTCACCATTGGTGAAGCTGAAATTAGACATGACCGAGATCTGGCGATTAACCCTGGTCAAGTATTTGGCAAAGTTGAAGGTATTGAAACTATCGATCCTGCATTTGGTTTAGAAGCCGTGTGGATTGACTCTAGTAATCGTGAGAAAGCACAATCTTTAGGTTACACAGTCGTTGACGCAGCAACGGTTGTAGCAACGCATATTAGTCAATTGTTAACCAACAATGCTTCACAATTAATTGGTCACGAAGAAACTCAAAACCTATTAGAGATGATCAGCAAAAATTACCCTAAATTGGTAGATGGCTTAGTACCAGAGATGCTGTCTTTGTCTGTGGTGACTAAAGTATTACAGAATCTATTAAATGAGGGCGTTCCAGTTCGTGACATGCGCTCAATATTACAAACCTTAGTAGAGTATGCACCTAAGAGCCAAGACTCTGATGTATTAACTGCAGCGTGTAGAATATCGTTACGTCGTTTTATTGTCCAAGATGCGACCGGTTCATCCACTGAAATTCCAGTAATTACATTAGTACCTGAGTTGGAACAGATGTTGCAACAGTCTATGCAGTCAGCTGGAAATGATGGTGCGGGCATTGAACCTGGGTTAGCAGAACGATTACAAACTTCGTTATCTGAAGCCCATAGAACTCAAGAGTTATCAGGCGAACCATCAATTTTACTAACGTCTGGGATGTTACGAAGCGTGTTATCTAGATTCATTAAACACAGCATCCCTGGCATGGTTATCTTGTCTTATCAAGAAATTCCAGAAGAGAAACAAATTAAAATAGTCAGTTCAGTTGGGTAATGCCATATTCTTGACGGAGATCGAAAGTGAAAATTAAACGTTATTATGCAAAAGATATGAGAACCGCTCTAAACCAAGTAAAGGAAGAGTTAGGTCCTGACGCTGTCATTATGTCGAATAAAAAGACGGCATCAGGCATAGAGATTGTGGCTGCCGTTGATAACGAATCAGTAGTCGAGAGTGCACAAGAAATCGCACAATCCATTACTCAAAAGCCAATGCAAGCTATGTCAGCATACAGTGGTATCGTTGAAGAATCTGAAGGCGAAAAAAGAATAGCTTCTTCGCTGGCTGAGTTGTTAAACAGACAAAGCCCAGCGCAAGATAAAAAAGTCTCAGCGCCTAATACGCCGTCTATAAAATCTACAGAATTAAGTAACCGTCAAAAATCCGAACGCGCAACACAAGTATTATCTCAACAAGCTGAATCTGAGTTTGAACAATGGTTGTCAAAGGCGAGAACCACAGTTGAAGAGACAAATAATCAGCAGTATTCAACAAAAGAAACTACCATTAACAACTCTGATCTGGATGATGAACATCAAGCAAGCGGTTTACATCAAGAGATGGTGGGTAATGTAGTTGATGCCGACTTTAACAGCGAGTTAGCATGCTTAAAGTCAGAAATGAGTTCAATAAAAGAATTATTGGAGCATCAAGTTTCAGAGTTAATGTGGCAAGATGTTGAAAGAAAATCACCGTTAAAAGCCATGTTAATCTCAAAATTAAAAGATATGGGGTTATCTAAAAAAGTTTCAGAACACTTAACTCATTTCTTATCAGATGATCTAGTTCAAGAAAATGCTTGGCAACATATGTTAACTTTGTTGACTGAGCAGTTAGATACGACAACCAATGAGATCATTACTCGTGGTGGTGTGTATTCACTTGTTGGCCCAACTGGAGTTGGCAAAACAACGACAATTGCTAAATTAGCTGCAAGGTATGCACAAATTCATGGTGCAGATAAAGTTGGCCTGATTACAACAGACAGCTTTAGAATTGGTGCGTTAGAGCAATTAGCAACGTATGCAAAAATATTAGGTTGCCCTTTAAAACAAGCAAAAAACACGGAAGAATTATCTGATGCTATCTATCAGTTACGCAACAAAAAATTAATATTGATTGATACCGCAGGTATGAGTCAAAGAGATTTGAAATTAACACAAAAGCTAAATCATTTATTAACCAAATCTAGAGTTAATATTAAGAATTATTTAGTTTTATCAGCAACGTCACAAATGAGCGTATTACAAGAAAGTGTTCAACATTTTAAAACAATACCACTTTCTGGCTGTATTTTTACTAAGATAGATGAGTCACTTAGTTTAGGTGAATTAATGAGTGTTGCGATACATAATCGGTTACCAATTGGTTATTTAACCAACGGTCAGAGAGTGCCAGAAGATATAAGAGTTGCAAATAGTGAAAAAATTGTGCACAAAGCTAATCAATTGTTTGAGTTAAAACAAAAAGTTAGAAAGAAACATAATAAGGTAGTGCCAAGAGCTGTTGGCATGTATGATTGATAAAACCTGTTCTGATCAGGCTAGTGGCTTGAGATATATGTCTTTGATGAAAAAAACAAAAGTAATAGCAGTAACTGGTGGTAAAGGTGGTGTTGGTAAAACGAGTGTTTCACTAAATACGGCCATTGCAATCGCCCAAACTGGTAAAAGTGTATTAGTACTAGATGCCGATTTAGGTCTTGCCAACTGTGATGTCATGTTGGGATTAAGAGTAGAAAAAACTTATCTCATGTGCTCTCGGGTGAAGCCGAACTAGACGATATTTTGGTTGAAGGTCCTCATGGGGTGAAAATTGTACCTGCCACTTCAGGTTCAATTGATATGGTTGAATTATCACCATCTCAACATGCCGGCTTGATACGCGCATTTAGTGAAATGAAAACGCCAGTCGATGTATTTATAGTAGATACGGCTGCGGGTATTTCAGATATGGTACTCTCATTCTCTCGTGCCTCACAAGAAGTATTAGTGGTCGTAACAGATGAACCAACGTCGATTACCGATGCATACGCACTAATGAAAATTCTTAATAGAGATCATGGCGTTGCCAAATTTAAAGTCATTGCCAACATGGTAAGGACCTTAAAAGAAGGGCAAAACCTATTTAAAAAGTTAACCTTAGTCACAGATAGGTTTTTAGATGTTAATTTAGAGTTAACCGCTATTATCCCATTTGATGAAAATTTAAGAAAAGCAGTACGTCGTCAAAGAGCCATCGTTGATGCTTTCCCTCGCTCTCCGTCTGCCATAGCATTTAAAACTTTAGCGACAAAAATAGATCATTGGCCTGTGCCTACCCACGCATCAGGTAACTTAGAGTTCTTTTTAGAACAATTGGTCAATTGAGAGGTACGTTTTGAACAATAAAGTTGCTGCCTACGAGGCTCAAGAAGTAGATATTTCTCAATTATTAGAGAAACATTCTGTTCTAGTAAAAAGAATCGCTCATCATTTAGCCGCAAGGTTACCAGACAGTGTTTTGGTTGATGATTTGATTCAAGCTGGAATGATAGGTTTGTTAGAAGCAGCAAAAAACTTTGATGGTTCAAAAGGTGCAAGTTTTGAAACGTACGCTGGCATTAGAATTCGTGGTTCTATGTTAGATGAAATACGTAAAGGTGATTGGACTCCAAGATCAGTTCACCGAAATGCAAGAATGATTGCAGATAGAATTTCCACATTAGAAGCTGACTTAGGCCGAGATGTAAAAGATACTGAAGTCGCTGAATCTCTTGATATATCACTCGCTCAATACCACATCATGCTTAAAGAAGCGAACGCCGGAAAAATCATCGGTATCGATGATATGGGCGTCAGTGAAGATGTGATATCAGTTAAAGAAGACTACGAAGCAGACGATACATATGTAGGCGTTGAAAGTAGTTCTTTTAAAAAATCAATTTCTTCGGCAATTAAAAACTTGCCTGAAAGAGAAGCATTGATATTATCTTTGTATTACGATGACGAATTAAATTTACGAGAAATTGGGGATGTTTTGAACGTAAGTGAATCACGCGTTAGTCAAATTCACAGTCAAGCTATGATAAGATTGCGTTCAAGATTAAAAGAATGGTTATAAAACTTGTAACTTCCTAATTTTAATTAATAATTAAGACAACTAATTTACCTCACTGGAGGATGCTTTGGATAAGAACATGAAAATTCTAGTTGTTGATGACTTTTCAACAATGAGAAGAATCATCAAGAACTTACTTCGTGACCTTGGTTTTACCAATGTACAGGAAGCTGATGATGGCAGTACCGCATTACCGATGTTACAAAATGGTGATTTTGATTTTGTAGTAACAGATTGGAATATGCCTGGTATGCAAGGAATCGATCTTCTTCGTGAGATACGTAAAGATGATAGCTTAAAACATATGCCAGTTATGATGGTAACCGCAGAAGCGAAAAAGGAACAAATCGTAGCAGCAGCGCAAGCTGGTGTTAATGGTTATATTGTTAAACCTTTTACAGCAGCTACCCTCAAAGGTAAGTTAGAAAAGATTTTCGAACGTCTAGAATAATCTTATTAGGAGTTAAATATGTCGTTAGAGACAACTCCGCAGATCAGTCTAGAAGAGGCTAAAGCGCTCGTTGTTGCGCTTGAATCTGGTGATGACCAATCTGCCAACGAAATACTCATGTCTGCAACTAGCCCTGAGAATAAAGAATTATTTGCTGAAGTTGGAAAATTGACTCGACAGCTTCATGATTCATTATCTAATTTTCAACTTGATCCTAAAATTGCCAATCTGGCTACGGATGATATTCCAGACGCAAAAGAAAGACTGAGTTATGTCATGAATTTGACAGAACAGGCAGCCAACAAGACTATGGATGCAGTGGACTCAAGTTTGCCACTGGCTGATAAAATAAATACTAGTCTGACGGAATTAAAACCTGAATGGGATAAACTCATGCAGCGGCAAATTCAGTTAGGCGAATTTAAATCTCTTTGTTATAGCATTAATGAATTCATGGAAGGGGCTGTAGTCGATGCAGCTCAGATCCACACTCATATGACTGAAATTATGATGGCCCAGGATTTTCAAGATTTAACTGGCCAAGTAATCAAACGAGTTATCGAATTAGTTAAGGATGTGGAAGATAGTTTAATTCACCTACTTACCGTATTCGGCGAACCAAATGCTAATACATCGAATGATACAAATAATGCTAATGAGAAAGAGCTTTCTGCCGATAACAATGGTGTAGAAGGTCCTATCATCGATGCTGAAAATCGTGAAGATGCGGTGTCAAATCAAGATGAAGTGGACGACTTGTTGTCAAGTTTAGGCTTTTAGATTAGGGAGCGGCCGCATGGCTTTGGATGTGGATCAAGAGATATTACAAGATTTCTTAATTGAAGCAGCAGAAATATTAGAATTATTATCTGAAGAATTAGTAGAACTGGAAAACGATCCAGAAAATGCTGGTTTATTGAATTCAATTTTCCGAGGCTTTCACACTGTCAAAGGTGGAGCGGGCTTTTTAGCTTTAACAAATTTAGTTGACGCGTGTCACGGTGCTGAGAATGTGTTTGATATTCTCAGAACGGGAAAGCGCAAAGTAACAGCCGAGTTAATGGATGTTATTCTGCAAGCGCTTGATACCGTAAATGAAATGTTTGCTCAAGTACAAGCTGGTGAAGATCCTTCACCTGCTGACCCTGAATTATTACATGCTCTTCATCGTTATTGTTCACCAGAATCTGAAGATGAATCTACTGCGGTAGAATCAACTGAAGCTACTGCTGTTTCAGATGATAGTAGCGATATTAATGAAATCTCAGAAGATGAATTTGAAGCTTTATTAGATGAACTTCATGGCAAACCATCTACCCCAGAAAAAACAGAAGATGTTGCTCCTCAAACTACGCCAGATTTTGGCTCTGGCGATGATATTTCCGATGATGATTTTGAAGCTTTATTAGATGAACTTCATGGTAAAGGATCATTCAAAGTTGACGCGAAATCTGAGTCTAAAGAACCAGATCCTATCGCACCACCTAATTTTGGTGGTGATGAAATAAGTGACGACGAATTTGAATCGTTATTAGATGAACTTCATGGTAAAGGTGCTTCGCCAACTAAAGGTAATAAACCTTCACCAACACCAAAAGAACCTGAACAGGCCGCTCCAGCACCTACACCACCTAAAAAGCCGGTGCCAGCTCCAGCAGCTAAACCTTCAGCACCAGCACCTATTGCTGCTGTTAAAGCTCCTGTGAAAGAAAAAGCAGCACCTCAAGCTGAAACAACAGTCCGGGTTGATACTAAACGTTTAGATGAAATCATGAATATGGTGGGTGAGTTAGTACTTGTCCGAAATCGTTTAGTGAGTCTAGGTGTTAGTTTTGGCTCAGATGAAGCAATGACGAAAGCAATATCAAATTTAGATGTTGTCACCGGTGACTTGCAAGGTGCGGTAATGAAAACCCGCATGCAGCCTATCAAAAAGGTGTTTGGACGTTTCCCTAGAGTTGTAAGGGATTTGTCTCGAAGCTTAAACAAAGAAATCACGTTAGAGTTAGTTGGTGAAGAAACTGATTTAGATAAAAACTTGGTTGAAGCGCTCGCGGATCCATTGGTCCATTTAGTGAGAAACTCAGTTGACCATGGTATTGAAATGCCAGATGACCGTGAAGGTGCAGGTAAACCGAGAATGGGTACTGTACGTCTTTCTGCGTCACAAGAAGGCGATCACATTCTTTTAACTATCGAAGATGATGGTAAAGGGATGGACCCAGAAAAGCTGAAACAAATTGCTATAGATAAAGGGGTGTTAGATGCTGATTCAGCGGCCCGTTTGTCAGATACTGAAGCGTATAACTTAATTTTTGCTCCAGGATTTTCAACCAAAACTGAAATTTCAGAGATTTCAGGTCGTGGTGTTGGAATGGATGTGGTGAAAACAAAGATCACACAGTTAAATGGCTCAGTAGAGATTCAATCAGAATTAGGTAAAGGCACAATACTACAAATTAAAGTGCCATTAACATTAGCAATCTTGCCAACATTGATGGTAGTGGTGGGTGACCTTATTTTTGCCTTACCTTTATCAACAGTTAATGAGATCATACATTTAGACTTAACTAAAACGAATATAGTCGATGGTCAGAAAACGGTAACGGTAAGAGAACGTGCTATCCCATTATTTTATCTTGAAGACTGGTTAGTGAAAAATCCAAAATCGAGTGCGGATAGAAAAGAAGGTCATGTTGTTGTTGTGCAAATTGGTACTCAACAAGTTGGTTTTGTTGTGGACTCATTGATTGGTCAAGAAGAAGTGGTTATTAAACCATTAGATGCTATGTTGCAAGGAACGCCGGGTATGGCGGGAGCAACCATTACATCTGATGGTGGGATTGCGTTGATTTTTGATGTACCAAATTTATTTAAACATTACGCCCGTCGTTTAAATTAAAGGCTTAAATATAATATCAAATGGCTATAAAAGTATTGGTGGTAGATGACTCAGCATTTTTTAGACGCAGAGTCGCTGAGATATTAAACGCACATCCTGATTTACAGGTTGTAGGTGATGCTGTTAACGGAAAAGACGCGGTTGATAAAACTAAATCCTTACGGCCTGATGTTGTTACCATGGATATTGAAATGCCGGTGATGGACGGTATTACCGCTGTCCGTCATATAATGAAAGAGTCACCGACACCAATAATCATGTTTTCATCACTGACTCATGATGGTGCTAAAGCGACTTTAGATGCATTAGAAGCCGGTGCTTTAGACTTTTTACCTAAAAAGTTTGAAGACATTGCAAAGGATAAAAAAGAAGGGACCAAGGTTCTTCAAGACAGAGTACATGCCTTAGGTCGACGCTCTGGCATGATGCGACGACCTGTAAGAGCGCCTTCGTCAACGTTGACCAGTTCAACCTCCACAAGAACTCCTACATCTAGTTTATCCAGACCTACTTCAGGTATATCTGCTAGGTCTACAACATCGTCATTATCAAATAACTTGGGCCGTCCATCGATTAGCCGAAGTAATGTGGCTAGAAAGTCGTCAGGCAAAAGTTATAAGTTACTAGCGATAGGCACTTCAACTGGAGGTCCTGTAGCATTACAAAAAGTACTTACAAGTTTACCAAGTAATTTTAATTTACCCATCATTTTAGTACAGCATATGCCAGCAGCCTTTACACCAGCATTTGCGGTTCGATTAAATTCGTTATGTAAGATCTCAGTAAAAGAAGCTGAACATGGCGATGTATTAAGACCTGGGGTTGCATATTTAGCGCCTGGCGGTAAACAAATGTTGATTGAAGGACGAGCACCAAACGCGACGATAAAAATATTAGAAGATAATTCAGCCAAAATGACGTACAAGCCTAGCGTTGATTTATCTTTTGGTAGCGCCGCAAAAATATATGGTGGTGATGTGTTAGGGGTCATTCTAACTGGCATGGGAGCTGATGGCCGTGAGGGTTCAAGAATGTTGAAACAACGCGGTGGTAAAATTTGGGCTCAAGACGAACAGAGCTGTGTTGTTTATGGAATGCCTCAAGCGGTCACGGTTGCTGGTATTGCAGAAGAAAACATCTCATTAGATGAAATGGGGCCTGCAATTTTAAAAGAGCTAAACTATGGATAAGCTTGCCTTTACAGGCTTAGTGATTGCTATCGCTGCTGTTTTTGGTGGTTACGCGGTTGAAGGAGGTGGCATATCCGCTTTATTTCAGTTACCTGCTTTTATTATTGTGTTTGGTGGCACTTTTGGTGCCGTTATGTTGCAAACGCCAAAATCAGATTTTATTCATAGTATTACCTTGTTTCCATTAATTTGGAAATCGCCAACTTATGACTTCAATTTATATAAACTGAAACTTTGTAAATGGGCTGACATCGCTCGACAAAAAGGTTTTTTAGCGCTTGAACATCAGGTCCATACAGAAACAGATCCCTTTGTAAAAAAAGCTTTAATGATGTTAATCGATGGCGTGGATAAAGACGTGCTTAGAGAATCTTTAGAGTTAGAAGCCCAGCTAGAAAGTGAACATAAAAATAGAGCGGCTAATGTATACGAATCACTGGGGGGATATAGTCCAACTATAGGGATTATTGGGGCTGTATTAGGCTTGATCCAAGCAATGGCCAACATTAATGATCCTCTTGTCTTAGGCCAAGGTATAGCAACGGCATTTGTAGCCACAATATATGGTGTTGCCAGTGCAAATTTATTATTTATCCCTTTTGGCGAAAAGCTAAAAACACAAATTGATGAAGAACTTTTATACCGCGAAATGATCATTCTTGGTTTGCTAAGTACTGCAAACGGAGAAAACCCACAGAATATTTCCAGAAAGTTAGACGCTTATCAACGTGAATTTGTATAGAGTAATAACGTATGGGCCGACTAAGACGCGTTAGTGAGTTAAGCAAACATCCAAGTCAAGAACGTTGGATGGTTTCCTATGCTGATTATATGACCCTTATGTTTGCTTTATTTGTTGTTTTATATGCTTCTGCAATCGTGAAAGAAGATTCTTTTAATGTCTTATCAGAGTCGTTGGGCAAAGTTTTTCAAATCGCTGGCGATAAAGGCAAAGGTTCTCAAGGTGAAGGTTTATTAATGAATCAAGTTGCTCAAAACGAGTTACTTGACGGCAATCACTTACTGCCAGAGAAAGGACCTAAGTTAACCACTGAAGATTTATCAATTACAGAGTCTTTAGATAAAAAACTGGGTAACCCTTTACAAGGTTTAAAACATGATATGCAAATGGCATTGTACCAATTGACTGAAAATGGATTAGCAAAGTTTGAGTTGGATGATGATTGGTTAACGATTGAGTTAAATTCAGGTATGTTATTCGCATCGGGTAGTGCCACAGCAAGCCCTGCGGCTTCTATAATTTTAAATCAAATAGCTAAAGTATTATCGAGTGTAAATAACCATATTGAAATAAGAGGTTATACGGATAGCCTTGCTATTAACAATGAAATATTTACTTCTAATTGGCAATTATCTGCAGCTCGTGCTGCATCTGTAACTAGTTTGTTAGAAGATTTTGGCATCACCCAACAACGACTTGCAATTAAAGCCAATGGTTCAAATGATCCCATTGCGACAAATGAAACCGTTGAAGGCCGAGCGAAGAATCGCAGAGTTGTCATTGCATTATCGAAATTTGGGTTAGAGCATGATGAAGTATCGGATGATAAAGTTAAATTACAACAAGATTTAACGGATAAAGTATCTAAGATGGCGTCTGATGAAGATGAGATCCAAGTTATAAAACTACCACATGGTGGTTTGAGGATCACAACCAGAAAAGATCAAGAACGAACAGCAAACGATAAAGACCAGTAGGTGAATAAATTGAAGATCTGGACAGTTGCGAATCAAAAAGGTGGAGTCGGTAAAACGACAACCGTCGTTACTTTAGGTGCTATTTTGGCCCAACAAGGCCATAAGGTCTTAATGTTAGATACCGATCCACATGCTTCATTAACTTATTATTTCGGTATTGATTCAGAAGAGCTTGAACACGGGGTATACAATGTATTTACTCAATCAGATAGCATGAACCGTGATGATTGGAATTTATGTATCTGGGAAACGCCAGTAGACAATTTAAGTATATTACCCGCCACGATGGCCATGGCGACATTAGATGGTATTTTAAGTAAAAAGCCAGGAATGGGATTAATTGTCAAAAAAGCGCTCACTAAGTTTGCAAGTGACTTTGATTATGTCTTAATTGACTGTCCACCGGTATTAGGTGTATTGATGGTAAATGCACTTGCCGCATGTGACAAAGTATTAATTCCAGTACAAACTGAATGTATGGCGTTAAAGGGCTTAGAGCGCATGTACCGAACAATGGAGTTGATCCAAACATCTCAATCTAAAACCTACGATATTTGTGTTATACCAACTATGTATGACAAGAGAACAAAAGCATCGATTGCCGCTTATCGTGAATTACGAGATACCTACGGTAATAAAGTGTGGGAAGGTGTTATCCCCATTGATACAAAATTCAGAACGGCCAGTATGGAAAAGCTGCCTTTGCCTGTGTATGCAAAAAATGCCCGTGGTGTTTTTGCTTATTCAGAATTATTGAAAAAATTAATATCAGAGTAATATAGATGTTCGCAAGTGAAAAAGTAATGTTGGACTATTTAGGTCAACTGTTAAATGAAGATGAAAATGCGATCGAATCAGTTGGCGATAGCAATTCGTCGTTAAAACAAGCTACTCAAAATCTAAGCTCTGATTATTTGGCTAAAGCGCCACTACCTGAAAAACAACAATCCCAATTGAGACCAATTGTGTCAGCGGTAAGTAATGTGAAAGCTTATAAAGAACAACCTGAGCCGCTAATTGCAGAGCCAAATGCAGTTGAAAAGTTGTTGCAACAGGTGAACGTTGAACAAGAATTACAAATAAATATTAAAGATGAGGCTAAATCAGTCGATTTAGTGAGTACGGAAGTAGATATTCAAAGCCAAGCTGAAGTTGTGGTTGAACCGCAGCAAAAGGCGGTTGTAGTAGACGAGTTTCCTGATAAACCATTTCAAGCTTTATTTTTTGAGGTCGCAGGTTTAGTGTTAGCCGTGCCATTAAAAGAGTTAGGTGGTATTCATAACTTAACGGAAGTGAATAGTTTGATTGGTAAACCAAAGTGGTTTAAAGGTGTCATGTTAAACCGTGAGAAAAAATTAAATGTGGTTGATTCTGCTCTTTGGGTAATGCCAGAAAAGTACGATGCAAACATGAAAGACTCGATCGATTATAAGTACTTAATAACCTTAGGTGAGAGTGATTGGGGATTAACGGCAGAAAAGCTCGTTGAAACTGAAACGATTCACCCTGACGCAGTAAAATGGCGTAATGGTCAAGGTAAAAGACCTTGGTTGCTAGGTACGATTAAAGAAAAAATGTGTGCTTTGTTGCATGTCAGCGATTTAATTGCCATGCTTGAACAAGGTGTAAATGCTAGACAAAAAATAGTAGGTTTTCAATTAGGAGTTGCTCAAATGAGTGAAGAAAGAGCCCCAGTAAATCATGTAGCCGATGGCAATGACGAAGTATTGCAATGGGTAACGTTTAAGCTAGAGGAAGAAACCTACGGTATAAACGTTATGCAAGTTCAAGAAGTCTTGCGTTATACAGAAATTGCACCTGTACCAGGTGCGCCAGATTATGTTTTAGGCATTATTAATTTACGTGGTAATGTAGTGACGGTTATCGATACTCGAGCTCGTTTTGCGTTAATGTCAGGTGATGTGAGTGATAATTCTCGTATCGTCATCATCGAATCTGAAAAACAAGTTATTGGCATTATGGTAGATAGTGTTGCTGAAGTGGTTTACCTTAAGACGTCTGAAATAGATAGCGCACCAAATGTTGGTACCGAAGAAAGTGCTAAATTCATTCAAGGTGTAAGTCATAGAGGCGGTGAGCTACTAATTTTAGTAGACTTAAATAAATTAATGTCTGATGATGAATGGGACGAAATATCTGATTTATAATTATCGGATATTTATTAATTTAAGGCAGCTATCGCTGCCTTTTTTATTCTAATATTTAAAATGGTTTTATCATGTATTGGCCTGCAATAAACAGTGTTGTTATCTTATGTTTTGCTATTGTTATTATTTTAGCGTTTAGTCAAATTATACGTCGTTTAGCCGACAAACAAGACGATATCGATGTGCTGAAAAAACAGTTAGATGAGCAAAACGACAAAATAACAATATATGAAAATATCACCAACCGACAGCAGCAGCAGATAACTGATATCAATAAAAACCTTACCGCTTGTTTAGCTCCACTTGAACAATTAGAAGTCCGAATTGAAGAAGTAGCAAGCACGACTCAATTATTGCAAAGTAATATTGACTCAGAATCCAGTGAACATAAGTTGTATGGTCGGGCTAAGAAAATGATAGAGATGGGCGCAGACATTGATGAACTCGTTGTTGAGTGTGAAATTCCTCGTGCAGAAGCGGAACTATTAATTTCTATTTATAAAAAATAAGTAATTTACATCAACATATTTAAACATTTCACAAAATCAGTCTAGCTTAATCTATCTCTAGGTTATAAGCCTTTAAATACGATACAGATCTATAACCCTTCCAAATTTCATATCCTTTGGCACGTTTAGTGCAATCTCAAAACAACAGTAATAATCACGTCGAAATATTGACAGGGGACACCAATGGACAAGCTTTTATATGTATCCATGTCCGGAGCTAAACAAAACTTAATTGGCATTTCAATGAATGCTAATAACTTAGCCAATACCCGAACAGCCGGTTTTAGGTCTGATTTTGAACAACAGCGTTCTATGCAGGCATTTGGTGAAGGTTTACCTACACGGGTTTTTGCAATGGCTGAACGTCCCGGCTCTAATATGGATCACGGTTCAATTTCGACGACAGGCCGAGACTTAGATATTGCAGTATCTGGTAGAGGTTGGTTAGCTGTACAAGATAAACAAGGTGACGAAGCTTATACACGAGAGGGTAATTTACAAATTACCAACGACGGTATGTTAACGACGGCAAAAGGAACACCAATCATAGGTGAGAATGGTCCTATTATTATCCCATTACCTATAGAAAAAGTCGAAATAGCTGGAGATGGAACCATCACTGTGAGACCACAGGGGGCACCTGCAAACTTCCTTGAAGTCGTTGACCGAATTAAATTAATAGAACCACCAACCGACGGCGCATTAACAAAAGGTGCGGATGGTTTATTTCGTTCTAAAGAATCAATTTTATCAAATGAATTATGTAGCTTTTGTGAAGCATCGCCAAATATCGGCATTGTAAGTGGCGCGTTGGAAATGAGTAACGTCAATCCTGTTGATGAAATGGTGCAAATGATATCTCACCAGCGCCAATATGAATTGCAAATAAAAATGATGACCAAGGCTGAAGAAGTAGATAAAAGCCAAGATCAGTTATTACGAATTGTATAAAAGAATTAATTAGGAGACTTCTATGCATCCAGCATTGTGGATAAGTAAAACGGGTCTAGACGCCCAACAAACAGATATAGCGGTTATTTCTAATAACTTAGCGAATGCGAGTACGGTTGGTTTTAAGAAAAGTCGAGCAATATTTGAAGACTTGTTGTATCAAAACATCAATCAACCAGGTGGGCGCTCTTCTCAAGATACGGAAATGCCCAATGGTCTAATGGTGGGTGCTGGCACAAAAGTTGTAGCTACTCAGAAGAATTTTTCGCAAGGTAACATGACCACCACAGATAATAGTTTAGATTTCATGATCCAAGGAAATGGATTTTTTGAAATACAACGTCCTGATGGCACCTTGGCTTATACCAGAAATGGACAGTTTTCTATTGATGAAAATGGTCGTTTAGTCACATCTGGTGCGGGCTTCCCATTACAGCCTGAAGTTAATATTCCTGAAGATGCACAGTCAGTAACTATCTCACAGCAAGGTGAGATCAGTGTTCAAATTCCAGGCCAAGGCGCTGGTGTGGCAATAGGGCAGTTAACCATTACTGACTTTATTAACCCTGCTGGTTTAGAACCAATTGGACAAAACTTATTTACTGAAACTGGAGTCAGTGGTGCGCCTAATCAGGGTAATCCTGGACTTGATGGTTTAGGTATTGTTGTTCAAGGCGCATTGGAAACATCGAATGTAAATGTAACGGAAGAATTGGTAAACATGATTGAAAGTCAACGAGTTTATGAAATGAACTCAAAAGTTATTTCAACAGTAGATCAGATGCTTAGCTTCATTACTCAGCAACTTTAATCGAGTAGGAAAATAATTATGAATCAAATTTTTCAACAACGACTAATCAAAAAAATGAACCGTTGTGGGCGTTTAATCTTAGTTACAGGGCTTGTTAGTTTTTTGACGGCTTGTGCTGTGAACCATAACGTTGAAAAAGAAGATCCATTTTTTGCTCCGATTATGCCAGAGATACCTACAGAAAACGTGGTATCTACCGGTAGTTTATACCATACGGGTTGGTCTAATGGATTGTATTCAGATACTAAGGCTAGGCGTGTTGGCGATATTATAACGGTATTGTTATTGGAAAATACTCAAGCGTCAAAAACAGCAAAAACTGAAACTAAAAAAGAAACGGATGCGAGTTTGTCGCCTTTAGTTGGTTTAAATGGACTGGCTCCTACTATTGGTGGAAATACTTTAGAGTTAGGGCTTGAGTCCGATGGCAATTTTAAGGGCGATGCTAAATCAAATCAAAGTAACAGTTTAAACGGCAAGATCACCGTACATGTGTTGAGAGTATTACCTAATGGTAATTTAATCATACGCGGTGAAAAGTGGTTAACACTTAATACAGGTCAAGAATTTATACGTATTACCGGTATTGTTCGCTCAGAAGATGTAGCGTCAGATAATACAGTCGAATCGACACGAGTGGCTAACGCTCGTATTTCTTACAGTGGTAAAGGCTCTTTAGCTGAAACTCAAGAAGCGGGTTGGTTAGCGAGCTTCTTCATGAGCACAGCGTGGCCGTTTTAGGAATACGATATGAAAAAATTACTATTAAGTTTATGTTTATTCACTTTGATCATTTCGCCGATAGCTGAGTCTGTTCGGATAAAAGATGTGGCCATGGTGCAAGGTATTCGTACTAATCACCTAGTTGGTTACGGATTAGTGGTGGGTTTACCAGGTACTGGTGAATCAACTCGGTATACCGAACAAAGCTTTAAAGCTATGTTGGCTAATTTTGGTATTCAATTACCAAGTAGCTTAAAACCTAAAATTAAAAATGTTGCAGCCGTTGTGGTAAGTGCTGAACTTCCAGCTTTTTCAAAACCAGGTCAAACCATTGATATCACGGTGTCATCCGTAGGTAGTGCAGCAAGTCTGCGTGGCGGGACATTATTACAAACCTTTTTAAAAGGTGCGGACGGTAATATTTATGCAGTCGCTCAAGGTTCGTTAGTGGTTGGAGGATTGGGAGTGCAGGGGCTAGATGGTTCTCAAGTTGTCATTAATACGCCAACAGTAGGAAGAATACCTAATGGAGCTTCAGTGGAGCGAACGGTACCAACGCCTTTTGGCAATGGTGATTACATTACTTTTAATTTAAATGAACCTGACTTTACTTCGGCAAAAAGGTTATCTGACACGATTAATAATTTGGTTGGACCTAATACGGCCAATCCAATAGATGCTGCATCAATAAAAGTATTAGCTCCAAGAGACATCTCACAGCGAGTTGCGTATTTATCGGAATTAGAAAATTTAGAATTTAAACCAGCAGATGCATCCGCAAAAATAATTGTCAACTCACGTACAGGTACCATAGTGATTGGTAAAGATGTGCGGCTAAGAGCTGCCGCTATCACTCATGGCAGTTTAACGGTCACCATTGCAGAGAATCAGCAGGTCGATCAACCAGAGCCATTTGCTAATGGTGAAACGGTTGTAACCAATCAAACCATCATAGATGTCGCTAGAGACGATACCAGAGCGTTTGTATTTGACCCAGGTGTCAGCTTGGACGATCTTGTTCGCGCTATTAATCAGGTGGGCGCAGCGCCTGGTGACTTGATGGCAATTTTAGAAGCATTAAAACAAGTAGGTGCTATTGACGGTCAACTGATTGTTATTTAACAGCTATTAAAACGTAAGAAATAACTAGAAATAAAGGGGAATAGTTATGAATTTTGCAAACACACTTGTTACCAACGTAACAGCAAACCAGGATACTAACATTGCCGTTTTGGAAATGTTAGAAATGGATACTAACCAAGAAGTACAATATCATGTTTATGAAGTTGCCTTCGCAGACAAAAAGATATTCTGCTGTTTATCTGGTGGTATCATTGCAGACAATGAAATTCAATTTACACCAATTGGCTTAGGTGCTTTTGAAGCAATGACTAATATTAAAACAGAAGTTGAGTTTGAATATTTTGCAGACGAGATTAATAAAGCCAATGGCAGTATTTCAGATCAAATTGAAGAAATTTTCACCCGCGTTCCAAATAACGCACGTGTATGTCTAATTGGTGACATTACAGGTGAATTAAAAGATGAGTTAAGTAAGTATTTTAAACTACTTCACTAATCGCATTGAACCCTTCTGATGAACCTGTCTAGTTAGGCAGTTTTCATCAGGGGATTTCATTTTATATAACCACGTAAAACCTTCCTTGAATTTAATCATTTTTTTGTAAAATTCCGCGCATTTCCATCATTAAAAACCACCTAATTAACATCTTGGCTCAGTTTTTGATATATCCCATTATCGAATAATTGGAAAGTCAAAAGAATGTCAAATGAGTAAGATCGGCGATGTTAACAACCACCTTGATTTAACTGGCCTACAGCAGTTAAAAGCACAGGCAACGAAAGATCCGGAAAGTAAAGAGGCGCTTAAACAAGCGGCAGCTCACTTTGAATCTATCTTTATTGGCATGATGTTAAAATCAATGCGTCAAGCTAATGCTGCATTTGAACAAGACAATCCAATGAATTCCAATACTACTAAGTTCTTTCGTGATATGTATGATCAACAATTGGCGACAGATATGGCGTCAAATGGTAGTATGGGACTTGCTGATATCATTGTTAAACAATTAAGTAATGATACTGAGAATTATAAAGCGGCAAGTACATTAAGAAATAACGCAGATTTAACTAGGCAATCATATTACCTAGACAATAAACCAACACAAACACAAACACTAACAAATGCAAATACCGATACGGTATCCAAACCTGATTCTCTGCTAAATGATTTTAATAAAGTCATTGATAAAGGCTTTTCGGCTATTGGCTCTGAAAAACCAGTGGCATCAGAACTCAGTCAAACCCAACATAAATCCAATAAGGCGCCGGTTAACTTTGAGTCTCCGGAGCACTTTGTAGATTCATTGTGGCAGTTCGCTAAGAAAGCCGCGAGCAAAATTGGTGTTAATCCAGCCGTTATCATTGCTCAATCGGCGCTTGAAACCGGCTGGGGGCAGCACATCATAAAAGATAAACAAGGTGAGTCTAGTTTTAATTTATTTAATGTCAAAGCGCACAGAGATTGGGATGGTGAAAAAGCCGCACAATCAACCCTAGAATTTGAGAAGGGGGTTGCGGTTAGAAAAACGGAACCATTTAGGGTTTATAATAACTTCACCGAAGCGTTTGATGACTTTGTAAAATTTCTTAAAAGTAATTCTAGATACGAAGGTGCTTTAGAAAAAGCAGCTGAACCGGAACAATTTTTGCAACAGCTACAAAAAGCGGGATATGCCACAGATCCAAGATACGCAGATAAAATCATTGGCATATTAAATAGCAGTACATTCAAAGATGTTGTTGGCAAAGTTATACAGTCAACGAACAGCAAGGTAGGGGCATAACATGGCAGGTGGTATTTTAGGTACAGGCGTATCTGGATTAGCAGCAGCACAATATGGTTTAGATACCACAGGTCACAATATCGCAAACGTAAATACCGAAGGGTACAGCCGTCAGCGTGTTGAAACCGTGTCCACTGTTGGTAACGCTTTTAGAAGTACATTTTTGGGTAACGGTACTCAACTTTCAGCAATCGAAAGAACGTTTAATGAATATAACTTTAAAGAAGTTATGTTCAACTCGTCGCAGTTTGAATATAACAATACCAATTATGTAAATGCTTCAAGAATAGATAATTTATTAGCGGATCCTGATACAGGCATCACTGTCACATTTGAAGAAATGTTTGACGGTATTAACGGTATTGTTGAAGAACCAACAATTATATCTGCACGTAATGTACTCATTGGCCGATCAGAAACGGTAGCCAATCGTTTTAATACACTATTTGAAGAAGTTGGTTTACAACACTTAGGTGCGATTAACGAAGAGATCCAAACATCTGTCCTAGAAATCAATTCAATGACTGAAGAAATTGCCTTCTTAAATACTAAAATTCAAGTTGAAAACGCAGTTGGTAGCCAGGGTTTTCCACCCAATGATCTATTAGATAAACGAGATTTGTTGTTAAAACGGTTAAGTGAAAAGATCCAAGTAAAAACAATTGAGTTACAAGACGGTACGATGAACGTAACTGTAGGGCAAGGTATAACGTTAGTGACGGGGGGATTTCAATTCCGTTGTCGGCAGAAAGAAATGAATTTGATAGTAACATGATGGAAATTGGTATTTCTGCCAATTCAACGACTGAAAATAAATCAATTATCACCAATCAATTAGATGGTGGTTCATTAACCGGCTTGTTTGATACCCGAGACAACATGATACTGCCAGCTATACAAGAGCTTGGTAAATTAGCAATTGCAATCGCAGACAGTTTTAATCGTCAACAATCATTAGGTTTAGATTTGAACGGGGATGCGGGACAGAATATTTTTAGAGATATTAACGATCCTCAGGATGTATTAGCAAGAACGTTAAACTCATCAAATAATACAAATAAGACTAATTTTGAACTGTACATCAGAAATACTGAGCAGTTAACTTCTCAAGAATTTGATATGGAATACGATGGGACAAATCTTGATATCTATGACGATGCCGGTAATTTAGTACAACAGTTTGACCCTGCCGATATTGCTGCAATGTCAGCAGGCACACAGTTGATTATAGGTGATACAGGTTTAGCGATGGCTATTGATGTTAATCAATTATCCGCTGGTGATGAGTTCAGACTGAGACCAACATATTATGGTGCTAATCAAATAGAAAGCATTATTGACGATCCTGAAAAAATAGCGGCAGCTGGAAATCCATTAGATATTGCGGAAGTTAATAACCCAAACAACGTTAAATTTAATTTATATGAAATAACCGGTAACTCTAGTGTGGCACCTGGACCTTTACCAGATGATTCAATTAGCATCGAAATTGATGCAACAGGTACAACATATCAAGTTCTGGACTCTGGCGGTGCGGTAATAAGTGGCCCATCGGCAATACCTGCAGACCAAATAATAGATGACCCAATCACGGGTATCCGTTTTGAACTTGAAGGTGTGTTAGCCGGAAGTGAGGTGTTTACAGTAACCCATGCTGATAATCCTGGGGTGAACGAAACTAAAGCGTTTGGCCCAGGTAACAATGAAAATATTTTAGCTATGTTAGCGTTTCAATCCGATCGAAGAATGGATGGCGGAACCAATAGTTTTTCTGAAGCTTATGCGGATCTTGTAACGTCAGTGGGTGTGGAAACTAAAAGTCGAGCAATATCAGCAGATTCTTTTGGGACTTTGTTGTCAGGTGCCGAACAAAGGTTAGCGGGTATCCAGGGAGTAAACCTTGATGAGGAAGCTGCTAATTTAATTCAATATCAGCAATCGTATGCAGCAGCAGCTCGAATAATTACGGTTGCTCGTGAAACTTTCCAAACGCTGTTATCGGCAGCGGGTTAGGGAGTAAATTATGACTAGAATTGCAACAGCTAACTATTTTGCTAGAAACATGGCGAGCTTACAGTTGAGACAATCGAATTTAGATCGTGCTCAAATGGAATTATCTACCGGTAAACAAATCATAAAACCGTCAGACGATCCAACCGGCTCGAATTCGATGATACGTTTGCGTCAAGAAATTGAAGTATCTAATCGTTATATTGTGTCTCAAGAATCTGCGGAGCGTTTTAATTTAACCAGTGAGTCAGCAGTGGCCAGCATGACTGATGTGATCTTTCGTGCTGAAGAGTTGATGTTGCAATCCATCAACGGAACCATGGATAAAAATAGTTTGGCGGCAATTGCAGAAGAGTTACAACAACGTTTAGAGCAATTTGAGGGCTTAACTAATACAACTAACGCGAATGGTGATTTTATATTCTCGGGATTTCAAACCAATACACAAACCTATGTAGTTGATGATTTTGGTTATCGCCAATATCAAGGTGATAGTGGACAAAGAGAAGTGTTGATTGCTGCGGGTTTTAAAGTCAAAGTTGGCGATCCGGCAAGTCAATTTATCGAAAATGTACCTTCAACATCTGCGTCATATGTGCCAACAGCCAATGCCGCAAACCTGTCAAGCTCGTCAATTTCTATGGGATTTGTCACTCAATCTGCAGAATATGAACGTGCAGCACAGAATGCGCCATTTACGGTGAATTTTATTGCTGGAGCGGGCGCTGGGCAGGTGAGAGTTGAAGTGCTAGATAATGGTGGAGTCGCTATTCCGTTAGAACCAAACAAGTCAAATTTTTTAGACATTACACCGGGCGATAAAGTACAGTTTAATGGCATTGAGTTTTCGACCCAAGCGAATCCAGCTCCTGTCGCAGGCGATTCATTTCAGTTTGATAGCTCATCAAATACAAGTGTCATGTGGACTTTGCAAAGAGCCATTGATGCGATGGGAATGGTCAGCTCCAGTTATACTGGCTCGCCAGATATAACAAATGCGTCAACGGCAACATTAACGGGCGGAAATATAGTGGACCCTGCGGTTGGCCATACAATTGATGATTTCACCGTGAACATTTTAGCTGGCGGATTATATGAAGTGTATGACAGTGCAGGCTCTTTAGTAGAAGGTCCTAGTGATTATACTAATGATAATAAAGTCACCTTTAATGGGGTTGAATTTGATGTTGGTGGCGTACCCGCAGCTGGAGATGTTTTTCACATCGATAGACCTGACTCTCAAGCTAGAACTGACTTAGTTAGTGATTTATTAACTGAATTAAAGTCTGGGTTGACGACAGTTGATAACACTCGTTCATCAATGGGCGCTCGTTTAAATGCGATTGAAGTTGAAATGTCAGCCCAATATCGTTTTCAAGAAGTCACTAAATCAACGTTGGCGAATATTGAAGAAATTGATATTTATGAAGCCATCACTAATTTAGAAATGTCGAAAACTGGACTGCAAGCATCACAGCAAAGTTTTGCAATGATGCAAAAATTATCATTGTTTGATTATATCTAATCATTATTAAGGACTAAGGGGTATTTATACTAAGTCCTAATTTAAAATTTGGCGTCAAATTGCCGCCATCCTTCCCAATTTTGCCGATAACACAAGTTATTAAAAATCCTACTAACAAAGCCTATATTTCCACCACATCTCTAGTGTTAATTTTCAATACCATCGTAAGTTATTGATTATAGTCGTTTTAGTGAATTCCTTTGTAATTATTCTTAATAAATAAGTTTGACAAATAAGTTGGCACGTAAGATGCAAATCGTAGTTTGGAGAAAGAACTTTAGGTTATTTATCTATAAAGTTCTAAGGAGAAAACAATGGCATTATTTGTAAATACTAACGTTGCGTCAATTAACGGCCAACGTAACTTAATGGGCTCAACAAACGGCCTTGAAACCTCGATGAATAGATTGGCATCGGGATTAAGAATTAACAGTGCACGAGACGATGCGGCCGGTTTGCAAATTTCAAATCGATTAACATCTCAAATTAACGGTCTTAATGTAGCAATGCGAAATGCAAATGATGGCATTTCAATGGCTCAGACTGCAGAAGGCGCGATGCAAGAATCAACGAATATCTTGCAACGTATGCGTGACTTATCTATCCAGGCGGCAAATGCCACCAACTCAACAGTAGATAGAAAAGCACTACAAGAAGAAATTATTCAGCTTAAATCTGAATTAGACCGAATTGCGAATACCACAACATTCGGTGGACAAAAATTATTAGATGGTTCGTTTGGTGTTCAACAATTCCAAGTAGGTTCACAAGCAAATGAAACCATAGCAATATCTATTAATTCGGCTCAAATCGATGATCTAGGTAGTGCAAGATACAACATGGCAGGCTCAAACCTTGCCGCTTCGGCAAATACTACATTAGGTTCCGCTGTTGATTCAAATAGTCATTTAATGGCTACAGCAGCTGAAACATTAACTATTGCAGGTATTAATACTGGTCAAGTATCTATCGCACAAAATGATTCTGCGGCAAATATCGCCTCTAAGATAAACTCAATATTTAATACAACTGGTGTAAATGCAGATGCTAAAACGGTATTACGTTTAGAAAACTTTGCAAATGCAGCTGCTGGTGATGGTATTAGTTTTGATTTATCCAACGGTACTGCAACGGAAACCATTTCATTTACAGCTACCGGTGTAGTCGAAGATGATTTGCAAACGTTAGTGAATAAAGTTAATGAAAATGCGGCCGTATTAGGTATAGGCGCTGTATATGATGCCGCATCTACATCTATTATCATGACCTCGGAAGCGGGCGATAATATTGGTATTACTAATTGGGCTGATTCTGGCGGTGGCGATGCGACTGTTGATATTCAAGGTCGCTCTTATGCGGATGACCAAGACGTTGGTGCTGCAGTAACTTTAGATGCTGGAACGCCTGCAGATACAGATGCGACTGTAAAAGGTCAATTACAAATGGACAGTACGGTATTGTTCAGCGTAAGTTCAAATACGGCTAATAGCGATTTATCCGGTTTACCTGGCGCAAATGATTTGGCACAAGCCGTTGAAGTTTCGATTGAAACTATAGATGTGACAACCGCAATTGGTGCTCAAGATGCAATTGCGATTATTGATGGCGCTTTAAGTAAAATCGATAGAAATCGTGCAACATTAGGTGCGGTCCAAAATCGTTTACAATCAACTATTCGTAACTTAGCAAACATTGTTGAAAACTCTTCTGGTGCTAGAGCACGTATTAGAGATACAGATTTTGCTCAAGAAACTGCTGAATTGACTCGTAACCAGATCCTTCAACAGGCGGGTACTTCAATCTTGGCGCAGGCTAATCAGTTACCACAAGCAGCATTGTCACTTCTCCAGCAATAACGCTTGGTATTTAGCTTTAAAATATCCATTTTGTTTTCTCATAAAAAAAGCCTTGTTTTTACAAGGCTTTTTTATTGCCGATCAGTAAAAAGTTGCCGTATTTGGCACTTGATTGCCGTTTATTATCTGCCGTTATATTTGTAATTAAGTTTGTTTTTATAGCTTTGATAGTCAAAGTTGAAAAAACGCATCCCCTTATGGATAAACGCTTTGAAAAGAACTTTTTGTTATAAATTTAGATTACTTTAACTAACTGGCACACTACTTGTATTGATATCAATAGGCGAATTAAAGTGCTGCCCGAAACCTTTTTAGGGTTCAGTGCTTGATTTCATATTATAGAAATCATACCAATCAGGAGAGTGTGATGGCGTTATTTGTCAATACTAACACTGCCTCCCTAAACGGGCAGCGTAATTTAATGGGGGCTTCAGGCGGCCTTGAAACTTCAATGCAACGTTTGGCTTCAGGCCTTCGTATAAATAGTGCGAAAGATGATGCCGCAGGTTTGCAAATATCAAATCGTTTAACATCTCAAATTAATGGCTTAAACGTCGCTATTCGAAATGCTAATGATGGTATATCAATGGCTCAAACGGCTGAAGGTGCGTTGCAAGAATCAACAAATATACTTCAACGTATGCGAGACTTATCTATCCAAGCAGCAAATGCGACTAACTCGACTGTAGACCGAAATGCGATCCAAGAAGAAGTAGTACAGTTAAAAGCAGAGCTTAATAGAATTGCAGATACAACTACCTTTGGTGGCTCTAAATTATTAGATGGTTCATTTGGTAATCAACAATTTCAGGTGGGTGCTCAAGCAAACGAAACGATAGGTCTAGCCTTTAACTCTGCACAAACAGATGACTTAGGTAGTGCTCGTTTAACGTTGCAAGGTTCTCAAATGGGTGCTGTATCATCAAATGGTGCTGATGCTGCAACCGCCGTCGCTAACTTAAACTTAGGCGCGACCTCTGAAAACTTAATTATTGACGGTGTTAATTCTTCAACCGTTGCTATCGGTCAATCAGATAGTGCGGCAACAATGGCGGCTAAAATTAATGCAGAATTTAATATAACCGGTGTTAAAGCTGATGCTCGTAATACAGTTGTATTAGAAAATTTTCTTAACTTAGATGCTGGTGACGGTATAAGTTTTGAATTCTCAAACGGAGATCCATCAAAATCTTCAACGGCAACTGAAATCATTTCTTTCACATCGACCGGTGTATTAACAGATGATATGCAGCTACTTGTTAATAAAATTAATGAAAAAGCGGCAGTTATGGGGATAGGTGCCACTTTTGAATCAACAGGTGATACAACTGGAGCACTGCCAGCTATAAAGTTAACATCTGAGTCTGGTAACGATATTGTAATCGCAAACCTTACAGATGATGATGCTGGTGCGGGTAATGCGGCAAGCTTTGATGTGGTTGGTCGTAACTATGACGATTCTGGTTTTGTAGGTACACCTGTGACAGTAGATACTGCAGCAGCTGGAACAGATTCAATTGCAGTGCGTGGTCAAATCCAATTAGACAGTACAATTGGCTTTGGTGTGACAAGTTCTGCAACAGCTGAAATATTAGGGTCTGGAACCACGGCAAGCCGAGCTTCTGAAATTACTATAGATACTGTTGACTTAACGACAGTGGAAGGTGCCCAATCAGCGATTAATGTAATTGATGGTGCATTGGCCAAGATTGACCGTAACCGAGCAACGTTAGGTGCGGTACAAAATCGTTTAAACTCGACAATCAATAACTTGTCTTCTGTTGCCGAAAACTCATCAGCAGCTCGTTCAAGAATTAGAGATACAGACTTTGCAACTGAAACAGCTGAGTTAACTCGTAACCAGATTCTACAACAGGCTGGTACGACAATTCTTGCACAGGCTAATCAGTTACCACAAGCTGCTTTAAGCTTACTTGGTGGTTAATTAGTAAAAAAATAATCAGTTAACTGTTTGAAAAGCGGCAATAAAATGCCGCCTTTCGGCAGTTTTTGTAAAAAAACATAAAATTTATTAAAGGAGCAAAATAAAGCGCCGATATAGCTAGTGACTGAAAAATAATTCAACCCGATTCGCGGGGTAGGAGAACATCATGGCTTTAACGGTAAATTCAAATCCAGCCTCAATAAATGCTCAGAATAAACTATCTGGCGCATCAGGTGGCCTATCAACATCAATGCAACGTTTAGCATCTGGTCTTAGGATCAATAGTGCTAAAGATGATGCTGCTGGTTTACAAATCTCAAATC
This sequence comes from Psychrosphaera aquimarina, assembly GCF_032461525.1. Taxonomy (NCBI): domain Bacteria; kingdom Pseudomonadati; phylum Pseudomonadota; class Gammaproteobacteria; order Alteromonadales; family Pseudoalteromonadaceae; genus Psychrosphaera; species Psychrosphaera aquimarina. Next base: position 154,605 of record NZ_JAWCUA010000007.1, on the reverse strand, counting down.
GATTGACTTCACAAATCAACGGCTTAAATGTAGCGGTTAGAAATGCAAATGACGGTATTTCTATGGCACAAACAGCTGAAGGTGCGTTGCAAGAATCGACTAACATATTACAACGTATGCGTGACTTAGCTGTACAAGCTTCGAATGCCACGAATACAACAGTAGATAGAAAAGCAATCAATGAAGAAGTAACACAGCTTAAATCTGAACTAAACAGAATAGCAGATACTACTACATTTGGTGGTCAAAAACTATTAGATGGTACGTTTGGTAATCAACAATTCCAAGTAGGTGCAGATGCAAGCCAAACTATTGGTTTAGCAATTAACTCATCTCAAACTGATGATTTAGGTAGTGTACGTACAATGTTACAAGGTAGCGTGATGGGCCAAAATGGCGCAGCTAATGCAACTGACGCTGCTGGTGCGATAGCACAACTCAATTTAGCTACAGCTTCAATGAACTTATCAGTGTTTGGTGTAAATGACGCCGACATTAATATTGGTCAATCTGATAGTGCTGCTACTATGGCATCTAAGATTAATGCTGAATTTAATACTACGGGTGTTAAAGCCGATGCAAGAACGTCAGCTATTATTGAAAACCTAGCTAACATTGAAGCTGGAGACGGAATTAGCTTTGAGTTGTCAAATGGAGATCCAGCTAATGGCGCTTCTACAGCAACTATCTCTTTTAGTGCCTCTGGTGATGCTGCTACCGATATGCAAACACTAGTTAATAAGATTAATGAAGTGGCTTCTGAAACGGGTATTGGCGCTAAATTCGAATCAACAGGTAACACTGGTGGAACCGGTTTAGCAATTGCATTAACCAGTGAAGCTGGTGATGACATCGTTATTTCTGACTTTACGGATGACTTAGGTGCAGGTGCTAATGTAGGTTCTATCACAGTAACTGGTCGTAATTATGATGGTACAGAGAATGCGGCGGCAACAGGGATTGCAATAACTAATACGGATGACTCGGTAGCTGTACGTGGACAAATCCAGTTAGATAGCACACTTGGATTTAAAACGAGTGCTGTTGCTGCTGAAATAACAACTGCTGCAGGTGTGACGTTAGCTGAAGAGCAATCAATCGATAGCGTTGATTTAAGATCGACTGCAGGCGCTCAATCAGCAATATCAATTATTGATGGTGCGTTAGCTAAAATTGACAAAAACCGTTCTACTCTAGGTGCTGTACAAAACCGTTTGAGTTCAACAGTGAACAACTTAAGTTCAATTGTTGAGAATTCATCGGCAGCACGTTCACGAATTCGTGATACTGACTTTACGGTTGAAACTGCTGAATTGACTAAGAACCAAATCTTACAACAAGCAGGAACTTCAATCTTAGCGCAGGCTAACCAGTTACCACAAGCAGCATTGAGTCTGCTAGGTTAATAGGTTCAATAGCCTAGGTCTGACCTAGGCTATATTAACCTTAGAGAATTAGAACCAATATCAGTTTACCTTGATGTTGGTTTTAGTGTTTAGGAGGATGGTAGAATGAGTGATTTAATTTCAAATACAGGTATTACGAATTCGGTTGTATCCGAAATAGTAAACAAAAAAACTGAAAAATTGAATAACGATGACGTTCAAACCAATCAAAGTGAAGTTGTAAAAGTTGAGTCAAAACAAATTGATAAAACGATTGCAGAAGCACACACGGAAAAACGATTAGCAGTTAAAGAATTAGAAGACGCCGAAGAACAGAAAGCCATAGAGGAAGTGGCGTCAAAATTGCAAGATTTTGTTAATTTGATCGACAAACAATTACAGTTTCGAGTAGATGATGATTCAGGTCGTCACGTAGTGACTGTTTCTGATAAACTGAGTGGTGACGTCATTCGTCAAATACCTTCGGAAGAAGTATTACGTCTAGCTAGAAACTTATCTGATCTAGCAGATACAGCAAATCGTTCTGGTAAAATTATCGTTACTGAAGTTTAGCCGGAGTGTTTAACGTTATAATTTGAGGTACTTAAAATGGCAACTATATCATCCCCAGGTATCGGCTCTGGCTTAGATGTAACAGGTATTGTTACAGGCTTAGTTCAAGCTGAACAAGTTCCTTTTGAAGCTCGAATTAAAGATCAAGAAGACACAACAACTAATAAAATTACCGCTCTTGGTAGTCTTGTAAGTGCAGCTGCTGCATTTGAAGATGCTGCTGCAAAATTAAACTCTAGTTCTTTATTTGAAGTAAATAAAATTACTGGCTCCAACGACTACTTTACAACATCGGTGGATTCTACTGCCGTCGCAGGAAGTTATTCTGTAGAAGTAAAATCTCTAGCTCAAGGGCAAAAACTTGCCTCTCAAGGGTACGCTTCGGATGATTTTGTCGGTTCAGGTACAATGACGATCGATGTTAACGGTGTTGATATGGAACTAACGTTTGATGGTACTGAGACACTGTCAGACATGAAAGACATGATTAATGATGCGCAAGATAATCCGGGGTTATACGCTTCAATTATTACCGATGATGACGGTCAACATTTAATTTTAAATTCTAGAGAAGTAGGTAAAGACAACGCGATTTCAATTTCGGTGATTGATGACGATGCGGATAATACCGACTCATTAGGTTTATCGGCATTTTCGTTTTTAGATCCTAATGCAGATCCTGATTCACCAGCGCCAGTTGGCAATAATATGAATCAAACGCAAGCCGCATCAGATGCTGTTATCGTTATCGATGGCGCTTTAACAGTAACGCAAAGTAGTAACGTATTTAAAGACGCCATAGAAGGCGTCACTATCATTGCGAAAAAAGTTAATGACGAGAACGATACAAACACGATATCCGTATCTCAAGACACGTCACAAGTTGGCTCTGCTCTGGCTGATTTCGCAGCGGCTTATAATACCTTTCTTGAAACCTCGGTTACTCTTGGCCGTGTAAATACTGACTCTGGTATTGTTGGACCCTTAGTTGGTGAATCGATACTCAGAACATTAACCTCACAAGTCCGAAATGTGTTAAGTGAAACTATCGATTCCCAAGGAGGAGTAAATAGCTTAGCCAGTTTGGGGATTACATCGAATCGAGAAGGCTTGTTAGAAGTTGATGAATCGGTGTTAGCCAATCAAGTAAATGATAATTTCGAGGATGTTAAAGCATTATTTGTTGGTGACAATGGCATCATGAATAAGTTAACAGATTCATTATCTGGTTATACGGGCGGTGGTGGTGTTATTCAATCTAAAATTGATAGTTATAAGTCTACATTGGACCGATTATCGATTGAGAGAGAAACCTTTGCTGAAAAAATGACAGCTCTAGAAGCTAGGTTGTATACACAGTTTAATACGATGGATTTGTTAGTTGGACAATTAAATTCAACTGGTGATTATTTACAAGCTCAATTAGATAACTTACCAGGTGTAGTAAGACAAGATAACTAATGACTGAATTTAGTGATTTAGAAAAAACCTTTAACACAGCGATATCTACTGGTGACGTTGAGGAATTACAACAGGTATTAGAATCGTTCGATAAAAAATGCAAACAGTTAATTGAGCAAGAAACGGATCAAAATACTAAAAAAGCATTAATAAATACATGCATGCAACGCCAACAAAATTGGCAAGAAAAAATAATTGAATTAAAAGCAAAAGTTAAAAGAGAATTGGCCGATATAAAATCAAACGGCAAAAAAATTCAGAAATATCTGACCTCTTATTAAGGTAAATTATTTATGCGTAGTGCGATTAAAATGTATACCCACATGAATGCGCAAACACAGTTGACCGATGCATCACCACATAAAGTAATCCAACTGCTAATGGCTGGTGCCATTGATCGTCTGATAAAAGTTTCGGCCATGATGGAGAATCAAACCGGTGGATACCATGATACTTTATCCAACGCGATTGATATTATCTTAGCTTTAAATTGTGCATTAGATATGGAAAAAGGTGGAGAAATATCTCAAAACTTAAATGCACTTTATGACTATATGCAACTTCAATTAGTACAAGCTAATATTGAAAAAGACTATAAAAAAGTAGATGAAGTCGTAGATTTAATAAAAACAATTAAAGATGGTTGGGATCAAATCTCAGATCAATAATAACTTTACTCTTGGTATAACTATTGTATAAAAGCAGGCATAAGCCTGTTTTTTTTATGGAAAAATTATAGTGAAAGCTGACAACAGTACAATGACCATCCAAGAATTAGAATACGCTATCGTCGCTAAAAACTTTGCTGAAGCTGAGAGGATTCTTATTTATTTAACGACGGTTTATACAGAAGATAAAGTCGAACTTACTGCTGCACCATTTAATCGAGCGTTAACTAAAGAACAAAAGGTGTTAGAAAGCTATCAGGTTATAGAAAAATTAGCGACGTTAATTACCACTTGGTTTTCTGATTGGAGTTATACCCCTAGCAAGGAAACTTATGCATTTATCTGTTTACAAAAGTCATTCATAAACAACTTATTTACAGCGAGTTCATACCATTCCACAGATCATATTTTAACTAATTTGGCATTAATTAATAAAACTGATTATACACCCGAGCAATTACGTCGTTTGTTGTTCGTTATCACTGTAGAAACTGCTATTGATGTACCATGGGCACAATTATTTAAACATATTCCCGACCTGACAGTGTTATCATTTTCAGGACAAATACGTTCAATTAGTATTCAAATGAGCAATCGGTGCCAACGTAATATTGGACAGTTAATTGAAGGTGCTAAACACGCACCTATAGTACATACAAAAGATCCTGAAAATTTATCACCACTTATCGCTACATTTTTTAATTGCAGTAACCTGGCTCATCCTGAAAAGTATGAAATAAAAAAGTGGATAGTGCGTTGCTTTGAAAGTTTTATGCAGGAATATCTTACACCTGGTCTTAAAAAGCGAATAAATAATGATGTTAAGGCTAGGCCAGAGACCAATAAACCAACTATTTTAGTTTTCCACGAGTTTTATCATTACAACCATGCTATGTATCGAGGGCACCATCCAAGAATCGCCGTCTTACGTGAAAAATTTCACGTTGTTGGAATGGGAATCGATAGTCAATTCGATAGTCTAGGTCAGGAAGATTTTGATGATGTTATCGTAATCCCTGAAGCTGAAAAGCTAGACTTAAATTCGATGGTAAAGAAAATTCTGAAAGTAAAACCAGATGTTGTCTTTTATCCTTCAGTTGGCATGACTATTTATGTTCCTTTGATTGCGACGTTACGCTTAGCACCAATTCAAATAGCTTCTGCCGGTCATCCCGCAAGTACTTTCATCCCTAACATAGATTACTTTCATTGCTTGGATATCGGAATAAGTGAAAAAGTTATGGAATCTATTATTTCTGAAAAGTGGATGCCTGGTAAACGAAAAGGCTTATTTAGGAAAGAAACACCAATTAATTTAACCCCCACTCATATCAATAAAGAAATAGTGAATATAGTTGTTAATGGCGTCATCCAAAAGATATCTCATGAAGTGATAGCTGCTTGTACAAAAATTACTGAAAATTCTAATAAAAGTGTTAAATTTCACTTTTTTATGGCTCATCCTAAACAAGACATTGAATTCTTTTCTGCTAGTTCTTTACTCAGACGATTTTTACCAAATTCTGAAATACATCCATTTTTAAGTTATAACCGCTACATGAGCGTTTTGAATGACTGTGACTTTGCGATCGCAACTTTTCCTTTTGGTGGAACTAATAGTAATGTTGATCTGGTTCGTTTAAATAAACCTAAACTATTTATTCTAGATAAGAGTGATGTTTGTGGTCTTACCGATATGGATATTTGGGGTAGTTTGGATTATCTATCTGGTCTATGTAGCTCAGTGGATACGCTTGTTGACAAGGCTACAAGTTGGGTGAATGATGAAGCTATGCTAAAAGATGAAATTCTTAATATGAAAGGTGCGTGTTTAAATGAGAAATTTAACACAGCTGAGCAAAGCAGTCTGAGCACAGAATTATCTGATGGTATTTATCAGTATATTTTAGAGGCGAATAATGACTAATTACTTGGATACCTTAACTCATAGAGGGTGGGTAAAGTTTGACGATGTTTTTTCTACTCAATTGGTCGATGAAATTTTGGATGAATATTTAACTAATGAACACCACTTTGTGAATATTCAAAATCAAAAAGGCATTGCACATTTAGTTGAAAATGCGACTCACCATAGTTTTGTAATTTGCAGGAAAATGTTAACACTATTAGAAAACCCAATACTTGGGAAATTTCTAACAGAGTATTTTAATGGCGCATATATTTTGAATACGATGGGCGTTAGTCGAATTACAAAAGTAAATAAAACTTATACCCAAAACATCCATCGAGACATTCGTAGTTTTTCTGGTTCAAATAAGTTGTGGTTAAATGCAATAATCTTATTGAGCGATTCTACTGAAGAGAATGGTGCAACTTGGATGTTGGAAGGTTCTCAAAACTTTCCAAATAAACCAAAAGAAAAAGAATTTTTTGATAATGCGATCCGTGCGACAGGCAAAAAAGGGGATGTGATCTTCTTTGATGGGAATATGTGGCATGCAGCGGGTAAAAATTTAACGGAAACTGATCGATATATTATTACTCCTTTTTTTCAAAACCTTACATCAAACAACAATTAGATTATCCAAGGGCACTTGGCATTGATTTTGGGAAAACAGTAACACCACAATTAGCTCAAGTCTTAGGATATAACGCGATGGTACCTGTATCTTTAGAAGAGTTTTATCAAACTGATGAAAATAGATTCTACAAAAAATCTCAAGGTTAATAAAATGTTCCAAGATCTTTTTATTATAATGTTCGTGTTAAAATCTAAAAAAGCTAAATCTGTCGAAAAGGCACCTAAATAATATGCATATAGAATTGAAAAACACGCTTTTAAACTACAATAGTGAATGGTTGATACTTAATAAATGACAGTGTCAATATTAAGTGCCTTCTCCAGCGAAGCATTTCTCAAATTCAGCCAAGGTGAATCTGAGCAACCAGCACAATTAGTCGGCAGTGATCCGTACAGTAAGTACCCTTTATTTATTAAGCGCTCCAATAATCTTATATTTAAGCCGAATTCTACCGTTTGTTTTACACCAATTTGTTTATCAGGCCCAGTTCAATTTGATCTCCACAACGAAATCTCATATTTGTGTGACAATAACCCATACTTATCTGCTGGATTTATTCAAACCCGAAAGATATTAAATAGGGCCAATCAGGAAAATCAGCTGATATCAACACAGTTTGGTTTTGTTAAGCAAGAAAGCAGAACAAATTATATGTTGAAGCTTGGAGATGTAAATGACACCTTTTTAGCTGGTCTCAAACGTGATTCGAGATCTAGAATAAATAAAATTATGAAACAAAAGGATGAATTTGATTTTACTCTAGCCTCAACCGTCAGTGACCTTGAATGTTTTAGTGAACTTTATGATGAGACTGCTCAGCGTAATAATTTTTCACCTTCATATAAGTTTGGTTTGCAACATTGGAAAGTATTACTCGAAAACGAAAGTTGGAATTTATATCTATTGAAACACCAAAATAAATTGGTTGCTGGATGCGTTGTGTCGACTGTACCAGATGGGTATGACTATACATTCATGGCCCATGTACCCGGAACGTTTGATTATAGTCGAGCGATTGTATATTTTTTATATCAATACTTATCAAAAAACTCTAATGCTTATTTGTCATTAGGCGGTGGTATTGCAGAAGGTGATTCTCTAGCAAGGTATAAATTAAGCTTGGGAGGTCAAGCCGTCTCTTTTAGCAGAGTTAAGTTTGTAGTAAATAACCGGTTAAGTAACCGTTTATCTGAAAAGGAGTTATTTCAATTAATGGAGGTAAAATGGCCTCCTCAGTAATAATTCATATTGGTAACCCAAAATCTTACTCTACAACAATACAAAACTCTGCATCTTTATGTGAACGAAATAATGGCATTGTTTATACAGGGTTTAGACCCAATGAAGATCTGACATCTTGGTACCAATCTGCATTAGAAAGCAAACTGCTCAATGTCGGTTTACGTTATCAAAATCGATTCCACTTTAACGAAATGTTTCAACAGTACCAGGATTATGTTGGTTCACAGTTAGTGTTAGCAGAACAACAGCAACTTGAATATTTTGTTTCAAGTGAGAATATTGCAATGAAAGGGCTAACGAATGAACTTGATTCGTATGAAAAATTGCGACGTTTGAATTCACTATTTCCTGAAAGAAAAAAGTGTGTGCTAATTTTCAGAAATATAAAACGTGCTGTTTATTCAATGTATAAAGAATACGTTAATCACGGCTATAGTTTTAATTTTCAGTGTTTTTTAAATGAAGTTTATAAGTATCGGGAGTTTAATTTTCTCGATGCATTACTCCCTAATTTGATGTTAAAACAAATTGCTGAAACTCAATCAGATAAAACGACAATCGAATTTGTATTTACCAATAACGTGCCTAATTACAATTTATTGAAAAATAGCTTTTCGTTTTTAGAGCTCTATGGGGAAGCTCACCGCAAAAACACAAGCGAATCAATGCAAGTGTGTGAGGTAATCTCAAAACTAAACGCTAAAAACTCAATAGGTTTAAGCATGTTAGGGATGAGTGAAACTCACCGTTTATTTTGGCACGAGCTTGATAAAGACGATGACTTCTACTGGCTAAAACGTAGAATCATCAAACAAAATATTAAAGTTGGAATACAAAGTGTATGTAACTCAAATAATAAAAATCACTTTGATCAGCATTTTTATAATAGTGCGCTATACGAGTATTTAAAAGCGAATAAACAAGCAATGTTACATAACCTGGAGAAAGTTGATCAGGTACTTGTAACTAGAGGTGATATTGAAGATGTATGGCAAGGTATATAAAAATACACTTCATATAACCAACTAAAACAAGAATCGGGAAAAAAATGGAAAAGCAACAGTTTAATTATAAAGGCAGAGATCAACGTCGATGGGACGTTTTAGAGCGTTTAACCAAAGAACACGATTTATCGTTAGAGGATGTACTAAAAAACTTCCCTGCATTTCTAAGACGTAGAGAGCTGCCTCGCTTTTTGGCTCATTATGAATTGTTTAAACATGTAATTGATTTACCAGGATGCGTACTTGAGATGGGCGTGTCTAAAGGGGTAAGTTTAATTACTTGGGCTAATTTAATGGAAACATTTTGTCCTGGGGATAGAACTCGATTTGTCTATGGCTTTGATCATTTTCAAGGGTTGCAAGATTTTTCTGAAAAAGACGGTCACCCAGAACAAGGCAGTACTGTAGGGAATGAAGTTGGAGGTTGGCAAGCACCTGAAGCATTAGCAAAAACATTAGTTGAATTATTTAATGAAGACACCATGCCGCCCAATATCGATAGGGTTAAAATCGTAGATGGTGATATTTTTGACACCTTGCCTAAATTTTTAGAGCAACAACCAGGTTTAAAGATTTCACTATTACATATGGATGTAGATTTATACAATGTAACTAAATATTGTTTAAATGAGCTGTATGATAAAGTTTGTACTGGTGGTGTGATTATATTTGATGAGTATGGTTTAGTTCCTTGGCAGGGAGAAACCTCAGCTGTAGATGAGTTCTTTAAAGAAAAAGGCATTGCACCAGTTTTTAAAAAGTTTCCTTTTTCTGCTACGCCAAGTGGTTATTTCATTAAACAAGATTAGGTAACGGTTTTGAATATTGGTTGTTTTAAACTCTCGGACTTTACTGACCCCGATAAAATTATTGAAATTAAAAGTGAATTTGTCGATCAAGGTATTGTAAAAGTTTCAGGACTTTTTAATGAAGCACAATTAGAGCAACCAATTCAAGATCTACTGGCTGTTATTAGTGGTTGGTCCAATACAACAAATTTCCCTAATGACCCGGATGAAGCATTTAACTTATTATGTAAAAATAATGTTAAGTCAGCAGATATTGCTTTACGTATAGCAAAGGATTTACCGAGTTTTCAGAGCCTTATATCTAATCAAAACCTTTACTCGGTGATTGGTCATTTATTGGGTGAAAAACATTTACTTTCCCCATTTGACTGGTCGTTATTTCGAATTGACGGGCAAAGTACAAAGGTAAGCCATTTTGAATGGCACCAAGACTATCAATATAATGTTATAAGTACCAATGCGGTTACTTTCTGGATAGCTTTGAGAGATGTTGAGCTTGATATGGGCCCTTTAAAATTTGTCCCTAAAAGTCATAATAAGATACATGCTATTCATAAAGAAACTGAGGTGGAAGCCAACAATCCTAACAGGATTAGGATCGTAAAAAATGATGAATTTGAACAATTAGTGCTTAATCAAACAGACGTTGGTGTGATCAAAAAAGGTGAATGTATTTTGTTCAATACTTTATTATTACACGCAAGTGGTATAAACAAATCAGAAAAATACCGTTGGGTAGCAAATGGTAGATATGCCCCTGCAAATGATAAAGAATTAATGGCGCGTGATTTTTATATGGCAAGAACAAAGTATCCTAGGTTTTTTGAATCAGCACACCAAGATCTCGTAATTTAACGTATTAATTACGCTATTAACCCTTTTAAGATATAGGAAGTAACGATGAGCACGGAATTCAATTTTCAACATCATTTAAACAATGGTGAAGTAGAGTCTTATCAAGCATTAGTCAAACAACTACATGATAGCCCCATCCCGGACAACGAAATTTTAGCTAACATGGGTTTGTTTTTAAATCGCAGTTCTTTAGCAAGAATTTTGTTTTTCTCAGATTTATACAAAAATATATTAAATAATCACGGGGTAATAATGGAGTTTGGCGTTCGTTGGGGACAGACTTTAAATTTGATGTCTTGTTTACGCTCTATGTATGAACCATTTAATACCAGCAGGAAAATAATTGGTTTTGACACTTTCTCTGGTTTCCCGTCAGTGTCTGATAAAGATGGCAGTACGGAAAAGTCTCAAGTTGGTAATTATTCAGTACCAACTAACTATGAAAAAGTACTAGAACAACATCTTCAGATTCAAGAGTCTTTGAACCCTAAAGCTAATGTGAAAAAATTTGAATTAGTCAAAGGTGATGTTAGTCAAACGTTACCAAACTATCTAAGCAGACACCCTGAGACTATTTTATCACTGGTATATTTTGACTTAGATTTATACGAGCCAACTAAGTTTTGTTTGGAGCAGTTGTTACCTTATTGTCACAAAAATACAATCTTCGCGTTTGATGAATTATGTTATACCGACTTCCCAGGTGAGACTTTAGCATTAAGGGAAGTGTTTCAAGGACGTGAATATGAAATAATACGCAGCCCAATTTCACCCCAACAAAGTTATGTGGTGTTAGTTTAATGACTCAACGTTTATCGGCTTCGACTCAATGGAAGGAGTATTATGCTTCGTTATCTAAGACGAATAATTTCTATCCAGAAAACTTTGTTACTCGTGTCTTTTTGTCAAAATCACCTGTCGAGTTTTTAAATGATAATTATATTGGCAAAACTATTTTAGATTTGGGGTGTGGACACGGACGAAGTATTCCATTTTTAGTTAATAATGGTTTTGCTGTGACAGGGTTAGAAGTATCAGAAGAGCAAGTAAACTTGTTGGAGACTCGCTTTCCTGAACAACACTTTTTAATGGGGGTAGCAAACAATATACCTGCCTCGGATAAACATTTTGACTATGTTTTAGCTTGCAACTCAATTTATTATTTAGATCAAGACCAAACTACATTACATGATAATTTTGCAGAAGTGGCAAGAGTATTAAAAGCAGATGGTCGATTTGTTTTTTCATTATTAGGCCATCAACACAGTATTTTTGATGGCTCTGTAGAACTTCCTAATCATGTATTTAAAATAAAACATGATTTTTTAGGTTTTAGGCAGGAGTGTCGAGTCCAAATTTTTAACCATGAATTAATCAATAATGAATTGGCCAAGTTTACTATATTACATCATGGTGAATTATTAGAGACTGTGGCTGGAACGACAAGACATATACATTATTTTGTGGCGAGCCTTAAATTATAATTTGTAACTCTATTCTGTATTTCAGTGAACGGCAGGTTAGCGATAAGGTCTAATATTGATAAATAGTTAACAAATGTGCTGCTGTTAAACTGTTCATATTCGACTAACTCTGGTTGGATATAATGCAGCTTTATGCCAAATTTGTTAAAATTATCAGGTGTGTATAATCCTAATTTCTCAGCATTGGGCGGGTTAATATAACTTGAAGCCTTTAATTGTTGGCAAATATCTATGATCCTAGTTTCAGATGACAAATTTAATTCATTTGGGATGTTAGATGATAGCAAAATTTGCGTATTTAAATTTAACTTGTCTATTAATACTTGGATGCTGCTTTGTAATAAAGTAAGTAAACTATTTGCCTCAATTTCATATTGAGGGGGGCGCTCGTTTGGCAATTCAAGCTGTGATAAAAAAGTATCAAGCTGTTGGTACTGAGGTGAATCTTGGTAATTGACTCGAATCTGTTTAAATAATTTACTAATATTTTCTTTGGGATTAAATATATTATGTTGGTTGATTTTTCTATTTTGACTGGCTTTTTCCACAGGTAAATTAAACCGCTCTATCCCTTTTTTACTCAATATATTATTTCTATTTATCCACCCACGTTTAATGTAATTAACATCATCAAATATAACGAAGATATCCACACTGTGTATTATTTGAAAATACCCCAAATATGGAAATAAATATGGTTGCATTATCGCGACTTTCATAGGCGTTAAACGTTTTGCTTAATAATCGTCGATATATTCGTGACGTGATTTTTACTTAAATTATGCATTAATGGTAAACATAATATTTTATTAGAAATAACATCACTCACTGGTAAAACGGAACGTACCGATTCATTTAAAAACTTATGATTTTTAGGGTAAAAATACCGACGACTCAAATAACCTTTATGACCGAGTTGTTCTCTGGTATTTAATAAGGCATCTTCAGTTTCAAATTTTATTGGCATATACATAGGTGGCGTATAAGAGTCATAATTGGAACACTGGAGAGTTACAGCGCCAGCTAATTGCGAGTGATATCGTGTTAATGACTTTTCTCTGTTTTCAATTAACATTGGCAAATCGTCTAAAATACATAACCCCATAGCAGCATGTAATTCACTCATCTTGGCGTTAATACCAGCTTCTTCTACTACACCATTCTCGCCGATACCAAAATTAATCAACCGTTTAGCTCGTTCATAATCATCTTTTGAATTAAAGGTGATAGCACCACCTTCTACGGTATGGAACAGTTTAGTGGCATGAAAACTCATGCAATGTATATCACCGTATTGTAAAACACTTTTCCCTTTAAATTTTGACAGCATCGATTGTGCTGAGTCATAAATAATAGGGATGTTATGTTTTGAACCTATTTTATCAAATGCCTCCATGTCACAAGGCATACCAAAAATATTGACAGGTACAATAGCGTCAACTTTAGTAGTTGTTAGATGTTTTTCTACAACCTTAGGATCCAAGTTCCAGCTGTTTTTATTAATGTCACTTAATTGTATGTTGGCGTTCTGCCACTCTAACGCTGTTGTGGTCGCGGGGAAGGTGAATGGAGTACTGATCACCGTTTTATTCGTTAAATTTTTTATTTTATACGCTAACTGTAATGCCGCTGTTCCGTTGCTAACTAATAAAAGGTATTTCACTCCTAGATAGTCTTTTAACCTGTCCGTTAACTCTTTTAACAAAGGACCGTCGTTGGTTAGCCATTTTGCATCAAAAGCTTTTTCTACATAATGCATGTATTTATCTAGAGAAGGCACATAAGGTTGAGTCACTAACACTTTGGACTTAAGAGGCGATAGAGGTAACTGAACGACCTTGGATTGTTGCATAACACCTCCTAACTAATATTAATTAACTTTGTAATACATTTATAAATGTAATCGTAATGACTCGTTATCTAGGCAAATTGTATACCAAACAAGAAATCGACTACGCCTCTACAGTATTTACTGTATCGGACTCGATAACTAAAAACATTAATTAAATGCATAAAAGCATTCAGGTATCGACAGCAAATACTAGTTATTATAGTGGCGTAAAAATTGCTAATCATTCTCATAGTATAAATTTCAAACTAAATTTATTGAGTGCGAGCCATGCAAATAGCAACAAATACAACATCTCGAAATATCAGTAATGAAATGCGTGAAAACCAATTGCATCTTAGTGATAGGTTAACAAATTTAACCACTGGTAAACGTATTAATTCATCCTCAGATGATTCAGCAAACCTACAAATATCGAATAGGCTTGGCAAACATAATACTGGGATGAGTGTCGCTATAAGAAATGCGAACGACGGAATATCAGTTGTTCAAACCGCAGAAGGGGCAGCACAAGAAACCACAAACATATTGCAAAGAATGCGTGAGTTGGCGATTCAGTCAGCTAATGCGAGTAATACAGGTCGAGATAGAGAAGCCCTACAAGAAGAAGTCATTCAGTTAAAACAAGAACTTGATAGAATTGCCGATACGACTACGTTTGGTGGTCAGTTGTTGCTCAATGGCAGTTTTGGCTCTCAACAATTTCAAGTCGGCTCGGATGCAAATGAAGTGATTACATTATCGTTAACTTCATTACACACCTCTGACTTAACGCACAATGAATTTGCGTTAAATGGTCAGGCGACAGACAATATATATTTAGATTCAAGTTTAGTTGGTGCTAAAGCAAAATTAACATCTGAAGGTTTTGGAAATAATGCCGCAGGTCCTCAAACGGAAGTGTTAACACTGCAAGGCAAAAGCTCACAGTCTGTAGCACTGAATTCGGATGATTCTGCCAAAGCAATAGCAACAAAAATTAATGCAGAATTTGATAAAACCAATGTATCAGCCAATGCTAAAACGGAAGTAGCTCTGCATTTTCATGATGGTGTTACGACCAACAGAACCGCTTTTGAAGCAGATGAATTGGTAAGTTTCGATATAGGTAATGGCTCTCAAACTCGTACTGTATCGATTACCGCTTCCGGAAGTATGAATGAAGATATGGTTGCGTTACGAAATAAGATTAATGAAGAAGCTGCGTTAACTGGTGTTGGTGCAGAATTTGATTCAGTTTCAAACCAATTAATTTTGACTAATAACTTTGGCGATAATATCGAGATATCTAACTATTTTGAAAGCTCTGAAGGTGTTGATAATCAAGTCGCTTTAACCACGATAGATTTAAATGGTGCTTTTAGTCAATCGGTTAACATGAGTAATGATGGTTCAGCAGCCGTCATCAGAGGACATGTTGAATTAGAGTCGGTTTCTAACTTCAAAGTTAAATCGAATATTGACTTTGGTACCGTAAACAACGCTATTGCAAGTAATACGCTTACTCACCAGTCTGTAGAAGAGTCAATTGAAAATATTGATTTAACGACGATTCAAGGCGCACAGGATGCTATATCCGCTATCGATAGTGCATTAAGTGCGGTAGATAAAATACGTTCTAACTTAGGTGGGTTACAAAATCGTTTTTCATCGACGATAAATAACTTATCTACTAATCACGAAAATAGTAATGCGGCAAGGGGGCGGTTAGTTAATGCCGATTACTCTAAAGAGGCGGCAGAACTTGCCAGACTACAAGTTACTCAACAAGCTACAACAGCGTTGTTAGGGCAGGCAAACTCTATGCAAGATCAGGCGATCCGCTTATTAGGTTAATTGAATAATATAATCATATTTTTCAATAGCTTATAAAATAATCAAAAAATAATTAAAAAAATCCTCAAGGGCGGCAAAAAATTGCCGCTAACGTCATATGAGATATTATTTTATGTGATCCTATATAGTGATAATTAATACCAATGTGAGTTCGTTACAGATAACGGGGTTGTTCCGTAAAAACAACCGTGCGTTAACTAATACGTATAATCAGCTCTCATCAGGTTCACGTATCAACTCCGCTGCTGACGATGCAGCAGGTTTACAGATATCCACTCGGTTAACTTCCCAAATTAATGGAATGAAAGTCGCGTCAAGAAATGCGAACGACAGTATATCGATGATGCAAGTCGCCGAAGGTGCGATGCAACAAGTGACTAATAATTTGCAACGAATGCGGGATATTGCACTTCAAGCCGCTAATGCGACCAATACCGTAGTTGATAAAAAATCGCTAAATGAAGAATACCTGCAATTAAGTGAAGAAATAGATCGTATCAATGAAGCCACAACATTTGGTGGGCAACGTTTATACGAAAGCAATCGTTCATCAATACCTGATCAGTTCGAACGAGAAATGGTTCGTGGTTTGCAAAGCACCTGGCTAGGTGAATCTGAAAAAATTATTGAGCAATATTTTGGTATTACCGGACAAGGCGAGTTGAAACTCGATTTAGAACGTGATGCCGATGATGGCACACTAGCATGGGTTACTAATGCAACTGTCGGTGGCGTTAAGCGAGTCACTTTGACTATAGATTTAGCCGAATTCAAAGATATAGATAGTATCCATAATGGTTTGGATAATTATGGTGGCACCAAATTAGATGAAATCGTTCTTCACGAAATGGTTCATGCCACAATGGTTTCAACGATGGATGAGTTTAATAACTTACCTGCTTGGTTTAAAGAAGGTGCGGCAGAAGTATTACGTGGCGGGGATGATCAAATTGCCGGAAACTCAGGCGCAGCAGTATTAGCGGCGTTTAATGCTCAAGGAACAGGAACCACAGTAACCAATAATTTAGGTGCTTATGGTGGTGGTTTTGTGGCTATGCGCTACATGGAGCATACCTTAGGGGATAGAGGGCTAAAAAATGTAATGCAAGAACTCGCCAGTGGAGCAACTTTTGATAATGCATTAAACACGGCATCAAATGGAAACTGGTCAAATGAAGCTGATTTTAGAGCTGAATTAACCGGTGCTGCTAATGATACTGGTACATATGCAAGTCGTATGGAAGAGTTTATGGCAGAAGAAATGGACTCTACCAATAAAGACAATGGTGCGTTAGGTGGGGAAGACGCTAACAATGGTTTCACCCGTGAAAACGTAATGACGGGTTATGGTAGTGGTGACCGTAGCGGTACTCGTGGATTTACTGAAACAATTATACTTAATGATAATGATAGTGACCAAACTGACTTTGCTGTTAATTCTAATTGGGTTGACACTAACAGAGGCGATATAGCGTTACAGGATTATGAATTAGATGTTACTAGCGCTGGTGGTCCATTACATACCTTCCAAATAGGTGCTGATGCAAATCAAACCATGCAAGTGAACTTCGGTGCCTTTAGTACAACAACTCTAGGCTTGGATAATGTTGATATTGTAAATCGGTCACAATTTGCCATCTTTGCAATTGATGATGCGCTAAAAATTGTAGATAAACACCGAGCTATTTTAGGTGCGACACAGAATCGCTTAGAGAGCACGGTTAATAATTTAAATAACGTGATGGAAAATCAAATATCTGCGCGTTCACGTATTCTAGATACTGATTACGCCACAAAATCAGCTGAATTAGCTCGCTATCAAATAATGCAACAAGCTTCGATTTCATTAATGAGTCAAGCTAACCAGTCACAAGAGTTAGCATTAACTTTATTAGGCTAACTCTGACTTAATTAATAAAGGCCTTCAGGCTAATTGTATTCGCTATTTTATTGAACTAGACTCAGGATGTAACATTTTCTATGGGGGTAGAACATGAAAGTAGGTAGTAATAATATATCGTTATCATCTTCAAATACGTCTTCGACAAGTCTGAAAGAGCAGCAAGAAAGTGCAATGAAACGCTTGGTTTCAGGCCTAAAAATCAATTCAGCAAAAGATGATACCGCGGGCTTACAAATAGCGAACCGTCTTGCAAATCAATCGTCAGGTATTCAAGTAGCGATGCGTAATGCAAGTGATGCATTTAGTTATAGCTCAGTTGCAGAAAGTGCATTGTCAGGTATTAATGATGCTGCAGGTCGCATTAACGAGCTGTCATTAAGAGCTGCTAACGCATCAATGAGCGCAGCAGATAGAGACAGTATTCAACAGGAAATAGTGCAGCTGCAAGGGCAGGTGAGTGATATTCAGTCACAAACGAGTTTTGCGGGGCAAACTATTTTTACTCAATCAAATAATAATCAATTTCAAGTCGGTGCCAATGCCAATACAACGATTGGTTTAAGTCTCTCCTCAATTAATGAACAAATTGACGCGATGAATAGTATCGATGTGACTACTATAGCAGGTGCACAAGATGCCATTTCGATTAGCCAAACTGTTAACGAAAATATTAGTGGTCAACGAGGGCAAATTGGTGCGTTTCAAAATAGAATAGAATCAACAATAAACAATTTAAGTAATTCATATGTGCAATCCGAGTCGGCAAGAAGCCGCATTGAAGATACTGATTACGCTAAAGCGACAGCTGATAATATTCAAGCTTCTATAATGGGACAAGCGAATGTTGCTGTTCAAGCACAAGCCAATCTATCTAAAGGTTTGGCGTTGAATTTATTAAATTAGCCCTCATAAACTGCCCATCATTTAATAAATAACCTTATTTGTTATTGGCCTGGTTAACCTCAATGTTATATGAATTGAGGTGATAGGTTTTTGTTATGGAATAATTTAAGTGCAGTGGCAAGATTTTGACTTTGAAGGACGACTTAAGATACCACTTGGTTTTTATTTAGGGATCTTATATCTGTTACGCGGTTTTATCATATGGATCATATCGTTGACCTATTCAGATGACCGTAGTTTGTTAATTGGACTTATATATTCAAATGTATCTTTGTTTACGTTAACCATTTTAACGGGGGCGCCAGCATTGATTACTTTTTTCATATTTTCATTAAAAAAACAAAGGGAAAAAGTTTGGTATAAATCGATTTGGTCACTGCAAAGTAAAATGTTATTAATTGCACTTTTTACCGATTTAGTCATACAGTTTTATACGATTTCTTACCATATTACTCAGGTGCATTGGGTACAAATGGTGTTACTTATACTGGGAGTTTATTTATTTTGGTATTGGTTAAAATCTAATAAACTGAAACGTTTCTTTCACAACTGGTTGTTGTAGATAAGCACAAGTAGTTGATTATAAATATTGTTGCTCCAACATCTCATTTAACTTTTCAAATCTAAGTGTCTGCGCTTCAGTTAACTCGGACTGCAGTATCGTTTTTTTACAGCGAATGATAATTGTTTTTAACTCATGATGTTCAATATTTAAATTAGACTCAATCAAAGTTTGCATTAAATTTAATGCGATAGTTGAGCTTTTGGGCATGACTTTAAATGCACTATCAAAGGCTTTAAGTGCGTCATCCAAATGACCTGCCTCAAAGAAACTTACCGCTTTATTATTTAGCTCTTTTGGTGATTCCTTAATGTCATTGCGAAGTGATTTTTCGACAGCGATGTATTGGCTAAATAAGGATGAAGCCTCTGGCGATTGGCAGTACTCCGCGAGTTCATTAAAAAGAATGTGCGATAACTTGTGTAAACCTAACTCATGGAATGCTTTTGCCAAGTCTAATACGTCATCTTGATTAGTTTCATCAATGTATATTTTCTGATGTTCAACGAGCTTAATACTGTCAGATAACAACTCCTTAGCTTTCGTCTTTTCATTTTTCAAATTAAATAATCTAGCTTGCACAACGTCAATTTGACTAGTAATTGCATCACTTTTGAAGCTACCTTTAATACTACCTAATATACTTTGGCTAGAATGAATCAAACGTAAAACGTCTTCCTCTTCAAACGACGTTAACCCTAGGTCAATGGCGGAGCGTACTGCAGATAAATATATTTGCGGCGAATCGTGAATCGAAAATTTACTATTGCGGATAATGTGATTACTGGCTTCATGTTGACATTCATAGTCGTGTGTTAATCGGGCTACACTGACCAGCTCTTTTAAACGATTGATATTTCTAGGAGATATTTCCGTGGCTTGTTTTAATACAACTAATGCCTTATCAAAATCATGTAGTTTTTGGTTAATAACACTTAAATGATCCAATGCCGCTAATTTAGTTTGAGGTTGATTAAATAGTTGCTCAATTGATGTAAGAGCCTCCTCTGTTTTTTCAAGGTGGATCTGACATTCAGTTAACCCTAATAAAGCCCAAGGATGTGGATGAATACTAATGACTTTACTAAAAAAACGTTCGCCTGAATCCCAATGTTGTAATGATAAAATGATGTCACCTTTCATTTTCATTAAGTATGGGATCTTAAGGGGATTTTTATTGTTACTTATATGGTTATTTAACTTTAAATTAGCCGCTTTGTAGTCATACTGATCTAGTTTAAGTAGTACGTCTTTTATCGCTATTTTTTTACTTAAAGAACGTATTAGCCTTTTTTCAATATTTTGCGTTGTAAAAGGTTTTAAAATTACATCATCTGGATTTAACTCGATGACACTTTGACTTGATGCTAGGTCATTTTCAGAACTTAAATAAATAAACGTCATCGAAGGTAATAATAAACCTTCCGCTACAATTTGTTCGTACAACTGATATCCATCGGCGCCTTTGCTAAGATCGGAAGCACAAATAATTAAATCATAACGGTTAGTTTTTAATGCTCTTAACGCTAAATATGACCGGTCAACGATATCAACGTTATCAAATCCAATATTAGTTAATGAATACTTTAAATGACTTTGGGCTAAAGGTTGTTGCTCAATGATTAAAGCTGAATGTAAGTGATTTTTTAGATCCATAAAAAGTTCGTTTAGCCCAAGTCTTAAGTTAATACTAGAGACTAATGAAGTGAATGCAATCAAACAAAATATTTAAATTGATTATAGGGCGATAGTTTTATTTTTCAGATAATAAAAAACCCTGACGTGCAGGGTTTTTATTAATTATAGATTAGGTTATAAACCAGCATCCGATCTTAAAGCTTCAACTTTATCCGTCGCTTCCCACGGGAACTCAGGACGGCCAAAGTGACCATAAGCTGCAGTAGCTCGATAAATTGGACGTTCTAAATCTAACATTTGAATTAAGCCATATGGTCTCAAATCAAAGTGTCTACGAACTAATTCAATTAATTTATCTTCGCTTAACTTGCTTGTTCCAAATGTTTCAATACTAATAGACGTAGGTTCTGCAACGCCGATAGCATAAGATACTTGTAACTCAGCTTTATCAGCTAAGCCTGCCGCAACAATATTTTTTGCAACATAACGTGCCGCGTAAGCTGCTGAACGATCAACTTTTGATGGATCTTTACCAGAGAAAGCACCACCACCATGTCTTGCCATACCTCCGTATGTATCAACAATGATTTTACGACCAGTTAAACCACAATCACCCATAGGTCCGCCAATGACAAAACGACCGGTAGGATTGATAAAGAACTTAGTCTCTTTATTTAATAAGTGGGCTGGTAAAGTTGGTTTAATAATGGTTTCCATTACCGCTTCAACTAAATCATTTTGAGCAATACTGTCACAGTGCTGAGTTGATAAAACTACAGCGTCGATGCCGACTGGTTTGCCATTTTCATATGCAAAGGTAACTTGAGATTTTGCATCTGGACGTAACCAAGGCAATGTACCGTCTTTACGTACTTCAGCTTGGCGTTTCACTAATCGATGCGAATATTCAATTGGAGCAGGCATTAAAACGTCAGTTTCGTTACATGCGTAACCAAACATAAGACCTTGGTCTCCAGCGCCTTGTTCGTGTAGTTCTTTACGGTCAACACCTTGATTAATATCTGGTGATTGTTTACCTATTGTATTTAAAATTGCACATGAGTTTGCATCAAACCCCATGTCCGAATGGACATATCCAATTTCACTTACAGTTTTACGAGTTAACTCTTCAATATCAACCCAAGCGCTAGTAGTGATTTCACCACCAACCATAACCATGCCAGTTTTAACATAAGTTTCACAAGCAACACGTGCTTTAGGGTCTTGTTCTAAAATAGCGTCAAGTACAGCATCAGAAATTTGATCTGCAATTTTATCAGGATGCCCTTCAGACACAGATTCAGAGGTAAATAAATGTTTAGCCATTAATAATCTCACTTTGTAAAATCCAATTTGAAACTGAATTTGAGGTTTTTAAATGTCGAATACAGTAATTTTAATATAAAAAGGATACAAACACCTAGAACTTTCTGCGTCTAGACGTCTATACGTTTTAAAATTGATGGAGTTTAGTGTTATAAAATCGTTACACTTATGTGAAGTTGTAAAAAATAGTTACAAAATAAATATAACTATTTTTGGAAATATTGATTTAGATCCTTTATAAACAGGGAACTTTAAAATAGGAACTTATTGAATGACGATTATCACTCATCTCACAAAGCCAAGGTTTAGTTTAGCTAAAACTTTAATATCTTCAGCTGTAGTCTTTACTTTATCAGCTTGTTCAAGTAACTCATCAGAATCAGATATAGCCGTAAAAGCCAATCCCAAAATGGCAACGCAAGCAGCTAAAATTGAATACGTTCGTAATGTAGAAGGGATTGATGAATATACCCTTACCAATGGTATGAAAGTGTTGTTATATCCAGATCCTGCACAGCCAAAAACATTAGTGAATATTACCTATCGTGTTGGTTCTATCCACGAAAATTATGGTGAGACCGGTATGGCTCATTTGTTAGAGCATATGTTGTTTAAAGGCTCTACAAGTTATAAAGAAATTGATAAAGAGTTTAATAAGCGTGGCATGAGAGTAAATGCTACAACTTGGTTAGATAGAACTAACTACTTCGAACTTTTCGAGTCTAATGAAGAGAACTTAGCTTGGGCTTTAGGAATGGAAGCAGACCGTATGGTTAACGCAACCTTCTCAAAAACTGAATTAGAAAGTGAAATGACAGTTGTACGTAACGAAATGGAACGTGGTGAAAATAGTCCATTTAGAATGTTAAGTGCGCGTATGGGCTCAACAGCATATTTATGGCATAACTACGCAAACTCCACCATTGGAGCTCGCTCAGATGTTGAAAACTTTCCGTTTGCCAAACTTCGTAAATTCTACGATAAACACTACCGCCCAGATAATGCGGTATTAACTATCGCAGGTCGTTTTGATAAAAATAAAACACTGGCTTTAATCGAACAAACATTTGGAATGTTGGCTAAACCAGCAACTGAAATAGAAAAACTGTATACGGTAGAACCTGTACAAGACGGTGAGCGTATAGTGAATTTACGTCGTACAGGCGAAGTGCCTATTGTTGCTGCGCAATATCATGTGCCTTCAGCACTTCATGAAGATACGCCAGCTATTCAAGTTTTAGTTCAGTTGTTATCTGATAATGCCCGTGGACGTATGCAAAAAATGTTAGTAGAGCCTGGTGTTGCATCAGGTACTGGCGCTTATTCTTATTTAAGAAAAGATCCATCAGCGCTTACTATTATTGCTCAAGGTTTTAAAGGCAAAGATATAAATGAAATGGAAACGGCGTTATTAACATTAGCCGAAGATATTAAAACAAAGAAAATTTCAGCCACAGAAGTTGAACAAGCGAAAGTATCTATTTTAAAAGAAACGGAAGACGGGTTACGAAATGTAACTTCGGTTGGTATGGAATTATCAGAGTTTATTGCAATGGGGGATTACCGTTATATATTCTTCTTCCGCGATTTAGTTGAAAAAGTAACGGTAGAAGATGTGCAACGTGTTGCTGAGAAATATCTAATTGAAAGTAATCGTACTTTAGGGCGCTTTATTCCAACTAAAGACCCTGTAAGAGCAGAAATCACACCAGCTAAAGACATCAACGAAATTTTAGCGACTTATAAAGGCCGTGAAGCTATCGAAGCGGGTGAAGTATACGACAATAATGTTGAAAACATCACAGCTCGTTTACAAGAATTTAATTGGAATGTGGGCACTACGTTAAGTGTTTATCCTAAAAAACTACGTGGTGGTGAAGTTCGAATCGAAATGACATTACCGACTGGTAACATTGATTCACTTAAAGGTTATGAGCAAGACTTTAAATTAATGGGCGGTCTTTTATATAGCGGTAATGCTAAATACTCTAAAGAAGATATCGCTTCTAAATTAGATGAACTTAAAGCGTCAGTGAATATTAGTACTAATTCGATTGGCACTATCAATGTAAGTATTAAAGCGGTTAAAGCGCATTTAGATGACACCTTAGATTTTGTTCACGAAATGCTAGCCACTCCTTTATTTGAAGAATCTGAAATTAACATAGACCGAAATGCAACGGTAACCAGTCTAGAGTCAAATAGAAATGAGCCTTCAGCTATCGCTGCCGCCACGCTTCGTGAATCTATTAATGGTCACCCAAAAGGTCACCCGTTAGCGTTCAAAACTCTAGATCAACAAATTGATGCTCTTAATAAAGTCACACGTGC
This sequence comes from Psychrosphaera aquimarina, assembly GCF_032461525.1. NCBI lineage: Bacteria > Pseudomonadati > Pseudomonadota > Gammaproteobacteria > Alteromonadales > Pseudoalteromonadaceae > Psychrosphaera > Psychrosphaera aquimarina. Next base: position 130,233 of record NZ_JAWCUA010000007.1, on the reverse strand, counting down.
TCGTTTACAAAAAGTACATAAAGCACATATGTCAGTTAAAAATGCTCATATTGGTGTTGTAGGTGATGTAGATGCGAAAACCTTTTCAGAAAAATTCGAAAAGTTATTCTCGGATCTTAAAGGCACTGCTAAATACGTTGAGATGAAAGGCAACTTAAAAGATATTTCAGGAATTGATAGCTGGATTGAAACGCCAGATAAAGCCAACTCTATGTTATTTATTGGTCATAGAGTTGAGTTAAATAAACAACACCCTGATTATCATGCTGCGACCGTCGCAAATTCAATATTTGGTGGTAGTGGTTTTGCTTCACGTTTAATGCAGCGTATTCGTGTTAAAGAAGGTTACAGCTATGGTACAGGTTCAGGCCTGCAATTAGATTTCAATGAGCCAAATGGCTTATATTATATGCGTGCTATAGCAGCACCAGAAAATATGAAAAAAGTGGTTGCAGCGTACAAAGAAGAAGTTGCAAAAGCCGCCACTGAAGGGTTTACGCAAACTGAAGTTGATAATGCGATTGAAGGTGAGTTGAAAAGCCTACGAGTGTCATGGTCAAATGATGGCACCATCGCTAACTTATTAGCTGATAATAAACAGCTTAAGCGTGATTTAACTTGGTACACAGAATATGTGGAAAAAATGAATGCATTAACATTAGATCAGGTTAATGCTGCATTTAACAAATATATTGCTACTAAAGAGTTAAATATTTTTACAGCTGGTGACTTTGCTAAAGCGGCAAAAAAATAATACTTAAGTACAAAGTTTAATTATCTTTAGATAAAAACGGGATAAACAAAAACGCGATGAGCATTTTCATCGCGTTTTTTTTGTTTAAAACAAAATGCATTTATAACATTGGCTGTCATCGTGATAAACGTGACGTTTACCTTACTGCATCTTGTTCCAAATATAACAGTCTGATTAGATATGATAATAATTATAACAATAGGAATATCATGAAAAATAAAATAACAATTGCTGTCGCTATTGCTTTAATGGCCGGACTTACAGGTTGTGGGCAGTCTTCAAACTCATCTGAAACGTCAAATCCTAAAAAAATTGAACAACAAATAAATAATACAGTTTTAGCAAAGTGGACAGGTCCGTATTCAGGCGTTCCAGCGTTTGATACCGTAAAGCTTGCCGATCTTAAACCGGCATTTGAAATAGCCATGGCTAAAAAGTTAGCTGAAGTTGACGCTATTGTGAGTAACTCTGAACCCGCAACATTTGAAAATACTATTGTGGCAATAGAGCGTTCAGGAGCAGATTTAAACCGTATTTACACATATTATGGTATTTGGCGTTCAAATAAATCAACAGCAGAAACCAGAGCTGTTGCTGGTGAACTAGCACCAGTGTTATCAACTTTCTATTCAAAAATAAATCAAAACAAAGCACTATTTAATCGTATAAAAGATGTTTTTTTAAGTGATGAAATGAATACCTTGCGTAAAGAACAGCAACGTATGGTGACCGAGCAATACCAAGGATTTGTTCGTAGTGGCGCCTTGCTTAACGAACAAGATCAAAAACGTTACGCAGAAATTAATCTAGAACTGTCAGAATTACACACCCAATTTGGTAACAATGTATTAGCTGACGAAGAAAATTATGTAACGTATTTAACCAAAGAACAGCTAGGTGGATTACCGGAGTCAGTTATATCTGCGGCAGCTTCAGCAGCAAGCTCTATGGGGAAATCTGGGCAATACGCTATTACTAATACGCGCTCTTCAATGGACCCATTTTTAACTTATTCAACAGAACGAGCTTTACGTGAACAAGTTTGGAATACGTATTACAGCCGCGGTGATAATGGTGATGAATTTGATAATAATAAAATCATTGCTGAGATTTTAAAACTTCGTCATGAACGTGTTCAATTGTTGGGATATGACAACTATGGACAGTGGCGTTTAGAAAACCGCATGGCGAAAAACCCTGATAATGCATTTAAATTAATGAATGCAGTTTGGCCGGCAGCGATTGCACGTGTGGAACAAGAAGTTGCAGACATGCAAGCAGTTGCAAATGAAGAAGGCGCTGATATCAAAATTGCTCCTTGGGATTATCGTTTTTATGCCGAAAAAGTACGAAAAGCAAAATACGATTTAGACTCGGACGAAGTAAAGCAATACCTACAACTAGACAATTTACGAGACGCGATGTTTTATGTTGCTGGCGAATTGTTTGACTTTAAATTTACTGCTATTACCGACAATAGTGTGCCTGTATTTGACCCTGCTGACGTCACCGTTTGGGAAGTGACAAAGCTATCAAATAATGAACACGTTGGCGTTTGGTATTTAGACCCATACGCTAGAAAAGGTAAACGTTCAGGTGCATGGGCAACAACGTATCGTAGCCATACCAGCTATGATGGTAAAACGAATGTGTTAGCGTCAAATAATTCAAATTTCATTAAAGGTGAAGCCGGTAAACCAACGTTAATCTCTTGGTCAGATGCAGAAACCTTATTCCATGAATTTGGCCATGCGTTACACTTTTTAGCTTCAAACGTAGAGTATCCTTCACAAAACGGTGGCGTTCGTGATTACACTGAATTCCAGTCTCAATTATTAGAGCGCTGGTTAACCACTGATCCTGTGATTGATAACTACTTAGTGCATAATAAAACAGGTAAACCAATCCCAGCAGATTTAGTGGCTAAAATTAAAAAGGCAGCCACGTTTAATGAAGGCTTTAAAACCACGGAGTATTTAGCGTCTGCAATTATTGACTTAAAACTGCATACAATGGATCCAACAGGTATTGATATCGACAAATTTGAGCGTGAAACTTTAGCTGAAATGAATATGCCGAAAGAAATGGTGATGCGTCACCGTACACCGCATTTTGGACATGTGTTTTCTGGTGAAGGTTATTCTGCGGGTTATTACGGTTACATGTGGGCAGAAGTTTTGACCTCAGATGCTGCAGAAGCATTTGAGCAAGCGCCAGGCGGTTATTATGACAAAGGAATGGCCAAGAAGTTAGTTGATCATTTATTCTCTGTGCGTAACGCCGTTGACCCAGCAGAAGCATACCGTGCTTTCAGGGGGCGTGACGCAAAAGTTGAAGCATTAATGCGAGATCGTGGATTTCCAATCCCTAAAAAGTAACTTAATTGTTTTAACAAACGTAATAAAAAAGCTTCAATGTTGAAGCTTTTTTATTTATCCAAAATAGATTTAAAGATTATTTAATTAAATAAACTGTCCCCAAAACTCACTCCCACATCCGAACACCAAATACTAATACCATTTAAATCATCCAAAGTTTTATTTTCTGGCAATTGGACGGTGAAAGTTTGGTTTTCATAACGAGTACCAAATATATTGTCGCTGATCGCAAACCCTATAGGTGGGTGATAATTTTCATTTATACCGGCATACACTTCAACGATGATGCCTCCACCGTCATAATTAAAATTGGTAATTTCAATGGTACAGTCATTCAAAATAGTGGCGGTACCACTAACACTATGAGCTAAGGTGCTTAGCTCTCCTGTTTGCCCCACCATTTCATGAGCAGATGAACATTCTCTTAATTGAACCTCAGGGCTGTCCTCATCAGTTGTATTATCGGAGCCATCAGTAACTTCTATGATATCGCTAGGTTGTTTTTCAAGATCTGGATCGCCACTACTGCATGCTGATAAAAAACTGATGATTAGTATTAAGATAAAGTGTTTAAAAATCACAATATTCTCCAATTGATATAGTGAACCGCTTATGGGTAAAAATGAATAACCGTGAATTAGAATGTGACTAATTTACAAGGTTGTTATCAATAGACCTTATAAGCAGACTTTTAATTACAAAGTTGATTTATTAAATAAATCGATTCAGTTAAATCAATATAATTTGCTTTATTTCATTTTTATCTTAGTTAATCACTTAGAGTAATTGCTTTCATTGGCATTTTTAGGTCAAATAGCCCCAAGCAGAACTTCACTATAATAAAAATTTCAGGATTTCACATGACGACAAAACGAGACTTAGCTAATGCGATCAGGGCATTAAGTATGGATGCGGTGCAACAAGCCAACTCAGGCCACCCAGGTGCACCTATGGGAATGGCAGATATTGCCGAAGTATTGTGGAATGATTTTTTAAAACATAATCCAACTAATCCAAACTGGGCGGACCGCGATCGTTTTGTATTATCAAACGGTCATGGATCAATGTTAATTTATTCATTATTACATTTATCAGGTTATGACTTACCTATTGGTGAAATCAAAAACTTCCGTCAATTACATTCTAAAACACCAGGTCATCCAGAATACGGTTATACACCAGGTGTAGAAACCACAACGGGTCCTCTAGGCGCAGGTGTTTCTAATGCCGTAGGTATGGCGATTGCTGAAAAAACGTTAGCGGCACAGTTTAACCGTGAAGGCCACGATGTAGTTGACCATTTCACTTATTGTTTCTTAGGTGACGGCTGTTTAATGGAAGGTATTTCCCATGAAGCAAGTTCATTAGCTGGCACATTGAAGCTTGGAAAATTAATTGCTTTTTATGATGACAATGGCATCAGTATTGATGGTGAAGTTGAAGGCTGGTTTACTGAAGATACCTCTGCACGTTTTAAAGCTTACGGTTGGCATGTTGTTGAAGCCATCGACGGTCACGATGCCGCGGCGATAAGCGCAGCGATTGCCGAAGCGCAATCGGTTACTGACAAACCGTCAATGATCATTTGTAAAACTACTATAGGTTTTGGTTCTCCAAACAAACAAGGTACCCACAACTGTCACGGCGCACCATTAGGTGACGATGAAATTAAAGCCGCACGTGAATTGTTAAATTGGCCACATGCACCTTTTGAAATCCCTGCAGACGTATACGCCGGTTGGGATGCTAAAGAAGATGGTACGGAATTAGAAAATGAGTGGAACGAAAAGTTTGTTGCCTATAAAAATGCACATCCTGAACTTGCTGCCGAATTTGAACGTCGTGTAATTTTAGGTGAATTACCAGAAGGGTTCTCTGAGAAAGCTTATGCCTACGCATTAGAGTGCCAAGAGAAAGGCGAAAAAATCGCATCTCGCAAAGCATCACAAAATACAATTGAAATGTTCGGCTCATTATTGCCTGAGTTATTAGGTGGTTCTGCAGATTTAGCGGGTTCAAACTTAACACTTTGGTCTGGTTCTAAAGGCATTCAAGATGACGCTGCCGGTAACTACATTTATTACGGTGTACGTGAATTTGGTATGAGCGGCATAATGAATGGTATTTCATTACACAGTGGTTTCATTAACTACGGTGCAACTTTCTTAATGTTTATGGAGTACGCACGTAACGCTGTACGCATGTCAGCATTAATGGGCATACAAAATATCTTCGTTTATACCCATGATTCAATTGGTCAAGGTGAAGATGGCCCAACTCATCAACCAATCGAACAAGTAGCTAACTTACGTATGACGCCAAACATGCATACTTGGCGTCCAGCTGATGCAACGGAAAGTGCTATCGCATGGAAGTCTGCAGTGGAATATACAGACGGTCCTTCAGCACTAATATTTTCTCGTCAAGGTTTACCGTCAAATGCTCGTACAGCTGAGCAAGTTGCACAAATTGAGAAGGGCGGTTACGTACTTGTTGATTGTGAAGGCACACCTGAGGTCATTTTAATCGCCACCGGTTCTGAAGTTGAATTAGCCGTAAATTCACAAAAAGCATTAACGGAGCAAGGGATAAAAACCCGTGTTGTGTCTATGCCTTGTACTAACTTATTTGATCAACAAGATGCTGAATATAAACAGTCAGTATTACCAAATAGCGTAGTGAAACGTGTTGCTATCGAAGCGGCACACGTTGATTACTGGGCTAAATATGTTGGTTTCTCTGGGGCCGTTGTTGGTATGAGTACCTTTGGTGAATCAGCTCCGGGTAACGTTTTACTTGAGCATTTTGGCTTTACAGTAGAGAACGTAGTTAATACGGTTAAAGCGTTATAAATAAAAACTAATAGTTAGTCGATATTTATAAAATTGAAAAAGCGGGTATGATATACCCGCTTTTTGTATCTCACTTTCCAAGTTTTAATATCCAATGGAACAAATTTAATGACCCAACAAGCTCGTCCGATTAATGTTGCCATCAATGGTTTTGGCCGAATAGGTCGTAATGTATTACGTGCCGTTTATGAAACCGGTCGTGCATCTCAGATCAATATTGTCGCGATAAATGAATTAGCCGAGCCTGAAGGTATAGCGCATTTATTAAAATACGATACATCACATGGTAAATTCGGTTTTGACGTTAAGTTAGATACGGATAAAAACTTACTGGTAGAAAATAGAAAAATTGAATTACTGTGCGTAAAAAAATTATCTGAGTTGCCTTGGCAACAACTGAATGTTGATGTGGTCTTAGATTGTACGGGGGTATATAAAAGCCAAGAAGACGGACAAGCCCATATTGATTCAGGCGCTAAAAAAGTAATATTCTCGCATCCTGCAGATAATGATATTGATGCAACTATCATTTACGGCATTAATCATGATTTATTGACTTCAGAACATAACGTTATTTCAAATGGCTCATGCACAACCAACTGTATTGTTCCTGTCATCAAAGCATTAGACGATGCCTTTGGTGTAGACAGTGGCACAATTACGACCATACATTCATCGATGCACGATCAACAAGTTATTGATGCGTATCACCCAGATTTACGAAGAACCCGAGCAGCAAGCCAAAGCATTATTCCAGTAGACACTAAATTGGCTGCTGGAATAGAACGCATTATGCCGCAATTTGCCGGCCGATTTGAAGCCATTGCTGTGCGTGTACCAACGATAAATGTGACCGCGATGGATTTGAGTGTTTATGTAAACACAGATGTAGATATCGCCAAAGTGAATCAAGCCATTAATAAAGCATTATCAAATGGATTAAGTGGCATCTTAGGTTACACCGAAGAGCCTTTGGTTTCGGTAGATTTTAACCATGACCCTCATTCAGCCATTGTTGATGGCAATCAAACACGAGTCAGTCATAAACGGTTAGTAAAAGTGTTAGCTTGGTGTGATAACGAGTGGGGTTTTGCCAACAGAATGTTAGACACCACATTAGAATTAAGAAAATATTTAAATTAATAATAAAATCATAAGCCACTAATTAGCTTAGTGTTTATATATCAATAAGAGGAATAAAGATGTCAGTATTAAAAATGGCTGAGTTAGACTTACAAGGCAAAACGGTATTAATTCGTGAAGACCTTAATGTTCCAGTTAAAGATGGTGTTGTGACGTCAGCGGTTCGTATTAACTCTGCGTTACCAACTATTAAATTGGCGTTAGAAAAAGGCGCTAAAGTATTAGTGATGTCTCATCTTGGTCGTCCTGTTGAAGGTGAATACGATGAAGCGTTTTCATTAGCTCCTGTGGTTACATATTTAACAGAGAAATTAACAGTTCCTGTTCGTTTAGAAAAAGATTACTTAAATGGCGTTACGGCTAATGCTGGTGAAGTTGTTATTCTTGAGAATGTTCGTTTTAACGTTGGCGAAAAGAAAAACACAGATGAGTTAGCCAAACAATATGCAGCTTTATGTGATGTGTTTGTTATGGATGCATTTGGTACAGCTCATCGTGCACAAGGTTCAACTCATGGTGTTGCTAAGTTTGCACCTGTTGCATGTGCTGGTCCTTTATTATCAGCTGAGTTAGAAGCATTAGGTAAAGCACTAGATAACCCAGCTAGACCGTTAGTGGCTGTGGTTGGTGGTTCTAAAGTTTCTACTAAGTTAACGGTATTAGAGTCGTTATCTAAAATCTGTGACCAACTAATTGTAGGTGGTGGCATCTCAAATACATTTGTTGCTGCACGTGGTTATAATGTTGGTCAATCTTTGTATGAAAAAGACTTGATCCCACAAGCTCAAAAACTAATGGCCGATCTTGATATTCCAGAAGTAACAGATGTTCGTGTTGGCACAGAGTTCTCTGACACAGCAGTAGCCACGATAAAGCCAGTTGACCAAGTGCAAGACAATGAAGAGATCATGGATTTGGGTCCAGACTCTGCACAAGCATTAGCTGACATTTTGAAAAATGCTAAAACCATTTTATGGAATGGCCCTTGTGGTGTTTTTGAGTTTGATAACTTTTCTAAAGGCACAGAAGTGGTTGCACAAGCCATTGCAGACAGTGACGCTTTTTCAGTGGCAGGTGGCGGTGATACGCTAGCGGCTATCGATAAATATGGTTTAGCGGATAAAGTTTCTTATATTTCTACCGGCGGCGGTGCGTTCTTAGAGTTTGTTGAAGGTAAAGTATTACCTGCTGTTGAAATTTTAGAGCAACGCGCTAAGTCTTAATATTAAATGCGAATATTAAGATGAAATAACAAAAGCCCAAATATGAAAATTCATATTTGGGCTTTTTAGTATCTCTTATTAAAAGCTGAGCTAAATTACTTTTCTAGGTATTCAGCGAGTGCTTCACTTCCACCAATATGTTTACCTTCAACAAACACTTGTGGAACCGTTTCTTTGCCTGTCATAGCTTTTAAACTGGTTAAGCTTGCATCTTTACCCAATGTAATTTCTTCAAAAGTGTAACCAGCATTAGTTAACATTTCTTTTGCTGCTATACAAAATGGGCAATCTGGTTTTGTGAATAACGAAATCGCTTGCGGTTTTGCTGCGCTTGGGTTGATGTATTCCAACATAGTATCCGCATCAGAAACTTCAAACGGGTCACCCGGTTTTTGCGGCTCTATAAACATTTTTTCGATAACGCCATTTTTAACTAACATGGAATATCTCCATGAACGTTTACCAAAACCAACTTGAGACATGTCAACAATCATGCCCATCTTGTCTGTGAACTCACCATTACCATCAGGGAACATAGTAATGTTTTGAGCTTCTTGATCTTTAGCCCAAGCATTCATCACAAAACTGTCGTTGACTGATACACAAACAATCTCATCTACGCCGTTTTTATTTAACGTTGCTGCAAGTTCGTTATAACGCGGTAAATGAGTAGAACTACACGTTGGGGTAAATGCACCAGGTAGTGAAAATACAACAACCGTTTTGTCTTTAAATAATTCACCTGTGTTGATAGATTGCCAATCGTTCCCTACACGAACTGGAATAGTAACGTTTGGGATAGTTTGACCTTCAATTGATTTAAACATGTAATGACCTCTAAAATTGTTAATTGCGTTAACTGATGTAGTAATAATAACGCGCCACATTAATTATTAAAATTAATTAAAATGGATGTTGATAATCGATTAAATAGATTGATTGAGTTCGATTAATTTAAAACTCGCGTGTTTTTGGCCTTCAACTAATACACTACATTGTCCCCAAGAGTCTGGGATAGTCCATTGATTATCAGGTTGGACAGTGAAAATATTTCGTTTATGTTGGCAACGTACTTCTAATTTATCTAAATCGCCATGAATATTAGTAATAGAAAAGCTATTTCTAATTAACTCATGTGTCCATACGTTTTTTGTTAATTCTCCTTGCACTAAAATTGGCGTTTCACTCTGCACCAAGTGTTGGATGTTTTGTATAATAGACTTATTACTTTTAACAAATTGTTGGGCAGCCTCGTTTTCAAATTTAGTTAAAAGTTCAAAAGTAGACATAGCTTTAGTAAATAATTGTTTCTCCAATTGGAAAATAAATAAACGATGTAAAATATCTACACTAATAGATTCCGGTAATGTACTACTCATTTGCTTAGTGGCAGGTTTCGCATAGCGAGATACTTGTTTTAAATGATGGTATTGTTCATTTTTATTTTCAGTTAATAGGTAATAACGGAATTGTAAATAATGTGCCCAAGCAAGATCAGATATGTTTTTATTTTTGTAGTTATTTATATCATCGATAGATTCTTTTAATTCAGTTATGTTTTCTTCATCTAGACTTGTTGATGCTCGGTCAAATATTCGTTTGAATTTTTTAGATATTCCACTTTTACCTAGGCGGAAATCGAGTTGAACTGAATTTTGACAAGATTCTATTGCATCCCCGTTACTATTTAATGCAGGACTATAATGCCATTTCTTAACGGCTTTTTTTGCCTCGGCAATAAAGTCGTTGGAACCTGCATTGTTTAATACAAGTACGTCTTCAACGTCACCATCTTTTGATACAACAAAACTTAATTGAACCCAGCCCTCTTGACCTGACCGTGCCGCTCTTGAGGGATATTTAGGCGCAATTCTTTTTACTGGCGTTGCTAATATAAGGCTGTCAATTAATCTGGAAACTGCATCTGGTTTTGTTTCAAGCTCACTTGCAAGGCCTTGAAAAGAAGCAATGATTAAGATTGAGGATAGTAATTTGTATAACATGAAAATTCCTTTTTTTATGTGAGCGGTTACTTTAACCTTTTGAAAAATAATTTCAAAATTAACTTATGCCAAATTAACAGTTGATTTTTGGACGTTTAGATGGCTATATGTGCATTATGTTATTTAAGAGTAGGTACGCCTTATGAGTTTTGATCAAGTTGTAGATAGAAGTGGCACATTTTCATTTAAGTGGGAAAGATATAAAGGCAAAGATATATTGCCGCTTTGGGTAGCCGATTCAGAATTTAAATGCGCACCGGCAATAGTTGAAGCGTTACAGAAACGTGTTGAGCACGGTGTATATGGTTATCATTTACCGGGAGAATATGAGCCTGCAATTAATGCCGTGGTTCGTTGGTTAAACGACAAACACGATTGGCAAATAAAGCCAGAGTGGATTGTATGGACTCCGGGTGTAGTACCAGCATTTAATGTGGCGTGTAAAGCCTACTGTGAGCCGGGTGATAAAGTACTAATACAAACACCTAATTATCCACCAATGTTCGCAGCACCAGCTAATAACGATTTAATTCGTGAAGAAGTAGGCACTGTTTTAGAAAATGGCCGTTGGACATTAGACTTTACACAGTTAGAGGAAAAGGCATCTGATCCCAAAACCAAACTGTTTATTATGTGTAACCCAATGAATCCAGTGGGCACAGTAATGACAGAGGAAGAGTTAAGTAAGGTTGAGGCTATCTGCTTAAAGCATAACGTTGTTTTATGTTCAGATGAAATTCACTGTGACTTAATTTTAGATGAAAATGCTACTCATATTCCGGCGGGGAAATTAGCTGAAATCGGTTCTCAAACCATAACGTTAATGGCAGCAAGTAAAACCTTTAATGTTGCAGGTTTAGGCACATCGTTCGCTATTATTCCTGATGCGAGTGTCCGTTTGAAGTTCACTAAAGCCAGTGCTGGAATTGTACCTTGGGTAAATTTTATGGGCTTAGTAGCAACTGAAGTTGCATTTACTCAATGTGATGATTGGCACCAAGAGCAACTTGAATATTTAAGGGGGAATTTGGATTACGTGGTTGAACAAGTAGAAAAATTAAATGGTTTTTCTATAATCAAACCACAAGCCACTTTCTTAGCTTGGATTGATGGTTCTGAGTTAGGTGTTAGTAATGTTCATACTTACATGGAATCTAAAGGTGTGGGTCCGTCACCGGGTAAAGACTTTGGCTGGCCTAAATTTACTCGTATTAACTTTGGTTGTCCGCGCAGTATGTTAGAACAAGCGTTTGAACGTTTAAATAAATAAACATTCATAGTTGTTTGCCAAGTTGTTTCTGGTTAAGCCCTAATCATTATTAGGGCTTTTTTGTGGTTACAATATTTATAAAAAACTGGCTATCTGTGCCAATGTTTTTTTAGTTTGAGCGTGCTCTGGGACACTTGCATCTGCAGCAGGGTAACCTGCAATAATTAACATATACGGGCGTTCATCTTCTGGCCGGTCACAAATTTTAGATAAGAAGTGCATCGGTTTTGGCGTATGAGTAAGGGTAACCAGTCCGGCATTGTGTAATGCATTTATCAGGAAACCCGTGGCGATGCCTACCGATTCGTGCACATAGTAGTTGGTGTTTTTATCTTCCGCATTCACACCACCTTTTTTCTGACTAAACACAGCGATTAACCATGGAGCATGTTCTAAATAAGGTTTATTTGAGTCAGTACCTAAAGGCTTTAACGCTTCCAGCCACTCTTCACCAGCTCGGCCGGAATAAAATCCTCGTTCATGTTGTTCTGCTTGTTCTCGCACTTGCTGTTTTACTTCATGTGAATGTATAGCGGTGAAATGCCACGGTTGATGATTCGCGCCACTTGGTGCAGTACCAGCTGCTTTTATGCAGTTTTCAATAATAACTTGGTCGACGGGGCGGTCACTGAAACTTCTAATACTGTGTCTGCGTTTGATATCGAGATAAAACTGCTCAGAACGGGCTAACATTTCATCAGCAGGGTATTCTATATAATCAGTTAATGGGGTTGAATCGTGTTGTTTCATTGAGGCTCTCCGTGATTAATCGTCTATAGATTAACGATTTAACCACGGGTTAAGCAAGGATGGATTAGTTAATTTATCAAAATGTTAATCAGTATTTGTATTAGTAAGCTGACAAGCTTTTTCGTTCGAAATTATCAGTGCTTATAGTTAAATTAAGGCTTGCAATTTGCCTGTCTAACTCAGCCGCTTTAATATTTAATGAACTAAGCGTAATAGTATTGTCATCTAAGGTGTATAACTGAATACAGGCTTTATAGTAAAAGTACATAATCTCGATGGCTGTTACGTCGTTCTCATTAACCGCTAAGTTAATCTTTTTGCTCTTTCGATGAATTTGATTAAGGACTTGTTTTAGATCCCACACATAAGCAATTTCATACATAAAAGGATGTTGTTTATATTTTGCTAATATAGAACCAATAATAATTGACGCGATTACGACCCCTGCAAAGTTGATCCAAAAGTGCGAGCTTTCACCATCGTTCACCAGATAAATGACTAAGGTTGAAATGGAGAGGGATAGTACAATTAATCCAACAATACATGCCAAAATGACTTTGTTTAGATGTTTTCTATATCGAGTTTTATCAATGTTTTCTAGTTTCATTTTTCACTTATTCAGCAATTAAATTAAATAGGTTGTGTATTAAGTTGTGCACTTAATATGACGGAATATTTAGAATATAACTAATTTTATAACATTGAGTATACATTAAGGTGAATAGCGAATGAACGTAAGTCTACGAACTAAGTGCTTGTTTCGATGAAAAAGCCAAAATTAGCGATAAAGCATTAATATTTCGATATAAATTACGTTAATATAGCGGCAATAGTAAACGTGATTAAGGTTGTTTATAACATGAGTATTTGGTTTTCACCTCCGGAATTGAGTGTCATTAATTCATGGAACAAAGGTACTATGTTGGAGCATTTAGGAATTGAAATAACGGAAGTTGGGGAGGATTACATTGAAGGGACTATGCCTGCTGATAATCGCACTTTTCAACCGTTTAAACTCGTTCATGGTGGTGCCAACGTTGTTCTCGCTGAATCGTTAGGTTCGATAGGAGCTCAGTTAACCATTGACCCAGCCCAATATTATTGTGTTGGTCAAGAGGTAAACGCAAATCATTTACGAGGGGTTCGACAAGGAACGGTTCGTGGCAGAGCTGAACAAGTTTATAAAGGTAAAACGTCTCAAGTTTGGGAAATAAAACTGTATGATCAACGTAATAAAATGACCTGTATTTCTCGATTGACGGTCGCTGTAGTTAAGGTAGTAAAATAATGAAAAATGCAATAATAATGACTTTGGTTCTGTTTATATCCATGATGACCTTATCCAGCCAAGCGATTGAAACTGGGGATAAAACGGAAAATAAAAAAGTAAAAACAACGGATAAAAAAACCATGACCATCTCGCCAGAGATGAAAGCAGCTATGGTAGCAAAAGATAATAACAGCAATACACAGCCCGCTAATGTGGTTGATGGATTATCTACGTCAGAACGCTTTGTAAAATACTTACATTCAGGCTTTATTCATATTATTCCAAAAGGCATTGATCACATTTTATTTGTGCTTGGATTATTTTTATCCACCATCATGTTCAGAAAACTAGTATGGCAAGTCACTACGTTTACTTTAGCGCATAGCATAAGTTTGGGGTTAGCCGCGTCAGGGGTGATTTCTATAAGTGCGGATATTATCGAGCCGCTTATTGCATTAAGTATTGCGTTTGTTGCTTTTGAAAATATCAGAAACTCAGAAGCCGGCTCCTCAAGATTGATCATGATCTTTATTTTTGGTTTGTTGCACGGTTTAGGCTTTGCTTTTGTACTCACTGAATTTGGTTTGCCTTCCAACTCTTTCTTAACGTCATTATTTGCCTTCAATATAGGTGTGGAAGTAGGGCAGTTAACTGTTTTGGCTTTAGCTGGAATACTTTTATATTCTTGGAGTAAAAAGCCAAGTTATAGAATGTTCGTGCAAATTCCCGGCTCAGTGTTAATAGGTTTTGTTGGACTTTATTGGACAATTGAAAGGTTATTAAATATTTAAGTTGAATTCAGATCTAGCAACAGTTAATGTATTTCCGATACATTTAGCTGTTGCTTTATGACAGTAGAGTTAATTTCCAACAAAAATAATAAATAGGAAATGTTATGCATTCATCAAGTCGAGGTATCGGTCTAGGTACCGTCATAGTATTAGTCGTACTAATCGCTTTAGCTACATTTATAACTAAATTGTAACTGACTTCTAAATTAAACTTCAAAAGGCAATAATTGTGGGTAATAACCATATTATAACGTCCATTGCTAATCGTATTTTAACGATTACTATTTCAAGAGAATCTGCAAAAAATGCGTTGTCGTTAAGTATGTATAGCGAATTAACTAATGCATTAAAGTTATTGGATAACGATCCAGATTTGTATGTTGCAGTGATAACTGGCAGCCAAACTTGTTTTACGGCAGGTAACGATTTAAAAGACTTTATGTCTGGTGGAGCTTTAAATGAGCAACACCCTACAGTACAGTTTTTATATCAAATAGCCTCTACCAAAAAGCCTATTATAGCTGCAGTCGCAGGCCCAGCCATTGGTATTGGGACTACAATGTTATTACATTGTGATCTGGTATATGCAGCAAATAACTCAGTGTTCCAGTTACCTTTTGCCCAACTAGGTTTATGCCCAGAAGCGGGGTGTAGCGATATACTGCCGAGAATAACTGGACACGTTAAAGCATTTGAAATGGTGGTTTTAGGTGATAGGTTCTCGGCTCAAGATGCATTAGAGGTGGGGCTGATCAATAAAGTCAGTTCAGCAGAAGATGTGTTAAGCATCGCAAATGATGCCGCATTGAAACTTACTAAATTACCTGAAAATGCAGTTAGTACCAGTAAACAATTATTAAAACGAAATACTGAAAAGCGTGTGTTAGATTCAATTGCTGCTGAATTAGTCCAGTTTGAAACTTTATTAAATTCAGAACAAAGCCAAAAAATTATCTCGTCCTTCTTTAATCGGAAATAGGGAAAGGTTTACCAATTCACCCATTTCTCTAACCAATTATCGTATATATCAAACAGGTTCATAAGAAAGTAACCTAAAGAAGTGTGATCTTGTCGATAATTAATTTATCGCTCTGTAAAATTACTGTATAACGCTATTAATATATTTATTAGGTATAATAAATTAGATTTGTATTACTCTGGAGTAGTAAGTAAATGTCAGATTTGAGTTCACTGTCTTATCTCATCGTTGATGATGTTAGCTCTGTGCGAGTATTTTTACGACAAACTCTGGTTCATATGGAAGTGACCGAAATTTATGAAGCCTCTTGTGGGGCAGATGCATTAGATGCATTTAAACAGCACATTCCGGATGTGGTGTTTTTGGATATTGAATTACCAGACTCTGATGGCCAAGAAATATTAAAACAAATTCGAAGTATTAAAAGTAATGCATTTGTCGTTATGGTTTCGGCGCATAGTACAGTAGACATTGTGAAGTACTCACTATCTCATGGGGCTGCTGGATTTATAGTTAAACCTTTTTCTCCTAAAAAGATAACGACCATTTTGAAAAAGTTTCAGGGGTAAATATTGATGAAATTAGAAGATATGCAGTCTTGTGCGCCCAAAGCACTCAAGTTACTTAAAACAATGGCCAATGAAAAAAGACTATTTATATTATGTAATTTATTAGACGGTGAATTGTCTGTGAATGACCTTGCAGAAAGAGTTGAACTCAGCCAGTCGGCTTTATCTCAACATCTAGCAATATTAAGACAAGATAAGTTTGTACAAACCAGAAAAGAATCTCAGACCGTATATTACTCTTTGTGTGGGGAAGATACTCAGCAAGTTATGGCATTACTTCATAAATTATATTCTTAACCTGAGCTAGTTAATATAAGAAAAAATTTGTATTAACAAACAGATATAAAAAAAGGAACCTAAGGGTTCCTTTTTTTATTGATTCATTTTACTGATTATTTTGCAGTGCCAATTCCGCATCGGCTTTCATTTCAGGTAAACCTAAACTGTCATACGCACTTATCATAATAGTCAGCGCATCTTTTACCGATGTACTTTGCTGGTAATATTCTAATACATATTTACAGCGGTTTAAGGCCGCGACATAAGCAGAACGACGCATATAATATTCAGCAATTACAATTTCATGGTGTGCCAGTTTATCTAACAAAATCATCATACGTTTTTTGGCGTCAGGGATATATTTACTTTCTGGGTAATTATCCACCAGTCGATTAAAGTCATTAAATGCGTCGCGTGAAGTCACCATGTCTTTGTCAGCATTCTCTATTCCAAAAAAGTCTTGAAATCCGTTTATCCCTGTTTCCATATTCACCAAACCTTTCATGTAGATAACATAGTCTAACTGAGGGTGGTTTGGGTTCAAATTGATAAAACGGTCTATTGAAGGTAAAGCTTCCGCAAACTTACCTGATTTATAATATGCAAATATCAAATCTAGTTGAACTTGGCGAGATAAAGGACCAAATGGGTACCTAGACTCTAAGTCGCTTAAAATAGTAATAGCACGGTTATACATGCCATCATTGAGCGATTTTTTCGCTTCGACATATCGAGCTTTAGGAGAATTATCTGATACACGTTCCACTTCATCTTCTGGCGAAGTGGTGCAACCTACAAGTGTTAGAGACAAAACTGTGAATATTGACAGTTGACGAAGAGTGTTAAAATTAAACATTATTTACTACCTGGAGAGTTTTCTTTTCTCGTTATCATAAAAATCGCGTAGAATACGAATATCGACGGCATTCTAACGTACTCTTCGTTAGCATGCACTTTCAAAATTCAAATTATTTATTATGACAAAACAAACAATTGAACTACAAGCACAAGTAAACGAAGAACAATTTGGCAAACGCTTAGATCAGGTTATTGCTGAATTATTTCCTGAATATTCACGCAGCAGACTTAAAGAGTGGATCTTAGCCGAAAAAGTTCAAGTCGATGGTGAAATAATTTCTAAACCTCGATTAAAAATGAACGGTGATGAAGATATTGTTATTCATGCTGAATTAGATATTGAAGTCCATCATCAACCTGAAGACATAAAACTTGAAATCATTTATGAAGATGATGATATTTTAGTAATCAACAAACCGACAGACTTAGTTGTGCACCCAGGTGCAGGGAATCAGTCGGGTACTATTTTAAATGCGTTGTTATACCATTTCCCAGAAATTGATAAAGTTCCGCGTGCTGGCATTGTTCATCGTTTGGATAAAGATACAACGGGACTCATGGTTGTAGCTAAAACCGTACCTGCTCAAACGCAACTTGTGGCAGATTTACAAGCTCGCCAAGTTACACGTGAATACGAAGCGGTATGTTTAGGGCGCTTAACTGCTGGGGGCTCGGTTGATAAACCAATTGGACGTCACCCAACAAAACGTACAAATATGGCGGTTAATGCATTTGGACGTGAATCAGTAACGCACTATCGACTGATAAAAAAATTCCGTGAACACACTCACATCAGGTTAAGACTAGAAACCGGACGTACCCACCAAATTAGGGTTCATATGTCTTATATTAAACATCCATTGGTTGGTGATGTTCAATACGGTGGCAGAGTTAGAACACCAAAAGGTGCATCTGAAGAGTTGTTGGCAACCATGCGAGGTTTCAAACGCCAAGCTTTACATGCAGCTATGTTGCGATTCCATCATCCGGTAACTGAAGAAGAAATGACATTTGAAGCTCCGTTGCCAGATGATTTTGTGAATTTGTTAGCGGCTCTAAATCAAGACTTAGAAGATCATAAAGATGACATGGATTACTGCTAGTTTTCCGTTTCTTGCGCAAGCATCGGTAAATAAAATTGGTGCAGTGACGACGACGAGAGAAAATGGTGTTTCCTTAACACCATTTAACTCGTTTAATCTTGCTACGCATGTAGGTGATAACTTATCTCACGTTCTAACCAACCGTGCTATTTTACGGGATTATTTGTCACAAGATGTTCAACACCCATCTGAACCGTTTTGGTTACAACAAACACATAGCTCAACGGTATTATCATTGCCTAACCAATATTTTTACGAATGTGCTACGGATACCGCGCCAATCGCAGATGCCAGTTTTACCCGTGAATCTTATGTTACCTGTGTGGTAATGACGGCAGATTGTTTACCTTTGTTAGTGGTAAATAATGACGCAACTGAAGTGGCCGCGATTCATGCTGGTTGGAAAGGTTTAGCGAATGGCATTATCGAAAAAACGATGAATGTGATGACTAGTTCAAATGATCAGCTACATGTTTGGTTAGGTCCAGCTATCGGCGCGAATGCTTTTGAAGTTGGGGAAGATGTACGTCATCAATTTGTTAGCCAATCTTCCCAATTTGATGCTTGTTTTGTACCCTATGAAGATAAGTCATTTAAATATTTAGCTGACATCTATCAAATCGCCAAATTGCAGTTACACGAGCTTGGCATCACACATATTTCAGGTGGAGATTATTGCACTTACTCACAACCTGAATTGTTTTTCTCATATCGGAGAGAAGGGCAAACTGGTCGTATGGCGTCGCTAATATGGATCAAACAATAACACATAGATAAGCGCCACTCTCATTTAATAAATAGTGTGGCCTTCCCCAAAATACACTCTATTCTAGAGTTTGTAATATTATCTTTTCTGTTTATTAGGCGGCGAATATGCGCGGCCAACTAGACATAAATTGAGTCAGAAGTGGTTCTATCTAAGCGTTTGTTTATCATGTTTGTAGAACAATTAGTAACCAGTTTATAGGTTGACGATTCGTCATCCATAGTATTCGTTATACATAGACCGTTGTGGCAATCTGCAAAACTATATCTTTGTTTTACCATTGAAATTTGAACTTACGTCCTCAAATTTACAATAACAAGATTATATTAATTAACTCTCAATTGAGGCAATGAAAATGCGTTTAGATAGATTAACCAACAAATTTCAGCAAGCTATTGCTGATGCTCAATCGTTGGCGTTAGGCCGTGATCACCAATATATTGAGCCAGTTCATGTTTTACAGGCACTATTGAATCAAAAGAACAGCACGATAATGACGATTTTACATCATTGTCATATCAGTGCCCCTGAGTTACGTTCAAAGGTTTCTCGAGAATTAGAAAGCATTCCAAAAGTCACAGGTGTTGGTGGCGATATTCAACTTGCACGCGGCACGGCATCAGCACTTAATCTGTGTGACAAACTCGCCCAACAACGCAAAGACAAATTTATAACGAGTGAAGTATTTTTATTAGCACTCGTGGATGACAATGGCGCAGCAGGCAAAATATTAAAGCTGTTAGGTTTAACCAAAGAGAAAATCGATGATGCGATAAACTCGTTACGCGGTGGTCAAAAAGTTGAAGACCAAAATGCAGAAGACACCAGACAAGCATTAGAAAAATACACGGTTGATTTAACTGAACGAGCTGAACAAGGTAAGCTCGATCCTGTTATAGGTCGCGATGAAGAAATTCGACGGACGGTGCAAGTATTGCAACGTAGAACCAAAAATAATCCAGTATTAATTGGTGAGCCGGGTGTTGGTAAAACCGCGATTGTTGAAGGTTTAGCACAAAGAATTATTAACGGTGAAGTACCTGAAGGACTAAAAGACAAACGTGTATTATCGTTAGATTTGGGAGCCTTAATTGCTGGGGCTAAATACAAAGGCGAGTTTGAAGAACGCTTAAAGTCAGTTCTAAATGAATTAGATAAAGAAGAAGGCCGCGTTATTTTATTCATAGATGAGATACATACTATGGTCGGCGCGGGTAAATCGGATGGCGCAATGGATGCAGGTAACATGTTAAAACCAGCATTAGCCCGTGGAGAGTTACATTGTGTTGGTGCAACAACATTAGATGAATACCGACAATATATTGAAAAAGACGCTGCGTTAGAACGCCGTTTTCAAAAAGTTCAAGTAGATGAGCCAAACGTAGAAGATACCATTGCGATATTACGTGGTTTAAAAGAGCGTTATGAATTACATCATTCCGTAGATATTACCGACCCAGCAATTGTTGCGGCGGCTAAGTTATCACATCGTTATATAAGTGATCGTCAATTGCCGGATAAAGCAATTGACTTAATTGATGAAGCGGGTTCTAGCATAAGAATGCAAATAGACTCTAAACCTGAAGAGTTAGAAAAATTAGAACGTAAAATTATTCAATTAAAACTAGAAGACAATGCGTTATTAAAAGAAACCGACGAAGCAAGTAAAAATCGCTTAATGATAATTCGCGAGCAAATAGCCAATTTGGATAGTAAATACAAAGAGCTAGAAGAAGTTTGGATTTCAGAAAAAGCAGCGTTAACAGGAACACAAAATATTAAGGAAGCACTAGAGCAGGCGAGAATGGACTTAGAAGTTGCTCGTCGTGCTAGTGATTTGCAACGAATGTCTGAATTGCAATATGGTCGAATTCCAGAATTAGAGAAGCAGCTGGACTTATCTGCACAAGTTGACATGCAAGGCATGAGCTTATTACGCAACAAAGTGACAGAGACTGAAATTGCAGAAGTGTTATCACGTTGGACAGGTATTCCAATTAACAAAATGCTTGAAAGTGAACGCGACAAACTCTTGTTATTAGAAGATCAGTTACATAAAAAAGTAGTAGGTCAGTCAGAAGCGGTCATTGCAGTGTCTAATGCAATTCGTCGTTCACGTGCTGGTTTATCTGATCCAAATCGACCTAATGGTTCATTTTTATTCTTAGGTCCAACAGGGGTTGGTAAAACAGAACTTACAAAAGCACTGGCGCATTTCTTATTTGACTCAGAAGACAATATGGTTCGCATAGATATGTCTGAGTTTATGGAAAAACATTCAGTAGCTCGTTTAATTGGTGCACCTCCAGGTTATGTTGGATATGAAGAAGGTGGCTATTTAACCGAAGCGGTTCGCCGTAAACCTTATTCAGTTATTCTATTAGATGAAGTTGAAAAGGCCCATCCAGATGTATTTAATATTCTATTGCAAGTATTGGATGAAGGTAGATTAACCGATGGTAAAGGCCGTACGGTAGACTTTAGAAACACAGTGATAATAATGACATCTAATTTAGGATCAGACATGATCCAAACGTTATATGTTAATGAATCTGAGGGTAATTATCAGCAAATGAAAGCGGCCGTTATGGACGTGGTTGGCAGTCACTTTAGACCTGAATTTATCAACCGTATTGATGACACTGTGGTATTCCACCCGTTAAATAAAGCTGAAATCAAAGAGATTGCCGTTATTCAATTAGCCGGTTTGCGTAAACGATTAGCGGAACAAGATGTGGAATTGGAGTTATCAGAGGCTGCATTAGATAAAATTGCTGATGCCGGATTTGATCCTGTCTATGGTGCTAGGCCACTAAAACGTGCGATTCAAATGTATATTGAAAATACTCTAGCGCAAGAATTATTAGCAGGGAATATCAAGCCTAAAGATAAAGTTGTGCTGGATATTGTTGATGATAAGTTTGTGATAGTGGAATAACAGAACTGTTATAAGTCGTATTTGTTAAGTTGTAAAAAAAAGAAGTGAAGCAGTCTTTAGTTTTATGCTCATATTGAGTGTTAAATTGAGGCTGCTTTTTTTATTTCAAATGCGGACGTCTCCTAGGGGGGAGAGAGTAGAGCTAAGCTGGATGCCAGAGCAAAAGCAGAAAGCGCTCCACAGGCAACAAATTGACTTAATTGTTTGTGCAAATTAGAGTGGCTTTAAACGTTATTTACACGCTAATAGAAATAGAGTCTATTTCAATTACGTTAGATGTTGTGTTTAACCAAAAAATTAATTTTACTGGGAGTTATTATTATGAGCAGTATTAAACATGGATTATCAATTGGCTTAGAACGGTTTGAAAATGACTTTTTTCTTTCATTAAAAGTGGTTGGTAAACTTACTCACGACGATTATAAAACAATTACACCCCTGCTAGATTCTGCACTAACTCAAGTAACTGACCCTAAAGTTAATGTGTTAATTGATGCTTCTGAACTTGAAGGTTGGGAGTTAAGAGCAGCATGGGATGACTTTAAACTTGGCCTTAAACATAACAATGAGTTTCATAGAATTGCCATTTACGGTAACCAGAAATGGTTAGCGGTCTCGGCAAAAATTGCAGATTGGTTCACGTCAGGTGAAGTTCAGCATTTTGAGAATTTACAAGACGCGGTTACTTGGGTTCAAAATAATCAATAGACTTACATTTTAGATTAATCCAAATGTTTGAATATTATGTTTTAAAGGGCAATTAATGACTAAACAAAAAGTGGTAATAATTACAGGAGGAGGTCGTGGTATTGGTGCCGCAACAGCGACGCTTTTTGCAGATAACGGTTACGCCATTTGTATTAATTATAAAAATAACTCACAAGCCGCAGAGTCTTTAGCTGAGCGTATCAAAGATAAAGGTGGTAAATGTATTACGGTACAAGCAGATGTCTCTTGTGAGCAAGATGTAGAGCGATTGTTCACAACGGTTGACATAGAATTAGGTCAGTTATCAATCCTGATTAATAACGCTGGAATTTTAAAACAACAATCACGCTTAGAGCAGATGAATGCACAGCGGATAAATGAAATTCTCATTAACAACGTTACCAGTTATTTTATTTGTAGCCGAGAAGCGGTTAAACGTATGTCTACCAAGAATGGAGGTTTAGGCGGCGTTATTGTTAATGTCTCGTCTGGCGCAGCAAGGTCTGGATCACCAAACGAATACATCGATTATGCTGCTTCCAAAGGTGCAATAGATACCCTTACAAAAGGACTTTCATTAGAAGTTGCTGATGAAGGTATTAGAGTAAATTGTGTACGCCCTGGTTTAATTCACACCGACATGCATGCCGATGGCGGAGAACCTGACCGAATCGAAAGATTAAAAGATTTGATACCATTAAAAAGAGGCGGGTTTCCAATAGAAGTTGCCGAAGCTATTTTTTGGTTGGCGTCTGAGAAGTCGTCATTTTCGACAGGTAACTTCTTAGATTTAGCTGGTGGTTTGTAATCAAGATTAGCGAATGAAGCGTTAATCTTTAATAACTAGGTATTAATCAACCAAACGATTTTTCTTCATCATTTGTTGTCTTAACTGCTCGGTTTTGAACCCTAATCGGGTCATTACTTCGTCAGAGATATCAATGACATCACCGACACCAATGATGCTCCATAAGCGCTCTTCTAGTTCTTGCGCTCGGTGAATGGCGTAATTACCAACGTAAGCTAGTTCTTTGGCGATATAGTCCATGTCAGGACGACCTGTTCTTGATATAAAGATACGATATGCAAAGAACAAATCTGACTGTAATGTTGAGCTAACAAAACTAGCCAATTTTTCATTGGTCATAAATTGATCATTGTATTGAGCAATGAAAGCACGATCTTCTGTTTCTTCTCTTGGGCGGAAGCGAACATATAAATCAATATATTCTGGTCTGTCAGTGCGTTTTAATTTTGTTAACACAGGTGCGAAAACTGAAATTAATGCATTGCCTTTTAATAATGGATAAAAGGTAGTTGCATGATCATCTGGTTTATACTTTTGTAACATCTGATGCAATAAATTAGTTTCAGTACCTTTACCAACCGTATTAACCTTTAATTTGCTGTTTTCTTTGGCAAAATAAACTGGCAGGTTGTGAATGCTTTTAGCTGCAATATTACGTAAACATTTAGATAATCCTGGGAATTTACTCTGCATTTTAGCCGGCGTTAATTTACTTATATTCTGACTGATCAAACGTCTAAAAAATGTCGCAGCAGGGTGTTCACCATTAGGTTCGTACGTACGAAGGTTCATAATGAGTTTATTACGCGAAATAGTCATTACTTCATAAGGTAATTTTTGCAATTTAAATGCTTTGGTGACTTTTTGAAAATCAGGCATCGCCAATAAAATGATGTCGCCTTTTTTATGTTCACCAGCCTCTTCAAGGACTATCTGTAAACCATGTTCGGAAAAGTCCCTTGTTTCACCTTTAATATTTTCCTCAGACTCTGGATCTTCAATGGTGATCCCTGACTTATAAAGGTAACGAGCTTCAGAACGTAAATTAACGTACTCAATTGATTCTACTGCAACAGAAATATAACGTTTTAACTTTGGATGACCAAAGTGAGTTAATTTGGGAACTAACGCTTGATTAAACTTGTGATTTACTTGGTACTGCTCAGCAAAGTCATCGCCTTTAATTGGGGTCATACTGACCACGTATTTTAAATCTTTCAACATCGCCATAATTTTGTCAGACGGAGGTTGGTTTAATTGCTTTATTTCTTCACCGGCGCTATCAGGAATAGATAATGGTAAATAAGCGTCTTTTTCATTGGCGATTGATATTTGTAATTTGAATACCTTCCAACTGGCTTTTTTGGCACCAAAACCAAGAAAAGCACTTTTTAAATCTGGCTGTTGGTTTAACTCTTCTGATGTTGCACTGTAAAAATAGAGTTTGCCTTGTTTAGCATGGGTAAAACAAAATAATAAAGACTCGTTAACCAAATTGTCAGAATCTATAATAGCTTCTAACCTTGGTTTATTTAGGATCTGTTGCAAAACTAAGTTTTTATTTTCATCACTAAAATAACCTAACGTTTCACGATTATTTTCTGTAGCGAGTGCCATAGTCGGTAATAATCTGCCTTGTATTTCACGCATGAAAACAGGTAAGAAAGTCGATCTTGGCAAGTAATATTGTTCAAAACCTTTGATAATAATAGCGTCTAAGGTATTTTCTAAATTGACTTTATATTTACGTTTATTGCCGTTAATAAAGGTACTTAAAAATTCGTCAAAAGACGTAACATCTTCGGCAAAAGAACGTTTCATGCGAATATAATTGTAATTGGCGCCGGCACTTTCTATCCCGACAATTTCATATTGAATACCGTCTTTTAAACCAAGAGAAAACTCTTCCTCCAGACCAGTTAAATACAGAGCCACTTTTTGCCCTAAGGCGACTTCTTTGGCCGCTGGAATTTTAACTTTAGCGCCACTAATAGACAGATCACTTGTACTGGCTTTTAATACATTGCCAATACCAAATTGCAATTCAACATTAATGCTGAAGTTCATCCGTTCTTCGTGCCGTATCCCATATTGGGTAAAGTGAACAATTTCTCCGCCATAGTCTGATATAACTTTCTCTACTACTTTATTTGTTTTTTTAACTACTTGAGTAGGGGCTAATGATTTGTCTTTTTCAACTTGACGCTTTTCTTGTTGGATCTTATGCATAATCCTAAAGTTGTTGTCAGCTTGTAAAACCGTTTCATAAACACCTATGGTGTAACGGCCAAACTTTTCAACTTGCTCAAGAAATATATTTTTGGCTAATTCGTCAAGGTAATGAATTTGACCTTTGTGCTCAAAGATAGTGGGTTCACCATCTACACTGCCGCGAAGATCGATAAGTCGATTACAAGGTTGAGCTAAACGTTTGAGCTCCATCTTGATCAGGAATTGCTTTGATTTAGGCACATCATCAGTCGCGGCTTTGAACTGAGCGTCAAAATCCGGTTGATTGATCACTGCTTTTAGATCTTCAATGATGCCATTGAATTCCTGTAAGTCAGCTGCCATAAATTAAGTAACCCCTTGTTTTTATTATTCTTACTGGTTAATAGTAATTAAAGTCATAGCCATTATTAATCATCAGTTATTTAAGGTTAATTGATTGATATTGCTATGCTATTTTGTCTAGTGTCTAACCTAAGCAACATATATGCCATAGAAAATTAGAATAAGATTCTAAAGCAACTCGTTTGCCAGATACAAGACACCATTCAATTAATTGCGTATTAGAAATTAGTTTAAGCTTATTGTAAGCATTATTATCGGGTAAACTTCAATAGATGCTGTGTGACTTAAATGTATAAAGGAAATGTTAAATAAATGGCAAAAGCAAAAATAGCGTATGTATGTAGTGATTGTGGTGGTGAATTTCCGCGTTGGCAAGGGCAATGTAGCGAATGTGGGGCTTGGAATACCATATCAGAGTTTCGTGTTGCGCCTAAACAAAGTTCCGCTACTGCAAAATATGTTGGTTATGCTGGTCAAGTTGAAAATAAAGTACAAACGTTAAGTAATATTGATTTACAAGCTTTACCAAGATTTAGCAGCGGTTATAAAGAGTTAGATCGAGTGTTAGGCGGCGGTATTGTTCCGGGATCAGCCATTTTAATTGGTGGTAGTCCTGGCGCGGGTAAAAGTACATTATTGTTACAAACAATGTGTTATTTAGCTCAACACATGACTACTTTATATGTCACCGGTGAAGAAAGTTTACAGCAAGTGGCTATGCGAGCCCATAGATTAGGTTTGCCGTCAGATAAGTTAAATGTGTTGGCAGAAACCAACGTTGAAACGATTTGTACCCATGCTGTTAATCTAAAGCCGGCGATTATTGTTGTAGACTCGATTCAAGTTATGCATGTTTTAGATGTGCAATCAGCGCCTGGAAGTGTTTCTCAAGTAAGAGAAGGTGCGGCGTATCTAACTCGCTTTGCTAAACAAAATAATGTGGCGGTTGTGTTAGTTGGACACGTAACTAAGGATGGCTCATTAGCGGGACCAAAAGTGTTAGAGCATTGTATTGATGCGAGTGTGATGCTTGATGGTGATGAAGATGGCAGATATAGAACATTAAGAGGCACCAAAAATAGATTTGGTGCGGTAAATGAGTTAGGTGTTTTTGCCATGACGGACAAAGGATTAAAAGAAGTCACTAATCCGTCTGCTATATTTTTAAACCGAGCTGAAGGAGATTCGTCCGGGAGTTCTGTAACTGTATTGTGGGAGGGAACCCGCCCACTATTAGTTGAAATTCAAGCGTTAGTCGATGCATCTCAAATGGGTAACCCAAGACGAATTGCTGTTGGTTTAGATCAAAATAGATTAGCAATGTTATTAGCGGTATTACATCGACACGGTGGCTTGATGTTAGGGGACCAAGACGTATTTGTGAATGTTGTTGGCGGTGTCAAAGTGTCAGAAACCAGCGTAGATTTGGCATTATTATTAGCTATGGTTTCAAGTTTTAGAGATCAACCGCTAGATCGTGAATTAGTCGTTTTTGGAGAAGTGGGGTTAGCCGGCGAAATACGCCCAGTGCCTAGCGGACAAGAAAGACTGAGGGAAGCGGCAAAACATGGTTTTAAAAAAGCCATAGTCCCAAAGGCTAATATGCCGAAAGACGCCATACCGGGTATGAAAGTTATTGGTATAGCAAGACTGTCAGAAGCATTAGAGCATTTATAAAAATCAAAGCTAAAAACACATGGAAAGCGCTTATAACCAAGCATAGTGTTAGATATTAGGCGTTAAATGTTTGATTTTTGTGATGCAAAGCAGGCAAAGATCAAACGATTTTAAGGGTAAGTTAAACTTGTAAGCTCTCTATCTAATATATCTTCATTGCCCAAGTTAAGGGCAATTAAGCGTTTTAAATGGGACACACTGTCCAAATCAATTTTAGAACAGACGATGCCTATATTATGATGTTCAACATGGGTAATTGACCCTTCAATGTTTATTTCTATTTCTGTGTCTGGCAAGGTAAATGACAAAGTACATGATTTGTTTACCGAGTCATCAAGTTCTTGTGTATAACTGACTAGAGCGCCTTTTAACGACAAGTCAACCAAACTGGTCTGGAAAGTTTGACCTTGTATGGTTAATTGAGCAGGGGTAGAAAAAATGATGCGAGTAAAACGTCTATTATCTTCCATGGTCAAACCTTATTAGCTGAATTGAGTTTAATTATAAGAACAAATAGTGTTTGTTAGCATGGAACTAGAAAACGTAAATTGCAAGTAATAAAAAAGGGCTGTTAGCCCTTTTAATTATTAAATAAAATTACAATATTAGTTTAAACGTTTATATTTAATTCTATGTGGTTCAGTCGCTGCTGCACCATAGGTTTTTTTCAACCATTCGTCATATTCAGTAAAGTTACCTTCAAAGAAACTCACTTGACCTTCATCGCGATAATCGATTATGTGAGTTGCAATTCTATCTAGGAACCAACGGTCATGTGAAATAACCATAGCACAACCTGGGAATTCTAGAATCGCTTCTTCCAATGCTCGTAAAGTCTCAATATCCAAGTCATTTGTTGGTTCGTCGAGTAATAATACATTACCACCGGTTTTAACTAACTTAGCTAAATGAACACGATTACGCTCACCACCAGACAGCTGACCAATAACTTTTTGTTGATCGGTGCCTTTAAAGTTAAAGCGGCTCACATAAGCGCGCGCTGGTACTTCATAATTACCGATTTGGATCAGTTCACTGCCTTCCGATATTTCTTCATAAACCGTTTTAGAATCTTCCATATCGTCACGGAATTGATCAACACTGGCCAGTTTTACTGTTTCACCTAGGGTGACGGTGCCCGAGTCTGGGGTTTCAGCGCCGGAAAGCATTTTAAATAAAGTCGATTTACCTGCGCCGTTAGCGCCAATAATACCGACAATAGCGCCTTTAGGAATAGAGAAACTTAAATCATCAATCAAGACACGATCGCCATACGATTTAGTTAAATTCTCAACGTCAATGACTTTATCGCCAAGTCGAGGCCCAGGTGGAATATATAATTCATTGGTTTCATTACGCTTTTGGTTTTCATTACTTGATAATTCTTCAAAGCGAGCCATACGGGCTTTACTTTTTGCTTGACGTCCCTTGGGATTAGAGCGAACCCAGTCAAGCTCATGTTTAATGGTTTTTGCTAAGGCATTTTCGGTACGTTTCTCTTGTTCAAGACGTGCGTCTTTTTGCTCAAGCCAGTTGGTGTAATTACCTTCATAAGGAATGCCGTGGCCACGGTCTAATTCTAAAATCCAACCAGCTACATTATCTAAGAAATATCTATCATGGGTTATGGCTACAACTGTACCTGAGTAATCATGTAAGAAACGCTCCAACCAAGCTACTGATTCCGCATCCAAGTGGTTAGTTGGTTCATCAAGTAATAACATGTCTGGTTTTTCAAGTAATAAACGACACAAGGCTACACGACGACGTTCACCACCACTGAGAACTGCAATCTTTTGGTCCCATTCTGGTAAACGTAAAGCGTCTGCTGCACGCTCTAAAACATTATCGATGTTGTGGCCATCTTGAGCGTTGATAATATCTTCTAATTGACCTTGCTCTTTAGCCAGTTTATCAAAGTCAGCACCTTCTTCAGCATATTCACTATAAACTTGGTCAAGACGCGCCATCGCATTTTTTACTTCAGATACTGCTTCTTCAACCGCTTCACGCACAGTTTGGTTTTCATCAAGTTGAGGTTCCTGAGGCAAATAACCTACTTTGGTGCCGGAAAGAAGTTTTGCTTCACCTTCAAATTCAGTATCAACACCCGCCATGATTTTGAGTAAGCTTGATTTACCTGACCCGTTTAAACCCAAAACACCAATTTTAGCGCCAGGGAAAAAACTTAATGAAATGTCTTTTAATATTGTACGTTTCGGTGGAACAATCTTGGAAACGCGGTTCATCGACATGATGAATTTATCTGGTAACGGCTGAGCCATATTGAGACCTTAAAAATAAAAGTGGATGTTCGTTTCACTGCCAGTATTTAGCAATGTTGAATGGTTTATATAAGCCATTCAAATGTATTAAGGATGGTATCGGATTAAGGCTTGTAAGATCAACTAATAAAGGTGTAATTGACGAACTATTAAACATTGAAAAACCAATAGAATAAGTCTCAAATGTAGGGTTTTAGTTTAAATTAATCTACTTTTAAAAGGTCAGCTAATAAACATTTAAATTAGAATTTTGGCTTGCTCTAAATGGCTCACCTAGTTAATCTTTAATAAAATCCTCAAGAAAGTAAGAATATGGAAGTTTACTCACACGCTAGCAAATATAATGAATGGAAAGACATCTACAATTGGGGCACTTGTAAAGCAGGGAGGGAGGAGTACGGTACTTTTTTAGCCTCACATTTAACATCTGGTAGTCGAGTAATAAACCTCAATGGTCAATTTGGATCTGGTAAGACTCAGTTCGTTAGACGCTTATATACTCACTTAGCTAAAGAGAAACACCCTGTAGTTTACTTTGACGTTTGGGAGAGTGACTTTTCTAACAACCCTCTAGCTATTATCTGCAGTGAGTTAATTCAACAATTAGAAAATGTATTTGATAAAGAAGCTCCAAGAGATAAATACAGTCTTAGTACCAAGGCGAAAAGGACATTAAATGCTTTAAAAAAGTCCCTTAGTACTGGTCTAAAAGCATTTGCTGCAGCTTCTTTAGTTGCAGGTGAACCAGCATCTTCAAAAATTTCATCGTCAACCGCAAAAGTTCTTGATGCTACTCCTGATATTGATCCAAGAAGTCATTCTAAAAAGTTGATTGATTCAGTTAAAGACTTACATATAGAAGCCGTAATCGCTTTGAAAGATATTAAAGAACACATAACAACACTGTCAGTGTTTATGGAAGATATATATGATCTTAAAGTCCCTATCATAATAATTATTGATGAATTAGACAGATGTCGGCCAACTTATGCAGTAGAGGTATTAGAAGTTGTTAAACACTTTTTTGAAACTAATGGTTGTACTTTCCTATTATCAACTAACACTGATGTATTAGAGCAATCTATCCAATCTATATATGGTTCAAAATTTGACTCCAAACATTATTTGCGCCGTTTTTTTGATAGAAAAGTTAATTTGCCACAAGTATCAATTGAGAATTATATGGCTACGACAGAAGATAGGTTTACTCATTACAACAATCCAAACGTAATTATAAATCCATATCATGAGAATCATTATGACAACGCAGAACTGTTCGCTTGTTTATTTAAATCAAATGATATGGAGTTAAGAGATATAGACCAAGTCCTAAGTAGGTATTTTGCAACTTTGGACTATATCAATAGATTAGCTGAAGAATCTCCCGTTGTTGTAAACTCGGTGGTCTTAATTGCAGGGTTAATAGGGCAGCATTCAGACAAAATTTGGTTAACAGAGCGTAGAAATGACACTGAGACTGAAGTACCTATTATTAGAACTAATACCGAGGATTGTCAATTTAATGTTGAGTCCGTTGTTAGCTCAATGTTTCGCTGCGTCAGTTTAGGTAAATCAAAAACTAAATATGAAGGGAACGGTTACTCGAACGATTTTTTCAATGGTCCTGTTGAAATGTTGGCATTACAAACAACTGACTTCTCGAAAATAAATTTATTTAGAGATACTCGTAAGCATAATATAAGCAAAGAGTTGTTAATAAAAATAGTATCGGATTTCAATAATGAAAATTATAAATACTGGCTTTGGGAAGATCATCAAAAAGTTATCGAATTATCAGGGCATATTGAATAACAACATAGGCACGATTGTCTTAAATCTATGTTTTGATAACCATATAAATAACTCATACGCATACTTATAAGTTTCATAATTTAATAGCTGTAAAACCCGAAAGCCAAATAAACGATTCGCACGATACTTAATTGTTCTAAATCATAAATATTTCTAATGCTCCGGCTATATTATTTTTTTTAATTTGCGCGTATTATACGGCCAAATTTTGTTTTGTAACTTCAACTTTTAACCATTGTTAGAGACTTAAATTAGCCGAGGTGTGGATATGCTAACTCGTGATATGAATATCGCCGATTTTGACCCAGAATTATGGGAATCTATTCAACAAGAAACTAAGCGTCAAGAAGATCACATTGAGTTGATCGCTTCTGAGAACTACTGTAGTCCTCGTGTTATGGAAGCTCAAGGTTCACAATTAACCAATAAATATGCTGAAGGTTACCCTGGCAAACGTTATTACGGTGGTTGTGAGTATGTTGATGTTTCTGAGCAATTAGCTATCGATCGTGCTAACCAGTTATTTGGTTCTGATTACGCTAACGTTCAACCACATTCTGGTTCTCAAGCAAACTCTGCGGTATTCCAAGCATTAATTAATCCTGGCGATACAGTGTTAGGTATGAGCCTAGCGCACGGTGGTCACTTAACTCACGGTTCTCACGTAAGTTTCTCTGGTAAAATCTACAATGCAGTTCAATACGGCATTAATGAAGAAACCGGTGAATTAGATTACGAAGAAGTTGAAGCACTAGCTCGTGAACATAAACCTGCGATGATTATTGCTGGTTTCTCTGCATACTCAGGTATTGTTGATTGGGCTCGTTTCCGTAAAATTGCGGATGAAGTTGGCGCGTACTTATTTGTTGATATGGCTCACGTTGCAGGTCTTGTTGCTGCAGGTGAATACCCAAATCCAGTACCACATGCTCACGTTGTAACAACAACAACTCATAAAACATTAGCCGGTCCACGTGGCGGATTAATCATTTCTGGTTGTGGTGACGAAGCAGTTTATAAAAAATTAAACAGCGCTGTATTCCCAGGTGGTCAAGGTGGTCCTTTATGTCACGTTATTGCTGCAAAAGCAGTGGCGTTTAAAGAAGCGTTACAACCTGACTTTAAAGAATACCAAAAGCAAGTTGTTATAAATGCTAAGAAAATGTGTGAAGTGATGATGTCTCGTGGTTACGATATCGTATCTAATGGCACACATAATCATTTGTTCTTAGTTGATTCTAATTGCTAAAGACATGACAGGTAAAGATGCAGACGCGGCATTAGGTAAAGCATTTATCACAGTAAATAAAAACTCTGTGCCAAATGACCCACGCTCTCCTTTTGTTACTTCTGGTTTACGTTTAGGTACACCAGCGGTTACTCGTCGTGGTATGAAAGAAGCCGAAATGGTTGAGTTAACAAACTTAATCTGTGACGTTTTAGATAACATTGAAGACGAAGCAAACATTCAAGCTGTTAAAGCAAAAGTACAAGACCTTTGTGCTCGATTCCCTGTTTACGCATAAGCATAAATAGTTGCTCGAAAACAGCCTGTTAGCTGTGTTAAACTAAGCCGCGATTTTCGCGGCTTTTTTATTGATATAAAATACTCTTTTCTTTATTTATATTAACAAGCAACTTCATCTCGTATAACTAGTAGGTTTTTTTATGCATTGTCCATTTTGTTCAGCAACGGAAACTAAAGTAATTGACTCCCGTTTAGTTGGTGGTGGTTCACAAGTTCGTCGCCGTAGAGAGTGCAATTTATGTAATGAACGTTTTACTACCTTTGAAGGGGCGGAGTTAGTCATGCCTAAAGTGGTAAAGCGGGACGGAAAACGTGAACCATTTAATGAAGATAAAATGTGTGCTGGTATTTTACGAGCCCTAGAAAAACGACCTGTCAGCACAGAACAAGTTGAACAATTAATACTGAGCATCAAAAAAGAAATACGAATGACTGGCGAGCGAGAAGTCAGCTCTGAATTTATTGGTAACTTAATCATGGATGGTTTAGTACAAGTGGATAAAGTGGCTTATGTAAGATTTGCCTCTGTTTATCGTTCATTTGAAGATATTAAAGAGTTTGGTGAAGAGATTGCTAAAATCGGTCAACAAGCGGATAAAAAAATGAACTTAGCAAACTTCAATCCAAGCTATTCGATTAGATAGCGGTTTAAGAAAAGGTTTAACCTTGATTATTAAGATAACTCTATGAGCTTTTCTCT
Source organism: Psychrosphaera aquimarina (assembly GCF_032461525.1). Lineage (NCBI taxonomy): Bacteria > Pseudomonadati > Pseudomonadota > Gammaproteobacteria > Alteromonadales > Pseudoalteromonadaceae > Psychrosphaera > Psychrosphaera aquimarina. The sequence goes on along the minus strand of NZ_JAWCUA010000007.1, from coordinate 96,215 downwards.
AGCAGATCACCAATTTATGGCTAGAGCTATTAATTTAGCTAAAAGTGGCCGATTCTCCACTAGCCCAAATCCAAATGTGGGCTGCGTGGTTGTTAAAGATAACCAAATTATTGGCGAAGGTTGGCATCAAAAAGCGGGTTCCGGACATGCTGAAGTTAACGCATTAGCAAACTTAACACCGGAACAAACCACCGACGCAACCGCTTATGTAACCTTAGAACCATGCAGTCATTTTGGTCGAACACCACCTTGTGCAAATCGTTTAATTGACGCCAACATCAAACGTGTTGTCGTTGCCATGTTAGACCCAAATCCATTAGTCGCGGGCAAAGGCATATTATTGTTAATGCAGGCTGGTGTTGATGTCAAACTTGGGTTATTAGAGGATGATGCTAGAGCCATTAACACAGGTTTTTTATCTAGAATGGAACGTAAACGTCCATTTGTAACCGTTAAAATGGCGTCTTCTTTAGATGGAAAATCAGCGCTTGGTAATGGTCAAAGCAAATGGATCACCTCAGCTCAAGCAAGGGCGGATGTTCAAACGTATCGAGCGGCTTCATGTGCCATCTTATCAACTGCTAAAACAGTGATTGCCGACAACGCCAAATTAAATGTGCGTAAGGAACAGCTCAATTTCCAGTATCCTTTTAATGACGTCGTTTCTGAAATTAGGCAGCCAATAAAAATAATTTTAGACAGTCGTGGTGAATTAGACCCTAAGTTGCAAGATAAGCTGGCATTATTTGATGACAATACACCTATTGTTATTGTTAGAAACGACACTGACCCAATGCCAGAAAGCCAACGGACAAATGTTAAATATCTTCAAATTCCTTACGATCTGACAAAAGGCAAGTTTGATATTGCACGTTTGTTAGATTGGTGTGGTATTAATGAGATCAATAACTTGTGGGTAGAAGCGGGGGCGACGTTAGCAGCCTATATAATTGAACAACAATTGTTTGATCAATTAGTGGTTTATATCGCACCTAAAATCATGGGAGTAAACGCGCAGGATGTTATGCCTGTAGGGCCATTTAGTTCCATGGAGCAAGTCATTGATTTGCAATTAAAACAACTTGTTCAGTTAGGCCAAGATCTGCGCCTAAGTTATGTTAACAATTCTAAGTTTAAGAAATCTGAGGAATAATCCGTGTTCACAGGAATAGTTGAAGCGACAGGCAAGATCAGCTCTTTAGTAAAAAAGGGCGGCGATTATCAAGTTACAGTAAATAGCGGTGAACTGGATTTATCTGATGTTAAGTTAGGTGACAGTATTGCCACCAATGGTGTTTGTTTGACGGTTGTTGAACTTCTAAATGACGGTTATGTGGCCGATGTTTCAAATGAAACCATTAAACATACCGGATTTGCACATTATAAAAATGGTCAGATGGTTAATCTTGAGAAAGCCATGTTACCAACCACGCGTTTTGGTGGTCATATGGTCAGTGGTCATGTTGATACGGTAGCTAAGTTATTAAAAGTTATCAATAACGGTCGTGCCATTGATTTATGGTTTGAATTACCCAATGACATAAAAAAATACATAGTAAAAAAAGGCTCAATAACCATAGACGGCGTAAGCTTGACGGTGAATGAAGTCGAAGTGCAACAATTTAAGTTAACCATAGTTCCGCATACGTCGGCTCAAACCACCTTGGAAAATTTAACAGTAGGTGCTGCAGTAAATGTAGAAGTTGATATAATCGCTCGTTATGTCGAGCGTTTGGTGAGCAAATCAGACGAAGGCGTCACTATGGGTTTGTTAGCAAAGTCAGGTTTTTTGAAATAGAACCTTCATTTTAGATTTAAACGATTCTGGTAGAAGAAATGAAATTAAATACCCCTGAAGAAATAATAGAAGATATCCGTCATGGCAAAATGGTCATTTTGATGGATGATGAAGATAGGGAAAATGAAGGTGATTTGATCATGGCAGCAGACATGCTAACGCCTGAACATATTAACTTTATGGTAACTCATGCTCGTGGATTAGTGTGTTTACCAATGACAGAAGAAAGAGCTATAGCGCTTAATTTGTCATTAATGGTAGATAATAACAATGCACAGTTTGCCACAAATTTTACGGTGTCGATTGAAGCAGCCGAAGGTGTTACTACTGGGATTAGCGCGGCGGATAGGGCTCGTACAGTACAAGCTGCGGTTTCGGTAAACCCAAAACCGTCTGACATAGTGCAGCCTGGACATATATTCCCACTGGTTGCTAAAAAAGGTGGCGTATTAACGCGTGCAGGTCATACAGAAGCGGCAGTTGATTTGGCTCGTTTAGCTGGACGTATAGATGCGGGTGTTATCGTTGAGATCTTGAACGAAGATGGCTCTATGGCTCGCAGACCAGATTTAGAGATCTTTGCAGAAAAACATGATTTAAAAATTGGTACCATCGCCGATTTAATTGAATATCGTAATTTAAACGAAACTACAGTTGAACGTATCGCTAAATGTAAACTACCAACTAAGTTTGGTGAATTTGATTTATATACTTTTAAAGACACGATTGATGAGCAAGTACATTTTGCTTTGGTTAAAGGTGATATTGAACAACAAGAGTCACCTTTAGTTCGTGTTCATTTACAGAATACGTTTAGTGATCTTTTGTCTTCTGACCGTTCAGTGAATAGAAGTTATGCCATTGACAGTGCACTTGAAAAAATTGCTGCAGAAGGTGGCGTGTTTGTCTTATTAGGTAAACAAGAAGATACCGCTGACCTTATTAATATAGTGAAACGCTTTGAAGCTGAAGACTCAGGTGAAACCTTAGCCCCAGCTAAATGGACGGGCACATCACGTAATGTTGGTGTTGGTTCACAAATGTTAGCGCAATTAGGCGTTAAAAAAATGCGACTGTTAAGTTCACCTAAGAAATACCATGCATTATCTGGTTTTGGCTTAGAAGTGACAGAATACGTAAGTGAATAAAAAAATAACTCACCAGTTACGATTAAATGTGCGTTTCTGATGATTAATATTTAATTCATTGGCTATAAAAAAGCTTATCCCTAACATCAAAGATTTTGTTGTGTTATTATCGCGCAAAATTTTTTAAGTAAAATAGAAAGGTTTACGAATGAACATCATTGAAGGCAACTTCCGTGCTACAGGTAAAAAATTTGCTGTTGTAGTTTCACGTTTTAATCACTTTATAGTGGACAGTTTATTAGACGGAGCGCTTGATGCGTTAGATCGTCACGGTGAAGTATCTGATGAAGATATTACGGTTGTTTATGTCCCTGGTGCGTATGAGCTTCCTGTTGCCGCTAAAAAAATAGCTAAGTCTGGCAAATACGATGCAATTATTGCGATTGGTGCGGTCATTCGTGGTGGTACACCACATTTTGATTTTGTCGCTGGCGAATGTAATAAAGGTTTAGCTAATGTTTCTTTGGAATTTGATATTCCAGTCGCGTTTGGCGTGATCACAACAGATAGCATTGAGCAAGCCATAGAACGTGCTGGCACAAAAGCTGGTAACAAAGGTGGCGAAGCGGCATTAAGCGCGCTTGAAATGGTCAATGTAATGGCTCAACTTTAGGACGCTCATTTAATGAAACCTGCAGCAAGAAGAAAAGCCAGAGGATTAGCAGTACAAGCTATTTACTCATGGCAACTCAGTCAAAATCACGTTACGGATATTGAACAACAAATGTTGTTGGACAATGATGTAGCTAAAGTTGATGTTCAATACTTCCAAGAATTAATCCGTGGTGTTGCTGCGCATTATAAAGAAATTGACGTTGCTTTAATGCCTTATACCGAACGTCCTTTTGAAGAAGTCGATCAAATCGAAAAAGCGATCTTACGTTTAACAGCATTCGAACTTAAGTATCGTGTTGACGTTCCATATAAAGTAGCTATTAACGAAGGTATTGAACTTGCTAAAAAGTTTGGTGCTGACGATAGCCATCGCTTTGTTAATGGTGTACTTGATAAAGCGGTTAAAGATTTACGCGTACCGTTACTGTAATTCAAAAAAACAAATGTGTTGTAGGAAATTGGAATGAAAGAGTTTGAGCTCATTCGGAAATATTTCTCCGAGCGTGGGCCAAAACGCAAGGATGTAGTGTTAGGTGTTGGCGATGATGCCGCCCTAACACGTGTACCGCAAGACAAGCTTCTTGTAGTTGCCACCGATACTATGGTGGAGAATACTCACTTCTTCCCAGATGCGTCTCCGCGTTCTATTGGCCATCGTTGTTTAGCTGTTAATTTAAGTGACTTTGCTGCAATGGGTGCTGAGCCTGCTTGGGCCTCTGTTGCGATAACGTTACCAACTTCAGATGAGAAGTGGGTCGAAGAATTCTCTAATGGTCTATTTGAGGTTGCAGAATACTTTAATGTACAAATCATTGGCGGTGACACGACACAAGGTCCATTAACGGTTACTGTTTGTTTGAAAGGTTTTGTACCAGAAAATAAAGCATTAATTAGAAGTGGTGCTAAGTCTGGTGATTGGATATATGTTACTGGCTCTCTCGGCGACTCAGCACTAACGGTCGCGTCAAAATTAAATAAAATAAATGTTAAAGCAGAACATTTAGAACAAGCACAAAGAAAATTTAACTATCCCGTTGCAAGATTAGCTGCGGGACAAGTATTACGTCATGCTGCCACTTCTGCCATTGATATTTCTGATGGTCTAATTCAAGACTTATCTCATATTTTGAACGCATCAAATGTGTCTGCAGAAATAGATGTCGCAAATTTGCCTATTTCACAAGCGGTTTTAGACAGTTTAGATGAAGATAGTGCAATAGAGATGGCGTTAATTGGTGGTGAAGATTATGAACTGTTATTTACTGTGCCAGAAGAGCAAAAAGGTTACTTAGAACAAAATGCCACAGCCATGGGGGTTCCTTTTACCTGTATTGGTCAAGTTAGAGGTGGTGACAGTGGAATATGTTTAGTCAAATCGGGTCAAAAATATCCATTACCAAACTTAAATGGTTATCAGCACTTTTCGTCTGAGGAAAACTAATGTCAGAGCCTAAATCAGAAAAGGGTGAACCAGAAAAGACTATGCAAGAAAGAAACTTTAATCTTTGTAATAAAACACACCTTTTAGCAACCGGTTTTGGCAGTGGTTTATTGCCTTTCAGCCCAGGTACATTCGGAACGGTAGCCGCAATTCCATTTTATCTTTGTTTTGTGTACGCACCTGATTGGACGTTTTGGTTATTCACATTATTAGTTTGTTTAGTTGGTCCATATATTTGTGGCAAAGCAGCGGATGATATTGGTGTTCATGATCATAAAGCTATAGTGTGGGATGAGTTTGCCGGTTTCTTTATTACCATGTGTTTTGTGCCGTTCACTTGGATGAACGTACTCGCTGGATTTATCCTGTTTCGCTTTTTTGACATTATCAAGCCTTGGCCAATATCTTGGTTAGACAAACATGTCCATGGTGGTTTAGGCATTATGATAGACGATATTGTTGCTGGTATAATTTCAGCCGGAATATTATTTTACCTACAGCCATTTATACATTAGGCCAATTCTATATTAACTAACTTGACAGCAATGTCACCTATCGGTAATTTGTTAATACATAATAAAATCAATATCATACTTTATTTTCAAGGAGGAAATAATGTTCAAATATAGCCTTATATTTATCACATTTTTTTTAACTTTATACACATCGGCTATCCAGGCTAAAAAAATTCCACTTTCAAGTTTTAACCAAATGCCTATGGTACAGCAGCCAAGTATTTCACCTGATGGTAAAAATATTGCTGTAATCATAAATAGAGATGATGAAACACAAGTTGCTATTTCTCCTTTTAATAACCCAAGTCAAGTGGTACCTGTAGTTGGCTTATCGGGTGAAAAATATAGGATAGAAAGTATAAACTGGGCTAATAATGAGCGGGTTTTAGTTACAGTTACACAACCGATTAAGTATTTGTTTTATCGTTTACGTACAACACATATTTATTCTGTAAAAATTGATGGCAGTAACACATTTGAGTTATCCAAAAAACAACGTGTAAAAGATAACTTAGATGCATACCGTAGTAGTCCTCATTTGTTAAGCATTTTAGAACAAGATCCAAACCATATTTTAGTCACAGTTAGAGATTGGCGTGACAATTACTATTCATCAGTTTTTAAAGTGAATATTGTCGATGGAACATTTACTAAATACTTACCTAATGGATTGAAAATTAATAGCTGGCAAGTTAATAAAAGTGGCGAAATATTAATGGCTATGGGTACTGATGATAATGAAAAGACGGACTTCAGTTATATATATATTCGTAAAAACAATGAATCTGATTGGGAACTGGCCAAAAAAAGAGAAGCATATAAAGAAGCAACATTTTCGCCTGTATTGTATGAGCAAGATACGAATTCAATTGTTGTGATCAGTAATCGTGAGTTGAATAAAAATGCGTTATGGCGATATCACATATCGACAGAAGAATTTGAGTTACTTGGTGAAGCTCCCGGTAATTATGATATCGACGGTAGTATTTCGAAGTTTAGCGGAGATAAAAGAAATGTCGTTGGTTTTACATATACCGATAACTTTGTACAACGCGTTTATTTTGACGAAAAAAATGAAGCCTTGAATCAACAAATAACATCAATATTCTCAAAACAAGGATTGAAGGCGTATTTGTATGATTGGGATAAAGCAGCAAACAAATATATTATATACGGTGTAAGTGACGATAAACCTGGGCAATTCTTTCTTTTTGACAGAGAGAAAAAGAAAATTTCAAAATGGTTTGGGCAATATCCTAGCTTGAGCAAAGAAAAGCTGTCGCCGGTTAAGCCCATTGAATTTAAAGCTCAAGATGGTATGACGCTATACGGTTATTTAACGATGCCAGAAGGGGTTGAAAATCCTCCATTAATTTTACATCCTCATGGTGGACCATACGGGGTAAGAGACACTCAATACTTTGACCCTTTTGTGCAACTTTTTGCTAGTAGAGGCTATGCTGTATTGCAAGTTAATTATCGTGGGTCAGGTGGCTTTGGTAATGAATATCTAGCATCTGGATACTCTCAATGGGGGAAGAAGATGCAATCAGACCTAGTTGATGCTATGAATTGGATAAAAGCTAAAGATATTGTTGATACTAAGAATAGTTGTATTGTTGGTGCCAGTTACGGTGGATATGCAGCTTTAACTGCGGGCTATCAAACACCTGATTTATTTAACTGTATTGTAAGTATTGCCGGTATAAGTGATATGGATGACCAAGTTGTGCAATGGAAATACTTTGGTTATCAGAGTTATATTGATAATGCGGTTAATGGTGAAGAAAATGATCTTGATTTGATATCGCCAGTACATTATGCAGACAAATTTAAAGCGCCTGTGTTATTGATCCATGGAAAAGTTGATATGAGTGTTAATTATCGTCAATCGGAAGGTATGTTTAAAGCGCTTAAAAAGGCTAAAAAAGACGTGGAATTTAAGTTGTTTGATTATGGTACTCACTACTTAAATGATGCCACTAACCGTAAAGAAGCAATGGGCTTAATGATTGAGTTTATTGATGAACATATCAATTAGATTATTATAAATATTCAAGTTATTGAAAGTCGAGTGCTCAAACACTCGACTTTTTTATGTGCACAATTGTCTTTAAATAGCCTTGTCACAAGAAAATAGATATTGATTGTTTTAACTGTATATCACATCGTAAGCACTAAGTGAGAATAGGCTGCAAGCTTATCTAACTAAGGGGGGAATGAGTGGGTAATTATAGTCGTAAGCTAGGAACACAAAAACTGTATCAAACGATAAGCTGAAAAGCTCTCTATAATGAATGATAGATTAAATCTCCAACTTATAAGCTGTTATACAGTGGTTATAAATACCAGCTATAAAAAAACCTACACAGTGGTAGGCTTTTTTACAGAATAACTGGATGTTAATCTTTTTTATCTTTGTCGTTAAAATCAGCATCGGTTTCAGTATCATCACCAACAACATGTTCTAACTTTAATTTCTTAACCGTTTTAATCGTAATAATTGGGCCTGAAAGCGCATATAAACCAAATACCGCTAATAGCACCTCAGCTGGGCGAGCTGCGACAAATGTGAAAACAAGAACTATCACTAATACCGCAACAAATGGGACTTTTCCGCGCCATTCAATTTCTTTAAATGAGCTATAACGGAAATTACTGACCATTAATAATCCAGTGACCACTGTGATAATTGCTAAATACACACCGTAATCGTGACCATCAATTTCAAATCCAACAGCAGTCCATACCGTTGCCGCAATAACAGCAGCAGCAGCTGGAGAGGCTAGACCTTGGAAATAACGGCCGTCAGCAACACCAATTTGTGTATTAAAACGAGCAAGTCTTAATGCTGCACAAGCAACAAATATAAATGAAGCTAACCAGCCAAATTTACCTAAGCTATTTAGTGCAAAGTTATACGTTACTAGTGCGGGAGCCACACCGAATGAAACTATGTCGGCCATACTGTCGTATTCAGCACCAAATTCACTTTGCGTATTGGTCATTCTGGCAACGCGGCCATCTAAGCCGTCAAAGATCATAGCGACAAATATAGCGACAGCTGCAGCTTCAAAGTTTCCATTCATGGAAGAAACTACGGCAAAAAAGCCTGAAAATAAACCGGCAGTTGTTAACAAATTAGGAAGTAAGTAAATACCGCGACGAGTTGTTGTTGGAGAATCTGATTTGTTTGTCATAAAACCTTGGATATTATTAATTAAAATTACTTTTGTTACTTAGGCAGAGAATAACATAGTTATTGTTCTGACAAAATAATACATTAACACGCTAATAAATGCTGTGAAATAGCAATATTTAATCTTCAGTTGTTGGAGTTAATGGCCAACCACCAAGTTCTTTCCATTTGTTTACCATATAACAGAATAATTCAGCCGTTTTTTCTGTGTCATAAATAGCTGAATGCGCTTCTTTATTATTAAAACTTAGTCCGGCCTGAATACAAGCTTGTGCTAATACCGTTTGGCCTAAAGTTAATGCGGCAAAAGATGTGGTATCAAAAGTCACAAAAGGATGAAATGGAACACGTTTGTATTTTTCACGTTCAATTGCAGCCATAAAGAAACCATGATCAAATGCAGCATTATGAGCCACAATCACAGAACGATGACAACCGGCTTCTTTTTGGCCCTTACGCACGGCTTTGCATATTTCTTTTACCATTTCACTTTCAGGCACTGCGCCTCTTAGTGGGTTAAATGGGTCTATACCATTAAAGTCTATTGCGGCTTGTTCGATATTCGCACCTTCAAATGGTTCAACATGAAAGTGGAATGTTTGATCTTTTTCCAATACACCTTCATCATTCATTTTTAATGTAACTGCGGCAATTTCTAATAAAGCGTCAGTCTTAGCATTAAATCCCGCCGTTTCAACATCAATGACAACAGGGTAAAACCCTCGGAATCGTGATGAAAGTAAGTTTGGGTCTTTGGCGTTAGTTTCAACGTTAGCAACATTGTTTGTCGCATCGGAACTTGTGGAGCTTGAATTTGTAGACAAAACAGTAACCAGATTCTTATGAATTTTATATATTATCTCATGCAATAGTTTTTTGTGCATTGGCATTATTAATAATTTGGCACTTAATGTGTAAGACTTTGCTAAAAAGACAAGACAAATGGTAATTACCATTAAATTGTCAGTTTGTTGTCATGCGTTGTGGTATTTATATTGCTTAGTCAAATAAACGACTATGCACATAAAACGGTTCCAAAGCAGCTTAAAACCCGCTTTCATGCCTTTTATAGATTAAACATGCAGATGAACTATGAATGTTAGATTGTCTGTGGTCATTATTAGTGAAACCTAAATAATAAAGTTGAGTATGAATAAAGTAAAAATTCTATTTATCCTAGTGGCAATGATATGCCAGATTTTGCCGTACTCAGCGCAGGCCGATTATCGACGTTATTCCGGTTCGTTAAATAACTCCAAGTGGAATATCACGACCGAATCAAAGCTACAATGTGATTTAACTCACGAGATACCCAACTATGGTTATGCCATTTTTAAAAGTGAAGCCGGCAAAATTGCTAATCTGGAATTTGAATTGGATATGATGCGTTTACCTGCAGACTATAGTTTAGCCAATATCGAATCTGTACCACCTCGTTGGCGTCCAGGGGTTGCTTCCAAACCCATTACGAGTATGCAATGGCGTAAGCAGTTCAATGGTGAAGTGGATGAGAAGTCGGCTTGGGTAATGTTAACTGAATTAGAGAAAGGTTTTTTCCCAACGCTTTATTATACAGACTGGCACAATAAACATGACAGAGTCGCGGTTGCACTTTCAGCGACAAACTTTACTGACAGTTATTTTAAGTTTTTAAATTGCATGGATAACTTATTGCAGTACAACTTTACTGATATAGCGCAACTAGACCTAAACTTTGAGTTTGGTGGGGCAGAGTTAGATAAGCCCTCTAAAGCAAAATTAGATCAAGTTAGAGAATATTTAAAACACGATAATGCAATCGAAGGGATCACCGTTAAAGCGTATAGTGACTCTTGGGGCGGACGTTGGAAAAATTTACAAGTCTCGATTCAGCGTGGTGAACAAATCAAACAAATGTTTGTAGACGCAGGCATTGATGAAAGTAAAATTACCATTGAAGGTTTTGGTGAAAAACGTCATATTGCGTCAAATCAAACTGAATTAGGTCGTCAAGCAAACAGACGCGTTGTGGTTGAAATGGTTAAACCTTAATCATTAAGGTTTAACTTTTTTTTATCGATTTATTTCGCTTTAGTTCTCTTACCTGAAACCGCATTGGCGAAACAGACTTAATTAATCTTGGTGATAACGGACTTTCAGTATTTAGCATTATAGCGGTTAAATGTTTTGCCATTAGAGGGGCGGTGGTTAATCCACGTGCGCCTAATCCTGTCATAATATACAAACCATAATGATCGGAATTTGGGTAGGTTTCCAACTTTAACTTATCTAATCGTTTTAACAGCCCATTGTTTTGGTCAACATTACTATCAACCCAATGATCACTCATAACTTCACCAACAATAGGGTGATGATCTTGGCTAGTAGCACGAATCGCAGCATTCTCTCCGGTAATGTCGTTTTCAGTTAATTGAGTTGCCCAGTCTTGCTCTAAATATACATCTTGTAATTGTTGTAAATTTCTTATGTTGTCCTTAGCTGTGGAAACTTCATCGTCAACTCCTCGATCAAAAGTGGCTCCAAAACACTGGAGTGCTTCAGTCGCAGGGGTCATATAACCATTATGGCAAAGGACTGTGGATAACGGGGCGACTTTGGTTGAATGGTTAAGGTGTGAGACTTGACCACGAATAGGGATTATATCGTACTGTTTGGTTTGCTCATACTGAGATGATAAATGGCCTGTACAGATAACAACTTGATCGAATATGTCGGTTAACGTTTGTTGATTGTTTTCTAATTGCCACTTTTGTTGACTTGTTTGATGCAGTTTAGTTATGTGGGTATTAGTAAAAACCGTCAGATTAAAATGTTCCACTAAATGGGTTATGCTATTTTGACAGAACTGTTTTGGAGCAAGCCAACCGCCATCTTTAAAAAATAAACTGGCATATGGTAAGGATAAATTAGCAATTTCAGATGATTTTTCAGACGAAATATACTGACCTAACAAGGGCCACTCATTGGCTATTTGTTTCAACCTCTCAACTAATTCAGGGGTAAATGCTTGTTGTAATACACCACACCATTGATGTGTGAAGTTTATGCCTGTTTGGTCTGCTTGTTTATAGAAATTAACGGCGTAGGTGTAACATTCAGAATATAACTCAGCCAAAACTGAAAATTGGCCACCTTGCAATAAAGGGTAAATAGCACCTTGTTGGTTTCCTGATCCTCTAGAACCTAATTCGTCATCACAACAATATAAGGTTATTTCTAGATTTGGGTTTTGTTGAAACAATTGAAAAATTAAACAGGCAGACGAAATCCCTCCTCCTATAACAGCGATTTTATTTTTGTTATTAGCGAGTTTGATTGGTGCGCTGTGAAATAATTCTGCATTCATTTTAAGGTTTAATACACTGTTAAATTTTTCTAGGAAGTGCCATGTAGAGCATACATATTAATGCTTTGGCGGCTGAAACGTAATCTATTTTACACATTTAAATACTAACATGATAAAGGTAAATAATTCTCAGCTAACACTTGTTCGCTGAAATTAGACCAGTTAGTATAAAAATACAGGTAGAATACGGCAAAATTATTAGTGTCCTTTGGATATAAATTAGGAATTGAGAATGAAAAGAGCAGTAATTACTGGTTTAGGTATTGTTTCAAGTATTGGTAACAATAAAGCAGAAGTATTAGAAAGTTTAAAAACTGGTAAATCGGGTATCAGTTCATCTGAGCAGTTTAAAGAATATAATTTACGTTCACAGGTTTGTGGTGATATAGATTTGGATGTGACTGCGATTATTGACCGTAAAACCATGCGCTTTATGGGTGAAGCTTCAGCTTATGCTTATATTGCTATGCAAGAAGCAATCGATGATGCTGGTCTTACTGACGAACAAGTGTCTAATCCTCGTACAGGTTTATTAGCAGGTTCTGGTGGTGCATCTTCAAAAAACCAAATCATAGCTTGTGATATTTTACGTGAGAAAGGCGTAAAACGTGTAGGTCCTTATCAAGTACCTCGTACTATGAGCAGTACATGTTCAGCTACATTAGCAACACCTTTTAAAATCAAAGGTATTAACTACTCAATCAGTTCAGCCTGTGCAACATCAGCACATTGTATTGGTGCAGCACTTGAACAAATACAATTGGGTAAACAAGATATTGTGTTTGCCGGTGGCGGTGAAGAAGTTGATTGGACACTAGCTGGTATGTTTGATGCGATGGGCGCATTATCAACTAAATATAACGATACGCCAGAATTGGCTTCTCGTACTTATGATGCGGACCGTGATGGATTTGTTATCTCTGGCGGCGGCGGTATGGTTGTGGTTGAAGAGTATGAGCATGCTGTAGCTCGTGGTGCAAAAATATACGCTGAAATCGTAGGTTACGGTGCAACGTCTGATGGTTTTGATATGGTTGCTCCGTCTGGAGAAGGCGCAGAGCGTTGTATGAGAATGGCACTTGAAACGGTTGACGGTTCAATTGATTATTTAAATACGCACGGTACTAGTACTCCAGTTGGCGACGTTAAAGAGTTGGGCGCTATACAAAATGTATTTGGTGGCAACTCTCCAATGATCAGTGCAACTAAAGCAATGACAGGTCATGCTCTAGGAGCTGCTGGTGTTCACGAAGCTATATATAGTTTGTTGATGATGGAAAATAAATTTGTTGCTCCGTCTATTAATGTTTCTACGCTTGATGAAAAAGCGGAAGGGTTAAACATTATCACCACTGCTACCGATGTTGAAATCACTACGGCTATGTCTAATAGCTTTGGTTTTGGTGGTACTAACGCGACGTTAGTATTCAAAAAATCTAAATGTTAATTCTTAAATAGTAGAATTTATTGGGTTCTTAAAAACCTGAAATATCGTATGATGTTTCAGGTTTTTTTATACAATTTTAAAGTGCTGATTAATGAACATATTTATTGATGAAAACATCCCATACGCCGAAGACTTTTTTGCTGAACTCGGTAATATTACCCGATTTGCAGGGCGTGAGTTAACAGCTGAGCAAGTGAGTGTAGCAGACATTCTACTCGTTCGTTCTATTACCAAAGTTAACTCCCAGCTATTGAACCAAGCGAAGAACTTGTCTTTTGTGGGGACTGCCACGATAGGTGAAGACCATATTGATAAAACGTTATTACAACAAAAAGGCATTACTTTTACTTCGGCACCTGGTTGCAATGCTATATCCGTTGCGGAATATGTTATTTCATCTTTATATGTATTATCTGAAAAGTATAACTTTAATTTATTAGATAAAACGGTCTCAATAATCGGGGTGGGGAATATAGGTAAGGCATTACAAAATAAGTTAATGGCTTTAGGCATTAACCTTTTATTGTGTGATCCAGAGCGTGACCAAACAGAAGAGGACTTTGTCGATTTAGAATATGCCTTAACTCACGCCGATATTGTTACATTCCACACACCTTTAACATCAACAGGTAAGAGTCCTACCTTTCACTTATTAAATGAAGAAAATATTCATTTATTAAAACAAGATGTGTGTTTGATTAATGCCAGCCGTGGTGAAGTCATCGATAACCAAGCATTGTTAGCCGAAGCGATTCGAAGAGAAAAACAAAATGAATTACCGATAAAGCTGGTATTAGATGTTTGGGAGAATGAACCAACCCCATTATTAGAGCTGATCAAATATACGGATATAGCGAGTGCACATATAGCGGGTTACAGCTTAGAAGGCAAAGCTCGAGGCACAGAAATGTTATATCAATCTGTTTGCCAGCACTTAAATCTTCCTATCGTTAAACGGTTAGATAAATTATTGCCAGTTCCTAGTGTTACTAATCTAGTGTTAAACAATGAATATCAAAGCGAAACTCAGTTAAAGGCAGCGATTCATTTGGTGTACGATCCAAGGCGAGATGATGCTTTGTTTAGGAACTTATTAGCTAAAAATGGCTTCGACTGGTTACGCAAAAATTATCCAATTAGACGAGAATGGTCTTCTTTGAAATTAGAACGTATAACTAATAATGAAAAAGGATTAAATTTTTTGAAAATAGGGTTTGATATTTAGACGTCTAGACGGTAGGTTTAGTGTAAAAGCACTAACCAATTAAAATAATTGTTTATAAGCCAGTTTATAAACATCAACAACAGAGTATTAAAATGTCAGAACAAAAATATAATGTCGCAATATTAGGTGCCACAGGCCTAGTTGGTCAAAACCTAATCGAAATTTTAGAACAAAGAAATTTCCCAGTAGGGGAATTATTTCCTTTAGCGAGTTCACGTTCAGCTGGGTCGACAATTAAATTCAAGGGGCAGGACGTTGAAGTATTAAATGTTGATGAATTTGATTGGAGCACAGCTCAAATTGGATTGTTCTCTGCTGGTGGAGATGTATCGGCAAAATACGCTCCGGTAGCTGCAGAAGCTGGCTGTGTTGTTATCGACAATACATCACACTTCAGATACGAACCTGATATTCCATTAGTGATCCCTGAAGTGAATCCTCATGCCGTGGCTGATTATAGAAATAGAAACATTATCGCCAATCCTAACTGCTCAACTATCCAAATGTTAGTGGCGTTAAAACCAATCCATGATGCATATGGTATAGACCGTATAAACGTGTGTACTTATCAGTCGGTAAGTGGTGCTGGTAAATCAGCGGTGGATGAATTGGTAGGTCAAACTGCACAATTAATGAATGGTCGTCCTGTTGAGTCTAAAGTGTTCCCAATGCAAATGGCGTTTAACGTTATTCCACAAATTGATGTTTTCCAAGATAATGGTTACACCAAAGAAGAAATGAAAATGGTGTGGGAAACTCATAAGATTTTGGGGGATGAGTCAATTGGTGTGAATCCTACAGCGGTCCGAGTGCCGGTGTTTTATGGACATGCCGAAGCTATTCACCTAGAGCTACGTCAACCAGTTTCAGCAGATGATGTGAAGAATGTTCTAGAACAAGCTCCAGGTGTAACATTAATGCCAGATAGCACAGATTACCCAACTCAAGTTACTCATGGCAGTGGCCAAGACAGTACTTTTGTTGGCCGAGTTCGTGAAGATATTTCACATGCCAATGGTATTAATCTATGGGTTGTGGCTGACAATATTCGTAAAGGTGCAGCAACAAACAGCATCCAAATTGCAGAGGTGTTAATCGCTGATTATCTATAATTAGTTCTGCAAGTTAAGAATGCCTCTTTAATAAAACTAAAGAGGCTTTTTTTTTGGTCGATATAATATGCGAAGTAAAGTTTTTCCCGTTCCTTATCGTATTTACCGTGTTTTTTTGGTTAAAACTGGTATGTGCTTTGCTTTGAAATTGTAATAGTGTTTAAATTTACTTGTATTTTGATTTATTGAGGGCAATGATTGTCCTTAATGACTTTTCTACTCTTTTTGTAAAATATTTTGGAAATTAGTTAATGCGATTAAGCCTTAAAATCCTTATTGTTCTTATAGTTACTAGTATTTTTGCTGGTCAAACTTTTGCTAAGTCTGATTCCAAGTTGAGAGGCCCTAAAGGGGTTGATTATGGAGCAAAGGGGGTTCAATACGGCCCTATCTCCAAACAAGACACCATGTGGAAGTTAGGCAATAAGTTCCGCTTTAGAAATGACGTTACTGTCCACCAAGTAATGATCGCCATCTTAAAGAAAAACCCTAACGCATTTGAATTTGATAATTTAAACGGACTGTATGATGGTGCGTTTATTGATATTCCTAGTCACGCCGAAGTAAAAGCCATCGATCCTGTTTACGCCAAACGCAGAGCCGACGCAGATGATGAACTTTGGGTTGCCAGAATGAATGGTACGTTTACACAAAGTCGTCAGGAAATGTTATTGAGCCCAATAGAAGGGGCTAAACAGCAAGATCTAACTGAGGCAAAACAAGAGTTATCAGAAAAAATTCAACAAGCCAGTGTTCAGCAATCTGTAAAGTTTGATAATTTACAAGAAAAGTTTAGTTCATCGGTAAAAACCATAGAAACTGTTTTACAAGAAAGCCAAACGAACCAAGATAAACTAACGGTGTTAGGTGATAAATTAGGTTTATTAGAACAAGACTTAACTGCTGAGATAGAACATAGACAACTACTAACTGAACAATTAAATAAAATTTTAAGTATGACGCAAGCTCAGCTTGAAATGGCCCAAGCAAGAGAGTTAGAAGAAAGCCAATCATTTGACAATCAACTTGCTGAATTCTTTAAAACCACATTTGGGATGATAATACTGTCAGTTGTACCTGCGTTGTTAGTTTTATTCGGCGCTGTGTATTTCTTACGTAAGAAAAACGATTCAAAAACAAATACAGATGAGTTTTTAGATTCCCCATCAATTCTTAATCAAGATTTCTCTTCTACTGGAAATTCAGGCAAAGCTCCAAGCCCTAGTGATGATTTCCTAACGGATCCGATGGATGATTTAAATGATGCTCTATCTGATTTAGATCTTGGTGATTCGTTAGACGATGCCATTGAATTAGACTCTGATGATGATCTTGATTTATTGGGTGACTCTTTTGATGATGATGATTTATTGTCTGATGATGGATTATTATCTCCAGATGACGATGAAGTGTTATTGGATGAAGGTTTAGATTTAGAAGATGATGTTTTATCTGAAGATGACTTTGACGGTTTATTAAATGAAGGCGCTGCTGAAGATTTAATCCCAGATCTTGATGATACAACTAACCCAGACGATTTTGATGTCGATAATGTCCTCAATGCTGACGATATCGAAGAGTTATTAGAACAAGAAGAAAGTGATGAGATTGATGAAGATGAGATCTTAGACACTGGCGTTGATGATGTTGACGCTATTATGAATGAACTCGGTATTAATACTAATGAAGATGATGAATTAGAAGATGATCTAGGGTTAGATTCAGATGCCGACGATGACTTTGATATTGATGATTTATTGGAAGCAGAGGCACCAGAGCAAAACTCAGAAGAAAGCTTAGAAGAGTTGGCTGAAGGTTTGGACGATTCAGAGGTTGCAGAAGATGACTTTGATATCGATGATTTGTTAGACGCTGAAGCACCAGAAGAAAATCTAGAAGAAACACTGGAAGAGCTTGTTGATGAAATTGATCAACCAGACGTTGCCGAAGATGATTTTAATATCGATGATATATTGGATGCAGAAGCATCTGACAGTAATTTAGAAGAAACATTGGAAGAGTTGGCTGATGAAATTGAACCTGCCGACGAAACTGATTTTGATATCGATGACTTATTAGATGCTGAAGCACCAGAAGACGTGTCTAATGAAGTTGTTGATGCCGCTGAAACGGTAGAGAAGGTTAATACCGAAGAAGAGCCTGCCGGTTTTGAAATTGACGGCGTATTAGAGAATGGTGCTGATGATGATTCTCAACCAGATGAATTTGATATCGACGATTTATTAGAAAATAGTAATGCTGATGATAATGAACCGGATGAGCTCGACATTGCCGCAGATGAACTCGATATTGATAATCTAGCTGACTCAAGCCCCGAAGGTGAAGACTCATTAGAATCGAGCATTGCGGATGAAGATGTTGTTGATGCAATTGATGACTTTGATATTGCTGATGGATTAGATGTTGAGGAAGAAGTGTTAACTGAAGAGTCAGCTTTAACGTCAGAAGCTGAATCAACAGAACAAGCTGAATCAACAGAACAAGCTGAATCAACAGAACAAGCTGAATCAACAGAACAAGCTGAATCAACAGAACAAGCTGAATCAACAGAACAAGCTGAATCAACAGAACAAGCTGAATCAACAGAACAAGCTGAATCAACAGAACAAGCTGAATCAACAGAACAAGCTGAATCAACAGAACAAGCTGAATCAACAGAACAAGCTGAATCAACAGAACAAGCTGAATCAACAGAACAAGCTGAATCAACAGAACAAGCTGAATCAACGGAACAAGCTGAATCAACAGAACAAGCTGAATCAACAGAAGAAGCTGAATCAACAGAACAAGTTGAATCAACAGAAGAAGCTGAATCAACAGAACAAGCTGAATCAACAGAACAAGCTGAATCAACAGAAGAAGTTGAATCAACAGAACAAGCTGAATCATCAGAACAAGCTGAATCATCAGAACAAGCTGAATCATCAGAACAAGCTGAATCATCAGAACAAGCTGAATCATCAGAAGAAGCTGAATCAACAGAAGAAGTTGAATCAACAGATGAAGCTGAAAGCCTTAATGTTGATGAGGAAGTTGTTGAATCAGATGCAGTTGATTTGAATGAGTCTGAATCAGAAAGTGATTTACCACAGCAAGATGTTGAAGCAAGTTTAGAATTAGACACTTACCCTGAATTAGATCTTGATGATGGTGAGGAAAGTGAGATTGAAAGCGACTCAGACACTGAACTACCTGATTTGGACTTAGAAGCGTCAGACGAGTCAACAGATGTAGAAACCGATGAGATTTCAATCGATGATCTAGGCGATGAACTTGATGCTGAATTGGAAAGTGCAGAAACGATAGTTCCTGACTTAGAACAAGCTGAACAAGAAGATGATATTCCAGTTCAAGACGTTGAAGAAAGCGCAATGTTAGATGTATATCCAGATCTAGTGTTGGATGATACTTCATTAGAACCAGACGAAGATAGCATTGTTACCGACAATCTAGATGACGTTACGATTGATGATTTAGGGGACGATTTAAGTGTTGGAATAAATAGTGCCGATGATGACGAATTAGCTGATATTGACATTAGTTCGTTGGTTACTGATTCTGATGAGTCCTCTGAGCAGATTTTAAGTGATGATGAATTAATCAATAGCAGTTTTGATGAAACGGATATAAATGACTTATTAACTGACGAACAAGCTTCTGAAGGTGATTCAGAGCCAGACGTAAAAGAAGACGTTATTGAATCAGAATTGGCCCAACAAGAAGATGAAAGTTTAAGCGCTGAAGAGTTAGATATTGATGAATTGGAACATGCTGATTTCGATCAGTTATTATCTGAATTATCAGAACCAGAGGCCGATGAACAAGCTGCTGAAGAAGAAGAGTTGGTTGAAGATACTGATAAAGAGTCAATTTCACAGACTGAAAGTCATAGTGTAGAACTATCTGAAAATGATTTAGCCGACGTTGATCTTGATAAGGATTACGTAAACGTTGACACCTTAATGGATGAACTTGATGACACTGAAGATGAAGTTATCCCTGAAGATTTAGATATTGATGTTGGTTTAGGTGAATTTGATGAGTTAACTGAAACTAGAGGTTCGGTCGATGTTGATCAAGACTCTGGAGGTTACGGATCTAAATTAGACATCATTAGAACTTACATTGACATGGATGACGAAGAAAGCGCACTTGCCGCGATTAAAGATGTTATGAATGGCGATAACGATGAAGCAAAAGCCGAAGCTCAAGAACTTTTAAAAGAGTTAGGTAAAGAATAAAGCTTTGTTTAATGCAGTTAGTTTTTTATAATCGACGATTATTGAAAAAATAATAGATTAGTTTTATGCGATTAGCGCTAGGTGTCGAATACGACGGAGCCCAGTATTTTGGCTGGCAACGTCAAAAAGAAGTAAATTCAGTTCAGGAAGAGCTTGAAAAAGCTCTGTCTAAAATTGCCAATCATCCCGTTAGCGTATTCTGTGCAGGACGCACAGACGCTGGGGTGCATGGTACTGGTCAAGTAGTTCATTTTGAAACTGAAGCGGTTCGAACCGATCGTGGTTGGACTATGGGGGTGAATGCCAATTTACCCGACTCTATCGCCGTGACTTGGGTTAAACAAGTTCCTGAGGACTTTCACGCTCGCTTTTCTGCTACAGCACGTCGATATCGATACATCATTACTAACTCTCAATTACGACCAGCAATATTAAATGCCGGCCTGAGTCATTATTATAGTCCCCTTGATGTAGATAAAATGCATTTAGCTGCACAGTCTTTGTTAGGTGAAAATGATTTCAGTTCTTTCCGTGCCGCCCAATGCCAATCAAATTCCCCCAATAGATGTATACATTTTATTAATGTAAAACGGTTTAATCAGTTTGTTGTGATTGATATTAAAGCAAATGCGTTTGTTCATCATATGGTTCGTAACATAGCCGGAAGTCTAATTGCGGTAGGCAAAGGCGATAAGCCGGTTGAGTGGATCGCAGAAGTGTTAGAATTAAAAGACAGAACGCAAGCGGCGGAAACGGCCAAACCTAATGGTTTATATCTCATTCAAGTTGATTATCCAGAAGAATTTGATTTACCAAAACATAATCCTGGTCCATTATTTATTCCAGAATGAATTTAATATCTGACTAATAAGACCAGTTTATTGAGTTCTTTAGTCTTACATTGTGTTTTAATAACGGCAATTTTGTTGCTTAGTACAATTTTAAATTGCTAAGCGGTTTTGATTTTTATTTAGGGTAGTGACGACATGAGTTGGATAGAAAGAATTCTTCCAAAAACAAATACATCAACTAAACGTAATATTCCTGAAGGCGTTTGGACTAAATGCACCAGTTGTGCATCAATTTTGTATAAAAATGACTTAGAAAAAGAGCAAGGTGTATGTCCTAAGTGCGATCACCATATGCGTCTATCTGGTCGTAAACGTCTTGAATTGTTCTTAGATACAGGCGAAAAAGTAGAGATTGCTGCCGATTTAGAACCTCAAGATGTGTTGAAGTTTAAAGATACAAAACGATATAAAGATAGAATCGTTGCGGCACAAAAACAAACCAATGAAAAAGATGCAATGATAGTAATGAAAGGTCGCGTTAAAGGTGTTCCTTGTGTTGCGGCTGCATTTGAATTTTCTTTTATGGGTGGTTCAATGGCCACTGTCGTTGGTGAAAAATTTGTACAAGCGGTTAATGTTTGTATTAATGAAAATATACCATTCATTTGTTTTTCTGCATCAGGCGGTGCCAGAATGCAAGAAGCACTATTCTCTTTAATGCAAATGGCAAAGACCAGTGCGGCCTTAGCTAAGTTAAGCGAAAAGGGTATACCTTTTATTTCCGTATTAACCGACCCTACAATGGGTGGTGTGTCAGCTAGTTTAGCTATGTTAGGTGATATCAACATTGGTGAGCCTAAAGCACTAATTGGTTTTGCTGGCCCTCGTGTTATTGAACAGACAGTACGTGAAAAATTACCAGAAGGTTTCCAACGTAGTGAGTTCTTAATTGAACATGGTGCAATAGATATGATTGTCGATCGTCGAGAAATGCGAAATACAGTTGCACGTTTATTTGCAAAAATGTGTAAACTACCGTCATTGGAAAAAGAACACAGAACGGCATAATGTCAGAACAAATTATCTTTAAAAGCCAATCTCTTCCAGATTGGCTTTTTTATTTAGAATCCCAGCACACAAAAGAAATTGACCTTGGTCTAGAACGCGTATTAACAGTAGCGGACAATGCGAAGGTCAGAGACTTACAAGCAAACAAAGTTGTATTAGTCGCCGGTACGAATGGCAAGGGCACAACTATCCGCTTTATAGAGCAATATTTGTTAGCTTTAGGTAAAACGGTTGGTGTATACAGCTCTCCTCATATGTTTGAATATAATGAGCGTGTTCGTATTAATGGTGAGTCAGCGTCCGACCAAGATTTAATCGACGCCTTTTCTTTTATAGAGCATCATCGTCAAGGCACTGGATTAAGTTATTTTGAGTTTGGAACGTTAGCGGGTTTTAAATTATTACAAAGTAAACAGCTTGATTATGTTTTAGTTGAAGTGGGATTAGGAGGGCGTTTAGACGCGACTAATATACTTAACCATGATGTGTCGGTCATTACCTCAATTGGATTAGATCATATTGATTGGTTAGGGGATACCATAGAAAAAATTGGTTTCGAAAAAGCGGGTATCTTTAATCAAGGTAAACCTGCAATTGTTGGTGAACCCGCTAAAATTGATTCAATCATTGAGCAAGCCAAAGTCCATCATGTCTCAGAGTTTATTCAATTCGGCCAAGATTATTTATTTGAACAAAAGTCGGATAAATGGAGTTTTTCTTATGGGGACATTTGTTTTAATGACTTACCGAATATATTGATCCCAAAGCAAAATATTTCTACCTCTTTGGTTACTCTATTAAAACTTGATGTTCAGTTAGAACAAACTTTGATTGAACAAACGTTAATGCAGCTTTCATTGCCTGGTCGTATGCAAATAGTGTCAATGCAGCCGTTAACTATGGTCGATGTGGCACATAATGCACATGCGGTTAACTATTTGCGTTCCATGTTGTTAAATGACAGTAAATTAAAATCAGTATCAAGTGTCTGCGCAGTTATCGCCATGATGAAAGATAAAGACATAAAAGAAACTTTACAATTAATGACAGACGTTGTTGACGAGTGGTATGTGGGCGACTTAGAAGGTAATGGACGAGCTGCAAGTAAAGAGTATATTGCAGAAACGTTATCCAGTCTGGGGCAAACCAATGTCACGGTTTTACCAACAATCAAACAAGCTTGGCAAAGCGCCTGTGCAAATCAAAATAAAGATAGTCTTTTACTTGGCTTCGGATCGTTTTACACTGTCGCCGATATTTTAAATCAGGTGGAGAATTAAAATGACTGACCTTATTAAACAACGTGTTGTAGGTATGTTATTAGTATTAATAGCAGGGATTGTTTTTTTACCGGATTTATTAGACGGGAAAAAAGAACAAACAAAAGAAGAATTTAAAAAAATCCCCGTACGACCTCAAGTAGAAGCCTCCCCGATAGTGACCGAGTTTCCTACCGAAGAAGTGTTAAATGCAATAAAAAAAGCACCTAAAGTGGTTGAACTTAAAGCAGATGATGATTCGACTGAGGTTGAAGATGATAAGGTCGAAGTAAACAACCAAGAGCCTGTTGCTCAAGTTAACACTGAGACAGATAAAGTTTCGACTGTGGCGAATGAAGATAAAACAAAAGACGTGAAAACCGTTTTAACCAAAATGGACAATATCAAGCCAGAAAAAGTTGTTAAGCCGGTACAGGCTGATTTTGAAAAAAATGCTTGGATATTACAGTTAGGTAGTTTTAAACATAAAGAAAATGTTGATGCACTGAAAAAACGCTTAACCGATGCTGGTTTTAAAGTGTTTATTAAACCAGTAGAAACAAAGGCAGGTGTACTGTCCAAAGTCTTTGTTGGGCCAGAGTTAGAACGTAAAAATTTAGAAAAAGCACAATTGACGTTAAAAGAGTTAACTGGATTAGATGGTAAAATCACTCAATTTGATCCGATAAATTAGTAGGCAGTTTCTACTTAGTCTGTTAGAATTCGCGCCGAATTTTAGCCACCATTTTATAAGTTTTTAAATCAATATGGTTTGGATTGATTACGCTATTTTAGCAGTTATTGTAATATCTGCGCTGATAAGTTTAACCCGTGGATTCATCAAAGAGGCCGTGTCTCTTGCAGTATGGATTGCCGGGTTTTTCATTGCCAGCCGCTTTTATGCAGATTTAGCGATCCATTTAACGGGCATAGAAAAAGACTTATTTAGAAATGGTGCCGCCATTGCTATTTTATTTATAGTCACCTTAGTCTTAGGTGCACTTATCAACCACTTATTATCCGAGATCGTTCACTACACAGGTTTGTCTGGTACTGACAAAATGTTAGGGATGGTTTTTGGTGCATTACGCGGCGTATTAATTGTTGCCGCAACCTTATTATTTTTAGACACCATGACACCTTCTAGTGATGCGTCGTGGTGGCAAGCATCTATTTTAATCCCAGAATTTTCATTTATAGTCGACTGGTTTTTTGAATTATTAAAAGAAAACTCCAGTTTGCTATCTACACAACATTGATGGAGACTTGATCATGTGTGGTATCGTTGGTATCGTTGGTAAATCGCCTGTTAATCAAATTATTTATGATGGATTAACTGTTTTACAGCATCGTGGTCAGGATGCCGCGGGAATAGTCACTATAGATGAAGGACGTTTTAGATTACGTAAAGCCAACGGCTTAGTACGTGATGTATTCCAAGAACGTCATATGCAACGCTTACAAGGCAATATGGGGATAGGGCATGTACGTTACCCAACGGCTGGTAGCTCAAGCTCTGCAGAAGCCCAACCTTTTTATGTTAACTCTCCTTTTGGTATTGCACTAGCTCACAACGGCAACCTAACAAACGCAACTGAGTTAAGAGAAAGCTTATTCAAAGACGCTCGTCGCCATATCAATACTACTTCAGACTCAGAATTATTACTTAACGTATTAGCTCACGAGTTGTGTGAATCAAAGTTAATGGAATTGAGTGCTGATGATGTATTTAGCGCGGTAAAACGCGTTCATAAACATATTCGTGGTGCCTATGCTGTTGTTTCTGTGATCATCGGTCATGGTCTATTAGCATTCAGAGACCCTAACGGTATTCGTCCTTTAGTGCTAGGCCAGCGCGAAACTGAGCAAGGCGTTGAATATATGGTGGCATCAGAAAGTGTTGCCTTAGATATCGACGGTTTCAAATTAGTTCGAGATGTCGCACCAGGTGAAGCCATTTATATCACTGAAGCAGGTGAGCTTCATACAAAACAATGTTTTGAAGGTGCTAAATGTGTTCCATGTATTTTCGAATATGTTTACTTTGCACGTCCAGACTCAACTTTAAATGATGTTTCAGTTTATGGTTCTCGTGTTCGTATGGGAGAACAGCTTGGTCTTAAAATCAAACGTGAATGGGCTGATCTGGACATTGATGTGGTTATTCCTGTTCCTGAAACGAGCTGTGATATCGCTTTAGAAATAGCGAACGAATTGCAACTACCATATCGTCAAGGGTTTGTTAAAAACCGCTATGTTGGTCGTACATTCATCATGCCTGGTCAAGCACAGCGTAAAAAATCAGTTCGCCGTAAATTAAATACCATTGAAGTCGAGTTTAAAGGTAAAAATGTTTTATTGGTTGATGATTCTGTTGTTCGCGGTACTACCTCTGAGCAGATCATTGAAATGGCAAGAGATGCCGGCGCTAAAAAAGTGTACTTTGCATCCGCTGCACCAGAGATTAGATTCCCAAATGTATATGGTATTGATATGCCATCGGTTAATGAATTAATAGCTCATGGTCGTGAAGTAAATGAAATTGCTGAAATGATTGGTGCAGATGAATTAATCTTCCAATCATTAGACGATTTAATTACCGCAGTAAAAGGTGATAATGAGTCGTTAACTCATTTTGAA
Source organism: Psychrosphaera aquimarina (assembly GCF_032461525.1). Classification (NCBI taxonomy): domain Bacteria; kingdom Pseudomonadati; phylum Pseudomonadota; class Gammaproteobacteria; order Alteromonadales; family Pseudoalteromonadaceae; genus Psychrosphaera; species Psychrosphaera aquimarina. Next base: position 70,349 of record NZ_JAWCUA010000007.1, on the reverse strand, counting down.
ACGTCTGTATTTGATGGTAATTATATTACTAACGATATAGATCAAGCTTATTTAGAAAGCTTAGAGTCCGCGCGTAAAGATAATGCGAAAAAATCTAAATCGTTACCATTAGAAATGGGATTAGAGTTACATAACGACGAGTAACCTAATAGTAAGATTACGAAATCTATAAGGCTGTTTAATAACAGCCTTTTTTGTGCCGGACACTAACTGTCCTGGCATTAACTTTAGAGTTAAATAAATTTAGGACATAAAAAAGCCAGTTAAATAAACTGGCTTTGATCATGGATATTCAGTTTACATTAGCTGTGGAATTTTTCACAAGCCTCTAAAGTATTTTCAACCAGTGATGCTACGGTCATTGGGCCAACTCCACCTGGTACCGGTGTGATCCAACGAGCATTTTCTTTAGCTACGTCAAATTGAACATCGCCAACCAATTTACCGTTATCTAATCGGTTGATACCTACATCAATAACAATCGCATTCTCTTTAATCCAATTGCCTGGGATAAATTCTGGTTTACCAACGGCAACGACAAGAATGTCTGCACGTTTCACTTGTTGCTCTAAGTCTTTAGTGAACTTATGGCATACCGTTGTAGTACAACCGGCCAATAACAATTCTAATGACATAGGTCGACCAACTATATTTGAAGCACCTACAACAACAGCGTGCATGCCTTTTAAATTTAATTGAGTGTAATCCAATAAGGTCATGATACCTTTAGGCGTGCAAGGGCGTAATGCAGGCATCCTTTGCGCAAGTCTGCCAATATTATATGGGTGGAAACCATCTACGTCTTTATGCGGGTGAATACGCTCTAGAATGGTTTCAGCATTTAATCCGTGAGGTAACGGCAACTGTACCAATATACCGTCTATTTCATTATCGTTATTTAACTCATCTATAAGTGTAATTAACTCTTGTTCAGATGTAGTGTCTGGCAAATCATAAGAGCGTGATACAAAACCGACTTCATCGCAGGCTTTTTTCTTATTTCCTACATATACCTGAGAGGCAGGATCTTGTCCTACTAATACAACAGCGAGACCAGGGGCTCGTCTGCCTGCTTGTACGCGTGCATTAACACCTGTTCGTACTTTATCTCTCACTGTTTGTGCGATGGCTTTACCATCAATTAATTTTGCCGTCATAAATAACTCATAATAGATAACCGGGAGTAGGGTAATTGTATCTTTTTTAATTAATATACGCATGGCCTTTTTATAGCCAAGCAAATAAAATCTAACGTTAATATCTGAATTATCTAATTTATGATTAACAAAAATACAAACTCTGTTTGTTTTATATTCTTTTGCTGTAAAAAGCAGCAGTTGAATAAAATCTTTAAAAAAAGGTTTGACTGCAAATGGGGATATCCGTAATATGCCGCCCTGTCGCGAGGCAGTAAGTTCTCAAAGATTCAAAGTCGGTGTTTAGCGCAGCTTGGTAGCGCACTTCGTTTGGGTCGAAGGGGTCGCAGGTTCGAATCCTGCAACACCGACCATTTTGATAACTTTGATATATGCCCGTAGGTTATGCGCCCGTAGCTCAGCTGGATAGAGCAACGCCCTTCTAAGGCGTCGGTCGTAGGTTCGAATCCTACCGGGTGCGCCATACCTCGTGTAACAGTTTTATAGTGGTGATTGTAGCTCAGTTGGTAGAGCCCCGGATTGTGATTCCGGTTGTCGTGGGTTCAAGTCCCATCAGTCACCCCACTCTTTTCTGCGGAAGTGGCGGAATTGGTAGACGCGCTGGATTTAGGTTCCAGTATCGCAAGGTGTGAGAGTTCAAGTCTCTCCTTCCGCACCATTTTTTTTAAGTATAGTCGGTGTTTAGCGCAGCTTGGTAGCGCACTTCGTTTGGGTCGAAGGGGTCGCAGGTTCGAATCCTGCAACACCGACCATCTTAAAAAATTCAGAAATACTCCCCATTTATCATTCATTTCTTATAAATATCCTTATATTTCGTTTGTTTGCCTATTAATTGAACCAAAATTAGTGGTTTAACATGGACGATTTAAAAAGACATGGCTATAATGCGCCGTTATTTTAAGAACATGAATTGAGCCGTTAAAAATAAATAAATACCATAGGTATCTTTTAAGACAGGCCATTAGTTAATTAATTGAGGTATAAAATGCAGGTTTCTTTAGAAACGACTCAAGGTTTAGAACGTCGTATTACAATTACAGTTCCTTCAGACAAAATTGAAGAGTCAGTAAAAAAACGTTTACGTGAAGTAAGTAAAACAACTCGAATCGATGGCTTCCGTAAAGGTAAAGTTCCAGCATCTGTGATCGAAAAACGTTTTGGTCAGTCAGTATTTTCTGAAGTTGCTCAAGAAGAGATGCAACAGAATTATATTCAGGCAATTATTCAAGAAAAAGTAAACCCAGCGGGCGCGCCTTTCTTTGAACCTAAAACAATTGCTCGTGGTCAAGATTTAGTATTCACAGCTACGTTTGAAACATTCCCAGAAGTTTCTGTTAATAATATCGAAGATATTAAAGTAGAACGCCCAGTTGCTGAAGTAACAGATAAAGATTTAGAAAACATGATGGAAACGCTGCGTAAGCAACAAGCCACTTGGACTGAAAAGAAAGTTCAAGCTAAAGAAGGTCATCGTGTAAACATTGATTTTGTTGGTAAAATCGATGGCGAATTATTTGAAGGCGGAAAAGCTGAAGGTTTCGATTTAGAACTTGGTGCAGGTCGTATGATCCCTGGTTTTGAAGACGGTCTTATTGGTAAAAAAGCAGCGAAGAAATCATTCACTATCAATGTTTCTTTCCCAGCTGATTACCATTCAGAAGCGTTAAAAGGCAAAGAAGCTGAATTTGAAATCACTATCAATAAAGTTGAAGTTCAAGAGCTACCTGAATTAAACGACGAATTCGTCGTTAAATTTGGAATTTCAGAAGGCGGTGTTGATGCACTTAAAACTGAAGTTAAAAACAATATGACTCGTGAACTTGGTCAGCAATTAAAAGCTAAAGTTAAAGAGCAAGTGATTAAAGGTTTATTAGAAGCGAACGAGCTAGAAGTTCCTAAAGCGCTAGTAGATCAAGAAGTTACTAACCTTCGTCAACAAGCTATGCAACGTTTTGGCGGTCAAGTTGACGCAGCTAACATGCCAGAGCTTCCAGCTGAATTGTTTGAACAACAAGCTAAAGATCGTGTTCGCACTGGATTGTTATTAGGCGAATTTATTCGTACTAATGAAATTAAAGCTGACGATGCGAAAGTTAAAGAAATTATTGAAACTCAAGCTTCTGCATACGAAGATCCAGCAGAAGTTATTGAACATTATTACAATAATGAGCAATTACTTGAGAATATCCGTAACTTAGCAACTGAAGATCAAGCAATTGAATTGATCCTTGAAAAAGCGAAAGTAACAGATAAAACATTAAGCTTTGATGAATTAATGAACCCTCAAGCTGCTTAATGCAAAATCCCAATTGACTTAGGGGTTGAAGACAGGTTTTAATGGCTCGATATATATTATCGAGCCATTTTTGTTTTTAAGGAAAATAATATGATTAACCACACAAATAATGTGGCGGGTGGAATAAACACTGACTTATTAAATGCGCTAGTACCTATGGTTGTTGAGCAAACAGCAAAAGGTGAGCGTTCTTACGATATTTTTTCACGTCTTTTAAAAGAACGAGTGATCTTTTTAACTGGTCAAGTTGAAGATCACATGGCTAATTTGATTTGTGCTCAATTATTATTCTTAGAATCAGAAAACCCTGAAAAAGATATTTCTATTTATATTAATTCACCAGGTGGTTCAGTCACTGCGGGTATGTCGATTTACGACACTATGAATTTTATAAAACCAGACATAGCAACGGTTTGTATGGGACAAGCGGCTAGCATGGGTGCATTTTTATTATCAGGTGGCACTAAAGGTAAGCGTTCATGTTTACCAAATTCACGCGTGATGATCCATCAACCGTTAGGCGGATTTCAAGGGCAAGCATCTGATTTTGAAATACATGCCAAAGAAATTCTATCTATTAAAGAAAAATTAAATCGATTAATGGCAGAACATACGGGCCAACCATATGAGAAATTATGTGTTGATACAGACCGTGATAACTTCTTAACTGCAGAAATGGCCGTTGAGTATGGTTTAGTAGATTCTATTTTAACCAATAGATAAGCTAAATAAGTTAAGCTTTTAACCGATACAATATTATATTGATTAAGCTGCCTCTAATGTAGGCAGTCATTTAGCAAAGTGAGGTGACGTTATGTCAGAACCGACAGATAACGACAATAAATTACTGTATTGTTCATTTTGCGGTAAGAGTCAGCATGAAGTTAGAAAACTAATTGCTGGACCTTCTGTTTATGTGTGTGATGAATGTGTAGATCTATGCAACGATATTATTCGTGAAGAGATAAAAGAAATTTCTCCAAAGCGTGATTCGTCTTCTCTACCCACACCAATGGATATTCGTGATCATCTAGATGATTACGTGATTGGCCAAAAGCATGCCAAAAAGGTACTTTCAGTAGCCGTTTATAACCACTATAAACGTCTAAAGAATATGAATGCTGATATGGAAGTTGAGTTAGGTAAAAGTAATATTTTGCTTATAGGGCCTACTGGTAGTGGTAAAACATTATTGGCAGAAACGTTAGCTCGTCTTTTAGATGTTCCATTCACTATGGCAGATGCAACAACATTAACTGAAGCCGGTTATGTTGGTGAAGATGTAGAAAATATTATTCAAAAACTACTGCAAAAGTGTGACTACGATGTAGAAAAAGCACAACGTGGTATCGTTTATATCGATGAGATAGATAAGATTTCGCGTAAAGCGGATAATCCATCTATAACACGTGATGTTTCTGGTGAAGGTGTTCAACAAGCGCTACTAAAATTAATTGAAGGTACGGTTGCATCAATACCACCTCAAGGAGGACGTAAACATCCACAGCAAGAGTTTTTACAAGTCGATACTTCTAAAATCTTGTTTATCTGTGGTGGTGCGTTTGCTGGTCTTGATAAAGTTGTCGCCGCACGTTCAGAAACTGGAACTGCTATAGGATTTGGCGCTGAAGTTAAATCTCCGAGTGATGAAAAGACATTATCTCAACATTTCCAAGATGTTGAACCTGAAGATTTAGTTAAGTATGGTTTAATTCCAGAATTTATTGGCCGTCTACCTGTAGTTGCAACGTTAACGGAATTAGATTTAGATGCATTAATTCAAATCTTAAGCGAACCTAAAAATGCACTAACAAAACAATACGCTGCCTTATTTGAATTAGAAGGCGTAGAGTTAGAGTTTAGAGAAGATGCATTGGCTGCCATTGCCAAAAAAGCAATGAACAGAAAAACGGGTGCTCGTGGACTTCGATCAATTATTGAAGCTGTCTTGTTAGATACTATGTTTGAATTACCATCGTTAGAAAATGTTTCTAAAGTGGTAATCGATGGTTCTGCCATTGACGGTGAGTCTGACCCAATATTAATTTATGATAATGTGCAGTCAAAAGCCGCACAAGAATAGATATAAATCGATTAAAAAGGAGTCAATTGACTCCTTTTTTATTTTGAGCAATTGAACTTTGCAATACTCTCCCCATATACTAAAAATCAGCGATTAAAAAACCTAGAGAAATTAACGATATGACGCAAGACGCAGCAACTTCAAATATCCCCGTTTTAGCCTTAAGGGACGTTGTGGTATATCCGCACATGGTAATTCCGCTTTTTGTTGGCCGAGAAAAATCAATTGCATGTTTAGAACAAGCGATGGAAAAAGACAAAAAAATATTTTTAGTCGCCCAACAGGACCCGACTAATGATGATCCTAAAGTAGAGGACATGTATGACGTCGGCACTATTGCGACTATTTTACAATTATTGAAGTTACCTGATGGTACTGTAAAAGTACTAGTGGAAGGGATTGAACGAGCTAAAATTGTAGAGTTCACTGAAATTGAAAAGTACTTCGAAGCGAATATCGAGATCATTACACCGGTTGTAGGTGATGAGAAAGAACAAGAAGTTCTTATACGTTCTGCGATAAGCCAATTCGAAGGTTACATCAAATTAAATAAAAAAATCCCACCTGAGGTATTAACTTCAGTATCTGGTATTGATGACGCTGATAGATTGGCAGATACCATGGCATCACATATGCCATTGAAAGTTGAAGAAAAACAAAAAGCGTTAGAAATCGAAGATGTTCGTGAACGTGTTGAGTACTTAATGGCGTTGATGGAAGGTGAAATTGATTTACTGCAAGTAGAGAAAAAGATCCGCAGTCGCGTTAAAAAACAAATGGAAAAAAGCCAACGCGAATATTATTTGAATGAGCAAATGAAAGCCATTCAAAAAGAATTAGGCGAAACCGAAGATGGTGTGGACGAATTTGAAGCGTTAGAGCAGAAAATTGAAGAAGCGGCTATGCCAGAAGAAGCGGAAGCAAAAACCAAAGCTGAGCTTAAAAAATTAAAAATGATGTCGACCATGTCGGCAGAAGCAACCGTTGTTCGTAGTTATATTGAATGGATGACAAATGTTCCTTGGAAAAAACGTTCAAAAGTTAAAAAAGACTTAAACAAAGCACAAGATATTTTAGATGCCGACCACTTTGGATTAGACAAAGTAAAAGAACGTATTACAGAGTACTTAGCGGTACAACAACGTACCAGTAAATTAAAAGGGCCTATTCTTTGTTTAGTTGGACCTCCAGGTGTTGGTAAAACATCACTAGGTCAATCAATTGCAAAAGCAACAGGACGTAAATACGTTCGTATGGCTTTAGGTGGTGTAAGAGATGAAGCCGAAATTCGGGGTCATCGTCGTACCTATATTGGTTCTATGCCTGGCAAAATCATTCAAAAAATGTCAAAGGTAGGCGTTAAAAACCCACTGTTCTTGTTAGATGAAATTGACAAGATGAGTTCAGACATGCGCGGTGATCCGTCATCAGCTTTGTTAGAAGTGTTAGACCCAGAACAAAATATGGCGTTTAACGACCACTACTTAGAAGTCGATTACGATTTATCTGACATCATGTTTGTGGCAACTTCCAACAGCATGGATATTCCTGGGCCTTTATTAGACCGTATGGAAGTAATTCGTCTTGCGGGTTATACCGAAGATGAAAAATTAAACATTGCTAAACACCACTTACTTGAAAAACAAAAACAACGTAATGGCTTAAAAGCGAACGAAATCGTCATCGATGATAGTGCGATTATAGATATAGTTCGTTATTACACACGTGAAGCGGGTGTTCGTAGTTTAGAACGTGAAATTTCGAAAATATGCCGAAAAGTCGTGACTGAGATTTTAACCAAAAAAGACGTTAAATCTGTTGAAGTGACTGGCAAAAACTTATCCGATTATCTAGGTGTACGCCGTTGTGACTATGGTAAAGCGGATGAAGACGATAGAGTCGGTCAAGTAACTGGTTTAGCTTGGACACAAGTCGGTGGTGATTTATTAACTATTGAGTGTGCAACCGTACCAGGAAAAGGTAAGTTAGTTTATACCGGTTCATTGGGCGACGTAATGAAAGAGTCGATTCAGGCAGCGATGACGGTTGTTAAGAGCCGTGCTGAAGGGTTACGTATTAACTCAGACTTCCATGAAAAGCGTGATATTCATATCCATGTTCCAGAAGGGGCTACACCTAAAGATGGACCAAGTGCAGGTATTGCTATGGTGACGTCTTTAGTTTCTAGTTTAACGGGTAATCCTGTTAAGGCAGACGTGGCAATGACAGGTGAAATTACGTTACGTGGTGAAGTGTTGGCCATTGGCGGATTAAAAGAGAAGTTACTCGCTGCTCATCGTGGTGGCATTAAAACCGTTTTAATCCCTCATGAGAATGAACGAGACCTGGAAGAGATCCCAGAGAACGTGAAAAAAGACTTAAAAATTATTCCAGTAAAATGGATTGACGATGTGCTAGAAGTCGCTTTAAGTCAGCCTTTGGAGCGAATTTCGACTGAAAATTGCGCATAAAATGAAAAAAAACAGTTTTTTTGAAAAAAAGGCTTTTCAAAAATATGAACTGTGCTAGTTTATTGGGGCGAGGAGGGTTAGGTACGCCTTACCCCCTGTAATCTAAAGGAGTCTGAAGTAGTTTTGCTGACGGCAACTTATCCAATTAAATATTTTAGTTGGTTAAATTTTTAAACTAAAAATTATAAAAACAAATAGGGGATGACATTGTGAACAAGTCTCAATTAATCGAAAAAATCGCTGAAGGCGCAGACATTTCTAAAGCTTCTGCTGGTCGCGCTCTAGACTCTTTCATTGAATCAGTAACTGGTGCTCTTAAAGATGGTGATTCTGTAGCTTTAGTTGGTTTTGGTACGTTTGCTGTACGTGAGCGCGCAGCTCGCACAGGCCGTAACCCACAAACTGGTGCTTCAATCGAGATTGCTGCTGCAAATGTTCCATCATTTAAAGCTGGTAAAGCTTTAAAAGACGCATGTAACAAGTAATATATTTATTTAAGGAGCGGTAGTTCAGTTGGTTAGAATACCGGCCTGTCACGCCGGGGGTCGCGAGTTCGAGTCTCGTCCGTTCCGCCAATAAATTGTTTAAATTTCTTAAAGCGCATCTAATAGATGCGCTTTTTTTATAAATTGTTGTACAATATCGCCCAATTTTAGAACTCAAATTCAGCAAAGAGAAGTAATAATGCTAGAAAGAATCAGAGAAGGTTCTCAAGGAATCGTTGCAAAATCCATTTTAGGTTTAGTTATATTAACGTTTGCCGTAAGTGGTATAGGTAGCTATATCAACAGCCAAGCAGATACAACACTGGCCGTTGTTAATGATGTAGAAATAGGACAAGCTGCTTTTGAACAGTCTTATCAAAACGAGCGCGCTAGAATGAAGTCTCAGTTTGGTGACATGGTTGAACAGTTAATGTTAGACGATAACTATGTTGCTAACTTTAGAAGAAGCATTTTAGATCGTTTAGTAGTTGAAGAATTACAACGACAAGAAGCCGATAATCTAGGCGTACGTGTTGGCGACGATCAAATTCGTAACGCTATCCGTGAAATGCCAGAATTCCAACAAGCGGGCCAATTTAATAACGACCGTTATATTGCTTTGTTACGCCAAGCAGGTTTCCAACCAAATGAATTCAGAGAGTACATTCGCGAACAAATGAGCCGAACGCAATATGTCGGTGCGGTATCAGGTTCTGAATTTATCCTACCAAGTGAAGAAAAAGCATACCAAACCTTAGCGGATCAAATCCGTAGCTTTGACATGGTGACTATTTCTGCTGCAGGTTTAAAACCAAGTATTAAACCTGAACAAGCTGAACTTGACTCTTTTTATAACGCCAATAAATATAGATTCCAAACGCAACCTAAAGTGGCTGTTGAGTACTTAGTTATTGATGTTGCAGAGCTAACTGCTGATATTGATGTTTCTGACCAAGAAATTGAAACGTATTATAACGAAAGTATTGCTATGTATACGCAAGAAGAACAACGTCGTTTATCACATATTTTAATTGAAACCGGTGACGATGCGACAGCGGCTAAAGCTAAGTTAGTTGAAGTTCAGACGGAACTTAATGCAGGTAAAGACTTTGCTGAATTAGCAAAACAATATTCTGCAGATACTTTCAGCGCTGAAAATGGCGGTGATCTTGAATGGGTTGGTACAGGTGTAATGGATGCGGCTTTTGACGAAGCAGTATTAACACTTAACAAGGTTGGCGATGTGACTGACATCGTTGAAACTGATTTTGGTTTTCATTTAATTAAATTAACAGACTTTAAAGCAGCTATTGTACAACCATTAGCAGAAGTTAAAGCTGATATTTTAGCGTCTTTAAAACAAAACAAAATCACTGAAATTTATTTAGATGTGCAAACTAAAGCGGTTGAAACTTCGTTTGAAATTGCAGATTCATTAGTAGATGCAGCTGAAGTATCAGGTGTTAAATTACAAACAACAGGTTTATTACCTCGTGGTCAATTACCAGCCGTTTTAAATGATCAAAAAGTAACGAGTAAGTTATTTGATGAAGACTTTATCAACGAAGGATTAAATAGCGAATTAATTGAATTATCTGACGAAAAATCAGTGATCGTTCGTGTTAACGAATACGAAGCGGCTAAACAGCAATCGTTAGATGACGTTATCAATGAAGTAACGGCTGCAGTTGTTGCACAAAAAGCTAAGGACTTAGCGGACACTAAAGCGCAAGATATTTTAACTAAATTAAATGCTGGCGAAGCTTTGTCTAGTTTAGGATTGAATGTTGAACGTCAAGATGATATTGGCCGTTATGAAACTTCAGTTGATGTTACTGTAAGAGACGCAGTATTTGCATTAGCAAAACCGTCTGAAGGCACTAAAGAGTTAACGAGTGTTACATTGAACAATGGCGACGCCGTTGTTATCTCTTTAGATTCAGTGGCATTAAAATCAACAGACGATGCAGTTGAAAATACAACTAAACAACAAGTTGAATCATTAGTTAGTCGTATAACTTCTAAAGCGTATATCGATGCTTTAAAAGCCAACGCCGATATACAAATTAATATGTAATAGTACATATGTATTGAAAAGGCTCTTAGGAGCCTTTTTTTGTGCCTGTAAATTCTCCCATTAATTTTTCTACCAAATCCTTTTACTAAACTAATCTGCGAGTCATCAGAAAATCAGCTTACCTTGCCAATGTTTCGATTTCGAAATATAGACATAAATTTCATGTTCCATTAATGGGATGTTTAACATGCTAATTTGCAATGAATTTACGTAAATGTCTGTTTTAAAACAATAATATTTATTGGCATCACATCTGCAAATTACTAATTACAGTGGTAGTTGTTAGGGTTCAAGTTAGATGGATATCGTTCGCAAGAAAACAAAAAATAATAAAAAAAAGTTTAGCTTAATCGCGGTAGTGTTATTGGCGGGAATAGGGTTGTTTTGGCAATTAGCCAATTCAAATCCAAGTAGTTTTATCGCGGATAAAGACTCATTGTTATTAGACACAGTACAGCGTGGTACTTTTGAAGTGTCAGTGCGCGGTATAGGCGTGTTAGTACCAAAAGACATACGTTGGGTAGCAACTAATGTACACGGTCGTGTAGAAGCGATACACGCTAAATCAGGAGCCCAAGTCAAAGCTGGTGATGTATTGATGGAGCTAAGTAATCCTGAGTTAGTGCAACAATTAGAAGAACGGCAGTGGGAGCTTGAGGAGATGCAAGCGCAGCTACATGCCGATCAAGTCTCATTAGAGTCACAAGTATTAGATCAAGAAACATTAGTAATCAATAGCAGGCTTAACTATGAACGTGCTTTGTTGACATTAAATGCGCAAAAAAGCTTATTGGCTCAAGGGTTTGTTGCGGTTTCTGTGGTTGAGCATGAAGAAATTAAGATTGATGTGGAACAGTTTAATGAACGTTGGATGTTAGAACAGAAACGTCTGATAAAACGCCAAGAAAATGTAGCGGCACAAAAGAAGGCATTTTTAGCCAGATTAACGCGTATGCAGCGAATTGTCGCTCGTATGCAATCTCAAGTAGATGGACTTGTTGTTCGTGCCAGTATCGACAGCATAGTACAAGAAATGCCATTGGAACTCGGTCAACAAGTTAATGCGGGGAGTAATTTAGCTCGATTAGCGAAAAGCGGAGAATTCTTAGCAGAACTTCGTGTACCAGAACAACAAGTAAGTAATGTTAGCTTAGGTCAGCATGTGGTAATTGACACTAAAGCGAATAAAGTTGATGGCATCGTTAAACGTATAGAACCTTCAGTAAATAATGGCTCGGTACAAGTTGATGTTGAGCTTATTGGTGAGATCCCAAAAGAAGCAAGGCCAGAACTTTCGGTCGACGGCATCATTGAAATAGCTAAGTTATCAGATGTGTTATTTGTAAAACGACCTATGTTTGCCAAACAATCTTCTCACTCTACCGTATTTTCGTTCGATGAAATAACCAGTATTGCCAATTTAACCGACGTTGAATTCGGCCAAGTATCTAACACTCATATAGAAATAAAAAATGGTTTATCAGCAGGGGATCTCATTGTCGTTTCAGACATCTCCTCGTGGGATGATCATCAACAAGTAAAATTAAATTAAGGGAACACTATGACTACAAATAATAAGAGCACATTAGTTAAACTCAATAATCTACAAAAAATATTTTACACCGATGACGTTGAAACGTATGCACTAAACGAAATCAACTTAGTGGTAAATAAAGGTGAATATATCTCAATTTCAGGCCCGTCAGGCTGTGGTAAATCAACCTTGTTATCTCTATTAGGCCTGCTTGATAACGCAACCGGTGGCGAGTATCACTTAGCCGGACACGATGTTTCAAACTTAGATCGTGATGAACGAGCCGCCATTAGAAACGAAAAAATAGGCTTTATATTTCAGGCTTTTAATTTGATCAGTGACCTAACCGTGTCAGAAAATGTTGAATTGCCATTAACTTATCGTAAAGACATTAATAAAGAGCAACGTAAACAGATGGTATTAGATGCGTTGACCAAAGTGGATATGTCCCATAGAGCCAATCATTTTCCTTCACAACTTTCAGGTGGTCAACAACAGCGAGTTGCTGTAGCAAGAGCGATTGCAGGTAACCCATCTATTATTCTAGCGGATGAGCCAACCGGTAATTTAGATTCCAAAAATGCACAAGCGGTAATGAACCTTTTAGATCAATTGCATCAAGAGGGGTCAACCATTTGTATGGTGACACATGACCCTCGTGGCGCGAGTAGAGCACAACGAACTATTGAAGTATTTGACGGAAAAATTGTTGCAGATACTGTTAACGATAACACTGCCGCCATTAGCGTATAAAGGCTAGGGGAATAATTATGTCAATTGCAATTGAGTTAAAATATACCGCAAGAATGCTGCTTAAAAAGCCGATATTTAATGCGCTAACCATATTAATTGTCGCCATTGGATTGGGCTTAACCATCTACGCCTATTCAATTTTAAATAACTTAGTGTTTAAACCAATGACACTTAATGGTGATACTGAAATAGTGGCCATCGAAGCCGGATTTGATTACAACCACCAATTCCGCCAACGTCCTGACCCATTTCATTTACAGTTGTTAGATAAACAGTCTGGCTTATTTGAACAGTTAGGTTTTTATCTTGAAGGAACCACATTTGCCGGTGGCGCTAATTCCAGCAATGCAAAGCTGGCTATAGCTCGTAAATATAACGCCACTTATGTAAGTTGGAATGCTTTTGAATTAGCCGGTGTCCAGCCAATCAAAGGTCGAGGATTTACTCCAGAAGATTTCCATAACGGTGCTGAATCAGTATTTGTACTTAGTTATCAAGCGTGGCAACGCGATTTTGATGGCGATGATAATATTATTGGCCAAATGGTTCCTTTAGATGCTATGCCTTCTCGTATCATAGGGGTTATGCCTGAAGGATTTGCGTTCCCACAATTTGCTCAGATATGGCAACCTTTAAGCAGTTTAGGTGAAGGATACCTATCTCCAATCGAAGCCTCTGGCCGTAGTGTTTATGGAATGGCTCGATTAAAGCCTGGTGTTAGTTTTAGCCAAGTTGAAGATGCGGTGACGACGTTTAATAAAAATATTATTCCAGAGTTAAAGAAAGACTTTATTTGGCGCTTGACCAATGATGTTTATCTCACCGTAATGCCTTATAAACATGCCAGTATTATCCAATATTATAATGTGTTTATTGCGCTGTTTGTTGTTGTGTTCTTAATTTTGCTGTTGGCATGTATCAACGTAAGTAATTTGTTGTTGGCTCGGGTAAACGAACGCTTAAAAGAAGTTGCCATTCGGGTCGCATTAGGTATTCCTCGCAAGCGTCTGATTATGCAAATGTTATGGGAAAGTATATTTATTTGTATTACAGGTGGGGTGTTGGCCATTTTGTTTGCAGCTTATGGCTTAGAGGTCAGTAACGCTGTATTACAACAAAACTTCAGTGTACAGGGGGATAAACCATTTTGGTGGGAACTGTCGTTAGATAACAGTGCTTATTTGTTATTACTTTGTTCGGTTGTATTAATGATCATTATCACCGGTCTGATCCCTGCAATCCGTTCATTATCAGGTGATTTTAATGCAGTAATACGCGACGGTACTCGAGGTTCAATAAGTAAAAAAGCGGCTAATGCAGGTAAGGTTTTGGTGATTTCAGAAATTTTACTGTCATGCGTGGTATTAGTGATAGCAACTATATTGCTCGTCACGGGTTATTCGGCTGGTGTGGCTGACTACGGTGTTGATACAGACAAACGTTTAACGGCTCAAATTCAAATTTCACCAGAAAAATATCCAATCAGACGTAATACCGAGTTTGAATTTCAAGACAGACTAGCGCGCAGTGAAGTCTTATATAAATTAAAGTCTGCTTTAGAAGTTATGCCCAATGTCGATGCGGTTGCTATGATGAGCGAGTTACCAGGACGAGGTGAAGGTACTAGTTACTTCGAAATAGAAGGCCGTCCAGCTGCGGTATATAACGAAAACCCTTACAGTAATAATGAAGGTGTGGTGAAAGACTCTTGGCATGCAATCGGTATGGAAATGATCGCAGGTAGAGATTTTGATCATCGTGATAGAGACCCTGATACTCGCAGTTTTATCATCAATCAATCAATTGCAGAGGACTTTTTTCCTGATGGCGATGCGGTTGGTCATAGGGTGAGAAGAGTGCATAGAAACCGTGATCCTGGTGACTGGTCAACAATTATTGGTGTTGTGTCCGATACGTTTCATGGTTCGACAATGCGTTCATCGAGTGCAGCTTATAATACTTATAGTTTAGTTGATTCCTGGGGGCCTATGCGCATGAGTGTGGCTATCCATTACAATGGTCGTTATGTGGCGGCGCAAGCCTCATTAATGGATGCGGTTAACCGAGTTGACCCAGATATTGGTATTTATCATATTCAAAGTTATGACGATTTAATAAAACAACCTATGTTATTAATGTTATCTGTAAGCAAGATATTTCTATTTTGTGGTGTCATTGCGGCATTCCTAGCGGCGAGCGGTATATATGCCATGGCAGCGAATAGTATTACTCAGCGAACTCAAGAAATTGGAATACGAAGAGCCCTTGGTTCTCCGGACGGTAAGATTATAAATATGTTTATGAATCAAGCGGCTATGCAGCTAATCATTGGACTTACAATCGGCATTGGCTTATCGTTACTGTTAACGAGCATAATGACAGACACCATAGTGATCAGCGAAACGAGCTACTTACTCGGTATGTTTGGTGTGCCAATTTTGATTATATTTATGGTGTTAGTCGCCACCTTTATTCCAGCTAAAAAAGTGATCAAAATGGAACCTAGTGATGCCTTGCATCATGACTAATTAACCTTAGCCCTTATGGCAAACAAACATTTTGGTTTGTTTGCCAAACAAGTGGAAGAACAAATGAATAAACAACCTGCTTCCATTCTAATAGCAGATGATGACAGCAATGTTTTAATGGCATTAAAGTTATTATTAAAAGCAGAGAATTTTGACGTTACTGCCGTTGATAAACCTTTTGACGTATTGCAGTTAATAGAACGTAAAAACTTTTCCTGTGTGATCATTGATTTAAATTATCACCGTGACACGACTTCAGGACATGAGGGGCTTGAGTTGTTAACTGCGATAAAAAAGCGAGATGAACATTTACCTGTGATAGTGATGACGGGTTTCAGTAGTATAGATATCGTGGTTGAAGCCATGAAATTAGGTGCGGTGGATTTTGTTCAAAAACCGTGGAAAAATATTGAATTAATCGGAAAAATCCAAGCTCAAATAACCATTGGGGAATTGGCTCAAAAAGGCAGTCGTTTAGCCCAAGAAAATGCATTGCTAAAAAGTGAAGGTCAGTTAAAACGTCAACACATAGTTGCTGATTCTGCCAATATGAAAGCGCTATTGACACAAATAGAGCTGTTGGCAAAAAGTGATATGAATATACTTTTCACTGGGGAGAATGGGACAGGCAAGAGCATGTTGGCTTCTTATCTACATCATTGTTCGACACGTAATGAGCAGCCATTTTTATCAGTTAATATGGGTGCGATTACCGAAACCTTATTTGAAAGCGAAATGTTTGGACATGTTAAAGGTGCATTTACGGACTCGAAGGAGGCCAGAATAGGGCGGTTTGAACTTGCCGATAATGGCACACTCTTTCTTGATGAAATTGCAAATATTCCTTTGTCGCAACAAGCTAAGTTGCTGCGTGTTTTAGAAGAACGACAGTTTGAAAAAGTGGGAAGTGCAAAAACACAACAATTAAACATACGTATCGTTTCAGCAACCAATGCGGATTTGTCGTTAATGGTTGAACAACACCAATTTCGCCAAGACTTACTCTATCGATTAAATACAGTTGAAATTAACATCCCATCTTTGCGAGAACGTAAACAAGATATTATTCCATTAGCCGAATATTTTAGTGAGCATTTTTGTGAAAAATACCGAATAGAGAATAAAACCTTCTCTGATAAAACGAAGGATGTTCTAGTTAATTATACTTGGCCGGGTAATATTCGAGAGTTAAGTCATATAATTGAGCGTGCGATGTTCTTATCTCAAAATGATCAAATAGAAGTTTCTGACCTAGGTATTTCCGGCGTGGAGGTGATTGATAATTCACCAGAGCCGTTGAGCCTAAACAGTGCGAGTCTTGATGAGATTGAAGCTTACTTTATAAAACAACGGTTAGAGCGTTTTAATCATAACGTGCAAGAAACAATAGAGTCTTTAGGCTTGAGTCGAAGTGCATATTATCGCAGGATTGAAAAATACAAACTTTAAACATAAGCGTAGGTTATGAACAAAAAAAGCGACAAAGCTTCGAAGGGCTAATAGTTAAGTTAGTCGCTATTGCTTGTTTTACCCCAAGCATATTGCTGTTTTACTTTTTGATTAACAGCCCAATCTCAGTGTACTTGAAAATGTTAATCATCATTTTAGTTACTGTGGTTGTATCTTACGTTTGTTTTGTTGTGTATTTAAAAATAAACCATCAATTTCGTACTTCTACCAATTTACTTGAAGCCATAATTGTTGGTGATGGTTCAATGCGCGCCAGCTCGAAAATTACAGATGGCGCATTGGCTGAATTTAACCAAGTACTTAATGGCATAACTCAAGCGTTAAATAATCAGAAACAAGCGGTTAAAGAGCAACAATTATTATTTGCAAAAGTGATAGAGCAAATTGATGTGGCCATTATCGCTACGGACAATCAAGACAAAATAGTCTTGGTTAACCCAAGTGCAGAAAAGCTATTTTCTTGTCGTTTTGACGAGGTGAAATCCGCCTCAATTAGTCGATTAGGTTTACAGCATGTGGGTCAGCAAGATGTTAATAAAGTAGTGGAGTTTGAACTAAAAAAATACCGTAAAAAGGTGTATTTACATACCGATGAGTACTTATTAGGTGGTCAACGGCATAAACTTATTTTTATAACCGATATTCAACGCTTATTGCGAAATGAAGAACGCCAAGCTTGGCAACGATTAGTTAGAGTATTAAGTCACGAGATTAATAACTCATTAACGCCAATAGCTTCTATTAGCGAATCATTACAACTGATTTGTGAACAGGATTTAACCCTGTTAGATAATCAATCTGATTTAAAAGAGGGGCTGTTGGTCATTTCTGAACGAGCACAATCGTTAAACATGTTCATTAATAGCTACCATCAATTATCTACTTTACCTTCACCGGTTAAATCTCTGATTAATATTAATAAATTTATCTATTCAATTATCGCTTTATACCCAGATGTCAGATGGGATATCAAAGGCGACGCTCAACTTGATGTGTTCATAGACTCACAACAAATGCAGCAAGCGTTAGTAAATTTAATCACAAATGCCAAAGAAGCAAGTGAGTTAAACCTTGAATTAGATAGCACAATAGATTTGTCGATTAGCTGGCAAATTCTAAACGATAAGATCATTATTGAACTGATTGATAATGGCAGTGGTATCGCCAACCTTGATAATTTATTCGTGCCTTTTTACAGCACCAAAAGTAACGGTAGTGGGATCGGTTTAGTCTTGAGCAGACAAATAATTATGAATCATGATGGTGATTTACAACTTAAAAATCGTGAAGATGCTTTAGGTGTTAACGCTTCTATTTATCTACCTTTAACACTGTAGAGACTAATGCTAGTGTTGGCATTGAACCCGTTTTAAACCCTCTGAAGTTAATTTAAGCAAAAAAAACAGGCAAGTTAAGTGCCTGTTCTTTTAATCTAACAATTAGGGGGTTAGACGTTAAATCTGAAGTGGATCACATCACCGTCTTTCACTATGTAGTCTTTACCTTCTAAGCGCCATTTACCGGCTTCTTTAGCACCAGACTCACCATTGTTATCAACAAAGTCTTGATAACCTACAATTTCAGCTCTGATGAAACCTTTTTCAAAATCGGTATGGATTTTACCAGCCGCTTGAGGCGCAGTAGAACCTTCTGTATATGTCCAAGCTCTTACTTCTTTAACACCAGCAGTAAAGTAAGTGTTTAATTTTAGTAATTCATAACCAGAACGAATAACTCGGTTCAGACCTGGCTCTTCCCAGCCTAAGTCTTCCATAAATTCAGCTAAATCTTCAGGCTCTAATTCTGATAGTTCAGATTCAATTGCAGCACATACAGCCACAACTACGGCGTTTTCGGTAGATGCAATTTCACGTACTTTGTCTAAGAAAGGATTGTTTTCAAAACCATCTTCCGCCACGTTAGCAACATACATCGTTGGTTTCATGGTTAATAAGTTAAGATAACTGATTGCCGCTTTTTCTTCTTTTGTTAAATCTACAGAGCGAGCCATGCCGCCTTCATCAACAATCGGTTTTAGCTTTTCTAATACTTTAATCTCAAACTTAGCGTCTGAGTCTCCGCCTTTCGCTTTTTTAGTATTACGGAAAATAGCATTGTCGATAGAGTCCATGTCGGCTAATGCAAGTTCAGTATTGATTACGTCAATGTCTTCTTGCGGGTCGACTTTACCAGCAACGTGAACAATGTTTTCGTCGTCAAAACAACGCACAACATGACCAATAGCATCGGTTTCACGAATATTAGCTAAAAATTGATTACCTAAACCTTCACCTTTAGATGCACCTTTAACTAAGCCTGCGATATCAACAAACTCCATCGTTGTAGGTAATACTCGTTGTGGATTCACTATTTGAGCTAGTTTATCTAAACGTAAATCAGGAACTGGAACCACACCTGTATTAGGTTCGATTGTACAGAATGGGAAGTTGGCCGCTTCAATACCAGCTTTTGTTAACGCGTTAAATAATGTTGATTTTCCAACATTTGGTAATCCTACGATCCCACATTTAAAACCCATGATGGTTCCTTAATCTAATACTTAAAATTATGTTTAAATTGGTTATTCGGCACTAAACGTATGAAGTCGGCTTTGAGCCTTTTTCAAATCTTGTTTAAACCATATTTCAATACTTCTGACCGCCTCATCAATAGCGGCATCCATTTTTTCTTGGTCTGTTTGTGGCGCTTTGCCTAAAACCCAACCAGTAACTTGTTCTCTGTGCCCAGGGTGACCAATGCCAATCCTAAGCCGATAAAAATCTTTGTTGTTTGCTAACTTAGCAATAATATCTTTAAGCCCATTATGACCGCCATGACCGCCGCCTTTTTTTATACGGGCAACACCTGGAGATAAATCTAATTCATCATGTACAACCAAAATTTGTTCTGGTTTTATTTTGTAAAAATTAGCGAGTGCAGAAACAGATTTACCACTTAAATTCATAAAGGTGGTTGGGATCAGTAATTTTACTTCTTGTTCTGCAATAAATGTTTTGGCGGAATAACCAAAATATTTGGGGTCGTTTTTCAGGGTGATATTATTACTTCGGCAAAGTTCTTCAATGAACCATGCACCAGCATTATGGCGGGTGTTTTTATATTCGGGGCCTGGATTTGCCAGGCCCACGATTAGTTGAATGTCATTACTCACGAATAAGACGTAAGTTAATCAACTAATTATTCAGCGTCAGCTTCGTCAGAAGCTTCTTCTTCAGCTGCAGCGCCTTTAGGAGCGTGCAATGTAACTACTGCTAAATCGTGAGATTCACCTTTAGCTAGTTCTACAGATGTAACACCTTTAGGAAGTGTTATATCGCTGATGTGTAACGTTTGACCAAGTTCTAAACCAGAAATGTCTAATTCGATAAACTCTGGTAAGTCTTTAGGAAGACAAGTTACTTCTAACTCATTGATTGTGTGTGCAACCGTACCACCAGTTTTAAGGGCAGTTTCTTCACCAATGAAGTGAACAGGTACATTAGTGTGCAATTCTTGTTTTGCATCAACACGTTGGAAATCAAGGTGTAAGATAGTTGGTTTGAACGGATGACGTTGAACATCTTTTAAGATAACGTCTTCTTTCTTGCCATCAATAACTAATGTTAAGATATGAGAGTAAAAACCTTCATTATCTTGTGCTTGCCAAACTTTATTGTGAGCAAGAGCAATGTTTTGAGTTTCTTTTTCAAGACCGTATACGATTGCAGGAACTTGGTTAGCATGACGAAGGCGGCGGCTCGCACCCGTACCTTTGTCAGAACGAACTGTAGCTTCTAAAGTGTAAATAGCTTCAGACATTTGGAATTCTCCAGAATTAATAATTCTTTATTTAATTTTATGTTTTTTCTCGCGACCAAGAAAAAACGCATACCTCGCTTATCGAGGGCGGCGTATTCTAAGCGAAAGCCGGTTATTACTCAACCATTATATTGGGACTTGGGCGTATTTATGTTGTTTTTTATTATTAGCAATATGGCTTAAGTTGGACTGATTAGAATGAGGGGAGGGCAAGTGAAATCGATAATGGAGAAAGCCTTAGCCACTGGCAAAGTGACAAAGGCTTTTTTTAGGCGTTAAGGAACTTGGTAATTGCTACTATTGATGGATATATCGTAAAGTTTACATGCCATTACTTTCATATTGTGCTGGCTGATAGGGTTATTTGATTGCTCTAAATCATACCTAACTTCGATAATATCAGGGTTATCTACGGCTACAGGGAAAACACCTTTCATTAACAAACGTAAATAAGCGAGTATTTCACCATGTTCGTATACTCTATATATGGTTAAACCTTGTTTGCTTTCATTCCTGATTGGTGCCGGTATCGAATAAAAACCAGTGACTATCGATGGGTCAAAGGCAATGACTTGGTCAACTCTTTTATCGGCGTACGCAGCTTGTTGTGCTAATCCCCCGCCTAGGGAGTGACCCGTTGTGATCACTTTATACTCATTACCCCATCTATTCTGAATGTAATCTAACAAAGGTGAGATTAAGTCTTCAACTTGTTCATATTGATCCCACAGCAAAGGGATAGGTCGTGTTATCCATCGTAAATTAGCTGCCCAGTCTTCATATTCATTAAAGTCTGTACCTCTAAAAACAATTGAAATGATTTTGTCATTATCGTTGACCCACACTTCATAACCAACCACACCAACTTTGATATTCCACTCTGGAGTGACAGGGAAATTAGGTAAGTCGTTTGGCATTATCATTGACCATTGCTGCAAGTTAAACCGTTTTCCGTCGTCAACACATGAATTACTGGTTTCGTATGTCTCGTATACATTTGCACTTAATAAAGCAAAATGTTCCACATGGGTTAAGTTTTTGTCAATGCGGCCAGTTGGGATATCAATTACAGGTAATTGTTTAGGCTCATGAGGTTTATCTCTATAGATTAGGTGGTCTTTTTTTTGGGGAAAAGTAATACAACCGGATAGTAAAGACAGTAATAAAAGTATAAATATAAATTTCATATCAAACTACTCCTTGTAAATAAGAACATAAAAGTAACTTAATCAAGACTCCCGCAGCATATTACTAATACGCTCGAATAAGCTTTACCAATTAAAGAGGATATTTGGAATATGTACAAATTTATCGTTGAATTAATGTGGTTAGATAATGGTTAAAAGCGCGAAGGTTGAGTGATAAAAAATTACTATGGGAGTTTTCTGATTTAGTCTATCAAAATTGGGTAGGTTAAAAGGGGTATCTGGATAAGAAAGGAAGGAGTAACGTTAATATCGATGTTGTTTTGCCATCAATATTAACGTTATCAAACTTGATTAAGTAACCAAGTTTATTTTACTTCTTCACCTGCAGCTTGTTTGTCTGCATGGTAACTAGAGCGAACAAAAGGACCACTGGCAGCGTGTTTAAAACCTAGTGCATCCGCTTCGGTTTTGAACATGTCAAATTCAGCTGGCGGCACATAACGTTCAACTGGTAAATGATGTTTACTCGGTTGTAAGTATTGACCTATGGTTAACATATCTACGTCATGTTCACGTAAGTCTTTAAGTACAGCAAGGATCTCATCATTGGTTTCGCCTAAACCAACCATTAAGCCCGATTTAGTATCAACTTCTGGGTGCATTTGTTTAAAGCGTTTTAACAACTCTAATGACCATTTGTAATTAGCGCCAGGTCTAGCAAGACGATACAAACGAGGCGCTGTTTCCATATTATGATTAAATACATCAGGTGGAGCAGTCGATAGTATTTCAAGAGCCGTATCCATACGACCACGAAAGTCAGGCACTAAAATCTCTACTTTAATTCCTGGGTTGTGCGCTCGGATCGCTTTAACACAATCAGCAAAGTGTTGTGCACCGCCATCACGTAAATCATCTCTGTCTACTGATGTGATTACCACATACTTTAAACCCATTTCTTTAATGGTTAAGCCTAACTTTTCAGGCTCTTCAGCATTAGCCGGAAGTGGTCTACCGTGACCAACATCACAGAACGGACAACGACGAGTACAGATGTCACCTAAGATCATGAACGTAGCCGTACCGTGATTAAAACATTCAGGTAGGTTAGGGCATGAAGCTTCTTCACAGACAGAGCTTAACCCTTGGCTACGCATCGCTTTTTTTAGGTTATCGATTTTTTCACTTGATTTAGGTAAACGAATCTTTAACCAATCAGGTTTACGTAACATGGTTTCACGTTCAGAAGGCATTATCTTTACTGGGATTAATGCCATTTTGTCAGCATCTCTTAATTTAACACCAGCTTCTAATTTTGAAGATTTTACAGTAGTCATTATTTTTACCTAAAACACCTAATCGTGAAATTAATTATTTTCTAACCCTACAAGGGTTGTGATCTCTGTAGCGTTTAAAGACGCCGCTAGTATTTTTGTTAATCCATTTGCTGCTTCGGCCACTGTTTTAGGACCGTTGATTTTACTTGTTTGTAACATCTCTAGACCGGCATAACCACAAGGGTTAATTCTTAAAAATGGCGCCAAATCCATATCAATATTTAATGCTAAACCGTGAAAACTACAGCCTTTGCGAACTCGTAACCCTAATGACGCTATTTTCATTTCATCAACATAAACGCCTGGTGCATCTTTTTTAGCATAGGCATTGATGGAATATTGTTTTAACAACTCAACAATAGCGACTTCTATTTGTGTTACTAAATCACGAACACCCATTTTACGTCGTCGTAAATTTAGGAGTAAATATATTACTAATTGACCTGGTCCGTGATAGGTCACTTGCCCACCACGGTCAACTTTAACAACTGGAATGTCACCAGTGTTTAATAAATGTTCTTCTTTACCAGCTTGGCCTTGAGTAAATACTGGGTCGTGTTCCACTACCCATAATTCGTCAACAACAGAATCATCTCGATTATCTGTGAAGTTCTGCATGGCGTGCCAGATAGTCTGGTAATCACCAGTATCAATTTGCCTGATTATTAGTTGATCATTAAGCTCAGTCATTATTTGAACTATAAAACGTATCGGACAATATCGATAGCGCCCAATTCATTGTAAATTTGTTCCATTTGCTCTTTGCTGGTTACTGTTACAGCAATAGATACCGCATGGTAAGTACCTTTGGAGCTAGCTTTAATCTTTGGTGTGTAATCATTTGGCGCAATGGTTTGCAAAACTTCGATGATTTTAATTGGCAAATCGTCTTGGGCTAACCCCATTACTTTAAATGTCTGTTGGCAAGGAAAGTCCAATAGTTGATCAAAATGGGTGTCTTTAACTGTCATAAGGTGCGGCCTATAAAAGAAAAAATATATCGATGGATAATACCAAGCCGACCTAAAAGGTCGGCTCAATTAAAAAGGGTTATTACACGTATTACAGGTCGAGTTTTAAACGAACGTAATCTTTAAGTTTTTGGAATAAACTACCTTCATTTACTTCATCAAGCGCAACCAACGGGTATTCAGTGATCACTTCGTCTTCGATTTTTAATACCAAAGTTCCAACCACTTCACCTTTGCGAATAGGCGCTTCTAGCTCTTTATCAAGCGTAAAGTGCGCTGTTAGCTTTTCTCTGAATCCACGAGGAACCGTAATTGCAGTACTTTGGTTTATGCCTAAACGAACTTCTTCTTTGTCACCCATGTAAATACGTTGTTTAGCAAACTCAGTACCTGCTTCGTAAGCTACTAGTGTTTCAAAGAAACGGAAACCGTAATTAAGTAACTTTTTACTTTCTTTGCTACGCGCTCGTTCACTAGACGTACCCATAACAACAGCAACTAAACGCATACTGCCTTTGGTTGCAGATGAAACTAAAGAATAACCTGCAGCTGCAGTGTGGCCTGTTTTAATGCCATCCACTGCTAATGTTTTATCCCATAACAAACTGTTTCTGTTTAATTGAGATATGTTGTTAAAGGTAAAGTCTTTTTCTTTATATAGGGCGTATTCTTCTGGCACATCACGGATAAGTGCAGCACCTAACGTCGCCATATCTCTTGCTGTTGTCATGTGTCCATCGGCTGTTAAACCATGGCTATTTACAAAATGAGAAGATTTAAGACCGATTTCGTCAGCGTGAAAATTCATGATCTGTGCAAATTGTTCTTCACTGCCTGCGATATGTTCAGCCATTGCAACACACGCATCATTACCACTTTGAATAACGATACCGCGGTTTAAGTCTGCAACTGATACTTGTTTGCCAACTTCAATGAACATTTTTGATGAACCCGGGAAATTTTTAGCCCAGGCATTTTTACTGATTGTCACCATATCGTTAATCGAAATAGTGCCATTTTGAATCTCTTTACCAATGACATAACTGGTCATCATTTTGGTCAGACTGGCTGGGTTTAAACTTTCATCGGCATTTTTTTCAGCTAGTACTTTTCCGGTTTGGAAATCGACTAAAATAAAAGCTTTAGCGTTGATCATTGGAGGATTTGGTACCAATAGTTTGGCATTTGAAACAAATGAAAGGGTACACAAAGAAATACAAACTAACTTAGATAATAATTTTTTCATTTTTTTCCGATATAGGTTGAATATGATTAACGAGAATAAGAAGCGGTATTATCCACATGAGACTAACGCGTGTCTAGGGTAAAGGTAGCTTTCGTAGTGGATTTAGTAGATTAAGACAATTAAAAATGTCAGTTTTGATAAACAAAAAAAAACAGCAGAAATCACAGTAATAAAAATGATAACGAATAACGTCAACTTAACTAAGGTAAACTGCTCTCAACGATCGTTTTATTGTACTCATGAACCGACAGTTGGTTGCTAAATGATTCGGCCTCACTTTTATTTGCAAAAGGGCCAAATAAGAGGGCGACTTCATTATTAGATTGGCTAGATGAAAATTTTTGGTTCAACATAATGGATAAACCTTTACCGATTTCTTCGGCGTGTTCAAGGCTCTCTATCCCACTTAACTTGACATGGAACTGTTGCAGCACGTTTTCTTGTTGAATATCAGTTTCAGGAAAAACAACTTCTAAATGGACTTGTGCCGTACCAGTGTCATACACGCCAATTTTATAAGCCGCGGCATAAGATAAGTCGATTATTCTATCTTGATAAAAAGGGCCTCGGTCATTAACTCTGACGATAGTGGACTTGTTATTAGCGAGATTTGTTACTTTGACAAAACTCGGCAGAGGTAAGGTTTTATGCGCCGCGCTCATTTGATACATATTATAAATCTCACCGTTTGAGGTTAGGTGACCGTGAAACTTTTTACCATACCAAGAAGCTGTGCCTTTAGCGGTATATGGTTGTCGTTGGGTATGAGGCACATATTTAATACCTTTGATACTATAAGGGTTGTTGCCCCGCCCAATCCCTTCAGACGTCACAACGGCGTCTTTCAGCTCTAATAACGTTGGCGGTCTTGTTGGTGCGCTGTCATGTTTATGTTGATAACGACTTGTTGTACAGGCGGTTAGGTAGATAATAAACAGTAATGAAATAATCAGTTTTAACATAAACAATAACTTAAGTTGCTAATAATCGTTTGTTGGTTGCTATGGCCATTAATATGCCAAAACTGGCCATCAAAGTAACGATAGATGTGCCACCATAACTAACAAGAGGTAAAGGGACTCCAACCACAGGCATTAAACCCGAAACCATACCAATGTTTACAAATAAATATACAAAAAAGGTTAAAATCAAACTACCTGCGAGCAGTTTGGTAAACCCTTCTTGTGCGCGAATAGCGATAATAGTGCCGCGAATGATGACAAAGGCATAAACCGCCAATAATAATAACACCCCAACAAATCCAAACTCTTCACTAAATACCGAAAATATAAAATCGGTATGACGTTCAGGTAAAAACTCCAATTGTGATTGAGTCCCTTGTAACCAACCTTTTCCCTCAAGTCCACCTGAGCCAATTGCGATTTTTGATTGGATAATATGGTAACCAGAACCTAAGGGATCACTTTCTGGATTTAAAAAGGTTAAGACTCGTTGTTTTTGATAAGAGTGCATTAAGTAAAACCATAAGATAGGTAAAAATGCGGCGAACAAAGCAATTAAACCAAACAGTATTCTAAATCGTAATCCCGCTAAAAATAATACAAAAAATCCGCTGCTCGCGACCAACAAAGATGTCCCTAAATCAGGTTGCTTGGCAATCAATAAAGTAGGAAGGGCGATGATACAAAAGCTTATAAATGTATGTTTATTAGACGGCGGTAATGTGTATTTACTTAAAAACCAAGCCATCATCATTGGCAGCGATAGTTTCATTACCTCTGATGGCTGGAATTTAGTGACACCTAAGTTTAACCAACGTTGAGCGCCTTTACCCATATCGCCAAATAACAAAACGGCAATCAGTAAACCCACGCCAATAACAAAAATATGTGGAGCCCATTTTTGATAAAAAAATGGAGAGATTTGCGCAACGACCATTAATACACATAGGCCGATACCAAGACGAAACATTTGACGAATCGCCATGTCGATATCTTGACCGCCAGCACTGTATACCACCAAAACACTCAGTAACATTAAGGTTAGAATACCTAACATTAAAGGTACATCTATATGGAAGCGGAACCAAATGGAACTTCGGCGTCTCTCATTTTCAGTTTTAACCATCGTTTACATCCACAGTTGGGGCGGTTGTTGTTAAGTTACGTTTACCAGATAACCCTAAGCCAAAATAAAGGTCTAACATCTTACGAGCGATAGGTGCCGCATTAGCACTACCTCCGCCGGCATTTTCCACGGCAACAACAATAACAATGCTCGGGGCTTCAAAAGGGGCAAAACCGACATACATGGCATTATCTCGATATCGTTCGGCCACGTTTTCTACTTCATATTCTTCATCTTCTGCCAAGCTAAACAACTGAGCCGTACCTGTCTTACCGGCTGAACTATAAACGGCATCTACAAAGGCAGTTCTGGCGGTACCATCAGATGCATTAACTGTTTCATACATCGCATCTAATACGGTATCCCAGTGTTTTTTATCTTTGATATCGATTGGTGCTCTGTGTCTCGTAGGAGTTTCTTGGTATACACCATTTTTGGTCATTCCAGTGACTAATCTCGGCTCCACCACTTTTCCACGATTAACTAGCGCAGCAGTAGACATGGCTAATTGCACTGGCGTTGCTGTCCAATACCCTTGACCAATACCTATAGAGATAGTGTCGCCTTTATACCAAGGCTGTTTAAAGCGTGACTTTTTCCACTCTCGAGACGGCATGATTGCTTTGGACTCTTCAAATATGTCCACGCCAGTGTAATCACCAAATCCAAACTTAGTGCCAAATTCACTGATGTTGTCTATGCCTAAACGGTAAGCAAGATCATAATAAAAAATGTCACAAGATTGTTTAATCGACAGTAACACATCAACATGACCATGACCGCCAGGCTTCCAGTCTCTAAAACGGCGTTGACCTTCCACATTTGGAATATGCCAATAACCTGGATCTCTAATAGTGGTATGTTTTGTAATTAAGCCTTTATCTAAAGCTAACAGAGCAAGTTGAGGTTTTATGGTTGACGCAGGTGGATATTGCCCTTGAGTTACTCGGTTTAACATAGGTTTATCTTTTGAACCTATGATCTTTGAATATTCAACTTGGCTGATACCATTTACAAATAAGTTAGGGTCGTAAGTTGGGTTACTATAGAAAGTTAACAAAGCACCATCTCTTGGGTCCATGGCTATGATAGCGCCTTTATTTTCCCCTAAGATTTCTTTGGCTTTAATTTGCAACTCAACGTCTATAGATAAATGCAGATCAGTGCCTGAAACTGGCGGTGTAACACTTAATTGTCTTAAAATTCGACTGCGGTGGTTAACTTCAACCTCTTGGCTACCTGTGATGCCATGCAATTGATTTTCGTAATAACGTTCAATGCCGAGTTTTCCAATGCTACGAGTCGCGGCATAATTTTTAATTTGGTCGGTGTCTTCCAGTCTTTGTAAATCTTTCTTATTAATTTTTCCTACGTAACCTACGCCATGAGTAAAGTACTCACCAAAAGGATAATGTCTTGCTAAACGCGCTTCGATTGATACGCCTGGGAATCGGTGCTGATGCACAGAAAACATCGCCACTTCTTTATCGGATAATTTAGATTTTAACGGCATACCTTTAAAACGACGACGATATTTGATGGCCCGTTTAAATACTTTTATTTGCTCATCACTGATCTCTATTATTTTGCCAATTTCTGTCAGCGTTTCATCCATATCTGTGATTTGTTCTGGGACTAAATCCAAACTAAAGGTCGGTTCATTTCCGGCTAATAACTTGCCATTTATATCTTTGATTACACCGCGGTTAGGCGGAATAGGTTGGACTTTTATACGGTTGTCATTAGAACGTGTTTGATAGGTTTTATAAGAACTGATTTGTAAATAAAATAGATTGGCGATGATCAACAATAATAAACTGCCTACCCCTATTAAAGAGATAATTGCTCGACGAGCAAATAAATTAGACTCCGCGGAGTGATCTTGAATATGGTAAGAGTTTCTACGCATTGCTAATGACCCTTATTCTCTATGATAAGGATGGTTATTGTTCAAGCTCCAAGCCCGATATAACCCTTCAGCTACAATGACTCGTACCATAGGATGAGGCAGAGTCAGTGGCGATAATGACCATTTTTGTTCAGAACGTTGAATGCATTCAGGGAAAGGCCTTCAGGCCCACCGACTAATAAACTGACATCTCTGCCGTCCATTTGCCAGCTACTTAATTGTTTGGATAACTGATGGGTATCCCAAGGTTTACCGGTCACTTCTAATGTTACGACTCTATTCGATGCCGGAACGTGGGCGAGCATTTTCTCGCCCTCAATTTGAAGTATTCTTGTTATGTCAGCATTTTTTCCGCGTTTGCCAGCGGGAATTTCGATTAATTCAAATGCGCAATCTTTAGGAAAGCGTCTTTGATATTCGGCGAACCCCGTCGCAACCCAAGCGGGCATTTTGGTTCCAACAGCCACAAGTTGAATTTTCATTCAGTACAATACCTAAATTGATTATTCGTCAGAAGACGATCTATTTGACGGTTGCCATAGTTTTTCAAGCTGATAAAAGTCTCGTGTACCTTCTTGCATTACATGCAATACTACAGGTCCCATATCAACTAATACCCATTCACCTTCATCTTTCCCTTCTACACCTAGTGGTGTTTCGTCAACCGCTTTAGCTTCAAGTGCTACGTGGTCAGCGATGGATTGAACGTGTTTTTTGGAATTACCTGAGCATATCACCATAAAATCAGTGATAGTTGAGGTTTTACTTACATCTATAGTAATGATGTCACGGGCTTTAAGATCGTCAATTTTATCTAATACGAATTCGAGGATTTGTTGATTTTGCAAAGTGCTAATAGACCTGTAGTTAGCTTTTAATTAGCTTAGATTCTACTTGTCTAATGGCTTAGAGTACAGGCCTAAAATAACCTTAAACTGTATGAATTAGAATTAGCGGGTGATTAACCACTATTTGTATAAGTTATGTGTGTTTATGTAATGTTGAACCGACGTCGGCAGTAACGATAACTCTTTCAAGGATTTATTATTAGATTGGTTATACATGGCTTTTATTTGGCTGGATGAAATATCCACCTCAGTAACAGATGTTATTGTTATTTGGCTGTTTAAATAAGGGCGTAATTCTTCACACAGCTGCGATTTACTAAATGAAACCCCGGGACGTTGCATTACTAACAGATCACAAAATGACAAAATTTCCTGCCACTTAAACCAAAGATGAAAACTCAGCAGTGAGTCCATGCCTATTAAAAAATACAAATGGTGTTGAGGATACGACTTAGCAAAGTATTCAATGGTTTTTCGTGTATATGACGGGCTGGTTAATTGAGTTTCGTAATCACTGATTTCAATGGTTAATTGCTCATCGTTAATGTCTTGCAACGCTAATTTAGTCATCTCTAAACGATGCAAACTATTAACACTAGGTGTGTCTTTATGTGGTGGTATGTGGCACGGTAAATAGATAAGTTTTTCAGCATTGATTGATTTTGCCGATTCAATTGCAGGGACGATATGGCCGTTATGAATAGGGTTGAAGGTGCCACCATAGATAACGATTATTGGTTTATTGCTTAACCCCATAACGTTAAATAAACTCTGCATCTAACGGCAATTTAATGTCAGCTAACTGGGTTGCGCCGGTTAACATCAGACAAACATGGACAAACATGGAATAAGGACAGGTTAAGGTATGAAATTTTATAGCTTGATCAATTTGACTGAGTTGATTAACTGCAACATTTAAAATTTCAGCCGGTATTCGTTTGGCCTGATTAAGGTAAACCGCTTGTTTGTTTTTCCATACTTTATGTGTGTCTAAAATAGACTTAGTGTCTAAATTGTAAGTCAGTGCTTGATTCAGTTGCTGAATCAGTAAAACGTCTTTTTGTAACGCCCAAAGGATGATGTTTGGCTCCAACTCTTCTATCTTTAAACGCTCGATAATATTGACACACTGCTTGGCATTGCCTGCCCATAACTGATCGATGAGTTGAAAGACAGAATACCTAGATTGGTCGGCGACTAGTTTTTCAACATCTGAAAGTGTGATGTTTGAAGAGGAAAGTGCCATCGAAATTTTCTCTAACTCTTGCGCACAGGCCAGTAGATTGCCTGCTGTGTACTCCAGTAGATAAACTTGCGCTTCATAAGCCATTTGCATTTTACGTTTGCTTAATTGGTCTTTTAACCAACGTTGCAAATGATTACCATCAATATCATATACAGGAATATAGATACCTAAGTTATCTAATCCTTTAAACCAAGCCGCTCGTGTTTGGCTGCTTTCTAATTTGGGGCCAAATATGACTAAACAAGTATCAGCAGAAAGTTGTTCTGTAATTTGTTTAATGGCGTCACTGCCTGCTTTTGGTAATTTACCTGTGCTTAATTCGAGTTCGATTAACTTGGTTGAAGAGAATAAAGACATGGATTGACAATGTTCCACTAATTCATCCCATTCGAACTGATCGTCATCAGACAGGCGAATAAACTCTTCTACCCCTTGTTGTTTTGCCGCTTGTTTTATCTGTATACGACAGTCGTTTATCTGGAAGGGTTCATCACCAAATAATAAATAACAAGGCGCTAGACCGCCTTTAAGTGTATTGGTTATTTGATTGGCATATATTTTCATGCTGGTTACTGTATGCCATTAAGTTGGGACATGATGCGATCGCTGGCTAACACTCTTAACTCTGACAGTATCAATTCACGTTCTCTTTCTTTACCTAATGCATTATTGGGGTCGTCTTGAAACTCACGGTTTAGTTCAAAGGCAAAATGTTGAGTTGGTTTATTTGGTAACCTAACTTCAAATTTAACTTGATAAATAAGCTCGTACTCTGCGACTTGGCCATTAGGAAATAATGACAGGGTACGGCGCTGAAACGCTTCTGGCAGAATCTTTAACTCGGCATAGTCTGGATTAAACTTAGGCAGTAAGTTTACTTTATTTTGGCTAAGCCTGAGTTTGACTTGTTTGGCCAAAGGGCTAAATTTTTTGGTAGACGTTAAATATAAGGTTTGTAATGAGTCTGGAAGATAATAATGACCCTTTAGTTTAAATCCGCAACTGGAGGACAATAAAGCCAGCGAGAGAGTCATAAATAGAAATACAGATTTGATCATTTAAATGGCGCTTATTATTAAGTGAGATTAGATTTAATAAGTCTGTTATTAAACGCTATTTAAAAAGGATTTAAAAGCGATAAGAAAGAAGCCAAGTATAAACTTGGCTTCTTATTAGACTTGTTAGTGATTATTACTTAGTTAGCGACAATGTTTAACACTTTGCCTTTAACAAAAATAACTTTTCTTACGGTCACGTCAGTTAAGAAACGTTCAACATTTGCAAAACCTAACTCTTTAACTTGTTCTTCATTTGCATCAGCAGGTACGGTTATCTTGCCACGTACTTTGCCGTTAACTTGAATGATGACCAGTTTTTCATCTTCAACCATTGCTGACTTATCAGCAACTGGCCATTGTGCATTTTCAACGTCGTTCCCGTTACCTAACATCGCCCATAAATCATGACAAACATGTGGTGTAATAGGTGTTAGCATAATAACAATCGCTTCCATACCTTCTGTTAACACTGCTTTATCTGCTTCTGTCTCTAACGGCGCTTTAGCAAGCTTATTCATTAATTCCATAATGGCAGCAATGGCCGTGTTAAACGTATTACGACGGTCTAAATCGTCGGTCACTTTATCTATGGTTTTATGAACTTCACGGCGAATTGATTTTTGCTCGTTGGTTAACGTAGAGAAATCAAAATCTTTAACTAAACCAGCGTCAATCACATCGTTCGCTAATTTCCATACACGTTTGATGAAACGATGTGAACCTTCAACACCCGTATCAGACCATTCTAATGTTTGCTCTGGCGGTGCGGTAAACATCATAAATAAACGCACTGTGTCGGCACCAAGTTTGTCGATAACTTGTTGTGGGTCAATACCGTTGTTTTTTGACTTAGACATTTTAGACATGCCTGAAGAAATTACCGGTTGACCATCCTGAATATGCCATGCTTTTGTAACTCGGCCTTTTTCATCACGTTCAACATCAACTTCCGTTGGTGATATCCAAACTTTGCCGCCATTGTCAGATTCACGGTAATAGGTTTCAGCTAATACCATGCCTTGACATAATAAACGTTTAAATGGTTCGTCAGACTCAACTAAACCAACGTCACGCATTAGTTTGTGGAAAAAACGTGCGTACAATAAATGTAAGATTGCGTGTTCGATCCCGCCAATATATTGATCTACAGGTAGCCAGTAATTAGCTTGTTCAGGATCTAACATCATGTCGTCAGACTGTGGTGAACAATAACGAGCGTAATACCAAGATGACTCCATGAAGGTATCAAAAGTATCAGTTTCTCTAAATGCCGCTTGGCCGTTTATTGTGGTTTTTGCCCACTCAGGATCCGCTTTAATAGGTGACGCTGAGCCATCCATAACTACGTCTTCTGGTAAAATAACCGGTAAGTCTTGTTCAGGAATTGGAACCGATGTGCCATCTTCTAATGTTGCCATTGGAATTGGCGCGCCCCAGTAACGTTGACGAGAAACACCCCAGTCACGTAAACGGAAGTTAACGGTTTTTTTACCTTTGCCGTCTTGTTCTAATTTAGCAACAATAGCGTTAAACGCTTGAGAGAAATCTAAACCATCAAATTCACCTGAATTGATCAAAGTGCCTTTTTCAGTATAAGCAGCAACCGATAAATCAATTTCATCATCTGAAGTAATAACTTGTTTAATATCTAAACCGTATTTAGTGGCAAATTCCCAATCACGTTGGTCGTGCCCTGGAACCGACATTACCGCACCAGTACCGTAACCCATTAATACAAAGTTGGCAGTCCATACAGGCACTTCTTCACCAGTAATAGGGTGGATTGCACGGTAGCCAGTATCAAAGCCAAGTTTGTCCATGGTGGCCATATCAGCTTCTGCGACTGACTGGCTTTTACATTCTTCAATAAATTCCGCTAACTTAGGGTTCGTTTCTGCTGCTTTTAATGCAAGAGGGTGTTGTGCAGCAACGGCAACATAAGTCACACCAATAAGCGTATCTGGACGTGTTGTGTAAACTTCTAACGATTGGTCTTCACCAACAATTTCAAATTTAATATCTGCGCCTTCAGAACGACCAATCCAGTTTTTCTGCATAGTTTTAACTTGCTCAGGCCAGTTATCTAATTGGTCTAAATCAGTTAATAGCTCTTCAGCATAATCTGTGATTTTAATAAACCACTGTGGAATTTCTTTTTGTTCTACTAATGCACCTGAACGCCAGCCTCGACCGTCAATAACTTGCTCATTAGCTAAAACAGTCTGGTCAACTGGATCCCAGTTTACGGTCGCTGTTTTTTTATAAACTAAGCCTTTTTCATACAACTTAGTGAAAAACCATTGCTCCCAGCGATAATATTCAGGTGTACAAGTGGCCACTTCTCGGTTCCAGTCATAACCAAAACCTAAAGAGTTAAGTTGGTTTTTCATATAATCGATATTTTCGTATGTCCACTTAGCTGGCGCTGTTTTGTGATTGATTGCTGCATTTTCAGCAGGCAAACCAAACGCATCCCAACCCATAGGTTGCATTACGTTTTTGCCATTAAGTCTTTGGAAACGAGATATCACATCACCGATAGTGTAGTTACGTACGTGCCCCATATGCAGGCGACCACTTGGATATGGCAACATTGAGAGGCAATAAAACTTTTCTTTGGTTTTATCTTCCGTCACTTTGAACGTTTGATTTTTTTGCCAATGTTGTTGAACTTTTTGTTCAATTTCCTGATGGTTATATTCTGCTTGCATGGTTAGATCTCAGTTTGCGGTTACGCTTTAACGTCTGTTTTCAGGCGTAATATGATTAGTTTCGGCACAATTTAAATTAGAAATAATATAGAAAAATTGCCTTAGAAAATTAAGGCGCTAAGCATATCGAATAAGGCTCTTAGCAACAAGAGAGGATATGATAAAAAACAGCAAATTGAGTAAAAAAAATCAAGTTTAAAAATTGAGGTGTTTAACGCGTAAAACAAAATAAATATTCAATTACTTTTTGCTCACTCAGAATTACAAAGTGCTTATGGTGCATTTTTTGTCTTTGGTTTTCACACTGAGGTTAAGAACTAGGATGGATAACAACATTAAGGTTTATAAAATAAACAACTAGTAAAAGGGTTACTGCTTAGTTAACAATAGTCATAAATTTAAAATCGTCATAGGCCCTGTCATGATAAAGCAACTGGATAATGTAAATGAAAACATAGCTGAGCAGATTTATGCTGTGTTTCAACACGCTTATAGAATAGAGGCCGACTTAATTGGTGTGGTCAATTTCCCACCTCTGTCTCGTTCAATCAAAGATATTCAAGGCTCGAAGACACAGTTTTATGGTTTCTATGTAGACCAAATAGTCGCGGCGGTCATTGAAATTAAATTAGAAGGCCAACAGCTAAATATCTGTAGTTTAACGGTTTCCCCTAACTATTTTAGGCGAGGGATTGCGGACACCTTGATAAGTTATGTCTTAGGATTAAGCTACTTTAGTAAAGCGCTGGTGGAAACCGCCGTGGTTAATCTACCTGCGATAAAATTATATGAAAAACATGGGTTTATTGAATATAAACGATGGGTTCCATCGCATGGCATTGCCAAAGTCGCTATGAGTCGAATCTGTTAAATTCAAACAAGGCTTAGTGTAATAAAAAGTAAAGTAATGGAAGCGGATATGGTTAAACGAGATGGTATTTCCCCATTATGTTTTACGAATGATTTCCTTTACTTGACTCATCATATTATAAAAAAAGAATAGGGGAACAAAATGAAAACGATTGGATTGTTAGCCGGGATGAGTTGGGAGAGTTCCGCCGGTTATTATCGTAGTATTAACCAAGGAATAAAAGACACCTTAGGCGGATTACATTCAGCCAAAATAGCGATGGTTAGTGTTGATTTTGATCCCATTGAAAAATTACAACACAAAGGGGATTGGGCTGGGACGGCAGACATACTTTGTGATGCGGCTAAACATATTGAGCTTGCGGGCGCTGACTTTTTACTAATATGCACTAATACTATGCATAAAGTCGCACCACAAATTGAACAAGCTATTGATATTCCATTGCTCCATATCGCCGATGCCACTGCAGAAGAACTGGTAAGTAAAAATATAAAATCGGTGGGGTTGTTAGGCACATCATTTACCATGGAGCAGGCGTTTTACAAAGGGCGGTTGCAAGATAAATACGGGTTAACCGTTTTGACTCCAAATGAAACAGACCGACAAGTCATCCACGACGTTATATATAATGAGCTCTGTTTGGGTCATGTTCTTCCCGCCTCAAAACAGCAATACTTACGTATTATTAATGATTTGTCGCACAATGGCGCTGAGGCTGTTATTTTAGGTTGTACAGAAATAGGTATGTTAATACAGCAAAGTGACACAGATGTTACCCTAGTCGATACCACTCAAGTTCATGCAAATAAAGCGGTGGAATGGGCTACTAAATAAACATAATAAAAGTATGCTAATTGAAAATACGCCTAGCAATTAAAAAGTATAAAGAAATATCAAAATGAAACATTTTATCTATACCGTTATTTGCCTCTCTGTCGCATTTTAAATACATGTTAGCGGCCGCAGGGTAAGGTTTAGACGACTTAAAACTTGTTCTTAAATACAATGGTTTGGCTGGCTAAGCTAAATTGATTTATTGATTTGTCTGTAAATTCTGAATCACAGTGTTTATTAGGCTGGTGGCGAAATACAAGCAATTAATAAAGAGTAAATAATCTTCGATATGAAGCAGAATGAAAAAGGAAAATCGGTAAATGGGAACTGACCCAAGAATGGTGGATGCGAAACGGATTCGACTTTTATCTGTCATCGGTGCAGTATTACTGAGTAGTTTTATTGCTGTTGATTTGTCAGTGTTAACTGATCCCTTACAAGAGATATATTTAACGTCTCGTCTGTTAATGCAATTACCAGTATGTTTTGTTTTCTTTTTACTTACATTTTTACCAGGCTATCCCAAAATACACCAAGAGACAGTTTGTACTGTTGTACTGGCTTTGGTTTTCAGTAATTACTGGGTCATTGTGCAATGTTGGGAGTTGGAACAGTTTGTTTTTCCTTACGAAGGCACCTTAGTTTACAGTTTATTTGCATTATTTGTTTTTCGAATAAGATTCAGTACCGCCTTGGTTTTATGTGCTATTTCATTAGTAGGTTTTGCCATTTTATTATTTAACTATCCTGTTTATGGTGATTTAAATTCAATTAACTTTGGTTTTGTTATTTGCTCCATGTTCGTGGGGTTAATAGGTGTCTATCAAATCGAAAGCGGTTTATCTAAGCTTAGAACGGCAAACGGTAAATTATTTGAACTCAGCCAAATTGATCAGTTAACCAATATTTATAATCGAGGCACCTATGAAACCAGATTTTCAGATCAGTTAGAGT
Organism: Psychrosphaera aquimarina; assembly: GCF_032461525.1. NCBI lineage: Bacteria > Pseudomonadati > Pseudomonadota > Gammaproteobacteria > Alteromonadales > Pseudoalteromonadaceae > Psychrosphaera > Psychrosphaera aquimarina. The sequence continues at coordinate 32,455 of NZ_JAWCUA010000007.1, read as the reverse complement.
TTAACAAACGAACGGGCAATACCATGTGCGTGTTTATTGTCGATTTAGACTCGTTTAAAAAATACAACGATGGTTATGGTCATGTACAAGGAGACAAGATCATTCAGTTGCAGGCAGAGATGTTAAGCAAAACGTTCCGTCGTACTACGGATATTGTCGCCCGTTATGGTGGAGAAGAGTTTGTGGTGGTCACCACCAATAATACAGAACAAGAATGTGAACAATTAGCCCAACAAATTATAGCTCAATGGGAAACTCAACATATTCCACATAACAATAGTGATGAAACAGGGCATGTGACTTGTTCTGTTGGTTATCACTTTGAACGTGTAGATAGCAGATCGCGAAAAGAGAAAATAGTGGAAAAAGCCGATTTAGCGCTGTATCAAGCAAAAGCAAATGGTCGAAATTGTTTTGTTCGTTATCAAGAAGACATGATTGACGTTAGTTAACGCTTTAGGATTAAGGATATTTGACAATGCAGTTGGGTAAATTGATTTATTTCTGCGGTAAAATGGGAGCCGGAAAGTCGACCGAATCTAAAAAAGTGGCCGTTAGCATCAATGGGGTATTAATTTCTGAAGATGATTGGTTATCTGCATTGTATCCAGAACAAATTTTAAGCTTTGATGATTACATTCAGTATTCAAATCTATTAAAACCTTTAATAAAAACCCATGTGCAACATTTATTACGTATAGGTACCAATGTAGTGTTGGACTTTCCAGCCAATACTAAAAAACAGCGTCAATGGTTTAAGCAATTAACTACAGAAATTTCAGCGGACAGTGAACTCATCTACTTAGAAGCTGAGAATGAACTATGTTTAACCCACATAGCACAAAGAAGAATAGAACAACCCTCATGAAGTGCTTTTGATACTGAGGAGGTGTTTCATCACGTGAATCAATATTTTGAGGCTCCAACCCCAAATGAGGTCTATAGTCTAACCGTTATTAAACAAACTTGTTAATAGATATAAGGTTATTAGTCGTTTACCCCTAGTTATTAAACTTGAAGAGAGAATAATGATAAAAAGTTTATGTTCCTTAATTCTATTACTTAGTTTTAATTTACTCGCGAATAAGCCATTTCCCAATGTTTTACAGCTAGCACCAAATCAATCATCTCCAACGGCTAATTTAAATGCAGTGAAGTGGATGGCTGGGCATTGGCGAGGAGAAGCATTTGGTGGAATAACGGAGGAAGTTTGGTCTGCGCCATTAGGTGGAAGCATGATGGGCGCATTTAAGCTAGTTGTTGATAATCAGATAAGTTTCTATGAGATAGAGGCCATATCGGAACTAAATGGCAGTTTAATATTTCAGTTAAAACATTTTGCTAAAGACTTAAAAGGTTGGGAAGAAAAAGACGATACCATTGATTTCCCCTTAGTTAAGGTCACCCCTAATAAAGTCTATTTTAATGGGTTGACGTTGGAGCGTGTCAATAATGACGAAATTAATATCTATGTTGTTATTGAAGATGATGGGGGTAAAACGGAACAAAAATTTAACTATAAAAAAGTGAAATAACCACCTTAATATTCACGTCCATTAAAATCAGATGTAATTCATAAACAAGCCAGCACTGCATTTTAAAAACAAAACATATTGAAAGAGAAATCACATAATCTAGGTCTAGTAAACTCGCATCTAATAATCAAGATGAGAATAATGCCAATTTTCTTAAGTACTTAATGAAATTGGTATAAGTACACAGCAGAGTTAGTTTAAAACACGGAGTGTTCTAATTTTAGAATGCTTTTATTCAGCACCATAATTTGTAAATGAGTAATTATATGAAAATGAGCACGCGGTTGATCGTCGGTTTTGGAACCTTATTGTTGATGATGTCTTTATTAACACTAATCGGCATTAATAGAGTTAACTCGATAGATCATATTCTGACTCAAATGACAGATGTTAATTCTAAAAAGCAGCGATACGCCATTAATTTTCGGGGTAGTGTACACGATCGTGCCATAGCATTACGTGATGTGGTTTTAGTGCAATCTAAAAGTGAATTTGACGCGACTGTAAAGTTAATTAAAGACCTTGATAATTTTTACCAAATCTCGGCAAAAGCGTTAAACCGCGAAATCTCTGCTGATATGCATATGAATAGAAAAGAAAGTGAAATATACCAGCGCATTCAAAGCATTGAAAAACAATCAGTGGCGTTGTTAGATCAGGTTATTAAACAAACTAAAAATAATAATATTGAACAAGCAAAACAAACGTTACTTAATAAAGCCAGACCTGCCTTTGTAACTTGGTTAAACACGATAAACGAATTTATTGATTACCAAGAAGGGTTAAATAAAGTGGCGACGGTAGAGGCGAGAGCTGTCGCCAGTGGCTTCCAGAATTGGATGATAATACTCACTTTAGTGGCGTTAATACTTGGTGCGGCGTTAGCCTTTTTTATCTTAAAACGAATTGAAGAGTCTGTAGGTGGTGAACCTCAAGAAGCGGAAGATTATATTTCTCATATTGCTCAAGGAGATTTAACCGGATCAATAGTAACAAAATACAACCGCAGTATTATGGGCTCAATTGTTAGCATGCAAAGCACGTTGAAAAAAATAGTGAATAATATTTCACTGTCCTCTAGTGAGCTATTACAGCGTGCAGAAACCGTGACACTGTCATCAAAAAGTTCATTAGATTTAGCAGAGAAACAAATTAGACACACTTCTTTTGTAGTGGACTCACTGCAACAAATGGCTGAACGAGTAAAATCAATCGTCAATATAGTTCACCAAACAGAAAGTAATTCGAGAGAAACTGTAAGTTTGTCATTATCTGGTCGTGAGGCCGTTCAGAAATTGGCAAATGAAATTGAAGATATATCTAGTACGGTCGCGAATACCGTTCAACAAGTTAATTTGTTAGATCAAACAGCAAAAGAAATTGGCACTATTATAAATGTGATCCGTTCTATTTCAGATCAAACAAACTTACTGGCATTAAATGCAGCAATTGAAGCCGCCAGAGCAGGAGAAGCGGGTCGAGGTTTTGCGGTCGTTGCAGATGAAGTTAGACAGTTAGCGCAACGAACCGGTGATGCTACCGGTGAAATCGAAACAATGATCTCACAAGTACAAACTAACACCGAAGCTTCGGTTACGGCGATGGAAACCACAGTGCCTAAAGTTGAGAGAGGGTTGGTGTTAACAAAAGAAGCAAGCAAATTACTGGATGAGATACAACAACAGGCAAATAGTTCGATGGAGAATGTTCTACAAGTGGTGAACCTGACGAGTAAACAAGAATCAACGATTGGCGATATTAAAGATTCAGTGACAGAGTTAGATCATATGTCGAAAGATACCAGTATGTCGTTAAAAGAAAGTTCTGAACAAGCGGATCATCTTGAAAAACTATCCTCAAAACTCAGCGCTGATATTGAATTTTTTAAAGTATAAAGCATGAATGTTAGCTAGAATTTGGCGTGCAACGTTAATGGCTTAAAAGGTAAATGTTGGAGCTTATTAGACATAATAACGTTAATATAGCGACGACCATTAATTACAGTGGTACAAACGGTTAATTCGATATAATGCTAACAACATAGTTAGCATTATTTTAACGTGAACAAGTTGTAACAAAGGCAATTTAGCATGATGAGCACCCAAATATATAAATCAGTACATGATTTAGCTGAGCAGTTAATGACAGCGGCGAAAAAAGAGGACAGAGAAACATTTGAATCTCTTTATGCAAAGTTACAATCAATCTGTATTGATAATGAAAGTAGCAATAAAGATCATCCTGTACAGTGGGAAACCCTTGCTGATTTTACTGAAGATCTAGAAGATGCTGTTGCCGGATATGCTAAAGCATTGGAAAAAGCTACGGCAATGAATTCTAAAGATTATATGTCTTCAATTGCCTTTTCTATGGCCACATTACAACTTGAATTAGGCCTGACTGACGAAGCGATTAAAAACCTAGAAGCGGCAAAAGCTAGTTCAAATAAGATTGAAGATAAAGAGCTTAAAGCGGAAATACATGATCTACTAACATCGTTATTAGAAAAATAACCGTCATCGCCATTAAGATCACTTAATGGCGAACCTATTTACCAGACAAGTATTAACGAGTAAGGCGTTTATCACTACCATCAGGTAATTAGGAACTTGTCCATATTTCCCTCAACCAGTTGGTTTTATTACATTATTCGCTATTTTTGGCTAATGTACATATTGTTACATCTTGCAAATCTTGTTACGTTTAAAGTGATACCATCACTATTGCCAAAGTGTGAACTCGTCAACTGAAAAGAATATAAGATGCCTATAATCAGTAAATTACTCCACATCATCCTAATCGTGTTAAGCCTAATGTTTATTAACCAAACTATGGCATCCGATATCGCGCATTCACTAAGAAACAATACGCAAGGTAATTCATTAACCGAAAACTATATCGAACTCGGTATTTTCGGATTTACTGGAGTATTACCATCGGTAAAAGAAGATGATGATGGCGTGAGTGGTATTGGTATTTTGGCCAATGGCAGTTTCAACATAAATGGTTTTTTCATTGAGAAACAAGGAGAGAGTCAGGAGCCTTTTGTATTTGGTTATAACGCTTATGATGACGACTTGTGGTCATTTGATATTGTAATAGCAACCACATTTGGTGGCTTACCGGATGACGATCGGTTTAAAGATCTTGATGCTCGTCGTGCATCCATTATGTTAGGAGGAAGACTTACCGGAAACGTCTTTGGAAATACTATTCAACTCTTGGCCAAAACGGACGTATCAAGTCATTCAAACGGCACCACGTTTTCTGCATTGTTAGGCCGTAATTGGCAAATACGAAATCTGAATCTTCATGCCATGATAGGCCTTAACTATATCGACGATAATCAAAGTAATTATTATTATGGTATTAACCAAAAAGAAGCCAATAAAACAACATTTGAAACTTACAGGGCCGCTGACCATTATTCCACAAGATTAGAGATAGGCGTAACCTATCCATTAACGCAACATTGGGTGTTTAGAGCCACAGGACAGGCATTTACGGTTTCAAATGAAGTAACTGACAGTCCTTTGTTTTTGAATAAACGTAAAGGCGGTGCGTTATTAGAGTCGAGCTTAAGTTATGTTTTTTAACAACGGATATTGTTATATGTTAATTCGTCAAAGACTGAATTTAGCCGAACCGCGCAAGACGATATTTGTTTTGGTGACTATGTTTATATTCACACTGTTATCTTTGCCGTTAAGTGCTAATACAGACATAGAAACAACGGCAGTCACTGAACCGATACTTAGATTACAAGTCTCACCGGAGCGTTGCATCGCGCTTCACAGAGGGCAAACCTGTTATTTAGATGTTGAGTTCAAATGGACGTTAGATGTCGTAGATGATTATTGTTTAATTAATACCACCACCAATGAGCTGCTGAAGTGTTGGAAACAACAAAAACAGGGACAACATATACATGAGTTTCAATCATCACAAAGCAACCGATTTAGTTTGATCACGAGAGCGGAGTCTATCGAAGTTGGTGCAACAAAAATAGAAGTGGCGTGGGTTTATAATTCTACGAAACGAGCAAAGTCAGGTTGGAGATTATTTTAATGGAAGGCATCAGCGCAAAACATATCATGTTAGTGGAAGACGATATGTCATTAGCCCAGTGGTTTAGTGATTATTTAATTGAACAAGGGTATTTTGTCACTATCGTAAATCGTGGCGATCTCGCTATTGAGTTAATAGAAGAAGATATACCGGATATGGTGTTGTTGGATATTATGCTGCCTGTTAAAGATGGATTTGATGTCTGTAAAGCGGTCAGAGCGTTTTATCATGGGCCTATTTTAATGATGACGGCTAGAGATCAAGAGACAGACGAAGTTTTAGGATTAGAGTTAGGAGCAGATGACTACTTAACCAAACCCGTTAAACCTAGGGTACTTTTATCCCGCATTAAAGCCTTGTTTAGGCGAGTGAATACCGACACAGCACTAGATAGCCATAACATCATCACATTTGGCAAGTTAACGATAGATAAAAAATCACGAAGCACTACATTAAACGGCGAAGTTGTTGCTGTATCTTCTAATGAGTTTGATGTGCTTTGTTATCTTGCAGACAAAGCAGGACAAATTGTTAGCAGAGAAGAATTAATTCAGAGTTTACGTGGAATTGAATACGATGGTTTTGACCGTTCTATTGACATCTTAGTGTCTAGACTTAGGAAAAAACTTGGCGATGACTCATCGAGCCCATTTCGGATTAAAACGATTTGGAGTAAAGGGTATTTATTCGTTCAAGATGCTTGGTAGTCCATTGGGAATTCTGTTTTGAAAAAACTCACGTTATCACTAATCGCCGTTATTTTATTTACCATTTATGCTTTAGGTTGGGGGTTAGATGAACTATTTTCTCAATATCAATCGAATGACCAAGAAACGATTAACGCCGATGAACTGTCTCCATATATCAGCTTGGGTAGGTATTTAGCTAAAAATATAGATCAGCAATCCAATACCCAACAATTTGTAGATAGTTGGGAGGATACTCAACAACTTTCTTTGACGGTTACCTCACTCGATGAATTTCAATTACCAATGTCATTGCAACAAAGTTTTAATCAAGGTGAACCTTTGATGCTTGAGTCAGATGAGAATATTTCAATACACTTCATTTTACCTAAACATCAACAAGTGATGACGTTAGTTGTAGAGCGAAGTTTAGTTTTTAAGGGCAATGATAAAATTAAAATAACCTTAACTCTGGTATTTTACTTAGGGATTATTTTCATTTTATTTATTTGGTTGTATCCACTAATCCGAGATCTGCAAGCCCTTAAACGCGGCGCTAAAGTGGTAGGTAATGGTGATTTAACCCATAGAATTAATATGCCAAAACGTTCATACATTACCGAAGTACAAGATGAATTTAACCGGATGGCTAATCGTATTGAGACCTTAGTGTCTGATAATGAAATGTTAGGTAATGCGGTTGCCCATGATTTAAGAACCCCATTGGCTAGACTGAGGTTTGGCATTGAAATGTTGCAAGACACGGATGATCACATCAAACGTAAAAAATACGAAAACCGAATGAACAACGACATCAACGAAATGGAAAAGTTGGTGGACGTTTTATTATGTTATGCCCGTTTAGAACAGAATATGGTCGCCATTGATAAACATGAATTAAACCTACTCAGTTCAATACATCAATGTGTTGATGCATTTAAAACGCCTGACAATAACAATAGTTGGGAGATTGAGGCGGTATCACCACCTTATTTGGTTTTAGCCGATGAAAAATACTTAAATATGTTAATCAATAATTTATTAAAAAATGCAGTTCAGTACAGTAAAAGTAAGATCAAGATCTCACTAGAACAGGTTGATGGGCAAGTTCATTTTTCTGTTGAAGATGATGGTGTTGGTATCCCAAGGCACAAAAGGCAGGATTTACTTAAACCTTTCTGCCGAGGCTCCGACTCAAATGAAATTACTGGTTTTGGTATGGGATTAGCCATCGTAGATAGGATAACCCAATGGCATAACAGTCAATTATTTATTGATGATTCGTTAACATTAGGTGGAGCTAAATTTACGGTTATATTTAGTCAACTGGCTAAAACCTAACTTTGTTACTTCCCAAGTTGATATCTATTGTAGTAATTTAACTTAATACACCTCAACATTGTTATTTACAGGGATAACAATTGATGAATAAAAACAATAAAACGTCACTATTTCAAGCAACATTATTAACACCGGCATTGTCTGAAACAGATGAACAATGGGCATTTGTTGTGTTACCAAAAGAAGTCAGTGAAACATTACCCAGACGTGGCAAGACAAGTATCGAAGGGACAATTAATGGACATGAATTTACTGCAACATTAGACCCTGATGGACAACTCAGTCATTGGTTGAAACTAGATCAACATATGCTCAAAGTCGCAGGTTTAGTGATTGGAGATCTTGTTACATTTGACATCAAGCCAATGGAACAAGAACCAGAACCAGAGGTACCAACGGATTTAGCCCAAGCACTTGCGGCAGATCCAGTTGCGAAAACAGTTTGGAATGATACAACAACAATAGCTCGGTTAGATTGGATACATTGGATTATCTCTGCTAAACAAACCAAAACTAGGGTTAAGCGCATAAACGATGCGTGTTCCATGTTAGCGTCGGGTAAACGTCGAGTGTGTTGTTTTGACCCATCAGGCTTCTACAGTAAAGCCTTGAATGCCCCTAAGCCGTATTAGTAAAATTTAAATAGCACCCTAGTTAACACTTGTAAGAACATCTTTCAGCTCTAACATCATTTTGTATATACTTTCACTCGACATTTCACTTGGATTGAAAATAGTAGAGTTAGAGTATTTTAAGTTTATGGGAGCAGATAAACTCGATTCTGGTACATATGCCATTGACCAATTACTAAAGACTCTTTGAGAAATCTCCTCATAATTCAATAAAATAATATTTGAATGTCGAGTGTCATTTAAAATTGTATGATAAGTTTCATTTATGCTAACTCGTCCACCTTCAAGACACTGTAAAAATTTATTTCTACTAAAATATAGCATTCCAGTAATATCTTTTTTGTCATTATTACTCTGAGCCTTAGTAAGGATTTTTTCTATTTCTTTAGGTGTGATGTCATTTGAAATAGTACTGGTGTAAATGATTCTCGAAAGCATATGTAAAGCCTAAAGTAAGTGATTTTATATATTATAGATGGTGTTAATTTTTTCGCAGAAAAGTTAATTTAAATAAAAAAATTGTTACTAAGAAATTTGCATATTGGAATCACCAACAAATGTACGCCCCAAATAATTTTAAACAAACTGATATTCGTGAACTCATAGCCATAATGCGTGAATACCCATTTGCTACTTTAATAACGCATTCTATTTCAGGCATCGAAGCAAATCATTTGCCTGTTACAATTGTTGAATCTGATGGAGGAATGGCTATTCATGCACACATTGCCAAAGCTAATAAACTTTGGCAGTCTGTCGAACAAGGGGCAGACGTATTACTTATATTTAATGGCCCTAACTGTTATGTTTCCCCCAATTATTACCCAACTAAAAAAGAAAATGGTAGAGCCGTACCAACATGGAATTATGTTGTCGTTCACGTTAAAGGTAATATTTCATTTATTCATGATGAACAATGGGTATACCGTATGCTCGACACGTTAACTAAAGAACATGAAGCAGAACAAATATCTCCTTGGTCAATTACAGATGCACCTGTGGAATATATCGACAAAATGTTATCTGCTATTGTCGGTATTGAAATTTCAATTGATGAAATAGAAGGTAAGTGGAAGTTAAGTCAAAACCAGCCGGATGTTAATAAGCTTGGCGTGATGCAACGTTTAATTGAAAACGGACAAGCTCAACAAGTTAAAATCAGTGAGTTAATTAATGATTTGCAATAAAACGTCGATATAGAAGTGATTATTTTACTTTCAATGGATGACAAGTGTTTAATTCAATCGAACAACCTATTTCAGCTAAAGTGGCAAGTACTAGCCACAATCAGGCGCAATCTGTAAATAATACGGATAACCAGAAGCGTATTGAAAATGATACTTCTGTGAGTCACCCGCCTAAAGTTGCTACATCAGTAACAAAAGATAAGTTACCGTTATCTGAGTCCAGTATTGAACAATGGCTATCTAAGGTATTATTAAGCCCGAGTGACACGTTAAGTTTTTCTAATACAGCAATCTCAAACAGCATGTCCTCAAGGCTCACTGAACGATATTTAGATTCAAATCTGAATGACTCACTTGAATCAGTTCAAGATAACTATTTACGCCTTTCCAAACAAAGTTTCACAATCACAGAATTTAAATACGTTGACCTTGAGAGAGATAGGGCGGCAAAAATTGCTGAATTGTCAAAATCGCACATTACACATTCAAAACAAGCTCATACACAAGTAAAAGAGATCTTATCTAACTTAGGTCGTTTAGATGAAGATGCACAACAATACTTAGCGAACAGTGAATATTACATTGAAGGTGAGATTAATAAATTAGAAAAATTAGCCTTGGCGTCTAAAGAAGAGAATAATTATTTTACCTTTGAAGTAAAGACGCAAGATGGGGATACGATATTTATAAAGTATCACAAACCGAATTTTGCACTTGCTGATTTAGACAGTATCAGTTTGCATTCAAACTTTTCTATCACGGTTGATGGTGATATCTCCGAAGAAGAACAGCACGCGTTAGAATCCTTGTATGAAAAGGCTTCCGTATTTATTGAAGATAACCTTGATACCATGCAATCTAATAACAAAGGATTTTCATTAGATAAGCTTGTGTTGGGGGATAGTTTCGATAGCAGTATATTAACTGGATTCGAAATTAACATGCAGAAAAATTTAAACAAGTCGAGTTACCACTATCAAATAGATAAGGCGAATCAAACTCAAACGTTAACCACGAGCATGCAACATGCTACCAAGCAGTTAAGTTACGACTTTTCATTAACAACTGGGTTAAATCAATCACAAGACAATGGCCAACTGGCTAAGAACATTGAGCAATTAAAAAAGGTATTAGACGACTCCAATGGATCTTTTGCCGGAAATAGCGGCCTAAACCAATATTTATTAGACAGTTATTCGTCACTTTTTACCAATATGGAAGCGGTTAATAATAACGACAGTGATAACCCAAATAAGGCTACTACGCTAAATTTGGTCAATGACCAGCTTTTAGGTCTAGAATATTCGCTGCCGTCGATGAACTTAATGAAGTTCAGCACCTTAATGGATTTTGAATTTACCTTATCCGTCATGTCTCGTTCAGGCTTAAAAACCTATGATACCCAAATTGATATGTCGCAAAATACCCAGGTTGAGACCGTAAACCAAACTAAAAAAATCACGCAATCAAAACAACTAGATGTGGAAAGTGAAATCGTTACTTATATTCCTAATAGTCTAGATGTGAAAAGCCATTCAAGAGATTACCACTGGGAACAGACATTAAGTGCGACCTTAGATAACGCAGGTAAATTATCTAACTATAAATCTATTAGTAATGAGTCGATTGAAGATATCAAAAAAAGAATTGAATCGAGCGGAAAGGTGTCTACTGAGATAAATTATAAAGAAAATTCAGCGTTATTAGATTTAAAGGTTTTGGATGATGTTATTAAAATCACAAAAGCTAATACCGCAGTAGAAGAGAACAAATCTATAGTTAAATTTAAAGATCAACGTCCGATAACCTTGTCACATGACAAACAGGTGTCGGCTTATTTAGAGGTTGAATCTTATAAGCTACCTTCAGGTAAAATAAGTTAACTTAGCGTTCTTAAGGTAGTCATTAAATAGGCAATAAAAAAGGAGCATTCGCTCCTTTTTTGCTTTAAGTTTAGATTATGTTATCTAACAGCAAGTGATTTGGTGAAATCTATAATACGGTTTTTGACTTGTTTGTTTAACCCTAAGGTAATTAAACTCGCAGCAATTAAGCCAATCAAAAATATGCCTTTGTAAATTTTAGCGCCAGTGAAAATAGCCACGGCTAATAACAAAGCCACATAACCTAAACTTAACATGCCCAGAAATAAGCATAATCCTTTTAAATCATCTCTCATGGTGAGTTCCTTTAGATAATTTTTAACAACCTTAAACAGCTTAACAAAAGTACAAAATTTTTCTTTAACATTTTAATTAATTGCTAAATACAATTGTAAACAAATATGAATGCATCAAGATTTGACTACTAATTAGCAACGTTAAGCATGATAAGGTTAAACACTAAGTGGCTTTTTCTGCGCTAATCGAAAGCTTCCCATCGGTATCAAAATTTAACAAAATTATGTCGTTCTCTCTATTGTCATTAAGTAAATGTTGATACTTTTTCGCAATCAAGTTTTGCTCAGAAAGGCTTTTGGCTTGCGAAAACTCTTCATTAAAGGGGGTTAACTTTTTCATCTCATTAACATGAGAGGCTAGGGCATTAACTGTATGTAATTCACGAGCCATAGCAGGTTTTTCTTCTAATGCTTGTTTGAACTGTGCTGCATAAGGATAATCATGGGGGAGTTGAATTTGTCCTAGGTTATCGTATTGAATAGTACTCGGAGGCTCAGGAATATTATTGTCCTTTAAAAACTGCGGCATTTTTTTCGAAAGGTGTTCCGTTATTGCGTCAACATTATCTTGAGAGGGCAATAAAAATACAACATCATTTAATCCCTTTACCCCTTCGTTGCCTTGTGGCGGCAAAACGTAGTCATCTAAATCTAACTTTTTATACCCTTTGTTGGTATTCATCGTAACTGAATTATCATCACGTTGATCAGAACTTAAAATTGATTTTGCCGTATTAGATATTGTTACGCTATCACCATAATGATGACTAGTTAAAGAAGATGCCGTGTTATTAGTAACTGTATTATCAAGCTTTGAAGCTGTGTTTTGGCTATGTTGATTATATGGCGTTTGGCTTACGTTATTAGAAAATAGCGAAGATAGTTGGTTTAAAATTGACATGCTCGATTCCTTTCATGTAACGATAAAGATAGTTTTGTCTGATGAATAAAGGGGTATTTGAACATGGAATAGCAAGGTATATACCAATAGAGTAAATGCATAAAAAAAGGGAACCACTTAGGTTCCCTTATTAAATATTTATAAAAACAAAGTCGTATTTACACTAAACCTTCTTCTGTTTTCACATGTTCTTTTTTGTGATTATCAGCAATTTCTTCAGCAAGCTCTTGGCGAGAACGTTTCTCTGTTAACTTACGATCTGTTAACCAGAAGAAAAATAAAGGCACAAAGAAGATAGCTAAGAACGTCGCTGCAATCATGCCACCCATAACACCAGTACCAACACTGTGACGAGCACCTGCGCCGGCACCAGAGCTAAACGCTAATGGCACAACACCTAAGATAAAGGCTAACGATGTCATAAGAATTGGTCTGAATCGTAAACGTGCGGCTTCTAATGCTGCACTGCTTGCACTCCAACCTTCTTGATATTTCATTAATGCATATTCCACAATTAATATGGCATTTTTACTGGCAAGCCCCAACAGGGTAACAAGGCCAATTTGGAAATAAACATCATTTGTTAAACCTGCAATCCAAACAGAAACAAGCGCACCAAATGTACCAAACGGTAGAGCAAGTAATACTGAAACCGGTAACGACCAACGCTCGTACAAGGCCGCTAAGATTAAAAACACCATGATAACAGCTAAACCTAACGCTAGACCCGTTGTGCCAGATGTTTGTTTTTCTTGGAACGCTGCGCCAGTCCATTCGTAAGTTAAATTAGGTGGTAATACTTCTTTTGCAATTCGCTCTAACTCAGCGATAGCTTGACCAGAACTGTACCCCGGAGCGGCACTACCTAATAGTTTAACCGCAGGTAAGTTATTGTATCTGTCTTGGCTATCGGGCCCACGACTAAACTTAATATCTGAAAACGCAGAGATAGGCACCATTTCACCAGAACTACTTTTTACGTAAATACGGCCAATATCTTCAGGTGAATTCCTAAATTCAGCTTCTGCAGACATAATAACCTGCCATGCACGACCAAACTTATTAAAGTCGTTTACATAATAAGTGCCTAAGTTGCCTGCTAATGCAGTAAATGCATCGCTAATATCAACACCCATAGCACGAGCTTGTTCACGGTCAACATCTACATTTAACTGAGGTGCATTTGGACGCCATAAAGTTTGTATACCACCTAAGATTGGGCTTTGTTGAGCAGCCCCCATAAGGAGCTGCATACCTTGTTTTAACTCTTCCGTACTATTGCTGCCTTTACTTTGCAGATACACTTCAAATCCACCTGTATTACCTAATCCCATTATTGCTGGTGGGTTAAACGCTAATACTAATGCTTCTTTGATGTGTGCGGTTTTCATAAACAATTCACCAACTAATGACGTTGTATCTTGTTCACGTTCGCTCCAGTCTTTTTGCGTTACAAATAAAGTGGCTGCGTTATTTTTATAACCACCACCAATAAAGTCAAAACCGGTAAAGGCCACAACATCTAGATTAGCCGGGTTAGATTTGGCCGCTGCGATAACTTCATTTGTTACTTTTTCAGTACGTTCTAAAGACGCGCCATCGGGTAAGAATATTGCGGAAATATAGAAACCTTGATCTTCGTCTGGTACCAATGAACCAGGCGTGTTTTTCCACATAACTCCGGTAATAGCGACCATTCCAACCACTAAGGTTAGGCCTAATAATCCACGGCGAACAAAGAAACTTACGCCACCAACATACTTACCGGTAATTGCGGTAAATACACGATTAAACCATAAGAAGAATCGAGCAGTTTGTTTGTGTTCTTGTTTTAATATCAACACACAAAGGGCAGGGGTCATCGTTAATGCCACGACACCTGATAAACTTACAGCAATTGAAATAGTGATAGCGAATTGACGGAATAACTCACCTGTTAACCCACCTAAGAAAGCAATTGGAACAAACACTGAACATAAAACTAATACGATAGCGATAACTGGACCACTGACTTCTTTCATCGCTTTAATAGAAGCATCACGTGCGTTTAAGCCTTCTTCGTGCATGATACGTTCAACATTCTCAAGCACAACAATCGCATCATCTACCACAATACCAATTGATAACACCATACCAAACAAGGTCAGAGTATTGATTGAATACCCCAACATATACAAACCAGCAAATGTACCAAGTAAGGATACCGGAACCGCTAAAATAGGAATTAATGTCGCGCGCCAGTTTTGTAGGAATAAGTAAACAACTAGGAAAACAAGTAACATAGCTTCTGCAAGCGTTTTTACTACTTCAGTAATAGATACTTCAACAAAACGTGTGGTGTCGTATGACGTAGAGTGCTCAAGTCCCATAGGGAATTGTTGTTTCACTTCTTCCATTACACGTTTAACTTCACCCGCAACATCTAACGCATTGGCGCCTGGATTAAGGAATACACCTAATAAAACCGCGTCTTTTCCGTTAAACGTCCCTTTAAAGTTGTAATCTTTAGAACCAAGTTCTACACGAGCGATATCTTTTAATCTTAACGAACTACCATCGGCATTAGCTCGAATGATAATCTCTTCAAACTCACTGGCATCGGTTAATCGTCCTTGTGCCGTAACGTTATAAACTAACTCTTGAGGTGAGCTTGATGTAGGTGTAGCACCAATTTTCCCCGCGGCATATTGCGAGTTTTGACTACTAATTGCCGCAGCCACTTCAGGCACAGTTACTTTTAATTGACTCATGATGTCTGGGCGTAACCAGATACGCATAGCATAATCACGGGCACCAAACACAGTCACACCTGTTGTACCTGGAATACGCTTGACTTGATCAAGTATATTTAAGGTCACGTAGTTAGACGTCCAAAGGCTTGAACGACTGCCATCTGGTGAGAAAAAGGCATGAATTTGTAAAAAGCTTGATGAGGCTTTTTCAACTTGTACACCTTGACGTCGGGTTTGTTCTGGTAATCGAGCTTCAACTTGTTTAACTCGGTTGTTGACGTTTACGGTTGCTTGGTCAACATCGGTTCCAATTTCAAAAGTAACAGAGATAGTAACAACACCAGAGCTTGAAGAACTTGATGACATATACATCATGCCTTCAACACCCGTTAGGGCATTTTCGATAGGCGCCGCAACGGTTTGAGACAGCACTTCAGCAGATGCGCCTGGGTAAACCGCAACCACTTGTACAACCGGCGGTGATATTTCTGGGTATTGTGAAATAGGTAAGCTGCGCATGGCGGCCAACCCAGCCAATACAATTATAATAGATATGACAAATGCAAAGATTGGTCTATCGATAAAAAATTTAGAAAACATACGTTATCCTTATTATTGAGCTTGGCTATTATCAGCTATGGCTACAGGCATACCCGGGAAGAAAATACGAGCCATTCCATCTACGATCACTTGGTCATTTTGTTTAAGACCTGAACGTATTACCCAATAATTATTAACTACACCGTCAACTTCTTGTTGAACCCATTCGCCTACTTTTACTGGCGCAGGAAGGGCAACGGTCATACCTTTATCATTAGGCGTTGCTAAATATACAAATTTACCAGTTCCATTATCTAACACGGCACGTTGTGGTACTAAATACGCATTTTTGCGAACGGCACCAGATAAAATTACACGTACAAATTGACCTGGACGTAAACTAAACTCTGGATTGGCGACAACCGCTTGTAATTCACTAGTACCTGTGGATTGATTAATACGGATATCACTGAAGTTAACTAAACCTGTGTGCGGGTACTGTGAACCATCTTGTAATTTGATGCTTGCTTTCCAATGGCCATCTTCAGGTAACGTAAGAGTTCCAGCTGCTTGGTCTGTACGCATTGCTAATTGCTCACGCTCTGACAAACCAAAACGTAAACGAATAGGGTCTAATTGTGTGATTTGACTTAATAACACTTCTGGACCAGTAATAAAGGTACCTTCAGAAACAAATTCTCTACCCATTACACCATTAACCGGTGATTGCACTTGAGCATAATCTAAGTTTAACTTGGCTTGTTCTAATTCGATATTGGCTTTATTCAATTCAGCCGTTGCTATTTCGACTGAAGCTTGAGCATTATCAAAGTCACTTTGTGAAATTGATTTATTGTCTTTTAGCTCTGAAAGACGAGCTACGTCTTTTTTAGCTTTAGATAATGTGGCTTTTGCACTTTGCAATACAGCATTGGCACGAGCAACCGCTAATTTATAAGGTTCAATATCGATTGTGAAAAGTGATTGACCTTTAGAAACCGGTTGACCTTCATCAAAGTTACGTGATGTTAAGATGCCACCAACACGAGCTCTCACTTCAATTTCTTTAGAACCTGAAAGGGTTGCTGGTAATTCAATATTAAAAGCCACATCTTGTGTGGTTGCTGACATTACCGAAACGCTCGCTGGAGGCATTCCACCATGTCCACCAGAAGCTGGGGCTTCACCACAGCCAATGATAAAAGTTGAAAAGGCTCCCAAAACAGCTAACTTTAGCGGGGTTAAAACAGTATGGTTTTTAATTGGCATATTGGTTCCAAACTTAATTTAAAAGTAAAATTAAAATAACGGTTAATCAAAAGTAAACGATAGTGTATACTAAAATTATTATGAGGTACACGGTGCCGTTTACTTTCTTTAGAATAATTTAACTAACTCTTAGTTAAACTGGTTCTAAGCTAAAGTTTGGATAGAAATAATTAAGGTAGTTTGATTTTTATGGAGCATTGCAATGCTAAACAAAGTGATATACTTCATGCCGCTATTGCAGAGTTTGCAAAATGTGGCGTGATGGGCACCACTATGGAACAAATTGCAAAAAGTGCTCAGGTTTCTAAACGTACCTTATATAAACATTACGCTAATAAAGATGAATTGTTTGATGAAGTTGTTGAATTACAATTAAATACCATTAGACGATTAAAAGACTTTCCTTACCACCCAAACATGCCTTTGTTCGATCAGCTAAAGTTATTGGCTAAAGAAGTGATCAAACTAACCCAAAATGAAGACTATCTTACGTTATCTCGTATCGTTATTATCGAGTCTATGCGCTCTAAAGAAGCGGCTGACAGAGTAAATGTTAAATTTACCGATTGTGAAAAAGGACTAACCGGTTGGTTTTCCTATGCTGAAAAAGCCGGTACATTGGGTGAGTTAACGGCCAAAACCGCAGGCACTATGTTTTACGGCAGTATTAAACAATTGATCTATTGGGAACAAGCAATTAAATGGCAACCGCCTCTTCCTCAGGAAGAGATTGAGTTATTGATTGATCAGGTTTGTCATGTATTTTCATTTGGCTTATCACCAAAAACACTCAATAAAATCTAGTTTTTAAAACATCCAAATATCGATAACCGCACACTTCCATCACAAATAACCCTTGGAATTATTTAAGGCTTATCAATCAGCCTATCTGTAACTTTCTTATAAATTGGCGACTCTGAACTGATTCCACTGATTATTAATTCAACATTAATAACTATTGTTATTGGAATAAACTCGATTTTATGTAGATTCGTAGCAATTAATCACAGGGCACTTTAGTTTTAATTGCAGTTGGTATACCTTTGACCACGATTAATAAGTCTAAGCAAAATCTTTAGCACTTATTCTAAGAACTAACAGCAAGAATTAACTTAGGAACGATAGATGAAAAATCTAAACGTATTTCGATTGCTATCTTTGATTGCAGCTGGATTTCTAGTCCAAGCCTGTGGCCAATCTGAGACGCAAAATATCGAAGTGGGCAGTGAGCAACTGACACTTGAAAGCATTTATAAAGATAAAACTTTTAGCGGAGAGCGTGGCACCTATTTTAGATGGTTAAAAGATGGGTCAGGTTACACCGTATTAGAAGAACGTGAAGGTGTATCTGAAGATTCAGAGCAAACTTCAGATGAAGAACACGGCATAAGCGGCAATGATATTGTTTTTTATAACCCAGATGCCACCGGTCGAAACGTACTGGTTGAATTTGAAAAACTGATCCCTAAAGGTGCAGAAGAACCTCTATCTATCGAAGATTATCAATGGTCTGAAGATGGTAAGTGGTTAATGGTATTTACCAACGGTAAAAAAGTTTGGCGCTCGCGTAGTCGCGGTGATTTCTGGGTATTAAACCTTGAAACGTCGGCTTTATATCAACTTGGTGGTGAATCACCAGAACCTTCAAAATTAATGTTTGCAAAATTTTCACCTGACAGTACACGTGTTGCTTATGTAAAAGACAACAATATTTACACTGAAAAAGTGGGTGATCAAACTATTACAGCCTTGACCACTGACGGTGATGAAAACACAGTTAATGGTAATTTTGACTGGGTGTATGAAGAAGAGTTTTCAATCCGTGATGGTTTCCGTTGGAGTCCTGACAGTGAAAATATTGCCTACTGGCAGTTAGATACCTCTGGTGTTAAATACTTCACTATGATCAACAACACTAAATCGTTATATCCTGAATTAACTGAATTCCCGTACCCTAAAGCCGGTGAGCAAAACTCCGCGGTTAAAGTGGGTGTTGTGAAGTTGTCAGATAAAAAAACACGTTGGGCTAATTTAGAAGGTGACAACCGCGACCGTTACATTCCAAGAATAAGCTGGACTGGTAACGGAAAAGAGTTATTGATCCAAGATGTTAATCGTCCACAAAATCACAATACGTTGTGGTTGTTTGATTGGGAAAACAACAAACTAGCTAATATCTTAGAAGACAAAGATGAGGCCTTTTTAGAATGGTTTTATGATGCAAACTGGTCAAAAGATGGCGAGTACTTTGTATGGCACAGTGAAAGAGACGGCTGGCGTCATCTTTATCGAGTTTCTCGTGACGGTAAAACGATTGTTGATTTAACGCCGGGCGAGTATGACATCGTTTCTATGTTAGCGATGAACGAAGAAAAAAATGCCATTTACTTTACCGCATCACCAGATGACCCAGGTCAAAGGTATTTATTTAAAGCTACATTAGATGGTTCTGCAAAACCGGTTCGTATTACACCAGAGCAACTTTCTGGTTCAAATTCGTATTACATGTCTGAAGACGCATCTTGGGCTATGCATACCCACTCTAGTTATGGCGTTCCATCGACCAAACAAATTGTTAAAGTGAGCGATCATTCAACGGTTAAAGTGTTAGTTGAGAACAAAGAACTTAAAGAAAAACTAGCCAAACTTGAATTACCAAAACACGAGTTCTTTAGCGTAGTTGCAAAAGACGGTACAGAATTAGATGGTTATATTATGTTCCCAGCGGACATGGATAAATCTAAAAAATACCCAATCGTATTTTATGTTTACGGCGAACCTTGGGGATCGACAGTGCAAGATCGTTGGGAAGGTGGAAACTATTTATACAAGTCTTTATTAACGCAAAAAGGTTTCATAGTCGCATCTGTGGATAATCGCGGAACCCGAGCACCTAAAGGTCGTGACTGGCGCAAATCAATTTATAAAAAAATTGGTATTGTAACCGTTCAAGATCAAGTTGATGCGTTAGAAGCTATGGCTAACCGTTGGTCTGTTATTGATACTGACCGTGTTGGCGTTTGGGGACATTCTGGTGGTGGTAGTTCAACATTGAACTTATTGTTCCGTCATGGTGATAAATTCCATGTGGGTATTGCCTCAGCACCGGTTCCTGATATCCGTTTATACGATACAATTTACCAAGAGCGTTATGCGGGCAACCCAAATGATGATCCAGAAAGCTATGACAACAGCTCACCTGTTCATTTTGCGAAAAACTTAACTGGTAAATTATTGTTAATTCATGGCACTGGAGATGACAATGTTCATTACCAAGGTTCTGAAAGACTGATCAATGAATTGGTAAAACATGACAAACAATTTGAGTTCATGTCTTATCCAAACCGTTCACATAGTTTACGTGAAGGCAAAGGAACGAGCTTACACAGAGCAAGATTGATGGTTAATTTCTTTGAGAAAAACCTGATTAAATAAGTTAATCAATAAACGTATTTAACTACGAATAATAAAGGCGACTAACTTAACCGTTAGTCGCCTTTTTATTTGCGTTGAACCTAGTTTCTAAAACCTAGCGTCAATAAACAATTTACTTTAAGCTAACGTCATAAAATTAAGTTAAAAAGGTTACGATTATGGATAAAGAAATAGAAATTCAAGCGGCGGTATTTCGTCGATTATTAGCGCATTTAGACAGCCGCAAAGATGTGCAAAATATTGAATTAATGAACTTAGCTGGTTTTTGTCGAAACTGTTTTTCAAAATGGACAGTGCAAGAGGCGGAAAAAATAAGTGTCGAAGTAGACATAGACACTGCCCGTGAACAAGTTTACGGTATGCCTTATTCGCAGTGGAAAGAACAACATCAATTACCTGCCACACCAGAGCAATTAGCGCGTTTTGAACTATTAAACGCCAAAAAATAATTAGGTTTCTGATAAAACGAGATATGAAAAAATGAATCAACTGCCTATTAAATTTAATTACAAATAAAACGCTAAACAATTTAGCAATTTCTCTAACTAATGCCATGCTAAGTATTCGTAATTAACTCGTAATAAAAGGAATTGGATTTGAACGCTGCTGATAAACCTTACGACGAAAACGCACGACTAAAAGCGCTATTTGAATACGATGTTTTAGATACTCAAGCAGAAAAAATATTTGATGATCTGACCGAGTTAGCTTCCGAGATTTGCGAAACACCCATTTCTCTAATTAGTCTAGTCGATCCAGATAGGCAGTGGTTTAAATCAAAGGTAGGTTTAGATGCAGAGTCAACTGATCGAGATATTGCATTTTGTTCTCATGCAATACTGCAAGACGATATTTTCGAAATACAAGATGCACTTAAAGATGAACGCTTTTTTGATAACCCACTTGTCACGTCTGCGCCAAATATTCGTTTTTATGCTGGTACCCCTTTAAGGACACCATCTGGTTATAAAATTGGTACTTTGTGCGTAATAAGCGACCACCCTAAAAAGTTAAGTGACAGACAAAAGAAGTCCCTCAAGTTATTAGGCCGTGAAGTTATTGCTCAATTAGAGATTAGAATGAGTAATATAAAGTTAGAGGTTGCGAATCAGTATAAAACAGAATTTTTATCAAATGTATCCCACGAAATACGCACACCATTAAACGCAATTATTGGTTTTTCAGAGTTGTTACTAGAAAACAAAGAGTTGAAGCAAGCTTTTTCGGAGCAGTATGATTTTATTGAAAAAATTGATTTTAGCGGTAAAAGATTATTAACGATTATTAACTCAGTGTTGGATTTAAGTAAAATTGAAGCTGGAAAAATGGAGTTAGAGCAAGTTAACTGTAATTTACTTGATTATATAAATAACATTTTTATGTCGCTGTCGGGTAAAGCGAAAGAAAAAAATATTAACTTTTCAAAAGTTGAGCATAACGATATACCGAAAATTATAATAATCGATGTATCAAAACTAGGACAAATATTAACGAATCTTATTGGAAATGCGATTAAATTCACAGACCCTGACAAATCCGTTCGATTAGAGCTTTGTATTATTGATAACATGTTAAATATTGTCATTGTTGATGAAGGGGTAGGAATAGAACTTGAAGATCTATCGTTATTATTTGATAAGTACTCGCGAGTTGGTAAAAGTAAAACTAATTTTGAAGGCACTGGTTTAGGATTATACATCACTAAAGGACTTGTTACTTTGATGGGCGGAACAATAAACCTTAAAAGTAAGCCTAATGTAGGCACTGAATTTCATGTTCAATTGCCTTTCAAATTACCTAATGATGAAGAGCTAATAAAACTAGAGGCTAAAAATGTCGACATTAGTATGTACAATCGTTTAACGCTACTTGTTGTTGAAGATAATATAGTGAATCAAATGGTTATTTCTGCAATGTTAAAATCACTAGGTATAAAGACAAGTGTGGTTGGCTCTGGAGAAGAAGCATTGGATAACTTAAAGTCTAATGAATACGAAATTATTTTAATGGACATTAATTTACCAGGTATAGATGGATTAGAGACAAGCCGTATGATCAAATCTATTAATCCAAATCAATACATATTTGCTTTAACAGCAGATGTGTACCGAAGTACTAGAGAAAAGAAATTATTTAATAACTTTCTTACTAAGCCTATTTTGCTAGAAGATTTAAAAATGGCGCTATCGGAAGCTATTGTAGAATTTAAGTGGTGAATTGCAGGTTAATAAGATAGACCGTTAATATGACGGCTTAAGTAGTGATGATTAGAATTCATCAATAAAACGTCACATTAACAGTTGTATTTTTACAAATTAGAGTTTTGTTCTTAACTCTAATAACTCAGGGAAAAAACTAATATCTAAAGCTTTTTTAAGGAAAGAAACGCCAGACGAGCCACCAGTGCCCATTTTATTGCCAATGATACGTTGTACGGTATACATATGTTTAAAACGCCATTGTTGGAATGCGTCTTCAATGTCCATAAGTTTTTCGGCTAATTCGTATAATTCAAAATGTTTATCGGCATTTCTGTAAACTTCTAACCACGCATTTAATACTGACTCATTACTCTGGTAAGGCTGGTTAAAGTCTCTTTCAACCATGTTTTGGTCAATTTTAAACCCTGAGCTTGCCATTATTTTAATGATCTCGTCGTAAATGCTCGGTGCATCTGAAATAGCAGATAACTCTTCGTGAACAGTAGGATTGCTGGCGTGCACTTTTATTAGTTCTTGGTTTTTATTGCCCAGTAAAAACTCCATCTTTCTGTAACCATAAGATTGGAAACCAGAAGAGTGCCCTAACGAGTCGCGGAACTTTAAATAATCAACAGGGGTTAACGTTGATAATATATTCCAAGATTGCGTAAGTTGAATAAAAATTTGTTTAACTCTAGAGATCACTTTAAAAGCCGGGCCAAACTCCGCTTGTTTTAGCATAGATATAGCTGAAGTTATTTCATGACCTGCTAATTTCAACCATAATTCACTGGCTTGATGGATTACAATAAACAACATTTCATCATGTTGATCAGACTGAGGTTGTTGAGCGGATAAGATTTTTTCTAAATTTAAATAGTCGCCATAAGACATATCATCTTTAAAATCTGTTTTTATTGAGTCTTCCATCTCGCGATAATTACTTGAATGTGGACATGACATACATTATTTCCTTTAAACCGATTAATTTATCTCATGTGAGTGAACATAAATTAATCATCTCTAATTGGTTTCTTAACTGTATTTTAACCTGCATAAGCAAAATTTAATAATGATAATAATTTTAGCTTTTGATAAATTTTACGAATGTGACAAAAGCTAGATAATTTCTTTACAGATTAAATTGACTAAGAACAAATATGACGTTAGTTTCAAGTTCAAAATCTAGTTACTGCTCATGATGTCTATTTCTTTGCTAAACAGACATTCCATTTATAAAGCAGAATATTAAAAATAATTATAATAAAAAGGTGTCATCCATGGCGGTTAGAGGTCAATTTTCATCTCGATTAGGATTTATATTAGCAGCGGCTGGGTCTGCTGTAGGTTTAGGTAATATATGGGGCTTTCCCACTCAAGTTGCCAGTAACGGTGGTGCTGCATTTGTACTGGTTTATTTAGTACTTACCTTTATTGTTGCTTATCCAATATTAATGGCTGAATTAGTGATTGGGCGACATTCGCAATCAAACATGGTTGATGCGTTAAAAAAGATATCTGCGGGTAACATAGCTAAAAAGATTGGCGCTGGCACAGGTTACTGGGCATTAATTGTTGTGAGTCTAATTCTCAGCTTCTACATGATAGTTGCGGGTTGGATGATTGCTTATATGTTTCAAGCGGCAACTGAAGTATTAGGCTGGTCTGCTGCATCTACTTGGTTAACGGACTTTTCAATTTCCAGAAATATTGTATTCAGTTTAGTTTTTGCCTTAATGACTATAGTGATTGTATCTCGTGGCGTTAGTAGCGGTATTGAAAAATGGTCAGGTCGATTAATGCCTATGTTATTAGTATTAATTGTATTGTTGATAATTTATGTGAGTATGCAAGCTGGTGCATCAGAAGGTTGGAAAGCCTACTTAGTACCGGACTTTTCTAAAATTCTAAATGGCGATTTAATACTAAGTGCAATGGGCCAAGCATTTTTCTCTTTATCATTGGGCGTAGGTTCAATGCTTGTTTACGGTTCGTATGTCAGTAAAAAAGAAAATCTTGTGTCTTTAGGTGCATCGGTTGCCTTAGTTGACGTTGGTATCGCTATTATGTCAGGTATGTTAATTATTCCTGCTATGTATGTAGCGCTTGCGAATGGTGTAACTATCTTTAATGAAGCTGGTCAATTAATAGGTGGAGATCAATTAATCTTTACTGTTATTCCTGCCTTGTTCGACACTATGGGTGGTGCTGGTGATTATGTTTCTTTTGTCTTTTTTGTATTAATGACAATAGCGGCATTAACCTCATCGATTTCAATGTTAGAAGTGCCAGTGGCTTTCACCATTGAAAGCACG
The DNA here is from genome assembly GCF_032461525.1 of Psychrosphaera aquimarina. Classification (NCBI taxonomy): domain Bacteria; kingdom Pseudomonadati; phylum Pseudomonadota; class Gammaproteobacteria; order Alteromonadales; family Pseudoalteromonadaceae; genus Psychrosphaera; species Psychrosphaera aquimarina. The sequence goes on along the minus strand of NZ_JAWCUA010000007.1, from coordinate 7,434 downwards.
AAGTTAGAACGAAAAGGTGCTTCTTGGGCGATCGGTATCTTTGTTGTTCTGATCAGCATGTTACTGATCTTCAACTTTGAAGTTTTATTTGGTTTAGTTATTTCTTTAACCACACAATATAGCCAACCTTTATTAGGCTTGATGTTGTGTATCTTTACCGGTTGGGTATGGAAACGAGATTCTATACTACAAGAAATTAAACAAGGTGCAGATGATGTAGAGTCATCTTTGTTTTGGAAGATCTGGCCTGGTTATGTTCGTTTTGTTTGCCCATCGCTCATTTTAGCTATGGCTTACCACACAATTTTTGTTGGCTAAGAAACATAAGGTATTTCTAAAATCAAAAACCGACAATCGTCGGTTTTTTTATGCCTATTATTTAGTTTGGTACAGATAATTTTAGTGGCCGTGACGAGAAAGGCGATATTGTTTAGGTGATAAACCCATTACGTTTTTAAATAAACGTGAGAAATAATAAGGGTCGTCATAACCTAATACTGCAGCAACATCTTTAATGGGTTTACTCGACCTGTCTAATAAACCACAAGCGTGTTGTATTTTAATTTCCAAAAAGTATTTCACTGGACTTATTCCTGTGGTGGTTTGAAACTTCTTCGCAAAATGAAATTTAGATAACCCCATGTATGAAGCCATTTCATCTAACGAAAGCTGTTTGGTAATATTCTCTTCCAAAAAGGCATTGAAGGTAATTAAGTTGAAATCTTTTTGCGGCGTAACATGCAAAGCAGGAAGTTGCATGGTTAACAAACTCAATATTTTTTTTAAGATGTTCGCCGCTAATATAAATGAGTTAAGTTGGTAACCTTGGTGGCGGGTTTCCATTAATTGTTCAAATTCATTCTTTATTTGTATTGGGTTTAATATTTGGATTTTTAATTGTGATTTATTTAAACCAATAATATCCATAAATTGCATAAACAAATGTCCATCCATATGCACCCAATAAATGCTCCAAGGATCTTTACTATCGGCTTTATAATGATGCGTAATTCCTTTGGGGATCATCAAAATGTCATTTTCCATTATAGTTTGATTATAGTGTGGTGAGCTGATTGTCCCTTTGCCTGCACAACAAAAAATTAACAAGTGGTCTGTATGCTCCAGCCTTTTAATTGCGTGGTTGTGGGCATTTTCGTAATAACCAAAAGCTAAAGGAAATAATCCACGGCTCACCACATTCAGTTCAAGTTGTTCAATCATAGGTTTCGGTATTAGATAACGAATACTAGACTTAGGTAGTGGCCAATTTGACGGAGCGCTCATAAATTCAACTCGATTAGTCATGTATGGCAAGATAGTCCATTAAAATAACAATTTAATCAATGTTAAATAGTTGGAAGCTCTGTTTTAATCAGCTCAATGAAATTTCCTTGTACTTAAAACTGTAAAACGCAGTAGCAAGAAATAACTAAATTATAAAAGGCATAAGCATGAAACAAGTACCTCTATTTATAAACGGCGAATGGGTGTCGTCAAAATCAACCCGCGTGATTGATGTTACAAACCCTGCAACTCAAGAAGTGATTGCTCAGGTACCTTGCGCGACAGCAGATGAAATGCAACAAGCTATTACCAGCGCTAAAGAAACGTTTAAAGTTTGGAAAGACAAACCAATCATGGAACGTGCTCGCATTATGATGCGTTATGCTGCTTTATTAAAAGAACATCAAGAAGAAATCGCAGGTATCATTTGTGAAGAGTTAGGTAAAACCCACGAAGATGCGATGGGCGATGTTTGGCGTGGTATTGAAGTGGTTGAACATGCAGCAAATATCCCTTCTATGATGATGGGCGAAACCGTTGAAAATGTTGCGACCAGTATTGATACATATAGCTATACACAACCTTTAGGTGTTTGTGTTGGTATTACGCCATTTAACTTCCCTGCAATGATACCGCTTTGGATGTTCCCACTATCAATTGCTTGTGGTAATACCTTTATCTTAAAGCCGTCTGAACAAGATCCATTATGTCCAACTCGTTTAGTAGAGTTGTTTGAAGAAGCTGGTGCACCAAAAGGTGTATTACAAGTGGTTCATGGTGATAAAGAACAAGTTGATATCTTATTACATGAAGAGTCAGTGAAAGCGATTTCATTTGTCGGTTCTGTTGGTGTTGGTCAATACATCTATAAAACAGGCACAGACAACATGAAACGTGTTCAATCCTTCTTAGGTGCTAAAAACCATATGGTGGTTATGCCAGATGCAAATAAAGCTGCAGTTATTAACAATATTGTTGGTGCATCGGTTGGCGCAGCAGGACAACGTTGTATGGCAATCTCTGTTGCCGTCTTTGTAGGGTCGGCCAAAGAATGGATACCTGAAATAAAAGAAAAATTAGCATCGGTACGTCCTGGTCATTACACCGACTCAGACGCGGCTTATGGCCCTCAAATAACTCCAGCGGCGAAGGATCGTATTGAAGCGTTAATTGAAACAGGTAAACAAGAAGGAGCCAATTGTGTTTTAGATGGGTCTAACTTTACCGTGGCTGGTTTTCCAAATGGGAACTGGGTTGGTCCAACGATGTTTACAGATGTGACGACTGAGATGGAAATTTACAAACAAGAAATTTTTGGCCCAGTATTTTTAACCATGAACGTCGATACATTGGATGATGCGATTAGTTTGATTAATTCAAATCCATACGGTAACGGCACGTCAATATTCACATCGTCAGGTTTTGCAGCGCGTAAATATCAGCATGAAATCGAAGTTGGTCAAGTTGGTATTAATATTCCAATTCCAGTTCCATTACCATTCTTTTCATTTACGGGTTGGAAAGGTTCTTTTGCAGGCGATCAACATGCCTACGGTAAACAAGCCGTTAAGTTTTATACAGAAACTAAAACCATTACAGCACGTTGGTATGATGATCACGCTGATGAGTCAGCTGATGCGGGTCCTAACATGTCAATTGCTCTTAAATAAAGATAAATGTAACTTGCCGCATTGTTGTTAAGTGTCATAAACACAGTGCGGTAGTACACCGAATAATAAATAACGAATAATAAAATAAGTCGGATCTTTCATGAATTTTAATTTAAATGACGATCAAAAAGCGTTTGTTGATGTTGCTAAACAGTTTTCGGATGCAGAGTTACTGCCAAACGCAGCAAAATGGGATGCAGAACATATCTTTCCAAAAGATGTGATGGCCAAAGCTGGGGAGCTAGGTTTTTGCGGTTTATATTCACCGGAAGACGCTGGTGGTATGGGGTTATCCCGGTTAGATGCTTCGTTAATATTTGAGCAACTCGCCATGGGGTGTACAGCCACTACGGCTATGCTCACAATTCACAACATGGCAACTTGGATGATAGCAACTTGGGGGACCGACACAGTTAAACAACAATGGTGCCCAGGATTAGTCATGGGAGAACAATTAGCTTCTTATTGCTTAACAGAACCTGGGGCGGGGTCCGATGCAGCTTCATTAACGACTTCTGCTAAACATGATGGCGATGAATATGTCATTAACGGTTCCAAGATGTTTATCTCTGGCGCGGGCGAAACTGACGTTTTAGTAGTGATGGTAAGAACTGGTGAAGCTGGCGCAAAAGGCATTTCTGCAGTTGTTGTCCCTGCTGATGCTGAAGGTGTCATATATGGTAAAGCAGAAGAAAAACTCGGTTGGAATGCGCAACCAACAAGATTAATAACGTTTGATAATGTACGTATACCACTTGCCAATTTACTTGGTGAAGAAGGCCAAGGTTTTTCTTTTGCTATGAAAGGGTTAGATGGTGGTCGAATTAATATTGCAACTTGTTCAATTGGTACGGCCCAGCAAGCATTAGATACCGCATTAAATTACATGAAAGAACGTGTGCAATTTGGCAAACCGTTAGCGGCATTTCAAGCTTTACAATTTAAACTGGCCGACATGGCAACAGAACTGGTCGCCGCCAGACAAATGGTGAGACTAGCTGCATTTAAATTAGATCAAAATGATCCAGAAGCAACGGCTTATTGCGCCATGGCAAAGCGTTTTGCTACCGACATTGGTTTCCAAGTCTGTAATGAAGCACTGCAATTACATGGTGGATATGGCTATATCAAAGAATATCCACTTGAACGTCATTTTAGAGATGTACGTGTACATCAAATCCTTGAAGGGACTAACGAGATCATGCGTTTGATTATTGCTAGACGATTATTAGACGAAGCTGCAGGGCCAATACTATAGATCTTAATCTGTAACAGCTTTAGCTATAACGATAAGAAATAAGGAACAATTATGTCAGATTTACTTAAATTAAAAATAGATGGGCACATAGCTCAAATCACTATCGCTAACCCTCCAGCCAATACTTGGACATTTGATTCATTAAGCGAATTAAAATCATTAGTTGAAGCCTTAAACATAAATAAAGCCGTTTATGCTTTAGTGATCACCGGGGAAGGTGACAAGTTTTTTTCTGCCGGTGCGGACTTAAACGTGTTTGCTGACGGTGATAAAGGCGTTGCCTCTGACATGGCAAGAGTATTTGGTGCCGCTTTTGAAGCACTACGTGATTTCCAAGGTGTATCTATTGCCGCAATTAATGGTTATGCCATGGGCGGTGGATTAGAAGTTGCGTTAGCTTGTGATATTCGAATTTGTGAAGAGCAAGCTCAAATGGCATTGCCTGAAGCAAAAGTAGGTTTGTTACCTTGTGCTGGTGGCACACAAAACTTATCTTGGTTAGTGGGTGAAGGTTGGGCAAAACGTATGATCTTATGTGGTGAACGCATTAAGTCAGACGTGGCGTTAAAAATTGGTTTAGTTGAAGAAGTCGTTGCCAAAGGTGAGTCGTTAAATGCAGCGATGAAATTAGCCGAACAAACGGCAGAACAAAGTCCAACTTCAATTACCGCTTGTAAAACACTTATTCAAGCAGGCAGAAGTGGCAATATAAATGCGGCGTTGCCATTAGAACGTGAAATGTTTGTTGGCTTATTTGACAGTAAAGATCAAAAAGAGGGCGTGAATGCCTTTTTACAAAAACGTAAGCCGACTTGGTTAAACGAATAGTAGATATAGCAGTTCGTAGTCTTTTAAATAAAAGTCTTTTAAATAGAAAGCCTTGTAAATAGTAAGTTTGTAGGTCGTAGGCCTTTTAGGAAAAAATATGTCTAACCTTGTTTTATTTATAGAGCTAGAGTCGGTATCTGATAAAAAAATTGGTGTCGCCACATTAAACTCTGAAAAATCACTAAATGCACTTAGCCTAGATATGGTTAACCTTTTAATGCCTCAGTTACTCGCATGGCAAGCAGATAAAGACATCGCTATGGTGATGTTAGAAGGTGCCGGTGAAAAAGCATTTTGTGCCGGTGGGGATGTCGTTCAATTATATAACTCAACGGTAGCAGCAGGAAAAGGTAACTATTCAATAGAAGTAGAAGAGTTCTTCACAAAAGAGTACGAGCTTGATCACTTAATCCATACTTATACTAAACCTATTTTATTATGGGGACATGGCATAGTCATGGGCGGCGGACTTGGTTTGTTGGCTGGCGCAAGTCATCGAGTCGTGACAGAAAAATCAAGAATAGCAATGCCAGAGATCACCATTGGTTTATACCCTGATGTCGGTGGAAGTTATTTCTTAAATAGAATGCCTGCAGGTTGTGGCTTATTTTTAGGATTAACCGGAGCTTCTATCAATGCAGCAGATGCGAAGTTTGTTAATTTAGCGGATTACTTTATTAGTGCTGAGCATAAAATTGATTTAATCGAAGAGTTGTTATTAGTGAATTGGGAAAGTCTGGACAGATTAAATCATCAAAAACTCTCACAATTATTAGCTAAGTTTGAAAAACAAGATGAAAGCTTGATCCCTGAAGGAAACTTACACCGCTTTGCACCACTATTAACTGAATTAGACGAATGTGAAATAGTTGAAGCCGCAGTGGTTAAAATTTTGGATCAACAAATAGAAGATAAGTGGTTTAATAAAGCGCAATCCTCTTTAGCTCATGGCAGTGCATTAACCGCGCATATAATCCATCGCCAATTATCAGTTGGTAAAAATCTATCAATTGCAGACTGTTTTCGCTTAGAGCTTGGACTATCTGTTCAATGTTCGGCTATTGGTGAATTTGCCGAGGGAGTACGTGCACTATTAATAGATAAAGACAATAAACCTCAGTGGCACTTTAATACCGTACATGACGTTGATGAAGAATCTGTAAATAACATGTTTGTTTCACCTTGGTCTTCTGACAAACATCCGTTAAAAAATTTAGGCAACTAGATTGTCTAGTTTGTTAAGACAATCCCCTTAGAACAAATAAAGAGAATTTTAACATGGCAAATATCGCATTTTTTGGATTAGGTAATATGGGCGGCCCAATGGCTGCTAATTTAATACAAGCAGGTCATCACGTTTGTGTGTTTGATTTGTTCCCAGCAGCGGTTGAAAAATTAGTAACACTTGGTGCGACGACAGCTGAAACGCCAACGCTTGTTGTTAAAGATGCCGATGTTGTAATTTCTATGTTACCAGCAGGTAAACATGTCTATGACTTGTATTTAGGAAATAATGGTTTAGCTGAGGTTTTAACAGCGGAAACATTGGTTATAGATTCTTCAACTATCGACTCTGCCACCGCTATTAAAACAGCAGAAGGCTTAAAAGCGCATAATATTCATTTCATTGATGCACCTGTATCGGGTGGTGTAGCTGGAGCAACTGCTGGTACCTTAAGTTTTATGGTAGGTGGTTCAGAACAAAACTTTGCAGTAGCAAAACCTTTTTTAGATGTGATGGGCAAAAATATCTTCCATGCAGGAGAGGTTGGTGCAGGGCAAGTTGCTAAAGTTTGCAACAACATGTTGTTAAGCATTTTGATGGTTGGTACGTCTGAAGCAATACAGTTAGGGATCGACAATGGCTTAGATCCAAAAGTGTTATCTGAAATTATGTCTAATAGCTCGGGCAGTAACTGGACATTGGAAGTCTATAATCCTTGTCCAGGCGTTAGTGAAGGGGTGCCATCTTCGAATGATTATAAAGGTGGCTTTATGACTGACTTAATGGCAAAAGATTTAGGCTTGGCAATGGATACCGCCGTTCAGTCAAATTCATCCACTCCTTTAGGTGCATTAACAAGAAATTTATACGCATTACATCAAAAAGCAGGAAATGGTAAAAAAGACTTTTCGAGCATCTTTCAGCAATTCAGTGCTAACGATGCTTAAAAATTAGCCTAAATCGTATATAAGTGAATAAATAGAAATATATTCATCATTAAAATTGCCAAAGCCTGGAACTTAACTATAGTTAATTTCCGGACTTTTTTAGTGGAAGAGCAAAGAATATGACGCTGTTCGGTTCACTTATACAGCGGTTTGTGTGTTTATTGTTCGGTTAAACGTTTTTTGTAATTTATTTGCAATAAAGGGTTGCGCCGAAAACAAAAC
>NZ_JAWCUA010000006.1:0-18957 GCF_032461525.1 Psychrosphaera aquimarina | reverse complement strand
ATATTTATATTTCTCCTTCGCAAATCCGTAAGTTTTCTTTGAAAACTGGTGATACTGTCGAAGGCCCAATTCGCAGCCCTAAGGATGGCGAACGTTATTTTGCGCTGTTAAAAGTCAGCACGATTAACTTTGATGATCCTGAAAAGATCAGACACAAAGTGCATTTCGACAATCTGACACCTTTATATCCAGACGAACGCTTTAACATGGAGCTTAATGATCCGACCAATAAAGATATGTCTGGTCGTGTGATTGATCTTGTTGCGCCTTTGGGTAAGGGACAACGTGGCCTTATTGTTGCGCCGCCTCGTACGGGTAAAACGGTTCTTTTGCAGAATATCGCGCATTCTATTACAGCAAATCATCCTGAATGTTACCTCATCGTGTTGCTTATCGATGAGCGCCCTGAGAGTTACAGATATGCAGCGCTCCGTGAAGGGTGAAGTTGTATCTTCGACATTTGATGAACCGGCTGTTCGTCACGTGCAAGTTGCTGAAATGGTTATTGAAAAGGCAAAACGCCTTGTTGAGCATGGTCGCGATGTTGTGATTTTGCTTGATTCAATTACCAGACTTGGCCGAGCTTACAACACAGTGGTACCTTCATCAGGTAAAGTTCTCACAGGTGGTGTAGATGCCAATGCATTGCAGCGCCCGAAACGTTTCTTTGGTGCCGCTCGTAATATTGAAGAAGGCGGTTCGCTAACAATCATAGCGACAGCATTGATTGATACTGGTTCTCGCATGGATGAGGTTATCTTTGAGGAGTTCAAAGGTACTGGTAACTCTGAAATGGTTCTTGATCGCAAGGTTTCTGATAAGCGTATTTATCCATCTATGGATATCTTGAAATCAGGTACGCGTAAAGAAGACCTACTTGTACCGAAACAAGATCTGCAGAAGATCTTTGTATTGCGCCGTATTTTGTCTCCAATGGGAACAACCGATGCGATCGAATTCTTAATTGATAAGTTTAAACAGACGAAGAGCAATCAAGAGTTTTTCGATTCTATGAATACTTAGAATGACTTAGCTGAATTTTAGTTGTAAGGGCGTGTGAAATTGAGTGAATTTGACACAATCTTTGCTTTATCATCTGGGTCCGTGCCTGCAGGTGTTGCTGTTATTCGGATTTCGGGTCCAGAAGTTCGATTCGCTCTCGAAACGCTTGGGATTGGTGAATTAAAGCCCCGATTGGCCTCACTAAAATCGATTCGGAAACAAAACAATCAGTTAATAGATAGGGGTTTGGTGCTATTTTTCCCAGATCCTCATTCCTTTACTGGAGAAGACTGTGCTGAGCTGCATGTTCATGGCGGCCGGGCTGTTGTTGATTCAATTTTTGATGAATTAAGAGCATTAGATGGATTTCGTTTCGCTGAAGCGGGTGAATTCACAAAACGTGCCTATGATAATGGGAAAATGGATCTAACAGAGGCCGAGGGCTTAGCAGATCTATTATCTTCTGAAACTGAAATGCAACGAAAACTGGCTGTTGAACAGGCAGATGGCGGTTTGCGCAGACTTTATGAGCATTGGAACGCACAAATATTACGATCTCGGGCGCTTATTGAGGCTGAACTCGATTTTTCTGATGAAGAAGACATACCTGGATCTGTATCTGATCAGATATGGAGTGATATTTCGTCTTTAATTGATGAAATGAATGACCATCTTGTGAAATCCAAGATTGGCGAGATTTCTCGTTCGGGTTTTTCCATTGTAATTGCGGGTGCGCCTAATGCTGGTAAATCGTCTTTGATGAATGCTATCGCTGGCCGTGAAGTGGCAATTGTTTCAGATGAACAAGGTACGACCCGCGATGTTTTGGAAGTCCGTCTTGATCTTGATGGGTTTCTGAGTATGTCCTAAAAGATACAGCTGGTCTGCGTGAGACGGAAAGTAAAGGTCGAGCGCGAGGGATTAGAAAGGCTAAGAGTGAACTCGCTCAGGCTGATTTGGTGCTTTATCTTACTGAACCAGGACAGTTACAAGAATACTTATGCCAATGATTTTGATGGTGTTTCTAGCATGATCACCATCGGCACGAAGTCTGATATTTCAGGCGCACATTGGCTAAAAGAGACGGATATTGCACTTTGCCGACTCGATCGACGGCAGACGTTGATATGCTTTGTTAGACCTTATCAAATCTAAAGTTGGCATTATCTGGTATTCGCGATGATTTGGTTGTTCCAACGCGGCGTAGGCATGTTGAGCTGTTAAAGTCCGCTGTGTCGGAGCTTGAATACGCGCTTTCGGGTTCGGAGTTACCCATCGAGATAAGAAGCGAGCACTTGCCGAATATCTCAACATAATTTGGGTAGAATTACCGGGCGCGTTGATGTAGAAGACCTACTCGGAGTTATATTCAGTGAGTTCTGTGTCGGTAAGTGATTCACGTGAAACACTGAAGCCGCTTAATGAATGACTCACGTGAAACATTGTAAGAAGGTTCCACGTGAAACGCTAAGTATCATTTATGATATGCAAGGTGACTTATGGGTTACGACGTGATCGTTATTGGTGGTGGGCATGCAGGCTGCGAAGCAGCCTCAGCTTCAGCGCGCTTGGGCGTGAAAACAGCTTTAATCACTCACAAATTTGATACCATCGGTGTCATGTCGTGTAATCCTGCCATTGGCGGCTTAGGCAAAGGCCATCTTGTTCGTGAAATTGACGCTATGGATGGTCTGATGGGTCGTGTCACTGATGACGCAGCTATTCAATATCGGATGCTCAATCGACGTAAAGGCCCAGCTGTTCGCGGCCCCAGAACGCAAGCAGATCGTCGTCTTTATCGGAATCAATGCAGAAAAATATCAGCCTTATCAATAATTTAGATGTTATTGAGGGTGAGGTTGATGATCTTGAATTGTCTAATGATGAAATATCAGGCGTAAAAACCAAAGACGGTCGCTCTTTTAAATGTAAAGCCGTGGTTTTGACCACTGGCACATTTTTACGCGGATTGATCCATATTGGTGATAAGAAAATACCAGCAGGGCGGATGAATGAAGCGCCGGCATTAGGGTTATCTGATAGGCTAGAAGCTTTGGGATTAAAGCTTGAGCGGCTTAAAACCGGTACACCAGCTCGGCTAGATGGAAAGACCATTGCATGGGACCAACTTGAGGAACAGGGACCAGATGAAGACCCGGTGCCATTTTCTTTCATGACCGATGGCGATTAAGCAGAAACAAATACCTTGTGGGATTACCCGCACCACCATGGCAACACATAAGATAATTGAAGAAAATATCTCAAAATCTGCGATGTATTCCGGCCAGATCGAAGGTGTTGGACCCCGTTATTGCCCATCAATTGAGGATAAGATCGTTAAAGTTCGGTGATCGCGACGGTCATCAGATCTTTTTGGAGCCTGAGGGCCTTGGATGATGATACGGTTTATCCCAACGGTATTTCCACGTCATTACCGGAAGATGTGCAGGACAAGTTTCATTCAGAACTATCCCAGGTCTGGAGAATGTCACCATATTGCAGCCAGGATATGCGATTGAATATGATTATGTTGATCCTAGAGAGTTGAAACAGACGCTTAGAACTTAAAGAAACTGTCCGGATTTCTTCTTGGCAGGTCAGATTAATGGTACCACCGGGTATGAAGAAGCCGGTGCTCAAGGGCTAGTCGCTGGCCTTAAACGCTGCGCGTAAGGCGGTGGACGGTGACGAAATTGTTTTCAGTCGTAGTACATCATATATCGGTGTGATGATTGATGATCTTAACAACCCATGGCGTATACAGAGCCTTATCGTATGTTTACGTCGCGCGCTGAATTTCGTCTAACGTTTGCGAGCTGATAATGCTGATTTACGTTTAACACCGTTAGGTATTGAAATCGGTTGTGTCTCAGATGAACGTCGTGCACGGTTTGAAAACTTGGCAGAGAGGCTATCGATAGATTGTAAAACAATCTTTCGAAATCTCTTTCGCTCACACCGAATGAGGCAGAGAACTTACGGATTTAAGTTGAATAAGGACGGAATTCGTCGCTCAGCGTTCAAGCTTATTGTCTTACCCTCAAATTAAATTGGACGATATTTTGAAGATTTGGCCAGAACTTGACCGAATTTGATCGCAATGTTCTTAGAAACAGTTGAAATTGACGCGACTTATGCAGTTTACATGGATCAGTCAGAAGAATGATATTCGTATACAGCAACGCGAGGAGGGGCGATTGATCCCTGGGGACTTTGATTTTGACGTGCTTCCTGGTTTATCTAATGAACTGAAGCAGAAACTTAAAGTCTAATCGTCCGAAATCTATCGCTCATGCAAATAAGATAGATGGTATGACGCCAGCTGCTATTGCATTGATTTTAACTTACTTAAAAAGACACAATGGGAAGAGACGCAACTATTGCGTCTTAACAGGAGTTACTTATGTCTAAAAGTTTTGAAGAGTCCGTGAATGTTTCACGTGAAACATGGGCGAGATTGCGCCAGTATGGCGATATCGTTCGAAAATGGCAAAAAACCATCAATCTTGATTTCCCCGACCACTGTGACCAATCTATGGGAGCGCCATGTTCTCGATAGTCTTCAAATATGGACATTAAACCCTACGTCCCAAGGTTTGGTTAGATATGGGCAGCGGTGCTGGCTTTCCAGGCATTGTCACCGCCGTTTGTCTTGGCGGAACATGGCGAGTGGCTGGGTGCTATTTGATTGAGAGCAATCAAAAGAAGGCGGCGTTTTTGCGCAATGTCTATTGTTGAAACCGGGGCGCGCGCCAGTGTTCACCCAGTTCGCGTCGCAGATGCCTTTGATATAGCACCGGAAATAGAGGCGATTTCAGCCCGAGCACTTGCTTCGCTGGACGATCTTGCTCAGAGATGTCGGAACCGTGGTTTCAACAGAACCAAAATTTATCCACATACCTTCATAAAGGTCGGGATTATCAGTCGGAAATTGAACTTGCCCGTAGTCGGTGGGACTTTAATCTGGTAAAATATGATAGTCAGATTCAGGATGGATCAGTTGTTTTGCAAATTGATAACCTCAGAGAGACTTTAGATTAGTATTTTGTGGTTTTTGATAAAAGTTGGGTGCTATGTCTCAGATTAAGAACCGGATTATTACAGTTGCTAATCAAAAGGGTGGAGTTGGTAAAACAACGACAGCAATCAATCTTGGCAACGGCGCTGGCTGCGATTGGCGAGAATGTACTGATTGTGGATCTTGATCCTCAAGGCAATGCAAGTACCGGCCTTGGGCATCGAGCGGGCGAATCGTGATCTATCTTCTTATGATGTACTTATGTATGAAGCTGAGCTTTCCCAGGCTTGCAAGAAAACAGCGGTGCCAAATTTAGATATCGTGCCGTCTACAATGGATTTGCTGGGTCTTGAGATGGAAATATCAAATGATAGCCAGCGAGCTTTTCGATTGAAAAAAGTGCTCAATACGCCAGATGCGAGCTCAATATGATTATATATCTGATAGATTGTCCGCCATCATTAAACCTTTTGACAATGAATGCGATGGCAGCAGCACATTCTGTGTCTGGTTCCGCTTACAATGCGAGTTTTTTGCGCTTGAAGGTTTAAGTCAACTGCTTGAAACTGTTGGACAAGTACGTGATACCCTCAATCCGGACCTTGAAATACAGGGTATTGTTATGACGATGTATGATTCGCGTAACAAACTTGCTCACCAGGTTGTCGCTGATGTGCGAGAAAACTTGGGAGAAAAGGTTTACCACACCCTTATTCCACGAAATGTTCGTGTTTCAGAGGCGCCATCTTACGGTAAGCCAGCCATTTTGTATGATTTGGCCTGTTCAGGCAGTCAGGCTTACTTGAAATTGGCATCCGAAGTTATTCAACGAGAAAGAAGCCACAAAGCTGCATAGTTTGGCGCCATTGATAGAAGATAGGTTTGTTTTATGAGTGATGAACAATCAAAAAAACGTTTAGGTCGGGGCTTGGCAGCACTTAATTGGCGAGATGGATAATGTCGATAATAATAAGCCAGCAAGTGAGCCAAAAATTAATCCAGACCAAAAGGTTCCGATTGAGTTTGTCGTACGAAATGCAGAAAATCCGCGCCAAAACTTTGATCATGACGATCTGGTCGATCTAGCGCGTTCAATTCGTAAACACGGTATCGTGCAGCCAATTGTAGTGCGTAAAGTTGAACAATGATCGATTTGAAATTATTGCTGGTGAACGTCGTTGGCGTGCGGCTCAACAAGCTGAACTTAACTGAAATTCCGGTATCTGGTTCGTGATGTTGATGATAAAACTGCGCTTAGAGATTGCAATTGTTGAAAATGTTCAACGTGCTGATCTTAATCCGCTTGAAGAAGCACTTGGTTATGAGCAGTTAATGTCGCATTACGGTTATACCCAAAATGATTTGGGCGAAGTGATCGGCAAAGAAGCCGTTCGCATGTCGCAAATAGCCTGCGATTGTTAAAACTACCGGATAGCGTTCGAGAAATGTTGGTGGATGGAAGCTTGTCTGCTGGCCATGCACGTGCATTGGTTTCAACGTCTGATCCGCTTGCACTTGGCTAAACTTGATCGTCGAAAAAGGCTTATCAGTTCGTGATGCGGAACGATTAGCGCAAGAAGATATCAATGGCGCTTACGCAACAATCTGCTAAAGAAAGACGCTGTTCAAAAAGATGCCGATACTCTTGGCACTTGAGAAAAGCTTAACCGATGTATCTGGGTTTAAAAGTTCAGCTCGATCACAAAGGTGAAAAAGGAAAGTTGCAGATTAGTTATAAATCTCTGGAGCAGCTTGATTCTATTTGTAAATTGCTTGGCGTTGCCGGTTAATTAAGGTTTCACTATCTGCTGAGTAAACAAACACGCATCAAGAGCTTGTCGTGCAATGCTTGTCTCAAGCGTTGCATTGCGTCGTGTTTCCAAAATGGCATAGGATATTTTATCCATTTCAAGCCTGAAGTTTCTGACAATTCCATTTGTTTAAGCGCTTTTTCAAATACAGGCTTACGTTTGAAATGGATGAAGCGGCCCATGTTCTGCCATCACCTGACTAGCGCGCTTATTGTTCGTTTCTACTTCAGATCTCATTAAATCTAGCTGTTGAAGCTGGATTAGAGCGGGACCGAAGAATCAAAAAAACAGGGGTCTTCGATGAGATTATGCGGTTGAACGAACTATCTAAGTCATTGATATTACCAGATAAAATCGCATCAACCGTTTCGTCTACTGAAATCGATGACGCATCTCCAATCGCCGCAATAACGTCCTCAATGTGAATTTGCTCTTGGCCATGGCAATAAAGCATCAGCTTTTGGATTTCACCGCGACTGGCTAAACGATCACCGCCCAAAAATGTCAACAATAGCTGACGTGCATCTATGTCCATCCGCATATTCGCGTTGGGTCAAGTTCTTGATCGATAAGATTTTGTAACGCGCGACCATCATCAGCATAACAGGGTATGGCAACGGCAGGACGCGGCTTTTTCGATAGTTTTACGCAGTGAAGAGGACGTTTTTCAAGATCACCAGCTTCAATGATTAAAGAAACGCTATCGCCGATTTCTTCCAATACGCCAGAAAGTGCGCTGACAAGCTTTTTATCATTGGCTGCGTTTTTGACCCAGATAAGCCTAGAACCGCCAAATAAGCCCGATTGATCCAACTTCATCGGCGAGGCGACCGGGGTCAGCTGAAATTTCGCTGGAATCCAGACCTAACGAGATTAAAATCATCTGAAAGATCTACGCCGGTCTATTTTAGAAAGTCTCGGCATGCACGCTCTGATACTAACCCGGTATCTGGACCATAAATAAGAAAATACACGATAGGGTAAATCAGCTCGTTTGATAAATCCGTCAAATTCGTGAGCTTTGATCTGTCCCATGAGCGCTTAGATTGAGGCTACTTTCGTAATGCGGCAGAAATATCTGCGTAGATAACATCGGCCAGCTCACGGCCAGCGCGGTTTTCAGCATCTTGCAGGGCCCGAATTTTCGCAAATTCCTGATCAGGAGAGATCATATTGCGATGTCACCTGGCGCTTGGCTTTGCGAATAACTTCGCCGTCAGACAGTCTTGTGAGCGTAAAGCTTCCCGAAACAGTCATACGACCGGCCGTGAACAATTGTTATCTGTGCCAGCACCCAAGCACGCCCGCAGCAGAACTTGCTCACATTCAAATCCAAACGATATTCTGCTGCACCTGGCTTGTGCACCACCATTTAAGAACACCAATTGATTTCGTGTGACCTGTTCAATGCGCGTAGTCAGCTTGTGAAATATCTAAAACAGCAATTGGGTTTGTTCGATACCGAACTATAAAGCGGCTTTACCTGACAACCGGCCAATAGCCACAGGTATAACCGCCGCCAAAGCAAGCGGCTTAACGATTGATTTGATCTTTTGGATACTAAATAACAATATTCACAATCCTCTTTGGAACGACAATCAATTTTCGTACTGGTTGACCATTGATTTTATCGGCAACAAAATCAAGTGCCAGAACAGCTTTTTCGATTGTCTCTTTGTCCGCATCGACAGCTATGGTTAATTCACCACGCCTCTTACCATTAATTTGCACAGGGTAGGTAAACGAGTTTTCTGCCACAAGATCAGGATTAAATTGAGGCCAAGCTGCATTTGCGACCATTCCTTCACAATTTAACTCACTCCAACATGCTTCCGCCAAATGTGGCATCATCGGTGCGATCAATTGAATTAGGATTTCACTCGCTTCGCGACATGCTGATTTAACAGTGTCATCCGCTTCACCCTTGGAAACTTTGGCAAGCATCGGTGAGATGGTGTTCACATATTCGTAAATACGCGCGACGGATTTATTAAACCCGAGTTTTTCAAGATCTTCGCCAACAAGTTTAAGTGTTTTGTGCGCTGCTTTTGAAACTGCATTAGCTTCCCCTTCCATAGCGGAAGCTGCTTTTACATCGCTCAAGTTCCGGTGCAGCTTCAGCAATAATACGCCAAATACGTTGAACGAATTTATGCGCAGCTTCAACGCCAGCTTCCGTCCAAATTACATCACGCTCAGGTGGCAAATCTGACAACATAAAGAAACGAGCAGTATCAGCGCCGTAAGATGCAATGATATCATCTGGATCAACAACGTTCTTTTTAGATTTAGACATTTTTTCAATGGAGCCAATCTCTACGGTTTCACCCGTGTCGATTCATTGTTGCTGAACGAATACCATCGTTATCTTTAATGTTGATTTCAGCTGGTGTGATCCATCCATTAGGACCTTTATAAGTTTCGTGAACCACCATGCCTTGGGTGAACAGACCTTTAAAAGGTTCTTTGATATCCAAATGTCCGGCTTTTTGCATCGCTCTGGTGAAGAAGCGTGAATATAGCAAATGCAAGATCGCGTGTTCGATACCGCCGATATATTGATCAACAGGCAACCAATGGTTTGCCATATCAGGATCCGTTGGATTGTCGTTGTTTGGATCGGTAAAGCGCGCGAAATACCACGATGAATCTACAAATGTATCCATCGTATCCGTTTCGCGTCTTGCATCTTTTCCGCATGACGGGCAGGCGACATGACGCCATGTTGGGTGGCGATCAAGCGGATTACCAGGTTTATCGAAATTGATATCATCTGGAAGAATGACCGGAAGATCAGCTTTAGGTACAGGAACCGCTCCGCAATCATCGCAATGAATAACCGGAATAGGACAACCCCAATAGCGTTGGCGCGAAACGCCCCAGTCACGCAGCTTGAACTGAGTTTTCAATTCAGCTTGTGGCGCACCATTAAACTCGATTTCATCTAGCTTCTTTGCAACTGTGTCAAATGCCTCTTTTGGCTTCATGCCATTTAAGAACTCGGAATTGATCATGATGCCGTCGCCGGTATAGGCCTCTTCCGTGATTTGGAAGCTTGCTGCATCGCCATCTTCTGGCATGACAACAGGTGTGACCTGCAGACCATATTTGTTGGCAAAGTCCAAATCGCGCTGGTCACCTGATGGGCAACCAAAGATCGCGCCTGTTCCGTATTCCATCAACACGAAGTTTGCGACGAAGACTTTTAGTTTCCAGTCTTTGTTAAACGGATGAACAACTTCAAAGCCTGTATCAAACCCATGCTTTTCAATCGTTTCCAATGCAGCGGCTGATGTACCAACTCGGCGACATTCTTCGCAGAATTCATGTAATTCTGGATTTGACTTGGCTGCTTCAAGCGCCAATGGATGATCAGCGGCGATTGCCATAAAGGATGCGCCAAACAAGGTATCAGGACGCGTTGTATAAACTTCCAATTCGGTGAAGCCTTCAGGGGCTGTTTGCGCATCCAACTCCCAGCGAATTTGCAAGCCTTCAGATTTGCCGATCCAGTTCTTTTGCATAAGGCGAACTTTGTCAGGCCAGTTATCTAGCGTTTCAAGAGAGTCAATAAATCCTGCGAATAATCAGTGATGTTAAAGAACCACTGGGTCAAATCGCGTTGCTCAACAAGCGCGCCTGAACGCCAGCCACGACCATCGATCACTTGCTCATTGGCAAGCACGGTCATGTCTTCCGGATCCCAGTTTACTTTCGCGTTTTTGCGGTAAACCAAACCTTTGTCTAAGAAGTCGACAAAAAGCTGTTGTTGCTTGTGATAATATTCAACATCGCAAGTGGCAAATTCACGCGACCAATCCAATGACAAGCCCATAGATTTAAGCTGGCGACGCATGGTGTCGATATTTTCATAGGTCCAGGATTTTGGATGTGTTTTTGTTTTGCATTGCAGCGTTTTCCGCTGGCATACCAAACGCATCCCAACCCATCGGGTGAAGAACATTAAAACCTTTGGCGCGACGATAACGCGCGACAACATCGCCCATAGCATAGTTGCGAACATGCCCCATATGGATGCGCCCTGACGGGTAGGGGAACATTTCCAGGACATAATATTTTTCGCGCTTGTCAGCATTATCTGTTTCATAGATTTTATGCTCGTCCCAAACCTTTTGCCAATGCGGTTCGGATTGTCGCGGATTATAACGTTCAACGGCCATTAAATTGTCCTGTAGTATCTCGTATTATTCGGCTTAGATATTGTTTCAGCGCAATTGCTGAAAATATTTTGTCGAGCAATAGCCGTGAAACTTTCCAATCGTCAACAGCTAAGCGGTTCATATTTGATAAAAGATGCGCTAAATAGCTGAATATCTATTGGTCATGCCCCACGTGTAGATTTGCTAAATGTTTCACGTGAATCGCTTATGAGGTCTTAAATGTCTGTTCAGGAAAATCTGCAAACCGTTCGCCAGAACATTGATAAAGCCAAAGCGGGTGCCCTTAAACCATCTGATAGTCTTGAGCTTGTTGCAGTTTCTAAAACATATGGCGCTGAGATCATTCAAGAGGTGATTGATGAAGGTCAGCGTGTTTTCGGTGAAAACCGTGTCCAAGAAGCACAGGGCAAATGGCCAGAACTAAAATCCAAAAATGCAGGTATTGAGCTTCATCTCATAGGACCCTTGCAATCTAATAAAACAGCAGATGCGCTCGAATTATTCGACGTGATTGAAAGTGTAGACCGCGAAAAGATAGCGCGCTCCATTGCAAAGAATCTCAAAAGATCGGCAAATGTCCGAAATTGTTTGTTCAGGTCAATACGGGGTTAGAGCCTCAAAAGGCGGGTATCGAACCAGCAAAAGCGGTTGAGTTTGTGCAATTTTGCAAAGACGAATTGTCGCTGCCTGTCATTGGTCTTATGTGTATTCCGCCAGCTGATGAAAATCCTGGGCCACATTTTGCTCTGCTGCGCCAAGCTTGCGCAAAAGGCTGAATTACCAGCAATCTCTATGGGAATGAGCGGTGATTATGAAACGGCAATTGCTTTTGGTGCAACACATGTGCGTGTTGGATCAGCTATTTTTGGCGCGCGCGACTATACCTAAATTCCATATCAAAGCTTGAAACCGTTCTCATTTTCGTTCAATTGTGTGCTGCAACATAAGATTAAATGAGCATGAATTGCGGGAGAGAGCATTTGACTAGTATGTATCACTCAGTTTACGAGGCGTGGAAAAAAGACCCTGAGGGCTTTTGGGCGGAAGAAAGTAAAGCCATTGATTGGTTTGAAGAGCCGACGAAAATCTTTGATGAAGACATGGGTGTCTATGGCCGTTGGTTCACCGATGGTGTGGTCAATACTTGTTACAATTGTCTCGATCGACATGTTCAAGATAACAAGGGTGATAATGTTGCGCTAATCTACGACAGCCCCGTTACCAACACAGTTAAGAAATTTACCTATAATGATTTGTTGGCCGATGTATCAGCATTCTCAGCTGCGCTAAAAGCTAAAGGTATTGGCAAGGGTGATCGCGTTATCATTTACATGCCGATGATCCCGCAAACAGTTGTCGCGGTTCTTGCATGCGCGCGCATCGGTGCGATCCACTCTGTGGTGTTTGGCGGATTTGCAGCAAATGAATTGGCAACGCGTATTGATGATTGCGAAGCAAAACTTGTTGTCTCTGCATCATGCGGTATCGAAGGCGCACGTACGATTGCGTATAAGCCTTTGCTTGATGATGCGATTGAGCTTTCCAAACATAAGCCAGAAGCGACGATCATTTATCAGCGCGAACAGCTAGCTGCAGATATGGTTGAAGGGCGCGACTTTGATTTCGATCAGGCGCTATTAGACAACAAAGGTGCTGAAGTTCCGTGCGAGCCGATGAAGGCAACCGACCCGCTTTATATCCTTTATACGTCTGGCACGACTGGTCAGCCTAAAGGTGTGGTTCGCGATAATGGTGGACACCTTGTTGCGCTAAATTGGACGATGCATAATATTTACGGCGTGAAACCTGGTGAAGTTTTCTGGGCAGCGTCTGATGTGGGTTGGGTGGTTGGCCACTCATATATTATCTACGGTCCGCTCCTATCAGGAAATCCTGGTATCCTGTTTGAAGGCAAGCCAATTGGAACACCTGATGCAGGGACGTTCTGGCGCATTATCTCAGAGCATAAAGTTAAATCGCTGTTTACAGCGCCAACCGCATTTCGCGCTATTCGGAAAGAAGATCCTAATGCAGAGTTCATCAAGAAATATGACCTCTCGCATTTTGAGGCTTTGTTCCTTGCAGGTGAGCGCGCAGACCCTGATACAATTAAATGGGCGGAAGATGTTCTAAAAGTTCCAGTGATTGATCATTGGTGGCAAACCGAAACGGGTTGGACAATTGCGGGTAACCCAATGGGTCTTGGTTTCTTGCCAGTTAAATATGGATCGCCGGCGGTTCCGATGCCAGGTTATGACGTTCAGATCGTTAATGACGAAGGTGAGCAGATTGAGGCAAATGAGCTTGGTAACATTGTTGTAAAATTGCCATTGCCACCGGGTTCTATGCCGACATTATGGAATGCGGAAGAACGCTTCATTGATGCCTATATGGCTGAATTCCCTGGCTATTATAAAACGGCGGATGCGGGCTACATCGATGAAGACGGCTATCTTTATATTATGGCTCGTACGGATGACATTATTAATGTTGCAGGCCACAGACTTTCAACGGGCGGTATCGAAGAGGCGATTGCCTCTCATGAAAGCGTTGCTGAATGCGCAGTTGTTGGTGTGACCGATAAGCTCAAGGGTCAATTGCCAATTGGATTTGTTGTCGTAAATTCAGCCGTTGAAAAATCAGCTCAGGAAGTTGAAGCAGAAATTGTCGCGCAGGTTCGATCTTTGATTGGTCCGGTTGCTGCGTTTAAATCTGTTATTCTGGTGCCGCGTTTGCCGAAAACCAGATCAGGTAAAATTCTGCGAGGCACCATGCAGAAGATCTATGATGGTCTTGAGTGGAAGATGCCAGCAACGATTGATGATCCTGCGATCTTGGATGAGATCAAATCAGCCATTGATGTTTATCGCAGCTAGGGTCTAAATTGGGTCTAACCAGACCCACTTCATTGCTAAACACACCAAAGGGAGAATACCTTGGTAAAGTCAGTTATCGTTACCGGTGCCGCACAAGGCATCGGTTTTGCTATTGCCGAGCGATTTATTAAAGATGGCGCTCAGGTCATGATCAGTGACATCAATGAGGCAAAAGTCCTTGAGGCTCAAACCAAGCTATCCCCTTTGGGAGAGGTCGAGGTCTTTGTTGGCAATATTGGTGATCGCATCGATGTGCATAATTTGATAGCTGAAACACTAAGTGCCTTTGGCAAGATTGATCTGTTGGTCAATAATGCCGGTGTTGTTAAAGCTGGCGAGTTTCTTGAAATGACCGAAGAAGATTTTGATCAGGTCATGGATATCAATATCAAGGGTATGTTCTTAGCAAGCCAAGCCGTTGCAAAGCATCTTGTCTCACGTGTGGAGCAGGGGGAGAACCCGGGCTCTATCATCAATATTTCATCTGTGAATGACACTATGGTTTTGCCTTCGCAGATCGCTTACACCGTCTCTAAAGGTGCCGTGAAACAGTTAACCCGCGTGATGGCCGTGGCTCTTGCGCCTTATGGTATTCGCGTTAATGGCATCGGACCTGGTTCGATTAAAACTGAAATGCTTGCTACTGTTCTGGCTGATAAGTCAGCTGAGAAACGAATTTTAGAACGCACACCGATGGGCCGTATTGGTGATCCATCTGAGATCGCTTCTGTTGCAGCTTTTCTGGCGTCTAAAGATGCAAGTTATATTACGGGTGAGATTATCTATACAGATGGCGGTCGGATGCCACTTGGCTATTCCATGCAGATGGATGACGATAGTTAGTATAGCACAATAGAAAAAGGCTGGTACTCTTATTGAATACCAGCCTTAAATGTTTCACGTGAATCGTGCCAGCTGATTAGCTGTTTTCTTCACCAGCTTCATCTTCATCGCCTTTAAGGGATGAGAGGCTCGCAAAGACCAGATCAGCATCGTATTCTTTGTCCATATCATTTTCAGCAGGTTCTGCAGGTGTGTTCAAATCACCAGCAAATGTTTGTGTCTGCTCAGCAGGCATTAGTGTTTCACCTTGAGCTGCAGGTTCCATTGCAGGACGGTTTTTCGCAGCTTTCTCAACTTCCATGTCCAGATCAATCTGCGAACACAAACCAAGAGATACCGGATCCATTGGTGTAAGGTTAGCTGAGTTCCAGTGTGTACGATCGCGAATTTGAGCAATTGTGTTTTTGGTTGTTCCAGCCAGACGAGAGATTTGAGCGTCTTTAAGTTCTGGGTGATTACGTACCAACCACAAAATCGCATTTGGGCGATCCTGACGTTTTGACAATGGTGTGTAACGTGGGCCTTTGCGCTTTTTCTCAGGCAAGTGAACTTTCGATGTTGAAAGCACCAATTTATGTGTTGGCGTTTCTTCACCTTTTTTAATCTCTTCACGTGTCAGCTGACCCGTTGAGATTGGATCCAAACCCTTAATGCCTTGTGAAGCTTCGCCGTCAGCAATCGCTTTAACTTCGAGCGGATGAAGCTTACAAAAAAGCGCAATCTGATCAAATGTTAGTGCCGTGTTATCAACGAGCCAAATCGCTGTTGCTTTTGGCATGAGTAGCTGCTGTGCCATAGACCAGATCCTTTTCTTAAGCATCGCGCCGGTTACGCGAGCCGTGGGGTAGTTTACCACAATTTCCGGAGAATTGTTTGAGCTTATAGCTAGATTTTTAACAAAATGCAATTGTGCAGAATTAAAGAAAAGTTTTCGCTTCTTGCTACGTTAAAACTTCTAATTCATCGCTGAGCCAATAGATCAAAAATCGATGGCTCTGCCATCAATTTCCCAGTCGCCAAATCGTGAAGGATCAGCCCCGCCACGGCCACCATATTCTTTGGCTATTTCTTCGCGTTTTTCATCGGCTAACTTGCGGCGTTCTTCAGCCTCAGCCAATGCGCGTTTAGCAACATCAGACAATTCTTTTTTCACAACAACGGCTTCTTGTTCAGAAGGTTTAGCGTTTTCTTCATTGCTGTGATCTTGCTGATCGGCACTCATGGATCTGACCTTTCGTAATCCGTGTTTGTCATATTAATGTTGAAACTGACGTAATTTACTACCATCTTTACGTATATATATCATCGTCTAGATCGATCAATGGAGTAAAATTGAAATGAATATGGTCAAAACAGCAATGCTGATCGCTTTTATGACGGCACTCTTTATGGGTGTTGGTTTCATGATTGGTGGAACTGGCGGCATGATGATCGCGCTGGTGATTGCGGCTTGTATGAACCTGTTCTCCTATTGGAAATCGGATAAAATGGTGCTTTCCATGCACCGCGCTAAAGAGGTGAACCGCAAGAACGCGCCTGAATATTATGGGATTGTTGAACAATTGGCTCAACGTGCTGGATTGCCGATGCCTAAGGTTTATATCATTGATAATCCGCAACCCAATGCATTTGCCACCGGTCGCAATCCAGAAAATTCAGCTGTTGCCGCAACAACCGGACTTTTAAACGCCTTAACTCGCGAAGAAGTCGCCGGGGTTATGGCGCACGATCAGCCCATATTCAAAATCGAGACACGTTGACGATGACGATAACGGCAACGCTTGCAGGTGCGATTTCGATGCTTGGGAATTTTGCCATGTTCTTTGGTGGCAATAGAAATAACCCACTTGGATTTATCGGCGTCTTGGCTGCGATGATTGTCGCACCATTTGCTGCGATGATCGTTCAAATGGCGATCAGCCGCACGCGTGAGTATTCAGCGGATCGTCGAGGTGCAGAAATTTGCGATAATCCGATGTGGTTGGCCTCAGCGCTGGAAAAGATTGCAGCCGCGAGCGGTCGCACAGTCAATGAGGATGCGGAACGTAATCCCGCAACAGCTCATATGTTTATTATCAATCCGCTTAATGGTCAGCGGGCTGATAATCTATTTTCAACGCACCCTGCAACAGAGAACCGAATTAAAGCACTTCGTCAGATGGAAGCAGAGTTTTCAAGCCAATATGATCAATATGAAGATGATAGATTTGACAATTCCGATCGAGACGCGCATATGCGATCTACAACGACGCCATCTACAACGACACCTTGGGAACACCAGCGTGAGCAGTATGAGAATAAGCGCCCGGAAAAGGATGTAAAACCTGAGCCCGCGCCAAAATCAACTGATCTACCCGGACCTTGGGGCCGAAAGGGCGCTAAAAAATAAGGTTCGGATTTTTGACTGATCACCAAAGACGTTATGATAAGCCCGGGTTATCTTCGCGCCAGGCTGCAAGTAAGTTATTATCAGCTATCATTGATAAGAAAACATCTATGGATGGCTTGCTAGATTTAAAAGGTGGCAATCCCGCATATCTGGATCTTACAGATCAAGACCGTTTGTTAGTAAAAGCAATATTGCTGAGCACGTTGCGGAACTATCAGATCATTGAAAAAGTTCCTGGACCATTTATTGGAAAAGCCGTTGCCATCGGGGGCTGTATCGCTTCGTCACATTTTGCGAATTGGTGCCGCACAGATTTTATATCTCGATGTTCCAGATCATTCAGCAGTAGATTTGGCGGTTGAGCAGGCCAATATCGATCCTCGTAATAGAAGATTTGCTAATCCTGGTCAGCGCGATCTTGCGCCGTATGGCGCGTGATGAAAGACAAAATGCTGCCAAAGCTTGGCGAAAAGACAGCAATGCTGCCAGATTGGTATGCTAAGAAATTATCAAAATCATATGGTTTTAACCGAGCGCGCGGTATGATGGCATTAATGTCCAAACCAGCACCTGTCGATATCACGGTTAAATCAGATGCAGATAAATGGGCTGAAAAACTAGGTGGAACGAAACTCACAGATTGGTCTGTGAGACTAGAAAAGCTTGAAGGACCAATTCAGTCTCTAGAAGGTTTTGAGGATGGTGAATGGTGGGTGCAGGATGCCGCGGCCTCTTTTGCCAGCGCGTTTATTTGGTGATTCTGAGTAATAAACGTGTGATTGACCTTTGCGCGGCACCAGGTGGGAAAACAGCTTCCTTCAGCTAATTCTTGCTGGCGCTGATGTGACGGCTCTTGATCGCTCGCAAAGTCGCTTTGAACCGCTTAAACGAAAATTTAGCGCGCCTTAA
Source organism: Psychrosphaera aquimarina (assembly GCF_032461525.1). Taxonomy (NCBI): domain Bacteria; kingdom Pseudomonadati; phylum Pseudomonadota; class Gammaproteobacteria; order Alteromonadales; family Pseudoalteromonadaceae; genus Psychrosphaera; species Psychrosphaera aquimarina. The sequence continues at coordinate 928 of NZ_JAWCUA010000006.1, read as the reverse complement.
ACTCAAAGCCGATACACAATTGTCCCGCATGGAAAAATACGAAGTTGAAGAATTATTTGATATGGCGTTGTTAGATGCGCCATGTTCATCGACTGGGTACGATAAGGCGGCATCCAGACGTCGTTTGGACCAAAGACTTAGATGATATTACCTATCTTGCAGGTGTTCAAAAGGGTCTGCTTGACCATGCGATTAGTTTGATTAAGCCTGGCGGTGTGGTTGTCTTTTCAAACTGTTCTCTTGAACCTGATGAAGGCGAAGACATGATCTTACGCTATATTGAAGAAAACTTAGGTAAAGTTGAGCTTGTGCCAGCTGATCGTGAAAACCGTCAGGGCTTTGAAACAGCAATTACTCAAGAAGGTTTTGTAGCGCACGCACACCCGACTTTTGTGTGAAAGAAGATGCTCAATTGCAGGGGGTCGACGGCTTTTTTGCTGCAATTCTTCGTAAAAAACACTAAATCATCAGATTTTCATATTCCAATCACTATTTAGGGCTATTTTAAAACATTTGAGCCATTCGTTAAGCTTACCCTCTGGATGAGTTGCTGGCTTTTGAACAAGGCCAGTAATTTGGGAAATATCGGACAAAACCGATAGGGGATGGGATTGGTCGCAAAAATCGACAAATGTCGGAGCGCCGTTCAGACTGTATTTTACGGAAACGTGGAAACGGTTTAATCGGCGGATTATGTTGGGATGGATGTCGCCGCCTGGAACTGATAGTGGGGCATCGCCTGATAGGCTTTATGCTTGCGCCGGTTGATCTTCGCACATCTGATGCGGTCATTGCAAAGGAAATGGCGTCAGGCCGTTATCCCTTGGCCGATAAGGTTTTTGAGATCGAGGATAAATCCCTTACGAAATACAGCTGCCTCACGATGAATTTTTCAACGAACTGCATGGTTTTAGATGGCTTCGACATT
>NZ_JAWCUA010000005.1:0-11618 GCF_032461525.1 Psychrosphaera aquimarina | reverse complement strand
TATGCCGCAGGCTAACTCACTTCGAGGATACAGAAACCAGCATCCCTGCTTATTCCGCGCGGAACCGGTCGGGCTGTGTTCGGATCCCATGGACCGAAAGCCCCAAAGCCAAGCGCGTTGAGGCACGTTTCCCGGATCCGTCCGCGAACCCCTATCTCGCATTTGCCGCCCTGCTGATGGCGGGCATCGACGGCATCGAAAACAAGATCGATCCCGGCGAGGCGATGGACAAGAACCTCTATGATCTTCCTGCAGAAGAGCTCGAAGGTATCCCAACCGTCTGTGGCTCGTTGCGCGAGGCGATGGAAGCGCTGACGGCAGACCATGACTTCCTGCTCAAGGGCGACGTCTTCACCAAGGATCAGATCGAAGGCTATATCGACCTGAAAATGGAAGAGATTGAACAGTACGAGCACACGCCGCACCCGGTCGAGTTCGCCATGTACTACAGCTGCTGATCTCTGGAGGCGCTTTGCGCCTGAGCCGAAATTGACGATATCAAGGGGCGCCCTTCGCGGGCGCCTTTTTTATATTCTGCTTCGCGCCGACATCGAACAGTTTGAGATTTCAACTTTTTAGTGCATTATTCGATTTTATTTTATGTATCAATTTTGGAGACGTCCCCATGACGCTGTTTTTCTCGCGCCGCACGTATAATGCTTCCAAGACGAAATTTACCAATAACCCGGCGCAACTCACCCGCTATGTCAAAATCACGGACGGCCCGGACGCCGATGGCACAGGGAGCGGCGGCATCATCAGCCAGAAGGATTGGCTCGATCGGGTGCATGCCGAAGCTGAAACGAATGAGGTGACGATCTTTGTCCACGGCTTCAACAACGATCAGTTGGACATGCTACGCCGCTTCGACAAAATCAAAAACGGACTGCGCGCCCAGGGGTATCGTGGTGCGGTCGTCGCCTTTGACTGGCCCAGCGAGGGCAACGTGCTGGCCTATGACAACGACAAGCGGAATGCCAAGGCCACGGCCCAATGCCTGGTCGAAGACGGGATCATTCCGCTCACCACCCGCTCCAACGCGACGAAAATCAATCTGATCGCCCATTCGATGGGGGCCTATCTGACCCTGCGCGCGCTCTCTGATTTCGGCGATGCGGCCAGCCCCGGATCAGGCGTGTGGAAGCTCAACCAGATCATGTTTGTCTCAGGCGATGCGGATGCCCGGTGGTTTGCACGCGGGGCCTGGGGATCGCTGTTGCTCGCGCATCGCAGTAACAGGTTTACAAATTATTTCAGCCAGTTGGATCAGGTTCTTAATCTTCCCGCCGTGATCGGAAACGGCCTGCAAAAACGCGTTGGCCGCAGCGGGATGCCGCAGGTCATCGACAAGAACCACGTGGATGTCTACAGCCATGAACAATACCTGCAGGATGTCATTCTGCAGGATCGCACGACCGCGTTTTCGCATCAGTGGTGGTTTGACAACGACAAGTTCTACAAGGACGCGGCGCTGACGATCGCCGGGGAGGACGCCCAGCAGATGCCCACACGCCGGCGGATGAATACCACGGATCTGGCGCCACTCAGCTGAGCGTTTCACCACATAGGTGTGGATGGAAAAGACGACAGCGCCGGTCTGTGGCAACCTGACGAGCTTTGGCGCTCGGCGCGCTGATACGCGGCCTCCGCCTGCCCCGGCGCGATGCGGCGGGGCTCAGAGGCGGACCGCGGCTGGAACAGTTCCGGATTGTCGTACCAGAGCCTGTTGTACCGCCAGAGCGGTCGCCCCACCTGCACCCCGTCAAAGAGCCGCTGCACCCGGCGCGCGATGGTATCATCGTATTCCGCAACCGTGTCATGGATGGCGATCAGCGGCCGCCCGACTTTTTCCCGTAGCCGCCAGCTGGCCGGAGAAACATAAGATCGCAGCGGTCAGCACATGGGCATCCCCGCGCTTTTCCATCAGGCAGATGTCCTCCTGCAGGATTTGCCCAAGCGCGACCAGAGGCGCATCGCCCGTCAGATCGACCACCGCACCATCAGGGCAGCGACACTTCTGCCCCGACACCTCGAACCCGAGGGCTGGCAGATGTTTCAGCACTTCCAACAACACCTCGCGCGCGGCATCGGCGGCGGTTGGGTCCTGCCAATAGACATCGGCGCGCCGGGTTGCGATCAAACGCCGCCGGTGCGCCATTTGTGCGGCATAGGCCTTATCCACCCGCAACCAGGCCGTCGGATCCAACGGCTGGACGCCCGGCAAGGCGCGCGCATCCCCCATATCGCGTGGCATATGATCCTGCAAAATCTCCGTCATGACGGGCATTTAGCCCTCACCGGGGATGTTGTCTTCAAAAAACGACGCTCTGGTGTGTCGCATTCGAGCAAACCTAACACAGCGATTCCGCACAAGATTTAGGCAAGACAGCGCAGGGAGGCATCGATGAACCAGCATTACCGCGACACACGCAAGATCGATCCGGCGCGCGGGGCGACCCTGGGCGATGGCAGCCCGAACGACATGGACCGCGTGGAGATTGGCCCGACGCAGCTGGCTTTTGCCGAATGGGCCGCGGCGGGCTTGAGCTGCCCAACCTGTGCCGCCATGCGCGCCTATCGGCACGCCCGTCTGACGCAACATATCGTTGATCGCGGCTATGCCGGTCTGCTGATGACCGACCCGCTGAACATCCGCTACGCCACCGACAGCACCAATATGCAGCTGTGGAACACCCACAATCCGTTTCGCGCAGTGCTGCTCTGCGCCGACGGCTACATGGTGATGTGGGACTACAAGAATTCACCCTTCTTGAGCGAATTCAATCCGCTGGTGCGCGAACAGCGCTCCGGGGCCGATCTGTTCTATTTTGACCGGGGCGACAAGGTCGATGTGGCGGCCGACATCTTCGCCAATGAGGTGCGCGTGTTGCTCGCCGAACATGCGCCCGGTCACCGCCGCCTTGCCGTCGACAAGGTCATGCTGCATGGGCTGCGCAGCCTCGAAGCCCAGGGGTTCGAGGTGATGGACGGCGAGGAAGTCACCGAAAAATCCCGCAGCATCAAGGGCCCGGATGAGATCAAGGCGATGCGCTGCTCCTCCCATGCCTGCGAAACCGCCGTACGCCTGATGGAGGATTTCGCGCGCGCAAATGTCGGCGATGGCAAGACCTGCGAGGATGACATCTGGGCCGTCCTGCATGCCGAAAACGTCCGACGCGGCGGCGAGTGGATCGAAACCCGCCTGCTGTCCTCCGGCCCCCGCACCAACCCGTGGTTTCAGGAGTGTGGCCCGCGCATTTGCCAGCCCAACGAGATCATAAGCTTCGACACCGATCTGGTGGGCGCCTATGGCATCTGTACGGATATCTCCCGCAGCTGGTGGATCGGCCCCGATCGCCCCCGCCCTGACATGATCTATGCGATGCAGCACGGGGTTGAGCACATCATGACCAACATGCAGATGCTCAAACCCGGCGTGATGATCCCAGAGCTCTCAGCGGGAACGCATGTGCTGGACGCAAAGTTTCAAAAACTGAAATACGGCTGTCTGATGCATGGTGTGGGTCTGTGCGACGAATGGCCCTTGGTCGCCTATCCCGATCATGCCGTCGCGGGCGCCTATGACTACCCGCTGGAGCCGGGCATGTGCCTTTGCGTCGAGGCCCTGGTGTCTGAAGAGGGTGGCGATTTTTCCATCAAACTCGAAGACCAGGTCCTGATCACCGAAGACGGTTTCGAGAACCTGACAACATACCCGTTTGATCCGTTTCTCATGGGCGAATGACGGACCCTGCGCTTCGCTGATCTCGCAAAGATCGGGCCTGCGACCCGGTGCAACAAACGTTAATTTCGCGCTGCGCGAAGACAATTCACCCGCGACGAGAACACTGTTCACGCAAGAGATGAAAGCGACAGATTTGCACCCGGATCCTGTAAATTCCCCTTTCCTCTCAGACCCCATCATTGTATTCAAATTTTAACTTTCCGGGTCGCGAAAAGCATCTTTTTCATGTCCGGGTCATGTTCATTCGGACCGGCCTTTCCAGATGGTCGCACGGTAACAAGTTGGAGACACGACTTTGAAACTTATCGCCCTTTGCGGCTGCGGCTGCGCTTTCCCTCACAACATATGCCACACAGGCTCAGGCGGCGACGCTGTCGGGCATCTTTGAAGTGCAGGTTGTCAACTTCAACGCTGGTGGTTCCGGCAAAGGCGCCCGCGCCAACCGCGAAAACTTTGACGCGCGTTTCGCAGCGGCAAACGACACGCATAAAGACACGTTTGTGTACAACGGCGCGCTCGACTTCTTCGTCGACAACTTCCCCCGGGATCTTGACCTGGGAAACCATCTCAGACTTTCTCGGCTCGCTGAGCGCTGGCCACGGTCAGCGGCCTGGACGCGGGCGTTGCCGGTCTGCGCCTGAGCAACCCAAAATTCGCAGACCACCACGCTGTTTTCCTTCACCGAAGTCTACGCCAACGCCTTTGACACATCGGTGACCCATGGCGACGGCTTCTTCACTATCTATGACGACGGTGAAGAGCTGATTGGCTTTGCAAACCCAACAGGTGTGCGCACAACGCCAAAGACCGGTACCATCAACTTTACCGGTGGTGAGTTCAACCTGATCTACGCTGCGGCAAAACGGGAACCTCTCCAAGCTCTTCGTCGAGGGTGACGGGGTGCCAGCGGTGCCACTGCCTGCCTCCGCGCTCCTGCTGATGGGTGCGATGGGTGGCTTCGGTGTCGCCGCACGGCGCAAGGCCCTGCAAAGCGGCCTGAACGCTCCTGCCTACCGCATGATTTGAAAAACGCGCTCCTCGTCGGGCGCGTTTTTTGTTGGAGGAGGCAAGTTCTCCGCTCAGGTCGTCACCTCCGCGTGATGTGGCTGTCACAGACCCTTGCTACCGGCGGTTCTGCGCCCCACTCTGACAGTCGAAGGAGCACCTGCCATGCCCACAGAACGCATTACATTTTCCGGACATGACGGGTCGCAGCTTGCCGCCCGGCTTGGATCTGCCGGAGGGCCCGCATCTGGCCACGGCGATTTTTGCGCATTGCTTCACCTGCGGTAAAGATATTCCTGCCGCGCGCCGCATTGCCGCGCGTCTTTCGGCCATCGGGATCGCCGTCCTACGGTTTGATTTCACCGGCCTCGGGCATTCGAGGGCGAATTTGCCAACACCTCCTTCACCTCCAATGTGCGACGATCTGATCGCGGCCAACGGATACCTCGAACGCCGCGACGATGACGCCCTCCCTGATCATCGGGCATTCTCTGGGCGGGGCGGCCGTGCTCAAGGCAGCTGCGGACCTTGGATAACATCAAGGCTGTCGCGACACTCGGCGCGCCCTTCGATCCCGGAACATGTGACCCACAACTTCGCCGAGGCACTGCCGGAGATCGCTTCCAACGGCGTCGCAGAAGTGTCGCTGGGCGGGCGCCCCTTCCGTATTGGCAAGGGCTTTATCGAGGATGTTGCCAAGGGGCAGCTCCACGCCATCAATCGGCTCGCTCAATGCCGCCCTGCTGGTCCTGCATGCGCCCCGCGACGAAATCGTATCCATCGATAACGCCGAGCCAGATCTTCCTGGCCGCCAAGCACCCCAAGAGCTTTGTCACTCTGGATAGCGCCGATCATCTGATCACCCGCGCCGAGGATGCGGAATATGCCGCCGATGTGATTGCCACCTGGGCACGACGCTATATCGCCCTGGCCCCACCTGCCCCGCCGCACCGGTGCGCCGGAGGGGGTCCTGCGGGTCTCGGAGGCGGATAAAAACGGCTATCTGACCGGATATCACCTCCTCCGCACGGGCATCACCTACTGGCGGATGAACCCCGCGCCTATGGCGGCACCAACCAGGGGCTCAGTCCCCTATGGGTTTCTCTCGGCCGGATTGGGCGCCTGTACCGTCGATGACCATCCGCATGTACGCGCGGCGCAAGGGCTGGCCGCTGGATCACGTCTCGGTCGATGTGAATCACAACAAGGTGCACGCGCAGGATGCGGAAACCTGCCGTGGGCGACAAGATCGACACCTGGCGGCGGCGCATATCGCTTGCCGGCAAGCTCAGCCAGGAACAACGCGCAAGCGCCTGCTGGAGATTGCCGACAAATGCCCGGTGCACCGCACGCTGGAGCGTAGCTCTACCGTCGTCACTGAACTGGCGGAATAAAACGGGCTCGACGCCGCCAAGCTCAGGCCCGCTTAAAACGAGAATGAGGCGCGAGCCCTGCAGGCTGCGCCTCTCCTTTTACCTGACCTGCGCTCAGATCAGCCGCGGGCGTCGACCCACCAGTTTCCACACCAGCGGCAGCAGCACGCGCGGCCAGCGCCAGTTTCAGCGCATCACCCAGCAGGAAGGGCGTCAGGCCCCAGGCCAAAATAGGTTTGATCCCAGCCATAAAGCTGACCCAGCCACAGCAGACCCGGCACGTAGAGCAGCACGTTCCCGATCAGCATTGCCAGCGCCATCCAGACCATGGACCGGTCCCAGCCGCGCTGCGCCAGCGCGCCCAGCACCACCGTCGCGATCACATAGCCGACGAGATACCCGCCCGTGCCGCGCATCATGTACGTCAGTGCCGGATTCAGATCCGCGATCGAGCTTTGCAAAGACGTCAAATCCCAGCGCGCCGATGATCATATAGCCCAGGATGGTCGCCAGACCCAGCCGCGCGCCATAGGCCGCACCGATGGTCAGCACCGCAAAGGTCCCCATGTTCATCAGAACCGGCGAGCCCGGCACCGGCACTTTGATATTCGCGGCCACGGCCAGCAGGGTGATGCCCAAAACAACCAGAACGGCCTGTTTGATGCGCCGCGCGGTGCCGGTTCGTGGGCCCGAAGGTCTCGCCAGAACGGAATGAGAGGCGGACAGTTGCATGGATTTGTGTCTCCTGTTGAGAAATCTTGCCCCCTGAATGCCGCAGCCGCAGCATCGCGCAAGACCTCTTGCGCTAACGGCGGCTGTACTGGCTGTGCAGGGTGTAGCGATTTCTTCGGCCTGCGGCCACCCGCCGCACGGCGGTGAAGGCAGGCCAGTGGGTGAAATCATAGGTCACCTTATAGGTATCTGGATCACACCAATGCTCTGCCACGCCACCGCGCTCGCGGCACCCGGTGGAAAAACCGCCCGTCCTCGAAATAGACATCCAGGTCAAGCCCCCACTGATACCGCCGTTCCGCCTGCATCGCGACACCCTGCGCCATCTGTAGCCTGCCCGTTTCCGTGTAACGCAGGCCCTGACCATCAGGCGCCCAGACGGCTTGGCCGTCAAAACGCGCTTCGGTCCCATCGGCGTGGGTAATCTGCCGGGTCAGGTCCCAGGTGCCTTCGAAATCCGCCAGGACACGGGCGCGCATCTCAGTCGGCATAGACCGCGTCGGTGATGTCATCGCCCTGCCCGACGAAACGCAACCGGTCACCCGACCGCGCCATCCCGTAACAGGCCCAAAGATCGGAGGGCGGCCATTGGCTGCAATACTGATCGCCTTCCACCCGCCAATACCCCCAGCTGTCGGCCCCTGCGTTATAGAGTGTCCGGCCCGACGCGCGAAAATCCTGCCGGGCGTTGGCATACTGTAACTTGCGGTCTGTAAGCGCCGCGCGGATCTCCTCCCCGCTCATCGGCACCCAATCCTCTGCCGCGGCCCAGACCGGGCAAAACACCAATGCGGTCGCCATCAATACTCTCATTTCACCGGCTCCTGCCTTGTGGCCCCTGCCCCCGCAGTTTAAGAGCGCGGCATGCCCAAGACAAACGCGAAAAAGGTGCGCTGATGATCCCCCGCTATTCCCGTCCCGACATGGTTGCCATCTGGTCCCCCGCCACGAAATTCCGCATCTGGTACGAGATCGAGGCCCATGCTTGTGACGCGATGGCCGATCTGGGGGTGATCCCGCGCGAGAATGCCGAGGCCGTCTGGAAGGCCAAGGATGTGGAATTCGACGTCGCCCGCATTGACGAGATCGAAGCCGTGACCAAGCATGACGTCATCGCTTTTCTGACCCATCTGGCGGAACATGTGGGCAGCGACGAGGCGCGGTTTGTGCACCAGGGCATGACCTCCTCAGATGTGCTCGATACCTGTTTCAACGTGCAGCTGGTGCGCGCCTCCGACATTCTGATCGCGGATGTGAAGGCGTTGCTGGCCGCCCTGAAACGCCGCGCGCTGGAGCATAAGGACACGGTGCGGATCGGGCGCAGCCACGGCATCCATGCCGAACCCACCACCATGGGGCTGACGTTTGCGCGTTTTTACGCGGAGATGGACCGCAATCTGAACCGTCTGGAAAAAGCGCGTTACGAGATTGCGACGGGGGCCATTTCCGGCGCTGTCGGCACTTTCGCCAACATCGATCCGGCGGTCGAGGAGCATGTCTGCAAGCAACTGGGGCTGGAGCCTGAGCCGATTTCCACGCAGGTGATTCCACGCGACCGCCACGCGGCCTTCTTCGCAGCACTCGGCGTGGTTGGCAGTTCCATCGAAAACATAGCGACCGAAATCCGCCACATGCAGCGCACCGAAGTGCTGGAAGCCGAAGAATTCTTCTCCAAAGGGCAAAAAGGCTCCTCTGCGATGCCGCACAAGCGCAACCCGGTGCTGACCGAAAACCTCACCGGTCTTGCGCGGCTGGTGCGCATGGCCGTCGTACCAGCCATGGAAAACGTCGCACTCTGGCACGAGCGGGACATCTCACACAGCTCGGTGGAGCGTAACATCGGCCCCGACACCACGATCACGCTAGATTTCGCGCTGGCACGCCTGACCTCCGTGGTCGACAAGCTGGTGATCTACCCCGACAATATGCTCGCCAATATGAACAAGTTCCGCGGGCTGGTGATGAGCCAGCGGGTGCTTCTGGCGCTGACCCAGGCCGGTGTCAGCCGCGAAGACGCCTACAGGCTGGTGCAACGCAACGCGATGAAGGTCTGGGAAGACGGCAAGGATTTCAAAACCGAACTGCTGGGGGATCAGGACGTGCTGGCCGCCCTCAGCGCCGAGGAGATCGAAGAGAAATTCGACATCGGCTATCACACCAAACATGTCGATACGATCTTCAAACGGGTGTTCAAGGACTAGGCGACACAGGCGTCAGACACGGCGCATTATGTCATTTTTGTTGACCGGAGGCTGCGCGCTGCTACCTTGAAGGCATCAACCAAGGAGACCCGCAATGACGATCAAGACTTTGGCCGCCGCGGTGGCCCTCACAATTCTCCCCGCAGTGAGCTTTGCTGCCGGGTGTAGTTACGACAAGCAAACGACGATGTCCTGTGCGCCGGGCACCGCATATGACGCCCAGACCGGGACCTGTGTCACCAGCGTAAACAGCTGAGCCTGACCGAGTTTTATTCAATCACGCGCCTGTGATTGAATAAAACCGCGGGCTGAACCGTTACCCCCATACAATGTGTATTTGATTGAGGAGTTTCGCAATGATGCGGATTTTACTGGGGGGCAGCCCTTCTTTTCCAACCACAGTGCTGGCCGCAGGCGGCAATGACGCGCCGCCCAGCAAACCTGCCGTGGCCTGCAAAGGGGCGCAGGTCTATGCGACAAGAAGACCAAGACATGTGTCAATCCGCAGGAAAGCAGCCTGGAGCGCGAGCAGCTTTATCAGACCGTACGCCACATGGCCTATGCCGGGCGCTATCACGACGCGCAGACTGTCTTGGACGCAATGGACAAGGATGATCCGGGCCGCTTGACCTACATGGGGTTCACCCACCGGAAACTGGGCAATATCGAACTTGGCAACATGTTTTATGAACAGGCCATCGCGCAGGATCCTGGGAACATTCTTGCACGCTCCTATATGGGTCAAGGGTTGGTCGAGGCTGGCGATACAGCTGGGGCCTTGGTGCAGTTGCGCGCCATTCAGGAACATGGCGGTGCCGGTTCGTGGTCCGAGGCGTCGCTGCGCAAAGCCATCGAAACGGGCACAACTTACAGCTACTGATTTCAGCCAATGTTTACCTTTATCTGCCAAGGATAGGAGCAACTTCTACCAAGGCGGATAAAGATGACGAGATATGGTTCCAATGGCGCCGTTCCCGGCCCTGCCGGGCGCGGGAGGAAAATTCCCTGCAACCCTCACCCGTCGCGCAAAAGCGGCGATTGTTGTGCGGCTTTTGCTGAATGAAGGGGCTGACATTCCTTTGGAAGACCTGCCGGAAGATCTGCAGGCACAGCTGACCAAGCAAATGGGCTCCATGCGTCTGGTGGATCGGAACACGCTTTCCAGCGTCGTTTCCGAATTCGCCGATGAGTTGGACAGCATCGGCCTGTCCTTTCCCGGTGGCATCGCCGGCGCTCTTGATTCTGCTGGATGGCCGGATCTCAAAACAAACCGCCGCGCGACTGCGCAAAGAGGCTGGCGTGCGCCAATATGGTGACCCCTGGGCGCGCCTGAAGGACATGGGTGTCGAAAAACTGTTACCCATTCTGGAGAATGAAAGCATCGAGGTGGCCGCGGTTCTGCTATCAAAGATTGACGTTGCGCGCGCAGCGGAGCTCTTGGGGAAACTGCCCGGCCCACAGGCGCGGCGCATCACCTATGCCGCTTTCTCAAACCAGCGCGGTCACGCCGGATGCGGTTGATCGCATTGGTCTGTCCCTCGCCGCGCAGCTGGATGCAGAACCGCTTCAGGCTTTCGACGACGGCCCTGTCGAACGCGTCGGCGCAATCCTGAACTCGACAACCTCCATCACCCGCGACGACGTGCTTGAAGGTCTGGATGAAACGGATGCGGGCTTTGCCGATCTTGTGCGCAAGGCGATCTTCACCTTCGCCAATATCCCGAAACGGATCGCGCCCCGCGACATTCCACGTGTGGTGCGCGAGCTGGAACAGGAAGTGCTGTTGATTGCATCGGCGGGCGCCGAGGCCGCAGGCGTGAAACCTTCGGCGGATTTCATTCTGGAAAACATGTCGGGCCGCATGGCCGATCAGCTCCGCGAAGAAGTCGAAGAACTGGAGAAAGTGAAACCCGCAGAGGTCGAAGAGGCCATGTCCACGATCATCACCACGATCCGCGAGATGGAAGCCTCCGGCGATCTGCTGTTGGTGGTCGATGACAACGATGACGATTGATCAGGCCGCGCAAGCTCATACCCCTGGCGGGCCGCTTGCCCCGCGCAATAAGAACATTGCGCGTGCAGGAGACGGATGACCCGACCAGGGCCCGAGAGTGACGCCCAAAGGTCGGATCACTTCAGCTGGGCGGCGGCCAGAATAGGACCCATCTGCTCGGCCTGGATCAAGACAACAATCGGATCCTTCCGGGCGCCATGGCCGACATCGACAGCGGCGCGCGGCCATCCCATTCCGCGAGCACCTTCCAGTCCTGCGTCACATTGGCGTAGGAAATTGTCCGTCCCGCATTCTCACCCCGTGTGATCCGTGCCTCACGGTTTGGTTTGTACCGCAGCAATTGCACAAGCATTGGTCCCGTCGCGCGCCGCAGCGTTTCCGCCGTGATCTGAACCTCGTCGCCGCTGCGCTCCGAGGAGACTTTCACAGTCGCGGGATATTCCTCGTGCACGGCGATGGCCTTGGAGATTTCCATGGGCTTCGCGCCGACGATATATCCGTCAACCCGTTCACGATCATCTCAGGCGTATAGATCGACCGGCGCCCCG
>NZ_JAWCUA010000004.1:0-20358 GCF_032461525.1 Psychrosphaera aquimarina | reverse complement strand
TAGATGAAAGCAAAACCGTTTTTGAAAATGTGATGGAAGGTGTGGCAGATAAAAAAGCCATCCTTGATCGCTATAACGAATTGATGATGAATTATTCAGATGAAACTGCAGATGAAGGCGCGCAGCTGCAGGATGTCATCGATAGCCAAAATCTTTGGGATTTGGATAGCCAGGTTGAAATGGCAATGGAAGCCTTGCGTTGCCCTCCTGGTGAAAGTTCAGTTGAAAACCTATCAGGTGGTGAAATTCGTCGTGTTGCTTTGTGTAAGTTCTCCTTAGCCAGCCTGATTTGCTACTGCTCGATGAGCCAACCAACCACTTGGACGCTGAAACAATTGTCGGCGAGAAGCATTTACGCGAATATCCAGGTTCTGTATTGATGATTACCCACGATCGTTACTTCCTAGATAATGTGACGGGCTGGATTTTGGAACTCGACCGTGGTCGCGGCATTCCATATGAGGGTAACTACACAGCTTATCTTGAAGCGAAAGCAAAACGCATGGCGCAAGAGGGTCGTGAAGAGGCTTCTCGTCAACGTGCTATTTCTAGCGAGCAAAGCTGGATCCAATCAAGCCCGAAAGCGCGTCAGGCGAAATCAAAAGCCCGTATTAAAGCTTATGATGAGTTGGTTAAAGCAGCTGCGGATAAGCGTCCTGGCGATGCTCAAATCATCATCCCAGTTGGTGAGCGTTTGGGTAATGTAGTGATTGAAGCTGAAGGGTCTGACAAAAGCTTACGGCGACAAACTTCTCATCGAGAATTTAGAATTCAAATTGCCTCCGGGTGGTATCGTTGGTGTTATCGGACCAAACGGTGCTGGTAAATCGACATTGTTCCGCATGATTACCGGGCAGGAGACACCTGATTCTGGTTCAATTACAATTGGTGACACCGTTGAATTGTCTTATGTCGATCAGTCACGCGATGCGCTGGATGGGGGCAAGACAGTTTGGGAAGAGGTTTCCGGTGGTAACGACATCATCAAGCTCGGCAAACACGAAGTAAACAGCCGTGCATATTGCTCATCCTTTAACTTTAAAGGCGGCGATCAACAGCAAAAAGTTGGCGATCTGTCCGGTGGTCAGCGTAACCGCGTGCATTTGGCAAAAATGCTCAAATCAGGCGGCAATGTCATCCTGCTCGATGAGCCGACCAACGATTTGGATACAGAAACACTCGCGGCGCTTGAAGATGCGCTTGAGAGTTTTGCAGGCTGTGCCGTTATCATTTCCCACGATCGTATGTTCCTTGACCGCTTGGCCACACACATCTTGGCCTTTGAAGGCGATAGCCATGTGGAATGGTTTGAAGGTAACTTTGAAGATTATGAGAAGGACAAAATCCGTCGTCTTGGCGCGGATGCAGTTAATCCAAAGCGTGTGACCTATAAGCGTTTGACGCGCTAAGCATCCTCATAGCTTATATAAATTAACCTCGGATGAGCATTCTGTCTTATCCGAGGTTTTTTGCTTTGGATCTTGCATTATTGTCAAAAATGATATAAACATATCTTTATATCTTTTCGAGGGCGTAGATGTTAGATCTACCAAAATTGAAAATGGACGATGCGATCGACCTGCTAAAAGCAGCGGGTGAGACGACCCGTATGCGTCTGCTAATTTTGCTCTCACACGGCGATCTAACCGTGAGTGATTTGACCGAAATTCTTGGGTCAGTCGCAGCCTCGCATTTCCCGGCATTTGAAACTTGCTTGGTGAAGCGGGTTTGATCGAGCGCTATCAAGAAGGTGCTTGGGCCTACTTTCAGATTGATCGACGAAGGGCGTACATCCAGCATTATTCATAGCATTATTGAAGCGATTGCTCAGGATGACCGTATGCTTCAGCATGACGTTGAGCGCCTCAAAGCTGTTAAAAGCGCCCGCGCTGGTCGAGCCCAGGAATACTTCTCTCAAAACGCTGAAAAGTGGGAAGAGATCCGCAAGCATCATGTTTCGGAAGCGAAAGGTGGAAGCTGAGCTTTGTAAACTAGTGGGTAATCAGCCATTTGATTCTCTGCTTGATTTGGGAACGGGTACTGGACGCATTCTTGAACTGTTTAAAGACCAATATCGTAAAGGCCTGGGTATTGATGCCAGCCGCGATATGCTCACGATTGCGCGTGATAAGCTTGACCAATCAGGTATTACACATGCTTCTGTTCGTCAGGGTGATATTTTTAATCTCGCACTCGAGCGTGAGAGTTATGATCTCATCGTTATCCACCAGGTGTTGCACTTCCTGCATGATCCTGCGCCTGCGATTAACGAAGCTTGCAAGATGCTCGCGCCGGGTGGACGCTTGGTGATCATCGATTTCGCCCCGCATGAGCTTGAATATATGCGCAGCGATTTTGCCCATGCTCGACTTGGTTTTAGCCATGAGAGCGTGAGCGGGTGGATGACCGCAAACGGACTTGATGTTGAAAAAATATCCGACCTTTCTTCTGACAATAGTCAGGACAAAACCCTAACCGTGTCTATATGGCTCGGGAAAGACCCAAGAATTTTGATGGCTGGCGATAACAGCGCTAGTATTGCGTAGAATAGGAAATAATCAGATGGTATTATCCAACCGTTTCGGAGCTCCAGCGAATAGCGATAAAATTCGTGTTTCATTTGAATTCTTTCCGCCGAAAACAGGAAAAATGGAAGAGCAGCTTTGGGAAAGTATCTCTAAACTTGCACCATTCCAGCCAGAATTTGTGTCAGTGACGTATGGCGCAGGTGGGTCAACAAAAGAGCCGACCTTAGCGACTGTGAAGCGTATCATTGAAGAAACAGATGTTGCTCCTGCAGCGCATTTGACATGCGTGGATGCGAGCCGTGGCGATGTTTATGATGTTGCTAAAGAGTTTCGTGATGTTGGCGTTCGTCACTTTGTTGCTTTGCGTGGTGATCCTGCGAGCGGTATTGGTTCGCAATACCAACCGCATCCGGATGGCTATGCCAATGCTGCAGAACTTACAGCCGGTTTAACAGCGATGGGCGAATGCGAAATTTCTGTTTCTGCGTATCCTGAAAAGCATCCTGAAAGTCCCTGATTTCATGACTGATATCGACATGCTTAAGCGCAAAGTCGATAATGGTGCAACACGTGCGATTACGCAGTTCTTCTTTGATAACGATCATTTTGAACGTTATGTCGAGCGCGTGCGCAAAGCTGGTATCTATATTCCAATCGTTCCAGGTATCCTGCCTGTGCACAATTTCTCGCAGGTTGAGAAGTTTGCAAATATGTGTGGTGCATCGATCCCAACTTGGTTGGCCAATCGTTTTGATGGTTTGGAAAACGATCCCGAAATTAGATCTCTTGTGGCATCAGCAGTTGCAGCTGAACAAGTGATGGATCTAGCGGATCGTGGATTTGAAGAGTTTCATTTCTACACAATGAACCGCGCTAAGCTGGTTTATGCAGTGTGTCACTTATTGGGTCTTCGCCAAAACACTGAGCCTAAGAAGACTTTCTAATCGAGAGGCTGCTTAATCATCGAGTTAAGCAGATTGTTCTGAAAATTTGCTCAAGTGCGTGGGCAATTGAAAGCGTCTGTTTGTCTTGCCCAAATTTGCCAACGGCTTGAATGCCAAGCGGCATATTATTGCCATCTCTGAAGGCTGGAATATTGACGCATGGGCTGCCCATTAGCGTCCATAATTTATTAAATGTTGCGATCCCGGTTGTTGCAAAACCGTGAGGTGCCGCTCCGGGTGCCGATGGCGTTAGAATAACATCTACATCATCATAAAGAGCGTGTGTCTTGCGTCGGGCATTTTTCGCTGAACGTCGAGCATTGTCATATTCATCAGGGTGAATAGCCTTGCCCTCAAGAATAGCTTCTTTCAGACCATCGCTTAAAAGTTCGGGGTAAAGATCAAATTCAGACCCCAAAGTTTGTGCAGCTTCAAAACACTGAATTGTTGAGTGCAGGCTGTGGGCTTTACTAAGTTCTGCCGGTTCGACAAGTTTAGCAACCTTAAAACCTGCTTGCTCTGAAATCGATGCCGCTTTTTCTAAAGCCTTGACCATGTCGGAGCTGGCTTCGCTAAGAACATCATTTTGATAAATCCCGATGCGAATATCTTTGGGATTGATCTCATTTATCTCAAGATCCCGGTCCGTTAAAAGGCTGGTAAATGTTGCTAGATCTGCAACCGATTTTGCAAAGGTTCCTGCGGTATCAAGACTTTGCGAAAAATACTTCATGCCGGTTGTCGGCAAATTCTATAGCTTGGTTTAAATCCGGCAATGCCGCAAAAGGCTGCCGGTCTGATCATTGAGCCACCGGTTTGTGTACCAATTGCCGCCGTCACCATTCCCGCAGCAACCGAAGCTGCTGATCCCGCTGATGAACCACCAGGAGAATGTTCTAAATTATTCGGGTTCTTGGTTTTTGTGGGTTTGAAAAATGCAAATTCGGTTGTTGTTGTTTTGCCAATGATCGACGCGCCTTTTGCACGCAACATTGTCACAATCGCAGCGTCCACTCTTGGCTGGTGCGCATTATAAATCTCACTGCCAAATGCTGTGGGCAAATCATGGGTGTCGAATAGTGTCTTTTACACCAACGGCGATGCCAGAAAGTGGGCCATTTGAAGGAGACGATGTCCTTATCCGATAAGCACTCGAAAGCTTGTACATCTTGCTCTGTTTCTTCAATACGCGCACGTGATCTGTGTAACAAATCACGTGCATCAACCCCATGCTGATCACGGTCTTGAAGATAAGACTTAATAGACTGAGGCGCGAACAACGACATTGTTATACTACTAGCTTGCTCAACAGGCTTGGTGTTGGCCAAGCATCGGCTGGGATCCCGAGCCTTTGCTGTTCTGCCTGAACGGCAGCGCGTGATTTGCTACCAAGAATTCCATCGATCTTGCCAACATCATGGCCGCGTGCAACCAGTTTGTTTTGAAGCTGCTTCATCTGCGCATCGCTCAAACCTTGATCTGGGTTGCCGGCATTATAGCGTTTTGCAGCCGCCTAAGCGTGTAGCAAAATAGGCCGCAGATGTGGTGTAGATGAAGCTTTTGTTCCACTCCAGATAAATGTCAAAATTTGGGAATGCCAAAAATGCTGGGCCCTTGCGACCTTGCGGCAATAACAAATCCGCAGGCAGAGAAGCGTTTGGCAAGTTACCGTTTCTTGCTGTTACCCCAAGATTTGCCCAGTCTCCAGTTGTCATGCCTTTTCGAAGACCAGATTTCTCATATGGGAATGCACCGCCGGGGAGGGTGATTTCCATAATCCATGGTTGGTTACGCTGCCAACCCAGGCTTTGGATAAAGGCTGCCGCTGTGAGGATCGCATCCAGGCGAGCTCTTTTTTAGATTAACATGTCCATCGCCATCACCATCAGTGCCGTAGCGCACAATATCTTCTGGCAACATTTGAACTTGACCAATTTCACCAGCCCAAGCGCCTGTCATCTTCGTTGGTGATAAATCACCCATCTCAACCATTTTAATTGCAGCAATTAATTGTGGTCTGAAAAGCTCAGGACGACGACAATCATGCGCCAAAGTCACCAATGCGTTCATTGTATTAAAGTCACCCTGGAAAGCGCCAAAGTCTGTTTCCAAACCCCAAAATGCTGCGATCACAGGTGCTGGAACGCCAAATTCTTGTTCAGCGCGTTTGAAAGTGGATGCATATTTTCGGAGGTTTTTAGCGCCGTGGTCCAACCGGTTTTGGCTGACAGAGCGGCGAGAAAATTCCAAGAATGTTTGTTTAAATACCCCTTGAGCACGATCACGAGAAAGAACTTTTTTGCTAATTTGGGCGTTCTTTAAAGCTGCATTGACCACTTTTTTGCTAATGCCCTCGGCCATCGCTTCTTTCTTGACCCCATTTAAAAAGGTTGAAAGTTTACCCCCGCATGCCGCTGCCTGCGCATTGCTTGGTATGGCAGATAATCCTGCAATAATTCCGGTCGCAACTAGGATAGATAGATTTTTGTTAGAAAAAAATGGCAAAACCGCTCTCCACATCAGTTTGATTCCTTGCGCTAACTCTATAGTCCGATGCTCAAATTGGCCATAGTGCGCGCATTTCGGACAATAGATGCGTGGTCAGTGCTTAATATTTCATTAACCATAAATCATATCAAGCTCACAGGTTATTGCTGCCAGTAACATTTGATTAAACCTGCTGATGATAACTTCGAGCGCGAATGGGAGCGTTTAACATGAAGTTAAAATGGTTTCCGCTGGATCAGTATGCGCGTGATGGTTACGTGCGCCCGGCGATGATATTATTGAGTTTGTTTGCACTGACGATCTTTGGATTGATTGTTGGTGATTTTTCTGTGAGCGCAATGCCAGAAGCAGATGTTAATCTGTTATTGGCAGCAAGTGGAGTGCCGATTTCGGCGCATATTGCCCAAATGACAAAGAATAATGACGTTCAGGAACTTGAACAAATTGCTTATCAAGACCAGCTTACAGGTCTTCGCAATCGACGTGGATTAATCGAAGACTCCAGATCATTCTTTAATACACCTTTTTCAAAGGATAAAAGATGCGCCTTGATGTTGCTTGATCTTGATCGTTTCAAGTTTATCAATGACACGCTTGGACATGCAGCTGGTGATAAGATGCTATGCCAGTTGGCGGATCGTCTCCGTCAATTATCGACTGACCGCCTAAAGTGCTATCGCCTTGGTGGAGATGAGTTTGTGATAACCTGGACCGGTGGTCCGAGCTTTGTTCAGGTGGATCAGTTTTGCGAAAAACTCATTCGAATTCTGTCTCATCCTTATCAAATTGATCAGTCTGAAATTGAAGGTGGCGGCAGCGTTGGCATCACATGGGCGCGTGAAAGCGATGATAATATTGGCGCGTTGTTGCAGCGTGCTGACATGGCGCTTTATAAAGCAAAGACTGTTTCAGGTTCGGCACATAGATTTTTCTGCGAGCAGATGGAGCAGAAGTCGCGTTTAAAGCATGACTTTAAACAAGCATTACGCAAAATGATTTTCACGTCTGATTTTGACTTGGAGTTTCAGCCAATTGCCTACGCTTCAGATCTTGCTTTTTCAATGTTTGATGTGTACTGCAAAAAGTAGGAACCCAGAATTTGGTGACTTCTCAGACAGTCAATATATTCAGATATTAAAAGAGACTGGTCTCATTGTGCAGTTTGATCGTGCGATCTTGGAAGCTGCGATGAAAACAATGTCAACTTGGACGCAGCGCAAAACGGTGGTTTTGCACCTGGATTCAGACCAATTATTAGACCCGACATTTACTGGTTATTTTGCTGACTTATTAAAAGAGCACAAACTCACAGGTCATGATTTTGTGTTCTCATTTGATACACTTCATCGTTCTGACAATGCGCAGCTGATGGAAAACAGCTTGGATGAATTAATCCGAATGGGTGTACGTATCGCATCTGAAGGTTTCAGTGGTGATATCAGTAATTTTGGTTTGGGCAAGAAACTCAGAAATACATATCTGATCCTTGGTAAAAACTGGGTCAAAGATATCGCCTTTGATGACAGCTCATATGAGTTGTTGGTCAACCTTGTTCGCCTAGCAGATTGCATGAATTTACGCGTCATCTTGCATGGTGTTGAACATGCTGAGCAAGTTAAATGCCTGATGGAATTTAAGCGTTTGCTGGTTAAAGGTGATATCGTTGGAAGCGCAAAACGCGCTGTTTAGCACTCTTCTGGCTAAAGCCTCATCACTATAAAGTGACGCGATGCAGAATTTTCTCGATAATACATGAGTATTATTGTATAGAAATCGTATGTTATCGATTTGCGAAATATTAGATAAGGTCGGTGAGACCGCCAAAAGCGTTGTTTCCAGCATTGTAGAAGCCGTGAGGACCGCCTTTGAAGGTGATCCTGAAACACGCCAAAAGGTTGCCTTTTCCGTTGCTATCATTGCGCTTTCCGCCAAAATGGCGAAGGCTGATGGTGTGGTGACGGAATCTGAGGTTGCCGCTTTCCAAGACATATTTGAAATTCCTGATGAGGAAGCAGCGCATGTATCGCGGCTTTATAACTTAGCCAAGCAAGATGTTGCTGGTTATGAGGTTTATGCAACGCGGTTGGCAGGGCTTTGTAGTTCAGGAGACAGCAATTGTCCCGTGCTGCAAGACGTGATTGATGGTTTGTATCACATTGCAAAAGCCGATGGTGTCATCCACGAGCGCGAAGAGCAACTGCTTCAGCATATTGCTGAGATCTTTGGGCTTGATGAAGCACATTTCTCGCAAATTTCAGCACGGCACGTTCATCCCGATGGTATGGATCCGTTCGCAGTTTTGGGCGTGACCAAGCAAACGCCGTTTGATGAGATCAAAAGACGTTATCGCGAACTTGCGAAAAAGAGCCATCCCGACAATTTGCGGGCACGCGGTGTGCCGGATGAATTTTTATCCATGGCAGGCGAGCGTATGGCGAAATTGAATTTGGCATTTGAAGCCGTGAAGAAAATGCAGGTTCCTGGTTAATGTCATCTGAGGTTAGTTTCGCGCCTGATTTTGCCCCTGATTTTAAAGGCGCTATTGTGCACCCATCCCCAAATTTTGGCGAAAGACGCGGTGTTGATGGGCCAGATATGCTCATCTTGCATTACACGGCAATGGAAACAGCGATTGCCGCGCGAGATTGGTTATGTGTTGAGGAATCCCAGGTTTCTGCGCATTATCTTGTCGATGAGCAGGGCGAAGTAACACAAATGGTGCGAGAACAAGATCGTGCCTGGCATGCAGGTCAGAGTATCTGGAAGCGGCGAGAGCGATATCAATTCGCGTTCGGTTGGAATTGAGATTGCAAATCCTGGGCATGATTTTGGTTGTCCAGAATTTCCAAAGCTCAGATTTCATCTGTAATAGCCTTATCAAAATCGATCATCGAACGGCGATAACATTGTGCCAGAACGGGTGCTTGGACATTCAGATATCACACCCGGTCGTAAACGTGATCCGGGAGAATGGTTCCCGTGGCAAGAATTGCATGAAAATGGCATTGGTCATTTGGTGGAACCATCTCCGATCCGCAGTGGTCGATATTTCATGCGTGGTGAAAGTGGTCAGCCAATTGAAGCGCTACAATCTATGTTATCGCTATATGGTTATGGCACCGAGATTACGGGTGATTTTGATGAGCGGACTGAACAAGACATTATCGCATTCCAACGGCATTTTCGTCCTGAAAAGGTAGACGGCATTGCTGATATGTCGACGATTGAAACATTGCATCGGCTGCTGTCAGCGCTTTCTTGATCGCGAATTGTTTGTTTTTTGTGTGTTTTGAAACACATGTTTACCACCTGGCCACAATTTCGACTGAATTTCGCCGTTTAGAGACGCGATAAACATCAAGCGATGTGATCGCTGATTTAAAAGACAATTTAAGGAATTTTTGATGAGAGTTTTGGTCACGGCCTGCCTTCTTGGCAGCGCGCTAATGCTATCTGCTTGCCAAACAACAAGCAACGACAAGGATGTTGATAAAACCACAAAAACATCGTCGGTTAAAAAGAGCACGAAAAAAACAACAACTTCAAAAAGTACAGCGTCGGGCTACACAGCTTCACCTTACGATAAACTCATTCAGAAACATGCGAAGAAAAACGGTGTGCCAGTTTCTTTGGCGCGTGCCGTTGTGCAGATTGAAAGCGAATTACAACGCAAATGCGCGAGGGGCTGCGGGCGAGGCTGGTTTGATGCAAATTAAGCCAGCAACCGCCCGCGGTATGGGGTAGGTTCAGGTTCGACAAAAAACCTTTATCACCCCGAAAATAATATCGCATTTGGCATGAAGTATTTAGGTGAAGCGTATCGCCGTGGGTGGTGGCACCACTTGTGGTGCTATTTTAAAATATAATGCCGGTCATTATGCGAAACGAATGAACCCTGTGTCGGCGAAATATTGTCAGCGTGTTAAGGCTATTTTGAAGTAGGCATTCGATCAGCCAAATAGTTTATGCTGCTTCTAGTATTTGGCCGATTATGCTATAGTGAGCCTCGTGTCAGTTGGCCGGGCAACCGCTCTTTATTGTGTAATGCAGTTTAGGGAGGAAAGTCCGGGCTCCATGGAATAACGGTGCCGGATAACATCCGGCGGGGGCGACCCTAGGGAAAGTGCAGCAGAAAACAAACCGCCTTTGGATCATCTGGTCCAGGGGTAAGGGTGAAAAGGTGGGGTAAGAGCCCACCGCGCGATCGGTAACGAGAGTGGCAGTGTAAACCCCACCGGGAGCCGGAAACCAAATAGGGATGGCGTGGTGCTTGCACCGGCAGTTTCCAGGCTAGTCATCCGGGTAGGTTGCTTGAGGCGATTTGACCGTGCAAACGGCGCCCCAGACGAATGGTTGCATGAATTTTGCCATTGGCAAAGTGATAACAGAACCCGGCTTATAGGCCAACTGACACATTTACCTTTTAATGAAATCTTGACCCCAAAACATCTGCTTTTGGGCTGGATTTCCTATGTTTTGACGCAGCTTAGAGAGGAATCCTAACGCTTCGTTAATCTTAACGAGTTATGAATTATTAAAATGAAATGAAACGTTAATAATATGTAAAATCCCATTGACGCCCAATTTTGCCCATGTTATCCCAATATGTATCAAATGGTCAAAAATTGTGGCGCTGAAAAGAGAGCCTTAGCGACGTGGTTACCGATCATCGTGTCAGAACAACACAGACGTGTGTGCGATCTTTTGCTAGGGGCAAAAGCTTCGGTTTGGCTCAAAAGGGATAGTAGTAAAGCGTAATGAACAGGTTCTTGTCGCAAGTGACAAAGAAGGTGGACGCGAAGGGGCGAGTATCGGTTCCGTCGGCGTTCAGAACTGTTCTCACTCGGTTAGATATTCGAGATCTGTATGTGTTCCAAGATTTTGTGTTTCCGGCGATTTCTATAGCTGGTCCCGAGGTTCTGGAGCGTTTCGAGCGACATATAGATCAGGGCGATCCGTTTTCAATGGAAGCCAACAAAATGTCACTGCTTATTCACGGCGGCGGCGTTTTCATGAAGCTCGATGGGGAAGGGCGGCTAGTGGTCTCGGATTTCATTCGCGATTTTGCCGGCATAACGGATCAAGTGACCTTTGTGGGTCGCGGGGATTATTTTCAGCTCTGGGAGCCGTCAGCATTATCGAGGATGCAAGACGAAACCCGGCGCGAGCGAATGGAGCAATCGGTTCGTTCAACCTGAGGCGAGGGAACGGAATAGTGGCGGGTTTTGACGATGTGGCAACAGACGTCAGTGGCGGACCAGTTCGTCATGTTCCGGTTCTTCTCTCAGAGGTGCTTGAGGCACTCGATCCCAATGAAAGTAAGCTGATTTTTGATGGCACCTTTGGCGCGGGTGGATATTCTCGTGCGATCATGGAGAAGGGTGCAAAGGTCGTTGCGACGGATCAAGATCCTGAAGTAATTTCCAATTCCGATGAGATTAAAGCTGAATTTGCAGATCAGCTTAGTCTTCACCACGCAAAGTTTTCACAGATTTTAGATATTGTTGAAGAGGGTTCGCTTGATGGCTTTGTGCTTGATATCGGTGTTTCTTCCATGCAAATCGATCAGGCTGAGCGCGGGTTTTCGTTTATGCAGGACGGACCGCTTGATATGCGCATGTCTCAAGATGGGGTGAGTGCAGCTGACGTTGTAAACACGCTTAAATCAAATGAGCTGGCGCGTATTTTTGGGTTTTATGGCGAAGAAAAAAGCTGGCCGCATCGCGCGTGCGATTGAGCAAGCCCGCTTAGAAGAGCCGATTACGACAACAGGGCAATTGGCTAAGATCGTGTCAAATGCAGCACCGCGTAAGATGACTGATCGTATTCATCCTGCAACGCGAGTGTTCCAAGCTTTGCGCATTTATATCAATGATGAATTGGGCCAGCTTGCTTCCGCATTGTTAGCAGCTGAAAAGGCATTAAAGCCTGGCGGGCGATTGGTTGTTGTAACGTTTCATTCCTTGGAAGATCGTATTGTGAAGAAGTTTTTCACCGATCGTTTTGGCAGGGTTCAGGTTCTCGGCATTTGCCGCAAATTGAAGTGCCAGATGCAAGCTTTGAGCAATTGGGCAAAAAGCCAATGATTGCTGCGAGTAAACATGAGGCTGAGATTAACCCAAGGGCTCGCTCTGCCAAGCTTCGCGCTGGTATTCGCACCGATGCTCCTTGTGGTTCGGCAGATATGAAAATCTTTGGATTGCCAAATCTATATCTACTTAAAAAAGTTGCGGGGTTGGTTTAGATGTTTCGAGCATTTGAAGTGTTGTTGATTGTCGCGGTTCTCGCCGCTACCGCCCACACGTTCTATATCAAGCATGAATCTGAAGAGCGCTTGGCTGAAATCCGCAGGCTCGAAGCTGAGATTAAAACCCATAAAGACACAATCGATTTGCTTGAGGCTGACTGGAGTTTGCTCAATCAGCCCGCACGCGTTCAAAAGCTTATTGAGGCGTTTCATGAACAATTGCAGCTCACCACAACCGAGGCTGAGCAGATTGTAAAACATGATGAATTGCCAAGAATTAAGCCAGAGCCAGAAATTGAAACAGATGAAATTGCCGATCAAATCATGACAGGTGCGGTTGAGTGATGAAACAGGGATTTACAAAACTATTTTTTCGGAAAAAAGCTAGTGTTTCCTTAGATGGACAACGCGAGGATATTGCTATTCCATCAAGTCGTGTTTCCGACGCCAATAGAACTGGGAACCGTATTGGTATTGCGATGATCGCCTTCTCACTTATGTGCGTGGTGGTTGGTGGCAGATTAGTGCAATATGGCATGAAATCTCCGGAAACAGTTTCATCTATTCTGCCGAGTAATACATTGCTTGCATCACGCCCTGATCTGCAAGACCGCAATGGTGAGATCCTTGCGACGGATATTCGTACTGTTTCGCTCTATGCTGAACCGCACAAAGTGGTTGATCCTGATGAAGTGGTTGAGCAATTGGCAATTGTTTTGCCTGACCTTGATATCAAGAAAACCTACAGCAAATTGTCATCAAAGTCTCGTTTCCAATGGCTCCGCAGACAATTGACCCCAGGTCAGCAAAGCGAAATATTATCTCGTGGTATTCCTGGGATTGGTTTTCGACCTGAAAAGCGTCGCTTTTATCCAGGTGGTCCAACAGCGTCTCATGTTGTTGGTCATGTGAATATCGATAATGTCGGTATTGCGGGAATGGAGAAATATGTTGACGGGCAGGGGCTTGGCGATCTTGCAAGCGTTGGATTCAACCGTTGATGAAGCGTTAGAGCCAGTAAAGCTATCACTTGATTTGCGTGTCCAGCATGTTTTGCGTGATGAGTTGTCCGCCGCAATGGAGCGCTATCGCGCTATTGCAACAGCAGGCGTCGTGCTTGATATTCACACAGGCGAAGTGATCGCAATGTCATCGCTTCCTGATTACAACCCTAATAACCCTGTTGATGCACTACAAAAAGATCGTTTGAACCGCATGACTGCGGGTACATTTGAAATGGGGTCGACATTTAAAGCCTTCACCACGGCAATGGCGCTCGATTCAGGCCATGTCTCAATGAATGACAGTTTTGATGCGCGTAAACCTATTCGCATCGGTGGCTTTACCATTTCTGATTTCCACGGCAAGAACCGCATTCTCTCCGTTCCTGAAATTTTCATTTACTCTTCCAATATCGGAACTGCGAAAATGGCAGATGTTGTGGGTGTGGATGGACATCAGGAGTTTTTAACGCGCCATTGGCCTGTTATCAAGAATGCGAAACTGAGCTTCCAGAGGTTGCAACACCAAGCCAGCCAAAGAAATGGAAGAAGATTAATTCAGTGACCATTTCTTTTGGTCACGGTGTTTCAACAACACCGCTTCAAACTGACCGTTGCAGCTGCAGCTTTGATGAATGGAGGAAAACTTATCCCTCCGTCATTTGTGCCGAGATCACGTGAAGAAGCCGATAGCGTTGCAACAAAAGTTCTATCCGATCAAACAAGTCATTCAATGCGCGAATTGATGCGTATGAATGTGGAAAAAGGTTCGGCCGTCGTGCCAGAGGTTGATGGTTATTGGGTTGGCGGTAAAACCGGAACAGCGGAGAAGGTTGTCGATGGCCGCTATTCATCTCAAGTTCGGTTTAATGCCGTTCTTTTCCAGCCTTCCCAATCAATGATCCGAAATATGTTGTTTTGGTGATCGTCGATGAACCAAAGCCGGAAGAAGGTAAGAAATACGCAACAGCCGGTACTAACGCTGCACCAACAGTGCGCGAAGTTGTCCGCCGTTCTGCCGCATTGTTGGGTGTTAAGACCAAAATTTGGGGATGGGGACGCAGATCGTCTCACATCCTACTAATTGACCATATTTCGACCGTAAGGTTGTGCTATAGAGATCTGCGGAATACGGCGAATACGGGGATGAAATGAAACTTGGCGATATAGCTGCAATTGCGGGTATCCACAATTCTGAGCTGTCGGAAGAAGCTTTGGATGTTGTTGTTGGCGGACTTTCGGCAGATAGTCGGAAAATTCAGTCCGGTTTTGTGTTTTTTGCGCTTTCAGGTGATAAGGCAAATGGTGCTCAATTTGTTATGAGCGCTTTGGAAAACGGTGCGTGTGCTGTTGTCTCATCAGAAGCAATTTCTGGGTTAAATGACACTATTCCAAATCTTGTCGTAGAAAATCCTCGTTTAGTTTTAGCAAAAGCCGCCGCTGCGTTTTATAAAACTCAGCCGAAAACAATTGTCGCCGTTACCGGAACAGCCAGGTAAGACCTCTGTTGCATCATTCGTTCGTCAGATATGGGCCAAGATTGGTCAACAAGCTGCGATGATTGGCACGACGGGTATCGTAGCACCCGGGCGAAAAGAATATGGCGCATTAACAACGCCTGATCCGGTGACTTTACATTCACTTAATGTCCGAGCTTTCAAATGATGGCGTGACCCATTGCTCAATGGAAGCTTCAAGCCATGGACTTGATCAGTATCGGCTAGACGGCATTGAGCTTGCGGCCGCCGCCTTTACGAATTTAGGCCGCGATCACATGGATTATCATCCAACTGTTGAGCATTATTTCAATGCGAAAATGGCGTTGTTTGAGCGTGTGCTGCCCAAAGGTTCACCGGCAGTTATCTTTCGCCGATGATGAATGGTCAGACAAAGCTGTCCAGCGCATGCAACGGATGCTAGGTCAACGTGTTTTAACGGTCGGCCATAAAGGTTCGTTTTTGATCACTAAAGCGCGTTGAGCAGCGTCAGCCATGAGCAGCGCGCAGAAATCCATCATGATGGGCGAGATATTTGAAGTAGATCTGCCGCTTGCGGGTGATTTTCAAATGTCTAATGCTTTGGTTGCCGCAGGCCTTTGTATTGCCACAGGCGTCTGATGCGAAATCAGTGTTAAAAGCTCTTGAAACAATTGAAGGTGCCCCTGGTCGTTTGGATCTAGTTGGAAAATCGAAAACTGGTGCGCCTGTATATGTTGACTATGCCCATAAGCCTGATGCGCTTGAACATGTTCTTGAAGGCGGTTAGACCATTTACCACAGGGCGCATAGTTCTCGCTTTTGGTTGCGGTGGTGACAGGGATAAAGGCAAGCGCAAATTGATGGGCGAGATAGCGTCAAGGCTCGCTGATGTCGTGATCGTAACCGATGACAATCCTCGCTCGGAAGCACCAGATGCCATTCGCCAAGAAATATTATCAAGCGTACCTGATGCGATTGATATTGGTGATCGACAAAAGGCAATTGAAACGCCAGTATTTCCATGCTTGAAGAGGGCGATAGTTTGATCATTGCAGGCAAAGGGCCATGAGCATGGTCAGATCGTTGGAGACACGACACTCCCCTTTTCGGACCATGAAGTTGCGCGAGCCGTATTAGGTTTGGAGGCGTAGATGGATTTACTTTGGACATCAGATGAGCTGATTAGCGCAATGGATGGTCGACCCGTTGGCGATATGCCAGAAGGCGTGACAGATGTTTCCAGTCGATAGCCGCAATGTACCTCAAGGGTGCTGCGTTTTTTGCAATTAAAGGCGATCGTTTTGATGGGCATGATTTTGCCAGTGCTGCACTTGCCAATGGCGCAGGTATTCTCATCATAGCTGAAGAAAAAATCCCTGCTATGGGTAACTTGAACGCACCGATGATTGTTGTTGGTGATGTGTTAGCAGCGCTAGAAGCTTTAGGGCGCGCTGCAAGACGCAGAGTGTCAGGTAAAGTTGCACGCGGTTACGGGTTCTGTGGGCAAGACCACCACGAAGGAAATGTTGCGTACCGCGCTCACGCCATCTGGAAAAGTTCATGCTTCGGTTGCCTCATTTAACAATCACTGGGGTGTGCCGCTAACACTTGGCGCGAATGCCGCGAGATACTGATTTTGGTGTTTTTGAAATTGGAATGAACCATTCGGGCGAAATTCGTACGCTTGTGGATATGGTCCGCCCAGATGTTGCAATGATCACATGCGTTGAAGCTGCGCATATGGGTAATTTTAAAAATCTCAATGAAATTGCTGATGCCAAAGCCGAGATTATGGAAGGCATTGTTAAAGACGGCTCGATGATCCTTAACTTGGATAATGACTTGCTTTGGCTATCTGAAGAAGAAAGCCAATGCGCTCGGTTTAAAAAGATCGAACATATTCTTATGGTCGCAACAAAAAAGCGGATTTTGAACTGTTAAATCTGCGCAGCCATGCAGACTGCTCATGCTTTAACGGTTAAAATCAAAGGTGAAGAAATTGCTGTTAAACTCGGTGCGCCTGGGAGATCACATCATACAAAATGCTATCGGAGTTTTGGGTATGTGTTCGCTGCTTGGTGCAGATATGGCGCTTGCGGCACTCGCACTTGGCTGATTTTGAACCTGAGAAGGGTCGCGGGGAACGATCACTTCGACAAATTGGTGCTGGATATTTTACGCTCATTGACGAAAGTTATAATGCAAATCCAGCCTCAATGCGTGCAGGGATTTCACTGCTGGCAGCGTGCTGAGCCAGGGCGCGGCGGTCGCCGCATCGCTGTCTTAGGTGACATGCTAGAAATGGGCGAATTTTCTGAGAAGCTTCATGTTGAACTCGCGCAGCCTTTGCAGGAAGCTGGCGTTGATATTGTTGCGCTTTCTGGCAAAGATATGAACTATCTTGCCGATGCTATTCGCGGTGAGATGCAGGTTTACTACCGCACAGATTTAGATGCGTTGATTGAGTGGTTGATGAGTAAAGTCCGCAGTGGTGATGTGATTATGGTCAAATCATCACTTGGTATTGGGTTTGGCAAAGTCGTCAAAAAATTACAGGAAAAATTTCCCGAATGTGAGCCCGATGATGATCAGCTCGCATCCGGTGACTAGGGGGTCTAATGTTTATTTGGTTGGTTGAGTTTGCCGACAGTTTTCCGGTTTTAAACTTATTTAGGTATATCACATTCAGAACAGGTGGAGCGCTTTTCACAGGCGCACTTATTGTGTTCTTGTTTGGACCCAAAATCATTAATTCCTTGCGCGTTCGTCAGGGGCGCGGCCAACCTATTCGCGCCGATGGACCTCAAACCCACTTTAAGAAAGCCGGTACCCCGACGATGGGTGGGCTGATGATCCTAGCTGGCATCGTGATCAGTTCGCTGTTGTGGGCAGATCTTGGGAACACCTATGTTATAACCACTTTGTTGGTCACACTTGGTTTTGGTGCCATCGGCTTTTACGACGATTATTTGAAGGTCACCAAAGCAATCGGACAAAGGCTTTTCAGGCAAAGTTCGTACTTGCTGCTAGAGTTCTTGATTGCAGGCGTCGCAGCTTATTTTATCCTCAGCCAATCCATGTCGGCGACCCAGGACCAAAGCGAAACATTCGCGACATCGTTATCCTTCCCGTTCTTTAAAGATTTCTTGTTGGATCTTGGCTTGTTCTTCATCCCATTTGGCGCATTCGTCATCGTATCCGCTGGTAATGCTGTCAACTTAACCGATGGCTTGGACGGTTTGGCAATCGTGCCCGTCATGATCGCAGCAGCTTCTTTCGGAGCGATTGCATATTTGGCCGGTAACGCGCTTTTTGCAAACTATCTCCAAATTCATTTTGTTCCCGGAACAGGTGAACTTGCTGTTATTCTCGGCGCCTTGATTGGTGCAGGTCTTAGGTTTCTTATGGTTCAACGCGCCACCTGCTGCGATCTTTATGGGCGATACAGGTTCGTTAGCGCTTGGTGGTTTGATCGGTACTGTTGCTGTTGCGACAAAACACGAGATCGTTATGGCAATCATCGGTGGCTTGTTTGTGCTTGAAACCATGTCTGTGATTATTCAGGTGATCTCATTTAAACTTACTGGAAAGCGCGTATTTAGAATGGCGCCAATTCACCACCATTTTGAGAAAAAAGGTTGGACCGAAAGCCAGGTGGTTGTGCGTTTTTGGATCATTGCCGTGATGTTGGCGATGGTTGGTCTTGCGACATTGAAATTGAGATAGAGCAAAATGATACCTGCTCGAAGCTTCAAAGATAAAAAGGTTGCGCTGTTTGGACTTGGTGGTTCAGGCCTTGTTACTGCAAAATCTCTCATTGGCAGGTGGTGCAGATATCGTTGCCTGGGATGATAATCCTGAACAGGTCGCAAAATCTGCCGAGCGAAGGTATTCCTACATCCGATCTTACGAGATGATCGATTGGGGTCCCAGTTTGATAGCTTCGTATTGGCGCCTGGTGTTCCGCTTACACATCCCAAGCCGCATTGGACGGTGGACTTGGCACGAAAAAGCTAATATTGAGATTATCGGCGATATTGAGATTTTCTCGCGTGAACGTGCTTCGCTTGCACCCAATTGCGCGTTTATTGCGATAACAGGAACCAATGGCAAGTCGACAACAACAGCGCTTATCTCGCATATTATTGCTGAAAATGATCTAAATATTCAAATGGGCGGCAACATTGGTACAGCTGTCCCTATCGCTTGATCCACCACAGGGTGACAGCGTTTATGTTGTTGAATGCTCTTCCTATCGAGATTGATCTTGCACCATCGCTTTGCCCAAGTGCAGGTATTTTGCTCAATCTAACACCCGATCATCTCGATCGTCATGGTTCAATGGCGCATTACGCTTCGGTGAAAGAACGTTTGGTGGCGAAAAGTGAAAATGCAATTATTGGCATTGATGATGAGTATTGCCGCGATATTCAAAAACGTCTTATCCAAGATAATGTTTCAACAACATCAATCTCAGCAACTACTGAATTGGCAGATGGTCTATTTTTAGACGACAGCTTGATTGTAAACGCATCGCGGTCAACATTCTATTGTTGCCGACCTTTCTGGAATTGAAACATTGCGTGGTCAACATAATGCGCAGAACGTAGCGGCAGCGATTGCCGCGTGTCATACGATAGGTCTGCCATTTGATGAGATTGCAAATACGCTGGCGTCATTTCCGGGTCTAAAACACCGTATGCAGCCTGTCGGTCGGTTGGATGACTTGCTGTTTATCAATGATTCGAAAGCGACAAATGCCGAAGCGACTGCGCCGGCGCTCAAATCATATGAAGACATTTTCTGGATCTTGGGTGGCTTGCCCAAAGATGGTGGAATTACATCTCTATCGCCATATTTTGAGCGGGTGCGAAAGCGTTTCTGATCGGTGAAGCTGCACCAAAATTTGCCGCAGAACTTGGTGATAAGGTCGATTTCGAAATCGCCAACACACTCGAACTTGCTGTTGCGCATAGCCACAGCAGCGCGAGGGAATTTGCAGCGCAATCTGGGCGTAAGGCAACTGTTTTATTCTCGCCCGCATGCGCAAGTTTTGACCAGTTTCGGAATTTTGGAAATTCGCGGTGATTGTTTTGTCGATCAAGTCGCAAATATTGAAGGTATTGAGATGCTAATACCGCATAAATCGAAAGGTGATGCAGATGGTTAGCCGTATTGAACGTGGTGCTGTTGCAAGCTGGTTTTGGACAGTCGATAGGTTTTTGCTGTTTGCGTTTGTCGTGTTAATTCTCCTAGGCTTTATGCTTTCATTTTCTGCAAGCCCTGCAGTTGCTGAGCGTATCTGGTCTTGATAGCTTTCACTTTGTAAAACGATTTGCCATTTTCATGGTTCCTGCATTGGTAACGCTTGGTCGCGATCTCATTCTTAGATGCCCGGATGGTTCGGCGTGCAGCCATTTTGCTGTTGCTTGGTGCTGTTGCGATGATGGTACTAACGCTATTTATCGGCGGTGAAATTAAAGGCTCCAGACGTTGGTTATCTATCGCTGGGTTTACGCTTCAGCCATCTGAATTCATGAAACCCGCATTTGTTGTTATTTGCGCTTGGCTATTTTCAGAGCGTAGTCGCCATCCTGAAATTCCGGGAAATCTGTTTGCTATTATCTTGTTCGGTATTGTTGCAGCGCTGCT